>JBGATB010000067.1:0-45687 GCA_044229415.1 Myxococcaceae bacterium | reverse complement strand
AGCGAAGTCGAGGGCCCGCCGATCGTAGGGACTCTCGCTCGTGGGGCCCTCGACTTCGCTCGGGCTGAGCGGACGGCCTCACGTTTCTTGCCTTGATTGATCCGCCCAAGGGGCGGCGACCTCACTACGCTCGGGATGAACGGGGGAGCTACGCGCCAGATAGGTTCACAACGCCCCACGACTCCGCTCGGGGTGAACGGAGGGCCTAGTTGGCCACGCCGAGATCCGCGCGGTCCCCGTGCGCCCAGATCTCTCCCAGCCTCTCCAGCCGGTCCATCAGCACGTGCGATCCGTGCTTCACGGCCAGCTCGCGCTCGGCGGCGGTGATCGGCACCAGCCAGAGCAGGTGCACGGGATCCCCGTCGTACGCGGGGAACTCCAGGGCGGGCGCGCCGCGCGGGGCCTCCACGCAGATGACCGCCGGGAAGCGCGCGCTGGCGGTGACGGGGAGCACGTCGCAGTCGAGCGTGTGGCCGGGGCCGAGCCAGGAGAAGCGCAGCCACGGCAGCTGGCTCTGGGCGGAGAGGTAGTGGCACAGCGAAGAGAGGTTTGGCTCGTTCACGTCTCCCCGCAGCGCCAGCGCCAGCTCGATCCGCCTGGGCCCCTGCGCCTTGGCCAGTGGGCGCGCCGCGCCCGGCTGCGGCCGGATGGCGGTGCCGCCGGTGACGAGCACGGTGGCCTCGCGGGTGCGCCGCACCGCCAGGAACGCGGGCGGCCACTCGGCGTCCCCCAGCTTGAAGTACTGCCCGTCCGTCCCCAGCGCGGTGTCCACCGCGGAGAGCAGCCGGGTGCGCAGCGCGGGCCAGGTCTGCTCCTGTTCCCAGGACTCCCAGAAGGCGTCCGCCCGGTCCAGCTCGGCCAGCGCCTGCGTCCCCTGCGCGCCGGAGAGCGGCCAGGCCAGGCGCGTCTGCTGCGCGCAGTCCCGGGAGAAGCCGCTGAACGCGTCGCTCTCCGGGATGCCGGGCGGGAGGATCGCCAACAGCTCGTCCTTGCCGTAGAGCGCCGCGCCGGTCCCCTCCGGGTACCAGAGCAGGGTGAGCGGCTCCAGCTCCGCCAGCTTCACGCCTTGCGGCCGGCGCGTGCCGTTGAGCGGCATCATCGGCGCCTCGCCGCGGCGCATCCGCTCGTAGTCCAGCGCCTCGGGCGCGGGCGCCAGGTTCGCCACCCACAGCGAGCGCATCCCGAAGCTCGTGCGGGGCGCGCCGTTCAGGTAGAGGTAGACCGTGGTCCCGTCCGCCTCCACCGTGGCGATCACCGGCGCCGACGGAGAGGTCTCCTGCAGCAGGATGATGGGCTCTGGCATCGGTCCCGCAACCGTAGCCCGCTTCGCGGGCGGCCCCTAGCCGCGGGGCGCTTGCCTGCGCAAGTTGTTGGGCAGGAGGTCTTCCCCATGACGGATGCGATTGGTTGGCTCAGCTCGCTCGTCCTGGTGTTGACGCTCGGCAAGCAGGTGCACAAGCAGTGGAAGGCCGGGACGAGCGAGGGGGTCTCGCGCTGGCTCTTCGTGGGCCAGCTGGCCGCCTCCGCGGGCTTCACCGTCTACAGCGCGCTGGTGCGCAACTGGGTCTTCGTGGTCACCAACGCGCTGATGGTCGTCAACGCGCTCGTCGGCTACGGGATCGTCCTGCGCCACCGGCGGCGCTCGCGGCGCCGAGGCGTGTCCTCTGAAGGACACGGTCCGGCGCGCGCGGGCGCTTGACGGGCCGGCGCCGCGTGGCATGAAGCTCCTCTAACCTCCATGGCTGGCCGACTCGTCGTCACGCTCCCCCCGGCTCGCACGGGGCAGGAGGCCGTCTCCTTCGCGCAGCAGGCGCGCGCGCGCGGCGCCCAGCTGCTCGAGGTGCGCACGGACCTCCACCCTCCCACCGCCGTGGACGTGCGCGCGCTGGCGGCGGCGCTGCCGCTGCTGGTCTCGGAGCGCGGTCAGCCGCTGCCTCCGGAGTGGGTGGAGGTGGCCACGCGGGTGGACCGCGAGCTGCGGGTGGAGGGCGGGTTAATCGTCCTCCCCGCCGGCCCCGAGGCGCCCGCGAAGCGGCTCATCTCCCTGCACGCCAGCTCGCCCCTGCTCACCGAGGCGGCGCTCGCCCTCTGGACCAACGCAGGCCTGTCGCCAGAGGTGTACGTGAAGCACGTGGAGCCGCTCGGCGCGCCCGCCGACGGCGCGCGGCTGCTGAAGACGCAGGCGGCGCTCCGCGAGGCGCTCGGGAAGGACCGCGTCACCGTGCTCGCCACCGGCGCGCTGGCGCTGCCCTTCCGGTGCCTGCTCGCGCGGCGCAACGCGCTGGACTACGTGGCCCTGGAGCCCGGCTTCTCCGCCGCGCCCGGGCAGCGGCTGCTCGCGGACGCGGTGCGCGAGCGCAAGGGGCGCCCGTCCGACTCGCGGGCGGCGATCCTCGGCGCCTCCATCGCCCACTCGCGCTCGCCCAGAATCCACCCGCCGCCGTTCGACCGGATCGACCTGCCGCCGGACGCCCCGGTGGGGGAGCTGGTGGACGCGCTGGTGCCGTACTACCGGGGCTTCGCCGTCACCAGCCCGTTCAAGAAGGTGCTGGCGACGTATCTGGGCAGCCCGCTGCCGGCGGTGAACACGCTCATCCGCCGCGGCCACGGCTACGACGCCGAGAACACCGACGTGGACGGCGCGCTGCGCGTGCTCACGCGGCTGGGCGGCGGCGAGGTGACGGTGCTCGGAGACGGCGGCGCCACCGCGGCGCTGCGGCTGGCCGCCGAGCGGCTCAACCGGCCCCTCAAGGTCCTCAAGCGGGCGGAGGTCACCGCGGCGCCGCTCTCCGGGCCCTGCGTCTGGACCTGGCCGCCTTCCGTGGAGCTGCCCCCCGCGCTCGCCTTCGCCAACGCGCAGGTGGCGGTCATCGCCTACGGCCCGCCGGGGCGCGCGGTGGCGGCGGAGGTGCGCAAGCGCGGTGGGGCGCCGGTGCTGCTCGGGGCGGCGTGGTTGATCGCGCAGGCGCGTGGCCAGCGCCGGCTGTGGGAGGGCGGCACGTGAGCAAGGCGCGCTTCGAGGCGGAGCTGGTGCAGGGGCACAAGGGCGTCACGGCGGTGCTCGTGCCGTTCGACCCCGAGGCGGTCTGGCGCCAGAAGCCGGTGCGGTTGGATCCGCGCCGGGACGGCTGGCTGGTGAAGGGCACCGTGCAGGGCGTGCGCTTCGACGGCTACATTGGCCAGCGCTGGGGCCGCTTCTTCCTCATCGTGGAGGCGCCGCTGCGCAAGGCCGCCGGGGTGTCGGTGGGGGACAGGGTTCGGGTGGTGGTGGAGCCCACCGCCACGCAGAGGGCGCTGGAGAAGGCGCGGGAGCTCTCCACGAACACCACCGCTCCGAAGAAGGGGCGCGCGGACGCGGTGGAACTGGAGGTGAAGCCCGCGCGGGGGGCCCGCGCATCGCCTAAGGTCCACAAGACGAGGAGGCAGGCTTAGGTGAACACCTTCGGCGAGCTCTTCCGGCTGACCACGTTCGGGGAGAGCCACGGGCCGGCGCTCGGGGCGGTGGTGGACGGCTGCCCGGCGGGCGTGCCGCTCACCCGCGCCAACGTGCAGGCCGCGCTGGATCGCCGGCGGCCCGGCCAGTCCGCGCTGGTCACCGCGCGCAACGAGCCGGATCAGGTGGAGCTGCTCTCCGGGCTCTACGAGGACAAGACGCTGGGCACGCCGATCGCCGCCATCGTCCGCAACGCGGACCAGCGCTCGGGGGACTACGACGCGCTCAAGACCGAGGACCGCCCCGGCCACGCGGACGCGCCGTGGCGCCACCGCTTCAAGCACAGAGATCACCGCGGCGGCGGCCGCACCAGCGGGCGCGAGACCTTGAGCCGCGTCATCGGCGGCGCGGTGGCGGAGGCGTACCTCGCCAAGGCGCTGCCCGGTCTGCGCTCGGTGGGCTGGGTCTCGCAGGTGGGCTCCCTGGTGGCGGCGCTCCCTCCGCCCGGCCTCACCCGCGCGCAGGTGGACGCGCACCCCACGCGCTGTCCGGACCCCGCGCTCAACGAGCAGATGGCGGAGCGGATTCTGGCGGCGAAGAAGGCGGGGGACAGCCTGGGCGGCTCGATCGACCTGCGGGTGGAGGGGCTGCCCCAGGGCGTGGGTGAGCCGGTCTTCGGCAAGCTCAAGAACCTGCTCGCCAACGCCGTCTCCAGCGTGGGCGCGGTGACCGGCGTCTGGTGGGGGCCGCCGGATCTCGCGGGGACGATCTCCCGCCCCGGCCTGGACTTCCACTCCACGCCGGAGTCCTACGGCGGCATCCAGGGCGGGCTCTCCAACGGTGAGCCGCTCGCGCTGCGCGTCTTCTTCAAGCCGCCCTCCACGCTGGGGGAGAAGGCGAAGCAGGGGCGCCACGACCCGTGCATCATGCCGCGCGCCGTCCCGGTGCTGGAGGCGATGGTGTCGCTGGTGCTGGCGGATCTCTGGCTGCTCGTGCTGGCCCGGCCGCACTCCGCATGAGGACCCGCGAGGCGCCCGGCGCGTACCGCCGCCCGAACGACGTGTGGGGCCGCTTCGAGGCGCTCGCCGCGCAGCACCTGCCGCAGCGCGCGCTGGTGCTGGCGGACGCGCGCGTGCTCAAGCTGCACCCGGCGGTGCACCGGGCGCTCAAGGGCCCTTCGCGGATCCTGGTCCCGCTCACCGCCGGCGAGCGGGCGAAGTCCCTGCGGGTGCTGGAGAAGGTGCTGCAGCAGGCGGTGGGGCTGCCGCGCTCGGCGTGGGTGGTCTGCGTGGGTGGCGGGACGGTGGGCGACCTCGCCACCGTCGCGGCGCACGTGCTCAAGCGCGGCCTGCCGCTCCTGCACGTCCCCACCACGCTCCTGGCCGCGGTGGACAGCAGCGTGGGAGGCAAGGGCGCGGTGCACCTGCCGCAGGGGCGGGACTGGGTGAAGAACGCGCTGGGGGTGTTCCACTACGCCTCGCAGGCGTGGCTGTGCCCAGAGCTCTTCGAGACGCTCTCGGAGCGGCAGCTGCGCGAGGGGCGGGTGGAGGCCTGGAAGATGGTGGTCTCGCTCGACCGCGCCCGGCTCGCGCGCTACCGGCGCCGGACGCCCGGGCTCGAAGAGCTGGTGCGGGACGCGCGGCGGCTCAAGGACTCGGTCTGCGACAAGGACCCCTACGAGCACCAGGGGCTGCGGCAGGTCCTCAACTTCGGCCACACCTTCGGCCACGTGCTGGAGAGCCTCACCCGCTTCTCGCTCTCGCACGGGGACGCGGTGGGGCTGGGGATCCTCTGCGCCCTGGACGTGGGCCGGAGGGTGGGGGTGACGCCCGCGGCGCTGGCGCAGAGCGTGGGCGCGCTCTTCACGCAGGAGGTGGGGATCCTCCAGCGCCCGCGGCTGGCCGCCGCGCTCAAGCGCGCCACGCCCGCGCGGATTGAGGCGCTGCTGGGGGCGGACAAGAAGGCGGGCGCGTCCGGCGAGCTGCGGATGGTGCTGCTCAAGTCGCCGGGGCACTGCGTGGTGCAGGGCGTGGCGCACGCGCACTGGCGCGCGCTCCTGCCCTTCTGGCAGCGGGGAGAGCGGCCATGATCCTCACCGTGGACGCCACGTCGCTGCGGGCGGGGGAGCTCTTCCCGCCGGTCTCGAAGTCGGACGCGCAGCGGGCGCTGGTGCTGGCGCGGCTGCTGGGCCTCCCGGAGCTCGCCTCGCTGGAGGGGCCCGGGGTGGAGCTGCCGGCGGACGTGCGGGTGATGGCGGCCGGGCTGGCCGCGCTCGACGCGCCGGGTGACGCCGTGGAGATCGACTGCGCGGACGGCGGGGCGCCCTTCCGGATTTTGCTCGGCCAGGCGGCGGTGGCCGCCGGCAAGACGGTGCGCTTCACCGGGACGCCGCGGCTGGCGGAGCGGCCGCACCAGCCCTTGATGGACGCGCTGGCCCAGGCGCTCGGCGGCGCGGGGCTCAAGCTGACTCCCGGCGCGCCCTGGCCGCTGGAGGTGAAGGCGGCGGGCGCCACCGCCAGCGTGACGCCGCGGTTCCTCATCTCCGGCGTGGAGTCCAGCCAGTTCGTGACCAGCCTGCTCCTGGTCTGCGCGGCGCTGCAGCGGCGCGAAGGGCGCGCGTGGACGGTGGAGCTGACCGGCCACACCGCCAGCGAAGGCTACCTGGAGCTCACGCTGCAGTGGCTCACCCGCTGCGGCTTTTCGCTCGAGCGCGGGCCTCGTCGCTTCACGGTGGCCTCGTGGCAGGCGCCGAAGAAGCCGCCGCTGATGCCGGGGGACTGGTCCTCGCTGGGCTATCTGCTGGGCGCGGCGTGGCGGGTGGGCGGGCGGGTGCATGGCGCGGATCTGCGCGCGGCGCACCCGGACCGGGCGGTGGTTCGCCATCTGGAATCCGTGGGGCTGTCGGTCCGGCCGGTGGCGCCGCTCACGCTGTCGGTGGACGGCGAGCTGCGCGGCGGGCTGGAGGCGGACGCGGCCGAGTGCCCGGACCTGATGCCCACGCTCGCCGCGCTGGCCTGCGTGCTCCCCGGCCGCAGCCGGCTCTCGCACGTGGGGATTCTGCGGCTCAAGGAGAGCGACCGGCTGCGCGGCATCCAGGAGCTGGTGGCGGCGGCCGGCGGGAAGACCTCCCTGGTCGGCGCGGACGATGCCCTGCGGATCGAGCCGCCGCGGTCGCTCTCACCGCTGACGGTGGACAGCCACGGGGACCACCGCCTGGCCATGTCGGCGGCCACGCTGGCCATCCTCGGGCGCACCACGCTGCGGCTGACGGATCCGGACTGCGTGCAGAAGAGCTTCCCGGGCTTCTGGCGGCAGCTGGAGCGGATCGGCGTGCGGCAGACGCGCGCGTAGTCCGTCCGGCCACCTTGGAGCACATTGGCGCCCGGGGGCAGTGGGCGTTGCGCGCGGAGTGCGGGCTACACTTCGAGGTCCGCAGCGACCCTTCGAAGGAGGTTCCCCGTGCTGATCGTGATGAAGCCCCAGGCCACCCCGGCCGAGATTGAAGCCGTGGCCGAGAAGATCCGGTCAATGGGGCTCCAGCCGCACAGCATCCCCGGCGCGAGCCGGGTGGCGATCGGCATCACCGGGAACAAGGGCGCGCTGGAGCCGGAGCTCTTCGTCACCATGCCCGGCGTGGCGGACGCGGTGCGCGTCTCGCAGCCCTTCAAGCTCGTCTCCCGCGAGGTGAAGCAGGAGGACACGATCGTGGACGTGGGCGGCGTGCGCGTGGGCGGCAACGCCGTCTGCGTGATGGCCGGCCCCTGCTCGGTGGAGACGAAGGAGCAAATCTTGGAGTCCGCGCACGCGGTGAAGGCGGCCGGCGCGACGTTCCTCCGCGGCGGCGCCTTCAAGCCCCGCACCAGCCCGTACGAGTTCCAGGGGCTGCGCGAGGAGGGCTTGAAGCTGCTGGCGCTCGCGCGTGAGGCCACCGGCCTCAAGGTCATCACCGAGGTGAAGGACACCGAGACCGTGCCGATGGTGGCCGAGTACGCGGACGTGCTGCAGATCGGCGCGCGCAACATGCAGAACTACTCGCTGCTGGAGCGGGTGGGCGCGATCGACAAGCCGGTGATGCTCAAGCGCGGCCTCTCCGCCACCATCAAGGAGCTCTTGATGGCCGCCGAGTACATCGTCAACCGCGGCAACCGGCGGGTGATGCTCTGCGAGCGCGGCATCCGCACCTACGAGACGATGACCCGCAACACGCTGGACATCAACGCGGTGCCGGTCCTCAAGGAGCTCACGCACCTGCCGGTGGTGGTGGATCCCTCGCACGGCATCGGCATCCGGCAGCACGTGGCGGCGATCGCCCGGGCCGGCGTGGCCGCCGGCGCGGACGGGTTGATCATCGAGGTCCACCCCTGCCCGGCGAAGGCGCTCTCGGACGGGCACCAGTCGCTGGAGCCCAAGCAGTTCGCCGAGCTGATGCAGCAGGTGCGCGGCATCGCCCAGGCGATCGGCCGTCCGCTCTCCACGCTTTGAGCTAGGGTCCGCCCCTCTCGCAGCACCCTAAAGAGGGGCGGATGATCGAAGAAGGGAAGAAGGCGCCGGCGTTCTCGCTCAAAGACCAGGGCGGGAAGACGGTGAAGCTCGCGGACTTCGCCGGCAAGCACGTGGTCCTCTACTTCTACCCGAAGGACAGCACCCCCGGCTGCACGCAGGAGGCCTGCGACTTCCGGGACGGCCACGCCAAGCTGCTCAAGAAGGGCGCGGTGGTGCTCGGCGTCTCGCCGGACAGCGAGAAGAGCCACGCCAAGTTCGCCACCAAGTACTCGCTGCCCTTTCCCTTGCTCGTGGACAGCGACCACGCCCTGGCCGAGAAGTACGGCGCCTGGGGCGAGAAGGTCCTCTACGGCCGGAAGTTCATGGGGATCATCCGCTCCACCTTCCTGATCGCTCCGGACGGGAAGGTGAAGCGCGTGTGGCCGAAGGTGAAGGTGGCCGGCCACGCGGACGAGGTCTCCGCCGCGATCGACGCGTAGGCGACGCTTGTGGGCGTCACTTCGTGGAGAGCTCCGATCAAACGCGGCGTTGCGTGCGTAGACCTGTAACCCTGCGTGGACACTCACCCTTTACTCAGAGAAAACGTCCAATTCACTGACATCAACCTCCTGTCAAACGGCGCGACAACTCGCTTATGCGACACGCCGGCCGGAGCTGACTCCTTGAAAGGTCTTCAGCGCCCGGTCCCATTCGGAGACTCTGATGTCCACGCGAATCCCTTCGTCCCTGCCTCCCGGCCTCAGCCCGCCCGTCTCCACCGGCCCGGCTGACCCTGCCCACCCTGCCGCGGCGCCCTCCACCGGGGCGGCGCCCCCCACGCCAGCGGACCTCTTCGCCGCGCGCGCCAGCCAGCCGGCCGCGTTCGCCGGCGGCGCTGGCGGCGGTGGGGTGTTCGTCCCGGGCGGGCTCAACCTCAACGGCCGCGTCTCCGGGCCGGACGTCATCCACACCCTGAGCTCGCGCCGCGCGTTCGACCGGATGTCCTCGGCCGGGACCGGCGCGGGCGCGGCGGGCATGCCGGAGGTGAAGTTCCTGCTCGACCGCCAGGACGGGCAGCTCTACTTCCTGCCCAAGAAGTACCCGTACCACTACCTGTTCGCCAAGGACGTGCTGAAGGTCCCCCTGTCGCTCGAGGCCTTCAACAAGGAGGCCTATCTCGATCCAGACCGCCGCTTCGTGGCGGGGACGATGACCGGGTTCGACAACTTCGTGGACGGCAACAACCAGAAGGGCGCCTACGGCCTCTCCTTCTGGTCCACGGACATCGTCCGCTCGCCGCTCCTGCTCGAGACCTACAAGGCGATCGAAGCGGGGCTGCCGTTCGCGAAGGGGAAGCTCTTCTACCACCCGGGCGGCGAGACCCAGGAGCAGCTGCTGGACAAGGACGGGGGCGCGGACCGCAAGGCGCTGCAGGCCGCCGGCATCCCCATCCACACCAACACGGACCTCTCGGCCAGCTTCGACTTCAGCGCGCTCAACCCGGGCGTCTCCTACGGTCAGCTGCGCGTCATCCACGGCACCGGCGCCGGCGAGGCCACGCCCACCCGCCGCGAGGTCGTCATCTACGCGGATGAGATCCCCGCGGAGCTGCCGCCGGTGGCCGGCGTGGCCACCCCCAAGCCGCAGACGTACCTCTCGCACGTGGCGCTCAAGGCGCGCCAGGACGACACGCCGTACGCCTACGCGCGGGACATCCTGAAGGACCCGAAGGTGCAGGGGCTGGAGGGGAAGATCGTCCGCTTCGAGGTGACCCCCAGCGGCTACGCGGTGAGCGAGGCCACCCAGGCGGAGGCGGACGCCTTCCTGGAGAAGCTGCGCCCCACCCAGCCGCAGGTGCTCAAGCCGGACCTGTCCGTCAAGGACGCGCGCTCGCTGGACCGCATCGGCTTCCGCGACGCGCGCGCCTTCGGCACCAAGGCCACCAACGTGGCGGAGCTGCACAAGCTGGAGCGCTCCGGCGCGCTGGACGTGAGCGGCCCGGGCGAGCCTGAGGTGATCGCCCCGGACGGCTTCGGCATCCCCGGCGCCTGGTACGACGAGTTCTTCAAGAACGCCAAGTACGACGCGAGCACCACGTTCGATCAGCGGCTCACCCAGATGCTGGCGGACCCGGACTTCCAGAACGACCCGGCCGAGCGCACCCGGCAGCTCGCGGATCTCCAGGAGCACATCAAGGACGCGCCGCTGCCGCCAAGCCTGCAGCGCAAGGTGGATGACCTGCAGCGCCAGTTCGCCGCCAAGTTCCCGGGCCAGGACATGCGCATCCGCTCCTCGAGCGACAGCGAGGATCTCCAGGGCTTCAACGGCGCGGGGCTCTTCGACTCGTACACGTTCCGCTTCGCGGACGCGAACCGCCCGGGCCGCTCGCTGGCCGATCGCCTCAAGCGCGTCTTCGCCAGCGTCTGGAACGAGCGCGCGTTCTCCGAGTTCGACTTCTACAGAATCGCTCCCCACTCGGTGAACATGTCCGAGCTGGCCATGCCCAACACGGACGACGAGATCGCCAACGGCGTGGTCCGCTGGGGCGGGGCCATCCCCGGCTGGGACACGATGACCGTGAACGCGCAGGTCGGCGAGAGCCTGGTCACCAACCCGGACGGCGGCGCCACGCCGGACGCGCTGGTCGTCGGCAACTACGGCTTCAACAACGAGCCGGAGATTCAGTACGAGCAGAAGACGAACCAGCCGCTCCCTCCGGGCCGCACCCACGTGCTCACCGATGGCGAAGTGAAGGCGCTCTTCAAGGCCATGAAGGTCGTCCAGGAACACTTCAAGGGGCTCTACGGCGGGGACGAGAACTTCAACATCGAGAGCGAGTTCAAGATCACCTCCGACGGGAAGCTGCTGATCAAGCAGGCCCGGCCGTGGGTGGGCTGAGCTGCGCGCTCTCCCCGAGAGGCTGTGAGCCATTCGGGACCGTCGTTCCCCCGTTCAGCCGAGAGGCTGTGAACCTTTCGGGCGCGTAGCTCCGGTTCACCCCGAGGTGAACGGGGGAAGTTTCATCCCTGATTGATCCGCCCAACGGGCGGCGGCCGCCCGAACGGGCCTAGCGGCGCGCGCGGGCCGGCTGCTCCTTGGCCGCCACGTCCACCGAGCGGCGCTGGTCTTCGAGGAAGCTCTGCTTCGCCCGCTTGGCGAAGCCGGCGTCGTCCACCAGCAGCGAGCCCTCCTCGAGGAACCGGTAGGAGAGCCGGTCGAAGTTCATGGAGCCGATCAGCGTGAGCCGGTCATCCACCAGGATCGTCTTCGAGTGCAGCATGGAGACGGGCCACTCGTAGACCTTCACGCCGGAGGGCAGCAGCGCGTCGTACGTGCGGCGCTGGATCTTGGTGATGCTGGCGTGGTCGTTCTTGTCGCCGGGCGCCAGAATCCGCACGTCCACCCCGGCGCGGGCCTTGTGCTCGAACAGCTCCACCAGCGGCTTGTTGGGCGTGAAGTAGGCCTGCGCCACCCAGAGCTTCTCCTTCGCGGCGGCGGCGAGCAGCTGGATGATCCGCTCCGCGTCCGTCAGCTCCGGGTTGGCGGTGCTGGTGATGAAGGCCGCGCTCACCCCGTCCTCGAACGGGCCGTCCGTGGCGGCGGCGAAGTCGGACGCGGGCAAGAGCGCGCCGGAGGCCTCCTGCCAGTTCTCCGCGAACGCCTGCTGCAGCTGCGCCACCACCGGGCCGCGGACGCGCACGGCCACGTCCCGCCACTCCTTCTCGTTGCGCGCATCCCCCAGCCAGCAGTCCTGGAAGCCGAAGCCGCCGGTGAAGCCAATGCGCCCGTCCACCACCACCAGCTTGCGGTGGTTGCGCGCCAGGTTCTCGTCCGCGGGCAGCGGGCGGAAGATCCGCACCTCGCACCCGGCGCGCTCGAGCACCGGCTGGACTTCGTCTTCGAAGTGGGTGCTCCCGGTGGGATCCACCAGCACGCGGCAGGTGGCGCCGCGGCCCACCGCGCCGGCCAGCTCCTGGGCGATCGCGTCACCCGGCGGGCCGGGCCGCCAGATGAAGAGGACGATGTTCACCGAGCGCTGCGCCTGGGCGATGTCCTGGCGGATCCGCTCGAAGACGGCGCCGTTCTCCACCCACTCCACCTTGTTGCCTTCGGTGAAGCGCGCGCCGGTCGTCTGGTACGTGGCGAGCGCGAAGCCGGCCTTGTCCGTGGGCACCTCGCCCAGAATCCGGAAGTCGGACTCCCGGCCCTTCTTGCAGCCCACCACCAGCGCCAACGCCAACAAGCCCGTCACCAGAGGTCGCGTCATGGAGGTGAAGGTGGGCCTGCCCCGTCCTGGCGCCAATGGCCGCTGTCCTCCGGCGGACATCCGGCGTGCTAGAAGACGGCCTGCGGTCAGGGAGGGGGACTCACTTCTTTCGTGAAGTGGCGCCTGATGGTCACCACCTTGCCCTGGGTGGCCCTCGTGCTCGCGGCGAAGCTGGTGCTCGAGTTCGTGGTGCACTGGCCGGGCGTGGTGGAGTTCGCCGAGGTCGGCATCGTCCTCACCGCCGGCGTCTTCCTCACTGGCTTCATGCTCAGCGGCACGCTCGGGGACTACAAGGAGAGCGAAAAGCTCCCGGGCGAGCTGGCCTGCACGCTGGAGACGCTGGAGGAGGTGCTCATCCAGGGCGCCGCCTCCAAGGCGCTGGACGCCGCGCCGTACCGCGCCGCGGTGCTGCAGCTGGCCACGTCGCTGCGCGAGTGGCTGTTGCGCAAGGCGCCGCCGGAGGCGAGCTTCGCCGCGCTCACCCTGTTCCACGAGAGCGTGGTGGCGCTGGAGAAGGCAGGCGGCGGCGCGTACGCGTCCCGCGCGGTGTCCGAGCTCAACTCGCTGCGCCGGACGGTGAGGCGCATCGGGGTCATCGCCCGCACCGGCTTCTTGCCGCCCGCCTATGCCCTGCTGGAGACGCTGCTGGCGATCATCCTGACGTTGGTGCTCGCCGCGAAGTACAAGTCCGCGCTGGCGATGGTGATCCTCGTGCCGTTCCTGACGTTGATCTACGTCTACATGCTGCGGTTGATTCGGGACCTGGATGACCCGTTCGACTACCTGCCAGACGGAAGCAAGCGCGGGAGCGCCGAGGTGGAGCTCTTCCCCTTCGAGGAGTACCTGGCGCGCCTGCGCGCTCGCGTTGACGGTTAGCCTCCCTGCCGCGGCCCAGGCCCAGGGCTACCAGCCCTATCCCATCGGAGAGCGCGGCACCGGGCTGGGCGGCGCCTACACCGCGCTCGCCGAGGACGAGGGCGGCGCCTACTACAACCCCGCCGGGCTGGCCTTCACCACCGGCAACTCGCTCTCCGTCTCCACCAGCTTCTACGGGCTCGTCTTCGGCCGCGTGGACAACGGGCTGGGCGGCGGGAACGACTTCACCTACTCCACCATCAACCTGCTGCCCATCAACGCCAGCTCGCTCTGGCACCTGGGCAAGGCGGAGGAGGGGAGCGCCGCCCCGTGGGTGGTGGCCTTCAGCGTCTTCGCGCCGAGCACGCTCAGCGTGGACACCCGGAACGACGTGCGCGACGGGGCGATCAGCTTCTTCTTCTCCAGCACGGAGAAGAATCTCCAGATCGGCCCCACGCTGGCGTACCGCTCCTCGCCGCGTTGGTCCTTCGGCGTCTCGCTCTTCGGCCTGGTCCACACCCAGTCGGACCGGGTCGACTACACCGGCATCGTCCCGTCCATGACGGCGGGGAAGAACAACTTCATCCAGCTCACCATCAGCAAGGAGCAGTTCAACGTGGGGCTGCTCGCCGCCGCCGGCGCGCGGTGGCAGGCCACGGACCGCTGGAGCTTCGGCGCCGCGGTCCGCTCTCCATCCCTCCAGGCGTACGGCAGCGGCTCGCAGTACACGCGGCTGCTCTACCAGAACAACAACGACAACACCGGCGGCGCGACCGCGGACACGCATGAGGTCACCACCGTGTCCCTCCTGCCCGCGCGGGTGAACCTGGGCGCCGCTTTCACCCGCCCCAAGGACCTCACCGTCTCGCTGGACGCCGTCTTCTACACGCCGCTGCGCTACGTGGCCTACCACTCCAACGGCACCGCGGACGACGACGTGATCCGCGACTCCGGCTGGGTGGTGGACGCGGCGATCGGCGTGGAGAAGTACCTCACCCCCACCGTGCCCCTCCGCTTCGGCCTCTTCACCGACCTCTCCGGCGTGGCCGAGCCGCAGGTGAGCGGCCCCACCGAGGACCAGCTCCACCGGGTGGGCGCCACCCTCACGCTGGGGCTGGAGACCGAGCACTCCTCCACCACCGTGGGCGTGGTGGCCACGCTGGGGCTGCTCAAGTCGCTCGGGCTGGACATCGGCAACTCCTTCGAGTCCTTCAAGGTGACCGGGCGGCAGTTCTCCGTCTTCTTCGTCCTCTCCTCGTCGTACTCGTACTGATGGCCCCGAGCGCCTGCCCCCGCGAGACCGAGCTGCTCGATTACCTCGAGCGGCGGCTCGCGGCGGAGCGGGTGGGGGCGCTCGACGCCCACCTCGATGCCTGCCCCGAGTGCTTCCTCCTGGTGAGCCAGGTGCTGCGCGCCCGCGGCCGGATCCTCGAGTCGCGCGAGGCCGTGCCCTCTCAGACGCCCACCGAGCTCACCGCTCCGCCCGGCGCGCCCGCGCCGCGGCTGCTCCCGGGGAACGCGCTCGGGCGCTACGTGATCCTCGACAGGCTCGGCGCCGGCGGGATGGGCGTCGTCTACTCCGCGTTCGACCGCGAGCTGGACCGCAAGGTGGCGCTCAAGCTCCTCAAGGGAACGGGAGACGAGCTCCAGCGCGAGCGGCTGCTGCGGGAGGCCAGGGCGCAGGCCAAGCTCTCGCACCCGCACGTGCTGCCCGTCTACGACGTGGGCGAGTCGGGCAATCACGTCTTCTTCACCATGGAGTGCGTGGAGGGGTTGGACCTGCGGCGCTGGCTCCAGGCGGAGCGCGCGGCGGGCAGGCCTCCGCCGTGGACCCGGCTGGTCGAGCTGATGCTCGCGGCCGGGGAGGGGCTCGCCGCCGCGCACCGTGCCGGGCTGGTGCACCGGGACTTCAAGCCGCAGAACGTGCTGGTCGGCACCGATGGCCGGGTCCGCGTGGCGGACTTCGGCCTCGCGCGCGCCGCGCTCACGCCCCCCAGCGGGGGCGCTCCCGAGGTGGCCGGCACCCCCGGCTACCTCGCCCCGGAGCTCTTGCGCGGCGCGGACGCAGGCGCCGCCAGCGACCAGTACAGCTTCTGCGTGGCGCTCCAGGAGGTGCTGCAGGGCGAGCGGCCCGGCGAAGAGCGCGAGCTCGCCTCACCGGCCTCCGCCTCGCGCCGCGCGCCGCCTTCTGGCCCAGCCCTCCCGGCGGCGGTGCGGCGGGTGCTCGCGCGTGGGATGAATCCGGAGCCCGCCGCGCGCTACCCCGGGCTCGAGCCGCTCCTCGGGGAGCTCCAGCGCGCGCTGCCCCGCCCCTGGGCTGCTTCGTGGGGATGGGCGGTGGCGGGGGTGGTCCTCCTGGGGATCGCGCTCGGAGCCGGCGTGTTCCTGCGCGAGCGCGCCCAGCTGTGCTCCGGCGGCGAGCGCGCGCTCGCGGGCGTCTGGGGCGCCCCGGAGCGCGAGCGGGTGCGCCGGGCGTTCGAGGCGACCGGGCTGCCCTTCGCGCCGGAGGCCTGGCGCGGCGCGTCCGAGGTGCTCGATCGCTACGCCGCCCGCTGGATGGAGGAGCGCGGCGAGGCCTGCCGCGCCACGCGCCTTCGCGGCGAGCAGCCGGAGCGGACCTTCGAGCTGCGGATGGCGTGCTTCGATCAGCGCCTGCGAGAGCTCAAGGCGCTGGTCGGCGTGCTGACAACGGAGGCGCCCGGCGTCGTCCGCAACGCGCTGCAGGCGAGCCAGAGCCTGCCCAGCCTGGAGCTGTGCTCCGCGGCGCAGGTGGGCAGCGCGCGGACGCTGCTTCCCCAGGAGCCGGCGCTCAAGGAGAAGGTCCTGGCCGCGCAGGAGACGCTCGCGCGCGCCCGCGCGGAGCTCTCGGCGGGCCGGTTCGAGGCCTCGCTCGCGCTCGGCAAGGACGCGTGGGAGCAGGCCCGGACGCTGGCGTACCGCCCCCTGGTGGCGGAGGCCGGCGTGGTCCTGAGCGACGTCTACCTGCGCCGCAAGGAGGGGACGGAGGCGGAGCCGGTCCTCAAGGACGCGGTGAGCGCGGCGGAGGTGTCGGCGCTCGACTTCACGGCCGCGCGGGCGTGGATCCTCCGCTTCTACGTGGCCGAGGCGTACCTGCGCGACTCGGCGCTGGCGGCGCGGTGGGCAGAGCGCGCCGAGGCCGCCGTCGCTCGCGCGGGGGACCTGCCGGAGCTGACCGCGGAGCTCGCCCTCATCCGCGCACAGGTCCTGCGCGCGCAGGGCCGCGAGACCGAGGCCGTGCCGCTCGCGGAGAAGGGCTACCGGCTCTACGTGCAGCAGCTCGGCGAGACCGACCCGAGAGCTCTGGCCGCGATGGACAGGCTCGCGGAGTGCCTGAGGGGCATCGAGGAGCACGAGCGGGCGCTGAAGCTCGCACGCGAGGGGCTCGCCTTGCGCGAGCGCGCGCTGGGTCCCCGTCACCCGGATCTCGCGGGGGCGCTGAAGAACGTCAGCCTCGGGCTGTCGGACCTGGGCAAGCTCAAGGACGCTGAGCAGGTCGCCCGCAGGCAGCTGGCGCTCGAAGAGGAGAGCATGGGCAAGGAGCACCCGTCCCTGCTCCCGGTGCTCAGCACGCTGGGGGTGATGTTGGCGAGGCAGGGCGAGTACCGCGAGGCGCAGGAGGTGCTCGGCCGGGCGCGCGCGCTCTTCGACCGTGCGCCCAAGCACCAGGCCTTCCAGAAGGCCACGGTGCTGATGGCGCTCGCGGGGCTCTTCTCCCAGCAGAAGAAGTACGACGAGGCGCTGCAGTTCTCCGGCGAGGCGATCGACGCGCTCGCGGCGGCCGAAGGGAACACCCACCCGCGGCTCCGGGGCTACCGGCTGTTCCGCTCGGGGATCCTCTTCGACGCCGGCCGCAACGCGGAGACGCTCGAGGAGGCGCGCCGCGGCATCGCCATCGAGCCGCTCCCGCAGGACAGCCCGGACCTGATGCGGCTGAGGATCATGGAGGGCAGCGCGCTGATCAACCTCGGCCGCTGGCAGGAGGCGGCGAAGCTGCTCGGCGCCACGCTCCAGACGATGGAGAAGACGCCGGGCGTCTTCGGTCCCACGGTGGTGGGGCGCGCGCGCTTCGCCTACGCGTACGCGCTCGGAAACGACCCAGCGTCGCGCGAGCGGGCGATCCAGCTCGCCCGGCAGGCGCGCGCGGAGTACGAGCGCCAGAAGGAAGGTCCGGAGGCGGCCGGGCAGATCCGCCAGATCGACGAGTGGCTCGCGAAGAAGGTCGGCAAGAAGCCACCTGCTCGCACTCCCGCGGACTGAAAGGTCGCACCGGTCTCCCCGAGCGAAGTCGAGGGGCGCGGGTGGACGCTCGAGCGCGCGTGTTCGCGGACTGAAAGGTCCCGCGCGGCCCGCGCAACGAACGAAGAGCCGCCCGGTCACCCCAAAGCGAAGTCGAGGGGCGCGGGTGGACGCTTCATCGCTCACTCTCTTCGTCCACGGAGGCCGCCGTGTCCTGGCGCGCTGTCTACGTCGTCGCGTCTGTGCTCGCCGCGCTCTCCAGCGGCTGCGTCGTCTACGATCTCGAGCCGGTGGAGCCGCTCGCCTGGTCTCAGCGCGAGAAGGAGGGGCGCCTCTACGGCACACTCCACAAGGCGAACCTCTTCTTCGCGGTGGACCGCTCCGGCTCCATGAACGAGCCGGTGAGCCGCGCGCTGCCGGGCTGCGCCGCGCCCTGTGGCGCCTCGGGGGCGCCGCTGTGCCCCGCCTCCTGTCCCACGCGCTGGACCGAGCTGCGCCGCGCGCTCGGGGACTTCGTCACCCGGGACGCCGAGCTGGCCCGCATGGGGATGGCGCTCTTCCCCCACCCCAACGCGGGGAGCACGCTGCAGCAGCTGTGCGCCGGGCCGGATGGCTACACCTCCTTCGAGGTCCCCATCCCGGACACGCAGGACGTGCCCGCCGAGCTGCGGGACGCCGCGGCGCGGATCGGCGCGCGGCTGGCGGGCACCTCGCCCGGCGGCGGGACGCCCACCTCCTCCACGCTCTTGACGATCGCCGCCTACCCCTCGCTCACCGCCATGGACCAGCGGGTGGACGTGGTGGTGCTGCTCACGGACGGGCTGCCCAACTGCAACTTCGCCAACCCCGCCAGCGGGGCCTCCGGCTGCACCTGCATCTCACCGCCGTGCGCGGGGGAGGCGGCGCGCGCCGGCTGCCTGGATGACGCCGCCGCGGTGCGGGCGGTGCAGGTGCTCAAGCAGCGCAGCGTCTCCACCATCGTGGTGGGCTTCGGCGCCACCGTGGACAACCCGGACGGGGCGCGGGTGCTCAACGCCATGGCCGAGGCCGGCGGCTACGCGCGGGCCTGCAACGTGGACGCGGACTGCGGGGCGCAGGACCGCTGCGAGAGCGCCGGCCTGTGCGCGCGCCGCTTCTACCAGGCCAACACCGCGGACGAGCTCTCCGGCGCGCTGGACGCGATCAAGAAGAGGCTCCCCACCGAGCCCTGCGCCTTCAAGCTGGACGCCGCGCCGTCCGACGAGGCGCTGCTTGGCGTGCGCGTGGCCGGGAAGGTGATCTCCCGGGGGCCGCAGACCTGGCGCTACGAGGTGGTGGAGGGCGTCCCGCAGATCTCCTTCCAGGGCGCGCTCTGCGAGCAGATCCGGGGCACGGACGAGACCGCCGCGCTGCCCGTGGAGGTGCGCGTCGTCGAGTCCTATTGAGCGGCTAAGACGGCGCCAATGCTCGTACTTCGGCGCGGCGCCCCGCGCTGGCCGCGCTGCGGCACGCTATTGGGGTGCAGAAGTGGTCCATTGGCGCCCATGAAGACGCGACCAATGCAGGTGCTGGCCGTGCTGCTGGTCGCGCTCTGCGCGGGCTGCAGCGCGAAGGCGGACTACGAGAAGCTCTGTCAGGCGAAGCTGGAAGAGAAGGACGCGGTCGCCAAGGAGCTCAAGTCGAACGACGCGCGCCGCGTCGTGCAGGCGATGGCGGCCGTCTCGGAGTCCTCGCAGGGCGAGGTGCTCCGGCACGGCGCGTCCTCCGCGGGCGTGGAGGGCTGCGCGCTGGCGGACCTGCTCGACAAGCGCGCGGGCAAGACGCCGTAACCGGAAACGGCGCCCCCCGCGCAGAGCCTCCCTACGCCCGGCGGCGGCCGCGCACGCGCAGGAGCGCGGCGCCGAAGAAGAGCGCGTAGACCCAGGCGGCCTCGCCCGCGCCGCCCGAGCAGCCGCAGCCACCCGGCTTGGTGGAGACCGGCGCGCAGACGCCAGCGTCGCAGCTGTAGCCCGTCTCCACGGTGCAGGTGGAGGTGCAGCCATCGCCGTCGGAGACGTTGCCGTCGTCGCAGGCCTCGGAGCCGGTGCGAGCGCCGTCGCCGCAGGTGGGGGCGCAGACGGTGGGCTCGGTGCTGGAGCAGGAGTAGCCGGGCTCCGCGGTGCAGGTGGCGCTGCAGCCATCGCCCGCGGTGGTGTTGCCGTCGTCACAGGTCTCCGCGCCGCCCCGCACGCCGTCTCCGCAGGTGGTGGTGCAGACCGCCGGCGTGGCGTTGGAGCAGTTGAAGCCCGGCTCCTTGGCGCAGGTGGCGCTGCAGCCGTCGCCTCCGGTGGTGTTGCCGTCGTCGCAGGTCTCCGGGCCGTTGCGCTGCCCGTCGCCGCAGGTGGCGGCGCAGACGTTGGGCGTCGCCGAGGTGCAGGTGTAGCCCGTCTCCACCGCGCAGGTGGGGCTGCAGCCGTCGCCGGCGGCGGTGTTGCCGTCGTCGCAGGCCTCCGCGCCGCCGCGCGCGCCGTCTCCGCACGTGGTGGTGCAGATGTTCGGCGTGGCGGAGGTGCAGTTGTAGCCGGGCTCCTTGGCGCAGGTGGCGCCGCAGCCGTCGCCGGCGGCGGTGTTGCCGTCGTCGCAGGTCTCCGCGCCCGTCTTCAGGCCGTCCCCGCAGATCGGCGCGCACACGTTCGGGCTGGCGGTGGTGCAGGCGTAGCCGCTCTCGGTGGCGCAGGTGGCGCCGCAGCCGTCGTTGGCGGTGGTGTTGCCGTCGTCGCAGGTCTCGGCGCCGGCGCGGAGGCCATCCCCGCAGGTGGTGGCGCAGACGTTCGGGGTGGCGGTGGTGCAGGTGTAGCCGGTCTCGGTGGTGCAGGTGGCGCTGCAGCCGTCGTTGGCGGCGGTGTTGCCGTCGTCGCAGGCCTCGGCGCCGGCTCGGATGCCATCCCCGCAGGTGGTGCCGCAGACGCTCGGCATGCCCATGCAGGTGTAGCCGGACTCGGTGGCGCAAGTGGCGCCGCAGCCGTCGCCGGGGTTCACGTTGCCGTCATCACAGGTCTCGGCGCCGGCGCGGATGCCGTCGCCGCAGGGGGTGACGCAGACGCTCGGCATGTTGCCGGCGCAGACCCAGCCCACCTCGGTGGCGCAGGTGGCGCCGCAGCCGTCGCCCGGCGTGGTGTTGCCGTCGTCGCAGGCCTCGGCGCCCACGCGGAGGCCGTCGCCGCAGGTGGAGGCGCAGACGCTCGGCGTCCCGGCGCAGGCCCAGCCCGCCTCGACCGAGCAGGAGGCGCCGCAGCCGTCGCCGGAGACGGTGTTGCCGTCGTCGCAGGTCTCGGCGCCGTGCTTCACGCCGTCCCCGCAGATCCCCGCGCAGACGCTGGGAGAGCCGGTGCAGGTCCAGCCGCTCTCCGTCGCGCAGGTGGCGCCGCAGCCGTCACCCGCGGCGGTGTTGCCGTCGTCACAGGCCTCGGTGCCGGAGCGGATGCCGTCGCCGCAGGTGGTGGTGCAGACGGAGGGCGAGCCGGAGCAGGACCAGCCGGACTCGATGGTGCAGGTGGAGCTGCAGCCGTCGCCGTTGGTGGTGTTGCCTTGATCGCAGGTCTCCGGGCCCACCTTGATGCCGTCACCGCAGATGGGCGTGCACACCGAGGGGCTCGCCGCCGTACAGCTCCAGCCCGGCTCCACGTCGCAGGTGGAGCTGCAGCCGTCGCCATTGGTGGTGTTGCCCTGGTCGCAGCTCTCGCCGCCGGTGCGGACCGCGTCGCCGCAGACGGCGGCGTCGAACTCCAGCACCGCCGCGCCGTAGGTGAGGCAGTCGTTCCCGGTCTGCGAGCTCCACGTGGCGTTGGCGAGCGCCTGCGGAACCGTCACGTTGTACGTGTTGGTGTCCCAGAGCGAGCCGTCCGAGCCGGGGAACTGGTTGGTCCCCACGGTGGTTCCGTTGAAGACCACCCCGTTGTCCGGGGCGCTCTGGCCGTCGCCTACCACCAGGTGGAACCGTCCGGCGGAGCCGATGGGGGCGGCGACGCCGACGAAGGTGTCGGTCACGGTCTCGTTCGAGGCGCTCGAGGTGACCACGCCATCCCGGATCATCACCCGCCGCCGGGTGCCGGACGTGGCGTTCTGGTAGGTGACGACGAGCGCCACGCCGTCCGTGTCCGCGGCGGTCGCGCTGGTGGAGGAGGGGAGCCCGCCGATCGTATAGACGCCGTTGCCGGGCACCTGCGCGGTGACGTCCGCGCGGAAGACGGAGTTGTTCACGCCCCAGCAGGTGTCCCCACCGGTGCCGAGCAGGACGCCGGTCACGTTGGCGGCGTTGATCGTCGCGGTGGTGTCGGTGCCTCCGGAGATGATCCAGTACAGCAGCGCGCGCGTGACTGTGGAGCCCGCCGGGATGCCCGCGATGGTCACCGCCGCGGTGGTGTTGACGACCGAGTCCTCACGGCCCGCCATGCTCGCGCCCTGCGCCACCACGCCGCCGCCGCGCAGCGTGTCGTCGAAGCGGGCGGCGAAGCTGCCGACGATCACCGCCTGCTGGACCTGTCCCAACTCCCGTGTCTCGCCCGGCGGCGCGTCGAGCGGCTCCTCCGGGGCAGCGCAGGAGAGGACGACCAACGACGCGAGCAGCGGCAGGCGGTGGGAGTGGAACATTGCACGCGAGCGTATCGGGCTGTTGCCGAAGCTCCGGCAGAGGGAATCTGCCGACGGCGGCGCAGAGTGGAGCCGCAGGTGGACGTCCCGGCGAAGGACGTGGTCGCGGAACCCACCCGCGAACGGCGGAGCTGTTGCGCGGACATGGAGCACAGAGGGCAGGGAGGGCCTCGATTAGGGCCAGTGCGCGGGAGCACAGCTCGCTCAACCCCGCGGCGGGGCGCTCCGGCCTCGGTGGAGGTGGCGCCCCGCTCGTGGGGCAGCGGGAGCCCGGACCGTTTGCAACGCACTTCGAGTCGGACGCGCGTCGGACCCAGCGGCTCGCCGCGCTGGGCTGGACGGTATTTCCGGTCACCTGGCTGCAGCTGCGCAGCGACAAGCAGGGCTTCCTGCTCCGAGTTCGGCGGGCGATCTCCGTTCGGCGCGCCATCGCCGCGCCGTGGCTCTCCGCGCTGGACGCGGACCCCTGACCGCCAGGCGAGCGGGCACCTTCGATTGTCGCGGCGCGGCGACAACCGCCTTACGAGGAACCCGCCGGAACCACTGATTCCCCCTCCGTGGGGAGGTGGGGCCCACGCGGAGATAGGCAAACCTTTGTCCCTCCGGCGACAATGCGCTCGTGCTCCGGTCCGCCTCGCTCTGGCTGCTCCTGGTCGCCGCGGCGTGCGCGCCGGTGGAGCCGGACGCGCTGACGCCGGCCGAGCAGGAGTACACCTCGCAGGAGGAGGCCGCGGACGCCGTCTCCGAGCTGGCCATGGCCCCGCCGCCGCTGCCGCCGGTGCGGCCGGTCTTCCCGGAGATCATCAACTCCGTCCCGAGCGCGGGGAAGAAGGTCGCGCTGACCTTCGATGCCTGCCCGCGCAAGTCCGCCGACGCGTTCGACGCCCGAATCACCAAGGTGCTGGAGCAGACGCGCACGCCGGCCACGCTCTTCCTCTCCGGCGCCTGGGCGCAGTCCGAGTCCAAGCAGGTGCGCGAGCTCGCCGCCAACCCGCTGATCGAGATCGGCAACCACTCCTTTACCCACCCGCACCTCACGCGCGTGCGCGACGAGCGGGTGACGGACGAGCTGTTGCGCACGCAGCGGGTGCTGCGCGAGCTGACCGGCCGCACGCCGGAGCTCTTCCGCCCGCCGTTCGGCGAGGTGGACCCGCGGGTGGCCAAGCTGGTGGCCAAGGCGGGGCTGCTCACCATCCAGTACGACCTGCCCGCGGGGGACTCGGACAAGCACGCCACCCGGGAGCGGCTCACCGACTGGGTGCTGCGCAAGGCCAAGGCGGGCAGCATCGTGGTGCTGCACATCAACCACCCCAAGTTCCGGACCGCGGACGCGCTGCCAGACATCATCACCGGCCTGCGCAAGAAGGGCTTCGAGCTGGTGACGGTGGGCAACCTGCTCGGGGTGGAGCCGCCGGCGGTGTGCGGGCCGGGCCGCCCGGAGCATCCCACGCCCACCGCGCTCGCGCAGGGGCTGCGCGCGCAGAGCGCGCCGTAAGAACGCGAGCTCGTGCCCTCGAGAACTTGCGCCCCGCGAGCTCTCCACCGGCGGTGCTGATCTGAAACTTGCCGCGCCCCGCTCAGCCCGAGCGAAGTCGAGGGCCCGCCGATCGTAGGGCCTCTCGCTCGTGGGGCCCTCGACTTCGCTCGGGCTGAGCGGACGGCCTCACGTTTCTTGCCTTGATTGAGCCGCCCAAGGGGCGGCCGGGTCCCGCTCAGCGCGGCCGCGGCTTCCAGTACAGCCGCTCCACCACGTTCGGCGCGGCGAAGCCGGGCAGCTGCCCCACTTGCTGGTACCCGTGGCGTTCGTAGAAGCGGTGCGCGCCGTCGTTGAAGTCCGAGGCGAGCAGGAACCAGCCGCCGGGGGGCGCGTTGCTGCCCTGCTCGTAGGCCTCCAGCAGCTTCACGCCCAGCCCCGCGCCCTGGTGGCCGTCCGCCAGGGCCAGCGTGCGCAGGTAGGCCCCCGCGCCGAACGCGCCGCGCGGCAGGTACCAGCAGACACCCACCGGCGCGCCGTCCACGGTGGCCACGGCCAGTCCTTCGCTGCGCCCCAGCGCCGTGGTGAAGCGCTCCTGGAGCTTCTCCGCGGTCAGCCCATACGCGGTGAAGAGCGGCAGGGGCGCGAGCGCGCGCGCCAGGGGCGCGAGGTCCTCCACCCGCGCGCCGCGGATCTCCACCTTGGCCATCTACGCCTCCGAGAGGCCGCGCCGCAGCTCCTGCACGAAGCGGCGGACGCGGGCGGCGCGCGCCTTGGCCGCGCCCCCCTGGGCAATCCGGTTGACGATCGCGCTGCCCACCACCACGCCGTCCGCGTGCTGGCCCAGCGCCCGCGCCTGCTCCCCGGAGGAGATGCCGAAGCCCACCACCAGCGGCACCGGCGCCTTCGCCCGGAGCGCGCTCAGGGTCGCTCCGAGCTCCTGCGGCAGCGCCACCCGCGCCCCGGTGACGCCGGTGACGGAGACGAAGTAGAGAAAGCCGCTCGCCTTGGCGAACGCGGCCTCGCAGCGCTCGGGCGTGGAGGTGGGCGCGAGCAGGAACACCACCGCGAGCTGGTGCTGGGCGGCGAGCGCGCAGACCTCGTCCGCCTCCTCCGGCGGCAGGTCCGGCAGGATCACCCCGTCCACGCCGCTGCGCGCGCAGCCTTCGAAGAAGGCGGGCAGCCCGTAGGAGAGCATGGGGTTCAGGTAGCCCATGAGGAGGATGGGGACGTCACACCCGCGCCGCACCGCCGCGGCCAGCGCCAGGCACTTCTTCACCGTGGTGCCGCTGTGCAGCGCGCGCTCCGCGGCCAGCTGCAGCGTGGGGCCGTCGGCGATGGGATCCGAGAACGGCACGCCCAGCTCCAGCAGGTCCGCCCCCGCCTCCACGCAGGCCTTCGCCATGGCCTCGCTGGTGCGCAGGTCCGGGTCCCCGCCCATCACGTACGTCACCAGCGCGCTGCGCCCCTGCGCCTTCGCGCGCGCGAAGGTCTGGGAGATCCGCGTCAGGCCGGTTGGCTGCTCCTCGAGTGCCCTCACCTCACCACCTCCCGCTTCGCCGCGCGGATGAACCGCGCCATCTTGCGCGCATCCTTGATGCCGGGCGAGGACTCCACGCCGCTGGCCACGTCCACGCCGTACGGCCGGGCCTCGCGCACCGCCTGCGCCACGTTGGCGGGGGTGAGCCCGCCCGCCAGCAAGAGCGGCACGCGCAGCCCGCCCCGCCGGCGCAACAGCTTCCAGTCGAACCGCTCGCCGCTGCCGCCGTAGCCCTGCGAGGGCGCGTCCACCAGCACCGCGCTCACCGGGTAGCGCCTGGCCTGCGCGCTCCAGCGCGCGTCCCGCACCGGCAGGCCTTTGATCACCGGCCAGGGCAGCTCCGCGCAGGCCTCCGGGGGCTCGTCCCCGTGGAGCTGCACCACGCCCACCCCGCTCGCCTTCACGGCGCGCACAAGCTCCCGGCGGGAGGCGTTGACGAACAGCCCCACCGCCGTGACGAAAGGGGGCAGCGCGGAGATCAGCTCCGCCGCGCGCTCGGGCGCAACGTAGCGCTTGGACTTCGGCCAGAAGTTGAAGCCGAGCGCGTCCGCCCCCAGCTCCACGGCCGCCAGCGCGTCCTCCAGGCGCGTGAGGCCGCAGATCTTCACCCGCACCGCGCTCAGGGCAGCTCCTTGAGGGCCTTGAGCAGCGCGGCGGGGTCCTTGGCGCGGACCAGCGCCTCGCCGATCAACAGATTCGCCGCGCCGGCGCGGCGCAGCCGCTGCGCCTCCTCCAGCCCCTTCACGCCGCTCTCCGCCACCGCCCGCACCGAGCTGGGCACCCGGGGCAAGAGCCGCTCGCTGGTGGCGAGGTCCACTTCGAAGGTGGCGAGGTTGCGGTTGTTGATGCCGACGAGCCGAGCCCCCACGCCGATCGCCACCTCCAGCTCCGCCTCGTCGTGCACCTCCACCAGCGCGGAGAGCTCGAGCATCGCGCAGTCGCGGTGCAGCGCGGCCAGCTTCTCCCGGGAGAGCGCGGCCACGATCAACAGCACCGCGTCCGCGCCGGCGGCGCGCGCCTCCAGCAGCTGGTAGCGGTCCACCACGAAGTCCTTGCGGAGCACCGGGGTGCCCTTCACCGCGCCGCGCACGGCGGAGAGGTCCGCCAGCGAGCCGCCAAAGCCGGGTCCATCCGTGAGGACGGAGATGGCGGCCGCGCCCGCCTGTGCGTAGATCTGAGCGAGCTTGGGCGCGTCCACCGACTGGTCGATGGTGCCCACCGAGGGCGAGGCCCGCTTGACCTCGGAGATGATCTGCAGCGCCCCTCCGCGCGGGGAGAGCGCGTCGTAGAGCGAGCGCGGGGAGGGCATGGCCATTGCCCGGCGAGCGAGCCCCCCTTCGGGCTCCTTGTGCCGCCGCTCCAGCACCTCGCGCGTCTTCCGCTCGAGGATGTCGGAGAGGAAGCTCACGGGGCCGCCCTCGAGAGCTTGGCCAGCGCGTCCAGCTTGGCGCGGGCTGCGCCCGAGTCGATCGCCTTGGCCGCCAGGCTCACGCCCTGGGTGAGCTCGTCCGCCACGCGGCCGGTCACCAGCGCGGCGCCGGCGTTCACCAGCACCGCGTCCCGCGGCGCGCCCTTCTGCCCGTCCAGCACGTCGCGGATGATCGCCGCGTTGTGCGCGGCGTCCCCGCCGGCCAGCGCAGAGAGCTGCCAGCGGGAGACGCCCAGCTCCTCGGGGATCAGCTCGAAGTCCCGCGTCCGGTCCTCGCGGACCTCGCAGATGCGGGTGGGGCCGCAGACGGAGATCTCATCCAGCCCGCCGCCGTGCACCACGAACGCGTGCGAGGTCCCCAGCGCCTGCAGCACCCGGCCGATGATGGGCACCCACTTGCCGTCATACACGCCCATGACCTGATGCCGCGCCCCCGCCGGGTTGGCCAGCGGCCCGAGCAGGTTGAACAGGGTGCGCACCCCCAGCTCCTTGCGCAGCACCGCCACCGCCTTGAACGCGGGGTGGTGCTGGGGCGCGAAGCAGAAGCCGATGCCGGCCTCGGCGATGCAGCGCTCCACCCGCTCGCTGGGGGCGGAGATGTCCACGCCCAGCTCGGTGAGCACGTCCGCGGAGCCGCAGCGCGAGGAGACCGAGCGGTTGCCGTGCTTGGCCACCGGTACCCCAGCGCCCGCCACCACGAAGGCCGCCGCGGTGGAGATGTTGAAGGTGTTGGCGCCGTCTCCGCCGGTGCCGCAGGTGTCCACGTAGACAGCGTGCGAGACGCGCACCGGCGTGAGCAGCTCGCGCATCACCTGCGCGGCCCCGGTGATCTCCTCGGAGGTCTCCCCCTTGAGCCGCAGGGAGATGAGGAACGCCCCCACCTGCGCCGGGGTGGCCGTGCCCTGCGCCACCTCGCGCATCACCTCCGCGCACTGGCTGCGCGTGAGGTGCTCGCCCGACATCAGCTGCTGCAGCGCCTGCTGGATCATCTCTCCCGCCCCGCCGGGCGCCCGCGCAGGCCGGCCAGCCAGTTGCCCAAGAGCGCCTTCCCGTGCTCGGTGAGGACGGACTCGGGATGAAATTGTACGCCCTCCACCGGCAGCGTGCGGTGGCGGACGGCCATGATCTCCCGCTCGTCCGTCCACGCGGTGACCGCCAGCGCGCGCGGCAAGGACCTGCGCTCGATCACCAGCGAGTGGTAGCGGCCGGCGAGGAACGGGGTGGGCAGGCCCTTCAAGATCCCCTGCCCGCGGTGCTTCACCGGGCTGGCCTTCCCGTGCACCACGCGGTGGTTGCGGATGACGCGCCCGCCGAAGGCCTGGCCAATGGCCTGGTGCCCCAGGCAGACGCCGAGCAGCGGCACTTCGCCGGCGAGCTCGCGGATGGTCTGCAGCGTCACCCCGGCGTCATCGGGGGTGGCGGGGCCAGGCGAGAGCATCACCCCATCCGGCGCGCGCGCGCGGATGCCGGGGACGTCGATCGCGTCGTTGCGGAAGACCTCCACCTGCGCCCCCAGCTCCCCGAGATACTGGACGAGGTTGTAGGTGAAGGAGTCGTAGTTATCGACCACCAACACCCGCGTGGGCCGCTTGGGGCTCTTGCGTGCCTTCACCGCCGCCTCCGCCGGCGCGGGTGCGCCGCCACCCTCCGGCGCAGCGCGCCGCTGGGAGGAGGGTTGAGCGTGCGCCCCGCCGAGCCGCGCGAGGCCTCCGCCACCGCCACGAAGAGCGCCTTGGCCTTGTTCACCGTCTCCGCGTACTCGGCGGCGGGCTTGGAGTCGTAGACCAGCCCCGCGCCCGCCTGCACCGAGACGCGCCGGCCGGACTGCAGCAGGGTCCGGATGGCGATGCACATCTCCATGTTGCCGAGCCGGTCCAGGTAGCCCACGCAGCCGGCGTAGGGGCCGCGGCGCGCGGGCTCCAGCTCGTCGATGATCTCCATCGCGCGGACCTTGGGGGCGCCGGAGACGGTGCCGGCGGGGAAGGTGGCGCGCAGCACGTCCAGCGGGCCGTGCTTGCGGTCCAGCTTCCCCTTCACCTGCGAGACCATGTGCATCACGTGGGAGTAGCGCTCGATCGTCTTGAAGACGTCCACGTGGACCGAGCCTACTTGCGCCACGCGCCCCACGTCGTTGCGGCCCAGGTCCACCAGCATCACGTGCTCGGCGTTCTCCTTGGGGTCCGCGCGCAGCTCGGTCTCGAGCCGGGCGTCCTCCCGGGCGTCCTTGCCGCGGCGGCGCGTGCCGGCGATCGGCCGCAGGGTGATCTCCGAGTCCTCGCAGCGCACCAGCGTCTCCGGCGAGCTGCCGATCAGCGCCTGGTCCCCGGCCTTGAGGAAGAAGAGGTAGGGGGAGGGGTTCACCCGGCGCAGGGCGCGGTAGAGCTCGAGGGGCTCCAGGTCCAGCTCGGCGTCGAAGCGCTGGGAGAGGACGATCTGCTGGCAGTCACCCGCGCGGATGTACTCGCGCGCGGCGCGTACGGCCTTCTCGAACTGGGGCCTGGAGACGCGGGGCCGGAGCTCCACGGGCGGGGCGCCGGTGCGATCCGGCCGTTCGTCCACCAGCGGGGCGCGCAGCCGCTGCACCAGCGCGTCGATCCGGGCGAGCGTGGCGAGGTAGAGCGCGCGCGGCTGGTCCCCCTTCGCGCAGCGGGCCTCCACCACCACGTGCAGGGTGCGGCGCACGTTGTCGAAGGCGACCAGCTCGTCGAAGTCCATGAAGAGCGCGTCCGGGAAGCCGAGCTCGTCCGCGTTGGCGATCGGCACCCGGGGCTCGAACAGCTTGACCGCGTCGTAGCTGAAGAAGCCGACCAGGCCGCCGGAGAAGCGCGGCAGCCCGGGCAGCTTCACCCCCGGGTGCTTCCCCAGCTCGGCCTCGAGGTAGGCGAGCGGGTCTCCGCCGTCCGTGAGCCGCCACTGGTAGACGCTGCGCGGCCCGGCGCCGAGGAAGGACCAACGGCCGCTGCGCTCGCCGCCCTCCACGGATTCGAGCAGGAACGCGTGGGACTGCCCGCGCGAGAGCTTGAGCAGCGCGGAGACTGGCGTGTCCGTGTCCGCCTCGAGCTCCACCCGAACGGGGATGGCGCGTCCAGGTTTGAAGAGGGATTCGAAAGTCGCCAGATCGGGCGCGGCGTTCACGCTATGCGAGCCAAAGACTCACCATGACGAGGAGTGAAGCAAAGCTTAAAGGGCCCGCTCTGCGCAAGACTTGCGGCTTCATCGCACCTCAGTGGCTTCCGTACCGCTTCTCGCCCGCTTCCACGCGGACGGACAGGCGGTTGCCGCGCGGCGGCAGCGGGCAGGTGGCGAACTTCGAGAACGCGCACGGCGGGTTGGTGGCGCGGTTGAAGTCCAGCACCACCTTGCCATCCGAGGTGGGCAGCGGCGCATCGAGGAAGCGGCCGGAGCCGTAGGTGGCGTCGGAGTTGCTCTGGTCGCCGAAGATGATGAAGAGGCTGCCCGGCTCCTCCATGACGGGCGTGAGCTCGTAGCTCTTCCCGGCGATGGAGAAGGCCAGCTTGCCGGGCGAGGGCATGGGCTCGATCGTGCCGAGCACGGTGGGGACGGGGATCTGCACCGGGCTCTTGGCGGGGATGAGCTTTGCCTCCACGCGCCAGGCGGCCTTGCCGGGGTAGCGCTGGATCCCCGTGAAGTGCTTGCGCGCCGGCGCCTCGGCGTCCTTCACGCGCACCGCCAGCTTCTCTCCGCGCTGGATGACGTAGAAGCGCAGTGAGCCGAGCGTGAGGATGTCCGGCGCCTGCGAGGCGTCCGTCTTCAGCTCCCCGCCCGCGAACGGCTTGCCCCCCAGGAGCACCGGCGCGGCGGGCGCGAAGCGGACGCTCTTCCCCTCCCGCGTGAAGACGCCCAGCTTGGCGGGCGCGGAGGGCGGCAGCTCGAGGGCGCTCCCCTTCGCCGAGCCGGCGGTGGTGTCGCCCTCGTCCAGCCAGTGCAGCGCCACCAGCGTGAGCCACCCGTCCTCGGCGGTGAGCCGCTGCAGCCGCTTCGCGTGCCAGGCCGCCGTCTCCGCCTCCACGGCGTCGTCGGTGGGGGCGGCGGTGAGCGAGAGGGAGAGGATCAGCGGGAGCAGGGGCATGGGTCCACGTGTGTAATGCAGGGGGACGGCAGATCGCCACGCCGGCTTCACATCCAGGCATCCTGGTGGGTTGAGCCGACCGTGCGCCCATTCTTCCTCTCGCTGCTCCTGCTCACCCCCCTCGCCGCGTGCAACTGCGGCCCGGGCCCACGCGTGGAGCTCGAGGACGGCGGGTGGGAGGAGGTGCCGGATGCGGGTGCCCCGCTCGACGCGGGAGATGCGGGCGCGAGCGGGGACGCCGGCGCGTTGGCCGACGCTGGCCCGGGCCTGGACGGTGGCTCGGGAGGAGACGGCGGCTCGGGAGGAGACGGCGGCCCGGGAGCGGACGGCGGCTCGGGAGCGGACGGCGGCTCGGGAGCGGACGGCGGCCCAGGCGCGAAGGATGCGGGCCTCCCGGATGCCGGGCCACCCTCGCCGCGCCACGTGCACATCCAGATCGACAACTTCTGCAAGACGTCGGTGGATCCGCTCGAGGTCTCCGCGGCGCTCAACTCCAAGCTGGAGCTGCAGTTCCACAACCACTCGGTGGACTACGAGGCGGACGTCTGGAGCTCGCGCGGGTACGGCTATTTGGGGCTGGAGAAGGGCAAGGTCTGGAGCGATCCCGTCCAGCACTGCGGCGGCCCCAACCCGTACGTCGAGTACTTCGACATCAGCATCCAGGGCGGCCCCATCTCCGCCTGCCCGAAGGTGCGCTTCCTCATCCGCTGCGGCTGACCGGCGGGTGACACCCCGGCTGCGCGGCCTTGCGTAGGCGGTGGCCATTTGCAATGCGCCAGGCATGACCAAGACCGCCCTCGCCGTGGTGCTGCTCTGCGCGCTCGTCGCCTGCAAGAAGTCGGAAGGGGAGGCGCCCGCCGCCGCTCCCACGCTCTCGAAGCAGGCCGCGCCGCTGGAGGCCGCGCCCGCTGCGGCTGCGGCGCCCGCCGTGCCTGCTGCGCCCGCTGCCCCTGCCGCCCCCGAGGGCCCCGCGCCGGCCGTGGACTGGACGACCGCCGCGTCGGAGAAGAAGCGGGACTCCACACCGCCGGTCCTGGTCAAGGACGTGCGGGCCGCCCACAACGAGGGCTTTGATCGCATCGTCTTCGAGCTCGCCGGGGACAGGCTGCCCGGCTGGACGCTCGCGTACTCGGACGAGCCTGCGGCGCTCTGCGGCAGCGGTGACCCGGTGAAGCTCGAGGGAACGGAGCGGCTGATCTTGCGCTTGGAGTTCGCGCAGGCGCACGACGAAGCGGGGCAGGTGACGGTGAAGGACACCGACCGGCGCCCCGCGCTCCCGGCGCTCGCGCAGCTGCGGCAGATCTGCGACTTCGAGGGCTACGTGAGCTGGGCGTTCGGCGTGAAGGGGAAGGTGCCCTTCCGCGTGCTGGAGCTCAGCGGGCCGCCGCGGATCGTGGTGGACCTCAAGAGCTAGCGCCGCAGGCAGGGAGGGACCGGGAAACGGAAAGGGTCTCGCTCGCCTTGCTCGTCCCTCTCCCGCGGCGGGGAGCTCCTACCCCGGTGGAGGCCGCGCTGCTGCGCCGGCAGCGGGGGCTTGGCGGCCGAGGGTTCCTGCGCCTCTTCAGAAACGTCTGAAAGGCGGTTTGGGCCTCTCGCAACCCCCTGAAACGACGAAGCCGCTCCTCTCGAAAAAGGGCAAATCCGACGCTTCTGAAGAGGAGCGGGGAGGGCGGCCGGGCCCGAGCGCCCACTGCGCTCGAGCGGGCCTGTGCTACCCACCGCGGTCGCGCATCGCCACCGAGGAACTCATGCATGCGCGGCCCACGCGAACCCAAGCGTCCCCGTCTCTCAAGGCCCTGTGCGCTCCGAGTCCGCCTCCAGAGCGGCAGCCCCTGCACGCCCGCCCGACGGATTTTAGCCCGCGTCCGGCGCGCAATAACCCGCGTCCGGGCTGTGGGCACTGCAGGGGAACTCCCGGCACAGCCGCCCGTCGCACGCCGCGCCGCCGCAGTCCGCGGTCGACGCGCACACCCCGGCGGCATAGCAGTGGCCGCGCACGTAGACCTCGCCCGGCCGGCAGGTGCAGACGGGGCTGTTGCAGCCGTTGCCGAACGGCACGCCGTGCAGGCTGCCGGAGTAGCAGGGTGGCGGGGTGGCGAACGGGCAGCTCTCGCACGCGCCGGCGAGGCACTGGTACTGGTGTGGGCACTCCTTGTCCGCCGTGCAGCGCGTGCCGGGGGTGCTCGCCTCCACCGGCAGGCGGCGCTCGCCGTTGATCGCGTCCGAGCGCAAGAGCAGGGCCGCGAGCGCGGTGCCAGCGTCCTTCGGCCGGTAGGTCACCCGGAGCTCCGCCCAGGCGCCTGGGGCGAGCTGCGCGGGGAGCACGCCCACGGTCAGCTCGGGCGGGGCGGGCTCCTGCCAGCGCACGGAGAAGAGGTGGAGGGGGGTCTCCCCGCCGTTCTTCACCGTCACGCTGCCGCTCTGCTCCTGGCCGGGGGAGGTGGGCGGCAGCTGCAGCAGGCACGCGGCGCCGGCGTAGGCCGGGCAGGCGAGGAAGTCGAGCACCGGGCCCACCAGGCACGCGTCTCGCGAGGGCTCGTAGCGCCGCAGGGAGGGGCACTCGCAGCGGACGCCCTCGCAGCCGTTGGCGTCGGTGACAGTGGCGAGCTGTCCGCCCATGCAGCGCGGGGCGGAGGAGGCGGGGCAGCCCGCGTCCTCGCCGGCATCGACGGAGGTCAGCGTAGAAGGCGGAAACTCCGGGCCGCCGGAGACGGGCGGCCCCAGGCAAGCGCCGAGGCAGCAGCCGAGAACGAGGAGGGTGCGCAACATGCGCGGCACCCTCTCGCAAGCGCGGTCAGCGAGGGAAGCGCCCCCGCGCTGACATCCGCTGATCTCCCCTAGACGGGAGAGAAGAGCCGGCGCTCCTTCAGCTCGGCGCGGTGGTAGGCGGTCCCCGCGGCGATCAGGTGGCAGACCCAGCCGAGCATCCCGCCCGTCCCGAGCCAGAAGCCGGGCGTGACGATGAGCCAGAAGAGCCCGCGCCAGATCTCCCCGTTGTAGATCTGCCCGACGCCCGGCACCACGAACGACAGCACCGCAGCCATCCCAGGTTTCGACATCGTTCTCGCATCCTCCTGATGCGGAGCTAACGCGGGAGCGGCAAATCCATTGCAGCTGCGGCCCGCCCGCTCGGCGCTCAGGGGTGCGTGATCTCCGCCTTCGGCGCGGGGGCGGGCGCGGGCGGCCGCTGCGCCTCCTTCGCCTTGCGGACGGCGGCGCGGCGCTGCGCCTCTTTCTCCACGGCCTTGTAGCTGTCCGGCACGCCGCTGCGGTTGCCCATGTTCGCCGCGAAGGCGGGCACCGACCCGCCCGGGTCCACCGCGAACCGATAGACCGCGAAGGCCTTCCCGTCCGGCCGCGGCGTGACGTGCCAGGAGCCCTGGTTGAACTGGAGCCTCACCACGTTGCTGCGCGGGGGGAAGAGGGTGGGCACCGCCACCCACTTGTTCTCGAACTCTCCCGAGCCATCCGCCGCCACGCCCTTCACCAGGTTCACGCGGGTGAAGTAGTCCCGGGAGCTCACCATCGGCAGCTCCAGGCGGATGTAGACGTGGCGCGCTCCGTCCGGGAGCGGCTGGCCCACGTAGCGCCCCTCCTTCACGTAGGGCATCCAGCGCGGGAAGGAGTCCGGGTCCATGAGCGCGTCCTGGATGTCCTGGACCGGCGCGTCGATCACGCCCTCCGCCCAGACCTCGTGGATGGCGCTGTTGGGCAGCGGCCGCGTCTTCACCAGGTAGGGGCTGGTGGTGACCGTGTTCCAGTCCTCCGCGCGAGCGGAGGCGGCGCCGAAGAGGGTGAAGACCAGCGCGAAGGCGGCCTGTCGTGTCGTGGCGCTCATGGGCTCAAAGAGGGTAACTCTCCTGAACGCCCGGCCTGAACGTCAATTCAAAGGTCCCTGGGAGCCGACCATGGGGGTCAGCTGCGCCATGAGCTCGGCCACGTCGGAGAGCACCCCACGCAGGCGACGTCGTGCGTCAAGCTCGCCCAGCAGCGCGTAGCGGCGGTCCACGTCCGTGACCAGCGCCGAGGCCACCGCGTCCGCCAGCCCCCCGCCGCTGGTGCGCGCGGCCACCTGGGCCAGGGCCTCGTCGGCCGGGGCGGGGATGCGGCCGGTGAGCTCCAGCACCGCGCGGCGCAGCTCCTCCACCTCCGGTCCGTTGTACTCCGCGTCCGGGAGCGGCGTGCCCCGCACCTCGCGGTAGGGCCGGTCCGGGGGCAGCTCCTGCTCCACCCGGAAGCGGCACGCCCCCTCGAGGAGCAGGTTGAAGCGCCCGTCCGGCAGCTCCTCGTGCCAGGCGATGACCCCCGCGCAGCACAGCGGCTTGAGCGCGGGGCGCCCCTGGTAGCTCCCCTCCCAGCCAGGCGAAAGCTGCGCCAGCGCCAGGACTTTGTCCCCTGCCAGGGCGTCCCGGACGAGGGCCCGGTAGCGGGGCTCGAAGATGTGCAGCGGAACGGCGGTGCCCGGCAGCAGGACCACCGAGGGCAGGGGGAACACCTTGAGCCGCGAGGCGGCGCGCTCGATCCGTTGCAGGGCAGACATGACCCAAAGCTAACGCCGCTCGGGGTCCAAAAGCCCGCCTCCTCGGCCGCCAGCCGAACACTGGGGCCCGCTTGTCTTTGCGGAGGGGCGCGGTGGGGTGGTAGTTGCAGCACCCGTGCTCGACCTCTTCCACAAGCTGATCGAATTCATCCGGCACCCGAACCTGCTCTTCGATGACGCGGGGCCGTGGGCGATGGCGCTGCTCGCCGTCATCATCTTCGTGGAGACCGGCGCGCTGGTCTTCTTCCTGCCGGGCGACTCGCTGCTCGTCACCGCGGGGCTCTACGCGGCGGCGGGGTCCGTCCCGTACGTGAACATCCTCAGCCTCAACGCGCTGCTCATCCCCGTGGCGATCCTGGGGGACGCGCTCTCGTACTACATCGGCGTGAAGAGCGGCCCCAAGCTGTTCAACCGGCCCCGCTCGCGCTTCTTCCGCCCGGAGTACCTGCGGCAGGCGCAGGCCTTCTACGAGAAGCACGGCGGCAAGGCGATCATCATCGCCCGCTTCATGCCCATCGTCCGGACCTTCGTCCCAGTCATCGCCGGCATGGCGAAGATGCCCTACCGCCGCTTCGCCGCCTTCAACGTGGTGGGCGGCGCGGCCTGGGTCTCCTCGATGACCGTGCTCGGCTACGTGCTGGGCAAGTCCTTCCCGGACGTGGGCAAGCACATCGAGAAGGTGATCGTCCTCATCGTCTTCCTCTCCATCCTCCCCGGCATCATCTCGGCCATCCGCGCCAAGCTCGCGGCCTCCGCCGCCAAGGGGAAGGCCGCCCCGGATCAGACGGGCACGTAGGCCTGGCGGGCATTACCCAAATGGGGCCATAACGAGGTCCCCATGAGGCTCGTCAAGCTTTCGCTGGCCAACGTGAACACCACCGTGGGCGCCTTCCGCGCCAACGTGGACCGCGCGCTCCCCATCGCCGAACAGATGGCCGCGGAGGACGCCACCGTGGGCGTCTTCCAGGAGCAGCTGATCGGTGGCTACCCGGCCGAAGACCTCATCCAGTGGCAGGCCTACGTGGACCGGCAGTGGCCGGAGCTGTTGCGCTTCGCCGAGCGCACCAAGGCCCTGCCCACCGTCTTCGTGGTGGGCGTGGCGATCATCCAGGACGGGATGCGCTTCAACTGCGGCGCGGTGGTGGCGGGCGGGAAGGTGCTGGGGCTGGTGCCGAAGGAGAAGCTGCCCACGTACAGCATCTTCTACGAGGCCCGGACCTGGGCCCGCGGCGTGCCCTTCCAGAGCGGGCAGCACCGCGGCGTGCCGTTCGGGGACCTGCTCTTCCGCTTCGACTTCGGCCTGATGGCGGTGGAGATCTGCGAGGACCTCTGGAGCGCGGACGGGCCGATGGGCCGGCGCACGTACTCCGGCGCCGAGCTGGTGGTGAACCTCTCCGCGTCTCCCTTCCGCGTGGGCACCGAGCAGACCCGCCGCGAGCTGATCGCCACCCGCGCCTCGGACCGCCAGTGCACGGTGGCGTACACCAACGCGCTCGGCAGCAACGACGGGCTGATCTTCGAGGGTGGCGGCTACATCAACCAGAACGGCAAGTGGGCCCTGGTGGCCCCCCGCTTCCGCGAGGGGCAGGTGAGCGCGGTCGTGGATCTGGACCGCACCCTGCGGTTGCGCTCGGAGAACACCACCTGGCGGATGGACGAGGAGGCCTTCCGGGCCTCGGGCAAGGTGGTGAAGACGGTGGAGGTCCCCGCCGCCGTCCACGCCTCCCGCCGGGAGCGGCTCACCTACCCGGTGCCCAGTCGGCGCAGCTTCTTCCTCCCGGACGAGACGCCGCGCCGCACCGCCCGCGAGGACTACTGCGAAGACCTGCTGGACGCGCTCGCGCTCGGCGTCGGCGACTACTTCGAGAAGACCGGGGCCTTCAAGTCGATCGGCGTGGCGCTCTCCGGCGGACGGGACTCGCTGCTCACGCTGCTGATCGCCCACCGCTACGCCACGCGCAGGGGCGAGGGCGGCGCGCTGATCAACGCGTTCTACATGCCCTCGCGCTACTCCTCCGAGGCGACGCGCAAGGCCGCCGAGCTGATCTGCAAGGAGCTCGGCGTGCCATTCAAGGTCGTCTCCATCGACGAGGCGTTCGAGCGCGAGCTGGCGGTGACCAAGCAGATGCTGCCGGAGGGAAAGCAGGTCACGCCGATCACCGAGCAGAACATCCAGGCCCGGCTGCGCGCCCAGCGGATGTGGAACTGGTCCAACTCCTCCGGCGGCCTGTTCCTTCAGACCGGGAACATGAGCGAAAAGGCGGTGGGGTACACCACGGTCGGCGGCGATCTGATGGGCGCGCTCGCGGTCATCTCCAACGTCCCCAAGACGGTGGTGAACTTCCTGCTCGACTACCTGCTGGAGAAGACCGGCTACGAGGGCATCCGCCAGGTGATCGCCCGCCCAGCAGGCCCGGAGCTGGCGCACAACCAGGTGGGCGAGGAGGAGCTGATGCCCTTCCCCGTGCTCGACGCCTGCTTCCACCTCTTCGCCGGGGAGAAGCTGGTGCCGGACGAGCTGGTGAAGGTGCTGGCGACGATGTTCCCCGAGCACCCGCCGGAGCGGCTGCGCGCCAACGTGGACAAGTTCGTGCGGCTCTTCACCCAGTCCATCTACAAGTGGGTCCAGTCCCCGCTCTCGCTGCACGTGGGGAACCTGGATCTGGACCGCGAGCGCGCGCTCCAGCTGCCAGTGGTGACCCGCTCCGAGTGGCTGTAATTGTTGCCGAAATGGGGACAGGCTACTTTTCGAGGGCGAAAAGTAGCCTGTCCCCATTTCCCTCTCGAAAAGTAGCCTGTCCCCATTTTCCTCCGGCGTCCGTGATCTGAGCCGCGCGTCCAGCGCGCCAGACGCCACCCCCGGTCGAACCTGCTGAAACTCCAGCGCGCCGGACTGGTCCCGCCGCTGCACTGCCCGCCGCCACATCCGCGGCCTTCGCAGCGCACTTCCTCCAACCGGCCGCGGCAGGAGCAAGACATGAATCCCGTGAACGGAGCACCCGGTGGCTTCAACCCGCTCGCGCTCTTCGGCGTGGGCGGGGCGGATCCGATCTCCCAGGCCTCGCGCTCGCACGAGGGCGGCTCGGGCGCGGCCCACCACGTCGAGGCCGCGGGTCCTCACGCGGGCCCCTGCGCCGAGCCGGCGCACACCGAGACGGGCGAAGCCGCCTCGAGCGAGGGCTACGCTGCGCCGCCAGGAACGCCTCCCGGCTTCCCCGGGGGCCAGGACCCCATGGCGGGCCTGATGGGCTTCCTGGCCAAGCTCGCTGACCCGCTCGGCCTCTTCCCCGGCATCAACATGGCGGACCCGATCGGCCTCTTCGGCGGCGGCTCGCTGCTCAACGCCGCCAGCGGCGCGATGGGAGAGGGCGGCGGCGGTGCGCTGGGCGGGATGCTCGGCGGCGGCAGCCCCGAGGAGAAGAAGGTCTCCGGGCAGCTCGCGGACCAGGGGCAGATGTTCCAGATGGTGGGCAGCCTCGCCTCGGACACCGGCGCCATCTCCGCGCTCGCCAACCTGATCGGCTGACATGGGCGCGCGCGACGAGCAAAGAGAGAAGCTGCTCGCCGTGGGGCGCGGCGAGCTCACCCTGGCGGAGCTGCAGGGCCTGACCGCAGAGCACGCGCGGCTGCTGTGCCAGCTCGGCTGCGAGCTGGCCGCCGCCGGGCGCAACGAGGAGGCCCGCGTCCTCTTCCAGGGCCTGGTGGCCAGCAACCCGCGAGACGCCGGCGCGCTCGCGGCGCTCGGCACCGTGCTCCAGAAGCTCGGCCGGACCGCCGAGGCGCTCGCCAGCTACGACCGCGCGCTCGCGCGCTCCGCCGGCAACGCGGTGGCGCTCGCGGGGCGCGGCGAGCTCCGCCTGCGCGCGGGGGACCCCCGGGGCCTGGCAGATCTCCGCCAGGCCGTCCGCGTGGATCCCGACGCGTGCACCCACGCCGCCCGGCGCGCGCGCGAGCTCCTGAGCGCGCTCGCGACACCTGCGCAGGAGGCCGTCTCCCAACTGTGAGCCAACCCACAGCCGCGTACTCTCTGGGGAATTGAGGCTCCTGTCGGCTTCGTCATGGTGAGGGGTCGCGTCTACAGGCTGTAGCCGGTTTTAGGACGGGCCACAGGGTGCGGCGAAACCCACATCAGCAATCCTGAAGCTCTCATGCGGGGCTGCAGGGCCGCGGGGCGGCACGGGGGGTGCTCAAGGGGAGGGGATGCGAGCCCTCCCCCTCGGCCTCCTCCTGGCCGCGCTCGTCGGTTGCACCGGGTACACCGAAATCGCCGTCTCGGACCCTGGCAGCACTCCGACCGCGCCGAACCCCACGGACCCCAACGACACGAGCGGCATGGCCTGCGACGTGCCGACCGCCGGGCTCGCGCCGCTGCGCCGGCTCTCTCACACCGAGTACCGGTACGTGATTGAGGACCTCTTCAACAACCCCACGCTCGGCCGCACGGTCGCCGCCAACCTCGTCCCGGACCCGGTCTCTCTCGGCTTCAGCAACAGCGCCACCCTGTTGGACGTGAAGCCGGTGCTCGGCCAGCAGTACCTGGACGCGGCGGAGGCCGTGGCCAGCGCGGTCACCGCGGATCTCACCAAGCTCTTGCCCTGCGTGCCCGCCACGGTGGGCGAGGCCGCCTGCGCGCGGCAGCTCATCTCCGTGCTCGGCCGGAAGGTCTACCGCCGCCCGCTCACCACCGAGGAGCAGGGCCTCTACGCGACGAAGTACGACGCGCTTCGCGCCCAGTACGACTTCAAGACCGGCGTGGAGTGGATCGTCTCCACGCTGCTGCAGTCCCCGAACTTCCTCTACCGCCCGGAGCTGGACGAAGGGATGGCCGCCGGCACCACCCGCCGGGTGACGCCGCAGGAGCTGGCCTCGCGCCTCTCCTTCCTCGTCTGGCACTCCATCCCGGATGACGCGCTCACCGCCGCCGCGGCCGAGGGGCGCCTGGCCACCCCGGCGGACGTGGAGCGCGAGGTGCGCCGGCTGCTGGCGGACCCCCGCGGGGCCCGCGCGCTCAACTTCTTCGAGGAGTGGCTGGACCTGGACAAGGGCAAGTACACGCGCGACGCCACCGTCTTCCCCGGGCTGGTCTCCAACCTCCCGGACCTCTTCCGCAGCGAGGCGCGCGAGCTGCTCAAGAGCGTGGTCTTCGGCGGGGACGGCAAGCTCTCCTCGCTCTTCAACGCGGACTACACCTACGCCAACGACGCGCTGGCCCGGCACTACGGGCTGCCCGCGGTGAGCGGCGCCGCGTTCCAGAAGGTGAGCCTGCCGGCCTCACGCCGCGGCCTCTTCATGCTCGGCGGTGTCATGACCGCGCACGACAAGGAGCACCGGACCAGCATCGTGCTGCGCGGCCTCAAGGTCCGCACCGGCCTTTTGTGCCACAACATCCCCTCGCCGCCGAACAACGTGAACCTGAATCTGGGCCCGGTGGACGCCAACGCGTCCCAGGCGCAGCGGCTGGCGCAGCACCGCTCGGACCCCAGCTGCTCCGGCTGCCACGGGCTGCTCGACCCGCTGGGCCAGGTCTTCGAGAACGTGGACGCCGTGGGGCGCCTGCGGACGGTGGACGAGGGCGGCCACGCGGTGGAGACCGCCGGCGAGGTCACCGCCACGGACGACGCCAACGGGCCGGTGACGGACGGCGCGGCCATGCTCGCCCGGCTCTCCGAGAGCAGCCAGGTGCGCGGCTGCTTCTCCACGCAGATGTTCCGCTACGCGGTGGGCCGCGAGGAGCAGCGGCTGGACGCCTGCGCCCGAAAGCAGGCCTACCAGCGGTTCGTGGCGTCCGGGTACGACGTCCGCGAGCTCCTGGTGGGCATCGCGCTGTCGGATGACTTCCTCTATCGCACGGTGGAGCGCTGAATGAACCGCATCTCCCGCCGCAACGTGCTCCGCGGAGCCGCCGGCCTGACGCTGGCGCTCCCCTGGTTCGAGGCGCTCGCGCAGGGCACGCCCACCCCGCCGCGCCGGCTCATCTTCTGCTTCACCGCCAACGGGGATCAGATCTCCGCGCGGATGAAGACGAAGGCGGAGACCTCCTTCGTCCTGGGCGACATGCTCAGCCCCTTCGAGGACTGGCGCAGCAAGCTGCTCATTCTGGATGGGCTCTCCAAGTTCCACGAGCGCCTGCCGGACGGCCAGGCGGCGGACGCGCACCAGCAGGGCGGCAGCGCGCTGGGGCCGTGGCCTTCAGGGACGGGCTCCTTCCCCATCGGCGGCGGCAACGGCGCCACCATCGGCTACGTGATGGGGCCGAGCGTGGACCGCGCCATCGGTGAGCGGGTGCTGGCGGCGAACCCCAGCGTCGCCAACCGGCACCTCGTGTACCGGGTGGGCGAGAACTACAACAACATCTGGAACCAGCACTCGCACGCGGGGCCGCAGGGGACCCAGGCGCCCATCCCGCCCGAGACCAACCCGTTCACCGCCTACACGCGGATCTTCGGCAACGTCAGCACCGGGCAGGCGGACGCGCTCAAGCGGCGGCTGGCGATGCGCGCCTCCTCGCTGGATCTGGTCAAGACGGAGCTGGACGGGCTCAAGCCCAAGCTCTCCACCTCGGACCGGCTCCGCCTGGATCAGCACACCGAGTCCGTCCGGGAGATCGAGCGCGGCCTCACCTCCATGGCCAGCCAGGTGCCGGCGTGCAAGCCGCTCACGCTGGGGACCAGCTTCGGCGTCTACGACGACACCCGCTACAAGGACGTGGGCTTCCTCTTCTTCAAGATCTCCGCGATGGCGCTGGCCTGCGACCTGACGCGGGTCATCCAATTCAACTGGAGCGGCAACACCAGCGACCGCATCTACCGCGACATCGGGATGACCGAGGGCCACCACACCATCTCGCACAACGACAACGACGCGGCCTGGGCGAACATCCGGACGGTGAAGCAGAACCTGTTCAAGCTCTCCTGCCAGCTGCACACCGAGCTGACCGCGCTCACCGAGGGCGGCGGCACGCTCTTCGACAACACGCTGGTGGTGCACTGGAGCGAGCTGTCCGAGGGCTACTCGCACGACCGCAACAACGACCTGATGATCCTCGCGGGCGGCGCGCAGGGCCACTTCCGGATGGGGCGCTACCTGAACGTGCTCAACCAGCCCAAGCGCTCGATGAGCGACGTGTTCGTCTCGCTCTTCCACTACATGGGCTTCACGGACGTGAACAGCTTCGGCTACGCCCCGCTCGCCTCCAACGGCGGCGGTCCGCTCCCGAACCTCACCTGAAGCGAGCGAGCAGGCTGCGCCTTTCCCCTCGCGGGGGGCTGCGCTAGGAACGCGCGCGGATGGCACCGCGCCCGGAGATCCTCGCGCCCGCGGGGGACATGGACTCGCTCAAGGCCGCCCTCGCGAGCGGGGCGGACGCGGTCTACTTCGGCCTGGACGAAGGCTTCAACGCGCGCGCCCGCGCGGAGAACTTCTCGCTGGCGCGGCTGCCGGAGACGGTGGCGCTCATCCACCGCGCCGGCGCCCGGGCCTACCTGACGCTCAACACGCTCGTGTTCGAGAGCGAGCTGACCCACGTGGAGGCGCTGCTGCGCGGCGTGGCGCGGGCCGGCGTGGATGCGTTGATCGTCCAGGACCCGGCGGTGGCGCTGCTGGTCAGGGCGGTGTGCCCCCAGCTCGAGCTGCACGCCTCCACCCAGATGACGCTCTCCAGCGCGGAAGGCGCCCGCTTCGCGGAAGGGCTGGGCTTCACCCGGATGGTGGTGCCGCGGGAGCTCTCGGTGGCGGAGATCCGCCGGCTGCGGGAGCACACGGCGCTGGAGCTGGAGGTCTTCATCCACGGCGCGCTCTGCGTCTCCTGGAGCGGCCAGTGCCTCACCAGCGAGGCGTGGGGCGGGCGGAGCGCCAACCGCGGCCAGTGCGCGCAGTCCTGCCGCCTCCCGTACGAGCTGGTGGTGGACGGCGAGCGCCGCGAGCTGGGAGACGTGCAGTACCTGCTTTCCCCCAAGGACCTCGCCGGCGTGTGGGCGGTGCCGGAGCTGGTGCGGATTGGCGTGCACGGCCTGAAGATCGAAGGGCGGCAGAAGGGGCCGCAGTACGTCAGCACCGCCGTGCAGGGCTACCGGCGCTGGGTGGACGCGGTGGCGCAAGGGGCCGGTGCGCCGGCGGCGCGGCAGCTGGCGGCGGACCTGGCGGACATGTCGCTCTCGTACACGCGGGGGCTCTCGAGCGGGTTCCTGGGCGGCTCGGACCACCAGACGCTGGTGGAGGGCCGCTTCCCCAAGCACCGCGGCGTGTACCTGGGGCGGGTGGGCGGGGTGCGCGGCCGGGAGGTCCGGGTGGAGCCAGATCCAGAAGGCCGCCCGTGGACCGGCGGGGCAGGGCTCGGGGACGCGAGGCCCTCAGCGCCGCAGGGCGAGCGCGCGGCGCCGCTGCCGGACGAGCCGCAGGCGGCGGAGCTGCTCCCCCGCGCCGGCATGGGCGTGGTGTTCGACGCGGGCCACCCCGAGGACAAGCACGAGCCGGGCGGGCCGATCTTCCGGGTGCAGCCGGACGGAGACGGCTGGGTGCTCGGCTTCGGCGCCGGGGACCTGGGGCCTGAGCTGTCGCGGGTGAAGCCGGGGCAGCGGGTATGGATTACCAGCGACCCGTCGCTCGGGCGGAGGACCGCGGCGCTGCTCGAGCAGGGCGAGCCGGAGGGGCGCCTGCCCGTGGCGCTGAGCGTCTCGGGGCGGGAGGGCGAGCCGCTGCGCGTGGCCGCGCGGTCCGGTGGTTTCGAGCATGTGGTGGCGAGCGGCTCGGCGCTGGCCCAGGCGAGGGCGGGCGGTCTGGACGAAGCGCTGCTGCGGGAGAAGCTCGCTGCCTTCGGTGGCACCCCGTTCCGGCTCGCCGCGCTGGAGCTGGCTGGGCTGGGCGAGCGGCTGCACCTGCCGGTGTCGGAGCTGAAGGCGCTGCGGCGCGAGCTGGTGGCGGCGCTCACCGCGCAGGTGGAGCGCGGCGCCCTGCGGACGGTGCGCGCGGAGCCGGTGCTGGATGAGGTGCGCGCGAAGCTGCTCCCCCCGTTCACCCCGAGCGGCTCTTTCTCGGAAGTCCCCCCACCGTTCACCCCGAGAGGCTGTGAACCTTTTGGGCGCGTAGCTCCCCCGTTCACCCCGAGCGTAGGGCCGCAGGCCCGTAGTCGAGGGGCGGCACCGAGCTCAAAATCTCCCCTGGCCTACCCGAGCGGCGGGGCGCAGCTCCTCCCGCTCTGCCGGAGCGACGCGCAGCTCGAGGCGGTCATCTCCGCCGGCCTGCGCCACGTGGAGCTGGACTGGATGGAGCTGGTGGGCCTGGAGCGCGCGGTGAAGCGGGCGCGCGCCGCGGGGCTGCACGTCACCATCGCCACGGTGCGGGTGCAGAAGCCGGGCGAAGAGGGCTACGACGGGCGGATCGCCCGGCTCGCCCCGGACGCGGTGCTGGTGCGCCACTGGGGCGCGCTGATGCACTTCCTCGAGGCGCCGGCGGAGGCGGGCCGGCCCGCGCTGCACGGCGACTTCTCGCTCAACGTCACCAACTCGCTCACCGCCGGGCACCTGCTCTCGCTGGGGCTCTCCACGCTGACCTGCGCGCACGACCTGGACGAGGCGCAGCTGTTCGCCATGCTGGAGCACGCGCCGGCCGCGCGCTTCACGGTGGCGGTGCACCACCACATCGCCACCTTCCACACCGAGCACTGCGTCTACTCGCACCTGCTCTCGGGCGGGCGGGACTTCAAGAGCTGCGGCCGGCCGTGCGAGAAGCACCAGGTCTCGCTGGCGGACCGCGTGGGCCTGCAGCACCCGGTGATCGTCGACGTGGGCTGCCGCAACACCGTCTTCAACGCCCAGGCGCAGAGCGCAGCCGCGCTCGTGCCGCGGCTGCTGGAGCGCGGCGTCCGGCGCTTCCGCGTGGAGTTCGTGCGCGAGGACCAGGCGGAGGCGTCCCGGGTGCTCTCCGCGTACCAGGCGCTGCTGGAGGGCCGCTGCTCCCCGGCGCAGGCGGTGGAGCAGGCGGCGGTGCACGAGCAGTTCGGCGTCACGCGCGGGACGATGCAGGTGCTCGGCTCGGCGCGGTGACGAGCGGTCGTGAGCCCCCGTGTCGGGAGGGGCCGGGCGCGCCTCGACCTTGAGCGGGCGCTGGCTGCTCCGTAGGGACCGGGTCACGGCTGGGTTCCCGAGTTGGTGCGGCGCGGATGGGTCCCTCGGCGGTCTCTCAAGGCAGCCACGGGCCGCTCGGCACCCCGTCTGGGAATCGCCTCAGCGTGGACCGGGCGTGGGTGCCGCCTCTCGACGACGGCCTGACGGCCCTACGGCCCTCAGTCGACGAGCGTGTACTCGATGCTCATCGCCTTGCCGTAGCGCTCGAGCTCCAGGGTCAGCGCGTCCACCGCGCGGAGCTTCGAGTACAGCTCGAGCACCTTCTCTGGGCTGGAGAGGTCCACCCCGTTCAGCTTCAGCACGACATCCCCGTTCTGGATCCCGAGCCGGGCGTAGAGGCTCCTGGGACGGATGGAGAAGAGCTTCAGCCCCTTGGCCTTCCCGTCGACGAAGTTGGGCACGATCCGGGCCTGCGACACCGCGGCCCCGTTCATCAAGCGCTCCAGCGCCGCGCGCTTCACCTTGCACTTGCGCTCCTCGCACACGATGGCGTCCGGCTCCTCCTCCACCAGGGGGCGCAGCGCGGGGGTGGGGCTGGCCTCCTCCGCGCGGACGATCCGGGAGACGGTCTCCACCTCCTGCACCAGCCCC
>JBGATB010000015.1:0-208391 GCA_044229415.1 Myxococcaceae bacterium | reverse complement strand
TCCCGGCCTCGCGGCCGACAAACCTTGCGAGTTGCTTGGGTCGCTACGACCTGCTTCCCAGAGGACTTGCACCTCCTGACCGTGCCCATGCTGGGCACACCGACTACGCGCCTACGGCGCTACGCTCGAGGTGAACGGGGTGAGTTTCATCCGTGATTGATCCGCCCAATGGGCGGCGGCCTCACTACGCTCGAGGTGAACGGGGTGAGTTTCATCCGTGATTGATCCGCCCAATGGGCGGCGGCCTCACTACGCTCGGGGTGACCGGGGGGAACTACGGGCCTCGATAGGCTCACAGCCTCTCGGGGTGAACGGGGGGAGCTACGCGCCCAAAAGGCTCACAGCCTCTCGGGGTGAACGAGGAGGAGAGCACCAGCGACCTCGACTTCACTCCCCTCCAAGCCACGCCAAGAGCTTCGGCTTGAGCGTCCGCGCCGAGGGGAACCCGTTGAAGAGGAACACATCCTCGCGCGCCTCGAGCGCGGCGCGCAGGGCCGGCTCCTTCGCCACGGCCTTGTCCACGCCGAGCCACAGCCCGTCATCCGGCCGGGCCGCGAGCTCCTCCAGCCGGCGGCTGAGCGCGGCGGCGTGCCATGGGTGGAAGAGCTCGATCGCCAGCTGACGGCCGCTGGGCGCGTGGCGCAGGGAGAGATCCGGCACGCACATCCCGCGAGCGCCGGTGTGGCGCGGCACCGGCGTGCTGTCCACCTCGAAGCCTTCGGCGGAGAGCCCCTGCGCGAGCAGCGCCACCTCCTCCGGGATGTGGCCGAGCGCGGAGCCGTGCGGAGACTCCAGCGGATCTTCGTGCGTGAGATGGAGCGTGGCGTGGCGCCGGCCCACCGAGACCTCGGCGGAGAGCTCCCAGCGCGCGAGCGTGGGCAGCACGGTGAGGAAGGTGGCCAGCTGCAGCCCGTACCGCTTCTGCTGGGTGAAGAGCGCCGCGGGCCCCTCCACCTCCAGCAGCCAGTCCTCGCCCACGTGCCGGACCTCGGCGACCAGCCGGCAGAACTTGAGCCAGCGCAGCACCCGACGCACGCGCAAGAGCTCCGGCCCCATGGCCCGCACGCTCACCCGGCGCGCGGTGAGCAGCGGCCCCTGCGCGAGCGCGAGGTTGTAGCGGGCGAGCAGCTTCGCGCCGGAGAGCTTCTCCAGCTTCTGCACCTTCCGGCGCCCGGGGAGATCCGCGTAGAGCGACTCCCGCGCGGAAGCGAGCGGCGCGCCGAAGCGGGCCTCCAGCGCGGCCTCGTACGCCTCCAACGTGGCCCCGTCCGGCTGGGCGGCGAGCAGCGCGGCGGACTCGCGGAAGCGGGCCAGCCGCGCCGCGGACAGCTCGGGGGCCGGCTCTTCCGCCTCCACCTTGTCCAGCACCAGCTTCACCAGCCCGTTGGCCACGCGCGGCCGCTCGAAGGCGTTGGCCCGGGCGGAGAGCCGCTCCTCCAGCAGCTCCATCGGCTCGCCCTCGGCGGCCACCGCGAGCGCCACCAGGTCCTCCGCCAGCTCCACCAGCGCGCCCTTGCGCGCGTCGATGAACTGCGGCCGCAGCTTGCCCTTCTGGATACGGGTGAGGAGCAGGTCCTTCGTCAGCACGGGGGCGACGCTTCTATCACTCGTAGGCGGCGTGCTGGCGGCGGCGCTCGCTAATCCCCGCCTCGGCCTGCGTGGCCGAGCAGATCTCGTAGAGCAGCGCCTTCTTCCCCGGCAGCTTGCGGAGGATCCGCCCCAGCCGCTGCACGTGCTCGCGCACGCTGCCGCTGCCGGAGAGCACCACCCCCACGCTGGCCTCGGGCACGTCCACGCCCTCGTTGAGGACCTTGGAGGTGAGCAGCACCGGCAGCTCCCCGCTGGCGAACGCGGCGAGCAGCGCCTTGCGCTCGGGCAGCGGCGTCTGGTGCGTGAGCGCGGGGACGAAGAGCCGGTGCGCGAGCGTGTAGACGGTCTCGTTGTCCTCGGTGAAGACGAGCACCCGCTCCCCCTTGTGCGCCAGCAGCACCTTCCAGAGCGCGTCCAGCTTGCCGCTGCTGGTCAGCGCGATCCGCCGCTGCTCCCGGTAAGCGGCGAAGGCGGCCCGCCCCTCCTCCGTGCGCTGGCTCTGCGCCACGAAGCGGCCGAAGCCGTCCGGCGCGGAGAAGTTGATCCCGGCGCGCCGGATGAAGGCCAGGTACTTGGCCCGCGCCTCGTCGTGCGTGGCGCGCTCCTGTTCGGTGAGCTGCACCTCCACCCGCCGCACCTCGTACGGCGCCAGGTACTCGCCCTCGAGCGCCTTGATCTCCGTCCGGTGCACCAGCGGCCCCAGCAGCTCCTGGCAGACGCGCTCGCCGCCGTCCTGCCGCGCCAGCGTGGCGGTGAGGCCCAGGCGCATGGGCGCGATCGCCGCCTCGGCGATGAAGCGGTAGCTCGGCGCCGGGAGGTGGTGGCACTCGTCGCAGACCAGCAGCCCGTAGCGCTGCCCCTGGAACTCCGCGCGCAGCACCGCGGAGTCGTAGGTGGTGACGGTGAGCGGGCCCGGCTCCTTGATCCCTCCGCCCACCATCCCCACCGGCGCGGAGAGGTGCGCGCTCAGGACCGCGTGCCACTGCTGCATGAGATCCAGCGTGGGGACCACCACCAGCGCCGGCCGCTGCACGTGGGCGATGGCGAGCACCGCGAGGAACGTCTTCCCCGCGCCGGTGGGCAGCTCCACGATCCCGCGCGCGCCCGCCTTCTTCCACGCCTCGAGCGCCTCTCGTTGGTGCGGGAAGGGCTCCACCTCCTTGAGCAGCCGCACCTGCAGCGGCGCGTAGTCCCGCGCGCGGTCCTCGTAGGGGTGTCCGCCCGCCCGCAGCGCCTCGATGATCGCCCTGTAGCGATAGGCAGGTGCGCGCCACACACCGGTCCGCGCGTCCTCCGCGAAGAGCCGGCGCAGCGCCGCGTCGTCCGGCAGGGCCGGCGCCACCAACGTCCCAGCCTCGTAGTGAACGGAGTGCGTCATCCGGGAGACAGCGGTCGCCTCCGCGCGAGCTGCGTAGCTCCGCGGAAGATCTGGATCTTCATTGATCAGCCCACCCACCACGCACCGCGCCACGGCATTCGACGGGGCGCCCGTCGCGCGGAGGGGTACAAGTGTGCTTAGGTCTCACCCAGAAGCAAGGTAGGTCGTCATGCACCGTTTTGCCCTCCTCTCCGCGCTTGTCGTTCTCGTCTCCGGCGGCGCTCTGGCCGACAACATCTACCGCTGGCGGGACAGCGCCGGCGTGGATCACTACACCAACGACCTGAACACCATCCCGACCTCGGCGACCGTCGTCCCCACCTCGGGTGGCGACATCAGCGAGATCTCGACCGGTGCGAAGGACGCGAAGGCGAAGGCCGCTCCGGCGAAGCCGTCTCCCCAGGAGACCGCGGACCGGAAGACCCAGGCCGAGGTCCGCCGCGCCGAGGCCGAGGCCCGCCTCGTCGAGGCGCAGCTCAAGCGGGAAGAGATGGCGAGCGAAGAGCAGTGGCGCGCCCTCTTCCGCTCCATCCGCGCGCGCGTCTCCGCGCTCGAGGGCGAGCTGGAGCGCGAGCGCGCTTCGGGCAACTACAGCGGCCTGCCGGTCCAGGGGCGCTACGTCTCGGTCGGCCAGCGGCTGCACGCGTACGCGCCGGACCCGATCCTCGAGGGCCGGCTGCGCGTGAACGAGCTGGAGCGCGAGCTCAAGGTCGCCCGCGACGAGTACAGCGACCTCGAGCGGCGCGCGTCGTTCGCCGCCGTGCCGCGCCACTGGCGTCAGTAGTCCGCTCGTTCGGCGAAGGCTGCACGGGAGCTCGAGGCGTGGGGTCATAAAACCGACCCCTCTCGCCCCACTATTGCTCCCATGAACGCCCACGCCCTCGCCCCCACGCCGGAAGATCCGCTGCGGCAGCTGCTCGCGGCGGTGCTGTTGGTGGACCCCAGCGCCTCGGTGCTGGACCAGACGGAGAACGCCCTCCGCGTCCAGGTCACCGAGCCGGCCGCCGGCTCCGCCCTCCTCGTCCTGCTGCGCTCGCCCGCGGACGACTCCGCGCTCGCGCTGGCGCGGGTGGGGCTGGAGATCGACGAGGCGCTCGCCGGCGTGACCCCCGGCACGTTCATCCAGCTCGTGGGAGTGGATCCCCAGAGCCCCGAGCTGGAGGCGCTCCTCAAGAGGCGCGTGCCGTCGGTGCTCGCGCAGGTGAGATCCCGGCTTGGCGCCTCCCTCTGGAAGCCCGGGCAGGACGTGAAGGTGGTGCGCGGGGCGGGCTCGTCCGTCCTCAAGAAGGCGGTGGCCAGGGCGAACGCCGGCGGTCTACCGGACGCGGCGGAGGTCGCCTCCGCGCGCGAGTCGCAAGCCGAGGAGGCCCAGGGGTTCCTGCAGCGGCTCGGCGAGCGCCCGCCGGTGGTGACGTGGTCGCTGGCGGCGCTCAGCGCGCTCCTCTTCGGCCTGCAGCTGGCGTGGGGCGGCGCGGACGCCGGCGCGGCCGCGGCGCGGATGGGCGCGGCGCTCAGCGGGTTGATCGCCCAAGGCCAGGTGTGGCGGCTGCTCGCGTCCACCGTGCTGCACGCCAACGTCATCCACCTGGTGATGAACCTGGTCGCCCTCTTCAGCTTCGGGACGTTCCTCGAGCGGTTCCTGGGCTCGCGGCGCTACCTGCTGCTCTACGTGCTCTCCGGGCTGGGCGGCAGCGTGGCCAGCTTCTTCCGCCCCGAGGAGGCGCTGAGCGTGGGCGCCTCGGGCGGCGTGTGGGGCCTGATGGTCGCGGGCGCGGTGCTGGTGAGCGCGCCGCGGGGGCGGCTGCCGCCGTTCCTGGCCTTGAGCCTGCGCAAGCGCGCCTGGTCCCCGGTGCTGGTGAACGCGCTCTACTCGTTCAGCCCGGGCGTGGATCTGCTCGCGCACTTCGGCGGCGGCGCGGTGGGCGCGCTGCTGGTGTTCTCCGGCCTGCTCACGCTCGGCATCCCCGCGCACGAGGCGCGCGGGACGGTGAGCGCTCCGCCTTCCGAGGAGCGTGCGTGGGTGAAGCTCTCGGCGCTGGTCGCCGGGCTGATGCTGCTCGCGAGCGTGGCCGCCGCGCTGGTGACCGGCAAGCCGTGGGAGCTGCGGCGCACGCCGAGCCTCACCCGCACCGAGCTCCCCGGCAACGCGGCGAGCATCGCCCTGCCGCCGCTCATCTCCCCCGCAACCCATGCCGCCGCGCACACCTTCGGCACGCTCCGCTACGACCCGGCCGCGGTCATCGTCTGGGTCTCCCCCACGCCGCTGGGCGAAGAGGAGGCGAAGGATCCGCACGGCCAGCTGGTCGGGCTGACGAAGGAACTCGAGCAGCCGATCTCCGGCTTCACCGTGGACACGAAGTACGAGCTCCGCCAGCGGGGCGACGTCTCCTACGTCTACTCGCACCAGGCCGCGAGTGACGGCCGCACCGGCGAGAGCTTCTGGTTCATCCAGGGCCGGCGCTACGGCCGCGTGCTCCTGCTACGCACCGGCGACGTGCCGAAGGCGTGGGAGCCGGTGCTCGCGGAGCTGCCCTTCACGCTCGAGCTGCGCGCGGATGCTCCGGCGAAAATCGACGGCTAGCGAGCGCTCCATCTGGAGAAAAGCCCTTGGGGACGGAGTATCTCCAAGGTCCCGTTCGCCCGGTCCGGATGGTTCCCGCGGCGTGCAGGGCGCTGCGCGACCCTGAACCCACTCGCAGCCTCCAGGCCGCTGGCTCGCTGCACCGCCGCCGTACGATTAGGGTTTTGAGACCATGACCTCCCTGCTGCTCGCGTTGCTGCTGATGGCCGCTCCAAGAATGCCCGCGAGCGAGGTCCGCCGCGCGCGGGCGCTGGAGGAGCAGGCCCGAGCACATCAGCAGGCCGGCCGATACGCCGAAGCTGAGCGCCCTCTTCAGGACGCCATCTCGCTCTGGACGAAGTACCGCGGCGCGAGCGACATCGAGGTGCTCAACGACTCGATGAACCTGGCGGTCGCCTACCGGCGCCGGGGTGATGCCGCGCGCGCCGTCCCCAGCCTGGAGCGGGTGAGCAAGGCGCTGGGCGAGTCTACGCACCCGGACGCGCCCGCGCTTCGCCGTGCCGCCCTCAACAACCTCGCTGCCGCCTACCACTCCTCGGGGCGGCTGAAGGAGGCCCAGTCCACCTGGGAGTCCTTGCTCGAGCTCATCCCTTCGACCCCTCCGAGCGAGGAGCGCGCCCGGGTGCTCGACAACCTCGCCTCCTTGCTGAGCGAAGGCGAGGCGCTGCCGGCGGCCAAGGCCTACGCGAAGCAGGGCTACGCCGCGTGGCGCTCCTTGAAAGGCGATGAGGACGAGGACACCGCCATCTCACTGGCGACACTTGGCTACATCGAGACGCTCGAGGGCGACCTCGCGTCCGGCCGGACGCACCTCGAGCAGTCCCTGGCGGTGACCGAGAAGCTGCTCGGGAAGGAGCATCCCCGCCTGGGCGAGGTGCTGAACCTCCTGGGCGGGCTCGAGCTGAAGGCGAAGCGCCCTCAGGTCGCTCGGGGGCGCTTCCAGCGCGCGCTGGACATCGGCCGCAAGCGTCTGGCCCCAGGGCACCCGATGATTCAACAGGCGCTCGCCGGCCTGCGCGACGCAGACGCCGCGCGCTGAAAAGGGCGCTCGAGCGGGGTGTCGGCCGTCCGGGCTATCCTGCCGGAGCAGATGAGCACCGAGCCCGAGTCCGCAGAGTCGTTCATCCCCAGCGAGTCTCCGCTCTGGATGGTCTCGCAGGCCCCCGCGCTCAACGCGCTGGTCGCCACCCTCCAGCGCACGCGGCGCGAGCTGGACGCAGGAGGAGCGCGCGGCCGCCTGGAGTTCTCCCGCGCGCAGCTGGCGAAGGCGCGCGCCGAGTTCGGGGAGATGATCCGCCGAGGCGAGCGGGAGCTGCACACCTTCGCCGGGCTGATGGCGCAGCGGCTGCTCGGCGAGCACCAGATGCGCAGCGTGGTGATCGGCGAGGTGGAGAAGAGCCGCCAGCGCTTCACGTTGATCGTGGACGTCTCCGCGGCAGAGGTGGCGGAGAGCACGGACCTCGACCTGGGGACGCGGGTGCTGGCGCGCCTGGCCATCGCCGAGAAGCACGGCTGGCGGCGCGTGAACCTGGTCTCCAACGTCGTCGAGTACGAGCCGCAGGCGCCCAACCCGCTCTCCGTCTACCGGATCCTCACGCGCATCAAGGCGGAGGAGGAGATCTGGAACAAGGTGGCGGACGAGCTCTTCGACCTCGACTCGATCGTCCTGCGCGACAAGCAGCTGCGCCACCTGGGCCGCTACGTGAAAGACGTGTTCGGGCTGAAGATCGTCGTGGGCACGCCGGAGGACGCGTACCGGGTGCAGGAGACGCTGCTCGGCCTCCAGTTCACGAGCGAGGCCGCGGACCGCCAGAAGCTCTCGTTGATCGAAGTGAAGGACTACCTCGAGCGCCCCTCCCGCAAGCAGTCCGGCTGGTCCGCGCTCAAGTCCGTGGTCGGCTGGGGGGGCCGCACCTTCGAGATCCAGGTCCAACCGCTCTCCAACTTCTTGCACGAGCGCGAGCGGCTCACGCGCGAGAGCCACCAGGGCTTCAAGGCCACCCGCGAGCGCGTGCGCGACGAGGTCGCCTCCCGCGTCCCGTGGTTCGGCTTCTACCGGAGCCTGCTGCGCTGGCTCTTCGTCGACCCCTCGTCCGAACCTCCGGTCCAGGAGGGCGTTGAAGTGGTCCTACTGGACTAGCTCGGTCGAGTCGCTGAACGCCGAGCGGGCGGTGCGAACGTCCTGCAGCGTCTGCACCTCGAAGCAGGACGCGCTGGAGCTGCAGCGCGGGCAGCGGCCGAGCGCGGCCTCCACCGGCATCACGATCCGGCAGTCGAAGCAGACAGCGTAGGGTCGCCTCGTGCTGTCCAGCGCCGCCAGCAGCGCCGGCGTCGGCAGCCGTGGGAAGCGCTCGTCCCTGCGCCACAGCTGACCTCCGCCAAACACCAGGAAGAGGCCGGCGAGGGTGAACAGCCCGCCGACCGCGAAGCCGTAGGGGGCGATGAAGACGACATCGGTCTGCGGATCGACGTTCAGCCGCAGCGAGAGCAGATACGCGGAGAACGCCAGGAGGGGCACGCCCAGCAGCAGTCCGAACACGCCGCCCCGCCGGCCCAGGCGGGCGAGCAGCTCGAGTGCTTCGACGAAGTGATTGCCGGTCCGCATGGCGCCTCAGCAGGGAGAAACCCGCGTACCGGAGATCGTGCGCAAGCGCAAACGCGCAACCAAACACTCCTCCTCAACTCTCGCCACACAGGTCAGAATGCGCCGCTTTCCGTCGTAGGGAGGGGCGATGAAGTTGTCGTTTCAGTGCCTGGGCGTCACCCACACGTCCGGGCGCGTGACGCTCACCCCCCTGGAGCTGCCGGAGCTCGCGGTCCACGCGGACACGCTGGACGAGGCGCGCTTCGAGCTGACGCTGGCCTTGGATGACCGCATCTCCCGCGCGCACCCGCGCCACCTCTGGCGGTACGCGCGCCCCGGTGCCGGCGAGCTCTTCGAGCTGGCGCCGGTGCTGCTCCCCGTCCAGCGCGCGCAGGGCGCCAACCCCTCGCCGCTGCCGCTGCTCGCGTTGATCGGCAAGGGGCACGGCGGCTACGTGGAGCTGCGGCTGCCGCGGCTGCCCGCGCGCTACTGGGCCAAGGGCAAGGAGGCCCAGGCCGAGCTGTCCGCGCTCGCCGCGGAGGGGCTGCGCCGCGCCAAGCCGGACGAGCTGCTCTCGCTGCGCAAGGAGGGCACCTGCGAGCTGGTGGAGCTGACGCTAGACGTCCACCCGCTCAAGCTGCGCGAGCTGCGGCGCAAGGAGCTGCACCTGGACGAGCGCGCCCCGCCGCGCCCGAAGGACGTGGAGGATCCAGACGCGTTCGAGCCGGAGCCGCCGCACGGCGAGGACGACGAGCCCGATGAGGACCTCCCGGCCCCGCCCCTCGACGACGAGGACGACTGGAGCGAGCGGCCGCGCGGCGCCAAGGCCAAGAAGGAGCCGAAGAAGGTCCCCACGCCCACGCTGAATTCGCTCGGCGCGAAGTGGCACCTGCTGGCGAAGGAGGGCGCCTTCCCGCCCGCGTTCTTCCGCCAGGCGCTGGTGGAGCAGGTCCGCACGCACCTGCTCGGCAAGGAGCCAGAGCCGCTGGTGCTGGTGGGGCCGTCCGGCGTGGGGAAGACCGCCATCCTCCAGGAGCTGGCGCAGCGGCTGGCGGCAGAGGCCACCGCGGAGGCGCCGGCGCGCCCCTTCTTCTTCCTGGACGGCTCGCGGCTGATCGCCGGCACCGGCATGTTCGGCGACTGGCAGCGCCAGACGCTGGACTCCTTCGCCGAGGCGCGCGAGGCCAAGGCGCTGCTCCACTTAGGAAGGCTGATCGACCTGCTCGACGCGGGCAAGAGCGCCCACTCCGACGACAACGTGGCGCAGCTGCTCCTGCCCAACCTCGCCTCGCGCGAGGTGCCGGTCGTCACCGAGGCCACCGCCGAGGAGTGGGCGCGCGTGCAGGCCCGCCACCACAGCTTCTCCCGGCTCTTCACGCCGCTGGTGGTTGAGGAGCCCTCGCCCGCGGACCTCGGGAAGATCCTCACCGCGGTGGCCGCGCGCGAGGCGGAGGAGACGGCGCGCATCCGCCCGGACGCGATCGACGAGATCCGCTCACTCGTCCGCCGCTTTCGCCCCTACGGCTCCACGCTGGGCAGCTGCGTCACCTTCCTGCGGCGGCTCACCGGCGCGGCGCTCCACCGGCTGGAGGACGAGGTCACCCGCGCGGACGTCATCCGGGCCTTCTCCACCGAGTCCGGCGTCCCCGAGGAGCTGCTCCGGGACGAGGTGAAGCTGGACGTGGACGAGGTGCGCGCCTTCCTCGCGGCCCGCGTCATCGGCCAGCGCGAGGCGGTGGACGCGCTCGCCCCGGTGGTGACGGCCATCAAGGCCAACCTCACCGACCCCAAGCGGCCGGTGGGGGCGCTGCTCTTCGTGGGCCCCACGGGCGTCGGCAAGACCGAGCTCTCCAAGGCGCTGGCGGAGCGCGTCTTCGGCTCGCGAGATCGGCTCCTGCGCTTCGACATGGGCGAGTACGCCGGCCCGGACGCGCTGGCGCGGCTGATCGGCGACGAGCGCTCCGAAGGCCAGCTCACGGCGGCGGTGCGGCGCCAGCCCTTCTGCGTGGTGCTGCTGGACGAGCTGGAGAAGGCGCACCCGGTGGTGTTCGACCTGCTCCTCGGCGTGCTCGGCGAGGGGCGGCTGACCGACGCGCGCGGGCGCCTGGCGGACTTCCGCAGCGCGGTGGTGGTGATGACCTCCAACCTCGGCGCCCAGACCCTGCGCGCGCAGGTCGGCTTCTCGGACGAAGGCGGCGCGGCGCGCTCCGAGTCGGCGCACTACCTGGCCGAGGTCCGCCGCTTCTTCCGCCCGGAGCTCTTCAACCGGCTGGACGAGGTGGTGGTCTTCTCCGCGCTCGGGCCGGAGGCGCTCTCGGAGATCGTCCACCGCGAAGTCGACGCGGTCACCCGCCGCGCCGGCCTCTCGCGCCTGGACGTGCAGCTGGACGTGGACGGCCCCACCCGCGCGCAGCTGGCGGCGCAGGGCTTCGACCCGCGCTACGGCGCCCGCCCGCTCAAGCGCGTGCTGGAGCGCGAGCTGGTGGCGAAGGTGGCGGCGCAGCTGGCGGAGGCGCCGCCCAAGCAGTCCTCGCGGATGGAGGCGCGGCTGCACGCCGGCACCCTCTGGCTCAAGCTGCACCCGCTCTCCAAGCAGGAGGAGGGCGTCTCCCGCGCCGCCATCCTCGAGGTGTACGAGCGCGCCGCGGACCTGCGCGCGGAGGTGACCGCGTGGGCGCGCTGCCCCACCCTGCGCGGCCTGGCGCAGTCGCTCGAGCTGTTCGATCGGATGTCCCGCCTGCCCTCCTTCTGGGAGGACCGCGCGCTGGCGGAGGAGCAGTCCCGCCGCGCCGGCCTCGCCCGCGAGTTGGTGGGGAAGTTCAAGGAGGTCCACGCCCAGGCAGAGGCCGCGGAGGAGCTCGTCTTCGACGCGTACCACGCCCGCTCCGTGCGCTCGGCCATGGAGCTGGAGAAGGAGCTTGCGCTCACCCGCGAGGCGCTCCACCCGCTCACGGTGCAGCTCTACGCCTCGCTCTTCCCGCCGGTGAAGGGCGGGACCCTCACCCTCCTCCCCGGCCGCGGCGCGTGGACGTGGGCGGAGTACCTGCTGAACAACTACCGCCGGTGGCTCGGCAACCGGGACGTTCGCAGCGAGGTCTCGTACCTGATGCCCCTCACCAAGCACGAGCGGGAGCGCGAGGAGGCGCGCGCGGAGGAGGCGAGGAAGAAGAAGCTCCCGTACGAGGTGCCCTCTCACGCCTGGAAGGAGGGGATCTTCGGGAACGGCCCGCCGCTCGCGGCGGCGATGCACCTGCACGGCGACAAGGCGCTGATGATGCTCGCGGCCGAGCACGGGGCGCACCGCTTCCACCTCCCGGGCGAGTCCTTCCAGGTGCGGGTGCGCTTCGAGCCCATGAGCCGGCAGCGGACCGCGCTGCCGCTGGCGGAGCAGCTGGACAGCGTCCTGCCCGCCAATGAGATCCGCCGCCTCTGGCCGCTGCGGAAGGACAACACCCCAGGCCTGGTGAAGGATCTGCGCACCGAGACCGAGCACCGCGCGGACGAGGCGGACTTCAACCTCGCCGCCCTGCTCACGGACTACGTGCGGATGCGCGTGCTGGGCGAGGAGGCGCCGGAGTAGCCATGGACCTGAAGCTGCCGCTGATTCTCGCGCGCGAGGGGGGCCGGCTGGTGAAGGCCTGGCTGCCGCACTGGCCGGACGTGAGCGGCTCGGGCACCAGCCTCTCCGAGCTGCGCGATGACCTCGCGCTCAAAGTCATGGAGCGCTTCGAGAAGGAGCCGCCGGCGCAGGCGCACCGCTACCAGCACGCGCCCCACCTGCTCCTGCGCCACGTGAAGCTCCAGACCGAGGCGCGGGACCGGGAGCTCGGCCTCAAGTACGCGCTCGAAGGCCGGATGGCGGTGCTGCTGGAGAAGTGGCCGCGCGAGGCCTTCTGGGTGGCCACGCCCACGCGGCTGCCGCAGGCGCGCTTCGCGCTGGAGGAGCCGGAGGAGCTGGAGCAGGCGCTGCGGCGGGTGATGGAGCGCTGGTGCCTGGACCACCGCGTAGAGACGCTGGACGCCTGGAGCGTCACCCGCAACGAGGAGCTGGACATCCTCGAGGTGGACGCGGACGCCCCCACCGTGCTGCCGCGCGGCGTGCCTCGCCCGCGCAAGAAGCGGCCGGCGAAGAAGCCGGGCGCGAGCAAGAAGGCGGCGGCGAAGGAGCCGCCGGAGACGGAGGAGGAGCGCGAGCAGCGGCGCAACCGGCGGCGCCTCTCGGTGCGGACGCTGCGGACCATCGCCCAGAACCTCGCGCACCAGGCGCGGGACGAGCGGCTGCCGCGCGCGTTCGGCCGCGAAGGTTTGGTGCGCAAGCTGCTCGAGTCGATCGACGGGCGCGAGGGCGCGGCGGTCTGCCTGGTGGGGCGCAGCGGCAGCGGCAAGACGGCGCTGGTGCACGAGCTGACGCGCCGGCTGGTGGAGCGGCAGAAGGCGTCCGGCACGCGGCGGGACGTGTGGCGGATGGACGGCAACCAGTTCATCGCCGGCATGTCCTACGTGGGCCAGTGGGAGGCGCGCGCGCGCGAGCTGTGCACGGAGCTGGTGGAGACCGGGGACGTTCTCTACGTGGACGACCTGGCCGCGCTCGTCTACGCGGGGCGCCACAGCAAGGGCGACACCCACGTGGGCCAGTACCTCGAGCCGCACCTGGCGCGCCGCGAGCTGACGCTGGTGGCGGAGTGCACGCCCGAGCGCTTCGAGAAGGTCCGCGAGGAGGCGCCCACCTTCGCCGCCCTGTTCGACGTCATCCAGGTGCCGGAGCTCACCGAAGCCCAGACGCTGCCGGTGCTTTTGGGCGTGGTGCGCGAGCTGGAGGGCAGCATCGAGCTGGCGTCCGGCGCGCTGCGGCCGCGCGTCTCGCCCGCGGTGCTGGAGGTGCTGCTCACCCTCTCCGGCCGCTTCGGCGCGCACCAGGCGCTGCCGGGCCGCGCGGTGCGGCTGCTCCAGCGGGTCCTCTCCGAGCCGGGTTGGCCGCAGGGGCGCGAGCGCCGCTACAAGGTGGTGGACGTCTACTCGGCGATGCGGCGGGAGACCGGCCTACCGGACTTCGTGCTGGGGGCGGCGGCGCCGCGCAAGCGCGAGGAGATTGTGGCGGACCTCTCCGCCCAGGTGGCCGGGCAGCCAGAGGCGATCTCCGCGGTCGCGGACGCGGTGCTGGCGCTGCAGCTCTCTCTCCAAGACCCCACCAAGCCGCTCGCCAACCACCTCTTCGTCGGCCCCACCGGCGTGGGGAAGACGGAGACGGCGAAGGCGCTGGCGCGCTACCTCTTCGGCTCGGCGGACCGGATGGTGCGGCTGGACATGTCCGAGCTCTCCTCGCCCTACTCGGTGGCGCGGCTGGTCGGCGAGGCCGGCGGCGCGGACGGCGAGCTCACCACCGCGCTGCGCACGCAGCCCTTCTGCGTGGTGCTGCTGGATGAGGTGGAGAAGGCCCACCCGCGGGTGTTCGACGCGCTGCTGCAGTTCCTGGGTGAGGGCCGGCTGACGGACGCACGCGGCCACACCGCGGATGGGCGCAACGCGGTCGTCATCATGACCAGCAACCTGGGCGTGCGGGAGGCGGTCTCTCGCACCGGCTTCTCGCGCGGGGACGTGGGCGGGGCGGCGCAGCACTACGTCTCCGCGGCGCGGGCCTTCTTCCGGCCGGAGCTGTTCAACCGGCTGAATCGGGTGGTGCCGTTCCGCTCGCTGGACGAGGCCGCGCTCAAGGTGGTGGTGGAGCACGCGCTCTCGGACCTGCTCTCCCGGCGCGGCGTGCGGCGCGGCAACGTGCTGGTGGAGGTGGAGAAGGAGCTGCTCGACCTGCTCGTCACCCAGGCGTACGACCCGCGCTACGGGGCGCGCCCGCTCAAGCGCGCGCTGGAGCGGCGCCTGGCGGTGCCGCTGGCGCACCACCTGCTCCGGCGCGGCGCGGAGGACCTGGCGCTGGTGGAGCTCCTGCGCCACGGGGACGACCTCTCCCTCTCCGTGCGCGTGCTGCGGCGGACGGCGAGCGTGCCGGTGACCTCGCTGGACGCGCTCAAGCTCCCGCAGCTCACGGAGGAGGCGAAGGCGGCGCGCGAGCGGCTGGTGGCGCTGGAGGCGTCCGCGGCGGCGGAGCGGCTGCGCAGCGAGCGGCGGCGCCTGCTCGGCGGCGGGTCCAGCAAGAGGAGCCTCCTCCCGCCGTTCACCCCGAGCCCCTCGACTCCGCTCGGGACAGGCTACGTCGAGGGGCGCTCAGGACCCGCGGCGGACTTCGTGCTGGGGCTGCTGGATCGGTTGGATTCTCTGAGCGCCACGCTGACGGACCTCGAGGAGTCCGAGCTGGAGCCGGAGCGCTTCGACGAGGAGGAGCTCTCGGAAGTCGTACGCGAAGGGCGGCGGCCGGGGCGCCCGCCGTCACGGCCGGTGGCGCGGGTGCGCGGCGTCCAGCTTCAAGTGAGCGACGAGGCGATCGTCCGGCGCGTGGCGCCGCGGCTGCAACAGCTGGTGGAGGAGCTGACGCTGCTGGAGGTGGAGCTGCGCGCCTCGGTGCGGGCGCCGGAGCGCGTGGCGCTGCTGGCGGAGCGGGTGGGCGCGGCGGGGCCGCAGGCGCTGCAGGCGGCGCTGACCGCGGTGCCGGTGCAGCTGCTCGGCGGGACGCGGCTGGAGGAGCGCGAGGACGGCTGGGCGCCGGCGTCGTCGGCGGGCGTCGAGGGGCGGCTGCCCAAGCGCGTGGCCTTCGCCTTCGAAGGTCCGGATGCGCAGCGGCTGCTCGCGCGCTGGGGCGGCTACGCGGTGCTGGACACGGTGGACGAGGCGGGCGTGCTGCGCCGCGGGCTGGTGCGGCTTTCCGCGCTGCCTGTCGGCGAGGAGGGCTTCTCCGCGGCGCTGGCGGCGCACGACGCGCAGGTGAAGGCGGAGCGCGAGGCGCGGCGCGCGGGCGGCCTGAAGTCCGGCGGGCAGGACGGCGAAGTCATCCTGGAGAAGGTGGGGCGCGAGCCGCCGGTCACCTTCGTGGCCACCGGCCTCAAGGCGCCTGAGCAGCGCGCGCACCTGGCCGCGTGCCTGCGGGGGGATGAAGAGTGATGCGCAGAGCCAGGTCTGGAATGAAACCCGCTGCCGTTCACCCCGAGCGGAGTCGAGGGGCGCGCGTGCTCTCGCCCCCCGGTCACCCCGAGCGTAGGGCCAATGCCGGTCAGTTAAGCCTGTGCTCGCCACGGTTGCGCGCGTAGTGGCTCATCTTGATTTTCACTGCGCGCGGGTACGAGCGCTCGCTTCGTCGCGGGGGAAGGAGGAACCACTCGGGTTCTTCTTCTCTCCGCTGGGCCAAGCGCTTGGGGATTGCTCCGGGAGAGGTAAACGCCAGGCTTCGAAGCATCTGGCGGACGAAGTGCAGACTCTTCACGAAGCTGATCCGTACCGGCGATACCCGCAGCAGCGCCGCGGTTCGGGCCATCTCCAAACGGATCAGGTTGTACGCCAGGAGGATCCCCCAGGACTCTTGGTACACACCCTCCGGCTTCTTGCTTCGTATCGCCTCCTCCCTCTCGAGGAGCTCGGTTTTCACCTCGTCGTAGGCGAGTTCGACCTCCCAACGCTCGTGGTAGAGCGCCGCGAGTTCTTCCCTCGGGTACTTCTTCGCATCCATCAGCGACGTGAAGAGGAGTTGCGGTTGAAATCCTCGCCGCTGGTAGCGGATGGCGCGCGCCCGCCAAGTTTTGGGCAGCGTTGGATCTCGTTGACGTGCGGCGTGCCGGACCTGCAACTCCACAATCCAGTCCCCCGGCCCCAACTCCTCCACGACCTCGTAGGAGGTGTTCTTCCGGCCGCGAGTTACCCAGTCAACTTGTCGTTGCGCCAGTGGGATGAGCAACTCCGCCATGAAGAAGCCCCGATCCACCGCGAGGACGGAGCCCCCTGGCAGTTCATCGAACAGTGGCCGAGCCAACCGATACTCGCTCTCCGCCTCGTAAGGGCCCAACTCGGCCGCTACCAAGAGGTGACTGCGTGCAGCCATCAGCGTGGCGGCGCGAACCAACGGATAGCTGGCTTCGCTGCGGCCGTTCTCTCGCTTCCCGAAATGCGTTCGGTTCTCCTTGGAGTCTGGCACTCGCCACGACGTGCCATCGAGCGCATAGAGCGGGTGGCCCCGCCACGGCTCCTTCGCCGCGGCCTCATGTGCCCATGCCCTCCCGCTGCGGCTAAAGAGCTCGTACATGGGGCCGATTCCGAGGCGCTCCCGGCTCTGAATCGCCGCAGACGGTGCGACTCTCTTGCGTCCATTCCCGTCGGGCAGCACGAGCTCCAGCTCACGGGTAACCTCTTCAATCGAGAGGTCCCGGAACAGCGCCATCCCGAGGACGAGCCAGACTGCCTGCTCTGCCGGGAGCCGCCGCTTGCGGATTGTCGCTGTGCCTGTCGACTCCAGTGCCTCTTGAACCCAGTCGAAAGGAATGGCCCTGGCGATGCGGTCGAAGGTCCCTCTATCGCCCCGCCCAGAAACGTCACGGAATGCCTGTCGCGCCATGACCGCGACTGTGCCGATTCAGGCCTACCCGCACAAGTCACACGGAAAACGCCAACGAGATCGATCGCTTGCCGCTATCTGATCGGCATTGAGCGTAGGGCCTTCAGGCCCGTAGTCGAGGGGCGGCACTGGCCTCGAACCGGCGCTGAGGTGATCACCAGCTTAGGTGCCGCCCCTCGACTACGGGCCCTGCGGCCCTACGCTCGGGGTGAACGGGGAGGGAGCGCCTAGATGGCGGACAAGGTCGTCCAGCTCTTCGTGCGGCGCTTCCCCGGGGTGGGCTACTCGGCCCAGGTGCTGGGGCTCCCGCACCTCGCCTCCTTCGGCGAGAAGATCGGCGACGTGCGCGCGGACCTCTCCATCGTCTGCGGCAAGCTGCTCGCGCGCGGCGAGCTGTGGGACTCACCCACGCACTGGCCGGAGCTGAAGCTGCGGCGGGTGGAGCTGGTGGTGCGCGCCCTTCAGCGCGGACGGCTGCTCTCGGTGCCGATGCGCTTCTCCGTGCTCGTCCGCCCCGAGGACCCGGTGGAGGTGGCGCCGGCGCCGAAGAAGAAGGGCGCCAGCGCCGGGAGCGGCCCGGTGCGGGTGCTGGTGCCGCGACTGGAGCTGGAAGAGCCGCTGCATGACTCGGCCGACCTGGACCCGTTCCTGGAGGAGATCATCCGCCACGAGCTGCACCTGGCGCCGCTGGAGCGGCTTCTGCAGCTGGCCTACGACGGCGAAGAGTCCGTGGAGACGATGACGGTCTCCACGCGCAAGGCGGTGGGGCCGCGCAAGAAGGGGCCCGAGCCTGAGCGGAAGGCCACGCGCCCGCCGCTGCCGGCCGGCCTCTCCGAGTCCTGCCGGCGGCTGAACGACGAGGTGGAGGTGGGGACGCTCGAGCGCGCGTTCCAGCGCGAGGCGGAGCTCGGCGAGCTGACCCGCGCGATGACCGAAGCCACGCGCACCAGCGTGCTGCTGATCGGCCCGCCCACGGTGGGCAAGACGGCGTTGGTGCACGAGCTGGTGCACCGGGCGGCCTCGGCGCCGGCGGGCCACCCGCTGCGTGGGCTGGAGGTCTACTCCACGAGCGGCGGGCGGATCGTCGCGGGCATGCGGTACCTGGGCGAGTGGCAGGACCGCGTGAAGCGGATGGTCGCTTCGCTGCGGACGCGACGGGCGGTGCTGCACCTGGACTCGCTGGCGGAGCTGCTGCAGGCGGGGCCCGGGCAGGAGGAGGGGCTGGACATCGCGCGGCAGCTGGTGGCGTCCATGGAGGCCGGGGAAATCTCCGTCATCTGCGAGGCCACGCCGGAGGACGCGGCGCGCGCGGAGCGGACGCACTCGGCCTTCCTCCAGGCCATGCGCCGGCTGGTCATCCAGCCGCTGGCGCCGGCGAACGCGCGGCTGGCGCTGCAGTCCGCGGCGCACCGGGTGGGGCGCGCGCGCAAGGTGCAGTTCGAGGAGGACGCGCTGGAGCGGGCGATCGACCTGGTGGAGCGCTTCGGCGAGGCGGGCGGCATTCCCGGCGTGGCGGTGGATCTGCTCCGGGCCTCGGCGCGGCAGGCGCCGCCGCCCACCTCCACCGTGCGCGCCGCGAAGGTGACCGAGGCGCAGGTGACGCGCGCGTTCTTGGACCGCACCGGCTACCCGCGGGAGATCGTCGACCCGGACGTGCCGCTGGACCCGGACGCGGTGCTGGAGAAGCTCGAGGCGCGGGTGGTGGGGCAGCGCGAGGCGGTGACGCTCTTGCGCAACCTGGTGGTCACCCTGAAGACCGGCATGTGCGACCCGAGCCGCCCGCTCGGCGCCTATCTCCTGGTCGGCCCCACCGGCGTGGGGAAGACCGAGTCCGCGCTCTCGCTCTGCAGCTACCTGTTCGGGGACGAGAAGCGGCTCACCCGCTTCGACATGGCGGAGTACGCGGCGCCGGGGAGCGCGGCGCGGCTGGTAGGGGCGTTCGGCGCGAAGGGCTCGCTCACCGCGAAGGTGCGGGAGCAGCCGTTCGGCGTGGTGCTGCTGGATGAGATCGAGAAGGCGGACGCCGGCGTGCACGACCTGCTCTTGCAGCTGCTCGGCGAGGGGCGACTCACCGACGGCGCGGGGCGCACGGTGAGCTTTCGCAACACGGTGGTGCTGCTCACCTCCAACCTCGGCGCGGACACGCTGGGCCGGACGCTCGGCTTCGCGCGCGGCGGCGCCGCGGACGTGCAGGCCCACTATGTCGGCGCCGCCTCGGCGTTCTTCCGCCCCGAGTTGATCAACCGGTTGGATCAAATCGTCCCCTACCGCGCCCTGAGCGAGGAGCACCTCAGGGCGATCGCCACCCGCGCGCTTTCCGCGGCGCTGGAGCGCGAAGGGCTCACCCGCCGCGGCGTGAAGGTGCGCTTCACGCCGGAGGTGGTGGAGCGGCTCGCGGTGCTTGGGTTCGACGTGCGCTACGGCGCGCGGCCGCTCAAGCGCGCCATCGAGCAGCACGCGGTGGCGCCGCTGGCGCAGCTGCTCGCCCGGGCCGGCGGGGATGCGCCCAAGGCGCTGGAGCTGGTGGTGGAGGACGGCCGAATCGTCGCCCGTCCCGGGTAGCCCCCGCTCAGCCCGAGCGAAGTCGAGGGCCCCACCGAGCAGAGCCAAGCGCCGGACCTCCGAGGAGCTCGCGAGGCCCTCGACTTCGCTCGGGCTGAGCGGGGGACGGCGCGGCGAGGTCAAGACTGCTTGCATCGCGCTGCCTGGATTTCGCTCAGCGGCGCAGGGGCGTGCGCGCGCTGCGCCCTGGCCGCCACCGCGCGCACGGTGGCTGATCCATTGACTCCGCCATGCGCGCTTCGCAGCGAAGCCGGGAGGATGGCCGCGCTCGGCGCGCCCGGTCCAGCGCTTGCTGAAGCCTGGCGCCATGCGCTCACTCCTCACGTTCGTCTCGTCCGCAGCACTGCTCGCCCTGGTGGGTTGCTCAGGGCTGGCGGAGAGCACCACCGGCCCGCTCGGGGTCCGCGCCCAGGCGATCGCCGAGGCGCAGGAGCGCTTCCAGGTCGCGCCGGAGCTGCTCCTCGCGCTCGGCTACCAGCAAGGCCGCTTCGAGCCCGCGCCGCAGCTGGAGCTGCCCGCCTCGCCCGCGCTGGACCCGGACGAGCGCGACCACGGCGACGTGGCCGAGCAGCGCTACGGGGTGATGTTCCTCTCCCAGGCGCAGCTGGAGCACGCGAGCGGGCTGGTGCAGCTGCCCGTGGAGACGCTGAAGGCGGACGCGCGCGCCAACATCCTCGCCGCGGCGGCGCTGCTCGCCGAGGCGGCGCAGGGCGCGGACCTGCGGGACCCGGCGCAATGGGACGGCGCGCTGGTGCGCTTCCTTGGGCTGGAGGAGGTGCCGGCGGCGGCGGGGCTGGCGAAGGATTCGCTGCGGCGGGTGGTGAAGCACGGCTTCGACCTCACCACCGAGGACGGAGAGCAGCTCACCCTGCTGGGTGAGGACGGAGAGATCAGCGAGGCGCAGCAGGCGGTGGTGGCGCCGGGCGTCTACCCGCCCATCCAGTACATCCCCGCGCACCCGGGCAACTACGGCAGCCGCGCGGGCGAGAGCGTCCGCTACGTGGTCATCCACGACATGGAGGGCTTCCTGCCCTACATGATCTCCTCGATGCAGAACCCGGCGCGCGGCACGGCCATGCACTACGGCCTGCGCGCGAGCGACGGCCACATCGTGCAGATGGTTCCGGAGAGCGCGAACGCCTGGCACTGCGGCAACGCGGCCATCAACCGGGTGAGCATCGGCATTGAGCACGAGGGCTTCGCGCACCGGGTGAACGGCGGCGGCTACTACACGCTGGCGCAGTACCAGTCGTCCGCGCAGCTGGTCTGCGCGATCGCCCTGCGCTACGGCCTGCCGGTGGACCGCGCCCACATCATCGGGCACGGGAACGTCCCCTCCTCCGGCAGCGGCCCGCCGTGCAGCGACGCGGCGGCGAACGCCGGGTACTGCGGCGGGCGCAACCACCACTCGGATCCCGGCGCGTACTGGAACTGGAACTACTACATGGGGCTGGTCGCCAACTGCGTCTGGGCGGCGACCCACACCGCGCCGCCGCCTCCGCCGGCTAACGACTGCGGCGTGCTCGGCCAGAACGAGCAGCTGCTGCGCAACCAGGCGAAGACGTCCTGCAACGGCCGCTACAGCTTCGTCCACCAGGGAGACGGGAACGTGGTGCTCTACAACAACGCCACCGGCCGGGCGCTCTGGGCCTCCGGCACGCAGGGAAGGGCCACCTCCACCCTGGTCATGCAGGGGGACGGAAACCTGGTCCTCTACAACGGCGCGTACGCGGTGTGGAACACGCGCACCCAGGGGAACCCCGTCTCCGCCACCGTGGTGCAGGACGACGGGAACGTGGTGCTGTACGGCGCGAACTGGAAAGTCCTCTGGAAGACCGGCACGGCTGGCCGCTGACGGGCGCGCGCTCCACCTGCGCGAGGTTCGGACGGGTGGCGGGTAAGGACTCTGGACAGCCCACCGCCCCGCCCGGGTGAAGCGGCCAGGTTGTGTCAGCTGGCGCCGGTGTTGCTCTGGGGAGTGGGCCTGGAAAGGACGCTCCCCATGGCCGTCTCGTCTGCCACCGAAGCACGCTCCGTTGCCATCCGCGCCAAAGCCTTCACCTACCCCGTGCTGCGGCGCGGCAGTGAAGGCCCGGCGGTGAAGGTCCTGCAGCGCCGGCTCAACCTCGCCGGCGCGAACCTCGCGGTGGACGGGGACTTCGGCCCGCTCACCGAGGCCGCGGTCCGGGCGTACCAGCGCTCCCGGAAGCTGGTGGTGGACGGGTGGGTGGGCCCGCAGACCTGGGGCTCGCTGCGCAAGCTCAAGCCGAAGAAGACGGATCCCTCGCCGGCGCCGGCTCCTTCGCCCGCGCCGGGCAAGGTGACCAAGCCGAAGGTGATCAGCGCGCCCTCGCCCAACTTCAGCTCGCGCAACGGGGCGGACATCGACAGCATCGTGCTGCACCACACCGCCTCGAACGACACCGCGGCGGATCTGCGGACCCTCCGCTCGCGAGCGGCGCAGGTGAGCGCGCACTACCTGATCGGCCGGGACGGGAAGATCTACCAGCTGGTGAACGACAAGATGAAGGCGTGGCACGCCGGCGTCGCCGACCTTCACGGGCAGACGTCGCCGTCAGTGAACGAGCGCTCCATCGGGATCGAGATCACCAACAAGGGCGATGGGAAGACGCCCTTCACCGAAGCCCAGTACCGCGCGCTGGAGAAGCTCGTTCCGTATTTGGCGAAGACCTACAAGGTGCCGATGCGCAACCTGGTCGGCCACAAGGACGTGGCCATCCCCAGAGGGCGGAAGGTAGATCCCGCCGCGAACTTCGACTTCGAGCGGATCCGCCGGGCGACGGACAAGGTGATCTAGCCAAGCGCTTCTTAGACTGAGTCCGATGACCTGCCGGGCGTCCCAAGCGCGATCAACTGATCGTCCTTCGGTGTGCGCTGACCTTTCGTGCTGCCCTTCATCGCCACAACTCCTCGCCTATTCATCCCCCAAACCAACGCGTTCAGATCGCTCTTGGTGAGGTGATGATCAGCGAGGAGGTCGGGCCAGAGATCTAAGTAGCGCTGTGGAGACCGTCGGCCAAGTTCGGCAAGGAGATCCCGCGGCGCTGCAACCCGACCCGCAGCGTGGAGACGCTCATAGGACTGATCGTCTTGGTAGGGCTCGAAGTCGAGGCTTCCTTGCGTCGCGCCACGATGCTGCGCCTCATCCCGGACGACAGCCGCCTCCTTCCCGCAGACGCGCTTCTCGACGTTCCGGAACAACTTGACCGTTGCCGGGTGATGTCCGCCCATGACGAGTCGAAACCAAGTGCGATCGCATGACGAGTCGAAACCAAGTGCGATCGTTCATCGGATGCGGAATCGCAAGGTCAGCGGCATACCGCGTCTTGCACTGGGCGCGAAGCTGAGCCCGGTACAGGGCGAAGAGAGCGTCTTCCGTGAGACCCACCGGTACATCTCGATCCGATAGCCCGAAGAACTCTCGGAGTTGCTCACGTAGAAATTCGCGGCGATCGTTCTTGAAGCGGTTGATGTGATTGAACATCACGTTGATGAGCACATCACGTCCCTGCACTTCGGCAAGCGGCGCGATGAAGCGCATCGCCGCTCCCTTCCATCCCGTCGGATCGACAAATAGGAATGCTGGATCCCTCCCGATGAGTTGGTTGATCTCCTGGACTGCGTCACCGAACTCGCTGTTGAGCGCCACAGCCCTCACTCGTCCGCGACGTCCGCCTAGGTATTCACGCAGCCGCTCAAAGGCACCGGCATTCTTCTCCACGAAGATGGCAGAGACGGTGACGTCTGCGCCGTCCTTCCGCCATCGCTCGGCGGCGGTCTCTAGGGCAGTGAGCCCAATGCACACCGACGTGTCAGAGAGCCCCTCATCCTGTGCTCGCCAGGGCCCCGCGAAACAGTCCACGTACCAGAGGCGGACACTCTCAAACCGACCCCGCGAACCGCGCTTCATCGCCCACGCAACGAGATACTCATCGAGCACGCGGTGCTTCAGGTAGGTTTGCTCTCGTCCTTCGTATTCTTGCGGGATTCGACTCGACACGACCTTGGGCTCCGCCCGCCACGGGTGATCTCTGGCGGCGCATGACTATACTTATGTTCAGCACCACCCATCAAGAGGCCCACGATGAGTGATCGCAGTTCCATCGAATGGACTCAGGCCACCTGGAACCCAGTGCGGGGGTGCACGAAGATCTCGCCCGGCTGCAAGCACTGCTACGCCGAAACGTTTTCAGAGCGCTTTCGAGGCGTCCCAGGTCACCCCTTCGAGCAGGGCTTTGATCTCCGACTAGTGCCGGCCGCTCTTGAGCTTCCGCTGCATTGGAAGAGGGGGCGTCTGATCTTCGTGAACAGCATGTCGGATCTCTTTCACGAGGAAGTACCCGACTCGTACATCGCGCGCGTTTTCGACGTCATGGAGCGCGCGATGCAACACCAGTTTCAGGTCCTCACGAAGCGTGCGGAGCGAATGTCCGAGTTCGCGCGTCGCCGAGGAGTCCCTTCAAACGTGTGGCTGGGCGTAAGCGTCGAAAGCGCCCAGTACACAGGCCGCATAAACCAACTCCGGCGAACGCCGGCGCGGATCCGATTTCTGAGCATTGAGCCGCTACTCGGCCCAATCGAAACTCTCAATCTGAGCGAGATCCACTGGGTGATCGTGGGAGGAGAAAGCGGCGCAGGCGCAAGACCGATGCTCGCGCCTTGGGTACGGGGAATACGCGCTCAGTGTCAGCGCGCCAGGGTCCCCTTCTTCTTCAAGCAGTGGGGCGGGAAGAACAAGGCACGAGCAGGCCGTGAACTCGATGGCCGAACTTGGAACGAGATGCCCGTCGGTTTTGATCTTCCACAAGAACGGACCTCGAACCACAACCAAGTACCCCAGAACTGATCACGCTGTAGTTGTCCGGCGCGCAATGCCTCCAGCGCTCCGATACGACGCGGAATCAGACGATCTAAGCCAGCGCCCGGCGCAGCGCCTCGAGCGTGCGGTCCACGTCCTGCTCTGTGGTGGACCAGTTGGAGACGGAGATCCGCAGCGCGCGCCGGCCGCGCCACTTGGTGCCGCTCATCCATGCCTCTCCGCTCTCCTGCACGCGCCGCTGCACCTCGTCCGTCTTCGCGTCGTCACCGATGCGCAGCAGGACCTGGTTGAGCACCACGTCGTTGAGCACCTCCACGCCGGGGACGCGCGCGAGCGCCTCGGCGAAGCGGCGGGCGTGCGAACAGCAGCGGTCCACCATCTGGCGGACGCCCTCCTTCCCGAGCGAGCGCAGCGCCGCGTAGATGGGGAACGCCCGCGCCCGGCGCGAGAACTCCGGCACCCAATCCACCGCGTCGCGGTCGCGCTTGCCCTCTTGGATGAGGTAGCTGGCGCTCGTCGTCATCGCGGCTCGGTGCGCCTCCGGGTGCGCGCAGAAGGCGAGCCCCGAGTCGTACGGCACGTTGAGCCACTTGTGCGCGTCGGTGGCCCAGGAGTCGGCGAGCGCGAGCCCCTCCACCAGGTGCCGCGTTGAAGGGCTGGCCGCGGCCCAGAGCCCGAACGCGCCGTCCACGTGCAGCCAGGCGCCGTGCGCCTTCGACGTGGCGGCGATGCGCGGCAACGGATCGCACGCGCCGGTGTTGACCTCGCCCACCTGCGCGCAGACGAGCGTCGGCCCGCTACCTCTCGCCAGCGCCTGCTCGAGCGCGTCCGCGCGCGTTCGCCCGGCGTCGTCCACCGCGACCGGCTCCAGCTGCGCGGAGCCAATGCCGAGCAGCCGCAGCGCGCGGTCCACGGTGACGTGGCGCAGCTCCCCCACCAGCACGCGCAGCCGCGGAGAGCCGGCGAGCCCCTGCTCCTCGAGGTTCCAGCCCGCACGCCGGAGCAGCTCGCCCCGGGCGGCCGCCAGCGCGGTGACGTGCGCCATCTGGCACCCAGTGACGAACCCCACCGAGGTCTGCGCCGGCAGGCCGAAGAGCTCCACCAGCCAGCGCTGACAGACCTCCTCCACCACTGCGGCCGAGGGGCCGCCGGCGTAGAGCCCCGCATTCTGGTCCCAGGTGGAGGTCAGCCAGTCCGCCGCCAGCGCCGCCGGGACCGCGCCGCCGATGACGAAGCCGAAGTAGCGGCCGCTCGACATCGCCACCACGCCCGGCTCCGCCGCCGCCACCAGCGCGTCGATCACCTCTCCGGGCGGCCTGCCCCGCTCCGGGAGCGGACCGCCCAGTGCCCTCCGCAACGACTCCGCCGTGACGCGCGGGTAGATGGGGCGCTCGTCGAGCGAGTCCAGGTACTTCGTCGCGTGCTCGGCGACGGAGCGCAGCAGCGGGCCGTGGTCGGACATGGCTCCCGAGGCTACCGGCTCAAACAGAGGGCGACACGGACCAAGCAGCGGATTGGCGCCCGGCCAGCCATTCTCCATGAAGGTCCCCGGGGACACGCGCAGTACTGCATGCGCGAAAACGATTCCCCGCACACCGACGGTGCACTCGGTGTCTTCGGGACATCAGTCCCTTCCCTCGAGCGAACCATGACCCGCAGTTTCGCCGTCTTAGCCGCCGCGTTCCTCCTCACTGCCTGCCCAGGGCCCACGCCGCCCGGCGGCGATGGCGGGACCACGGTCACCGACTCGGGGACCTCAGTGGAGGACTCCGGGACCACGGTCACGGACGCGGGCGAGACGGTCGACTCGGGGACCACGGTCACGGACGCGGGCGAGACCCCCGACGGCGGAACCACCGACGCGGGTGAGACGGACGCCGGCACCACCGATGCCGGCACCACCGATGCCGGCACCACCGATGCCGGCACCACCGATGCCGGCACCACCGACGCCGGCACCCCGTGCGCGGCCACCTGCGCGGCCCAGGGCAAGGTCTGTGAGCCCAGCTCGATGACCTGCGTGGAGTGCTTGCTCGACACGCACTGCCCGCCGGCGAAGCCTCAGTGCAACGGCTCGCACGCCTGCGTGGCGGCCGCGCTCAATGACAGCTGCGCCGCGCCGCGCGCGCTCACCTTCGTCTCGGACGTGGCCACCGCCACGGGCGACACCTCCGGGGCGGCGAACGACAACGCCGCCGGCGACCCGGCCCCTTCCTGCTCCAACACCGCGAAGTCCACCGGCAAGGACCTCGTCTACCAGTTCACCTTGGCCGAGACGCGCACGCTCACGGTCACCGTCACGCCCACCGGCGCCTCGCCCACCTTCCAGCCCGCGGTCTACCTGCGCCGCCCGTCGGCGTGCGCGAGCACGACGCTCGCGGATGAGCTGGCGTGCAAGGCCGGCGGAAGCCCCACGCCGCAGTCGTTCACGCTGTTCAACCTCACGGCCGGCACCTACTCGCTCTGGGTGGACGGCAGCGGCGGCACCGCGGGGACGTTCCAGCTGGAGGTCTCGCTCGCGCCCAAGCTGAACGACGACTGCAGCGCGGCGCAGGCGCTCAGCTTCTCCGGCAACACCGCCACCGTCACCGGCGACACCTCCAACGCCTCCAATGGGAATGGCGCCGCGGACGCATCTCCCACCTGCTCCTCATCCGCGCGCAGCAGCGGCAAGGACCTCGTCTACAGCTTGACGCTCACCCAACCCCAGGACGTGAAGGTGACCGTCACGCCGACCGCCGGCTCCCCGTCCTTCATCCCCGTGGCCTACCTCCGGGCTGCCGGCAAGTGCGCCAGCGGCGCGAGCGCGGATGAGCTCGCCTGCAAGGCCGGGATCCTCCCCGGCCCCATCAGCTTCACGGCGCTGCGGCAGCCGGCCGGCACGCACTTCCTGTGGGTGGACGGCTCGGGCACCTCCGGCGCCTTCACCCTCACGGTGGAGCTGCTCCCCGCCACCGTCCCGCCCCAGAACGACCTCTGCGCGGACGCCGAGCCGCTCGCCTTCACCGGCGGCCTCGCCGTGGCGCAGGGAGACCTCTCGCTCGCCACCAACGGCAACCCCTCCACCGCCGCGCCCACCTGCTCCTTCTCCGCCGCCTCGAGCGGGAAGGACGTCGTCTACTCGCTCACGCTCGCCAGCACGCAGGACGTGGCGGTGGCGGTCATCCCGTTCTCCTCCTCCTTCACGCCGGTGGTCTACGTCCGCAAGCCGGGGGCCTGCGCCAGCGAGCTGGCAGCAGATCAACTCGGGTGCTTCGCCGGCACCGCGGCAAGGACGGTGGGGCTCTCGCTGCGCGCCGTGCCCGCGGGGACCTACTTCCTCCACGTGGACAGCGCGTCCGGCGCCGGGCCGTTCGAGCTGCGCGTGCGCACCAGTGCCGCCGCCCAGCCCGCCCACGACACCTGCACCGCGCCGCAGACGCTCACCCTCAGCAGCGGCACCGCGAGCGCCACCGGCACGACCATGGGCGCGACCAACGGCTCCGGCAGCGTGCTGCCCGTCTGCTCGCCCACTGCGCGCAGCGTGGGCCAGGACGTCGTCTACCAGCTGGTGCTCGCCTCGGCGAAGGAGCTCACCGTGAAGGTGACGCCGCAGGGCCCCTCTCCCACGCTGCTGCCGGTGGTGAGCGTGCGCGGGCCGAACGTCTGTGACGGCACCACCAGCGGGGACGAGCTGGGCTGCTCCGCGCCTGCGGCGATCGCCAGCGCGCAGGTGACGCTGGATGCCCAGGCGGGGACCTACTTCCTGCACGTGGACAGCGAGTACGGCAGCTCGGGGCCGTTCCTGCTCGAGGTGACTGCCGTGGACGCGCCGCCTCCTCCCACGAATGACAGCTGCGCCGCGCCGACCGCGCTCACCTTCACGGGGGACGTGGCCACCGTCAGCGGGAGCACGCGCTGGGCGTCCAACTCCAACGTCTCCGCTGACCCCTCGCCCACCTGCTCCTCCGGCGCGCGCACGGTGGGCAAGGACGTCGTCTACAGCTTCACGCTCGCCGCCCCGTCTGCCGTCGCCATCAAGGCCACCGCGGCCGCGAGCAGCAGCACGTTCCACCCCGCGGTGTACCTGCGCAAGCCCGGCGCCTGCGCGAGCACCGCCCTGGCCGACGAGCTCGGCTGCAACGCTCCCGGCTCCGCCACGGCGTCGCTCTACCTGCCGCAGCTAGCGGCCGGCACGTACTTCGTCTTCGTGGACGGGCGCGAGGCGGTGGGCGGCGACTTCCAGCTCGAGGTCAAGCGGATCACCCCACCCGCCAACGACACCTGCAGCAGCCCCACGTCGATCAGCCTCGGCGTGCCGGTCAACGGCAGCACCTTCGGCGCCACCAACGACTTCCAGAACGGCAACCTCTCCGCGCAGTGCGCGCTGGTCGCCACGTTCGGGACCTCGCCGGACGTGGTCTACGCGTTCGTCGCGCCGAGCAACGGGACCTTCAAGGCCACCGTGAATGGGACGTTCGACACGGTCCTCTACCTGCTCAACCCCACCTGCAGCGCGGCCAGCTGCATCTCTGGCGCGGACATCGTCGAGTCGGGCGAGGAGCTCTCCTTCACCGCCACCGCGGGGCAGAACTACTTCATCGTCGTGGACGGGTACGGCAACGGGGAGATGGGCGACTTCACCCTCAAGGTGCAGTAGCCGCTCGGTTGGGTGCGGATTTGCGCCGGGAACCCGGCGTAGTCCAGGCTGTCAGTCTCCGCGGAGGTCGACGCGATGCTGGCAGCTTTGTGGATGCTCTCGGTGTCCGCCGCAGCCACCCCGGTCCCTGCCGTGCTCGGCGAGGGATGCGAAGCACCCATGGTGGAGTTGCGAAGCCCGGACGCGCTCTGGAAGGCGGTCGGGCTTCCGCGTCCGTGCAGGCTGTTCCAGGAACTGCTCAGGCCGCCCAAGGAAGGCGACCCGACAACGGCGCTCACGAAGGCGTATGGCCTCTCCCCTGACGGGGTGCAGGCGCTGATCAACGCGGAGCTGGCGGCCAGAGCCCCGGATGCGGGCGATCTCCGCAGCCACAAGAAGAACGCTGACGCGCTGCGGGTCGCGACGCAGGCCCTGCTGGAGCGGGGCCGAGGCAGCGTCGTCGCATACGTCTTCGCGCTCGAGCATCAGCCTTGGGACGAGCGGCAGGCTTCAATCCTTACGGAGCTGGAGCGCGATCCGCAGGGAACAGCCTTGGCGGGTGCGCTCGTGCCTGCACTGCACCTGCTCCCGAGGGGCTCAATCGATGTTGCGGCCTTTGCTTTGATGAAGCTACCGGCGCGGGCCCCGGCCATCCTGCGGAGCTACGGCTTTGGTGAGGGGGGAGAGGAGTCGACCGCGCTGTATTTGGGGCTAGAACGCGCCACTGCCGGACAACTCACGCCCGCAGAGTCGACGCTGCTGAGCGATCGCATCATCCGAAACCTGCTGGGGATTGGCCTGTACGGTGCCGCTGCCGCCACCTTCAAACGCGCGCCGAGCGGGGTTCAGGACGCCATCGCGCGAGCAAAGGTCCCAGCAACCAGCGAGCAATGGAGCTCGGACAAGGGAGCGGAGGTAGTCCCCGCCGACGAGATGCGGCTGGAGCTCGCACTCGCGTTGGTGGAGGCGGGTGAGGTAGCCCTCGCCGCGAAGCTACGAGCGCTGCTCGGCCCCCAGGTGCCCGTCACAATCTCTCAGCAGCGGCGCCGCGAGGAGCGCAAGGAGCAGGTGGAACGCGATGTTCTCGACTGGCACTTCAGCGGCAAGCGACCGGCAGACCCATTCGACCTGGTGGTCGGCATTGTCCAGGCCGCTGGCGGCGCCCCGCTCGGGGCGCTGGCGCCCATCTTCAAAGGCCGCTACGCGAAAGTCCTTTCGGATGCTTTCCGTTGGCATCGCGAAGAGCTCCGCCTTGAAATTCAGCCCTCGGCGCCGATCACGCCCTACCTTCCGATAGGACTGTCGGTACTGGCCGAGGCGGAGCGGACCCAACGCGATCGAGATCGGGCGCTGCTGGGCCTTCCAGCCGTGACGAGCCAAAAGCCACGCAGCACCAACAACGGAGGCGTTCCCGCCGCCTGGCGGGAGCGACCGCTTCCGGCCGGTGCCAAGGTGCAGTCCGTTCCGGCAGCGGACGACTCGGAAGGAAAGGCGATCGCACGGGAAGAAGCGCCTATCGACTCGCCACTGCCACTTCCGCCTGGATTTTGGCCGGTCCGCGTCGACCGTGAGGGTAGGCGTCTCACGGCCATCGCCATCAGCCAGGCCGTGGACCCGCGCGGCGAGGCATCCGGGGGAGGGTATTGGCTCTTCCGCCCGGAAAACTCCAAACGCTGGGCGGAGCCGCTCTACTTGGGGCTTCGCGAGTACCAGCCGTACGTGGTGACCGCTCGCAGCGCGGTCCCGCTGCTGGGCAAGGACGGAGCCCGGCTCACGCTGGAAGTACGCGTCCGCGAGTTGGACGAGTCCTCACTCACCTTTCCTCCGGTGTCGATGGCCATGAAGCGAGAGGGAGGCAGCGTATTGCTGGAGGCAGCACTCAAGACGCTTCAGATGGACGCCGACGGGGACGGGTTATCGGATCTCATTGAGGAACGGATGCTCCTCAACGCTCAGAGCCCCGACACAGATGGCGATGGGCTCTTTGACAAAGTGGATCCTCTGCCGAACATCCCTGCATCAAGCCCAGAAATGAATCCAGAAGCTCCTCTCTGGGAGGAGTTCCTGAGCAGGACTCTCGATGTTCAGCCTGGGATCATGACGGGGGTTCTCGACCTACCGGGTGCTGGCAAGACAACGAATCAGTCGTCCTTCAGCGGTGAGGGTGGAGCGACCTTCCTGATCGGCGACCGGGCTCGGTGGACCGGCGTCGACTCGCCAAGTCGCCTCATCCTCCTGTCGAAGAGCGATTACGAGAAGGCTCAGCAACTCTTCGGAGCGTTCTATCCGCTGGAGGTGCCGGTGATCTTCTTCAACGCTACCGGCGACCGCGTCTTTTTGCGGTGGGACGCGCAGTGGCACGGCGGGGAATTCGCAGGCACGAAGACCGATAGGGGCTGGACGCTCGAGAGGTTGTCGAGCTGGGTGAGCTGACGGGTGAGGCTCACCAAGCAGGTCATCCTCGTACTGCTCACCGCGCTCCCGGGTACCGCGAGGGCGCAGGATGCGGATCCGTGGCTCGGGCCGGATAAGGCGCTGCACTTCGGGGTCAGCGCGGCCATCGCCTCCGGCAGCTACGCGCTCAGCGCCGCACAGCTTGAGCGCAAGGAACTGCGCCTGGTCGTCGGCTTCGGCACGGCGCTGCTCGCCGGCGGCGTGAAGGAGCTGTGGGACCTCGGCGGCCATGGGCAGCCCTCATGGAAGGACTTCACCTGGGACGTGCTCGGCGCGGCCGTGGGCGCGCTGATCAGCTACGCGGTGGATCGTCTCTTCTTCTCGCCCGCTCAGGACTCTCCAAGCTCCGCTCGGACGTGGGCGATCGCCGCTTCGCGCTCCGCCTCCGTCGGCGCGAAGTACTGAAAGAGGATCCGGATGGTGTCGCTCGCGCGCTCCAGCTCTCGGGGACGCGGCGCTGGGACGCGACCACCGAGCTCGTGCTCCAGCTCGCGGATGCGCGCGTTCGCGCGCTCCAGATGCGCGGCGAGCGTGCCGCTGTGCTCCAGCTCCAGCGCTTCGTTCCGGAGCTTGAGCACCTCCAGCTTTCCTTCCAGCTGCTCGAGCTGCGCCTTCGCCTGCTCCGCTCTCCACTCCGCCTGCTCTCGCCACACCTCGGAGGTCCGCAGCTGCGCCTGACAGAGTTCCAACGCCTTGCGCAGCTCGGTCTCGTCCGACATGGCGGCAACATACCGGGCAACCGTCTCACGCTGGACACCCGCGTTGAGAGGGGGCTGACCGGGCGCACCGCCGTACCCAGCTTCCCGGCCGACACTGATTCTGGGAGGCGGCGATGGGCGTGCGGGTGATGGCGGTGGCGATCTACGTGGTGCTGGGGATGACGGCGTGCAGGACGACGAGCGCGTCAGTGCAGCCGAGCGAGGCGCCGGTGGTCCAAGAGGACGGTCGGCGGATCTTCGTGAACCGCGCGCAGATCGCTCAGGCGGAGGCTGCGGCGCCCGCGCCTGAGGTGAAGGCCAAGGACGAAGCTGCAGCCGCGACCGAGGACGAGGCGGACAGCAAGGCCGAGGCCGCCACTGAGGCCGAGGCCGCCACTGAGGCCGAGGCCAAGGCCGAGCCCAAGTCCGAGAGCGCCGAGGAGACCGGCACCGGCGGGAGCGGCCTGGACTGCGACGAGACCAAGCACACTGGCGAGGAGCTGGACGCCAAGAGCTGCCCGGATCCGAAGGCTGAGTAGGCCGTAGCCGAGAGGTGAAGAGGTAGAGAGGGCACAGGCGCCCCTCGACTTCGCTCGGGGTGAACGGCGGGGCTTCGCTCGGGGTGAACGGCGGGGGCTTCGCTCGGGGTGAACGGCGGGGCTTCGCTCGGGGTGAACGGCGGGGCTTCGCTCGGGGTGAACGACGGGGGCGTGCGCCCCATGCTCTTCACATCGGGCCGAGCAGCCGCGCCATCACGGCGCGAGTGACGCGGTCGCACGCGGCGCCGGCGAAGGAGAAGGCCTCGCGCGCGGCGGCGCCGACCTGGGCGTCGATGTCCTCGCGCAGGAGCGCGCGAGCGCGGTGCAGCCGCACCTTCACCACGTCCTCGGTGACGCCGAGCACCTCGGCGCACTCGCGGGTGGCCAGGCCCTCCACCTCGCGCAGGACGAACACGGGCCGGTAGAGCTCGGGGAGCCGGTCCACCGCCCGCTCAAGCACGCGCGCCAACTGGTGGGCGGCGGCCTGGGCCTCGGGGTCTTTCTCTGGGCTGGGCTCGCGCATCAGCTGCTCCTGCGCCGCGACGACGCGCAGCCCGTGGCCGCGGCGGTGCATCCCCTCATTGACCGCGATCCGCGTGAGCCAGGTGAGCAGCTGCGAGCGCCCATCGAAGCTCGGGAGGTGCGCGAACGCCTGGAGCCACGCCTGCTGCAGGGCGTCCTCGGCCTCCGCGTCCTGGTGGAGGATCCCGCGCAGCACTCGGAACAAGCGCGGGTTGTGGCGCCGCACCAACAGCTCGAAGAGCGGCACCTCCCCCGCCACCACGCGCGAGACGATCTCCAGATCGTCCAGCGCCTCGTTACCTGCGACTCCCTGGGTGGCCGCGTCGTGCTCCATGGCGTCTACGGCTTGCCTCCCGCGCCGCCGGTGCCGGACACCAGCTTCCGCACGTTCTTCGCGTGCTGGAGGTGGCCCTGCAGCGTGGGCAGCGTCTGCTCGAGTGCGGTCTTCACCTCCGCGTTCTTCACCGCCGGCAGCAGGACCTTCTCCACCGCGGAGATGACCGCCTCGTGGTAGCCGACCTCCGCGTCGATGTAGGCCGCGTCGTACGCCGCGCCGGTCTTCTTGTTCAGCGCCGCCTGGGTGTCCTTGGCGCCCTTCTCCAGGTCCTGCGAGACGGCGCTCTTCTGCGGCTTGACGCCCAGCTTCTTCGCCAGCGCGAGCACCTCCTGGGCGCCGGCCTCGTGGTCCTTCACCATCGCCTCGGCGAACTGCTTCACCTCGGCGTTCTGGGACTTCTTCACCGCGTCCTTCCCGCGGGTGGAGTCGATCTGGTGCGCGGTGAGCGCGATGGTGGCGATCTGCGCGTCATTGAGCGGCGGGGGCGTCTCCGCGGCGAGCGCAGGCACGGCGAGCAAGCAGGCGATGAGCAACGACTTCATGGCGAACCTCCCTCGAACACAGTGGTTTGCCCGTTGGAGGAGGGAGCCCGAAAAAGGTGACAAGAAATCTGCTCACTCCGGCAGCAGCTGGCCGCCGTGCCGCAGCACGAAGTCGTCGATCAACCTGCGGGAGATGCTGATCCGCGAGGGGAGCTGCGGCAGCTCGGAAGGGCCGTACCAGTTGGCCTCCGAGAGCTCCTTCTCCTCCAGCTTCAGCTCCCCGCCCGCGTACTTGGCGCGAAAGCCGATCATCAGCGAGTTGGTGAAGGGCCAGGGCTGGCTGCCGAAGTACTCCACGTCCTTCACGTGCAGCCCCACCTCCTCGTGCACCTCCCGGTGGACCGTCTCCTCGAGCGTCTCGCCGACCTCCACGAAGCCGGCCAGGCAGCTGAAGAAGGGCCGCACCGCGGCGCGGTTGCGCGCCAGCAGCGCCTTGCCGTCCTTCTCCACCAGGCAGATGACGGCCGGCGAGAGCCGCGGGTAGTGCGACTGCTTGCAGCTTCCGCAAACGCGGGAGCGGTCCTCGCCCGAGCGCGCGGTGGCCTGGCCGCACTTGCCGCAGAAACGGTGGCCCACGTCCCAGTCCAGCAGCCCCATCGCCGTGGCCGCCACGGCGAAGTCCTCCTCCGGCAGCGCGCCGAAGAGCTTGCGCAGCCCCACCAAAGAGAGCCCCGCCGGGGGCGCCTCACCCTCCGGCAGCGCCCGAGCCCAGCAGCCCTCCTCTCCCAGCGTGCCCAGGTAGAGCCAACCCTCGGGCGGCCCCTCCGCCTGCGGCACCGCGGGGCCATCCGCCCCCTCCACCACGCAGAGCGACTGACCCTGCAACAGGTATGTGCGGGCGCGGGTGCCGGCGGGCACCACCCCGGAGACGAAGCGACGAGAGCCCATGAGCGGCTGCTTACTGTAACGGCCCGCCTGCCGGAGCGCCTTGAAGCTCGACGGCGCGCCCCGGGGCGCCGGTCAGATGAAAAGTAGGGGACCGTGCGAGCCACCGTTAGGATGCCGACACAATGCGTGCGGCGGCTCTGGCGCTCATCTCGATCGTCGGCCTCGCGGCGTGCACGGACCCCCTCCCCCGCTGCGAAGACGCCTTCAAGTCGAAGCACTACGAGGACGCGGCCGTGCGCTGTGACGAGGCCTTCTCCCGAAGCGGTTCCGCGCGGGCGCTGACGCTCTCCGCCTGGGCCCGCTACCAGCTCAAGCGAGACGCGGAGGTGGCCGCGCTCGCGGCGAAGCTGCGCGACGACGCCCGCGCCGGGGGACTGCTGCTCGTCGCCGGGCAGGTGGAGGAGCGCCAGGGAAGGACCGCGGCGGCGCGCGAGCTCTACCGGCTCGCCGTGGAGCGCGAGCAGAAGGCGCAGAACCCCACCGGCGCGTCCAAGGCGGCGTACGCGCTGTTCCGCTCGCACTGGGCGGACACCGACCTGCGCGCCGCGCTCCAGTCCGCGCGCACCGCCCTGGCCGAAGCCGAGAAGGCGCACGATGGCCCCCAGGCCACCAACGCGCTGCTCGCGGTGGCGGGCACGCTGCTCGAGGTGGGGGACCTCGCCGGCGCGCGCCGCTCGCTGGCGGCCTCGCGCTCGCTCACCGGCGTGGGCGAGCAGGAGCGCGCGCACCTGCTCTTCAAGGAGGCGCTGCTGGCGCAGGCGGAGGGCCTCTCCCCGCTCGCCGCCGCGCGCTACCGCCAGGTGCTGGAGCTCACCGCCGGGGGGAAGCTCCCGGAGCTGCGCGTGGGCGCCTCACTCAACCTGCTCGAGCTCTCGCTCGAGTCCGGCGCGCTGGACGAAGCCACCCGGCTGCTCGAGGACGCGCGCAAGGCGCTGCCCGCCAGCGCGCGCAATGCCGCCACCGCGCTCTGGCACGCCACCGCCCAGCTCCGGCGCGCGCACGGCGAGCTCCCCGCGGCGCTCGCGGCGCTCGACGAGGCGGACAAGCTCAAGCCCGCGGACGGCTGGCGCTGGCGGCTGGCGCTCGAGCGCGGGCGCGTGCACGAGGCGGCCGGCCAGCTCGAGCAAGCGGCGCTTGCCTACGCCGACTCCGCCCGCGGCGTGGAGGCGCTGCGCGCGGAGCTGCAGCTGGACGACCTCAAGGCCTGGCTGCTGGCGCGCAAGCGCGAGCCTTTGGAGCGGCTCTTCCTCCTCCAGGCTCGCGGTGGCGACGCGCGCGCCGCGCTGGAGACGGCGGAGCGGGCGCTGGCGCGCACCTTCCTGGACGCGCACCTGGCCAGCGCCAGCGGCCAGAGCCGCGAGGCGGACGACGACTCCGCCGCCCTGCGCGCGGACTCGCTGCGCGCGCTCTTCCCCACCCTGCGCGCCTCGCCGCTGGTCGCCCCCGCGAAGGTGAGCGAGGTGCTCTCCGCGCTGCAGCAGGAGCTGGCGCTCGTCTACGTGGAGGCGCAGGGCACGCTGTGGCTCTTGCTCGTCTGGCGCGGCGAGGTGACGCTGCACGCGCTCGGCGCGCTGGCGGACGTCTCGCCCTGGGTGGACCGGCTGCGGCAGAACCCGGATGACGCCCAGGCCGCCGCCGAGCTGGGCACGCACCTCTTCCCCGCCCCGGCGAAGGCCGCGCTGGCCTCGAGGAAGGGCGATGCGCGCGCGGTGGCGGTGGCGGGCAACGGCGCGGTGGCCCGGCTGCCGTTCGCCGCGCTGAAGGTGGACGGGCAGTACCTCGCCGAGCGGGTGGTGCTGTGCGGGGTGCCCAGCCTCACCGCGCTGCGCGCCATCCGCGCGAGTCAGAAGCAGGGGCCGAGCGGCACCGAGCCGGTGGTGCTGGCCGACGCCGGCGGAGACCTGCCCGCCGCGCGCGCCGAGGCCGCGCTCCTGCGCGAGCGGCTCCACGCCCGCGCGCTGCTGGGCGCGGAGGCCACCCGCGCCGCCTTCCTCGCCGCCGCCAACGCCTCGCTGCTCCACCTGGCGGTGCACAGCGGGCTCTCTCCGCGCGGCGCCTGGCTCTCGCTGGCAGGCGGGAACGTCTGGGCGGACGAGGTGCTGGACGCGCGGGTGCGGCCGCGCACGGTGGTGCTCTCCAGCTGCGCCTCCGCCGCCACCGCGCGGGACGAGATGTGGGGCTCGCTGGCCGCCGCCTTCCTCGCCGCGGGCACGCGCACCGTCATCGCCTCGCTCTGGTCCGTCAACGACGAGGACACCCGCCGCTTCATGGAGGAGCTCTACCGCTCCTCGCCTTCCTTCAACCCCGCCGCTGCGCTGGCGAGGGCGCAGCGCGCGCTCATCCGGGACGGGCTCCCTCCGTCCCGGTGGGCCGCCTTCCTCGCCGTCGGAGACTGCACATGAGAAGAGCCCCCGCACTTCCGTTGCTGGCCCTGGTCGCCGCGCTCTGCTTCACCGGCTGCATCACGCAGAGCACCACGGTGCGAACGGATCGCCACACCGCCGCCCTGCGCCGCGTGGGAGATCCCATCCAGATCGTCCTCGACAGCCGCGCGCCGCCGTACCTGATCGGCAAGACGCTCAACCTGCCGCCGCCCATTGAAGGGGACTACACGCGCCTGGTCTCCATCCCCAGCTGGACCTGCCGCGGCGGCGTCACCTGCTCGCCGTGCAACGACGTGGCCGAGTGCGATGTCATGCCACCCGTGGAGCCCGGGCTGACGCTGCTCGTCGAGGAGGGATGGATCGACGACCGCGGCGGCCGGATCATCGTCCGCGTGGTCTCGGCCTACGTCGCACGGTAGGCTCCTGCGCCATGCGAACGACCCCCGCCTTCGCGCTGCTGCCGCTCCTGCTCGTCAGCTGCGGTCCCCCGAGCCGCGAGTCCGCGCGCGACACCACCGTGACGCGCGCCTGCAACCGCTACCAACAGTGCGGAGAGATCGCGACCGGGAAGACCTACGCCACCCGCGACGAGTGCGAGGTGAAGCAGCGCTCGTTCTGGGAAGGCACCTGGCCCGCCGCCAGCTGCGACGGGAAGATCAACGCCACCGCGATCGACACCTGCTGGAAGACGATCGACATCGCCGACTGCACCAACGTCCTCGACCTGCTCAACGTGGCGCAGAAGTGCGACAAGGCGAAGGTCTGCGCGCCGTAGCTTGGCGGCCGCACCTGTGACCTCGAAGTGGCGTCCGCGCCGCTGAACGGCCATTTGTAAGGCGGGCTGGCAACACCCAGGGTGCCAGCCCGCCTCTGAAGACGGCCTCTCAAGAGCTGGAACGCTGCTTGCTCAGCGCGGCAGCAACCCCCGCTCGTTCGAGAGGCCCAACATGCGTCGCATCCGCTACACCCCCCTCGCCGCGGCAGCGCTGCTCGCTGCGTGCGGCCCTTCGGCAGTCCTCACCGGTGACGGCGAGGGCGAGCAGCTGGGTCAGTCCACCCAGCTGCTGCAGCTGCGGATCAAGGAGGAGTTCGGCGAGCAGGCGCGGCTGCAGCGCGTCTTCCGCGAGGGCGCGAGCCTGCTCGTCGGCGTGGCCCACCAGGCGCTGGTGCCGGACGGGGACGTGGTGCCGCCGGTGTCGATCGCCGAGTTCAACCAGCGCACGGGCGACATGGCGGTGCTGGCCCGTGAGCCGGCGTTCAGAGAAGCCCGGACGGTGGCGGCCGGCGTGGCGTTGGTCACCGCCAGCGGCGAGCTGAGGCTGCGCGGCGGGGACGGCGCGGAGCGGACGCTCGCCCAGCGGGTGCGCGGAGACGTGGTCGGCTCGGCGGACGGCAAGCTCCTGGCGATGACGCTGGAAGGGCAGTTCCGCTCGGGCCCCGGCACCCGGGTCGCCTTGTCGGATGGCGAGGGGAACGTCTCAATGCAGCTGGAGGACGCGGACCGCCCCGCGCTGTCGCCTGACGGGCAGACGCTGGTCTTCGTGTCCGGGCGCACCGGCATCGCCTCGTGGTGGCGCACCTCCGTCCGCGGCGGAGAGCCAGTGCAGCTCACCAACGCCGGCATCGAGCTGGGGGTGGAGCGGGAGGGCGAGCCTGAGGGCTTCGTGCCGCCGCCCGTCTCCTCGGACTCCCTGCGGTGGGTGACGGCAGACGTGCTGCGCTACGACGCCGGCGGCGGCGAGCTCTGGACATTGAACGTCCGCACCGGGGTGGCGGCGCGGGAAGGAGGTGCGCGATGAAGACGGCCACGGCGGGAGCGTTCGCTGGGTTGCTGCTCGCCAGCACCGCGCTGGCGGAGGTGAAGCTCCGGGTCCCGCTCTCGATGAGCGAGTGCGGCCAGGGCTGCTCGGTGAGCGCGTACTACGACACCGACCGCGGCGCGGGGACGCGGGACTACCAGTGCGGCGGCCGGGTGTACGGCCAGCACGACGGCGTGGACATCGCCATTGGCGGGTTCGCTGCCATGGACGCGGGGCGCCCGGTGGTGGCCGCGGCGCCGGGTGTGGTGATCGCCGCGCACGACGGTGAGTTCGACCGCTGCACCACCGCCAACTGCGGCACGGCCAACTACGTCCAGGTGAAGCACGCGGACGGGAAGATCACCTGGTACTGGCACCTGAGGAAGTGGTCCGTGCGCGTGAAGGTGGGCCAGCAGGTCGCCTGCGGAGAGGTGCTCGGGCTGGCCGGCTCCTCGGGCCTCTCCACTGGGCCCCACGTGCACTTCGGCGTGCAGGACCCGGCCTTCGGGATCGACGACCCGTTCGCCAGCAGCAACGGCTGCGGCGGGACCATCTCCTGGTGGGTGAACCAGGGCCCCTATCTGGGGCTCCCGGGCGCGGTCTGCCAGAACGCGCCGCCGCCTCCTCCTCCGCCCCCCTCCGGCGGAGAGATCATCATCGACAGCAACAACAACAAGAACGACCCCAGCCGCGCACGGCTGGACGTCTCGAGCAACTGGACGCCCAGCGCCAGCACCGCCGGCTTCTACGGGACGGGCTACTACTACGCCTCCACCCAGGCGGTGAGCGACGCGGCCAGCTTCAACTTCTTCGCCGCGCAGGCCGGGCCGCGGACGGTGGACGCCTGGTGGACGGCGGGGACCAACCGCTCGGCCGCCGCAACCTTCGTGATGACGGACGCGGCCGGCAACCGGATCGGCTCCGCGGCGGTGGACCAGCGCCAGAACGGCGGCAAGTGGGTGACGCTGGGCACGTTCAACTTCACCGCGGGCTGGAACAAGGTCCAGCTCTCGCGGTGGAGCGCCGCGGGCGCGGTGGTGATCGCCGACGCGGTCCGCGTGCGCTGAGCGCCATCCCGCGGAGGAGTACGATCGAGCGTTGCTGGGCCTGGAGGGACCGGGAACCTGAAAGGGTCGCGCTCGCCGGCGCCCGCATGGTTCCCGCGGCGGAGCGCTCCAGCCTCGGCGGCGGCAAAGCCTCCTCCCAGGCAGAGGGAGCTCGGCGGCAGCTGCTCCAGAGCGAACTGGGTAGGGTTGGGGTGGGCCGATCCACCCAAACCTACCCAGTTCCCAACGTGACGTGCTCCCCCGGCCAGCAACGCCGCCGCTCACTTCCACGGAGGCTCGAGCTCTCCGCCGCGGGAACCATGCGGGCGCCGGCGAGCGCGACCCTTTCCGTTACCCGAGTCCCTCCCTGCCTTGCTGCGCTCGCCTCAGCGCAGCCCCAGCTCCCGGGACAGCCACTCCTCGCGCTCCTGCTTCACCTCGGGGCGCGCGAGGCCGTGGTCGCCCTCGTACCACTTCACCTGCTTCTGCCCCTGCGCGGCGGCCACCAGCGCCTCGGCCTTCGCCTTGGGCACGTACTTGTCCGTCTTGGCGAACTGGAAGAGGAAGCTCGCGGATTTGATCAACGGCAGGTACTTGGGCGGGTCCAGCACCGCCATCTGCTCGATGTACGCGGCCTTGGACGGCGGCGGCTTCCCGAGCAGGAACCACTCGTGGAAGGTGGCGGTGCCGGCGGCCAGCACGTAGGTGCGCGCGCGGTTGTCCACGCTGCCCATCAGCGCGCCGTACATGGCGCCGAAGTCGTGGCCGACGAACGCCACCCGCCGCGCCTCCACGCCCGGCTGCGCGAGCAGGAAGTCCATGGCCCGCCGCAGCTCCTGGACCTGGCGCACGGAGGCCTCGAAGTCCGTGGCGGTGGTGCGCTTGCCGAACCAGCGCGGCTCGGACCACATGCCGTCCACCAGCACGGAGACCAGCCCGCGGCCGGCGAGCGCCACCGCCTCGTCGAGGAACTGGGTCCGGTTGGTGGTGACCGGCTCGCCCAGCCAGTGCACCCAGAGCGCGCCCGCGAAGGGGCCCTTGCCCGCGGGTGAGACCACGTAGGCCTTCACGTCCGGCCCGCCCGGCACGCCGGGGAAGGTGACGTCGCGCACCGTCACCGCCGGCACCACGTCCTTGGCCGTAGGCGGCGCGCCCGCGTCCAGGGCGAACAGCTCCACCTTCGCCCCGGTGCCGCCGTCCGGTCCCGCCCACGCCGCGCCCACCGAGAAGCACGCCGCTGCCACCACGCTCGCTGCGACTCTCACTTGGCCTCCAACGCGCGCGGGAAACGCGCGGGGCCCAAGCGGAGCGGAGGGCGGCGGGGAAGTAAAGCGCTTCTTCAATGCTCGGGCGCTACTCGAGCTCCACCCTCTCGTCTCCGCTGAACCGCGCGATCGCCTCGAGCAGCGCCGTCAGCCCGGACTTCCTCGGCCCGGTGACGGCCAGGAACACGGACCCGCCGTCGAGCCGGTTCGTCAGCCGGTTGAAGGCGAGCGGGACCGCCTTCTCGTCATTGGAGCGGCTGCGAATGTAGATCTCCCCACCCACGCCCAGCCGCACCCGGACCTCCGTGTGCGCACCTTCGAAGCGCACCTCGTAGTCGGCGTCCTCGTGCTCCGGGAGCTTGTGGACATGAAAGTCCTCCTGGCCGGAGAGCGCCGCCAGCTCCGCGAGCAGCGCCTCCGCCGCGCGCAGCCGCCGTTCGACGTTGGGGCTGAACTCCTCTGCGAGGTAGGCCAGCGTGGTTCGCGCCTCGAGCTCTTGTGCGGTGCGTTCGGCCATGGGCGTCATCCTCCATTCGGAGGGCGCTGCAAGTTCATGCCCAGGCCCTGCTGCGGCGAGTGGGGCGGCCGGAGCGCAGATTGTGCGCGGCGACGGCGAAGGCGTGCGGAGTCTGCAGGCTTCTTCAGTGCTCGGGCGGGTGGCTCGAGACCAGCCGCTCTGGCGGCGGCAGCGGCGTGGTGGTGGCGCTGACCGCGAGGTGCTCGCTGCTGGGCCGCTCCGCGTCCCGCACCTGGCCGGCGCCCAGGCCATAGAGCGCGTCGAACGCCACCAGGCACAGGAGCACCAGCACCGGGACGAGCATCGCCACCCCGCCCAGCTTCAGGTAGCTCACCGGGCCGAGCACCGCCCCGGAGAGGAAGGAGGAGAGGATGATCGCGTGCAGGCGCAGCCGCTTGAGCTCGGGGTCCTTGCGCAGCAGCGTGAGGAGGGAGGCGCCCCCGCGACGCTCGCGCTCCCGCAGGTGGTCCTTGAGCCAGAGGAAGCCGCGGTGCAGCTCGATCCCCATGTCGGTGACGACGCCGGTCATGTGCGTGGTGCGGACCACCGCCCCGGACATGCGGGTGACGAGCGCGTTCTGCAGCCCCATGGAGAAGCTGAGCAGGCAGGTGAGCACCACCCCGGCGACGCCGGGCCCCAGCCCCACGCTCGCCACGGTGAAGGCGGTGAGGACGAGCGCCTCGAGGAAGAGCGCCGCCGCGTAGCGCGCCTTGGCCTTGCGCCGGGCGGCCTCCACCAGCGCGGTGGCGGTGATCGCCCCGGCCAGGAAGACGCCCACGATGATCAACTCGCCGTAGGCCACGTCCCGGCGCCCCTGCGCCAGCTCGTCTCCGGCCCGGGCGAGGTGCCCGCTCACGTGGGACGTGTACGAGCCCACCAAGAAGAAGCCGCTGGCGTTCACCGCGCCCGCCACCCAGGGCAGCGCGGCGGCGAGGATCATGTTCTCGATCCAGATCTTCCTGGGCGTGGCCTTGCGGAACACGGGCGGGAGCATAGCGGGGCAGGCCCGGGAGCGCAGGTGGGCGCAGGTCGGCCCACGGTGGGAACTCTTCTCCCCACTCCGAGCCGCCAAGCGTCTTCCAGTCAGCAGCTGGGCCTTGGCGCGCCCTTCGCACTGGCCCCTAAGCCCGGTCACCCCGAGCGAAGTCGAGGGGGGGAGGGAACGCGATGGCGAAGGTCTGGCGGGCGGCGGGGGTGGTGTGCGGGGCGCTGTTGGCGGCTGGGGCCTGCGGGCCGACGGAGCCGCAGACTTCGACGGAGCCGCTGCCGGGGACGCCGGCCGCGGACGCGGGGAAGGTGCTCATCCAGGTCCCGGCGGACGCGGGCGCCCTGCCGGGCCCGGACGCGGGAGCGGCGGCGGACGCGGGCGCGCCGCCGGCGCCGGACGCGGGCAGCGGCGATGCCGGCATCGTCTTCGGCACCCCGGGCCCGTGGCAGAGCACCAACGTGGTCTACAAGGCGGCGGACGGGATTCTGGAGACGCCGGTGGTGGGGCTCTCCACGGACGAGAGCCAGAACCGCTGGCTGGCTACGCCGCAGGCGCTCTACCTGCTCAAGCCGGGCGAGACGCAGTTCCGCCGCTACGCCGCGCCGGACGGCCTGCACCTCGCCGGCAACCCGGTGGCGTACTGCGACAACAACTTCCCCGGGCCCGGCGTCTGCGCCGAGGACCCGAGCGCGCGCTGCCCGGTGTACGGCGCGGCCTCGGACCGGGGGATTACGGAGATTGTGGGCGGCGGGCCGAACGAGGTCTTCGTGGGCTACGCGGGGATCGACGAGGGCACCGGCGACTGGTGCGACCCCAACCGCCACAGCGGCAAGCTGGACCGGGTGCGGCTGCAGCCGGACGGCACGCTGGTGGTGGATCGCATCGACCTCGTCTCGAACGACCACGGCGCGAAGTTCTGGCACAACCGAACGGTGGAGCGGCTGGTGTTCGACCACTTCACCCACAAGCACGAGCTCTACGTGGGCGCCAACCACGGCGTGACGCTGCTGCGGCCGGACGCGTACCGGAAGCCCGCGCAGGGCGAGTGGTTCGACAAGGCGAACCAGGAGTACATGGCGGACCACCTCCACCCGCGCGTCTGCAACGGCGCCCCGTGCGACCCCAACAGCGAGTCCAACCAGCTGATGGGCGACTGGCGCGGCCTGGCGCTCGCGCCGGACGGCGACCTCTGGGTGGCGGGCAAGTGGACGGCCGGGAAGATCCGCTGGCACGCGGACCTCCACACCTGGTTCTCGCGCAACGGCGAGAACACCTACGCGGTGGCGTTCGGCGACCCGTACCCCGTCCCGGACCCCGGGAACGGCTTCATCAACCAGCCGGTCTTCCGCGTGGCCGAAGAGGGTGACCCCGTCTACCTCACCGGCGTGGCGGTGGGCGCGGACGGGCGCGTCTGGTTCACCAGCGGCCCCAACACCACCAAGGGCGAGAGCCTGCCGGACGGCGGCACCACGCCGGTCATGGAGTACGGCCTGGGCGCGTGGACCGGCAAGACGTTCCAGTACGTGGACCCGGTGGCGGACCTCGGCGCCAGCGAGCGGAACCTGCGGGACATCATCGCGCTGCCAGATGGGCGGCTGGTGATCGCGCTGAAGACCAGCGGCCTCATCCTCTGGAACCCCACCACCGGGCAGAAGACGGCGCTGCGCGCGCCGGACTACCTGCCGGATGACGGCGTGGTGCGGCTGCACCTGGACACCATGGTGTCTCCGCCGGCGCTCAACGTGGCCACCCGCAAGGGCGCGGCGGTGATTCGCGTCTTCCCGTAGACGGCGCGCACAATCACGCACCTCCCGGCTGCGCGGTTTTGGGGCATCCTGCGCGCATGCGCCCGACCCCCCACGTCTTCGCCGCGCTGCTGCTGCTGCTGTCCAGCTCCACCGCCTTCGCGGACATCATCCTCAAGCAGCCGGGGCGGCACGACAGCTCGGTGGAGGTGGAGCTGCACGCCGTGGCGCGCGTGCAGGACCGCGTGGCCTACAACGGCTTCGCGCCGGGCGTGGGAATCCGGGTGGGGATCCCCATCGTCCGCAACGGCTTCATCTCCAGAATCAACAACCAGGTGGCGATCAACTTCGGCGCCGACCTGCTCTTCTGGCCCTACTACAACAACAACGTGAACTTGATCGTCCCGCTCGCGCTCCAGTGGAGCTTCTACCTGGCGAGCGCGTTCTCCTTCTTCGCCGAGGCCGGCGTGGGGCTGGAGTGGTTCCCCAACGGAGACCCCGCGCGCGTGGGCTGGTGGGGCACGCCGTGGCTCGGCTTCTGGCCTGGCCTCGCGGTGGGAGCGCGCATCCACTTCAACAACGCCGCGCGCTTCCCCACGCTCACGCTGCGCGCCGGCTTCCCCACCGGCTTCAACGTCGGCATCAGCTTCTGCAGGACGGGTTGCCCAAGAGCGCCATCCTGAAGGTCGTGCTCGCCGGAACCCCGGACGTGCGCGCCTGCTACGAGGAGAAGGCGCTCGCGGTGGACCCCTCTGCCCACGGCACCATCGCGGTCACCTTCACGATTGGGCCGGGCGGCACGGTGGTGGATGCCACGCTGGAGACGGATGACTTCCACCAGCCAGAGATGACCGCCTGCGTGCTCGGCGTGGTGCGCGCGTGGCGGTTCCCCCGGCCGCAGGGACGGGAGGACGTGGAGGTGACGTTTCCCTGGGTCTTCAGCGTGCCGGACGCAGGCCAGGGCTCTTAGGGCTCCGAGTGGGTTCCAGGTCGCGTGGTGCCGTGCACACATGGGTCCCGCGGTGGCGCGCTCCAACCGCGGCGGGTTGCAGAGCCCTTACGGACGCGCGAGGGCGCTCTTCGGTTCGTTCTGTGAATGCCTACGGGGCTGGGAGGCCCGAAGTCATTCACAGTTCCCTTCGAGCGCCCCGATACGTCGGTCGTGACTGTGCAACCCGCCGCGGTTGGAGCGCACCACCGCGGGACCCATGCGTGCTGGGCGGAGCGCGAACTCGAACCCACTCGGAGCCCTAAAGGCCGGAAGCCAGCGCAGTGCAATGCGCCCGGCCGCCTGCTCTGCGACAGGCGGACATGGTGCCGCCGCGGGGTGTGCGCTATGAGCAGAGGCGTGCTGGGACGCCTCCTCGCCCTCACCGTGCTGCTCTCGCTCGGGACCGCCACCGCGTCCCCCGAGGCGATCCGCGTCTGCCGCTTCAGCGGGCGGGTGATGCGCACGCCCTGCTGCAAGCCGGCGAAGCACACCGCCCCGCAACTCTCCAAGGATACCTGCTGCGAGGTCCACCGCTCCGAGCCGAACACCGCGCCGGCGCTGGTGCCGCACGGCGTGGAGCTGACCGTGCTCGCGCTGGCCGTCCCGCTCCCGGGCACGCCGCTGCTCTGCGCGCCCGCGGCGAGGCTCGCCGAGCGCCCGCGCGGGCCGGCGCCGCCGCCCAGTCGCCGCTACCTGAGGCTCGAACAGCTCCTCCTCTGAGCCGCCACGGTCGTCGCTCGAGTCGACTGCCGTGCCTCGCTGCTCGTACCAGGTACCCCCCATGCTCAAGCTGTCCTGCGTCCTCTCCGGCGCGCTGTGGCTCGCCGGCTGCGCCGCCACCCCCACGCCGCGCCCGGCGCACCTGGACCCCTCCAACCCGGACGCGCCGGAGAGCGCGCTCCCCGCCCTCTCGCTCGAGGCCCTGCCGCCCGCGCCCGCCGCGCAGGCGCAGGCGCAGGCGCAAGGCTTCACCTGCCCGATGCACCCCGAGGTGGTGAGCGCGACGCCGGGCACCTGCCCGAAGTGCCGGATGGCGCTGGTGCCCATGTCCAGCGCGCGGGCGGAGCAGACGCCGTGAGGAGGCTGCTCGGCGCCGCCGCCCTGCTGGCCGCCGCCGGCTGCGCCACGATGGAGCCGGCGCGCGGGCACGCGGAGGTCGCCGCGCTGGTCCGCGAGCGCGCGGGCGCGCAGACCGGCTGGGGCGAGGGCCCTCCCGCCGAGGGGCCGGTCTCCGCCCGCGTGGACGAGCTCCTGCGCGGCGGGCTCACCCCCGAGCGCGCGGTGGACATCGCCCTGATCAACAACCCCACGCTCGCGGCCACGTACGAGGAGCTGGGGATCTCCCAGGCGGACCTGCTGCAGGCCGGTCTGCTCTCCAACCCGAGCCTGGGCGGCAGCCTGGGGTTCCCGGGGCAGGAGGGCATCATCGAGTACGAGGCGTCCCTGGCGTTCGGCTTCCTGGACCTCTTCGTCCTGCCCCTGCGCAAGAAGGTGGCCAAGGACCAGTTCGACGCGGACGTGCTCAAGGTGGCGCACGAGGCGCTGAGCGTCACCGCCGAGGTGCGCAAGGCGGTGGCGCAGCTGCAGGCGCAGGAGCAGCTGGTGGAGCTCGCCCGCCAGGCGCTCTTGGGCGCGGACGCGGCGGCGGAGCTCACCGCGCGGCAGCGCGCCGCGGGGAACGTCACCGAGCTGGCGCTGGCCACCGAGCGCGCCGCCGCCGAGCAGGCCAAGCTGGCGCTGGCGCAGGAGGAGCTCTCTCTCCTGGAGCAGCGCGAACAGCTCACCCGGCTGCTCGGGCTCTGGGGCCCGCGCACGCAGTGGACGCTGGCGCAGCGGCTGCCCGCGCTGCCCGCGCAGGACGGCGCGCTGGAGCGGCTCGAGTCCCGGGCCATCCGCCAGCGGCTGGACGTGGACGCCGCGCGCAAGCAGACGCTGCTGTTCCAGAACGCGGTGGAGCTCGCCCGCACCACCCGGCTCTTCGGCCTGGTCGAAGTCGGCGTGCACGTGCACCAGGACCCGGACGGGCCGCGGCTGCTCGGGCCCACGCTCTCGCTGGAGCTGCCGATCTTCGACCAGCGCCAGGCGGTGGTGGGGAAGCTGGAGGCGCAGCTGCGCCAGGCGCAGCGCCGGCTGGACGCGCTCAGCGTGCAGGTCCGCTCGGAGGTGCGCCTCGCCCACGGGCGGCTGCGCCTGGCCAGGCTCTCCGCCCAGCACCACCACGACCAGCTGCTGCCGCTTCGCGCGAGCGCCCTGCAGCAGACGCAGCTTCAGTACAACGGCATGCAGCTGGGCCTCACCGAGCTGCTCGCCGCCAAGCAGGCGCAGCTGGACGCGCAGAGAGGCTACCTGCTCTCCCTGCGCGACTACTGGGTCGCCCGCGCCGAGCTGGAGCGGGTGCTCGGCGCGAACCTCGCCGCCGCTCCAGCCACCCCCCTGCCCGCTCCCGAGGAGCCCAAGCCCCATGACCACGCCGGACACTGAGACCCCGGAGCAGCCCCAGCCCTCGCGCCGCGAGCTCCTGGTGCAGGCGCCCGCCGCCGCCGCGGTGGCCGCCGCGGTCCTGAGCGCCCCCACCGCCCAGGCCGAGCCCGGCCCGAGCGGTGGCCCCGCGCTCCCCGTCACCGTCCCCAATGGCGCCAAGCTGCCCTTCAAGGTGGTGAACGGCGTGAAGGTGTTCCACTTGATCGCCGGCGAGGTGCTGCACGAGCTCGCGCCCGGGCTCAAGGCGCGCTGCTGGGGCTACAACGGCCGCGTCCACGGGCCGGTGATCGAAGCGGTGGAGGGAGACCGCTGCCGGATCTACGTCACCAACCGGCTGCCGGCGGCCACCACCGTGCACTGGCATGGCGTGCTCCTGCCCTACGGCATGGACGGCGTGGGCGGGCTCACGCAGAAGTCGATCGAGCCGGGCGAGACGTATCGCTACGAGTTCACCGTGAAGCAGCACGGCACGGCGATGTACCACTCGCACCACGATGAGATGACCCAGATGGCGCTCGGGCTGACCGGGCTCTTCGTCATCCATCCGCGCCGGCCCACGGGGCCCCGCGTGGACCGGGACTTCGCGATCATGCTGCACGAGTGGAGGATCCCTCCGGGCAGCGAGCGGCCGGACCCGAACGAGATGACGGACTTCAACGTGCTGACGATGAACGCCCGCGCGTTCCCCGGCACCGAGCCGCTGGTGGTGCGCACCGGCGAGCGCGTGCGGATCCGCTTCGGCAACCTGAGCGCGATGGACCACCACCCCATCCACCTGCACGGCTTCCACTTCAAGGTGACCCAGACCGACGCGGGCCCGATCCCCGAGAGCGCGCAGTGGCCAGAGACGACGGTGCTCGTCCCCACCGGGAGCACCCGCACCATCGAGTTCGTGGCCAACGCGCCGGGAGACTGGCCGCTCCACTGCCACATGACCCACCACGTGATGAACCAGATGGGGCACGGCTTCCCGAACATGATCGGCGTGGACGCGGGGACGCTGGACGAGCAGGTCCGCCCGCTGCTGCCCGGCTACATGACCATGGGCCAGACCGGGATGGACATGAGCGCGCACGCCGGCCACATGCAGATGCCCGCCAACTCCATCCCCATGGTGGGCGGGCGCGGCAAGTACGGGGAGATCACCATGGGCGGGATGTTCACCCTGCTGAAAGTCCGCGACCGCGTGGCCCCCGGCTACACGGACCCCGGCTGGTACGAGCCGCCGCCGAAGACGCTCGCCACCAACGCCACCGCCCAGCGAAGTCGAGGGCCCCACGAGCGAGAGTCCCTACGATCGGCGGGCCCTCGACTTCGCTGGGGCTGAGCGGGGGCGCGGCAAGTTTCAGGTCAGGGATCGGGGTGAACGGAGGGGCTACGCCCCTGGCTCAGTCTAGAACGTGATGCTCGCCGCCAGCCCGCCGCCGCCGGGGAAGAGCGCGGGCGCGACGGTGAGCTGGTCGGTCCACTCGTGCACCTTGCCGTCGTCCCCGTTGTGGAAGCGGGTGCTGCGGTGCTGCACCACCCAGCGCCCCACGCAGTAGCCGAGCGCGGCGCCGAGAATGACGTCCGTGGCGTAGTGGTAGTCGTCCGCGATGATGGTGGCGGAGAAGACGAGCGCCACCGTGCCCAGCCCGATGTTCACCAGCGGCGTGTCCCAGTACGTCATCAGCGCGCCAAAGAGCGCGTACATGGTGGCGACGTGCCCGGACGGCGTGCCAGACGGGAAGTACCGGAAGAAGAACGCGGGCCCGCCGTAGTAGCCCTGCCCATCCTCGTCCTTGGGCCCCTGGCGGCCGGTGAGGAGCTTGAGCCCCAGGTGGAAGATCTGCGTCACCGCGAACGCCTCCACCATCAGCGCCGCGGTCTCCACGTAGCGCGGCTCCTCCATCGCCAGGCCGTAGACGAAGATGCTCGCGGTGAGCGCCCAGATGCCGGACCAGATGAGGAAGTCTCCGTACGGGCTCCAGAGCTGCATCCGCCCCGGCCCCCCGAGCACGCGCTGGAACGTCCGCTGGATCTGCACGTCGAGCGAAGGCCCCTTCACCGAGATGGACATCGCCGCGGAGAGCGCCACCACGCTGCCGGCCACCGCGAAGTCGCTCGCGCTCCAGCCGGGGATGCCGGAGGGGATGGCGATGAGGTCCGCGAGCACGCGCAGCCCCAGCCCCGGCAACAGCCCGTAGCGCGGGTAGCGCAGCTCGTCCCCCACGAAGACGCCCCGCACCTCCTTGCGCGGGGCGCCGGGGGCGGGCGCGGGAGACGGCGCGGCCGCGGCGGCCTGGCCCGGGTCGGAGGGCTTCTCCGGCGGCGCGGGAGAGGCGATCGCGCTCGGCGAGGCCACCGGCGCCGGCTCCTGCGCGAGCGCGCTCGCGGACAGACACCACGCGCACAGCATCCAGCCCCAGTTGCTCGCCATCACGGCCCCTTCGTCCCGAACGCGTCGTCGGACATGTAGCTCAGGTTTACCTGGAGGCTGCCACCGGCGATCACCTCGCGCCGTCCGCTCTCGAACTGAAAGGCGCGCAGCGCCAGCGGCAGAGACGCGCCCAGCGCCACGCGCGGCGCCAGGCGGACCTTGAGGTCGAGCGTGGCGTAGGTGATCCACTCGGAGCCCTGCCGCGGCTCGATGTACCCGCCGTTCACGTTCCAGTTCTTGGCGCGCAGCGAGAGCGTGCCCAGCCCGCGGCGGACCAGCCGCGCCTCGAGCACCGACTCCACCCCCGGGCCGATGTGGTAGTCGCGCTCCTGCTCCGTCTCCAGGCCGAGCGCGCCCGCGGCGGCGAACCCGAGCGCGGCGACCAGCACCGTGCCGGTCAGGTACGTCCCCTCACTGAGCCGCAGCTGGAACGTGGTGCCAAAGCCCATCCCGACCGAGGAGACGCGGACCACGTTGTTGGCGCCCAGGTCGTAGAGCCCAAAGAGCCCCCACAGCCCGCGCAGGGCGCTGGTCGACTCGCCGTACCTCCCGCCGAGCAGGAGCCCGCGCACGTACAGGTTCGCGGAGGGCACGCCGGGGAACGTCACGCTGACGTTGAGGTCGAAGTGCGAGAACGGCTCGCGGGACCGCCACGAAGGGTCCCCCGGCGCCCCGTACACCAGCTCCCCGCCCAGCACCGCCTGCGGCCCCTGCGAGAAGACCGGCCGCCGCAGCGTCCCGTTCGGGCTGCGCTCGGAGAGGCGGGTGGTGAGGCTCACGCCCGGCTCGAACGCCGCGTAGAACGGCGGAGAGGCGTCCAGGTCGCCCTGGTCCACCTCGTCGTTGAGCAGCCAGCGGTTCACCGCCGAGGCCGGGCTGATGAAGACGGACGAGACCCGGCTCAGCAGCGAGGGCGGGCCGTCCGTGTCGTCGATGAGGAAGCGGTAGGTCCGGTGCAGCGCCTCGCCGAGCAGGATGCCGCCGAGCGTGGTGGTGATCTGATCGTTGATGGAGGGCGCGTCCCGCTCGAAGAAGTACTCCCAGGCCATGCTGGACAGGAACGTGTAGATGCTGGACTGCCAGAAGGTCAGCCCCGACGAGCGCGCCGAACCGAAGACGATGGAGCCCTGGTACGGGTGGCCGAACTGGTTGGTGAGGAAGAAGTCCACGTCGAAGACCCAACCGTTCGTCCCGTCGAAGTGGCCCCGGATGTCCGTCCAGGTCACCACCGCGAACGGCTCGCGCGAGGCGAGGTTGTTGAACGCGAAGATCCCGAAGTTGAAGAGCCCCGCCTCCAGCGCGGGGATGAGGAAGTTCCGCCGCACCGGCCGGTCCCCGCTCTCCCCGACCCCATCCCCGCTCACCCCGACCCCATCCCCGCTCACCCCGACCCCATCCCCGCTCACCCCGAGCCCATCCCCGCTCACCCCGAGCCCATCCCCGCTCACCCCGAGCCCATCCCCGCTCACCCCGAGCGAAGTCGAGGGGCCCCCATCCAGGCTCGAGAAGCCCCCATCCAGCTCCTCGCCCCACGCGGCGCCGCCGCAGAGCAGCGCCGCGAGCGCGGCGGCCCGCCACGCGCTCAAGGCAAGCGCCCCGAGAGCCAGAGCGCGCCCCCTCCCGGCAGCGGCGCGGCGGAGACGGTGGCCGGCGCATCGGGCCACTGCCACATCTCCGCGGAGATCCACAGCACGCACGCGCCGAACACGGCCAGCCCCGCGCCCCCGAGCGTGTTGTGCAGGGCGTTCTCCTGCGCGCTGGCGAGCGCGGCCGGCTCGGTGAGGGACGCGGCCGCCTGCGCGTACTGCACGTTGCCGACAATCCAGAGCGTGGCGCCCGCCGCGAGCAGCGCGCTCCCACCCAGCGCCACCCACTTGGCGCGCCCGCGCACCACGTTCACCACGGGCGGCGGCGACGCCACGGGCGCATCCGGAGGGAGGTCCGGAGCAGCGGCCACCAGCGCGGTGAGGAGCAGGAGGGGGGGCGCCATCGCGAGGACGAGCGCGAAGCCTACCCCCACGCTTTGCGAGCGTGCCCAACCGTTTTCAGGGCTCCGAGCGCTTTGCACACCTGCGCAAGCGGCTGCACACGCCCAGCGAGCCAGCGAGCGAGGCGCCGTGTCGCCGCGCGCCGCCGTGCGCAACTTCCCCTCACACCCAACGAACGAAAGGAGCGCCACATGGCGGGCTTCATGGACAAGGCGAAGGGCAACATCAAGGAGGCGGTCGGCTCGGCGGTGGGCGACAAGGAGCTTGAGGCCGACGGCAAGCTGGACCAGGCCAAGGGCAGCGCGAAGGAGGCGGTGGAGAACGTCAAGGACGGCGCCCGCCGCGCCTACGAGGACGTGAAGGACGCCGCCGCGGAGAAGGCGCGCCGCCACGCCGAGGACGCCGAGGAGAAGACGCGGGAGTAACCCGCAGCGGGAGAGCTCTGCTGTAAGCGCGCGGGGCCCGGCTCTGTGACGGAGTCGGGCCCCGCGGCCTGTCTGCTGTTGGACGCTCGCGCTTGCCCGGCCCGCGCGCCCTGCCCAACTTTCCTTCGACGAACGGCGTGGGGGGGACGGATGGGGATGGGGTGGATGCGGGCGGCGCTCGCTGCGGCGGCGCTGGGAGTGGTGGGGTTGGGCTGCGCGACGACGAAGCCACCGGAGTACACGCTGGTCTCCGCGTGCCCAGGCTGCGACTGCGAGACCACCTGTGTCGCGGAGCGGAAGCTCTGCCAGTGGGACGACGGCGTCTGTGACGTGGCGCTGCAGCGCTGCCAGCTCGTCTGCAAGGACGGCGCGGAGCGCTTCACGCGGATGATGTCCAAGGCAGAGTCCCCGGCGGTGCCGCTGCCCGAGTCGATGCAAGAGCGCTGAGCTCCGACCGAGCCGTCACTTGCGCCTCCAGCGCGGTCACCTCTTTCCGCTCGGGGCCGAGCGCGCTGCCCCCGAGTGCTAGGGGCGCGCGCTGTACGGGAATGAAGGCCGAGCCGCCGAGCCGCCCTTCCAGCGCCAGGGGCGTATCCTCCGCCCCCGAGTGAACACCGAGCTGTCCTGCCGGCCCCTGCGGGCCATGCTGCTCCACTTCCGCCGCACCTATGGGCCGGCGACGCTGCAGCGCGCGCTGCAAGAGGCGCAGCTGCCGGAGGGCGTGGATCTCCCGTACCTCGAGCGCGAGGACAACTGGCTCTCCTTCGAAGTCTGCGCGCGCGTGGTGGACGCGCTCTGTGACGCGGCGGCGGATCCCGCCTTCCCGCGCGAGGCCGGGCTGGCGATCGCCACGCCGGCGGTGCTCGGGCTCGCCTACGGACTGCTGCGCGCGTTCGGCACGCCGCAGCTGTGCTACCAGAAGACCTTCGAGCGCTCGCACCTGTTCAACCGCGTGGGCACGTACAAGGTCGCCAAGCTCACCCGCACGCAGCTGAGCTTCTCCTACTGCTCCACCGTGCGGGAGCCCAACCGCCGCTTCTGCGAGTACCGGATGGGCAGCTTCGCGGCCTTCCCCACGCTCTGGAAGCACCCGCCCGCGCAGATCCGCGAGCTGCGCTGCCAGGTGGAGGGCGCGCCGGCCTGCGAGTACGAGGTGGAGTGGGCGCTGGACCGGAGCCTGCCGCTCGGGTTGGCCGCCGCCTTCGCCGGCGGCGCGGGGCTGGGCGCCTGCCTGCCGCTGCTCGGCCTGCCGCTCTCCACCTCCGCGGCGAGCGCGCTGGGCGCGGCCTTCGCCGGCGTGCTCAAGCTGGCGGTGGACGGCTGGGCGCAGGCCAAGCTGCGGGACCGGCTGCTCGCCTCGCAGAGTGACGACTTCTTCCGCTCCGGCCTGCACCTGATGCACCGCTTCGAAGAGGTGGAGCGACTCAACGCCACGCTCGAGGGCCGCGTGGAGCAGCGCACCCGCGAGCTGGCCGAGACCACCCTCCAGCTGCAGCAGGCGCTGGCGCGGCAGAAGGAGCTCGATGAGCTCAAGACGCGCTTCTTCACCAACTTGAACCACGACCTGCGCGGGCCGCTCACCGTGGTGAACGGCGCGCTGGCCACGCTGGGAAGCCTCGGCGCCTCGCGCGCGCTGCCGGAGCACGCCTTCTCCATGGTCAAGCTGGCGCGCAAGGGCGCGGACCGGCTCGAGGGCATGGTCAACGACATGCTCGACCTGGCCAAGCTGGACGCGGGCATCCGCACCCTGGACCCGGTGCGCGCGGACGTGGCGGAGATGATCCGCGGCAACGTGGAGGGGCTCGCCTCCTACGCCGCCGGCCTGGAGGTGAGCCTGCACGCGCACCTCCCGGAGGGCGCGGTGCCCGCGGACGTGGACCCCAACAAGCTGGAGCGGGTGCTGATGAACCTGCTCACCAACGCCTGCAAGTTCTCCCGCCCCGGCGGCGTGGTGATGGTGACGCTCCGAGAGGAGGCAGAGCAGCTGCGGCTCACCGTGGCCGACCGCGGCGTGGGCATCCCCGCGGAGGAGCTGCCCCTGCTCTTCGAGCGCTTCTCCCGGGGCTCGCGCGAGGAGCACCGGCGGGTGCGCGGCACCGGCCTGGGGCTGGCCGTGGTGAAGGAGTTCGTGGCGCTCCACGGCGGCACCGTGGCGGTGGAGAGCCAGTACGGCGAAGGCACCACCTTCACCGTCGCGCTCCCGCGCTGGCAAGCCGAGGTGAGCAAGCGCCGCCGCGTCACCGGCGAGCTGCGGCTGCCGCAGGGGCCGGTCGCGCTCCCGCCCCGGAGCTCGCCGCAGGGCGCGCCCACCGTGGTGGTGATAGAGGACAACCCGGACATCTCCCAGCTGCTCGCGGCCGAGCTCTCCGAGCACTTCGACGTGCTCCAGGCGCCGCGCGGCGCGCTGGGCGTGGACGCGGCGCTGCGGGCCCGCCCCAGCCTCGTCATCTGCGACCTCGTCCTCCCGGACATGGACGGGCTGGAGGTCTGCCGCCGCCTGCGCGCCCAGCCCCCCACCCGCGCGCTGCCGCTGCTGGTGCTCAGCGCCAAGGCGGACGCCGCCTCCAAGCTGTCCGCCTTTGCCGCCGGCGCGGACGACTTCCTCGCCAAGCCGTTCGACCCGCGAGAGCTGTCCGCCCGGGTGGACGCACTGTTGCGCCGCAGCCGGATGACCCACCCCGAGGGGCCCAGCGTCACCGGGTGAGCGTTCGCGCCGCCGCCGAGGGCCACAGACAGCTGTGCCATGGATGGGATCTCCTTCGGGGTTCACGCCGAGGAGACCCATGCATCCGCGCCTGCTCCATCCCACCGTCCTGCTCCTCCACCCCAGCCCGCGCCGGCGCCCGGCCGGCCGCCACGAGCTCCCCGGCCTGCCCTGCGTGGAGGCCGAGAGCTGGACCGAGGCGGCGGCGCTGGTGCAGCACGCGCGCGTCCACGTGGTGCTCACCGCCGCCGGCGCGAGCGCGGGACGGCCGCCCCAGGCGCTGCGCGGCCGCAGCTGCGCGTTCCTCTACCGGGGCGAGCTGCTCCCGCGCGTGGCCTGGCAGCTGCTCGGCGCGGGCGAGCGGGTGGCGCTGGCGCGGGACGGCGAGCCGCTGGCCCCCGCGGTGCGCGCCCTGGCGGGGCCGGTGCGCGAGGAGGGGCGCGCCTGCCCTCCGGGCTTGCGCGCGCGGCTGGGCGAGCTGGGGCCGCTGCCGGTGCTCGACCTCTCGGTGCACGGGGTGGCGGTGCGCCTGCCCTCCGAGCGCTCCGTGGAGCCCGTGCTGCCCGGCACCGCGCTGCCCCACGTCACGTTGGAGCGGGACGGGCTGCTCTGGCTGCAGGGCGCGGCGGTGGTGCGCTCGCTCACCGCGTACCAGGGCGACCACCGGGTGGGGCTGCGGCTGCTGGAGCGCGTGCCGCGGGACGAGCGGGCCGCGGACGCGGTGAGCGCCGCGCAGCTCTTGCAGAAGGCCCGCCGCGCCGGCGTGCTGCGGGTGCGCCTCTCCGCCACCGCGCAGTGGAGCCACCCGGCGGAGGTCCGGCTCTCGCCGCAAGCGCCGGGGCTCTTGCTCTCCGGCGTCACCCCGCCGCCGGCGCCGGCGCTGGCGGAGGTGGAGCTGGAGCCGGACGGCGCCTGCTACCGCTTCGAGGCGGTGGCGCAGCCCACCGAGGGCGGGCTGGGCGTGCACCTGGCGCCCCCGGCGTTCATCTCCACCCATGACCGGCGGCGCGTGGACCGCTTCCCGCTCGGGGGCGGGGTGACCCTGACGTGCCACCTGCCGGACGGGGCCCAGGCGCACGCGCTGCACCCGCTGGAGCTCTCCGCCACCGGCTGCGCCTTCCTCACGGCCTCGCCGCTGCCGCTGGGCAGCCAGCTGCGCTTCGAGGTGGGGTTGCCCTCCGGCCCGCGGGTGGCGGTGGCCGGCGAGGTGGTGAGCGCGGTGCGGGAGGGCGCGCAGGTCCGCCAGGGGGCGCGCTTTGGCGCGGTGGACTCGCGCGGGGCGGTGGTGCTGGCGCGCGCGGCGCTGGCGGCGCGCCACCCGCGCGTGAGCGATGGCGCCAGCTGCGAGCCCGAGGCGGTGCTGGCGCTGCTGCTCCACTCCGGGCTCATCCACGAAGGGCAGCTGGAGCTGATCCGCCCCGAGCTGCCGGAGATCCACCGCACCTTCACCCGGCTGGCCCGCGCGGCGGACAGCCTCTTCCAGTCTTTAGTGGTGGAGCACGAGGGGACGCTGGTGGGGCACGTCTCCATGTTCCTCGCCTACCGCTCCACCTGGTTCGTCCAGCAGCTGGCGGTGCAGCCCACCTCGGCGCGCTCGGTCTTCGCCCTCAACCAGAGCGCCGCGGACCTCTTCGGCCAGCTGCCGGAGCTGCGCCACATCAAGATCGCCTTCTTCGCGGACAACAGCTGGCCCTCCCGCGTCTTCGGCTCGTTCGCCCGCGCGATCGACGATGGCCGGACCTCCGTGCTGCGGGAGCTCACCGAGTCCCTGCTCTACGTGGACGCGCCGCTGCCCGAGCTCACCGGCCCTGAGCTGGAGGTGGGGCCGGCCACCGCCGCCGAGCGGCTCGCCATCGAGCGCAGCTACGTGGAGGCCGGCCAGTCCCTGCTGCTGGCCTCGGATGACCTCACCGCCGGCGCGCTGCCCTTGGAGGGGCTCGCCGGGCGCTACGCCGCGCGCGAGCTGCAGCGCGGGCGCGAGACCTTCGTCGCTCGAGTGGGCGGCGAGCCGTTCGCCTTCGCGCTGCTGGAGCGCGCCTCGCCCGGGCTCAACCTCTTCGAGTACTTCAACTCCGTGCAGCTGCACTGGCTGCGCGGAGCGGACTTCCGGCTGCGGTGCGCGCTCGCGGCGGCGCTGGTGCGCCGGGCCCAGGGTGAGGCCGCCCTGCGCGAGCGCCGCTACCTGCGCCTGTTCGTGGCCACCGGGGACGAGCCCCTGCTCGGCGCGCTCGGCCTGCCCACCGGCCGGCGGATTCTGGAGTGGACCGGCCACCGCGCCCGCTTCCGCGAGTTCACCGAGCACCTGGACCGGCTCTTCGCGCCCCTGTCGCTCGCCGCGCCCCGCCACGCCCCGCTCGAGGCGGGCGCTTCCGCCGGGCCCGCCTGACGCGATGGGAATGGGAGCTTTGCGCGCCTGGCCGGCCGCGGTGGTGGTGCTCGTCCCCTTGCTCTTGCGCCCCACGCGGGCGCTCCACCCGGCGGTGTGGGTCCTCTGCGCCTCCACCGCCGCCGTCTACCTCACGCACCCCGCGATGCCGCCGCTGCGCCAGCTCTGGCGGGCTCCCGGCGAGCGGCGCTCCGGCGCCTGGTGCCTGGCCAGCACCAACCTCACCGCGCTGGCGGGAGTGGTCGACTTCTCCCTCCAGGAGCGGGTGGCCGAGCCCGGCAGCCCCTCCTTCGTCGCGGGGGCCGCGCTGGTGGCGTGGGGGCTGTGGGAGCGGACCCGGGCGGTGAAGGCGCTGGGCGGCCGCTTCACCTCCTCGCTCCAGTTCCCGCGCGGCCAGGAGCTGATCACCTCCGGTCCCTACCGCCGCGTCCGCCACCCCGGGTACCTCGGCGTGCTGCTCGGCTTCTTCGGCACCGCGCTGCTCCTGGACAGCGTGGCGTGCCTGCTGCTCACGCTGTTGCTCGTGGTGCCGGCCTACCTCTTCCGGATCCACGTGGAGGAGGCGGTGCTGCGCGCTGGCGCCGGGCGGGCCTTCACCGAGTACGCGCGCCGCACCGCCCGGCTGCTGCCCTTCCTCTGGTGAGCGCCCTCTAGCGGGAGAAGAAGACGACCTGCCGCAGGAGCAGCTCGCGCAGCGCCGCGTCCACCTGCTCGGCAGTGAGCCCCAGCCGCTCGGGGAGCTGGGCGGGCGGCAGCCGCTCCTCGCAGACGGCGCGCGCCACCGCGAGCTGGGCCGGCGTGGCCAGGCGGCAGAAGAGGCCGTAGAGCTCCGCGTCCACGTCCAGATCCGCCTGGCCGCCGAGCCGGTGCGAGACCGCGCGCGCGTCCAGCCGGTTGAGCGTCTCGCACACCTGGGCGAGCAGCGCGTCCATCGTCAGGTGCAGCCGCGCGGGGCCCCGCGGCGCGGACGCGGGCGTGAAGGTGGCGCGGGCGTTGCGGGAGACGAGCAGCGCCGCCACCGCGCCGAGGTCCGCGAACTGGCCGGGGCGCGCCAGGCTCGATCTGGCGGAGAGGGGCGCGCCCTCCTGGAGCTCCAGGCCGTAGGTGCCCCAGTCGTCGCTGGCCACCAGCGAGCCGGTCAGCCCCCGCGCCGCCATCCGCCGCAGGAGCCACTGCACGCCGGTGACGTGCAGCTCGAAGGCCGCGGGGCCGCCGCGCTGGAGCGAGATGTCCGCGGCCAGGCGCGGCGCCATCAGCGCCGTGGCCCGGTGCACCACCTGCTCCGGGCTCCAGCTCTTGGGCAGGTAGTCGTGCGCGCCGGCCCGCGCCGCCCGCAAGGTCTCCCGGAAGTCGTCGCGGCCGGAGAGGAAGACCAGCGGCAGCTCCCGCGAGCGGTGATCCGCCTTCAGCTTGCGCAGCATCCCCCAGCCATCCAGCCGCGGCATGTCGATGTCCGCGAGCACCACGTCCGGCAGCTCGGCGATGGCCGCGCGGGCGCCGCGCTCGCCATCCTCCGCCAGGGTGACGAGGAAGCCGGCGGCGGAGAGCCGGGCCTGGTAGAGCGTGCGCAGCTCGGCGTCGTCATCCACGAAGAGCAGCCGCACCGGCGCGTCCCCGCGCAGCTGCTGGGCCGGCGCGTCCTCCTGGAAGACGGTGGGCAGGGGGATGGCCGGGGTCACCGGCTCGCTCGAGTCCAGCGGCGGCCCTTCGAAGCGCCAAGCGCCGTCCTGGAACCAGAGCATCTCGTCCAGCGCCGGCAGCCCGGTCACCGGCCCCAGCTCCGCGGAGACCAGCTGCCCGTCGAGGAACTGGGCCTGCCCCTCGAAGGGGGTGCCCGCGTTGAGCCGCAGCGTTCCGGAGCGGCGGCTGCGGCGGTAGACGCCCAGCAACGCCTGGAGGGGCGGGCTCTGGCCCGGCACGTCCGGGTAGGAGAGCTCGTCCAGCAGGGCGCGCAGCCGCGCCACGGTGCCCTCGTCCCAGGGCGGCGTGAGCACGTCCACCGCGCCGGAGGCGACCGCGCGCACCACCTCCGCCTCGGAAGGAGCCGCGAGCGCCACCGCCACCGGCGCCTGCACCGCCACTGCGCCCAGGCGCGCCCGCGCCTCGTGCACGCTCAGGTCCGGGAGGCGGCCGTGCAGCACCACCAGCGAGGGGCGCAGCGCCGCCGCCTGCGCAGGCAGCAGCGCCGCCTCCCGGCAGCGCTCCACCGCGAACGCGGGCGCGAGCGCCCTCTCCAGGAGCTCCGCGGCAGCCTGCGGCCCCTCCACCAGCAAGATCCGCCCTGCGCTCATCCCCGTCCCCCCCAAAGTCAATCGGCTGGAGGGTACGGGGGTGCTCGCACCGCGGGACATTGGTCCGGAGGCCAAAATCTTGCGGGCGCCTACAGCCATGTGACCCTTGCCACATGACCCAACGACGACTCCGCAGCCGCACCCAGCTCCGCCTACCCATCTCGCTGGGCGGGAAGCTCCCGGCCCTCACCGCAGACGTCTCGGAGGAGGGCTTCAAGGCCGAGATGATGATGCACGTCTTCCTGCCCGGCTCGAAGATCCACGGCTTCGTGCTCCACGGCGACGCGGAGCTGCCGTTCAAGGGCGAGGTGCAGTGGGCCCAAGCAGGGAACCCCCAGGCCTCGCTTCACAGCGAGGTGGGGGTCCGCTTCACCGAGCTCTCACCCGAGCTGGCCGGCCTGCTCGCCGGGCGCAAGCCGAAGGCGGGAAAGAAGCGGAAGCGCCCGTAGACCCTCCACCCCGTAGACGTAGACGTAGACGTAGACGTTGACGTTGACGTTGACGTTGACGTTGACGTTGACGTTGACGTGGACGTGGACGTGGACGTGGACGTGGACGTGGACGTGGACGTGGACGTGCGACGTGCGACGTGGACGTGGACGTGCGACGTGGACGGCGACGGCGACGGCGACGTGGCCCTTGACCGAGCCGAGCTGACCGCGCGTCGCTCACCACCCCGTCCCGACCACGGATCCGCGGAAGAGCCACCCGCAACGTCCACGAGGCTCGGTCAGGTTCACGTCCGTCGCCGTCCACGTCGCCGCGGCCGTCCACGTCGCACGTCCACGTTCACGTCAACGACCACGTCAACGTCAACGTCAACGTCAACGTCAACGGGAACGGTGAGTTGGTTCTTGGCTCAGAAGGAGCCGAGGTTCCCCTCGAGGATCGGCCCCGGGTCCACGACGATCGTGTTGCAGACCTGGCTGGCCTTGGTGGCGCAGGCCGGGCTCCAGTTGTACGTGCAGCAGCTCTCGTACCCGGCCTGGTTGCAGACCCGCGTCGTGCAGAAGTTGCAGTCCTTGCGCAGCGGCCGCGGGCTGCCGGTGCCCGTGGAGCCGTAGGGCGAGAACGGGCAGTAGGTGGTGCGCGAGTCCACGTACAGCAGCGTCTGCCGGCTGTAGTTGATGATCTGGTTCGCCACGCAGGTGCTGCGCTGCCCCTCCTGGAAGGAGGCGTTGGTGTAGATGAGCCGCGGCTTGTGGCTGCCGGGCGGGCAGTTGCTGCCGTAGCAGGGGTACTGGACGATGTACGGCTCCTCGCAGGCCAGGCCGAGCGACTCCCAGCGCGCCTTCTCCACGCACAGGGCGCCCGCCTCATTCCACGCGGACTCGGCGGAGAAGCCGGGGATGTCCTCGTACTCGCTCGTCTTGCGGACGAAGCCGTAGACGTCCCAGAGGTCCACCCACGTCCCATCGTTGGTGTACGAGGTGAGCGTGCCGCAGTAGTCCGCCATCGCCGCGTGCACGCACGACTGGTAGAGCGGCAGGAGCGAGACCGGCGCCGCGGTGGGGTTGTTGGGCGGCGGGAGGTTCTTCCAGGGCATGTAGCCCCAGCGGATGCACTTCGCCGAAGTCCCGTCCAGACACGAGAAGCCGAAGTTCCGGTTCATCGGCGCGTTCTCGATCATGTAGTTGTCGAACTTGTCCGCGTTGGACCAGTAGCCCTCCGTGAACATCCCCCAGTTGCCCTCCTCGCCGTTGCACAGCGGGGTCCAGGTGCCGTCTCCCTGGCTCACCTCCAGCGCGTACTGGGTCAGGGTGTCGGTGACGCGCCCCTGGGTGAGGTTGACCGGGTTGTTGGCGTCGCTGAGCTCGGTGCGGATGGCGGAGATCCGCACGGGGATGTGCAGCTCGCCCTGCCCCGTCCAGGCGGCCCAGGTGTTCATCTGCGTCCCCACCGGCGCGTCCACCCAGCGGTTGGTGACGCCGCGGCCAGAGGTCCCGTCCCGGCTGAAGACGAGCGTGGGGACCAGGAAGCGCAGCTTGGAGCCCACCACCGCCGCCTTGTCGTAGCTGTCGATGGTGGTGGTGCCGAGGAAGCCGTTGGGCACCTGGGCCAGGAACTTGTCGATCCGCTGGACGCTCGCGTTGGAGCCCTGCGCCGTCCGGCCCTGCGCGGTCCGCCCTTGCGCGGTCCGGCCCTGCGCGGTCCGGCCCTCCTGCTTCACGCTGCCCAGCGGCTCACTGCCCGCCGGCTCTCCATCCGTCACGCCGCAGCCCGCAACGAAGAGCGCCAGCAGTCCCCACCCCAGAGATTTTTCGAACATGGCCCGCGCGTCTAAGCACGACCCGTTCCACCCCTGCAATTCGTGGGGATTCCGGGGCTTGCCCCCGCGCGGGCCTGTGCGGTCCAAAGACAGAGCGCTGATTCGGCGCGACAGCCGCTACGCCGGCGGCTCGATGTACTCGGCCAGGGTGACCTGCCCCTCCTGGTAGCTGGTCCGCTGCTTCACCCGGAGCACCGTCCGGTAGTAGTCCCAGCCGGCGCCCGGCGTGGGCGCGGCGACATACGTGGCCATGCTCCCGGAGGAGACGTAGAGGGTGCAGGTCCCGGCGCTCCAGCTGCCCTTGAAGGTGGCGCCGCCCAGGGACGTGAAGGCGCCGGTGTCCCCCTTGCGGTGGTAGTACCGGACCGAGTGCGAGTAGCGGGCGCAGTCCTCGGCGTTGGAGGGCTTGATCCCGTTGGCGGCTGACGAGCTCGGCAGGTCCCAGGCGCCGGCGGAGAGCTGGATCTGCGGGGTGGCCTGGGCCAGCTTGGCATCCACGATGAAGGACTTGCAGAGGTCCGTACCGTAGCCGTAGGCCCCGCTGCCGCTCTCGGCGCGGTAGGGGAGCGCGGAGATCGGCGTGTCGTAGCCGTTGCCCACGTGGCGGACCACGTCCGGGCTGGCGTTGGCGCAATAGTCGTACAGCGGGCCGATCTCGATCCCCTGCTGGCTGGCGCCCAGCTCGGCGTCGGCGCCCGCCAGGGGCTGGCCGCAGGCGGCGAGCACGGCGGCGGCGCCCAGCGCGGTGAAGGTCTGTCTGAACATGGGGTCTCTCCTCGGAGTGGGTTTGGGTTGGCGCGCAGGAGAACGGCCCGCGCCCCGCATCTTCCCGGCGCTCAAGGTGTGGCATCGTTGGCGCGCCATGGCGCCCCCGAAGACCATCCTCCTGGTGGAGGACAACGACGACGACGCCACGCTCACCCTGCGCGCCTTCGCCCGCTCCGGCGTGGAGGTCACGCTCGAGCGCGTGGCGGACGGCCCCGAGGCGCTCGAGTACCTGGAGGCCCGCGGCCGCTACGCCGGCAAGGCGCTCCCCACGCTGGTGCTGCTCGACTTGAAGCTGCCGCTGTTGGACGGGCACGACGTGCTCAAGTGGATCCGCCAGCGGGAGCAGACGCGGCGCCTGCCGGTGATCGTCCTCACCTCGTCCGTGGAGGACGAGGACGTGGGGCGCAGCTACGACGAGGGGGTGAACAGCTACCTGCGCAAGCCGGTGCGCTTCGACACCTTCGTAAAGGCGGCGCGCAGCCTGGGGCTCTACTGGCTGCAGCTCAATCAGCCGCCGCCGCAGTAGGCTCGGGCGGCGGCGCGCGGCGCGGCAGCAGCACCGTGAAGCCGGCGCCCCGGCCCGGCTCGCTCTCCACCTGGATGCTCCCGCCGTGCGCCTCGATCAGCCGGCGGGAGATCCACAGCCCCAGCCCAAAGCCGCCGTAGTGGCGCGAAGGCACCGCCCGCTCGAAGCGCCCGAAGATCCGCTGCTGGTCTTCAGGGGAGATGCCGATGCCCCGGTCCTTCACCTCGAGCCGCGCCCGCTCGCCCTCGTCCGCCAGGGTGATCTCCACCGGGTGGTTGGCGCCGTACTTGATGGCGTTGGAGACCAGGTTGGTCACCACGATCGCCACCCGGTCTGGATCCCACTGGCCGATCAGCGAGCTGGGCGCGTGCAGCTGGAGGTTGACCTTGGCCGCCGAGGCCAGCTCGGAGGTGCGGTTGATCACCTCCTGCACCACGCGCACGAGGTCGACCGCTTCGCGCGAGAGGACGATCCGGTCGTTGGTGATCCGGTTGATCTCCAGCAGCTGATCCACCAGGCCGTTGAGCCGCCGGGCGCTGCGCTCCACGCTCTCCACCGTGGAGAGCGCGCGGACGCGGTTGAGCGCCTCCAGCCGCTCGGGCACCAGCACCTTCGCCAGCCCCTGCGCCTGGAGCAGCAGCGAGGTGAGCGGCGTCTTCAGCTCGTGCGCGGCGATGGAGAGGAACTCGTCCCGCGCCTGCAGGGCCTTGGTGAGCAGGTCAAGCGCCTGGTCCCGCTCCCGCCGGACCGCCGCCTCCTCGAGGCTGCGCTCCACCGCGGGCCCCAGCCGCGCCAGGTTCGTCTTCACCACGAAGTCCGAGGCCCCCTCCTTGAGCAGCGAGACGGCTGCCTCCTCGCCGATGCTCCCAGAGACGATCAGGAAGGGCAGGTGGCGGTGCTGCGCCCGGACGTGCTTGAGCGCCTCGGACGCGGAGAAGCCCGGGAGGTTGTAGTCCGAGATGATGAGATCCCACGGCCGCTTCAGCGCCTCGGCCAGCGTCTCCGCCGAGTAGACGCGCTCCACCTCGAGCGTCAGCCCAAAGCGCCGAAGCTCGCGCTGCACGAGGAGCGCGTCGTCCGCGTTGTCCTCAATCATCAAGAGCTTGAGCGTGCGGGCCATGTCAGGATTATCCGGCTTTTACACTGTTGTCTGGATTCGCCAAAGGGAGCAGGTAGACCCGCCGGGGGGTCAAAGTTACGCCACGCGGAAGGTTCCGGCAGTCCGCGGTCGTGCTCTGCCCGGGCGTCCTGTCGCCGGGCGAACAAGGAGGCATCCGGAGTATCTGCCGCCTGGGCACACACACTGCGTAAAGCGCCGCGAGCAGAGGCTTTCGAAGGTGATCGCCTAGAGCGTGGTGCTGAGCCCGGGCGACGGGCTGACGGTCGCCCCGGTGGTGGTGGCCGCGGCGTCTCGCGTGCGCAGCCAGATCCGCCCCACGCTCCCCCCTCCGCCGCCGGCCGCCGTGTTGTTCGCCCCGGCGGCGCCGGTCGCCGCGAAGCGCGCGCCACCCGGGCCACCCGCGCCGGCGTTGGTCTGGGTGCCCCCCTGCGCCACCGCCGAGGTGAGGAGCGCATCCGCGCCGGGGATGCCGTTGGCGACGTCGCTCGATCCGGACCCGCCCCCGCCGCCGTTCGCCGTGAGGAACCCCGCCACGGTGACGGCGGGCGCCTCCAGGAAGATCGTCCCGCCGGAGCCGCCTCCACCGCCCCCGTACTGGCCGGAGCAGCCGCCGTTGCCGCCGCCTCCACCCACGTTGATGCCGCCCGCGCTGGAGACGGTGATCTCCTTGGCCGAGGAGATCTGGATCGCCCCGCCGCCGGCGCCCCCGTAGCCGCCGTTGCCGCTGGTGGAGCCGCAGAGGGGACCGCCGCCCTGCCCGCCGCCGCTGCCCGCGGCGAGCTCGGAGATCATCCCCGCGTAGGGCTGGCCCGGGCCGCCGCCGAACGTGCCGCCCGAGGTGCCGCCCACGCCGCCGGCGGCGCCGAAACCCCCGCCTCCGCCGCCGCTGCCGCCGGTGCCACCGCTGCTGCCCGCGGTGCCGGTGCCCGGGTTGATCGGCGTGCTGCCGCTGGGAGCCCCGCCGCCCGGGCCGGGGACGCGCAGCTTCGCGGCGCCATCCAGCAGCGAGGACACCTGCACCGTGCCCGCCGCCACCACCACCAGCTGCCGCGAGCCGCTGATCCGCACCGGCCGGTTCACGTTCCACGCGCCAATGGAGAGGACCGCGCGGCCATTCGCGTCCACGTTGAAGCCGCCCGCGGGGAAGGTGCCCACCGAGAGCGTGACCGTCAGGCCGCTGGTGTCGATGGCGGTGACGTTGGTGAGGTCCGCGGCCTGCGGCTTGTAATACGAGAGCGCCACGTGGCTGGGGATGAACTCCCGCACGCAGGTGCTGCTGCAGCCGTCACCCGAGGCGGTGTTGCCGTCATCGCACTCCTCGGCGCCGACCTTGAAGGTGTCCCCGCAGATGCCGGAGCAGACGCTCGGCGCGTCCCCGGTGCAGGTGAACTGCGGCTCCACCACGCAGGTGCTCCCGCAGCCGTCTCCCCCGCGGAGGTTGCCGTCATCGCAGCCCTCGTCGTGGGTGCGCTGGCCATCTCCGCAGACCGGCGTGCCGGCGTCCCCGGACACGCCGCCGTCCGCGCCCGCGTCCAGCTCGCCGGCGTCGTCGCCGCCGGGCAGCGGGCCACCGTCTCCGCTCCGCACCGCGTCCCAGTCGATGCAACCAGAGGCCAGCCAGGGGAGGAGCAGGAGCAGACGGAACGAGCGCATGGGTAGGCCGTGTATACCGCGCCCAGCGCCGGACGAGATCCGCCCACTCGCACGGACAAATTCCGCCCACTAAGCGGGTTGGAGGCCGTCTGTGCTCGTCTCGATGCGTGTCTGGGCGGGTTTCGTCCGCTTCAGGGGCCGGGAAGGACGGAGTGGGTTCGGGGTCCCGGTCCGCTTGCGCACGGATGGCTCCCGCGGCGCGAGGCTCCCGCCTCGGTGGAGTCGCAGGCGAAGCCCGTGCAGCGGGAGCACGCCACGCGTTCGCGCTGGACCGGCCGCGCCAACGCGCCGACGGGGCGAGTTCCCGGCGCCGCCAGCGATCCGTCTCCACGAGCTGCGGGAGCGCAGCTGCGGGCGTGGGTCCCCACCACATGGCCCGCTCCGTCCAGCGCGCACCCGCGACGTGCTCCCTCCGGCCAGGTCTCCGCCTGCGACTCCACCGAGGCGGGAGCCTCGCGCCGCGGGAGCCATGAGGGCGGAGGCGAACCGGGACCTCGAACCCACTTCGTCTCTCCCTGCCCTCTTCCGCGGACGAAACCCGCCTACTCACGCATCGAGACGAGCACAGACGGCCTCCAACCCGCTTAGTGGGCGGAATTCGTCCGTGCCAGTGGGCGGATTTCGTCCGGGCCAACGCTACAGCACGCGCAGCTGCCGCCCCTGGAGGGAGACCTTCTGCTCCAGCCGCGCCATCCGGCGCTGGTGGAGCTCGGGCAGCTCGGCGGAGGCGCAGTGGCTCGCGTGCAGCAGCGCGCCGGCCGGGTCCTTCAACCGGTGCTCGAGCAGCTTCGCCAGCTCCAGATGCAGGAACGCGAGCGCCGCCCGCTCGCTGCCGCCGCCCAGGGAGATCGCCTTGCCCAGCGCCTGCGCCGCGGCGCGCGGGTCCCCCTGGCGCCGGCAGAGCCAGGCCACCTGGCGCAGGGCCTCCGCGGCCACGGCGCGCTGGCGCGCCAGCGCGGCGGTGGAGGCCAGCCGCAGCGCCCGCGCGTGGTCTCCGCCCCGCCGCGCCACTTCGGCCAGCCCGAGCGCGTCCCGGGCATCCACCTGCGCGCCCTCCAGCCCGTCCGCCAGCCACCCCGCGAGCGCGCTGAGCGCCACCAGGTCTTGCGCGTTGTGGGTGAGCACCGGCTCCAGCGCGGAGAGCCGCCGGTGGCGCAGGAAGCGGAAGTAGAGGTCGGGGATCTGCGCGCCGTCCACGTCGCCCTCCCGCCGGTGGCCGAGCGCGCCCTCCTCCACCTCCACCAGCCGGGTGGACGGCAGCCGCCGGCGCAGCACCCGCCGCGAGGAGTGGAGCAGGTCAATGTGCGGCGGCAGCGGCGGCGGGGTGAGCCGGTTCATCACGAAGCGCGTGCGCAGCAGCGGCCAGTCGAAGGACTTGCCGTTGAAGGTGACGATCGCGCTCGCCGCGGTGAGCCGCTGCGCGAGCCGCGCGAGGATCGGCCCCTCCTCCCCCGGCTGCCGCAGCACGCACTGCTCCAGGTGCAGGCCGCCGCCCTCGAACCAGCCGGCGCCGATGAGGAAGGGCAACGTCCCCGTGCCGCCCGCCAGGCCCGTGGTCTCCGTGTCCAGGAACAGCAGCCCCGCGCTGCCGCAGGCGGTGAGCCTGGGGTCGAAGCCGATCAGCGCGAGCAGGTGCGGGGGGATCTGCGCCGCCTTGAGCGCCGGCGCCTCTCCATGCCGGTGCTCGGCCGGGTAGAAGTGGCGGGCGCGGCACAGCGGCCCGTGCTCCGTCTGCTCCACCTCGCAGAGGCTGCTCCCTCCGCCGAAGGTGGCCGGGCGCTCCTCCACCCGCGCCGGCTTGCGCCGGGCCTCCAGCTGCGCCAGCGCGCGCTTGAGCGCTTCGACCTTGGCCGCCTTCGCGCCGTCGGGGCGCGGCTCGGGCGGTGGCGGCGGGAGGGTGGTCACGGCGACCGCCGCGCGTGGCTCGGGCGCGCTCGTCGCCAGACCGGCACCGCTCAGGCGCTCCAGCTTCCGCTTCAGGCTCATCGGGGCGGACGCAGACGTATCACGTGGGGGTGACGCCTACAGGAAAGTCGCCGGGACGCGCCCCTCGCCCAACCCGCTAAGCTTGAGCGCGCCGATGAGCCCCTTCCCCCTGCCCATCTGCCGGCTTTCGCTCGCGCTCGTCGTCTTCACGGCCGTCGGTTGTGGGCACACCACCCCGGTGCGCCCCACGCCGAAAGGGCAGCTCGACGCCCAGCTGCACGTCGGTGGGCCCGCGGTGATGCTGGGCGGCCCGATCCCGGTCCCACTGTCTACGGTGGGCGCCAGCTACGGCCTGTCGGACCGGTTCGACCTGCAAGGCCACCTGCACGTCACCGCGCTCTTCTACAAGGTCGCCGGGCTGGACGTGGGCAGCACCTTCCTCGCGGTGAAGGAGGAGGGCGCCGTCCCCGCGGTCGCGCTCAACGCGCGCCTGTACGGGTTCAGCGACCTCCAGACGGCGGTGCGGCCCTACCTGGAGCTCAACGCCGCGGCCAGCTACCTCTTTGGCCAGCGCTTCCTGACCTACCTTTCGGCGACGGGCTTCCTTCAGCTCTTCGGCCCCCCGCTGTTCTCGTTCGCCGTGGGCGAAGAGTTTCAGCTCGGCCGCTTCGGGCTGCAGGTGGAGGCCCGCTGGTACGAGCCGGACTACTCGACCCGGTTCAACGCCATTGACCCGCTCTCGCCCGGGTATCAGGGCGCGCTGGGGTTGGTGCTGGGCTTGCGCTACCGCTTCGGAGGTGAGGGATGAGGCTCTTTCTGGCGGCGCTCCTGTGCGCGTGCAGCCTGGGCTGCTCGCTGGATCCGTTCGTCTACGGCGCGCTGAGGACGGACCGCTACGAGCTGGCGCTGGCGGGCAAGTCACCGCTGGAGACGGTGACCGCGGAGCGCGTGGAGGAGCTGCGCATCGCGGTGGACGGCGGCGTCTCGCTGGGCGCCGTCTACGTGCGCGGCAACGTCCAACCGCCGAAGGCGTACCTCCTCTTCTTCCACGGCAAGACGGACCACCTGGGCAAGCAGTTCACGCGCATCAAGCGGCTGGCGAACTGCGGCTACGACGTGCTGGGCTTCGACTACCGAGGGTGGGGGACGTCCAGCGACGCGCCCATCACCGAAGAAGGCCTGGTGGCGGACGCCGTCGCCGCGCGGGCGGCGCTGGTGGGCCGGAGCGGCGGGGATGAGCGGTTGATTTACTACGGCCACTCGTTCGGGACGGCGGTGGCAACGCAGCTGGCCGTGCGACATCCCGCTCGGGCGCTGCTCCTCGAGGCGCCCTTCGCCTCGCTGCAGGCGTTCATCCAGGACAACTCCCGGCTGGACGTGCCCCAGCCCTTCGTCGCGGAGGCGAGCTGGGACACCGAGCGCGCCATCCGGGACGTCCACGCCCCGCTGCTCTTGCTGCACGGGACGGCGGATGACTTCGTTCGCCCCGAGTTCTCGAAGGCCCTCTACGCGCAAGCCAACGAGCCGAAGACCTTGATCCTGGTGGAGGGCGCCCAGCACGACGTCGCCGCGTTTCTCGGCGCCCAGTTCCCAGGGACGGTGAACGGATTCGTGCAGGAGGTCCTCCCGTGAGCTGGCGCCGAGCTGCGGCGAGCTTCGCCCTGTGCGCAGCGCTGCTGGCCACCGCGGCGCGCGCGCAGGACGACGAGCGGTCGCTCGAAGAGCTCTCGGGGCGGGAGATGTCGGACCTCTCGCTGGAGGACCTCCTGGACCGCGTGGTCACCACCGCCTCGCGCGTGGAGGAGGGGGTGCGGCGGGTTCCCTCCAACATCACGGTGGTGACGGCGGAGCAGCTCCGCGAATGGGGAGCGCGCGACCTGCGCGACGTGCTCAAGCGCGTGACCGGCTTCATCGTGGCGTACGATCACGACGAGTGGGTGGTGGCCTCGCGCGGCAACCTGACCGACGACAACCTGAAGTACCTGGTTCTCATCGACGGGTACCGGATCAACTCGGTGGAGCACATCGGGCCCAGCCCCCTCCTGGAGATGCCCAACGACCTGAGCAACGTGCGGCAGATCGAGATCATCCGCGGCCCCGGCTCCACGCTCTGGGGCGCTGACGCGCTGGCCGGCATCATCAACCTGATCACCCATGACGCCGGCTCCTTGGGGAAGCGCGCGCGGGCCAAGGTGACCTACGGCACGCACGGGACCTTCAAGGCCAACGTCCAGGTGGCGCACCACTCCGAGTCGGGCGACTTCGGCGTGCTGGCGATGGCGGGGCTGGGAGGCAGCGGAGGACGGGTCGTGTCGGTGGACGCGGCCTCGCGGCTGCCGGCGCTGAACGTGGAGACCACGGGGTTCGATCGCCCGCCGCTCGGCCGCTACACGACGAACCTCGACACGTACTCGCCGGACGTGTTCCTGCAGGGCAAGGCCTACGCCGGGCCCCTCAGCGTCAACGCGTACTTCACCCGGTCCCGCGTGAAGAATCGCCTCTTCGGGGAGATGACCGCTGACTTCCTCCCCTTCATCCGCAACGAGAACGGCTTCCTGGACGTGCTCTACAAGGAGACGTTCTTCAAGGACTTGCAGCTCTCTGGGCGCGCCGGCATGGGGACCATGCGCACCGACTACCTGGCCATCCGCGGCCAGGCGGACCTCTACAGCTGGGTCTCGCGGCGCTACTCCGCGCAGCTTGCCGCCCGCAAGCCGCTGGCGCAGTGGATGACGCTGGCCGGCGGGCTCGAGTACGAGCACACCACGCAGGGCCTCAGCTACAAGATCGAGGACATCGATCTCGTCGCGCTCAACACCAACGACCCGCGCGGAGCCATCGCCGGCAACAAGCTCGCTCGAACGTTCGAGGACCGTCCCATCGGCCTGTACGCGATGAGTGAGCTGCAGTTCCTGGATCAGCTGCACCTGACGCTCGGCGTCCGGCTGGACGTCAACGCCGCCCGAGGCGAGGACTGGTTCAACTTGAGCCCGCGCTGCGGCCTGGTCTGGGAGTACACGCACCGGGGCGCGCTGAAGCTTTTGCTCAACTCCGGGCTGCTGAGGCCCTCCAACTACCAGAGCTTCGGCACGCCGCGCCCCACGACCGAGCGGATGCTGCAGGTGGACCTGGTGGCGATGCAGACGGTGGGGCCGGTGAGCCTGACGGCGAACGGCTTCTGGCAGCGGCTGTCCTCGTTCGTCTCGAATACTGGCCTTTGGGAGGACGCCGCCTACCAGACGAGCGGCGACTACATTACTTGGGGCTTCGAGCTCGAAGGCAGCGCGCGGGTCCTGGACAAGCACACCGTCTTTGGCGGCCTCTCCTTCGCGCACGCGCGTGGCGTGAACTACCGGGACGACATCCCCATGGACGCCCGGCGGATCGACCCGGAAGGGCGCGTGTTGAACTACCCCCCGCTCACCGCCTTCCTGGGCGGAACCGCGCGCTTCGGCGCGTTCTTCGTCACGCCCGCGCTGCGAATGTGGGGGCCCACGCGCTACCGGACGGCTCCGGCGCTCACCTCGGTGGCGGACGCGACCTACGAGCGGACGCCTGCCCTGATCTACGTGGACGTGACGGCGGGGTATTCCGTCCTGGATTGGCTCGAGCTGTCGGTGAACCTGGTGGACGCGTTCGACAACCGCGCGCGGCTGCCCATCTCGACGTGGAACGGGACGTACGAGCCCTTTGGCCGGTACTTCGAAGGGTCGGTGCGGCTGCAGCTCTGAGGCGGTGCGTGGATCCGCTCCCACGGGGAACCACGACAGCCAAGCCCTGACCCCGGTGTCGCGCTGGGCCCCACCGCGAGCGCCCTCCGGCGGCCAGCGGCGCTGCTCCACTGCGCTTCGAGCCCGGCACCCGCGTTGCTAGGGCCGGCGCAGCGGCCGGGCACCTCCTACCGGGAGAATCGAATGAAGGGCTTGGGCGTGGCGCTGTTGATCCCCCTCTCCGCCGTGGGCTGTACCTTGACCGAGCTCGGGTCGAACTCTCCCGACTCAGGCGTGACCTGTCAGGCCCCTTCCGGGACCGACGCGGGCGTGGCGACCCTGGTGGGGCCAGAGGCTTTCACCCTCGCCAGCGGCTACCAGACGCTCCAGCGGTTCAACGACTCGCAGGAGCGCCTGTCGATCGCCCTCTACGCCACGCCCACGCGCTGCGAACAGGTGCAGGTGCGGTCAACGGACGGCGGGCTCACCCAGGGCGCGTGGCGGCTGGGAGACGTCACCATCGACGTGTACTCCGCGCCAGGAGGCTCGGTGGGCTTGGGCACCGTGCCCCTCGGCAGCTCGGATGGGGGCGCCCACGCCCTAGTGACCGTCCTGGGACGGGCTCCCACTGAGGATGGCGGGACCGGCTGGACCGGCTGGACCTCGGTGAGCGGGAGCGTCCGGCTGGACGCCATCCAGACCTGCAGCGTTTTGGGCGCGTTCGACGCCACGCTGGTCCAAGGAGACGGCGGCACCACGGCCATGACCGGCCAGTTCGCGGCGCCCTTCTGCCCCACCCGGAGGTAGCGGGGCGTCGCGCCCGCGCGTCGCCGACGAGCTGAGCGCCTTGTCACCTACGTCCGGGTGAGGGCGATGCTTCGGTCATGCCCGTCAACAACGCCGACCGTTTCAAGGGGGCCTACGCCTCGCCCACCATCGCCCGGAAGGGCAACCAGCTGCACGGCTACGTCGCCGACTTCGGCGGCATGCACGTGCCCCACATCGTCTCGGACGGGGACGGCTGGGAGCTCAAGGGCGACGCCATCCCCAAGCTGGGCAAGGGCGCGGCCGCGCGGATCTGGGCGCCGGCGGTGATGCAGATGGGCCCCAAGCGCTGGGTCCTCTTCTACACGGCGCTGCGCGCGGGCTCGAACCAGATGTGCATCTGGCGCGCGCACGCGAAGAGCCCCAACGGCCCCTTCGTCGACGAGCGCGGACCGATCATCGCCCCGGCCGGCGGCAAGTGGGCGATCGACCCGTACCTCTTCCGCGACGGGAAGGGCGACCCCTACCTGCTGGCCCGCATTGACGAGGGGAACGGCGTCAACACGCTGAAGATCCGCAAGCTGGACGAGAAGGGCACGGATTTCGCGCGCGGCTCCTCGTGGACGCAGCTGGCGGAGATCAACAAAGGCAGCTGGGAGGAGCCGGTGATGGAGAACGCCGGCATGGTCCACCTGAGCAGCAAGGACGGGAAGCAGAAGAAGTGGATCCTCTTCTATTCAGGCGGCGCCTGGAGCGACAACAGCTACGGCATCGGCTACGTGGACTGCGGCAAGACGCTCCACCCGGCGAACCCGGTGAAGAAGACGCCCAACCGGCCGTGGATGAGCTCCAAGCCGGGGATGTTCGGCCCGGGGACGCCCACCTTCTACAAGGACAAGGACGGCACCCAGCTCATGTCCATCTGCGCCTGGGAGCACAGCGGGGGCAAGTCCAACCCCAAGAACCAGGGCAAGCAGGCGCTGTTCACCTTCAAGATCTCGCTGAACGACAAGGGCGCGCCGGTGGCGAAGTTCCTGAAGAAGGACACCTGAGCCGCTACAGCGCGCGGCGCCAGTAGTTGTAGCTGGCCGAGTCGATCGCCGAGCGCACGAAGAGCTTCCCGTTCGGCGCGGCGAAGACCTCCCAGCTGTTCTTCCGGGGGCCGTAGCGCCGCAGATCTTCAGGGGACTGCGCCAACACCTTGGGCGAGCTCCGGGCGGCGGCGACCAGCCCGTCCTCGGTGCGCGTGAGGCCGGTCAACTTGCCGGTCGTGATGGCGGCGAGCACCGCCTTGCGCTGCGCGGCGGTGAGTCGAGGCGTCGCGGGCGGCGGCCCACTGGGCGCGGGTCCTTGGAGAATGAAAACGCCAGCGGGAACACGGCGCAGGGCCATGGCTTCGCTCCTCGTGAAGGTCTGCGCCGTTATCCGGGCACCCGCGAGGGCGTTTCCTCCGGCAGGAGCGTGGACGCGCCCGTCATCCGGAAATGGGGACAGGCTACTTTTCGGAGCGGAAATGGGGACAGGCTACTTTTCGGCGGCCGATCACCTGCTCCCGCGGACTTACGTGGTCGCCAAGGAAAAGTAGCCTGTCCCCATTTCCGCTGCGGCCGGCAAGCCCGCGTTTCTCCAGGGAGCTCAGGGGGAAAAGCAGCCTGTCCCCATTTCCGCTCCGAAATGTAGCCTGTCCCCATTTCCGCTCACGGGCGGCGCAGGGCCCGGGCGCCGGCGCCGAGCTTGGCGCGCAAAAGCTGCCCCACCGTGGTGGCGCTCTGGTAGCCAACCTCAGTGGCGATCTGATCCAGCGTGGCGTCCGTGGAGCGCAGCAGGTGCGCCGCACGCTCGGCGCGCACGTCCCGGATGAAGCCGATGGGTGACTTGCCCACAACCTTGCGCACGCGCCGCTCCAGCGTCCGCTCGGTGATCGCCAGCGCCTTCGCGGCGTCCGCGATGGTGAACGACTCCGCCAGCCGCCGGCGGATCCACGCCTCGAAGCGCTCCACCAAAGGATCCGCCCGCGCCACGAAGGACGGGACGATGAAGGGCGACTGCGAGGCGCGCGAGTCGAGCACGAGGTGATCCGCCACTGCCCGCGCCAGCGTGGGGCTGCGCCGGCGGATGAGCGCGAGCGCCACGTCCAGGTGCGCCAGCGCCGCGCCCGCGGTCAGCACGTTGCCCCGCTCCACCACCATCCGGCCTTCGTCCAGCTCCACCTTGGGGAAGCGCGCGCGGAACGCCGGCGCCAGCCACCAGGAGGTGGTGGCCTTCCCGCCGTCGAGCACGCCCGCGTCTCCCAGCAGGAAGGTGCCGGTACACGCCGCCGCGCAGCCCACGTTCCGGCCCGCCCAGTCACGCACCAGCTCCCGGGCCTCGCCCACGTCCTTGCGCTTCAGCGCCTGCAGCAGCTGCTCCGCGCAGCTGCTGGCGAGCGCCGGCACGAACAGCACGTCCGGCCGCCGCCGCACGCTGCTGCCCAACTTCACCTCCGCCCGCCGACCGTGGTGCGTGCGGACGCTGCGCCGCACGCCGAGCTCCACCAGCGTAAACGGCGGCGCGCCACCCGAGAGCGCGTTGGCCGTCTCCACCGCGTCCCGCAGCACCGAGACGCCGGTGTCGAAGACGTCGTCCAGCAGCAGCACGCCCAGGTGCGTTGTCGGTTTTGGCTTCATCATTGTCGTTTCCGCCACTGGGCCGCCGAGCGCCTGGCCCGTAGCTTACTCCCCGTCGTTCCACCCTTAAGCACCCACGGAGTCGTCCATGAAGAAGGCCCTGCTCGTCATCCTCAACGCGAAGCCCGGCAAGGAGAAGGAGCTCGAGGCGTTCCTCGCCTCCGCCAAGCCGCTGGTGGACGCGGAGCCGCTCACCGAGACCTGGTTCGCGTTCAAGGCTGGCCCCAGCAGCTTCGGCATCTACGACACGTTCGCCGCGGAGGAGGGACGCGCCGCGCACCTGGCCGGCAAGGTCGCCGCCGCGCTGCTCGCCAAGGCGCCGGAGCTGCTCGCGGGCAGCCCGGACATCCAGAAGGTGGAGATCCTGGCCGAGAAGCGCTGAGCGCTACTGCAGCGCGGGGATGCCCATGGCGGAGAAGAGCTCCTGCACCACCCGCTTGCGGCTCCCCTCCACGAAGGCTGCCGGAGCCAGCGCGGCCGCGCCTGGGACGCGCAGCGGCGTCCCGGTCCCCGCCTCGGGGCCGATGCACGCGGGGCAGCCGGACGCGCAGCTGCAGCCTTCGACGAGCCGCCGGGCGCGGGTGAGCAGCGCCTCGCGCTCGTCGAAGAGGCGGCTGGAGAGCCCCACCCCGCCGGGGAAGTGATCGTAGAGGAAGAGCGTGGGGTCGAACCCCACGCCGCTCGCGTCCTTCTTTGGCGGCCCCGCCTCCCCGTTGCGGCTGCCCAGGGTGCGGCCCAGGTCCCTTGGGTCGATCATCAGCCCCACGCAGGCCACCAGGTGCAGCGCGTTGCCGAGCGCGCGCAGCGCGTCGATCACCACCGGCCGCGGGTACGCCAGCGAGACCACCACCGCCTCCGGCACCGTCACCCAGAACGCGGTGGTGTGCATCTGCAGCTCCGGCAGCTCCACCTCGCCGTAGCCCACGTTCTCGTGCGTGTGGAACTTGATCTTCTTGTAGCCGACAACCTTCTCCACCACGCTCACCTCGCCGAACCCGGAGAGCAGCGGCGCGGCCGGGGCGCCTCCCACCGGGCCGGCGCGGTCCTCCACCAGCACCTCCACCTTGGTGTAGGTCATGGCGTCGGTGAAGTAGTCCGGCTCCACCTTGCGGACGTAGCCCTTGTGGTTTTCGTAGTCGAGCCGCTCCACCTGGTACTGCTCGCCCTCGTGTTGGTAGATGGCCTGCTCGTGGAGCTGGGTGTGCGTGGAGCGGAAGTCCATCTCGGCGATGGTCTTCTGGGTGGCCACGTCGATGATCACGAAGTTGTCCCAGCCGATGCTGCGCAAGGAGACGTTGTTGGCCGGGTACGAGTCCGTGGCCCAGTGGTAGACGGTCCGCCCGCCCGCGCCCGGTGACGGGTGCAGCACCCGGTTCTTGGCCAAGAACTCCAGCGCGTCCGTGGTGCCCTCGCCCGCCACGTCCCGGAAGGGCTCGCCCTGCTCGAAGGGCAGCTCGAACGAGGCGCACTTGAGGTGCTGGACGAGAATCTCCACGTTGTCTGGGTCGATCCTCGCCTGCTCCACCGGCGCGCGCGTGAGATAGGACGGATCCGCCGCCACGAATTGATCCAGCGGCGCGCTGGAGGTGACCAGCAGCGAGAGGCACTCCCCGCGCCGCCGCCCCGCGCGCCCGAAGCGCTGCCAGAGCGCCGCCACGCTGCCCGGGTAGCCCGCGCACACCACCGCGTCCAGCGAGCCAATGTCGATGCCCAGCTCCAGCGCGTTGGTGGCCACCACGCAGCGGATCTCCCCGCTGCGCAGCCCCGCCTCCACGTTGCGCCGCGTCTGCGGCAGGTAGCCGCCGCGGTACGCGTGCAGCTTGGAGGGATCCACCTTGTCCTGCACCAGCGCGTCCCGCAGGTACTTGAGCATCACCTCCACGTTGTGGCGGGACTGGCCGAAGAGCAGCGTGGGCACGTCCGCCCGGACCAAATCCGCGGTGAGCCGCGCCGCCGCCTTGATGTAGCTCTGGCGGACGCCGAGCTCCGGGTTCACCACCGGCGGGTTGTAGACCATCACCCGCCGCGAGCCCGCCGGCGCACCGCTCTCCCCCACCAGCTCCACCTCCCGGCCGATCATCCGGGACGCGTGCTCCTGCGGGTTGCCGATGGTGGCGGACGCGAAGAGGTAGGTGGGCGTGGAGCCGTGGAAGCGCGCCACCCGGTCCAGCCGCCGCAACACGTTCGCCAGGTGCGAGCCGAAGACGCCGCGGTAGGTGTGCAGCTCGTCCAGCACGACGTAGCGAAGGTTGGCGAAGAGCCGGGACCAGGAGGCGTGGTGCGGCAGCACCCCGGTGTGCAGCATGTCCGGGTTGGTGAGCAGCGCGTGGCCCCGCTCCTTCGCCGCGCGGCGCGCGTCCCCGGGGGTGTCCCCGTCGAAGGTGATCGCCCCGCGCGACAAGCCCGCGTCCTTCATCAGCGCGCGCAGGGACTCCTCCTGGTCGCGCGAGAGCGCCTTGGTGGGGAAGAGGTAGAGCGCCCGGGCCTCGGGCTCGCGCGCCAGCGCGTCCACCACCGGCAGGTGGAAGCAGAGCGACTTGCCGGAGGCGGTGGGGGTGGCGATGACCACGTCCTTGCGCGCTCGCCCCAGCGCGAACGCCCTCGCTTGGTGCGTGTAGAGCCGCTCCACCCCGCGCGTCCGCAGCGCGCCGACGAGCGACGGGTGCAGCTCTTCCGGGAGCGCCACCTCCTGCGCCTCGCGCGCGGGCACCACGTCGTTGAGGGCGAAGTTGCGCCACAGCCCGCGGTCGTTCTCCCAGCGCGAGAGCACCGCGGGGAGCCCTTCGGGGCGCTGCCAGGGGAGGCTGCGGGGGGACTCGAACGCGCCGTCGTCGCGAGGTCTCACGGGGCCGGACTGTACAGGCGTGCACCTGGCCTGCTCAAGTATTCAGCCCCTGCAGAAAAGAATTCCCCGCCCGCGCGGGCGGGACGACTGAAGGGGGCGCCGCGCACCACCCTCATCCCGCGGCCCTTTTGGAAAGGTGAATCCCATGTCGAAGAAGCTTGGAGTGCTCGCGCTCGCGGCGTTCGCGCTGAACGGGCTGGTCGGCTGCGCCACGGTGAAGGTCCAGCGGGAGCGGACCGCGCAGGTGAAGACGGCGGCGATCATCGCCTTCACCGGCGAGAACGCGATGGGCGAGGACAAGGACGCTCCGAAGAACGGCGTGGGCGACATCATCAACAGCGTCAACAGCATCAAGTCGCTCACCTCGGGCGAGTACGACAAGGCCAAGCAGGAGCAGGGCAACAAGGCCTACGAGCTGCTGCGGGCCAAGCTGGAGCAGGCGCTCGGCTGGAAGGTGCTCAGCCGCGAGGAGCTCAAGAAGAGCGACCCGTACCAGAAGAAGCTGGCCGAGGTGGGGCCGGTGAAGATCGGCCACGGCTGGGGCTACCAGACGGCGGAGAACGTGCTGCTCGCCGAGGACGCGCGCCAGGTGGACGCCGCCACCCGCAACGCCTTCATCCAGTCGCTCGGGGTGGACGCCGTGGCGGTGGCCCGCGTGAAGTACGTGGTGGGGGACAAGAGCGGCTTCGCCATGGGCGGGATTGGGAAGATCACCCGCTACCCCAAGGCGATCGTCGAGTTCCGCCTCTACGACGCCAAGAGCGAGGACCCGGCCTGGGAGGACCGCTGGGCCGAAGGTGAGCCCACCAAGGAGGGGTTCGAGAACACCATGGGCGTCCAGCTCACCGAGAAGGAGACGGAGATCCTGACCTCCGCCGCCGACTCAGGCTTCGGCAAGCTGGTGGCCCGCTACAACGAGAAGTAGCCCCAGCCGGTGGTGGAGGGGGCCAGCCGGCCATTCAACAAAGCGCTCGCTGCCCATTGGCGCCCGGTCGCGGAGTGTGCAATGTGCGGCCGGTGACGGCTGGCCCCATCCTGTTGATTGAAGACGACGAAGACGTGCGCGAGTCGCTCGTCTCCATCCTCGAGGCGCTGGGGAAGCAGGTGATCACGGCCACCAACGGCGAGGAGGGGCTGCGCCACCTGGCCTCCTCGGCGCCCTCCGAGCCGTGCTTGATCCTCGTGGACCTGTTGATGCCCGTGCTCAACGGCCGGGACTTCATCCAGCGGCTGCGCGCCGAGCGGCCCGCGCTGGGCAGCCCCGTCGTTTTGATGTCCGCGAACCACAACGCGCTGGAGATGGTGCGCAGCCTGCAGATCCACGGGCTCTTGATGAAGCCATTCACGCTCGAGCAGCTCGAGGACGTGGTCCGCACGCACTGCGCGGCGTGACCGGGAACGCGAGCGCGAGCGCCCCTCGACTTCGCTCGGGGTGAACGGTGGGGGCCTTCAGCGCGCGAACGCCGCCTGCACCGCGTCCGCCATGCGGCCGATCTCCGCGCCGCCGTCCGCCAGGCCGTTCTCCCGCACCACGCGCGGCATGCCGTAGACGACGGCGGAGGACTCCAGCTCGGCCAGCACGCGGCCGCCGGCCTCCTTGATCGCCCGCGCGCCGCGCAGCCCATCGTCCCCCATCCCGGTGAGGACCACGCCGAGCGTGGCCGCGCCGTAGATGGACGCCGCACACGTGAAGAGCCGATCCACGGAGGGACGGTAGAGCGCGTGCTCGTAGCCCAGCCGCGCCTCGCAGGCGGCGGGGGTCCCCACCAGCTCCAGATGGACGCCCCCGCGCGCGAGCACCGCGCGGCCGGGGCGCAGCTGCACGCCGTCGTCCGCCTCCACCACCTCCAGCTCGCTCGCGCCGTCCAGCCGCTGGGCGAGCGCCTCGGTGTAGCCGGGCGGCATGTGCAGGGCGATGGCGAGCGGATGGGGGAAGCTCCCCGGCAGCCGCGAGAGCAAGAGCGTGAGCGCCTGCGGCCCGCCGGTGGAGGCGCCCACCACCACCACGTGCGGCGTACCGAGGGCCATGGCCGGCGGAGGCGGCTGCGGGGCGAGCGGCTCCAGGCTGGCGCGCAAGGGCCGCGCGGTGGCGGCGATCCGCACCTTCGCCACCAGCTCCTCGCCCATCTCGTAGAGGCGGCTGGTGGCCAGGCCGGTGGGTTTGTGCACCAGGTCCACCGCGCCGGCCAGGAGCCCGGCCGCGCCCAGCTCGGTCTCCGCGCCGGAGAGGCTCACCAGCACCACGCGCGGCGCATCCGGCGTCTTCGGGAGCGCCTGGAGCACCCCCACCCCGTCCAGCTCCGGCATGACGAGGTCCAGCGTCATCACATCCGGCCTGAGCTCAGCCGCCTTCTCCAGCGCGTCCAGCCCGTCCCGCGCCACCCCCACCACCTCGATGTCGCGGTGAGAAGACAGCAGCTCCCGCACCACCTTGCGGGCGAACGCCGAGTCGTCCACCACCAGCACGCGGATCACTGGAGCCCGCCCTTCCGGTACAGGAACACGCCCGCGCGCTCCTCACAGGTGAGCGCGGTGCCGAACCGCAAGAGCGACTCCGAGACGCCCACGAAGAGGACTCCCCCGTCCACCAGCCGTTCGTGCAGGGCCTCCACCACCTTCACCACCCGGTCATCCCGGAAGTAGATGAGGACGTTGCGGCACAAGATCACGTCGCAGCGCCCGATCGCCTTGACCTCCGCGGGCTTGATCAAGTTCACCCGGCGCCAGTCGATCGCCGCCACCAGCGAAGGCGAGACGCGGTAGCCGTTCCCCGAGCGCTCCAGCCAGCGCGCCGCCAGCGCCGGGCGGGGCAGCTGCCGCAGCGAGCGGGCGGAGAAGGCGCCGGCGCGGGCGCGCCCGAGCGCGGCCTCGGAGACGTCACTGGCGATGAGCTCCACCTTGCCGAGCAGCCCGCGCTCCTCCAGCAGCATCGCCAGGGTGAGCGGCTCCTCGCCGGAAGCGGCCGCGGCGCACCAGACGCGAGGGGTGGCGCCAGCGGAGATCTTCTCTTCCAGAACCCCCACCGCGCAGACCAGCTGGTCCAGCTCGCGGAAGAAGTAGGTCTCGTTGACGACGAGCGACTCGAGCAGCAACTCCAGCTCCGCCTCGCCGCGCGGGTCGTAGCGGAGGAAGTAGTAGTAATCGAGCAGCGAGTCGAAGCCGTTCTCCACCGCCCGCACCGAGGCGCGCTCTGCCAAGAGGTGAGCGTCTCCCGGCGCGTAGTAGAGCCCCGCCCGCTCCTCGATCAACGAGGCGAGGATCGCAAAGACGGGCGGGGAGAGCGGCAGCGCCATCTGCTTCTCAGCGCGCCATCAGGAGCGAGCAGACGTGCCGCACCTGCGAGTCCGGATCCGAGCTCGCCGCGGCCTTGAGCGCGTCCTGCGCCTCGCGGGTCCCCTGGGCGGCGAGCACGCTCGCGGCGGCGCGGCGCGCGGCCGGAGGGCTCACCGACATGATCTTCACCAACGCCGAGCTCGCCTCCTGGCGCCGCATCTTCCCGAGCGTGGAGGTCAGCAGCAGGGCCAGCTCGTCGTCCGCGCTCTCCAGGGCGGAGAGGATGCCAGGCACCCTCCCTTCCGTGGGGACGGCCAGCGCCTGGAGCACGTCCTCGCGGGGCGTGCCGCCCTCCGCTCGCAAGAGGCGCACCAAGGCCGCGGTCGCCTCCGCGCCCACGATCCCGGCCAGGTAGCTCACCGCCGCCACCCGCAGGGCCTCGTCGCCATCCTGGGCGGCCTCTTCGAAGGTGCGCAGCACCTCGGGCCCGTGGAAGCTGGCCAGCGCCGAGAGCGCCACCAGCCGGGTGGGCGCGTCCCCGGTCCGCGCCGCGGCGAGCACCTCCTGCTCGGCACCCGCTGGACGGGAGATACCCAGGCCGATCAGCGCCGCGCGGCGGACGTCCGCGTCCTCGCTGCGCGCGGCGGCCATGAGGTTCTCACCCGCGCTCTGCGCGCTGATGTGCGAGAGCGCCTCCACCGCCGCCACGCGAACGTGCCCGGCGGCGTCCTGGAGCAGCCGGGAGATCGGCTCGGCGGCGATCTCCGTCCCCAGCCGCCCCAGCGACTGGCAAGCGTAGTAGCGGACCCAGGGGTCCGCGTCGTCCAGCCCGCGCAGCAGGCAGGACTGCACGCGCAGGTCCCTGCCGCACTGCCCGAGCGCCCGCATCGCCACGCCGCGGGCGCGCGCGTCCGGCCCGCGCGCCAGGTCCAAGAGCCCCTGCAGCGCGCGCGGGTCTTCGATGTAGGGCAGCCCGTTGATCGCCGCGTCGCGCACGCGCTCGTCCGGATCCGCGCTGGCGGAGAGCAGCGCGTCCACCGCCGCCCCCCAGCCGAAGTACGCCAGGATCCGGATCGCCGCGCGCCGCACGTTGGGGCTCCCCGAGCGCGAGGCCTCCAGCGCCCCCTCCTGCGCCCTGGGACCGCCGAGCGCCTGCAGCGCCTCGGTGGCGGCCTGGGTGACGCGGGGGCTCTCCTCCGCCAGCAGCGGGAAGAGCGCCGGCACCGCGGAGGGGTCTCCCAGCCGGGCGAGCGCCTCGCACGCGGCGACCTTCACGCCCACGTCCGCGTCCGCCAGGCACGCCACCACCGCGGGGACCGCGCGGGAGCGGGAGACGAGCGGCAGAATCACCCGCCGCCGGGCGCTGTCCCCGGACTCCAGCGCCTCGGCGAGCGTGCCCTCCGAGTCCCGTCCCAGCCGCTGCAGGCCCTCGGCGGCGACCCGGGCCACGCTCGGCGCGCCATCCAGCAGCGTGCTCAGCGTGGCCGCGGAGGACTCGCCGCTCACCGCCCCGAGCACCCGGCCGATCGCCGCCTGCTCCGCCTCGTCGCTCCCCTGGAGGGCTTGGGCCAGCCGCTTGGGCGCGAGCGGCGGCGCCGCCTGGCGCAGCGCCAGCTCCACCGGCTCCACCGAGCCGTAGCGCTCCTCGTAGCGGAGGAAGAGGTCCGCCAGCGCCTGCGCGGCCACGCGCGTGCGGCCGTCAGTCCCTTCCGCGAGCAACCCGGCCAATGGAATGACCGCGGCGCGCTCGCCGGTGCGCCCCAGCGCCCGCGCCGCCTCCAGCGCGTAGAAGGCGTTGTTCAGCAGGGCGGAGAGCGGCTCGATCGCCCGGGGATCTCCGCTGCGGCCGAGCACGTCGATCGCCGGGAAGGTGCGGAAGAAGTTGCCGCTCTGGGTGGCGGCCACCAGCGCCTCCACCGCGGCGCGCCCGCCCAGCCGCCCGAGCGCTTCGATCGCCGCGACCGCCACGTTGTCGTCCGGGTGCTGGGTGAGCTCCACCAACCGCGAGGTGGCGCTCGCCCGGCGCCGGCGCCCGAGCGCCGCGGCCGCGTCCGCCACCACCGCCGGGGAGGCGTGCCGCGAGAGCGCGATCAACTGCGGCTCGGCGTTGGCGGAGCTCGCCGCCAGTGCGTCCACCGCGGCGGAGATCTGCGCCTCGGTGTCCCGCCGCGCGGCGAGCACGTGGCACAGCGCCTCCACCGCCTTCTCCCCCTGCTGCGCCAGCGCCGCCACCACCGCGCGGCGCACCCGCCAGCTCTTCTCGTCCAGCCGTTCGATCAACGCGGGGACGTCCCCCGCGGCCGCCAGGCGCTCCACCTGCTCCATCGCCGCGCCCTCCTCTCCCCCCGCCGCCCCGCCGTTCATGCGTCTCCCTCGTCTCCGGTCATCGCCCGCAGCTCGGTCAGCGCGCCCGCCAGCGCCTCCAGTGACTCCGAGGAGCCGGTGTGCGAGCGGCGCAGCTTGCCGGCGAGCGCCGCCACGGTGGACACGTCCGTGGCCAGCTCCTTCGCCGCCCGGCCGTGCTCTCCCAGCCCGCCGGCGATCTCCTTCACCCGCGTCCGCAGCTCCACCAGCGTCCGGCCCAGCTGCTCCACCAGCCCGCTCTGCTCGGCCCCGCCCTGGGAGATCTGGTTGAGCGCGGCGGTGTGGCGCACCGCGGAGCCGGCCAGCTCGCTGGTCACCGTGGCCTGCTCGGCCACCGCGCGCGCGGTCTGCTTGGCGATCCGCCGGACCTCCTCGCCCTCCTTGGCGAGCGCCGCCAGGGCCGAGGCCTGCTCCCCGGTGGCCGCGGTGACGCTGGTGGCGAGCTTCGCCACCTGGCGGGCCACCGCCTCCACCTCCTTCGCCGCGCGGCTCTGCTCGCCGAGCGCCTTGGCGGTGTCCCGCGCCTTGCGCCGCGTCTCCTCCATGGCGCGGGCAATCTCCACCGCCCCGCGGGACTGCTCGGCCAGCCCCGCCACGGTGCGGCCGGTGGCGCTCACCGTCTCCTGGGTCAGCTGCGCCACCGAGCTCTGCGCGCGGGCCTGCTCGGCCACGGCGGTGGCGGTCTGCTGGGTGAGGGTGCGCATCCGCGCCGCCGCCTTGGCCAGCTCCGCCGCGCCGGTGGCCTGCTCCTCGGCCGCCTTGGTCATCCGATCCGAGGTCTGCGACAGCTCCTGGTTGGAGCGCACCACCTCGCGCAGCGTCCGCGCCTGCTCGGCGGTGGCGTCCCGCGTCTGCTTGGCCATGCTGCGCAGCTCGCTGGCGCCGCGGGCCATGGACTGCGCCGCCTTGGTCTGCTCCGCCGCCGCGCGGGCGATGCTCTTGCCCTCCTCGCGCATGCGGACGGTGGACTGCGCCACCGAGCCCACCGCGGAGACCTGCTCCTGGGCAGCGCCCGCCACGTCCCGCACCGCGCGGGAGAGCTCGTCCACGCCGGTGAGGATGGAGCCGAGCGCCTTGTCCGCGGCCACGGCGAGGCGCGTGCCCTCCTGCGCGGCGCGCTCGCCCTCGGTGGAGGCGGTCACCGCTTCGCGGGCGGTGGACTGCAGCCCGCGGACGATCTTCGCCACGTCCGCGCTGGCGGCGGCGGCGCGCTCGGCCAGCGCGCGGATCTCCTCGGCGACGACGGCGAAGCCCCGCCCGTGCTCCCCGGCCCGCGCGGCCTCGATGCTGGCGTTGAGCGACAAGAGGTTGGTGCGGTCCGCGAGCAGATTGATGGTCTGGACGATGTCTCCAATCTCTTCGGAGCGCTTGCCCATCTCCTTGATCACCGAGGACGAGCCGGAGATCGCCTTCTGGATCTCCGACAGCCCGGCGATGGAGCGCTCCACCGCGCCGCCGCCTTCGCGCGCGGTGGCAGCCACGCGCTCGGAGATCTGCCGCGCGCCCTCGAAGGCGGCGACGATCCGCTGCGTGGAGCCCTGCAGCTGCGCGCCGGCGCTGGCGGTGGTGGCGGCCAAGCCCTCCACCTGCTCGGCGGACTGGGCCACGGCCCCGGCGGAGCGCGCCAGCTGCTCGATCCCCGCGGCGCTCGAGTCCACCGTGGCGGCGTTGCGGTCCGCGGTGGCCGCCACCTCCTCCACGGAGGCGGCCAGCTCGGTGAGCGCGGTGGCGTTGCCGGCGGCCGAGGCCTGCAGGCTCTTGGACTGCTCGGAGACGGCGCGCACGGACCGCGCCAGCTCCTCGGAGGTGGCCGCCACCTGCTCCACCGCGCCGGCCATCTCGGTGGCGTCCTTGCCCACCCGCTCGAAGCCGGCGGTGAGCGTGGCGTTGGCGGTGGAGATCTGCGAGGTGCGCTCGCCCACGCCCTGGGCGTCCGCGGCCAGGCGGGTGAGCCCCTTGGACATCTCCTCCACCGTGGCCGCCACCTCCTCCACCGCGGCCGCCTGCTCCTGGCCGCGGGCCATCACCTCATTGATGCTGGCGGTGGAGGCGGTGGCGCTGGCGGAGAGCTGCTCGGCGCTGGCGGCCAGCTCCTCGGCGCTGCCGGCCACGGCGCGCACCGAGCGGACCAGCTCCTCGGTGGTGGCGGAGCTGGAGTCCGCGGAGCTGGCCAGGTGCTCGCCGTCCTTGCGCGCGGCGGCAATGGAGGCGGCCACCTGCTCGAGCGAGGCGGCGGTGCCCTGCAGCCCCTTGACCGTCTCCTTGGTGGACTCCCCCGAGCGCGCCTGCGAGCGGGTGAGCCCCACCGCGGTCTGCGCGGTCTCGTCCAGGCCGGAGCTGACGCCCTCCAGCGACGAGCGGATCTGATCCACCGCCGCCGCCTGCTCGTTGCCGCGCGAGCTCAGGCGGACCGCCACCTCGTCCAACGACTGGATGTGCGGGCCGAGCTCCTTGAGCAGCCGCGCCGCCTCCGCCGCCCGCCCCATGCCTTGATCCACCGTGCCGTTACGCGTGGCCATCTGCCATCTCCTGTCCAATGACCTTGTCGAAGTCGATGAGCATCAAGAGCCGCTCGCCGGCCTGCGCCACCGAGCGGACGAAGCCGTGGGCCTGCCGGGAGACCACCTCCGGCGGCGCCTTGAACTGCTCGGGCGCGAGCTTGATCACCTCGCGCGCCTTGTCGACCAAGAGCCCCACGCGGCGCTCCCCGCTGCGCCCCACCACCACCCGGGAGTCGAGCGAAGGCTCGCGCGCGGGCAGGCCGAAGCGCAGCCGCAGGTCCACCACGGGGACCACCTTGCCGCGGATCTGGATCAACCCGGAGACGTACTCGGGCGAGCCGGGGACGCGGGTGGCGCCGGTGAAGGACTCCATCTGCTCCACGTGCTCCGCGGGCAGCACGTAGTCCACCTCGCCCACGCGGAAGAGGATGTGCAGGCTGCTCATCGGGTCGCTCCGGGGGCAGGGCCGGCGGACTCGGCCAGCGCGGCGAGATCCAGCACCAGCGTGGGGATGCCATCTCCCAGGTCGGTGCTGCCGGAGACGCCGCGCACCGCCACCAGCGGATCTCCCACCGGCCGCACCACCACCTCCTGACGGCCGATCATCCGGTCCACCAGCAGGGCGCAGCGCTCGCGGCTCTTGCGGATGATGAGCGCCTTGGGGTTCCCGTGGGGACGCGAAGGCACGTCCAGCAGCCGGGGCAGCGAGAGCAGCGGCAGGGCCTCGCCGCGCCGGCGCAGCAGCTGCACCTCGCCCTGCCCGGGCGCGCTGCCCGGGCTCGGCACCGAGACGACCTGGGACGGCTCCACCTCCACGATGTCCTCCACCGAGCCAATGGGCGCCACGTACACGTGCGCGCCGCAGCCGAAGCTCAAGGCGTCGATGATGGTGATGGACAGCGGGATCCGCAGCGTGAAGGTGGTGCCCACGCCGCGCTCGGTGCGCAGGAGCAGCTCGCCCCCGAGCTGATCCACGGCCACCTTCTTCACGATGTCCATCCCCATCCCGCGCCCGCTGGTGCGGGTGGCCACGTCCAGCGTGGAGAGGCCCGGGAGGGTGATCAACTGGAGCAGCTCGGCGTCGTTGGTGGGGACGGGGCGGTTGGCGCGCGCGGCCACGCGGACCGGGTCGATCCCGGCGCCGTCATCCTGGACGGAGAGCTCGAGCTGGCTGGTGCCGTGGTTCTCGCAGCGGATGATGAGCCGCCCCTCCTCCGGCTTGCCCGCGGCGCGGCGGACCTCCGGCGGCTCCAGCGCGTGGTCCACCGCGTTGCGGATGAGGTGGACCAGGGCGGGGAAGACGCGCTCCGCCACCGCTTTGTCCAGCTCGGCGCCGCCGCCGTCTATCTCCGCGCGCACCGGCTTACCGGTGGCCTGGGCCAGGCCGCGCACCAGCAGCGGCACCCGGGCGAGCAGCTCGGAGACCGGGACCAGCCGCGAGCGCATGATCGCCGCGCGCAGGTCCCGCACCGCCCGGGTGTGCTCGGACAGAACGCCGGAGAGCTCGCGCACGTCCGCGCCCTTCGCCTGGAGCGCGGCGGCGGCGCGGGCCAGCTTGAAGCGCAAGACGACCAGGCCGCCCAACCGCTCCAGCGCCTCATCCAGGCGGGCCACGTCCACCCGCACGTAGCTCTTGGCCTCGGGCTCCTCGACCTCCGCCCCGAGCTCGGCCTCCAGCGCCCCGAGCGGGGCCGGCGGCGGCCCGGCGTAGAGCGCGGTGAAGGCCTCGGCGGGCAGCCGCGCCACCTCCGCGAGCCGCGCGTCGCTCTCCCGGGTGAGCAGGAGCAAGCAGAAGGAGAGGCCGCCGGGCGCGTCCGGGGCGACGGGGCGGGAGAGCGGGACCACCTTCACCAGCTCCGCCACCTGCGCGAGCTGCTCGCGAAGAGAGGTGATGGTGAGGCCGGCGGCGGCGCTCTGGGGAGAGGGCGTGAAGTCCACGCGCACCGGGCGCTCGCCGCGGGAGACCCCGGTGGAGAGCTGGGTGAGCTCGCTGGGGCCGAGCTTGCCGGCGAGCTCGGCCGGCAGCTGGAAGGGGAGCCCGGTGGGCGCGGCCACGCTGGGCGCGGCGTGGGCGAGCGCGTTGAGCAGCTCCCTGGGCGCGGCGGGGACCGGCTGGCCTGCGGCGAGCGGCTTGAGGCGGGCGTCGATCGCGCGGACGGCGGTGGAGAGCAGCTCCAGCGTGGAGCGGGAGAGCATGCCGCCGCCGCGCTCGGCGGGCCGCAGCAGCGTCTCCATCTCGTGCGAGAGCTCGACGATCGGCTCCACCCCCACCATGGAGGAGAGCCCCTTGAGCGTGTGCATGGCCCGAAACAGCTCGCGCAGCGGCCGGGGCGCGGCGGTGCCTGCGCGCGCGGCGTCATCCAGCGCGGTGAGCGCCTTCTGGGCGCGCGCCAGGTGCTCCTCCGCCTCGGCGAGGAAGCCGGCGAGGAACTCGTTGCGGTCGAAGCTCCCTTCGCTCATGGGGCGGAGCGGGCCTCGCCGGTCTGGAGGAGCCCGCGGACCTCGCCAAGCAGGGCCTCGGGGGAGAAGGGCTTGGTGATGAAGCGGGAGGCGCCGGCCTCGAGCACGCGCTGGCGGGAGCTCTCGTCGCCCCGGGTGGTCACGACGATGATCGGCAGCCGCTTGAGCTGATCCTGGCCGCGGACGAACTGGACGACCTCCAGCCCGCCGATGTCCGGCATGTTCAGGTCCAACAACATCAAGTCGAACGGCTGGAGCGAGAGCTTCTCGATCGCCTCGAGGCCATTCCCGGCGACCGAGAAGCTGAGCCCCGGTTCGCCGCGAAGGCAGGCGATGATCATCTCTCGCATCATGCTGCTGTCATCGACGATGAGCAGATTCCTCACGGGCGTGCGTCCCTTCTGCCCATTAACCGCCGGCAGAGCTGACAACGTTCGGGGCGGTGCGGCACAGTGTCAATTGTTCGGCAACGACGTTCGTTCAATAGCGCGCGGGAGCGCGTTACAGGCCAATATCGGTCTCACGACAACATGACCCTCGAAGAGCAGTCACCGGAGATCTGGATCGCGGACGACAGCCCGCTGGATCTCGAAAACGCGCGCCGCATCCTGGGCGAGCACTACCCCGTCCGCACCTTTTCGGACGGCGCGCAGGTGCTCGAGCACTTCTCCCGGGGGATGCGGCCGGCGGTGCTGATCCTCGACTGGATCATGCCGGAGATGACGGGCGTGGAGGTGGTGCGCTTCCTGCGCAGCCAGCCTGAGAACTCGGATCAGCAGATCCTCCTGCTCACCGCGCACCGCCAGACCGAGCAGGTGGTGGAGGGGCTCGCAGCGGGCGCGAACGACTACGTGGCCAAGCCCTACGCGGCCGAGGAGCTCCGGGCGCGCGTGGCGGCCATGGTGCGGGTGCGGACGCTCAACGAGCGGCTCAAGCGGGCGGAGTCCGAGCTGCGGACCACGCTGGCGAACGCGCCGGACGCGCTGCTGGAGCTGGACGGCAACGGCCGGGTGACGTTCGCCAACCAGGAGGCGTGCCGGGTGCTGGATCGCCCCGAGGCGGCCCTGCTGGGCTTGCCGGTGGGCAACCTCCTGCCCGGGCTGGCGGTGAGCGGGATCTCCGCGGGGGGCGCCGGCTCGTTGCTGCCCATGCCGGACCTCAAGGTGGGCGAGCGGACGTACGCCCCGTCGATGCGGCTGCTGCCCCGCGGAGGGAGCGCGCGGACCACCGTGTCCCTGCGGGACGTGACCGAGCAGCGGCGGACGGAGACCCGGCGGCTGGACTTCTATTCGATCATCGCGCACGACCTGCGCACGCCGCTGTCGGCGCTGATGCTGCGCACGCAGCTGATCCAGTCCGGGCGGCGCGGGCTCATCTCCAGCGAGCTGCGCTCGGACGTGCAGAAGATGGAGCGGAACCTCCGGTCGCTGATCTCCATGATCAACGACTTCCTCGAGCTCGCGCGGCTGGAGGGCATTGGCTACAAGGTCGCGCGCGAGCCGGTGGAGCTGGGCAAGCTGATCCGCAGCACCCTGGATGACTTCCGGCCCCTGGCGGACGCGGGGAAGGTGGCGCTCACGCTCACCGGCTGCGACCGCGAGGCCTGGGTGCTGGGGGACGCGCAGCGGCTCACCCAGGTGGTGGCGAACCTGGTGGGCAACGCGATCAAGTTCACGCCGTGGGGCGGCGCGATCGAGGTGGGGGTGGTGGAGCGCACGCACGACCTCGAGGTCCGGGTGCGGGATACCGGCAAGGGGATCGCCCCGGAGCTCCTCCCGGGCCTGTTCCAGCGCTACAACCGCGCGCTGGACGACTCACAGGGGATCGCCGGCACCGGCCTGGGGCTGATGATCGTCCGGGAGATCGTCGAGGCGCACGAGGGCACCGTGGGCGTGGAGAGCGCGCTGGGCGGCGGGAGCACGTTCTGGTTCCGCATGCCGCGTGCGGCGCGGACCGCCTCCGGGGGAGAGCCGCTGGCCCGCGGGGTCAGCGGCGGGTGACCGCCTTCCCGTGAATTTCAACCGCACCGACGAGCACTGAGCCGGGTCCACCTCCTGGAGGACCTCACGCTTGAACGCCCGCGCTGGCCTGTCCGCTCTCTTCCTGTGCCTCTTAGCCTGCGTCCCGCCCAACCCGCCGGAGGTGCCACCGGACGCGGGGCCAGCGGCGGACGCGGGCTTGGACGCGGCGGACGCAGGGACGTGCGCCGGCTGTCCGGAGCTTCGCCCGGGGGATCTCCTGCTCACGGACAACCGAGTCGTCTTCGGCCCCGGCTTCCTGGCCTGCGTGGAGGGGTTCCTCCAGCACGCGGACGGCACCCGTGAGCCGCTTCCGGCGGCCGCTCTGGAGGCGACCACCGAGGACCCCGCGGTGGCGAGGCTCCATCCGAGCCCCGCCGGGTGCGAAGGCGCGGCGCTCCTGGCGCTGGGGATGGGCACCACCACCACCCACCTGCGCTATGCACGGGGCGGCCGCACCCTCCTGGCGAGCGTCCCGGTCATCGTCACGGACGTGGAGATCTCCCAGCTGACGCTGCGAAACGTGCGGCCCATCGGCGCGGGCTACGCGACCCGGTTCCCCTCGGCGCCCGGGGCGGCACCAGGGGACGCGACGGTCTCCAACGCCGCGAAGCTCTCCTGCAAGTGCGAGGTGGCCTGGAGCGAGGTGGAGCTGACCACCGGGGACGCAAGCGTCGCGACGGTGCGGCGGGTGGCGCCGCGCAGCTGGGAGCTCCGCGGCGTGGCGCAGGGGACGACCACGCTCGGCGGCCGGCTCGCGTTGCCGGGCCGCGCGCCCATCCCCGTCGTCGAGGCGCCGCTTCCCGTGGGTGGGGCCGGGACGCTCCAGGGGCTCTTCGCGCTGGCCCTCTTCGAGGAGGAGGAGCTGGTCTTCCAGGGGACGCGCTTCGAGTCGCGACGCCAGGGAGCGCTCCCGGACAGGTGCTACGCGGGAGCAGCCATGGGCGCGTACTCGGACGGCAAGGTGAGCTGGTCGTCCGCGCTGACGGCGGGCGTGACGTGGCGCTCGTCCAACGAGCAAGCCGTGGTCGACACGGCGGGCCGCGTCTGCTTCGGGCACGGCGACATCCGGCTGGACGCGTGCGCGCAAGGCTTCTGCACCAACGTCCACTTCCCGCTCTGGGCGGAGGGAGACGTGCGCGCGCTGGTGGCCCAAATGGGCTCCGCCGGAGACGTGCAGCAGGTGGCCGGCCCCTGGTCCGAGGGCGCGCTGGTGGTGTGTCCCCCTTCCCGGCTTGCCGCCGAGCTCACGGACGGTGGCAGCTACCCGCTGACCGCCAGCGCGAACGTCCAGTGGAAGGCGGAGCTCGCCGATGGAGGCGCCGTCCCCGCCGCCGCGCGCGCGGCGCTGCCGGACGGTGGCCTGCTGGACGATCCGAACGGCAACCCGTGCTTCCGCTGGGGCTTCCTCGCCGGGCCCACCCCCGTGAGGTTCCGCGCGAGCTACTGGCCGTTGCCCTCCCCCGCACCGGCGCTCAGCGCAACCATCGACGCGACGTTGCTCCCGCTGTGAGGCCCGCGCTCCACACGGCACGCAAAGGAGTGAGCCCCCAAGACCCGAGGGTCTCGGGCGGCTAGGCTCTGGCGGAACCCTCCCTCCGCCGCGTTGTCCCTCCTCTAATGAGCGAGCCCCCCTTCCTCCCCTTCAACCTCGAGGAGTACCTCGCGGACCCGAACACGCTCTACGCGCGGCTGCGCGCGCAGATGCCCATCGGCCGCATCCGCCGTCCGCTCCAGGGCATCGCCTACTGCGTCACCCGCTACGACGACGTGCTCACCGTGTTGCGGGACGACGACCGCTTCGCCAATGACCCGCGCAACGCCGGGCGGCGGCGCTCCTGGCTCTTCTCCAAGCTGAGCTTCAGCCTGGACCGGACGATGATCGGCCACGACGCCGCCAGCCACCGGCGCCTGCGCAACCTGGTCCACAAGGCCTTCACGCCGGCGCGGGTGCAGGCGCTGCAGGCGCGCGTGGAGCAACTGGTGGAGGAGCTGCTCGCTTCGGCGCAGGCGCGCGGCGGCGTGGAGCTGATGGCGGACCTGGCCATCCCGCTGCCGGTGACCGTCATCTGCGACCTGATGGGCGTCCCGGAGGCGGAGCGGCCGGAGTTCCGCCACTGGATGAGCGGCCTGCTGGACATGGAGGCGGGCGGGCTGCCGGGGCTGCTCAAGGGGCTTCCCCGCTCTCGCAGGCTCTTCGCCTTCCTGCGGCGCCTCATCTCCCAGCGCCGCGAGCAGCGCGGGGATGATCTCTTGAGCGCGCTCGTCTCCGCCGAAGAGGAGGGCGAGCGGCTCTCCTTCGAAGAGCTGGTGGCCACCACCTTCCTGCTCCTCTTCGCCGGCCACGAGACCACGGTGAACCTGATCGGCAGCGGCGTGCTCGCGCTGATCGACCACCCGGAGCAGCTGGCGCGGCTGCGCGCGGAGCCCGCGTTGATCGACAGCGCAGTGGAGGAACTCTTGCGCTTCACCAGCCCGCTGTGCGGGGCGAAGCTCGCGCGCGGGGCGCTCATCATCCCGATGCTGGCCTCCGCCAACCGGGACGAGCGCCGCTTCCCCGAGCCCAACGCGCTGGACCTGGCGCGCACGCCCAACAAGCACGTGGCCTTCGGCTTCGGGGCGCACTACTGCGTGGGCGCGCCGCTGGCCCGGATGGAGGCGAAGGCCGCGCTGCTCGGCGTGCTGCGCCGCTTCCCCGCGCTGGCGCTGCGCGGAGAGCGGCGCGCGCTGCGCTGGCGCAAGGCCATGTCCGTGCGTGGGCTGGAGGCGCTGCCGCTCGCGTAGCCCCGTTCACCCCGGGGTGAACGGTGGCCAATCAGTTGAAGGTGTCCGCCCTGCCCGCCCCGGTCTTCTTGTCGAACGTGGCGTAGCCCACGTTGTCGCCCCACAGCGGCGGCACCTGGAACTGCACCTCGTGCGAAGGCTCGAAGCCGATCGGCGAGTCCGCGAGCGCGATGCTCTCCGCGTCCGAAGGCTGGAGCTTGTCCCGCTTGAGGAAGACCTCCAGCTGGGCGAGCTCGTCTCCGCCAGCCTGGCGGGTGAGCTCCAGCGTGGCCTCGGTGGCCAGCTGCAGCGCCTGCTCCTGCGCGGAGTCCGCGTTGTACTGGAAGGTGCCGAGCTTGGCGGTGCCGCTGCTGCCGTACTCGAGCTGCACCGCCTCCGTCTTGCGCGCGCTGGGCTTGCCGCTCTCCACTTGCAGCTGCCAGCGGGTAATGCCGCCGGTGCCCGGCCCGTGGCCCACCGCCTTCACCTCCGGGTCGACGAAGCCGAAGTCGTCGTGGAGCTGGCGCTCGAAGCTGTCCTTGAGCTCCGGGTCCACCACCGTGGGCGACTCGGTGAAGTGGGCGGAGTCGATCCGCCAGCCGGTGCCTGACTTGGCCAGCGCGAGCTCCGCGGCGCCGTTGCTGGCGCGGATCTCCACGTGCGGCGCGCCGTTCACGGTGCGGGTCTTCAGAATCTCCGGGGTCAGCTCCACGCCGAGCGCGGCCTTGAGCGCCGCGCCCACCTGCGCAGGGGTGACCTGGTCCTGCGGCACCGCCGCGTAGAACGCGAGCCGCTGCGCCGTCTCCGAGTCGATCTTCTCCAGCTCCGCCTTGGAGAGGACGCCGCTGTGGTTGGTGTCCCCGGCCTTGAGCGCCTCCGCGGCCGCGGCGAGCTGCTCACGCACGCGGGTGCGCGAGGGGGAGCGGTGGCCAATCTCGTAGCCGTCCCGCCACGCGGAGAAGAGCGCGGACTTGGCCTCCGGCGTCTCGCCGCGCAGGGCCGTGCTGAGCTCCGCGCTGGTCACGCGGCTGTCCTTGTTCGGATCCGCGCCGTTCACCGTCTCATCGAGGTGCGCGCGGGCCGGGTCAATCAACGAGAGTCGCAGAGCCATGGAGCGATTGTCGGCCCTGTTCCCGGCAGGTTGCGCGGCGTGAAGCCCCGCTCGCCGCGCCCCGCTCCATCCCTCCTTGACCCCAGATTCTCAGATCGTTGCGCGAGGCCGGGGGCAAGGGGGATTTCCCCGCCAGAACAGGCACTTGGCCCGAAAACTAGGTACGGGAGGGGGGCCCATGAAGACCCAGGACCCGCTCGCGGAGCTGAGGATCGCGGACCTCATCACGTACCTCGCGGTGGTCCGCGGCGGCTCGATGACGTCCGCCGCGAGGCAGGTGGGGGTGACGCCGTCCCAGGTGAGCAAGGCGATCTCCCGGCTCGAGGCCCAGCTCGCGGCGCCGCTGCTCGCCCGCGGGCCGCGCAGCGTGCGGATCACCGAGCACGGCCGCGCGCTGGCGCAGGAGTTCGAGCAGATCGTCAGCCGCCTGCGGCTCCTGCGGCAGAGCGCGCTCGACGAGGAGCGGCCGGTCACGCTCGCCGCGCCGTCGTACCTGGTCCAGCGCTTCGTGCCGGCGATCGCCGCGGCGCTGCCCAAGGTAAGGGTGCGCGGGCTGGAGCTGCCGTTTGGGGAGATATTGGCGACGGCGACGGACGCGGAGTTCGACCTCTTCTTCCTGCTCTCGGACGCCGCGCTGCCGGCGAGCTGGGAGAGCCTGCAGATCGGCCAGCTGCGGCTGGCGCTCTTCGCCCCGCCGGCCACCGCGCGCCGGCTCGGGCCCGGGCCGGTGCCGGTGGAGCGGATCCGCGAGGAGCCGTTCGTGATGCCGATCAGCCACGCGCACCCGCGGCCGGTGCTCGCGGACGATTGCCCGCTGCCGGTGCACGAGCGCAAGCCGGGGCACCAGGCGCAGACGCTGGGCGTGGGGCTGGAGCTGTCCGAGCGGACCGGGCAGCTGGTGTTCGGCCCCGTCATCGCCGCCTATACGCACCTGTGCGAGGGGCGCCTGGTGGAGGTGCCGGTGGAGGGCTGGGATGTCCGGCGGCCGCTGCGGCTGGCAGCGAACCGGGACCGCGTGCTCGCGCGCGTCTACCGGGAGCTGGCAGAGGTGACGCGCGGCGAGCTGCTGCGGCTCCAGGGTGCCGGCGCCGAGCCGGCCGGGGACGAGCCGAGCCCCGCGCTCACGTCGTGAGGCGCGGGCCGCTGCGGCGCTCGCTCAAGAGCCGGTCCGCCACCGCGGTGAGCGTGAGCAACGGCTCGCCGGTGGCGTAGAGCGCGGGGATGCCCATGGCGAAGCCGTGCTCGCCCACGCGCAGCGCCAGCTCCGCGAGCAACCCCTGGTCCCGCACCGCCTGCAGCGTCTCCAGGCGCGCCAGCGGCTTGAGCTTCTCCAGCGCCGAGGCGAGGTGTGGCGAGGCGTCCGGGGGAACCTGGAAGTCGGTGGGGAAGGTCTTCCCGTCCGCGCTGGTGGCGCGGTTGAGCACGAAGCCCGCCAGCGGGAGGTTGAGCTGGCGCATCTTGTCCTGGAAGAAGTGGGCCTCGGTGACCGCGGCCTCCGCCGGCGAGGTGACGAGCAGGAACGCCACGTCCGGCTGGCTGAGCATCTTGCGCATGGCGGAGAGCTCGGAGCTCACCGCGGAGAAGAGCCCGGAGAAGGAGCCCAGGAAGACGGTGAGCTCCGCCGCGAAGTCCTCGCCGAGCACGCGCGGGAGCACGCTGGAGACCAGCTTGGTGCTGGCGCGGCGGAAGAAGCCGCCCTCCTTGGCGACGAAGAGCTTGAAGATGCGCCCTTCCAGGAACTGCGCCACGCGGCCGGGCGCCTCGAGGAAGTCGAGCGCGTTGCGCGAGGGCGGCGTGTCGAGGACGACGAGATCGTACCGGCCCTCCGAGAGGAAGCGGTGCAGCGCCGCCATCGCCGCGTACTCGTGCATGCCGGCGACGATGCTCGTCACCTCCTGGTAGAGCCGGTTGCTGAGCACCTTCTGCAGCGTGGCCTCGTCGGACGAGAGGCGGCGCACGGTGGACTCCGCCACCGCCTTGGCGTCCAACATCCACACTTCCAGCGAGCCGCTGCCGGAGATCTGCGCCTGCGCCCTGTGCTCGGCGGAGAGCGGCACCGGCTTGGGTGGGTTGCGCGCCACGCCCAGCGCCTCCGCCAGCCGGAGCGAAGGGTCCACGGTGAGGACGAGCACCCGCCGCCCCAGCCGAGCGCCGGCGATGCCGAGCGCGGCCGCCGTGGTGGTCTTCCCCACCCCGCCCGCGCCGCAGCAGACGATCACCTTCTTCTCTGCGAGCAGGGCGCGGACGGTGCGCTCGCTCTCCGGGAGGGCGGTCACGAAGCGCCTCCCACCAACGCCGGGCGCAGCAACAGCTCCGCCAGCGCCTGCGCCAGCGGACGCCCCTCCTCCTCGCGCACCGGGAGCGCCGCCACCAGCGCCGAGGTGGAGCGGTGCAACCGCTGCACCGCCTCCTCCGCCTGCGCCATCTGCTGCAGCTTGTCCGCGCCGAGGATGGGGTGGCGCGCCGTCAGCTCGGTGAGGGCCTGGTGCTCTTCGGGCGTGAAGGCGTTGCGCAGCACCTTGTTGAGGAGGATGCCGCCGACGGGGATCTCCTGCGCCGTCAGCTGCTCGAGCAGCTCCAGCGTCTCCGTCACCACCAGCGTCTCGGGGAGCGCCACCGCGTACGCGCCGGTCACCTTCGGATCGTGCAGATAGTCCTGCCCCTCCTTGAGGGCGACCTGGATCGGCCCCTTGGGGAAGACGCGGCGGAGCACCTTGGGCAGGCCCGTGAGCGCCAGCGTGTGGCCGGTGGCCGGCATGTCCACCACCAGCAGCCCGTGCGGGCCGCGGAGGAAGGTGAGCAGGTGGTAGAAGAGCCCCATCTCGCGGAAGGACGGCGCCGCGTCGAGCAGGCGGCGCAGCGCGGTGGAGGACGCCGCCGCCCGTGCGATCGCCCCCACCTTCAGCACGGAGTGGACGAAGAGCTCCATGCCCATCAAGGGCAAGAGCTGCGCGCCGTCGATGCCGGGGGAGATCTCGGCCATGTGCTCCGGGAGCTGGTCCCTGCCGAAGAGGCGCGCCAGCGGGGAGTAGTCGCGCGTCTCGCCGGAGATCTCCAGGAGCAGCACGCGCTTGCCGGCCTGCTGCCCCGCGAGCGCCAGCGCCGCCGAGACCGTGGTGCGCCCCACGCCGCCCTTCCCCGTCACCAGGAGGAGCCGCCGGCTCAGCACGTGGGTACTCGCGCTCGGGTGCAAGCGCTCACGGTTCTAGCGACTTTCCCGCGGACGGCGAAGCCACAATCGGGTGTAGGCGCGAGGACGGGCGCTGGAGGGCCTGGGGCTGAACCCACTCTGTCCCTCCGGGCCTCACAGCGCCCGTGCGCGCCCGCGCCGGTAGACTCTCGGTATGAGTTTGCTCCCGGCCGGCTTCGTCGAGTCGCAGTTCGACACCGGCGAGCTCTCCCTCAACTACGTGCGCGGCCCCGCCAATGGGCCGCCGCTGGTGCTCATCCCCGGACAGTCCATGCCGTGGCAGAGCTACGGGCGGGTGCTGCCGCTGCTGGCGCCGCACTTCGAGGTCTTCGCGGTGGACGTGCGCGGCCACGGGAGGTCTTCGCACACGCCCGGCAAGTACACGTTCAGCGCCATGAGCCGGGACGTGGCGGCGCTGCTGCGCGGGGTGGTGAAGCGGCCGGCGATCGTCTCCGGCAACTCGTCCGGCGGCGTCATCGCCGTCTGGCTCGCGGCCAACGCGCCGGAGCACGTGAGCGGGATCGTCCCCGAGGACCCGCCGCTCTTCGCCAGCGAGTGGCCGTGGATGCGCGACCACAACTGGGCGCACAAGCTCTTCACCCACGTGGCCGCCACGCTGCAGCCCACGCGCGACTTCCGGAAGTTCTTCGAGGGCTTCGAGATCCCCGTGGAGCGCGGGCAACGCGTGATGAAGTTCCCGCGGCTGCTCGCGGGCGTGCTCGGGGCAGCAGTGGCGTACCGGCAGCGCAAGCACCCCGGCGAGCCGGTGGAGTTGGGCTGGCTCCCCTTCCAGCTGCGCGTCTGGGTGAAGAGCCTCAGCGAGTACGACGTGGGCTTCACCGCCGCGTTCGCGGATGGCTCGGCGTGCGACTTCGACCACGGCGAGGCGCTCTCCCGGGTGCGCTGCCCTGCCCTGCTGCTGCACGCGGACTGGTTCACCCACGAGCGGCTCGGCCTGGTCGGCGCCATCAACGACGAGCAGGTGGCGCAGGTCCGCGCCCGCGTGCCGCAGCTCGAGTACTTCCGCGTGCGCGGCGGCCACGTCATCCACATGGAGAAGCCGAAGCTGTTCGTGCAGCTCCTGCGCCGCTTTGCCGCGGAGGTGTCCCCCGCTCACCCCGAGCGTAGCGCCGCAGGCGCGTAGTCGAGGGGCGGCACCGAGCTCGCCCCCACCCGAAGAAATCCCTGTCAGGCTCGCGGCGAGCCCTCCGTCGCTGAGCGGCATGTTCCTGGACTCCGCCTACTCCAGTCGCTGAACGCCGCCCCCGATTGCTGCGGGGCGTGACGTTCACCTGGAGGGAGAGGTCGCGGAGGCGCGACACCGCTCTCGAAAAGCGGGCTGCCGGAAACGGTCGGGTTCGACTCCTACTCCCTCCGCTCGAGTTACCTGGAGAGCATGCGCAGTGGTGCGCGGGCGGTCTGCTACCCCGCTTCAGCCTTCGCGGGCTGGAGGTTCGACTCCTCTGCTCTCCGCTTGTTCGCCGACGGGACGCTGCCCCGGCACACGGGCGAGGTGGCGACCGTCGCCTTGCGGTTTGGTCGGTCGTCCGCATCTCTTCGGGACAGGGGCCATTGCGCCACCGGGGAGCGGCCCATGACGATCGCGTTGGCGTTGGGCATGGTGGTCATCGCCATCGCGCTGCTCTCCACGGAGCGGATCCCCATCGAGGTCAGCTCGCTGACCATCGTGGTGCTGCTGGTGTTCACCGGCTTGGTGGCGCCGCAGCAGGCGCTCGCCGGCTTCTCGAGCGAAACCGCCATCTTCATCTTCGCGCTGCTGGCACTCACGGAGGGGCTCCGCGCCACGGGGGTGATGCAGCTGGTCGGGCGCCGGATGCTGGTCTTCGCCCGGATCGGTCCGAACCTCTTCGTGGCGATGCTGCTCATCGCGGTGTGCGCGTTCTCGTCGGTGGCGTCCAACACGGCGGTGACCGCGGCCTTTCTCCCGATCGCGGTCGCCTCCGCTGCACAGGCGAAGGTGTCCACGACCAAGCTCCTGATGCCGCTGGCGTTCAGCTCGATGTTGGGTGGCACCATCACGTTGTTCGGCACCTCCACCAACCTCGTGGTCAGCGCCGCCATGGAGGGCGCGGGGCTGCGCGGGCTCGGTTTTCTCGAGCTCGCTCGGCTCGGCATCCCGCTCGCGGTCATCGGGATGGCGGCGACGTTGCTCTTCGCGCGCCGCCTGCTCCCTTCGCGCGAGGAAGGGGGCGAGCACCCGTCGCTCGTCCAGCGCGCGTACCTGACCGAGGCGGTCCTCACCCCTCGGTCTCGGTTGGCGGGCAGGGAGCTCGGCTACTTGACGGAGGGGCTCGGCATTCCAGTCCGCGGCGTCCTGCGCTCCGGTGACACCCTGGCTCCGCACCCCGAGATGGTGCTCTCCGAAGAGGACCACCTGGTCATCTCCGGCAGCGTTGAGGACCTCCTCCGGGTGAAGGACCTGCGCAGCCTGGGGCTGCGCGCTGACCTCCGGTACGCCTCGGCGCAGGTGAAGGCGCTCACCCTGGTCGAGGTCTCCCTGCCGCCCACCTCGGGTCTGCTCGGCAGGTCGGTGCGCGACCTCCGCATCGCCGACCGCTACGGGGTCCTGGTGCTCGGCATTCATCGCCACCCGATGTTGCGGGGCGGCCACCACGACGAGCGAGTGCCAGGACCGGTGACCGAGGGGCGCGCGGTGAGGGACGTCCCGCTTGCCGCAGGGGACGTGCTCCTGGTGAGCGGTCCCGAGCGCGGGCTTCGAGAGCTCGCCCACGAGCACGACGTCACCGTCCTTGGGACCGTCGAGTACGAACGGCCCCGGTATCGCCGGGCCGCGCTCGCGGTGGTCATCTTCGCGGCGACCATCGTCGTCGCCGGAACCCGAGTGACCTCCCCCGCGATCGCGGGGTTGACCGGAATGCTGGCGATGATCGCGACGGGGTGCGCGCCCACGAGGACGGCGTTTCGGGTCAACTGGCGCGTGGTGATCATGATTGGCGCGCTGCTGACGCTCGGCCAGGCGATGGAGCAGAGCGGAGCCGGCGAATTTCTGGCCAAGGGGATCCTCCCGCTCGCGGGTGCCCTGGGGCCAAGGGGGGTGCTCGTCGGGCTGATGCTCGCGACCGTCGCGCTCTCCATCCCCATGAGCAACCAGGCAGCGGCGCTGATCATGCTCCCGGTGGGGATCCACGCGGCGATGGAGATGAACTTCGATCCGCGGACGTTCGCGATCGGCATCTGCCTCGCGGCCTCGTGCACCTTCCTCACCCCCCTGGAGCCCTCCGCGGCGCTCGTCTATGGGCCGGGCCACTACCGCTTCTCGGACTTTCTGCGGGTCGGGGGGCCGCTTACGGGCCTCATGCTCGCGGTGCTGACGCTCGGGGTGCCCTTGGCGTGGCCTTTCACGCCCTCGCCGGGGTAGGTGCGCTCGACTCCTGCCTCTCCGCTTGTTCGCCGCTGCGCGACGTGGGATGCGCGAGGCATGGAAGCCAGCTGGCCGGGCTGCTCGCTCGGGCTCGATTCAGAGACGTTCACCGTCCGGCTCGGCGGCGACGCGCCGGTGGCGATCCCGCTCGCGGAGCTGATCGGCTTCACCGTGCTGCCCCGCACCGCTCCGGCGGACGGCCGCGCGAGCGCGACCGAGGCCGACGCCGAGCTCGTGGTCGGGTGGCGGAGCGGCGCCGCGCGGCAATCCCTGCTCATCCCCGTGCCTCGCGAGGCCTTGCAGGTTCAGCTCTTCCTCGCCCGGCTCGCGCAGCTGCGTCCGGAGGCGGACCTGCGCGCGCTGCCGGCGAAGGAGGCGCTCGCCCGGCTCGGCGTGGCGGACCCGCCGGCTCGCCGGAGGAAGGGCTTCCTGGTCCTGCTCGCGGCCTTCCTGCTCGCGCTGGCGATCATCGTCGAGGGCGATTGCCGCCGGTACGAAGACGAGTACCGGCGCTCCGCACCCTCCGATGGGGGGTTCGAGTAGCGCGGGGCTCAGGGACGCTACGGCCCGGTGAAGGGGACCTCGGTCACCTCCACCTCCGCGCCGTCCGTGAGGACGCCCGTCACCGTGGCGCTGCCACCCACGCGCACGGCCGGCTCCGGCGGCGCGGCGGCATCGTCGAGCGGCTGCAGCGTCACCCGGAGGGTGGGCTGGCCGCGGACCTCGTAGAACGCGGTGGGGCCCGGCAGCGTGTAGAGCGCGCCGGGGCGCAGGACGTTGGGCTCGTGCACGCCGGGATAGAGGCGGCGCGGTCCGCCCTCCTCGAGCACGTCCACGTAGACGCGGCTGGGGCGCAGCACCCGGAGCTGCAGCTGCGCGCGCTCCACGGACTGGTCTGGCGAGGAGAGGAGATCCACGCCCTCCCAGCTGCCGTCCCCCCGCTCGCGCTCCCCCACCACGCTCAAGGTGAAGGACTGGTAGCGCTGCGAGGCGACAGCGCGCGAAGGCGCCGGACCGAAGAAGGCCAGCAGCGCGGCGGCGATGGCGCAGCAGAGCTGGAAGACGCGAAGCAGGCGGTGGCGGCTGAACATGGGGTGGCTCCTTCAGGCGCGCAGGGCGCCGCGGTGAGAGGAAGTTGTGTCCAGCTCCTCCACGGCCTGGCTGAGCGCGTCCGTGCGCCGGGCCAGCGCCTCGAGCGAGGCGGTGGGGTCTTCCACGGACGCGACAGGGGCGGAGGCCGCGAGCATCCGCGCGCGCAGCTCGCGCAGGAGCGTGGTGAGGGAGAGGAGCTCCGCGTCGGCGCGCTGTGCCTGGTGCTCGAGGCGGCGGCGCCCCTCCCCCTCCGGCGCGCCGATCAGCGCGGCGCGCGCCCGGGCGGAGAGGCGGTGCGCGTCCACCACCCGGCTCGCCGCCTTGAGCAGCTCGCTCTTCGCGCCCACGTAGAAGCCGGCGCGGCGAGCCCCGCCGGCATCCAGCGCCTCCAGCACCGAGTCCGCCGAGCGGAGCGCGGCCCAGGGAAGGTCGTTGGACTCCACGCGCAGCTGGAGGCGATCCAGCCGCGGGCAGTCCCACGCCAGGCGCAGCTCGCCGCGCCGGTGCAGCACCGCCACGCCGGCCGCGCAGGCCGCGAGCGTCCACGCACCGGCCGCCAGCGCCCAGACAGAGGCGCCCAGCTTCGCTGCGCAGGCAGCGCCGAGCGCGAGCAGCGCGAGCTCGACCGAGAGCCTGCGGGTGAGGCGAAGAATGCGCGTCCCCCGGCTCCGGTCGGGAGCGCCGAGCCTGCGCGCCCCTCGACTTCGCTCGGGGTGAGCGGCGGCGGACTCCTCTTCTTGCTTCATGACCGCTCCTCCTCAAACCAGACGATCCGGCTCGCGCCGCCGCGGTAGCCCACCCAGACGCCGCCATACGCGGACGGGAGGACGGAGGTGAGCTCGCGCGCGGGCAGCCCCTCCACCACCAGCGAGACCTCCTCCGTCTCCGAGACGAGCAAGAGCCCCAGCGGCGTGGCCGCCACCGCGAAGCCGCCGCTCACCGCCAGGCCGTGCGGCTGGACGCGGCCTTCCGGCAGCCCGTCCTCCGGCGCGTAGCGGCGCACGCCCACGCGCGCCAGGCCCGCGTCGAAGGTGCCGGCCCAGGTGGTGCCGTCGGCGTAGGCCACCGCGGTCACCCAGTCGGACGGCAGCGTGTCATCCGCGCTGGAGCGGTGAACGGCGCGCTCGCCGTCGTAGAGCCACAGCCCGTCCACCGCGCCCACGCACAGCTGCGCGCCGCAGTCCGCGAGCGCCGCCGGCGCGTCCGCGCCCATCCCCTGCGCCGGGCCGCGCGTCCACAAGCCCGCGGGCGTGAGCACGCTCACCCCCTGCCTCGAGGTGAACCACGCCTCGCCCCGCCAGAGCGCGGTGGCGGTGAAGGCGCCGCGGGAGAGCCGCCGCACCGCGCTGCCAGGGCCCGCCGTCGTGGCGGTCACCTCGTACGCGCCGCCGTTGGTGGCCACGAAGAGGCGGCGGTTGGCGCCATCCGCGGTGAGGTCGTTCACCCGCTCGTCCACGTCCGGGACCTTGGCCTCGTCCCGGAAGAGTCCTTCGTCGAAGGTGCCCAGCCACAGCGAGCCATCCAGCTCCGCGAGCGCCACCACCGGGCTGTCCACTGGGAGCTTCCGCTCCTCCACCACCTTCGCCACGCGCCGGCGCACCGCCACCTCGCCTCCGCCGCCGCGCGAGAGCGAGCGGCGGGAGGGCTCCTTCAACGTCGGCCGCGGCGTCCGCTGCCCACGCTCCAGCCACGCCGCCGCCAGCCTCAGCGCGCTGTTCACCGTCTTCGTCCCCGCCAGCGCGTCCTTGGCCACGAAGCACGTACCCAGCCCGGCCACCGCGAAGCAGAGCGCCACCCACTTCCTCACGGCGCCACCACCTCCAGCTGCGCCTCGCTGCGCGAGGTGTTGCCGGCGAAGTCCTGCGCGGTGATGACGACCGGGTAGAGCCCCGGCGCGAGCGAGGAGTTGAGCTCCGCCTGGCCCTTGAAGCCCAGGCCGCCCGGGGCGAGCTTCAGGGCCACCTCGCGCCCGTCCCAGAGGCGGGCAGTGACGCGGCGGACGTCGAAGAGCGCCTTCACCGCCTCGTAGCGGTCCTCGCGGAAGGCCACGGCGCGGAACACCTCGCCCGGGGCCACCACTGCCTGTGCGGAGAGGGTGAGCAGCGCGCCCGGGCGCGTCTTCGGCAGGGACACCGCCAGCGCCGGGGCGTGGGTGTCGATGGAGACGCGCAGGGCCAGCGTCTCCTTGCGGCCGTCCGCCTGCTCCACCTCCACCGAGATGGGGTAGCTGCCGTCCGCGGTGCCCGGCGGGACGAGGAAGCGCACCGCCCACGCGCCCACCTCGTCGTCCCAGCGCGCGCGCTTGGTCTCGCCGAAGGGCAGCCGCACCGTGACGGCGCGGGCGTCCTGCGGCGCGCGCACGTGGATGATCGGGTCACCCGGCTTCACCCGCTGCGGGGAGATGGAGGCCACCGCGGTGGGCTTCACCGCCACCAGCGAGGTGTAGGGCGTCAGGATCTGGAACTGCTCGGAGAGGGCGATGACCTCGGCGCGCGCCTCCTCGCGCTCACCGGTGAGGCGGGACTGCGCGAGCAGGAAGTCGATCCGGCGCTGCGCCCAGAGCCGCGCCACGAAGGTGTTCTGCGACTCCTCCTTGGGGAAGGTGGCCTCGAAGGGAATCTCGTGCTTCTTCCCGTTGAGCATGCCGGTGAGCTTGGCCTTCACCGCGCCGCTGCCGCGGTAGCGCCCCACCACCACCAACTGCGAGCCCTTGTAGAGGTCCGGCAGCACGTCCGGGTACTGCATCACCGGCGTCACCGCGCCGAAGTCGAAGGCGAGATCGCTGAGCACCGGCTTGGAGATCTTCGAGTAGAAGCTGCCCACCACCGCCTCGATGGACTGGCCCGCATCCACGAAGTCGTGCGCGCCGCGGTTCTCCCGGCCCAGCTGCTCGAGGAACGTGCGGTTCACGTCCTGCCCCACGCCGAAGGGGAAGATGCGGGCCACGCCCTGGTTCTTCTGCTTCACCAGCGTGGAGATGTCCTGCACCGAGGTGACGCCCGCCGAGGGCAGCCCATCCGTCATGAAGACCAGCACGCGGGGGCGTTCGCCGCCCTCGAGCATCTTCAGGCCAGAGAGCAGCGCGCCGGAGATGTTGGTGCCGCCGCCCGCGCGCAGGCCGTTGGCGAAGGAGATCCCCTCCTTGATGTTCTCCTCGCTCGCCGGCAGCAGGGCGGCGCGGAAGGGGTTCATCGCGTCGCTGAAGGCGACGATCCCGAAGCGGTCCTCGCGGTTGAGGAAGGAGAGGCAGCGGCGCAGCGCCTCGCGCGCCTGCGCAATCTTCTCGCCGTCCATGGAGCCGGAGGTGTCGAACACGAAGACCACGTCCTTCTGGACGATGTCCGCGGCGGTGGTCAGCTCCTGCGGCGAGGCGAGCAGCAGGAAGTAGCCCTCCGCCTCGCCGTCCGGCTTGTAGGGCACGAAGGAGAGCCCCAGCCGCGAGCTCTCCGTCTTGTACGAGAGCACCAGCTCCCTACCGGGCAGCACGCCCTTGCCCTCGAGCGTGACGCGGAACGCTCCCGGGCCCACGCGCTCCACCTTGGCGGCGGCGTGCGAGCTCACGTCCAGGGAGGAGATCTTCTTCTGGTCCTTCACGTCGATGGAGAGCTTGAAGTCCCCCACCGGCTGCTCGCCGCCCGCGCCGTTCACGGCGATGGGCAGCCGCAGCGTCACCACGCCGGAGTCGTACGGGAGGATCTGCGCGAACGACGCCTCCACCCGCTTGGTCCCGTGCGGGGAGATGCCGTCCACCCGCGTGCGGAAGAGGCCAGGCTCGGCCTTCTCGAGCAGGGCGGGCGCCTGCTGCTGCGCCTTGGCGTCCTCGTACGTCTTCTCCGCCTGCTTTTTCTCCTGGATGCGGGACTCCACCCGCTTGCCGTCCACCCACGTGGCGAAGCCGGAGACGGCGCCGCCTTCCGGGAGCGGCAGCGTGTAGATGGCCTCCACCGGCTGCTCCCCGAGGTTCTCGAAGACCTCGTCCAGCGTGGCGCGCAGGACCTGGTCCTTCACCTCCACGCGCAGGGACTGCTTGCGGACCTCGAGCGGGCGCTGGCCCGGCTCCTTGGGGACGAGCACGCCCGCGAGGGCGGCGGTGGGGACGACAGCAGACACGAGCGCGACGCACGCGAGCGCGCGCTGAAGACGTTGGGGCATGGGCGGTGACCTCTCCGGTGGAGAAAGGAGGTGCGGGAGGTCAAAGCAGCTTGGGTGCCACCGCCCGGGCCCAAGGCTCTCGGGCAGTTGCACGGGAGCGGCGCGCTTCGGCGCCCACGGGGCTCGCGGCTGCGTAGGCTCACCGCGGCTGAATGGCGGACGCGCAGGTGCGTCGATGCGGCCCCGAGCCTGTCCAGGGAGCATTCATGAGCTTGATCGCCGCACACCTCTTGATCCTTCTGGCCGGGACGGCCCCTTCGCGGGAGGTCGTCACCGTGGCGCCATGCTCGTTCCGCCCCGGAGGTAGGCTGGCGCGCTCGGCCGAGCTCCCGCAGCGTCGCTTCTTCGTCGAAAACCTCGAGCTGGACGGCGCCTGGGAGCTGGAGTGCGACCCGGGGGTGCTGCGCGCGTTCCAGCCAGGCGCCTCCCGGGCGTCGACGCTGACCTTCCGGTACCTCCCGGAGGCCCAGCGGCTCACGCTCTCACTCGAGTCGGTGCCCGACCTCACCCGCCTGGCCGAGACGGCGGAGGGCGCCGCGGGCCTGCGGGAGCTGGAGCAGCTCGCCACGCTGCTTCACAAGGTGCGAGGGGATGAACCGGGCGTCGCGGCGTTCCGGGCGGCGCTCTTCGAGGCGAAGCTCGCGCTGCTGCGCCGCACCGCACAGTGGGACCGGCTTCACACCGAGCTCTCGGTGTGCCGCACCCCCGCGTGCGCGGAGCAGCTGCGCACCCTGGACGCCCAGCTGAACCCGGGCATCGTGGTTGGCGGGTGGAAGCGGATTGGCAAGCTGCCCTGGAACGACACGGCGGAGACGCCGTTCGAGGGCTGCTCGGTCCGGGTCTTCTGGCGCAGGGACACCTTGTGCGTGGCGCAGAACGCCTCCGGCTCCCAGGTGCGCTGCTACGCACCTGCTTCGGCGAAATGGGGGCCTCCCGAGCCGCGCGGCGTGGTGCGCGGGATCGAGAGGGTGGGCGGCTCCTCCCTGGGGCTGTGCGGCACGAAGGTGGAGGCGTCCGCGGACGTCGAGCACACCGTGTTGGCGATCGCGAACGACGGCCTGCTGGTCCACGCGAAGGGCGGGGCGTTGACGTGGGTCACCGCTGCTGGGGCATCTGCGGTGGCGCCCTCCGCGCTCGCGAGCGTGCTCCCTGGGACCAGCGCGTCACGCGTGTTGCCCCCGGACGTGGGGCTGGGCGCTGCGAGCGCCTGGCGGCTAGCGGGCGCGCGAAACGAGCTCAACCTGGAAGTCCCTCGTCACTCTACGGAAGGGGCCTCGAGCGGCCTGCTCGCGTCTCCCTCCGCCACCTGGCTCGCGGTGCTGACACGGGAGAAGGCTCCCGTCTACGACACCTCGCGCATGGGCGATGGCCGCCTCCTCGAGCGCGGAAGCGAGTGGGAGCTGTGGCTCGCGCCGGTCACCTACCGCCCCAGGGAGGCGCCATGATCTCCCCGCTGCTGCTCCTCCTGCTCGCCTCCACCCCGGCGCCCAGCGCGCCGTGTCCCGCGCTGCTTGCGGGGACGCTGGAGCACGAGCGGCGCGGCGAGTGGATGGAGGCCCGGGTGAAGGGGCTCTCCGGGGAGCAGGTGAAGCTCTCCTGGCGGCTCGAGCAACCCTTCAACGTCTCCTGCGACTCCGCGGGCGTTCACGTGCGGGGACCGAGCGCGCGCGAGGCGCCGCTGGACCTGACACCCCGGGACGCGCGCCGGCTCGAGGTGTCGAGGGCGGACCTCGCGAAGCTCAACGCCCTGGCGGACGCGCCGGACGTCCGCGCCGCGTGGGCGACGCTCGAGACCTACGCCCGAACGGCCGGCCACTTCTCCACGGGAGGAGAGGTCGCCCAGGCGACGGTGACGCGGGTGACCCGGAGGCTCCACGCAGCGCTCCTGCTGGAGGCGGGCGATGCAGACGGCGCGCGCGCGGAGCTCGCCTCCTGCGAGACCCAGCTGCCCTCCTGCCAGCGGGCGCTCGAGGCGCTGGAGTCAAAAGACCTCCAGACGGTGACGGTAGGGCCGTGGAAGCGGATCGGCGCGCTGCTGGGAGCGCCGGAGCGCGTCTTCCCAAACGAGGCGGAGACCCCGGCGGTCTTCTGGTCGCGCTTGGGGGACGCGGTCTGCGTCCGCCAGGGTGAGGGGACAGCGGCGCGCTGCTTCAGCCCCGCGAGCGGAAGCTGGTCTCCAGGCAGCATGGCCGATGTGGCCGGCGCGCGTTGCGAGCAGGGGAAGTGCACGGTCAACCATCCGTCGTTCGGCCCTTGCGAGCTGCCGCCTCCGCCCTCGCAGCCCATCACCGGTGGCTACAGCATCGTGGCGCTAACGCCGAACGGCCTGGAGACGTGCGGGCGGGAGGGCTGGCTCACCACCAGCTTCGCGTCCAGCACCGGGACCTCACTGCTGGGCGGCCGGCTCCAGTGCAGGCTCGCGCCCGGCGCAGGCTGCAACCTGCTGTGCCGAGACGTGCTGCGGAACCGCGGCGAGTACCTGGTGCCGGGCCCCGCGAGCGACCGCGCCTGCGTGAGCCTGCAGACGTACACGGCCTCGACCCAGGCCAGCGTCGTTGCGCTCCGGCGCGCGGCGCCAGGGGAGACGCCGGAGCTCTACGTCGCACCGGTCCAGCTGCACGTCGCCCCCTTCCCGAACGAGCGCTGACCCGGACACCCGTCCGTGCGCGTTCCGGCGCTCGCGGCAGTCAGTTTCAACCGCGGCCAACTGGCGCTGCGTCAGCGCAGCCCAACTTCGTAGGTGGGTGGGTTCTGGAATTGCGCGAGCGTCTCGACGCAGAGGGCGTGCGTTCCTGCGACGGCCCCCGTGTTGAAGCTCTGCGTGGCGAACCCCGCGAAGATGTGCGTCCCCGCGGGGTCGTAGATCCGGCGGATGAAGCTGACGGCCGGAACATTCGGTGTGCCGGTGAGGGTGTACCGGGTCGCCGCGGAGAGCTCGACGGCGAAGCAGTCCCTGTCGTCGTAGGTCTCGAGGCGTCCCGTCCCCGTCGCTCCCAACGTTAACGGGGTGGCGGTCGCGGGCGTATCCCCGTGGTCGTCGGCTCCCAGGTCGTCGACCCTCAGGGTGTAGTCGCCGTACTGGGGCTCCGGATAGGTGGAGTCCTGCTTCACCTCGAGCGGCTGAAGCCCCGAGAGCCCGCGCTTGAAGAGCAGCTTTCCGCTGAAGATTCCGCCATTCGCTGGGTCGACCAGCAAAACGAGGGTCCGATTGCCACCGGTCCCGCTCTGCTCGATGCGGTACGCGTGATCCGGCAAAGCCGGGAAGGAGAAGAAGTCGCGGTCCGCCGACGGCTCGACCGCGCCGCTCACGGCGACGCCGAATAGAAGCGGGAACGCGTCCATCGCGGTGTCCCCGTGAGCATCCGGACCACGGTCATCGACCACCACCTGATAGGGGCCTCTTGGACCCCACCCCCGAACGAAGTGCCGGCCTGACGTCGCCGCGCGGAAGCTGGACGTCAACGCGGTCCCATCGGGAGCGAGGTTGCCAAAAAACCCGTTCTGACCCGTGGTCCGGTAGATGTGATCAGCGACGGCGTCGAACCCGAGAATGTCGACGTCGTACGGCACCTCGAAGAAGCCGGAGATGGGCACACCGTTCGCCAATACCGGTCTCGAGGATGGAGGCAGCTCCGGTGCGTCGTCCTCTCCCAGGTCCGCCAGCACCAGCGTGTAGCTGGAGAGCGCTCGGGTCCACGGCGTCACCTCCACGTAGAACGTCGTGGCCTCGTCTGCGCGCCAGATCAGATCGATCGGGTTGAGCGCTTGACCCATCGCATCGCGGAGCTGGACGTTGATCGGCTGGTCGGTCGTGACCATCACCACCTGGTAGACGTGGCGCGCAGCGGCGCTCAGGGCTAGCCAGTCCACGTCGTTGGGGAACTGGCAGCGCCCACTGTAGGACCCTGGCGCGATGGGCGCCGCCTCGGCGCGGGTGTCTCCCGCGTCATCCGCCCCGAGATCCAGCAACTGGAGCGTGTAGCGACCGATGGCGTTGTCAGGCAGCGGTGAGACGCGCACCAAGCGAGAGCCTGAGCCCCCCTTGAAGGTGAGCACCCCCTCCCGCTCGACAGCGAGCGGCTGATCTACGACCGCACCTATCTCATCCAGCAGCTCGAGCCGTGCCTTGGCCAGGCTGACCTCCCGCCAGCGCACTCCGTACACGCGTCCCGGCAGGGTCGTGAGCAGGAACACGTCCCGATCGGTCCGGCCGTCGCTCTGATTGATCCGTGCCTCAAGGGGAGCATCGCCCGGCGTGAGTCTCGCAGCGCCCTCTACCTCGGCGCCGAAGTCGTCCCCGGTCGAGGAAAGCACCTCGCACGTCACCCCGAGCGCCAGCTCGCGCGCACCACAGACGCAGGTGGGAGCGCCGCCAACCAGCTCGCAGTGGCCGGCAGCGCAGATGATCGGCGTGCAGGCGTCACGCTCTTCGTCGGTCGGCGAGGCGCAAGCACAGTGGAGGACGAGTGCGCCCAGCGTGAGCAGTCGCTTCATTCGTCGAGGAGGCTAGCGGACCCTGGAGTTCGCGTCAGCGCGCGTGCTAACGAAGCCGAATGCCTGGCTCGAGTCCCGCGGTCGCTGCACTGGGCGTGGCCTTCGCCGGTTGCTGCTTTGCTGCGGACCTTCCTCTTCCAGGAGCGCACCTTGGCGTTGGCACCAGCTACTCCCATCCAGTTGGCGTGGCGGACGCGTGGGTTGGCGCGCCGTTGCTCGTCGCGGGCCCGGGCGGAGCGTTCCCCGTCTCGGTGGATCTCGGGTACCGCTTTGGAGAGCGACTGGCCGTCGGGACCTCGGCCACGGTCGGGCTGCTGCCCATCGGCGGCAGCGCGGTCGAGCTGCTCGCCGCGGCGACCGTGTACCTGGCCCCCAGCTCTTGGCGACGACTGGATCCTTGGCTCTCGGTGGGGGCGGGCTTCGAGACCACCACCTGGCGTGACCGCGAACGGCCGGCGGCCAGCGTGAACTACCGCGGCCCGGAGCTGCTCGCGCTACGTGCCGGCGCCACGGTCGCGCTGGGGGAAAACCTGGGGCTGGGGCCGGTGCTCGGCGTTGGACTCGGGCGCTACTCGCTCACCTCCGCCGAGCTCAACGGCCAAGCCTTCACCGAGGCCACCCGCTACCCCACGCTTCACGCTTGGGTGTCGTTGGGATTGCGGCTGGAGCTACGCAGCGCTGGGCGCCGGCTCGCACCGGATGCCAGCGGCGAGCGCATGCACGCCTCGGCCCGTGACTACGACGACGCGCTCGCCGAGCTGCGCGCAGCCGAGTCGCTCGCGCAGCGCGGGCGAACGCAGCTCGCGCGAGAGCACGTCCTGCGTGCGCGGGCCATGTGCACGCGTGCGCTGCACTTCCTGGAAGATCCAGGACGTCTCTTTCAGCGGAGCTACTACTTCACGCAAGCCGCGGGAACGCTCAGCCACGAGCAGCTGATACAGGCGCACCGGCAACTGGCTCAGCGCGTGGACGCACTGCTGGCGAGTTACCCCGCCGAGAGTGTCCCTTGAGGACCCTGCCGCTGCTGGTCGTTCTCGCTGGGGCCTCAGCGGCGCTCGCCCAAGACCGAGCGGAGCCCGCCGATGGCGGTGCGGTCGCCTTGACGGCGCCGGACATTGAGCAAGATCGCGAAGCAACCGCCGATGCAGGGGTCGTGGAGCCGGCGCCAACTCCGGCGGAGACCGCCGCTCCCGAGCCCGAGACTCCACCGCGCCGGAGGCTCGCCCCCAGGCTGCTGGTCGAGTGCCGCTGGTGCGCTGCAGGCTCGCTTTGGCCGTCCGGCGGAGATGTCGGCGCGTTCGAGGTGACCACGCGCGGAACCTCCTTTCACGCTCTCGCCGAGGGGCTGTTGCGCAGCCATCAGCGCTCGCTTGCCGCGCTCTATACCGGTGCTGGAGGGCTGATCGCAGGCGCGGTGGGCATGTTCCTGGTGCCCAAGCAGTACTGCACGTTTCAGCGCTACCTACCGGACCGGCAGGTAAGGGCCCCTCCCTGGACAGAGAGCTGTACCTACGGAACGCTGAACTACGGCATCGGGATCGCCGGCTCCGGGTTGGCACTGCTCGGCGCTGTGACCTACTTCCTGCTTCGCCCTACGATGGGCGAGCTCGTGGACGGGGTGAACGCCTACAACGCGGAGGGGATCTTCACGCCCTTCCATCTGCCCTCGGCGCCGCGACCGACCAACGACGTCGAGCCTTACCACTGAGTCAAAGGAAGCAGGCCATCCTCGACGGTGGCTCCGGAGTCTCCAGCACGAACTGCTCGATTCGGACTTGCAGCGGGCGCTGGGCGAAGTCGACGCGCAGCTCCACATCCCGCTTGTGGCCCTCCCAAACGGATACCTCTCTCGGCTCCAGCACCAGCACCCCGCCCCGAGGTGAGCAGTTGCCAGCGGTCACGGTGATCCCCTCCAGAACGAAGCCAAGCAGCTGGCCTGAGATCGTCCGGCCTCCCGCGCCATCGACCCGCAACGAAGATGGCTCCTCGTGGACCCGACCATGGAAGGTCACTGGGTCGTTCGGGAGCGCGTTTAGCCCTCCCGGACCGGACCAAGTAGAGAGCTCGAGGCCGTAGGGCCCGTCACGCGAGGAGGTCACCTTGAGCTGGCACCCCGCCGAAATCGAGAGGCTCACGCTCTCTCCATCCTTCGTCACGACTCCTTGTTCAGCACCGAAGCCCGGCGAACAGCCGCTGCGGGTTCGCAGCACCACGGTGCCGTCGCCGACTGCGCTCACCTCACTGCATGGGAGACCGATGGTCGCCAGCCGCGCCTTCACGCGGTCCCGGTTCTCCCCCACGCTCAGCCCCGGCTCGAGCGTGGATTCATCCGCGTAGAGCCAGGCGTGGTGGACGCAGTTGGCGATCGCCTCCGGCGTGTTGAGCTGGAGCTGAGCCTGCTCGAGCAGATACGCGGCCTGCTCCTCGTTGAGCTGGCCGCACGCGAGTTGGAAGGCGAGGCAAGGGAGTCCCAGGAGCAGGCGCTTCACGGCCACGCATGCTGCCATGAAGACGTTGATCGTGGCGTCGTGGGTCGCCATCGCCGGACCATCAGCGCTAGATAGGTGCGCTCGCTTCTGGACTCGGGGGTTAGTACACGCCACTGCCCTCCCCCCCGGTGAGCCCTCCCTTGACCTCTCGACTGACCGCCGCCGTCGCTGCCCTCACCCTCGTTGCCTTGAGCGGTTGCTTCCGCCGTCGAGCCGCGCCGGAGGCGGTGCGGGTGGCGATCTGCGGGATCGGCCACGAGGCCGCGCCGCTCAAGGCCGCCGCGTTCGGGGACGCGCGCGGCGGCGGCAGCTTGCAGGGCCCCGCCGCGCCGAACGTGGAGCAGCGGATCCGCCTCTCCGGTGCGGCGAGCTGGACGCGCTACCCGGCGCCCATCGCCGAGGACCTGCGCGCCGGCCGCGTGCGCTCCGGTCTGGACGAGCTGGCCCTCTACATCGCCTACGGCGAGCCCGAGTTCAGCTGGAGCACGACGTACGCGGGCAAGCGCTGCCGCGCGCTGCTCTACGCCACCACCCGCCAGAGCGACGTGGCGGACACGGTCGTCTACGCCTGCGACGGGGTGCTGGAGCAGATCCAGCCGCTGCGGCCGGTCATCGGCTGTGACGCGCTCGCGGTGCTGGCGGACCGGATTGAAGGAGAACGGGAGTTCTTCAGCGCGCTGCCGCTGGAGCGGCAGTGGGACGTCTTCCGCGGTCACTTGGCCTACGGGCGCCCGAAGGCGGAGGTGGAGCTGACCTGGGGCTCGCCCGCCAAGACGTTCGACCGCGAGGTCTCTCCCGGCCGCGAGCTGGAGGTCTGGTTCTACCCGGACGGCTCCGGGCAGACCGGCGGGCTGGAGGCGCTCTTCCGCGAGGACCGGCTGGTCGCCTGGAACGTGCTCCCGGTGCAGCCGCCGCCGGAGCCGCTGCCGCCGCCCCCGCCCGGGCCGCCGCCGGACGAGCCGCCGCGCCCCACGCCGGACGCGGTGGTGAACGCCTGGATGCCCTTCATCGTCGCCGGCGCTGGCGCAGCCGCCGGCCAGGTGAACGCGCAGCAGACGAACAACGTGACCCAGGTGAACGGCGTCCAGGACAACTCCCGGCACTACAACATCAACAACTCCACGCACAACACGAACATCCAGTCCAACAACACCTCCACCACCACGGTCATCAACAACGCCCCGGCCCCCGCCCCGGCGTGCGTGGCCTCGGGGGCGGGCGGCTGCAGCCCCAGCGGCGCGCAGTGCTGCGACCGCTTCGCGATCTGCGAGCGCTCCGAAGGCAACCGCTGCGTGAAGAACCTGCTCGCCCCCTGCCAGGCGGACGCGGAGTGCCTGCGCGGCCTGCGCTGCCTGCCCAGCCCGAGCGGCAGGGTCTGCTCGAACGCGAAGCGCTGAGCACCGATATGCCCGGGCGCGAGCGCCCGTTCCACCGCGCATAGGAGATTGACCCATGCGCCTGCTCGCACTCGCCCTGCTCTGCTGTCCCCTCTCTGCCTTCGCCGGCGAGGACGTCCCGCCCAACAGCGTGCAGTGGGAGCGACTGCAGCAGCGCCGGCAGAGCGATGGCTGGGACCGGCCCGCCTACCAGCGCCGCGGGGCGCCGCGGCTACGGGCGCCCGAGCTCCCTGTGCCGGCGGACAAGACGAAGCCGGCGCCACGCAGGTGAGCGCGGCGCCGGCTCGGGTACAGCCGTTCGTCTTTCAGCGGCCTAGAACATGATCTCCATGCCCAGGCTGGCGCCCTGGGAGAGGCCGGTGCTGAAGGTGACCCACGTGGTCTGGGTGCGCTCGGTGAGCGTGCTCGAGGACGAGGTGACCCCGCCCACGGTGCTCTCGATCGACGTGCGGTTGCTCAGCTGGTTGAGGCCGACGATCTGCAGCGCCACGTTGTAGTCCACGTAGAACGCGAAGTTCGGGTGGATGCGCCACTCGGCGCCGGCCACCGCGCGGACGGTGAAGTCGAACGTGGCCGCCTTGTTGTCGATCTCCGTCCGCTGATCCACCACGCTCAGGTCATCCACGTAGTTCTGCTTCTGGAGCGTCCAGCCCACCGAGCCGCCCGCGCCGACGTACGGGGCGATGGCGCTGCGCATCAGCCGGCGCAGGTACTCGGCCCGCAGGTTCACGTTGTAGAACTCGGTGAAGCCGGTGGGGTTGCTGACCTGGTAGGTGGTGACGCTGGTGTCGCCGGTGGTGGCGGTGACCTTGGTCACCTGCACCGGGCTCTGGCTGCGGCCGAGCGTCACGCCCGCGCGGACCGCCGAGTCCGGCGAGAGGTAGTAGACGCCGCCGATGGAGCCGGTGATCGGCGATCCAACGAACGCGTTCGCCACCAGGATGTTGTTGAACGAGAAGAGCAGCGCCCAGGGTCGGTTCCAACCTTCATTGGTCGCGATCGGGGCGTCCGCCGCAGTGGCAGTGGGCTCCGCGAAGGCGGGCGCGGAGCAGAGCAGCGCCAGCACCGCGGTAAAGCGGACTGTCTTGCGCATCAGTGGGTATCTCCGAAGCGTCGGGGTGGACTTCAGGGAAGCGCCGCGGCCATGCGGACGATCGGGCTCACCGCCGCGCCGTCGCGGATGCGGATGGACGTGAGGTTGGTGCAGGTGGACGACCCGCGCACGCGCAGCTGGAGGTTGTTGAAGCGGACCTCGAGCAGGCCGTCTGCCGGCTGGAAGGTGGTGGCCCCGCCCGGGGTGGTGGCGAAGTTGGCGGTGACGGTGAGCTTGCCGTCCTCACCGACGACCGCGCTGACCGGGTTCATGGTGGCCGGGGTGGCCTTGATGGTGTCGCCGTTGCCGTCCGCGCCGCCGTTCCACACGGTCCAGGTGTGGGTGGTGGGGTCGCTGCAGATCTCCACCGGGAAGGGGAAGCTCACGGTGAGGTTCGGCTGCACGGAGACCTTCTCATTGTTGGAGGAGAGGGCGACCGGGGTCTGCGCGGGCGGGCCGAGGAAGAGGGTCAGCTGCGCGTAGGACTTGCCGGCGGTGAAGGTCTGGTTCTCCGAAGGCGTGAGGTAGACGTTGGACGCGCTCTTCGCGCCGAAGATGTCCACGCTGTAGGTGCCGCCGAGGACCATCTTGTCCTTGGGCAGCGTGGCCACGCCGCCGGCCGCGATGGAGGCGATGATGGTGCTCGGGCGCAGCGTGAGCGCGCCGGGCAGCGGGTTGGAGAAGCTGGTGCCGATCAGGTTGCTGGCGCTGGTGAGCGTGGCCACCACGGTGCCGGCGGAGACGGCCGCGCCGTTCTCCTGCTCGTACGCCTTGACCTGGACGTCGCTCTCCACGCCCTTCTGCGGGTAGAGCGCCACCTGGTAGGTCTTGAAGCACTGGCTGGAGGGGCCACCGAGCGTGTTGTTGCAGTCGCCGCTGGGCTGACCGAGGAAGCCCACGTAGCCGGCGGCCTCCACGGTGGCCAGGTGCGTGCCGTAGGGGACCTGCGGCACCACGTAGGCGTTGCCGGTGTGCTTGCTCACGGCGAGCTCGTACGTGCCCGCCGTGAGGGTGATGGTGGCGCTCTCCACCGGCGCGCCGGTGAACGCGTCGTAGACGAGGAAGGTGAGCGTGTTGCTCCCGTTGGAGAACAGCGGACGCTCACTGGGCTGGATGGCCGGACCGCAGCCGACGACGAGAGACAGCGAGAGGCAAGCAAGACACGACAACAGACTCTTCATGGCGGGTTTCCCTTTGGGTGAAGGAGATCGAAGCGACCTCTGACCTCACTGCGCTGCTCGATCTGCCGATCAGCGCGAGGGACTCTAGCGGCGCGCCCGCTGCTCGAAAATGTGAGCGCGAGGCGCCAGCTACCTACTTTCGCTCCACTACAGCTCAGTAGCCGCGCAGCACGGTGAGGCCGGCGTCGCTGAGCACGTAGAGCATCGCCGGCGTCACGGACGGGTCGTAAAGGACCTGGCGGACGTTGGAGCCAGCCACGGAGAGGCGCGCGAGCGCCCGCGCCGAATCCAGGCGCCACAGCCCATGGCCGGCGGTGCCGATGAAGAGCGAGCCGTCCTCGGTCGCCTCGAGCGAGGTGATGGCGCCCGTGGGCAGCCCCGGCACGCGCTCGTACTCCGCCCAGTTCGTGCTCGCGGTCAGCCTCATCCGCCACAGCCCCAGGCTCTTGCTGCCCAGGTAGTAGGCGCCGTCCTTCGTCTGGACGAAGGCCCGCCAGTAATCCATCTCCTCCTTGCTGTTGAGGACGTGGACGTAGGTGTTGAGGCGGTACGGAGCGACCTCGTGGTTGTCCCAGTCCGCGAGCGAGGCCGGGGGCGGGACGATGCCGATCTTCCACTCGTTGCCGATGAGCACGTCCCCGTTGAAGGCCACGCCCACCGCGTAGTCGTAGCCGATCCGCAGAGAGCCGTTCACGTCCCAGACCGGGTGGCGGTGGCTGTTGTACTGGAGCCCCTGGATGCGGGTGACCCCGTGGTTGGTGCCGATGTACAGCTCGCCCTTGTAGGGGCCGCGCATGGCGCGGGTGCAGGTGAAGACGGTGCGGTCCTCGTCGTAGTGCCAGTTGTTGGTGTTGCGCAGGCCGATGTGGGTGTGGCCCGAGTTGTCCGTGGAGCGGCCGAGGTGCTCCTCGAGCGCCACCGTCCCGTCCGGGTTGAGCTTCACCACGTCCAGGTCCCCCTTCTGGAACTCGGGGTCGGACGGCGAGTCGTGGAAGACGGGGCCGCGGTCCCCGCCCAGGTCATAGGTGCGGTAGCCCACGTAGGCGCGTCCGGCGCTGCCGCCGCAGATGACCGTGGAGCCGGTGGCGCGGCGGTCCTCGCCAAAGCCGCCCGCCGCCTGCCCCACCCCGCTCGTCCAGGTGGGCTTGGCGTCGCCCGGGCGCAGCACGCCGATCCGCGCGCCGTCCAGGAGCCAGAGGTTGTAGCCCTCGTCCACGCCGATCGACTGCACCCGCGGGACGCCGAAGCGCGCCGTGTAGTCCAGCTGCGGCTCGTTCGGCCACGGGCCCGCGCTGCGCGGCTCGCCCGCGTCCGGCTCCTCGCCCGCATCTGGCGGCTCGCCCGCGTCCGGCAGCTCGCCCGCGTCGCTCCACCCGCCCGCATCCGGCGGCTCGCCCGCGTCCAGCTCCGGCGGAGGGAGGTCTGGGTCTCCCGCGTCCGGCTCCACCGCCGAGAGCGCCGCGGCCGGCGTGGGCGGCGCCGCCGTCCGTTCGCACGCTGCCCAACACAGCACCACCACCGCCACGCCGAGCAACCGCTTGAGCACGCCGCCCTCCCCCGAAGAAGACCCCCGAAGACAAGGGAGCAAGCCCCGGGCCGGGGCGAAGGGTCACAAGCAGAGAGGCCAACTAACGTGAACGTGAACGTGCTCGTCGTGCTCGTGAACGTGAACGGCCGTTGTCGGACGGACGAGGCGACGCTGGTTCCGCGGACGGGTCAGGGATTTGCCCACCCGGGCTGTTGAGAAGGCGGCAGGTGCCCAGACGGCTCAGCGCCCCGAGGCTTCGACCAGGTAGGCCTCGAAGGGACTGCCGGCGCTCTCGTCGGCGGGCTTGATCGCACGCGTGACGAAGGGGACGTCCGGAGGGAAGAGCACCTCGTCCTCCGAGTAGCGGCTGAGGAGGCTGAGGTCGCGGCCGGAGCTGGACTGGATCACGAGGTGATCCGGCCAACCCTTCCACCACTCGGCACCCGCGTAGGACTCGGAGCTCGCCTTGGTGGTGCTCATGAACATCGGCACGCGGACCGGCTGGTCCACGGCGAAGCGCTCGCGGCCGAAGGAAGGGCGCAGGTGCGTGTAGCGGCGGACCTCCCCGGAGTACGTGGGCAGCTTCTCCAGGCCCCGCGCCAGCAGCGCGCGGTAGGGCTCGACCAGGGCGCGCAACCCCGCGTCCGCGGACATGAGCGCGTGGTTGAGGGGGTAGTACATGAACTCGGTGTAGCCGACGAGCGCCACCAGCTCCGCGGGCGTGAGCTCGCGGCGCAGCGCTTCCGCGCGGGTGGCCTCATCGATGGAGCCCCAGAGCTCCCGAGCGCCGTGCTGGGTCTGGATCCGGTACTGCCGCACGGACGCCTTGATCGCCGAGTCCAGCTGCTCGAGCTCCGGGTCGACCGGGTGAGGGGCCGGACGGACGATGACGCCGGACAGCGCGTCCGAGGTGAGGGGCGTGTGATGGACAGGGGTGGCCGGCTCCGCTCGAGCGCCACCCATCGCGTCCGCGACCTGGAGGACCTTTGCGTTTCCAACGAGCTGTGGCTCCGCGGCCTGGGCGGTCGTGGTCTGGGCGCCGAGGGCGGCAGCGGCGAGCTTGGGCTTGAGGCGAAGCGGGTTCATCGCGCGGCTCGGAACGAGCGTCCCACGCGCTCAGCGGGGAAGCTGCCAGCGGCCGTCAGAAAGCCCAGGCGTCAGGGGCGCGCGGGGACCTCCGAGGCGCCCGCGAGCGCCAGCTCCACCGGGTCCAGGAGCTCCTCCAGCCGCGCGGGGGAGGCCCGTTGCACCTGCTCCGGGCGGGGCAGCGCGTCTGCCCAGCCCGCGTCGCCCAGCACCAGCAAGCGCAGCGCGGGGTGAGCCGCTCGAAGCTGCGCGAGCGCGGCGCTCAGCTCGGGGGGTGGCGCCGCCACATCCACCACCAGGAGGGACGGCCGCCCCGCGTCCACGGCGGCGGCGAGGGCGCCCAGCTCGGTCACCGTGCTCACCTGCATCCCCAGCGCCTGGAAGGTGAGCCCCAGCGCCGTGCCAGCGAGCGGGTCATCGGTGAAGGCCACCGCGCGCCGCGTGCCCCGCTCCAGGTCCGGCGCTTCGGGTCCGGGCAGCGCCTGCACCAGCGGCAACGTGAAGGAGAAGGCGCTGCCCTTCCCGGGGGCGCTCTCCACGGTCAGCTGGCCGCCGTGCAGCTCCACCAGCTTCCGGGCGATGGAGAGCCCCAGGCCGCTCCCGCCGCGCCGCCGGGTGTTGCTCCCGTCCACTTGGCGGAAGCCCTGGAAGATCCACTCCTGGTGCTCGGGGGCGATGCCCTCTCCTTCGTCCTTCACGCAGAAGCGCAGCCCTTCCGGCCGCGGCTCCAGCTGCAGCAGCACGGTCGCCTCTCGGGGGGAGAACTTGATCGCGTTGCCCACCAGGTTGAGCAGGACCTGGAGGATCCGGCCGCGGTCCGCGCTCAGTGGGCGGGGGAGCTCCACGCCCGAGAGAGCGAGCCTGACGCCGGCCGCGGCCGCCGCCGGGCCGAGCGTCCCAGCCACCTCGCGCAAGAGGTCGCTCGCGTCGAACGGGCGCGGAGTCACCGCCATCCGCCCGTCCTCCAGGCGGCTGAAGTCGAGGATGCCGTTGATCAACTCCAGCAGCTGGGTCCCGCTGCGCCACATCCCTCCGAGCAGGCGCACCGCCTCGCCGGGCTCTCCGCCGAAGGCCCAGCGGGCCTCGCGGCGGACCGCCTTCGAGTCGCAGCGAGCACAGCTGCTCGCCTCGCCTTGGGTCCAGCCGTCGCACAGAGTGCAGCGGGTGCCGTGCTCGCGGCCGAACTGCGCCACCAGCCCGGGCGGGATGTTGAGGAGGGCGTTGAGCGGCGTGCGCAGCTCGTGGGAGACGTTCGCCACGAACTCGCCCTTGAGCCGGGACGACTCCTGGGCGGCTACGAGCGCGGTGCTCAGCTCCTCGTTCGTCCGCTGCAGGCTCTGCGCGAGCGCCTGGTTGGTCCGGGACATCGCCAAGAAGTCGCTCACCACCACCGCCACCGCGGCGAGGATGATGCAGCTGACGCTCAGCGGGGCCAGGCGCGGCGTGGCCAGCAGCCCCAGCTCCAGCGAGAGGTCCAGGAAGCAGGCGAGCTGGAAGGTGATGAGGCTTGCGCAAAGCAGCGGGCCGAAGGTGCTGGAGCGGAACTGCGGCGTGCGCAGGACGAGCACCACCGCGTAGATCAACACCGCCACCTGCCAGACGCTGTAGAGCAGGTACAGCCCGAGCGCCGCGTCGGTGAGGCCGAACCAGCACAGCGCGGTGAGGAGCGGAAGGAAGACGTAGGAGAGCCGCACGTTCCAGCGGGCAAACCGGGACGGCGCGCGGCCGGCGTAGGCCTCCACGAAGGTCATCAGGCCGATCGCCATCCCGGCGACGGTCACCTCCACGAGCGGGAGCAGCAGGCTGCCCGAGAGCCGCCGCAGGAAGAGGTCCGTCCCCATCACCAGCACGTAGGCGGCAGCGAACACGGCGGTCAGCGCGGCGCCCAGGTAGACCCGGCGCTGCTGCCCCGCCGGGGCGTGCAGGAAGAGGCCGAGCAGGACGCAAAGCGCGAGCGGGGTGCTGAACTGGACGCCGTCGTAGATGAAGCGCTGCGCGTTCTCGCGCGGGGCGTAGAGCGCGTCCATGTCCTCGGACGGGCCGATCGCCCAGTCGCGCTGGTCGAACCCGTCGTCTCCGGCCATCTCCCAGATGCAGCGCAGGACGAGCTCGTTCCGGGGGCGGACCAGGGCGCGGTCGATCCGCGCGGGCGGGATGCCGAGGTGGGCGTACTCCTGGGCCACGCGCCGGCCGTTGAACCAGATCTCATAGTGGCCGGTGCGGATGCCGGAGAGGCTGATCGCGAGATCCCGCTGCTCCCACGCCGGCTGGCTGGGCAGCTCGCGGCGCAGCCAGACGCCGGCGGGCGCCGGATGGTCCCCGCGGTAGTCCGCCGGACTCTCCACCCTCCGCCAGCCGGAGTCGTCCGCCGCGGGCTGCGGGGCGCGCGCATCGGAGATCACCTGGCTGCTCCAACCGCCGGACCAGAGCGGCACCGTGCCCTCCGGGAGCGCGCTGGGCAGCCGCTGCAGCCAGATGAAGACGCCGAGCAGCGAGGGGGCGAGCAGCGCCATCACCCACACGGCTGGATGACGGCGGCGTTCAGACGCGGAGGTGGGACTGGCGGAGGTCGTCACCCTTGGGCATCAGGCAAGGGGCGATCCAGCACCGCGCGTGGGTGCGGGGCGCAAGGACGGGGCACTTGCCGCCGGGACGGAGCGCCGAGCGGTACCAAAAATCGTCAGCCCAGGTCACCGCCGCCCCAGCCCCGCCCGGCAGCGCGGGCGGCCCCGCCGCTGGGCGCGAAGAGACTGCGGGCGCGAGCGGCGCTTCTTGCAAGTGACCGGCGCCATGCTCCGCCTCCGTCGACTCGTTGCGCTCTCGGTGGTCGTGTTCAGCACCCTTGCCCGCGCCGGGGAATGCCCAGTGCCCCAGGGCGGCTCGTCCGCGCTGCAGGCGCTCTCGCCCCAGGCGCGCTTCGCCTTCCTCAACCAGAAGATGCAGGGCAGCGCGCGGTGGACGCGGATCTGGAAGTGGACCTGGGTGGGCGTCTGGGGCGCGGGGACGGCGGCGCAGCTGGCGCTGATCCCCGCGGTGGACGACCCCGGCAGCGACGCGGACAACGCGGTGGGCGCGGCCGCCACAGGTTTGTCCCTGATCGCGCAGCTGCTCATCCCCTTGGCGGTGCTGGACGAGCAGCCGCAGCTTGCGGCGCTGGAGGGACGGGTGGCGGGCGGAGACTGCGCGGCGCTGGCGGACGCCGAGGCGCGCTTCAAGCTGGCGGCGGAGGACCAGGCGGCGGCCATCTCCTGGCCGTCCCACGCGATCAACGTGGGGCTCAACGCGGCCTACGCGCTGGTGCTGGGGCTCGGCTTCAAGCGGTGGGAGTCCGGGGCGATCGGCGCGGCGGTGGGGCTGGCGCTGGGTGAGCTGATGATCTTCTCCCAGCCGCGCCAACTCGAGGACGACCTGGAGGCGTACCTGCGCGGTTCGCTCGGCGCGACGGCGGTGCAGGTGCATGTCCTACCGCTGGTGGGCGGTGACGTCTGGGGCCTCCAGGCGGGCATGACGTTCTAGACTGCTGGACTTCGCGGCGCGGACCCGGGACGCCGGGACCCGCCACATGGTCCCCCGCTACGCGGACGCGCTGGCCACCCGCGGACAGCCGGTGGCGCTCAAGAGCGCGCCCTACGCCGGGTTCCCCCAGAGCGCCGACCTCTTCGGGGACGGGAGCGTGGTGGTGGTGCCGATGCCGGGCCACACCCCCGGGAGCCTGGGCGTGTTCGTGAACGTGGACGCCACCCACCGGTACTTCCACGTGGGAGACGCGCTCAACGAGCGGCGCCAGGCGATTGGGCTGCTCGGGAAACGGCGGGTGATGGCGGAGACGGACGTGGACGCGGCGCAGACCGCGGACCAGGTCTGGCACCTCCACGCGCTGGTGGAGCAGAACCCCTCGCTCAAGCTGCTGCCCGCGCACGAGCGGGCCGCGTGGGTGGAGGCGTTCGGCAGCCCGGGCTGCCCGCGCTGAGTCAGCGCCGCGCCTCGGGCGCGGGCGGCACCTTGAGCTCGGTGAGCAGCCGGGAGGCGCCCTCCAGCTCGAGCATCCAGAGCAGGTAGCGCACGTCCGCGTTGACGTTGCGCCCCACCGCCGGCTGGTAGGCGAAGTCGTTGGAGACGTTCTCCCAGACGCGATCGAAGTTCACGCCCACCAGCTCCCCGCGCCCGTTGACGGTGGGGCTGCCGGAGTTACCGCCGGTGGTGTCCGCGTCCGCGAGGAAGCAGAGCGGGATGTCCTTGAGCTGCGGGTCCTCCCACCGCCGCCCGGTGCGCGAGGCCGCGGCAGCGAGCACCCGGTCCGGCACGTCGAACGGCTCGGCGTCGGTGTGCTTGGCGACGAGCCCGCTCAGCGTGGTCTGCGGGGTGTAGAGGACGCCGTCTCTCGGGGAGTAGCCCATCACGTGGGCGAAGCTGACGCGCAGGGTGGAGTTGGCGTCCGGCGCCACCGGCTTGCCGGCGTGCGCGAGCACCGCGCGGCGCCACTGCGGCCGCAGGCGGAGCGAGGCGCCGGCGAAGCGATCCTGCCGCGCCCGCAGCTCCTCCAGCGCCTTGTCCAGCGCCAGGCCGAAGTCCACCAGCGGGTCCTTGCGCGCCACCAGGGCGGCGAGGTCTCCGTCGAACATCGCCAGCCGCGCGGGGAGCGAGAGCAGCTGGCTCTTCGCATAGAGCGCCGCGACCTTCGACGGCAGCTGCGCGTCCGGCACGTCCTTGAAGAGCGCGTCCACCGCGCCAATCCGCTGGCCCGGCGGGAGCGCGAGCGCGCGGCGCACGAAGGAGACGAAGAGCCGCTGATCCGCTGCGGGGTAGTAGCTCTTCTCCTGCCGCTCCAGCTTGTCGCGCCAGCGCTTGAGGTTGCGGTCCATGAACTCCGGGTCGCGCTCCAGGTCCGGCAGCTGCCGCTGCGTCACCGCGCGCGCCACCACGGTGGCGAAGATCAACCCCTTGCTCCCCGGCTGCTGGCCGTTGGCGGAGAGGGTGGAGAGCAGCGTGTCCCGCTGCCAGGTCTCGCGCTGCTCCTTCACCAGCTCGCCCAGCGCCTGCCGCGCCGCCACCGCCTGGGTCCCCAGCGCGCCGCCCTGCGCCTGCGCCCAGCGCACCACCGCCTCCTCCTGCGCGCGCTGCTTCTGGACGATGTCCCAGCGCGTAAAGCCGGCCAGCTGCCCCTGCGCGTTCTTCTGCCGGTTGGCCAGGGACTTCACGTCCTCCGCCACGGCGATCTTCCCCGCCGCGTCCTTGCCCGCGGCCTCGAGCAGGTCGTGGATCCGCTCCGTGTTGAGCGCCTCGCGCGCGGGGAAGAAGACCTCCTGCCGCTCGGCCATCTCGTCCGCGGTGAGCGCGCGGAACGTCTTGCCCGGGTAGCCGAGCACCATCACGAAGTCGCCCGGCTTCACGCCGGACTTGGCGAGCGGGAAGTACTGCTCGGAGCGGAAGGGCGCGCCGTCCGGCCCGTAGGCGCGGGCGATGGCGAAGTCGCCGGTGTGGCGCGGCCAGGTCCAGTTGTCGACCTCGCCGCCCAGCTCGCCGATCCCGCGCGGCGGCGCGTAGACCAGCCGCACGTCCGAGAGTTCCTGCGTCTCGACGAGGGTGAACGAGAGGCCGCCCTCGAAGGTCGCCACGCTGCAGCGCGCGCCCTTCGTCCTCTCGCAGGCCGCCACCAGCTCCTGCTGCTTGCGCTCCATGGCGCGGAAGCGGGCCAGATCATCCGCGCCCTCGGGCACGGAGGCGAGCAGCTCCTTCGTCACGTCCTTGAAGGACTTGGGCACCCGGACGCGCACCGCCTTGCCCTTGAGCTCGTCCTCGGGCTTCTCCGCGTAGAAGCCGTTGGTGAGCAGGTCGCGCTGCGGGGTGGCGTGCTCCTGGATGATGGAGAAGAGGCAGTGGTGGTTGGTGACGAAGAGCCCCTGCGGCGAGATGAAGCCGCCCGAGCAGCCGTCCACGCTCACCACGCCCGCCATCAGGCCGGTGCCGGTCTTCGGGTTCCACAGCCGCTCCGGCGGCAGCGTCAACCCCATCGCCTTGAGCCGCACCGGACCAAGCTCGGCGAGTTGCTGCGGGGTCCATTTCCCTTCGGCAGCGAGGGCGGGGGCGGAGATCAGGGCACAGAGGGCGATCAATCGGGTCATCACGGCGGGCACTAAAGCCCTCTCAGGCGGGCGCGAGTCAACCCAGGGGTGACACGTCCGTCGGCCAGTGTGAGCCGAGCCGGTGACTGCCCTCCAGGCAGAGGCCAACGCAGGCGCGGATGGGCGTAGGGTCCGCGCCCATGCGAGCCCCCCTCTGCCTGCTCTGCTCCGCCCTGCTGCTCGGCTGCGCCGGCGCGCCCACGGAGCCACCCGGCACCCAGACGCCCGATGGCGGCGAGCCGCGCAGCGGGCTCGACTCCGGCGTGCCGCCCACGCACGACTCGGGCGTACTGCCCACGCGCGACTCCGGCATCGAGCCCACGCGCGACTCCGGCGTCGAACCGTCCAAAGACTCCGGCGTGGAGCCGGCCAAGGACGCCGGCACAGCGGACGCGGGGCCGCCGCCGTGTCCCGCGGGGCTGGGAGACCACTGGCGCTGCAGCGGCAGCACCCGCGTGCGCTGCGTGGACGCGGTGCTGCAGGCCGAGCCGTGCGCCAACGGCTGCGCGCCGCAGGCGGGCGTCTCCGAGGCGGTGTGCGGCTGCGGCGCGCAGTCCAACTTCACGCGGTTCAACTGCCTGGCGGACGGCGACCTCCACACCTGCAAGCTCGGCGGTTGGGCCAGCGAGTCCTGCGGCGGCCGCGGCTGCGAGGCGATGCCGCTGGGCCAGAGCGACGTCTGCAAGAACCCGGTAGGCCCGCTGCAGACGATGCTCACCAAGCTGGGCGGGCTGTGCGGCGTGCACGCGCCCGGCGCCAACTGCGGCCTGGCGGTGAAGGACCTCACCACCGGCGAGACGGCCAGCTACCGCGGCACGGTGGCCTACGAGTCCGCCAGCACGGTGAAGGCGATCTGGGTGGCGCTGGCGCTGTACGACGTGGGGCCCGGCCCCATCCAGCCGTACGTGAACCCGGTCTTCGCCAACTCGGACAACTCGGCCTCCGGGAAGGTGATCGACCTGCTCTCCGCGCCGGACCGGATCAACGCCTTCATGTGGCACGACGTCCACATGCCCGACAGCGGCTTCTGCCGCTGGAACACGGACGGGATTACGCGCCTGTCCTCGGTCTGCGATACGTCCGCCGCCGGCGGCTACAACTACCTGGCGGCGAACGACGCGGTCCGCTTCCTCTCCGCGCTGTACGGGAAGGCGCTGATCGGCGCGGCGAAGACGCAGACGCTCTTGCAGTGGATGACGCTCTCGCCCCGCACTGGCTACGGCGGCTGGTTCGGCACGCAGCTGCCGGCCGCGGCGCGCGCGACGATGTTCCACAAGGCCGGCTGGGTCCCGCCCGGCACGTCCCATGAGATCGGGATCGTGGAGATCCCCGGCGGCCACACCTACGCGGCGGCGCTGCTGTTCGACCGGAGCGACGGATCTACCACGGCCTACAACACCCAGCAGCTCAAGACGCTCGAGTACGCCTCGTGCGTCATCTACCACGCGGTGGCGAAGGACGTGGCGGACCCCTTCGCCGCCTGCCAGGCGCCCTAGGCGCCGCTCTCCGGGTGGATGACGCTGTGCGCCGAAATGAAGCCGCCCCCCCGGCTGTGTTAGGAGGCTGATCGCCCAGGACACGACCTGCCGGGTCTGTCAACTCACGAGATCGTCACCGGGCCTGATTTTTCCACCCCCTCGCGAGTGAGGCCGGGGGTGGGTCCGCGCTAGGAAAACGTCTTCATGTACCTGCACGCCATTGGTCACTTCCACCCCGAGAACCTGCTCACCAACGCGTTCCTGCAGGAGCTCGGGTTGGAGACGGACGAGGCGTGGATTTTGGACCGGGTGGGCATCCGCACGCGCCACACCGTGCTGCCGCTGGACTACATCCGGCAGACCAAGAACCGGGACGGGCGGGCGGCGCAGGAGGCGGCGCTCTACTCCAACGCGGAGACCGGCAAGCGCGCGGCGCTGATGGCGCTGGAGCGCGCGGGGCTGAAGCCTTCGGACATCGGCATGGTGATCTCCGGCGGCTGCTCGCCGGACGAGTGCATCCCGGCCGAGGCCTGCCGCGTGGCGGAGGCGCTCAACATCGACGCGCCCTCCCTGGACGTGAACAGCGCCTGCTCCAGCTTCGCCGCGCAGACCTACTTCCTCGAAGGCATGCGCCCGGAGCGGCTGCCCGAGTACGTGCTGGTGGTGAACCCGGAGAACTCCACGCGCGTGGTGGATTACACGGACCGGACCAGCTGCGTGCTCTGGGGGGACGGCTCCTCGGCGGCCATCTTCTCGCCGCGGGTGCCTGGGCGCTGGCAGGTGACGAAGACCGTGCTGCGCGGGGACCCGTCCGGCGCGGACAAGGTGAAGGTGCCGCGCTCGGGCCACTTCGTCCAGCAGGGCCCCGCGGTGCAGACGTTCGCGATCAAGCGCTCGGTGGAGACGTACGCGGAGCTGCGGGACGCGTGGGTCAAGCAGGGCGGCGGCCGCTCGCAGGGCACGCTGAGCTTCATCGGCCACCAGGCGAACCTGCGGATGCTGGAGTCGGTGGCCAAGCGCGGCGAGGTGTCCGAAGGCCGCCACTTCTTCAACGTGGACCGGCGCGGCAACACCGGCGCCGCGGGCGCGCCCGGCGTGCTCTCCGAGAACTGGGACAACCCTGCGCTGGGGGATGCGGTGGCGCTCGTCGTCGTCGGCTCCGGGCTGACGTGGGCGGGGGTGCTGCTCGAGAAGCCGGCGCGATGAGCGACGCGCAGGAGCGGCTGACCGAGCTGGAGCTGCGCTTCATGGAGCAGCAGGCCACCCTGCAAGCGCTCAGCGACGTGGTCTACGCCCAGGCGCGGGCGCTGGACGCGCTCTCCGCCGAGGTGCAGCAGCTCACCAAGAAGCTGCAGGCGGAGCCGGGGCTGGTGGACGCCAGCGAGAAGGAACGACCGCCGCACTACTGACGCGGATCGGTTTCACCCGAAAAGTCAAAAAATCGTCCAAGAGGGTTTGCTTCCGCTCGCGCGCAAGGCATAGGTTGCGCGCCCCGTAGCGAGCAGCAAACACACTCTTCCCGGGAGCTGTGTCGATGTCGACGTCGTCGGTGAAGGTCCGCGTCAGCGAGTTCGTGACGAGCAGCAAGCGGCAGCTGGAGGAGAGCGCCCGGCGGTGTGACCTGCTGAGCGGCGAGCTCGCCCGGAAGCTGCGCGGCCTGCCCCAGGAGCTGAAGGACCGCTTCGTGAGCTACCGCGAGGAGACCGGCGCGCTGGTGCTCTCGCTCACCGGCCTGCTGGAGGGTTACGCGCGGTACGTCTCCAACCTCGCGCACCGCGCGGACTCGGACGATGACGGCTACCTCTCGCCCGAGGACGCCCAGGCGCTGCCGGGAGATCTGCAGGACAGCTTCCGCGCGTGCCTGTGGAACGCGCGGCCGGCGGATGACGAGCGCGCCCTGGAGGCGCGGCCGAGAGATCTCACGCCCCCCGCGCTTCGCGCCGCCGCCGGACAGGACGGGCTGGCGTACGCGGACGCCGTGCGCCGCGCGACCCGCGCGATGATTCTGCGGGAAGACTCGCCCGGCTGCGCCCGCGCGCAGATGCGCGACGCGCTCGAGGAGCAGGGCGGCTGCTCCGAGGCCCGGCTCGACCTGGTGCTCAAGCGGGATCTCGAAGAAGGGACGCTGGAGCTGCTCCCGGACGCCGGCCGCCACGCCTGGCTGTTCCGCGTGTGCCTGGCGCCCAGCAGCGAGCTCTCCGGCACGCCGTTCTACGTCGAGGTGGACCGGGCCAGCGGCCGCGCCCACCTCGCCGCGGCGGCGTGAGGCAGCAGCACAGTTCCGTTGACGTTGACGTTGACGTTGACGTTGACGTTGACGTTGACGTTGACGTGAACGTGGACGTGCGACGTGGACGGCCGTTCGACCGCTGCGCCTCTCGAGGCAACAGCCGTCGCACGTCACACGTCCACGTCCACGTCCACGTCAACGTCAACGTCAACGTCAACGTCAACGAGCAGTGTTGGCGGCCACGAACCCCTGCAGCGCCTTGCAGGTCGTGCGCAGGTCCTTCCGCGCCGCGAGCACCGGCTCCGCCTGCCGCGCCAGCTCCAGCGCTCTCCCTCGCTCTTCGGCCGGCAGCGCGCGCGCCAGCGCGAAGCGGGTGCGCGCCACGTACACCGAGCCCTGGTCCTTCCTGGACGCGTAGAGCGCCAGCGCGGCCTCCGCCGAGGCGCGCGCGTTCGCGAGCTCCCCCGCCGCGGCTTGCGCCTCCGCGCGCGTGGTGAGCAGCTGCCCGCGCACCTGCGCGCCGCAGGCGAGCTTCTCGCAGAGCGCCTCCGCCTCCCGCACGCGCGAGAGCGCCGCGGACGGACGGCCCAGCTCCAGCTCCAGCTCTCCCATCGACACCAGCGCGCTCACCCGGTCCGGCTGCTGCGGCGCCTCCCTCTCGTAGTACGCCAGCGCGCGGGCCAGCGACTCGCGCGCCTGCGCGTAGCTGCCCCGCGCGCGCAGCGCCGTGCCGAGCAGCATCCGCGCCACCGCCGACTGCTGCCCCTCGCGCCCCAGCACCTTCACTTCGGAGGCGATCGCCCCCTTTAGCTCCGCCTCCGCCTGCTCGGCCCGCCCGGCGGTGGCCAGCGCGTTCCCCAGAATCAGCCGCGTGGAGATGGCGTACGCGTTCTCCGCCGGCGCGTACGCCACCGCCAGCTCCCGGGCGCGGGTGGCGGCGGCGAGCGCCTCGTCCACCCGCCCCAGCTCCCGCAGCGTCTCCGAGAGCGAGGCGAGTCCCTTCCCCTGCGCCGGGTGGCTCTTCCCCATCAGCTCGGCGTAGCGGCGGACCGCCACCTCCAGGACCTGCGCTCCCTGCTCGTAGCTGCCGGCCACCGCGTAGGCGGCGCCCAGGTACATCCGCGCGTTGAGGGCGATCAGGTCATCCGGCGGCAGCGCGCGGTCCATGAAGGCCACCGCGTCCTCCAGGCGAACCACCGTCTCCTCGTAGTCCACGTCCATCTTCTCCACCGCCGCCTCGAAGCGGACCTTCGCCTCGAGCGAGGGGGCGCTGCCCAGCCGCGCCAGCAGCGCCCGCGCGTGGGCCAGCTGGCGTGGAATCTCCTGCGGCCGCTGCGCGTAGCGCTCCACGTGGGAGAGCCCCAACCGCGCCTCCACGCCCGCCTCCTCGGCGCCGGTCCGCTCGGACACGAGCACCGCCTCCTCCAGCGTGGCGCGGGCCGCCTCCGTCCCCGCGCCGGTGCGCAGCTGCACCATCCCCAGCTGCGCCAGCGCGTCCCCCAGCACGTACTCGTCCCCCACCGCGCGCGCCGCGGACACCACCTCCGCGAACACCTCCTGCGCCGCCTTGTGGCCTCCAGCCGCACGCAGCGCCTTGCCTTGACCCAGCCGCGCCCGCAGCGCCTCCTGCGAGCCCTGGCGCTCCGCCCGGTGCGGCCGCCACTGGCGCAGGTGCGGCCCGTCCTCGCACGCGCCGAAGCCGCGCAGCCCCTGCGCCGCGGAGATGCCGTTCACGCTCCCGGCCGCACCCGGCGCCTCGGCCAGCGCGGTGAGCAGCGCGTCCACGTCCTTGAGCTGCGCGGTGAGACAGCGCATGCGCAGGTCGAGCACCGGCTCGGACTGCACCGCGCGCACCCGCGTGGCCTCGCAAGCCGAGACGAAGGCGCGCTGCCAGCGCCCTGCCCAGCCGTCCACTTCCGCGCGCACCGCCCGCCACACGTCCGGCCCGTACGCCGCGTTGCCCTTCGTGAAGGCCGCCTCCAAGGTCGCCTGGCGCGCGGGGCTCCAGAGCGCCGCCACCGCCTCGGGGGCTCCGCCGCAGCGGCCGGCGTCGCTGGCGCGGCCTCGCGCGTACCCCGCCACGGCGAGCGCGGCGCCCGCCACCACCGCTGCCAGCAGGTACCGGCGCCCCGGGTGCGCCCCGCGCGAGAGCGCCTGCACCAGCGCGCCCATGTCCGGGTAACGCTCGGAGGGCTCGCGCGCCAGGCCGCGCGCCAGCACCGGCCGCAGCCAGCGCAGCCGCAAGGACGGCACCGGCGGCTTTCCGAGCGGCGCCGCGTCAAACGGGCGGCGGCCGAAGAGCGCCTCGTAGAGCGCCACGCAGAAGCTGAACTGGTCCGAGGAGGCCGAAGGCGGCGCGCCCTCCAGCCGCTCCGGGGCGAGGTACGCGGGCGTGCCGCCGTTCACCTGCCCGGGCGCGTCCGCGCCGTCTCCCAGCCCCGCGGCGAGCCCGAAGTCCGTCACCCGCGCGCGCCCGTCTTCGCCGAGCAGCACGTTGTGCGGCTTGAAGTCCCCGTGCGTAATCCCCGCGGCGTGCGCCGCCGCCAGCCCGCGCCCCGCCTGGAGGAAGACGTCCAGCACCTGCGCGCTGCCGCGCGGCGCCGCCTTGAGCCACTGCGAGACGCTGCCGCCCTCCACCAGCTCCATGGCGATGAAGGGGACCGCGTGGAACAGGCCCACGTCGTAGATGGCGTTGATGCCAGGGTGCGTGACGCGCGCCATGGCCTGCGCCTCGTGCAGCAGCCGCTGCTGCCCCGCCGCCGAGCCGCCGCCGCGGATGAGCTTGAGCGCCACCCGCCGCTCGAGCGCGAAGTCCCAGGCGGCGTAGACCGCGCCCATCCCGCCCTGCCCCAGCCGCTCCAGCACCACGTAGCGCCCCAGCGTGGCGCCGCGCGGCAGCTCCCCCTCCGCGCCAGGCGGCTCGTCTCCCGGACCGTCGCTGAAGGTGCGAGAGCGGGGCTGCTCCCGCTCGCTCACTGCCGGAACTCCGCCAGGTTCAGCTCATAGCGGTGGACCCAACGCTGGATCTGCACCCGCGCCTTGCCCATCGCCCCGGCCACGCGGGTGATGTTCCCGCGGTGCTCCTTGAGCAGCGCCACCAGCTCCGCCCGGCGCGCCTCGTCCGCGGGCGTGAGCTGCGAGGGCACCACCCGCGGCGCGGGAGGCTCGCGCACGTGCTTGGGCAGGTGCTCCAGCCCGACGACGGCGCCCTGCGCCAGCGTCACCGCCGCCGCCAGCACCTGGAACAGCTCGCGGATGTTGCGCGGCCAGCCGTAGCGCAACAGGCAGCGGCCCGCCTCCACCGACAGGCGGATCTCCGCGGCGGGCGGAGGATCCACCCGGCGCAGCAGCAGCGAGACGAGCGCGCCCAGATCCGCCTTGCGCGCGGTGAGGGGCGGCAGCTCCAGCCGGTAGCCGGTCAGGCGCGCCAGGAGGTCCTCGCGGAAGCTGCCCGAGGCCACCATCGCCTCGAGGTCCCGGTGGGTGGCGGCCACTATCCGCACGTCCACCCGCAGCGCGTTGGCGGTGCCCAGCGGCACCACCTCCTTCTCCTGCAGCGCGCGCAGCAGCGTGGCCTGGACCGGGAGCGGCAGCTCGCCAATCTCGTCGAGGAAGAGCGTGCCGCCCTCCGCCGAGCGGATGAGCCCGGCCTGCCCCTGCTCCGCGCCGGAGAACGCGCCCTTCCGGTAGCCGAAGAGCTCGCCTTCGATCAACGTGCCCGGCAGCGCCCCGGCGTTCACCGCCACGAACGCGCCGCTGCGCCCGGAGAGCTGGTGGATGGCCCGCGCCGCCAGCTCCTTGCCGGAGCCGGTGGGGCCCAACACGAGGATGGGCAGCCCGCTCGCGGCGATGGCGGGCAGGCCGGACAAGCGCGCCGCCAGCTCCACGTTCAAGGTGGCCAGCCCGTCCAGCTCGGCGGGGCGGGACGAGAGCTCCGCGTCGTCGGCGCGGGCCCCCGGCGGGCAGCGCTCCTCGGTGAAGAGGAAGAGCGTGTGGCCCAGCTCGATGACGTCTCCGTCCTCGAGCAGCGCCCGCTGCTGCTTCACGCCGTTCACGCGGGTGCCGTTCTTGGAGCCCACGTCCTCGGCGATCCACCGGCCGTGCTCCCGGAAGAGCGCCAGGTGCTGCGAGGAGGTGCGCGCGTCCGGGACGCCGATCTCCAGCTTGCGGCCGCCGTCCACCCGCGCGTGCTTTCGCTCCGAGGACCGGCCAATGGTGACCCGGTCCACCTCTTCCAGCGACAGGCGCAGCGAGCCCGAGGTGGGCCGGTCGCAGTCCAGCGCCAGGACCAGCATCGGCACGGCGCGCGCTCCGCCGGCGCCCTCCCTCGGCTTCTCGGTGAGCGTCTGGGTGGTGGAGTTCATCGAACGGGTCCTGCCTTTGCTGCCTGGACAGCGCCCGGTGGGAAAACTGCGGAGAACGTCACCGGACGGAGCGGAAGTGTGACACTTGGCCGGGACTGAGACGAGAGGCGCCACGTGGCGCAACGCGGCGCCCAGTCGTGACGGGCTCGTCAAAGGTGGGTGCGCGCCGACACCCCCAGCGCTTCGCTCCCCGCTCAGCCCGAGCGAAGTCGAGGGCCCTCGCGAAGCCGGTGCGCGCCACGTGGGGCCCTCGACTTCGCTCGGGCTGAGCGGGGGACGAGCGGGGAACGGGGCTTCAGCGGAGAATGACCCGACCGGTGGCGAGCTTGAAGTGGCTGGAGAAGGCCGCCGCGCGCAGGCACGCGGCCAGGTCCACCGCGGCGCCGCCCTTGTCCTGGCACCCGGTGACCTTCTTCGTGGTGGCGTCCGCGAGCAGCTTGTACGGCGCGCCCGCGCCAGCCGCGGGGGCCGCCGCGTCCGCCTGATCCGGCTGCGTGGCCACGAGGCCTTCGAACGTGAGGATGTGGCAGCCGCCGACGACCACGTCGAGCAGGGAGCTGTCCGCGGGGTAGCCCTCGCCGCAGGGCGCGCCGCCGCCCACCAGCAGCGCGGCGGGCGCGGGCGCGCGCGCGAGCGAGTCCGCGCTGACGTTGCCGCACAGGTCACCGGTGGTGGAGCTCGGCGTGCCGCCGGCGCTGGGGAAGCTGACGAGCGCCGGGTCCAGGCTCTCCGAGGCGAGGTGGCCCGGCGGCTTGCCGTCCGCCGAGCTGCGGGGCGCGGTGGCGGCGCCGCTCTGCAGCTTGAGCTGCACGCCGGAGAAGAGCAGCGGCGTGGGGGCCGCGCCCAGGCTCAGGCGCATGGTGAGCCGGCCCGGGCCCGCGGTCATGTTGCCGCCAGAGAAGGTCGCGGGGAGCCGCTCCTTCGGCGCGCGCGTGGCGTCCAGCGACTCCGGCTCGGCGCCGTACCACCAGTCGAGATCCGCGGCGCCGTCGTAGCCGGGGCCGAAGACGGGGACGCCGGGCGCCAGGCCGACCTCGGCGGCGGAGTCGCTCTGGCCGCGCGGGTCCGCGAGCTTGGTGTACGCGAGCAAGAGCGAGAGGCTGCCGCTCTTCACCCCGTCGTCCAGGGACTGCTGGACCTGTTGCCGGACCGAGCTGCCGAACGCCTCGCCAAAGACGTTCGCCGGGCAGGCGGAGGTGCGGGTGAACTGGAGCTTGAGGGAGATCACCCGCTGGCTCTGCTCGAAGCGGCAGGCGCCGCAGCCGTCGAAGGCGAGCGCGTTGCCGTCATCGCACTGCTCGGCCAGCTCGCGGGTGCCGTTGCCGCAGCCGGCGTCTATCCCCTTGCAGCTGGCGCTGCAGAGGTCCGAGCCGGGTGGCTCGCACTGCTCCGCGCGGGCGGGGTCCACGTAGCCGTCGCCGCAGGTGGAGGCGCGGCAGACGCTGGAGACGCAGATGGCGCCGGCGTCGCAGGCCGCGCCGTCCGCGAGCAGCGCGCCGCGCTGGCAGGCCTTGCCGCTGCGCGGCCCCACCATCACGTCCCGGCACTCCTGCACGCGGCAGGGCTCGGTCTGCGCGCACGGGCGGCTGGCGCTGCAGGAGAAGCGGCAGCCGATCTCACAGCCGGCGCCGGGCCCGTTCGCGGGGCCGAAGTCGCACTCCTCGCCCAGGTCGGTGTCCACCGCGCCGTCGCCACAGGTGGGCAGGGGGACCGGCGGCTCGCTCTTGCAGCCTGCGGCGAGCGCGGCGAGCAGGACCAGTCCTCGCCAAGGCATTGGGAATAGGGGCTTAGGGGAGCGAACGCGGGGGCGACTCAGGCTTGTTCTCCTGCGCCTTCTTCCAAGCCTCGAACTCGAGCGCCGCTCGCTTGGCGACCTCTAGCACCTGATCCCGAGCCTGCTCGCGCGCGGCGGCGGACGCATCTGGCGCGCTCACCACATCGAGTCCCTCCACCTGAACGCGCTCCACCAGCCGGCTCATTGTCCACTCCTCGCAAGGCAGGTAGGTGACTTAACCATTCTCCGCCGGCAATGCACAAACGCTCGCTCACGCGGGAAGCTCAAGCGCTCTCCCAAAGGCGGCGCGGACGATCGTTTGAAGGTCGTCGTAGTCTCGAGCATCCAGTCCCTTCCAGAACGGTACCCGACGGTTGGAGGTGAGATACATGACTCCGACAGGGACCCATTGCGGCGAGTCGTACACGGGCACGCAGAGGATGGAGGAGAACGTGCTCTCCCGCTGCCACTCGCGCCGCATCTCGCCGGTGAAGTTGGCGTCGATGTGAGGGTTGCTTCGATCTCCCTCCACCGTCGTGCCCCGCAGATACGCACGACCGGCTGCCCCCTGTGGTCGCGAGCGATCGGCAACACTTAGCCGCCTCTGCGCGCTCGCGAACTTCGCCTCGGTGGCTTCGAGCATCTCTCCCCGATAGCGAAACCCCAGCTGGATATTGCCCGACCCTTGGGGGACGAACGCACCCAAGTGGAGATACTCCTCGACGTCGATTGAAAAGCGTCGTCGCAGAAAGCCTACGAGTTGCTTCAGAAGGAAGAAGATGGCCGCCTGAATCTCGGGGTCGTAGAGCGATCTGAACCGAGGCGAGCATTTCTTCAAGTACTGCTCCCCTGCTTTCGCCCAATCTGCGGTCGAAGGCCCTAAGCGGATTTGACGAAGGTAGTAGGGGACAAGCTCGTGACTGTCGATGAAGACCGCTCGGAGGTTCCAGCTCTTCCAGAACTTCTCCTCATGATTTCGGGCGAAGGTGCGCGCCAGTCGCTCGATGGTCTCGCCCTCTTCGCGAGAGCTTGACCTCGACAGGAACGCGTAGACCACGGGCAGAGGCTGCTTCGCCCGCAACCGATCCAGGCGTTCCAGCAACAACCAGCGAAGTCGCGGATCTGCCAGACTGAGCCCGACGAGCAGGACGCTCTTGCGACCGGTGAAGAGCTTTCGAAGCCTTGCCGTGGCCCAGTCGCTTGGCATTGAAAAATAGTCGCGCTCCGACAGCACGAGCGATGGAGGCGCCACCTCCAACGATGACCTCCAGCTTCTGGCCTTCAAACGCAGCCCGGAGCTCGGCGATCACTCCCGCATCGTCGTTCATGCCCACCCATCCCCCCTCTAAGTGGCGGAGCATTCTACAGAGGGGTCTGACGGACCGGACTACTCACCGCGGAGCAAGCCGCGCAGCTGAGCGAAGCGCTGCGCTGGATCTCCGAACTTCGCGCGGTAGTCCTCCAGGCTGCGGCGGATGACGTCCTGGGCCTGCGCGCGCCCGTAGCGCCCGGCGATGCGGATCTTCCGCGGCGAAGGCCCGGGGAGCTGCTTGTAGCTGAGGAAGTAGTGCTCCAGCCGCTCCACCAGGCCATCCGGGAGCGCGTCCAGCTCGCGCACCGCGCCGTAGGCCACGTCTCCTTCCAGCACCGCCACCACCTTGTCGTCCGCCTCGTCGGAGTCGATCAACCGCAGCCCGCCGATCGGCACCACGCGGGCGAGGAAGTTGCCGGTCGGCACGAGCCGCTCGGTGAGGATGCAGAGGTCGAGTGGATCTCCGTCCCCGCGCGCGCCCGGCGCCACGTCGTGGGCCAGCTGCGCCACCCGCTCCGCGCAGTAGCTCTGCGGGACGAAGCCGTAGAGCGTGGGCGGCAGGCTCGAGTACCGCTGGGGGCGATCCACCTTGAGGTGACCGCTCTCCTTGTCCAGCTCGTACTTCACCGCGTCCGCGGGGACGATCTCCACGAACGCGGTGACCACCTCGGGCGCATCCGGCCCGGGGGAGATTCCGTGCCATGGGTGCGCCTGGAACAGGCGGCCCCACAGCTGGCCCAGCTTCGCGTCCTCTGCGTTGGTCGGCATCGCGGCAACCTACCAGGCGCGCGCGATGGGCCACTCAACGGAGCCGGGCAACGTTGGGACTACTGCACGTACGCCAGCATCAACCCCACCACGGAGAGCGGGTAGAGGAACATCAGCGCGGCGATACCGAAGGGGACGGCGTCGTATCCGGTGTGCTGCTCGATGGTCTGCATGACTACCTCCTTGTTCCTGCGCAGGAAGGTTGAGCAACCGCCGGACCACTCTCCAAGTCCGCGGATCCTCCGATGAAGGCGCCCTCCCACTCGCGCCGCGCGGTTCGGATCTGGGATCTCCGTTCGTGGACGCGAACAGAATGCGCGCCAGTGGCCGTCCCAGCGGCGAGAAGGGAGATCCCAGCTGCGGTCGCTCGCTCTCGGTTGCGGCCAGCGACAGCAGGTAGGGGGCGGTGGACAACGTTCCACACCTCGAGCGCGCACGGAGCTCGAGCGAAGGCCGGCAACCCACCGCGGTCCGAAGCGCTACCGCGGGAACCATGCGGGCAGCCCAGCCACGCGACCCTGAAAACACTCGAGCCCTACCTGCCCAGCGGCCACCGTCGCTTTTACCGGCCGCGTGGAACCGCGTTACCCACGCCCTCTCGTTCCCACCGCTTTGGCTGTCGCGCAGCGAACGCCTCCGCGGCCCGCGCGTTGCTCATCCCTCCTCCCGAACTCGGAGGGGAAATGAACACGGTCAAGAAGTGCATCGCTCTCGGTATCGCCACGCTCGCCTTCGCCTCGATGCTCGTCCTCGGCTCGGACGCCTCGCTGCGCGCGGAGCTCTTCGGCCCCAAGCACCCGGCCGAGCAGAGCGCCCCGGCGACTCCCTGAGCGGCGAGCAAGTCTCACCGCGTAGCAGGGCGATCTCCGACTTTCGGGCCGCGGCGGCGCTCGCGGCGGGCTAGGCTTCCGGAGTCCATGACGCCTTCTCCCGCGAGAGTCCTGGTGGTGAGCCGCTCGGATGCGGCACGCCGCCTGCTCTGCCTGCTGCTCGAGCGGGAGGGCTTCGCCTGCACGCCCGCGGTGGACGGGGACGCCGCCTTCGAGGTGCTCGACGAGGACGGCGCCGCCGCCCTGCTCGTGGATCTCCGCGCGCCGATCGAAGAGGACATGCTCTTCATGGCGCTCCTGCGGCGCCGCCGGCCGGATGTCGGAACGCTCGTCATCCAGGAGGGCAGCGCGCGGGTCAGCTACGGCGACACCGAGCAGCTCCTGCGCTTTGGCGCGGGAGACGGCGGAGACCTGAGCCCGGCCTTCCCGGCGCTCAAGGACCTCACCCGCGCCGTGGCCTGGCTGCTGGCGGAGGACCAACTCGCCCGCCTGCGCCCCGCCACCGCGCGCGCCTGACTTCGGACTACAGGCTGGCGATCGCCTCCACGCGGGTCAGCTGCAGCCGCGTCTGGAGCAGGCCGCCGGCGACGAAGGAGAGGCCGTTGCCGTCCTCGCTCACCTCGCCGCGGCCCCAGGACTCGAACGCGCCGTCCAGCACCAGCTGCCCGCCCACGCGCTTCCAGTGCCCCTGGGTGGAGCCCATCTGGTAGCTGCCGTCGTCGCGCAGCAGGAGCTCGGGGACGGAAGGCTCGATCCCCGCGGCGCTCAGCAGATCCGGCACCGCGACCTTGTGCGCCAGCTGCGTGCGCCCGGAGATGTCGGTGAGCGCGTACTTCCCCGGACCCTTGAACACCCCGCCACGCGAGGCCGGCTTCTCCTGCGCGCCGGAGGCGTGGAGCCACAGCCGGTACTCGGCGCCGCTCTCCTTCTTCACGCGGTAGGCCTTCTCGTAGGCCAGGGGCAGCTCGCGCTGCCACTCGGTCTCCGTCTCCAGGCGAATGCCGAACTTGGCGAGCAGCTTGGTCCCCTCGACGCGGACCTCCGGCTCTTCAGACTGGGCGTAGGCGGCGCTGGAGGCGAGGACGGCAGAGAGCAGGAGCGAGCGAATCATGCCCGCCTTGAATTGCAGCCAGCGTGCCCATGTTCAGTGCCACGGAACTGCTGGGAGACGGGCAGGTCTGGGGCACCACCCGGGGTGGAACGACCCCGGGGGCGCTCGCGGCGCTAGCGGGCCCGGGTCGGCGCGGACGCGGGCTCGGCGGCGGCCACCGGCCGCGCCTCGTCCAGCCCGGCGACGATCGCCGCGACCTTGCCGCCCACCAGCTGGAGCTGCCGCTTGCCGAGGTGCTCGGCACACTGCGCGTCCCGCGGCTGGAAGACCTCCACGGTGGGGCGGCCCTTGTAGCCAGGCAGCAGGTAGGTGCGCAGCAGGCACAACCCGCCGGCGCTCATCAGCTCCTCGCGGCTCATCCCCACGCGCAGCTCTACCTTCTCGGGGAGGGCCTGGGCGAACTGCTGGACCTGTCCGGGCGCGAGCGGCTGCTCGCCGTTGAGCACCGGCGGCGGGATGGAGACGCGCTCCAGCCGCTCCCGGTCAGGCTCGGCGGCGGCGGCGGGCGGAGCGGGAGGCGCGGAGGAGCGGGTGCAGCCGGCGAGCAGCAGCAACGTCCAGAGCGCGCGTCTCATTTGCACCCCTTCCCTTCATGGCGGCAGTCGTGCGTGGCCTTGTCCACTTCCAGCTGGAAGACGGACTGCACCAGCTCCTTCTGCTCGGAGACGGCCTCGCCGGTGCTGCTGCCGGCCTCGAGCGTGACGATGCCGGTGGAGCCAATGCCGTTGAGGACCGTGCGCTGCGGCGCGGGCTCACCCGGCACCGCCACCACGCTGCGCTCGGCGAAGCGCGCCAGGCTGAGCGACTTCACGCAGTTGGGGACGCCGCCCACGAAGCTGCCCTGGTAGAGCCGCGCCGTGTTGGCGCCCGCGGTGGCGCAGATGCTGGAGCCACCCGCCACCGGCTCGAAGGAGTTCCACACCACGCAGCCGTCCAGGATGGTGGAGCCGGTGCCGGTCTTCTCGTCCGGGCGGCCTGGGCCGTAGGCCACGTACCACCCGTTGTCCGCGGCGCCCGCCTCCACGGAGGCCACGCCGCTGGCGCTCACGGTGGAGCTGCTGACGTCCAGCAGGTCGGTGTCGTTCATGGGCCGCGTGGAGGCGCCCCACCCGAGGTCGTACGCGGCGGCCTCCACCGCGGTGTTGAAGCGGCGCTTGGGGTTGGTGCCGCCGTAGCTGTAGAAGCCGTAGAAGCGGTTGGGGCTCTGGGCGGGCACGGTGCTGTTGGAGGTGGCGGTCACCACCCAGTCGTTCTTGGTGGTGCTGCAGGTCCAGGTGGCCGCGGAGGCGCCGCCGCAGGTCTGCTCCAGCGAGCCCGCGTAGTCATTGCTGCAGCCGTTCTTGGAGTCGTAGTCCCACGTCAGCCGCAGCTTCACGCTGGCGCAGCTGTTGCCGCCCGCGGCCGTCGCCGTGGTGCCGGTGGTGAGGTTCTTGTCGGTGTAGTTGGCCACCGCGGAGATCGCGGCGGTGCTCTCCCGCTCCACCGTCACGGTGTTGCGCACGGTGCAGCCGCTGCGCGCACAGCCGGAGGGGTTGGAGAGCCGGCAGGTGGGGCCGTCCTTGTCGGTGAGGTTGCGGCGGTCACCGCTGCCCACGAAGGTGCGCACGAAGCCGGTGTCCGGCTGCAGCGTGTTGGAGGTCATGTACGAGAAGGGCTCGCGGGCGGTGGTGGCGCTGGAGATCTGGAACGCGCGCGCGGCGAACCAGTTGTCCACCTGCCCGCCCGCGCCGATGTGGCCGGGCTGCCAGAAGCGCACCGTCCACACGGTGCCGCCGTAGTCCGCGAGCGTGGCCGTGTCGAACAGCAGGTCCGAGTCGTCCTTGGGGCCGGTGCTGTTGCCCAGATCCAGCATGGAAGCGCTGGCGCTGAACGGGAACTTGAGCAGCGTGGAGTTCGGCTTGCCGTCGTCCTGGAAGAAGCTCCACAGGGTGCCGCCCGTGGCGAGGTCCACCATGGCCATGCCGCGGCCGCGCGCCAGGTACTTGTCATGCCCGCCGCTCAGGAAGGCGATCCAGCGCTCCTCAGAGGGCGTGGCCCCGCCGACCTTGAACTTCCCGGACGGGTCCTCCAGCGCCACCGGGCCAATGGGCGGCGGCTTGGGGGCGAAGTTGGTGACGCTCTCGCCCACCTTGAGCGCGAGCGCGTCACACGGCTGCGGCCACATCCAGAGGAAGTCGCCCTTGGCGCTGGGCGGGCGGCCGGCGCCGCCGTTGGGGATGAGCTCGGTGAGGTCCAGCGCGAAGTACTGGCTGCCGCCCTGGTTCTCGCCCACCACGGCGACCGTCCGGTACTCGGACCACTGCTTGGTGCGGTCGCCCTTCACCGCGTCCGTGCCCACGCCGTCCAGCCAGACCTCGCGGACCATGGCGGTGCCATCCACGTAGTAGCCGTGGCGATCCAGGCCGAGCATCAGCTTGGGCAGCTGGTCCGGCGGCACGAAGGCCCAGAGCTCCTGGCCGGTGCCGGTGTCGTAGGTGTCCAGCCCGGTCTCCGCGTCCACGCCCACGCGCTTGCCGCTGGCGAAGGCGTGGAGCATGCCGCCGTTGGAGCCGACCAGGGCGATCTTGTCCCGCTTGCCGCGCTGGACCAGCATCTCGTCGTACGCGTCCCGCTTGGCGTCCGGGCCGTAGGTGTTCTTCAACGGCGAGAGGGTGGTGGAGTAGAGCGACTCCACGCACGCGGTGCCGAAGCCGCAGAGGAACTTGCTGGCGGGCGGCTCCACCATGGTGGGCGAGGAGTGGAAGATGTCCGCGAGCAGGTTCTCGCGGTCGTAGTCGCGCAGCGCGGGGTCGCCGTTGAAGACGTCCGCCCCGCGGTAGGCGCGGATGATCAGCGCGGCGCACTGGTCGCCGGTCATCGCCGCGGAGCCGAGCCGGTCACTCAGGTCCTGGCAGGCGTTGGCGTTGTTGGGCAGCCCGAAGTACGGGCGCAGCTTGGACGCGTTGGACTCGTCAAAGGCGATCGGCTGGTCGTTGGAGTCCAGCTTGCCGTCCGCGTTGGAGTCCACCACCGTCCAGATGCTGCGCTTCTTCCAGCTCTGGGTGCTGGTGCCGGCGCCCTTGAGCACCTTGGAGGCCTCCCAGAAGGGCACCGCGGGGGTGGTGCCGTCCGAGAGCTTCACGAAGTTGCCGTCGTCGTCCTCGGTGACGGGGTCCTTGTTGGCGTCGAAGAGGAAGAGGTCCTCGCAGTCGCCGTCCTGGTTGAAGTCGTTGGGGTCCCCCGCGCCGCCGGTGAGCAGCGTGGCGGCCTTGGCGGGGTCGCAGGAGGCGCCGGCCACCGGGGTGAGCAGCTCCGAGCCGAGCTCGAAGCGGTAGAGAAAGCCGCTCCACGGCTTCTCGTCCGAGCGGGAGGGCCGGAAGCGCGGCAGCAGCGCGCCGCCGGTCCGGTTCACTTGAAGGGCGGAGACGGAGGCCGCGGCGAAGGAGGTGGCGCGGGTCTGGATGTTGGAGACGACCGTGAGGATGCGGTCCCTGAGCTCGTCCCCGTCGTTGGCCTCGTAGTACTCGCCGCCGCCCACCTTGGAGGCGTTCTGGAGGATGGGGAGGTTGGCGCCCAGGCCAATGCCGTAGGTGGTGAGGCTCTGCTTCCCGGCGGTGTTGAGGCCGCCCGTCTTCACCTGCGGCGGGTTGGTGATTTGAAGATCCTGCGTGAAGAGGAACTTGGCCACGTCGTCCAGCAGGTCTCCGGAGGCGGCCTTCTCCAGCGCCAGGCAGGCGCCGCCCGGGCAGGTGACCGGGCCGCCGTTGTACTTCTCCAGCTGCGCGCGCGGCACGGAGGTGTCCGAGGTCGGCTGCCCGTCCGTGATGATGATGACCGAGTTGGTCTGGCAGCCCCAGCAGACGCTGCGGTTCTGGCTGGTGAGCGCGCCGTTGGCGTAGCCCTTGTTGAGGTAGCCGGTGCCGAAGCCGTAGGTCGTGGAATAGATGGTGTTGTCGGACGAGAAGTACTGGCCGATGTTGAGCAGCGTCTCGCCCAGCGGCGTGGAGGAGCTGAAGGAGACGCCGTTGATCGCGTTGACGATGCTGGCGCGGTTGCTGTCGAAGCTGCTGCCCTCGGCGAGCGAGAGGTTGCAGGGCGGGTTCTGGCCGGACATCAGCACGCCGCCGCTGCCGCCGTTGAAGATGGACCAGCCCATGCGGACGCGGCGCAGGTTGGCCACCACGTCCTTGAGCACCGCGCGGGCGATGGCGTACTTGGGCGGGTTGAAGTTGAGGAAGTTGCCGGTGAAGACGAACTTCCCGTTGTTGGAGTTGTCCGACTTATAGGTGGTGCCTGGCTTCTTGTAGAAGCCCTGGGTGTTCAGGCACTTCATGCAGTTGGTGTAGGCCACCGCCTCGAGCAGCGCCCAGCCCGGGTGGATCGCCTTGCAGCTGGCGTCCTTGCTCGCGGCGGTGACGGGCGGCGAGTCGCTGTCTCCCCAGGACATGTACGAGTAGATGGCGCTGGAGAGGAAGAGGTTGGGGAAGCCCTTGTCGCTGCCCAGGCCGGTGCCCTTGTCGACGATGGGGTAGGCCGCGGCCAGGCCGGTCTCGGTGAGCGGGTTCCAGCCCTTCGCCAGCTGGTAGGACGTCAGGTAGGTGTTGCTGCAGCCGGTGCCGAGCGGATCGCTGTTGAAGAAGGTGGCGTCGTCGCTGTCGCGCAGCTGCGGCAGCTCCTGCATGGAGCCAGAGCTGTCGAGCAGGAAGTGGATGTTGGGGGGCGCGGCCTCGGTGCGGAAGAAGCGCTCGTCGCCCGCCACGTCCGCGCCGCGCAGCGCGTCCAGCGCGTAGGAGGTGGTGAGCTGGCAGCAGGCCACCTCGTTGGTGGCGCTGCCCAGGTCGGCGCGGGCGTCGTGCGCGAAGTAGAGGCCAGCGAACGTCGCGGTGAGCGCGGTGGCAAAGGTCCAGGTTGAGCGGCGCATCTTCACGGCTTCCTCACAGTCCAACTCGGACCACGAACTCGACTTCCTTCTCGGGGCCGCCCGCCTTCTCCTGGCAGAGCGCGGTCACCGAGTAGTAGCCCGCGAGCAGCTTGGGCTTTCCCAGCCGGTTGGAGAGGTCGTAGACCTGCCCGGCGGCACCGGCCATGGCTTGATCATCCAGCCGCTTCACCTGGGAGACGGCCACGCTGCCGGTGTAGTGGCGGCTGGCGAGCGTGGCGGTGTTGCCCTCCAGGGTGGTGGTGGCGGAGAGCGTGGTGGCGGCGATGTTCCCCTGCAGCACGCGCACCTGGGAGAGGAAGAGGTTGCGCGCCGCTTGCGCGCAGCCGGAGAGCCGCTCGCTGCGCGACTGCAGCACCGCGGCGGTGCGCTCCTGGCCGGTGAAGGCGATGGCGCCCACCACCATGAGGGTGGCGAGCACCAGGACGATCATCGCGATGAGCAGCGAGGAGCCGCGCTCGTGGGAACGGGTGGACATGTTCAGCCTCCCCAGCTGTTCGGCGGAAGGAACTGCGAGCGCGTCAGCAGGTTCTTCGGCGACACCGAGAGCCGGAACGCGGTCCTCGGGTACTTCCCGCCTTTCGGATTGAAGCGGGGATCCGGGGTGGCCGCCAGATCCTCCATCTGCTTCCAGGCGATGGTGCCCGTAGAGGCGAGCGTCTCCGAGTAGGTGGGCAGAGCGGGGTTGAAGTAGTCGTCGCCGGCGATCGCCTCGTTGCGCTGGGTGCCGCGGGTGACCAGCGTCACGCGCACCTGGCGGATGTTGGCCGGGTGGTTCACGAAGCGCTCGGCGGCGGAGTAGAGGTCCGTCCACTTGGGGCCGGCCACCGAGTTGGCCCAGCCATCGCCCCAGCCGGGGACCTTGGCGGAGGTCACCCCGAGCACCAGCGGCGCCGCCGCGGTGGCGTTCATCACGTACGCCAGCTGCATCTGCTCCACACCCACCGCCACCGGCACCGAGTCGTTGGCGTCGATCAACCCGTCCGCGTTGAGGTCCTGCCCGCGGTGCAGCATCAGGTACGGCGTCTGGTTGGGGGTGGAGGGGTTGCCGTCATCGTCGAACGAGGCGACGTAGAACGAGTTGCGGTCCACCTTCACCGCCACGCCGGACTGGTAGCACGCGCCGGCGAGCTTGGCCTGCTCGTGGAAGCGGGGGCCCGGGGCGGAGATGGGGGACTCGGCGCCGCCCAGCACGTTGTCCAGGGTGGCGAAGGTGGCCCCGGCGGCGGCGGTGACGCCCACGGTGACGTAGGCGTAGGAGGCGGCGCCGTTGCAGAGCACCAGGAGGATCTGCCCCTTGCGCAACGGCTCGGTGAGCGCGGTGGCGAAGGTCACCTTGGTGGCGGTGGCGGAGACGACCGCGCGCTGGAAGAGCGGGTCGCGCATGTGGATGCTCACCGCGTCCGGGAAGGCGAGATCCGCCGAGGCGGGCGCGCCCACGTTGAAGCCGTCATAGGCGAGGAAGGCGCGGTCCGGGTCCAGCCCGTAGCCGGCGTTGCGGAGCGCGTTGTCCAGCTGGGTAATCCCCTGGCGGTTGCCGGACTGGGCGGAGCGGCGGCTGGCGAGCGACTGGTACTGGCGCGCCTGGGAGATGAGCGTGCCCATGATCCCCACGGTGACGATCGAGGTGATCGCCAGCGTCATCAGCATCTCGATCAGCGTGAAGCCAGCGGCGGGGCGGGCGCGTCTCATCGTCAAATCTCGGTGAAGTTCTTGCTCGCGCCCACGAGCGCGGCGGGGTTGTACTTGGCGGTGTAGAAGGTGACCGTCTTCTGGTTGGCGCCGGGGATGTTGAACTTGATGTTGATCTGCACCAGCCGCGCCTCCACCAGCGCGCCGCTCGCGTCCAGCTTCTCGGTCACCACCCAGCTCACGTCGTGCATCGACTTGCCGGAGGGGAGCTTGCCGTCGGTGCCGAGCACGGACGCGGTGGCGCCCATCATCGGCATCTCCGTGGCGCCCCAGTCGCTCTGGTAGGTGTGGTTGCCCACGGTGAGGGCCGGGTGCGAGTACGGCAGCCGCTCCAGCGTGTCGATGACATCCCGGGCGATCAGCGACGCCGAGGACTGCCGGTAGGCGAACGCGTTCTGGGACGAGGCCAGGGCGTTGGCCTGGAGCAGCCCCAAGATCCCCACCGTGAAGACCACCAGCCCCATCATCGCCTCGACCAGGCTGGCGCCGCGCTGGGCGCGGCCCTGCTGCGCGCGCGCCTTCACAGGTCCACCACCTTCAGCGTGCCCGACGGCAGGACCACGGCGATCAGCTTGGAGCGGGACTTCTCGCCGCCGGCCTGGCCGTTGAGCACGAAGGCGGCACCGGGGGTGTCCGCCGAGCCGCTGCCCACGGTCACCCGGCCATCCTGCGTGAAGCGCAGCGCGCCCAGGTTCCCGTTGGTGGCGGAGATGCAGAAGCTGCAGGCGCCGAGCAGCCCGCTGGAGCCCGGCGCCGTCATCGGCACCGCGGCGAAGGGCGCCGGGAGCGCGGTGAAGGAGGTGACCGTGCCCAGCGAGAGCGCCTTGGTGGTGGAGAGCGCCACCTGGTTGAGCACCACGCCGCCCGCGGTGGCGAGGTTCCCGGCGTCCACCGCGGACCAGGCCGGGGGCGTCGCCGTCTCATCGCGCTCCACGTGGGCGATGCCGAAGGCGCCGGCGGAGGTCTGATAGAAGACCAGGTAGTTGGGCTTGCCGCTGGCCATGGCCCGCATCTGCGCGGCGGAGACCATGGCGCTCACCTCGAAGACGCTGTTGGAGAGCTTCGCGCGGGCGTTGCCGTAGAGGATGCCCACCCCCGCGAGCGAGCTGACGATTCCGATGATGGCCACCACGATCATCAGCTCGATGATCGTGAAGCCGCGGGGACGACGAACCTTGTGCGCCATGCGCCAGGCACATTGCAAAGTCGTGCCCAGGGCGGACGCGGCTGCAGATCAGCGAAACGGCTGATGGGGTCCAACACCCACCCTGGGTACCGCCAGACCTAAAACCGCAACGCGCTGCGAGGTCGACCCAGCCCCGGGTCGAGCCCCGCCGCGACATCCGGGGCGACCCACCCAGGGTGCCGCCTGGTTTTGATCGATCGTCCGTTCCCCGCTCAGGCCGAGCGAAGTCGAGGCCCGTTGCCTGGGCGCCCCTCGACTTCGCTCGGGGGTGAGCGGGGGCGGATCGACCGGTCAAGATCAGGGTAGCCCGGCACTAGTGAACCCGGCTGCTCGAGGTCAGCGGCGTGGCGGCACCCGCTGGGCTGCACAGCAGCTGCTGGAGCGCCGTCTGCCGGAACGCGAGGTCGTTGAAGGTGTGCGTGGTGCCGCCGGAGATCGGATCGCTCACCGTGCCGCCGGTGAGGAAGCGCGAGAGCGCCGCCACCTGCCCCGCCGAGCGCGGAGAGATGTGCGTGAAGGACGTGCCGGTCTCGCTGAGGTGGCAGCCGTTGCAGGTGTTGAGCGCGAAGAGGTGGCGCGCCGCCGGGTTGGTGATCCCCGCCGCGTTCCAGGTGAACGTCTCATCGGACTCGGCGCCCAGGAAGGGCGCGCCCTCGAACGAGGCGGGCACCACGTGGGTCTGCGCCAGGATCTGCGCGCTGTTGGCGTTGATGAAGCGCGCGAGCGCCGCGGAGCCGTTGAGCTCGTTGCGGGGGGACTGCACCACCGTGGCCGGCGCGAGCGCGCCCAGCGCGGTGAGGTGGAACTCGCGCAGCTGCCAGAAGCCGTCCCCCACGATCTCATTGGTGCGGACCTGGGAGATCGAGCTGCCGTTGAAGGTCCCCGCCACCAGCCCGCCGCTGCTGAAGGCGCGGGTGATGGCCTCCAGCTCTTCGTTGTACTGCGCGCTGCCCGCCGGGAGCGCCCCGAGCTTGTGCCACCGCTCCGCCCAGCGCTGCACGTCCGCCGCCGAGCGGGCCGGCAGCTTGTACTCGAAGATCACGGTGAACTGCAGCGGCACGCCGCCCGCGCCGAGCACACCGAAGATGAAGCGCCCTTCGCCCGCGTTGGTGACGGTGGTGCCGCCGGGCCTCAAGTCCATCCGGTTGGTGATGGCCAGCAGCCGGAACGGCGCCTTGCTGAAGTCGAGCGGCGCGGCCGCCCCGCCGCTGGCGGTCTCCCAGGGCGTCAACACCGCGCCGCGCAGCTGCGGCCGGCGCGGCATGGCGTCCCCGTTGACGCTCTGGGCCGCGTCGAACGTGTTGAGCCACGCCTTCGTGAAGGAGGTGAGGTTCTGCGTCCCCGCCAGCTGGGACATCAGGAACTGGAACGTCCACGGCCCCGCCCCGGTGGTCCGGGTCTTGTCCTCCACCACCCCGAGCGCGTTGATCACCAGCTCCTGCGCGGGGCTGACGGAGAGGCAGCCGGTGGCGCCGGGCGCGCGGAAGAAGCCGGTGACGTCCACGATCGCATGCGTGGCGTTGCTGCTGCGCAGCCCCAGGCTGCCGCCGGCCAGCTTCACCGTGAAGGCGTTGGAGCGCGTGCCGCCCGCCTCGTAGTTGACCGTGGAGACGTTGGGTGCCGCCGCCGCGGCGGGGAAGACGGTGAGGAAGCCGCCCGCGGCCTGGCCCCCGTTGGCTGCCACCACCGAGCCCTGCACCGCCACCGCGTCCCGCGGCAGCAGCGTGCCGGAGATCAACAGGTTGCTCGCGAGCACCGAGCGCGGGGCGCCAGCGCTCAGCGGCGCACCCGGGCGGAAGAAGGCGGCCGCGCCGGGCCTGCTGTCGAAGAGGCGGATGGGCGAGCTGAAGGCGTTGAACACCAGCCCCGCGCCCGTGAGGGCGTCCGTGGCGTCCGGGCTGTAGTAGCCCACCACGTCCACGATGAAGTCGGTCTGCGCGGTGGAGAAGACGCTGAACGCCCCGCCGGTGAGCTTCACCGTGAAGGCGTTGGCGCGCACCGAGCCCGCGGCGAAGTTGAGGTTGGAGGAGATGGGACGCGCCGCGCCCGTGGGGAACAGCGAGATGAAGCCACCGGGGGAGTCCGCGCCGTTGACCACGGTCCCGTTGCCGAGCAGCGCCACCGCCGAGGCCGGCACCACTGCCGCGGCGCTCAGCGCCAGCGTGCCGTTCGCGGCCAGGGGGGCCTGGGGCGTCACCACCGCCGAGTGCGCCGGGCGGGTGTCGAGCAGGCGCACCGGCTGCGGCAGCGGGTGGAAGAACAGGCCGCCGGTGCCGGGCGGCGCGTAGAAGCCCGTGACGTCCACCACCACGTGCGCGGCGCTGGAGGCGAAGACGCGCAGCGCGCCGTCCGTGCCGAGCGTGGTGGTGAAGGCGTTGGGGATGACCTCGCCCGCGGCGAAGTTGAGCGTGGAGGTGTTGGGGCGGGGGTCCTGCGAAAACACGGTGAGGAAGCCGCCGGCGCCACCGTCCGCGGGGACCACGGTGACGTTGCCCACCAGCGCCGCGGCGCGCGCGGGGACGGTGGCGCCGCCGAAGGTGAGGTTGCGGCCGGGCACCACGAAGACCTCGCCCGCCGCGAGCGGCGTCTTGCGCGCGTTCTGGGAGACGCTGCCCGGGCGCGTGTCCACCAGCCGGAACGGCACCGGCAGCGGGAAGTACTGCAGCCCGGAGACGGTGAGCGCGGCGCTGTCGCTGCCCTGGAGCTCGCCGTCCACGGTGAGGTCCCCTTCGCCGCAGGCGGCGAGCAGGAAGATGACGACGGCGGCGGTGAGGCGGGCTCTGGACATGGCGCGGTGCTCCTGCGGTGGAAGACGATGCCTGGACAGCCCAAGGAAGGGGCGGAGGCGGTTTTTGTTTCTTTCTTCGTTCTCCAAGAGGAGAAAGGCCGAGCAATTGCGGGGGGTACGTCAGCGGTCTACCCTTGCGCGCCCATGGCAAAGCCGGGCCTCCCGACGCTGAACGTCCCCGAGCCGCCGCAGGAGCTGGTGCGCGCGCTGGCCTCCAACGAGTGCGCCCTCTACGCGGGGGCCGGCCTCTCCGCCCGCGCCGGGCTCCCCATCTGGAAGACCTTCGTGCAGGGGCTTCTGGACTGGTCCGCGCAGCGGCTGACGCTGCCGGACTCGCTCACCCGCTCGCTGCGCGAGTCGCTCCCCACCGACCCCAAGCTGGTGGCGGACACCCTCATCAGCCGCTTCCGCACCCCGGACGAGCAGGTGCAGGCGCCCAACATGCCTGCGCGCCGCCCGCCCGAGCCGGACGTGCTGGAGGCGGTGGAGTACGTGCGCGGCATGTTCGTGACGCCGCACCCCCGGCCCACAGCGCTGCACCAGAAGCTCAAGGCCCTGCCGTTCTGCGCGGCCCTCACCACCAACTACGACGAGCTGCTGGAGCAGACCTACGAAGGGCTGGGCTCCACCTATACGCACCTGGACAGCGACGACCTCCTGGTGGCGCTGCGCCGGACCGACTTCTTCCTGGTGAAGCTCTACGGCGCGCTCTCCCGCCCCAACACGGTGCTGATCGCCCCCATGCAGTACGAGCGCGCCCTGGAGTCCAACCGGCTCTTCGCGCGCTTCATGGAGAGCCTGTTCCTCTCGCGCACCCTCTTCTTCCTGGGCGCCAGCCTGGACGGCATCCACGACTACCTCTCCAGCCTCAAGCTCACCGGCCAGTCCTCGCGCGCGCACTTCGCGCTGGTGGACGTGCACGACGCGACCTGGGAGGCGAAGGCGGACGCCCTGCGCCGCCGCTTCGGCATCCAGGTGTTGCCCTTCACCCCCAGCGAGGGCTACCCGGAGGTGGACCGCTTCGTGGACGCGCTGGAGCGCGCGGTGGCCACCAAGAAGGCGATGACCCCCACCCCGCGGCCGCCGAAGGAGCGCGGCCCGCTGATCAAGAAGATCCAGGTCATCAACATTGGCCCGTTCGACAACTTCTCGCTGGAGCTCGACCCCCACTGGAACGTGCTCCTGGGCGACAACGGCGTGGGCAAGTCCTCCATCCTGCGCGCGGTAGCCATCGCGCTCGCGGGGCTGGAGGCGCGTCCCTACGCGGCCCGGCTGGTGCGCAGCGGGCAGACGCGCGGGACGGTGGCGCTGGAGACGGAGCGCGGGCGCTACGTGGTGGAGCTCTTCCGCGGTGAAGGCGAGGCGGAGATGAAGGTGAGCGGCCCTTCCCCGCTCTCCACCGAAGGCTGGCTGGCGGTGGGCTTCCCCGCGCTGCGCGCGCTCACCTGGACGCGCTCGGAGGAGCGGGAGCGCTTCGGGCTCGAGCGCCCCACCGCCACGGACCTGCTGCCCCTGGTGCGCGGAGATCCAGACCCGCGGTTCGACAAGCTCAAGGCGTGGATTCTGGAGCTGGATCACCTCACCCAGCGCGCCCGCGCGGACAAGACGCCGGATGATCGCTACCGCCGGCAGATCGAGATGCTCTTCGAGGTGATTACCGCGCTCACCCCCGGCCTGCGCCTGGAGTACGAGGGCGTGGATCCGGTGACCCGCGAGGTGCGCGTGCGCACCGACGACGGCGTGGTCCCCATCGAGTGCATCTCCCAGGGGACCTCTTCCCTCTTCGGGTGGATCGGCGTGCTGCTGCAGCGGATGTTCGACGTCCACCCCGAGTCCCCCACCCCGTGGCTGGAGCCCTCGCTGGTGTTGATCGACGAGGTGGACGCCCACATGCACCCCGGCTGGCAACAGCTGCTGGGGCCGCGGATTCGGGAGCTCTTCCCGCGCCTGCAGCTGATCGCCACCTCGCACTCGCCGCTCATCGTCTCCTCGCTGCGCCGGGAGGAGGTGCTGGTGCTGCACCGGGTGAAACACCAGCTGGTGGCCGAGCGCCCCAGCGTGGACATGAAGGGCTACCGGGCAGATCAAATCCTCACCAGCCACCTCTTCGGCCTCGACTCCACCCTTCCGCCGGAGACGCAGGACCACCTGCGCAACTACACGGCGTTGGCGGCCAAGGACTCGCTCACGGACGCGGAGGAGCGCACCTTCGCGGCGCTGGGGAAGAGCCTGGCGGTCCGGCTCCCGTCTCCGCTGGAGCGGGAGGAGGCGCGGCGGGCGTACGCGCTGATCAAGGACGGGCTGGACGCCAAGCTGAAGGAGGTCCCGCTGGAGGAGAAGCAGCGCGTGGTGGACGAGGTGAAGGCGCAGCTCCAGGAAGCGGTCACCGGCTCGTACCGTCCCTCATGAGAGCTCTGCGCCGCCAAGAGCCGAACTTCCTGTGCACCGTGGAGCGCGGCGGGGAGAAGGAGCTGCGCCTGGAGTACGGCGCGGACGCCGCCGGGGTCAGCGCGCGGCTGGAGGCCCGGCTCTTCAAGGTCCTCTCCGTCGAGCCGTACGACTTCTCCGCGTGGCGCACGCTGGCCAAGCAGAACACCGAGGCCGCCTGCGCCGCGCTGCAGAAGGGCAAGCCCTACACCTTCAACGCGGAGGTGTGGCGGCGGGTGAAGCAGTTCATCTTCGCGCTGGCCAACGACATGTGCGGCTACTGCGAAGGGGAGGTGCTGCTGGTCACCGCCGGCGAGGTGGAGCACTACCGGCCCAAGGCGCGCGTGGACGGGGAGAAGAAGCACCGCGGGTACTACTGGCTGGCGTACGAGTTCTCCAACTACGTCCCCAGCTGCTCCAACTGCAACGGCGCCCGCGGCAAGGCCAACCAGTTCCCCATCTCCGGCGCGCGGGCGCTCACCTCCGCGGATGACCTGGCGCAGGAGAAGCCGCTGTTGCTCCACCCCTTCGAGCACGACCCGGGCAAGCACCTGCGCTTCGTGGTGGGCGGGCCGCAGCTCACCGTGGGGACGGTGGAGGGCGTCACGCCCGAAGGGAAGACCTCGGTGGACGTCTACCGGCTCAACCGCGGCCCCCTTCAAGTCGAGCGGCAGCGGGTGATCAACGACCTGCGCGCCAACCTCGCCCGCATCTTCGTGGACCGGGAGGCGCGGGCGCGGTTGATCTCCGAGCTCAAGGACGGCACCCGCCCCTTCGCCTCTACCGCGCTCGCCACCTACCGCGCATGGCTCACGGAGATGGAGGCGGAGCTGCGCAAGGAGCGCGAGGCCGCGCTGGCGGCGCCCTCGCCCTCGCCCGCTGCGGCGGTCACGCCCGCCGTCCCGCCGCCCTAGGGCGCCGGCGCAGCGCCAGCAGCGCCGCTGCTCCCAAGGCGAGCGGGCCCCAGCCCTGTGCGCAGCCACAGCCCACGCGCAGCCGCAGCGGCCCCAGGCCCGCGTCCTCGCCGCCGGAGCCCGCGTCCCCGCCGCCGGAGCCCGCGTCCTCGCCGCCGGAGCCCGCGTCCCCGCCGCCGGAGCCCGCGTCCCACGTCCCGCCGTCCGGGAGCGAGAACGTCACCGTGAGCCGGGGGCGGCTGGCCGGAGGGCCCTCCCGGTCCCAGAGGTTGAGTTGATCTCCGGAGCCCACGGTGCTGAGCGCCACGCCCAGGTTGGGCCTCGCGCCGCTCACCCAGTCCTGCACGAGCCGCACGCCGGCGTCGTTGAACACCATGTCGACCTGGCCCTCCACGGCCACCGCCGGGACGGTGGCCACCTGCGCGCCCAGGTCCGTACCCTGCGCCTGGGCGCCGGCGGTGGCCCAGGCCGCGGCGCCGTCCGCCGTCAGCCAGGTGGCGCCGGTCTCCGTCCACGGGCGGAGCAGCTCGCGCACCGGCGTGGGGGAGCCGGACGTGTCCCGCGACCAGAGGGTGAGCGTGGCGCCGCTCACCGTCGCGGTGGCGGGCAGCGCGCTCAAGTCGAACTGGAGCAGCGAGGTGACGTCCGGCGAGCCGATCGACACGCCCAGCCCCAGCCCGTTGCTGTTGGCGTTGGTGGGGACGCCGTTGCAGACGAAGGTGTCGCGGCAGCCCGCGTAGGCCGCGGTGGGCGCCGCCCCGTTCTGGAAGCTCGCCGTGCCCCCGGCCGCAAGCCCGAGCGTGAGCCGCGGCCGGCTCGCGACCGGAGTGGAGGTGTTGCAGCTGCTCCAGGTGAGCGCGTCCCCGTTGGTGGTGCTGAAGATGACGAAGCCAAAGTTGGTGGCCGGCGCATCCACCCAGCCCTGGAAGGTGGAGAGCGCGGAGGTGAGGTCGAAGGTGGCCGCGCCGGTGGAGGCCGCCGGCCCCACCGTCCCCACCCGCGCGAGCCCATGGTCCGTCCCCACGCCCTGGGCACCCGGCGTGGCCCAGGGCGCGCCGCTGGCGGCCAACGCCCAGGTCGCCTGCGTGTCCACCCAGGCGCGCGCCGCAGGGAAGACGTCGTAGCCGCCCAGGCTCCGGTCGGTCACCTCCACGGCGAGCGAGGCGGAGGTGAGCTGCGTCCCGGGCGCGAGCGAGGAGAGGTCGAACCGCAGCAGCGCCACATACAGCGTGTAGAGGCCGTCCATGGCGTCATCGGCGCCGTCGTGGGTGTCGGTGGCCTGGCAGCCGCCCCTCTGCAGCGCCACGTCCCGCGTGCCGGAGTAGGCGGCGTTCGGTAGCTGGCCGTCTTGAAAGGAGGTGGTCACCTGCGCGTAGGCCGCGCGGGCCGCGAGCGCGGCCGCGACGGTGACCCACCAGCCGAACCGGGGCATGCGCGCGAGCATAGCCCGCGCACCCGGGTGGGTTTCACGCCGCGTGTAGGTACGGGCGCTCGTCCATGGGGAGCTCCACCAGCTCGGCGGCCTCGTCCCAGGAGAGATCGAACTGCTTGATCAACGAGCGCGCGGCGCTGCGCTTGAGCCCCATCGCCACATGCGGGTCCGGTGCGGTGGCGGCGAGCTTGAGCGCGCGGCGGGCGTCCAGGGGCAGGCGGGCGTCATCGATGAGCAAGGGCAGGACGGTCAGCATCGGAGGGCTCCCAATCGTGTTCGTTGGGCCTTCGGATGCCATCCACCCCCGCGCGTTTCGGAGCTCGGGACAAACGCCCGCGGTTACTCGAGCTTTCGGGCGGCGAGCAGCGCCTCGAGGTTCCCGGCCGGCCCGGGGATGGAGGAGTCGATGGTGCCCAGCACCGTCAGCCCCTGGTCCTTCACGAAAGCCACCATCCCGTCGATCGCCTGCTGGCGGGCGGCGGCGTCCTTCACCACGCCGCCCTTGCCCACGTGCTCACGCCCCACTTCGAACTGCGGCTTCACCAGGGCAATGAGAACGCCGCCGGGCGAGAGCTTGGCGAGCACCGCGGGCAGCACCAGCCGCAGCGAGATGAAGCTCACGTCGATGACGACCACGCCCACTGGCTCAGGGAGATCCTCGTCGGTGAGGTTGCGCGCGTTCACCCGCTCGCGGGAGCGGACCCGGGGGTCCTGGCGCAGCTTCTCGTGGAGCTGCCCGTAGCCCACGTCGATGGCGTGGACGCGGGTGGCGCCCTCCTGGAGCAGACAGTCGGTGAAGCCGCCGGTGCTGGCGCCGATGTCCGCGCAGACCTGGCCGCGCACGGGAAGCCGGAAGTGGTCAAGCGCGCCCTTGAGCTTGAGGCCCCCGCGCGAGACGTAGGGGAGCTGCTCGCCCTTGAGCCGCACCTCCGCTTCGCGGTCCACCAGCGCGCCGGGCTTGTCCACGCGCTGGTCTCCCACCACCACCACGCCGGCGAGGATCAACGCCTGCGCCTTGGTGCGGGACTCCGCCAGGCCGCGCTGGGTGAGCAGGAGGTCGAGGCGTTCCTTCCGGGCCATGACCTCCTTCCTACCTCAGTGCCAGCTGGCGGGCTCTCCTGCCTCCATCGGCGCTCCGCGCGTGGGCAGGATGTCCTCCTCCGCCATCAGCGTCCCGCGGATCTCCTCGCGCAGGGCGTCCGTGCGCTCGTGCCCGTGCACCGCCACCGCGTGGTCTACCGCGCAGGCGAGCACCTCGTCCTCTTCTCCGGAGATCGCCAGCGTGCAGCCGGCGATGTTGGGGGAGCTTCGACAGTCTGAAACCACTCGAGCCATGGTCCACCTCCACGCATGAAGGTGCCCATCCCTGGCTCAGGACGCTCCGAGCCAAGGAGCGCGCGAGCGAACGAACCGCGCCTGGCACCTCACCGCCCCTCCCCGCGACGACCGCCCCGCCTCGCGGCGGCAAGCAGCAGCAGGCCCAGCAGCGCGGCCGGAGCCCCAACGGACAGGGAGCCGCACCCGCAGCCGACAGAGAGGTGGAGCGGATCACGCTCACCCGCGTCCGCGGGACCGGCGGCGTCCGGCACCCCGGCGGCGCCGTCCGGAGCCCCTCCATCGGCCTGGCCCGCGTCCGGCACCCCTGCGTCAACCACCAGGGGGAGCGTGGAGAGGGCGAGGAAGGCCACCTGCGCCGCCACCGCGTCGTTCGTCGTCCAGCGCAGCGTGAAGCCATCCGGATCGAACGAAACGAGGTCCGCCTCGGCTGTGACCGCAGGGCCGCTCGCCCTCAGGAACGCCTTGCCCGCGTTCGGCCTGGCGCCGACCGAGGTGGGGCTCGCCAGGTCCTGGTCGAAGAGCGCGATCGCCGCCTGCGCGGCGGGGGCCGAGGCCGCCCCCAACCCCAGCAGGGTGTCCGGGACGGGGTTCTGGGCCGCCGCGCCCTGGTCGCTGGCGAGCAGCACCGCCTCCGGCCGTAGGCCCAGCATTCCCACGACCTGGGCCGCGGGCGCCGCAGCGGTGGATTTGGCGAACGCCCCCGCTCGCACCTGCACTCCTGCCAGCGCCAGCGTGGCGAAGTCACCGGTGTAGAGCGCGGTGGGGACGTTCAGGCTGAAGCCGTCCGCGGTCATCGCCTGGTGCTGCGCTCGCAGCCCCACTGTCAGCGACTCCGTGGGGCTGATCAGGCAGCTGTCGGTTTGCTGCTGCCGCTGCGTGTCAGCGCTGGAGATCCCATCCCGGGACCAGGTGCCCAGGCTCCACTGCGCTCCCCCGGAGTCGGCCACGCCCAGCGTGAAGTTCGCGCCGTTGAAAGACCCGAGCTGGTAGGTGTGGGCGTGGAGCAGGGCGTCCGGCCGGAACCCCACGCCCGCCACCGTCCGCTGGGTGCTCCCCTGCATCAGCTGCCAGGTCAGCACCTTCGCGCGCACCGCCGCGCCTCCCACCGCGAGGAAGTGGACGAGGACCGGACTGGTGTCGTTCCGCGCCCAGCTGAGCGTGAAGCTGCTCGCGTCCCAGCCCTTGAGGGTCGCCTCCGCGACTGGGACCTCACCCCAGCGGATCAACGTGAGCGCCGCGTTCGCCATCCGCTCACTGGAGTTGGCAGAGGTCACGCCGTGCTGGCTCGCGGTGGCCTGCGCCACGCTGGTGAGGCCGTCGCTGAACCCAAGCCCGAAGAGGTAGCCGGGGCCGAACGCCTCGGTGGACTGGCCGGACGTCCAGAGGATGAGCGCCTTGGGCGTCTCCCCGAGCGCGTGGGGAATCACCTGATCCTGTGTGGGAGGCGCCGCGGTGACGCTCTTGGCGAAGGTGCCCACCTGGGTCGAGGCGCGCCCCGGGAGGGAAACCAGCAGGAGGGTGAGAACCAGCACGCGCCCAGCGGTGGCCACGAACCCAGTCTGTCACGCCCTTGAGCGCGAGCGAATGTCGCTGTCACGGGTCATATAGGCGCAGGTCTGCGTTCGAGCGGAACGGCAGGCGGGAGCACGGGTGCCCGTCGACTTCGCTCGGGGTGAGCGGGGGACCGGCGTTCGGCCTCTCGCAGGTTCGCTTCGAGTGTCGACGGCGGCGGCAGGTGCGCAGCGGCGTAGCCCTCGAGCGCCTGGCGCAGCGGGGGCACCGCCTCGGCACTGCGGCCGAGCCGCAGCAGCACGGCGCCCCACTCGGCCTCGCGGCCGAGCAGGTCCGGGTGGCCGGCGGGGAGCCGCTTCCGGGAGATGGCCACCGCGCGCCGGTAGAGCGGCTCGGCGGCGCCAAGCTCGCCCGCGTTGACGCGCACCGAGGCCAGCGCGCCCAGAGAGTCCGCCACCTGCGGGTGCTCGGGGCCGAGCGTCTTCTCCCGGATGGCCAGCCCGCGCTCGGCGCTGGCGAGCGCCTCCGCCTGGCGCCCCACTCGCGAGTAGGCGGCGCCCAGCGTGGTGAGCGCGTTGGCCAGCTGCGGGTGGTCCGGCCCGAGCGCGCGCTCGAGCAGCCGCAGCGCAGTCTCGTAGCGCGCCACGGCCTCGTCGTTCCTTCCCAGCCGCGCGTACGCCACGCCCATGTTGGTGAGCACGCCGGCGAGCGCGGGGTGCTCCGGGCCGAGCGAGCGCTCCAGGATGCCCTGCGCGCGCTGGTAGTGGACGAGCGCCTCCTCGCTCCGGCCCAGCCGCGCGGAGGCGATCGCCACGTTCGTCTCGGAGGCGGCCACGTCCCGGTGGTCGGCGCCGAGCACCTCCCGCCGCAGCTTGAGCGCCTGCTCGTAGAGGTCCTTGGCCTCCTCGAAGCGCCCCTCGCCCAGGAAGATGCTGCCCTCCTTGTGGAGGAGATCCGCCGTCAGCTCCGGGCTCTCCCCCAGCCGGCGCAGCGCCGCCTCGGCGTGGCGCGCCCAGCGGTGGCCCTCTTCCGCCCGCGCCTGCCGGGCCCCCACCACCCAGGCCAACTGGGACCATGCCTGCGCGGCGGCCTCGTCGTGACCGCCGCCCTCCGCGGCCACCAGCGCTTCGTGCAGGGACCGCTCCGCGGCCGGCAGCGCGTTGCCCTTGTCCTCCAGCCGCCCGAGCAAGAGCAGCGCCTCGGCGGAGAGCGGCCGGTAGCCGAACGCGCGCGCCTCCTGCGCCAGCGCGCGGGCCCGCTCGGTGGCGAGCGCGTACTTGCCCGCGTCCAGCAGCGCCTTGGACTCCAGCAGGCGCGCGCGCAGGGCCTCCAGCTGCTGCCGGCGCGCGGGCTCCGCGGGCGGCTTCTCCGGCGTGGAGAGCGAGCGCTGGCGCCAGCAGGCGGAGATGGAGCCGAGCGCCTCCGCGGCGGCCACCGCGTTCTCGGTCACCTCGCGGTCCGCGCGGGAGAGCAGCGTGGTGAGCGAGCGCAGCTCGCCCAGCCGCCGCTCCAGGCACAGCTTCTCCAGCCACACCCGCTCGTCCGCGCCGTCTCCGTCGCTGCGCAGCGCCTCGCAGACGTGGCGCTGCCGCATCACCCACGTGCCGGCGTACGCGTCCAGCCTGCGCTCCACCCCGCGCCAGGCGTCCGCGGCCCACGGCGCGCCCGTGGCGAGGAAGGCCTCGCGCATCCGCTCCTTGGCCGCGGCGTCCCAGGTCTGCGCGAGCTTCTGCTCCGCCTCCTCGCACACCTTGTCCGCCCGGGACTTCGCGGAGAGGCCGGCCGCGCCCGCCGCGAGCACCGCCACCCCGGCCGCCGCGAAGAGCGCCGCGCGGCGCCGCACCACGGCCGGGTCCGCGGAGAGCGCCGCCAAGAGCGCCTCCATGGAGGGGAAGCGCTCCTCCGCCTTCGGCGCGAGGCCGCGCACCACGGCCCGGTGCAGCCAGGAGGGCACGTCTTGCCCCTTCTGCGGCGGGGCGAGGCGGCGCTCGAGGATCGCGGCGGTGAGCGCGGCGAAGGTGGTGCCGGCGAAGGGGCGCACGCCGTAGAGCGCCTCGTAGAGGGAGGCGCAGAAGTTGAACTGGTCCGTCCGCGCGTGCGCGCTCTGGCCGAGCAGCTGCTCCGGGGCCATGTACGCGGGCGTGCCCACCACCGCGCCGGCCTGGGTCAGCTCGGCGGAGAGCAGGCCCGAGTCGGAGGCCGGCGCGGCCGGAGCCTGCGGCCCACCGTCGGTGGCGGTGCGGGCGAGCCCGAAGTCGAGCACGCGGGCGCGCCCGTCCCGGGAGACGAGCACGTTGTCCGGCTTGAAGTCCCGGTGGATGAGCTCGGCGGCGTGGGCGGCGGCGAGCCCGCGGCCGGCCTGGAGGAAGAGGCCGAGCACCTCGCGCCAGGGGTGGGGGCGCTCCTGGAGCCAGGCGCGCAGGGTGCGCCCCTCCACGAACTCGAGCGCCACGAAGATCTGCTCGCCGAAGGTGCCCACGTCGTGCACGCCGATCACGTTGGGGTGCGCCAGGCGCGCCACCGCCTGGGCCTCGCGCAAGAGCCGGGTGCGGCCCAGGCTCGCGTCCGCGCCGGAGAAGAGGTCCCCGCGCAAGAGCTTGAGGGCGATCTTCCGGTCCAGCTGCGGGTCGTACGCCGCGTAGACCTCGCCCATGCCGCCCGCGCCGATCCGCTCGAGCAGCACGTAGCGCCCCAGCGCCGTGCCCCGCTCCAGCGAGCGCTCCGCGCCGGGCGAAGGCGCCCGCCCCGCCGCCGTCCGCTCGAACATGGGCGCCGCGGTGGAGAGGAAGGCGTCAGCGTCGGCGCTCGGGCCCTCGTCTTCGTTCACGCCCGCATCGTCCAGCCCCGCCGCCCTGCGCGAGAAGGGTGCTGCGCGACCCGAAGGGGGCAGGTGCGTTCCCTACACTCCCGGAAACTGTGGGGGCGGCTCGCGCTAGCCGCGGCGTCTGAATCGGTTTCTGCTTCTTCCGTCCGACCGCACATGCCGCGCAAGAAAGGCGTGGCCCTCGAAACGGAGACGCACCCCCATGAAGCGCTTACTCCTCCTGTGCCTGACGCTCGCTGCATCGCTCGCGAACGCTGACGACCGCTGGGACAAGGACCGGGACCGCGACCGCGACCGCGACCGCTACGACGACCGCCGCGACGGCTGGCGGAAGGACGCGGTGGTGATGAACCGGCGCGAGCTGTTGCGCGAGCTCAACGACGTGGAGCGGCTGCTCCAGATGCTCGAGGACCGCGAGCGCGATCCTCGCCAGCGGGACCGGATGCGGACCACCCGCAACGAGCTGCGAGACCTCCAGGACGCCGTGAACAGCGCGCCCCGCGTGGGCGACCGGCCGGACCGCCGCTACCGGGACAGCCGCTTCGTGATCGTCACCCCGGAGTGGCCCTCGCCTCCCCTGACCCAGGCGCCGGAGCCGGAGCCCTATAACCCGTACGTGAAGCCGCCCCCGGGCAACCCCAACCCGCTGCCGCCCCCGCCCCCCAACGGGCGGCCCATGCCGATGGCGGACGCCGCCTTCCGGCAGCTGGTCCAGGCGATCGCCTCCGAGTCCTTCCCGCAGAACCAGCTGGGCGTGCTCTCGCAGGCGGCGCCGGTGAACTACTTCGTGGTGGCGCAGGTGCGGGAGATCATCCAGCGCTTCAACTTCTCCCGCGACAAGCTCTCCGCGGTGGCCACGCTCAAGCCGAGGATCCTCGACATGGAGAACGCCTACCAGCTCTCCCAGGACTTCACCTTCAACAACGACAAGGAGCAGCTGAGGCAGATCCTCGGCAGCCGCTAGCGCTTCAGCTCCAGCGCACGCTCTCCGCGGCGGGCTCCCTGTAGATGGGGAGCTCGCCGCTCTCTTTTTGGACGAAGGCCCGGTAGCGGGAGAGCTCCAGCGCCACCCGCGGCTCGTCCCACCCGAGCAGCTCGCCCATCTGCCGGGCCACCGGCTCCGCGCTGTCCAGCCCGCGGTGCGGCGTCTCCAGGTGGATCCGCATCGCGCGATCCAGCACGTCCTCCAGCCGCCGCGCCCCCAGCTCCTTCACCACGTACTCCACCTCGGCGCGCAGGTACTGCGGCGCGCCGGGGATGGGCTCGCGCAGCGCGGGGACGGCGTCCATCCGCTCCAGCAGCTTCTGGGCGCGGCCGCCGTACCGGCTGAGGAGGTGCCCCACCTGCTCCTGCGTGAGGTGGTGCGCCTTGGCGAGCGCGGCGGTCTGCTGGGAGAGCTCGTGGAAGCCGTCCGCGCCGTTGATCTTCAGCTGCTTGCGCACCGAGCGCTGCGCCCGGCCCGCCAGCGCGGGGTCCTTGAAGACGGCGTCGATCACGTCCTCCGCCATGTTGCTGGCGGTGGTGGCCTTGCCGCCGGAGATGCGGGTGAGCCCCTCGCCGGTGTGCTCGGTGAAGACCTTGTGCTCGCGGCTGGCGGACTTGGTGTCCGTCTGCCCCTCCTCGAGCACCAGGGGCCGCTCTCCGGCCTGACCGCTCACCACCTGCCGCTCGTTGACCTTGTACTTGTCCGAGACCAGCGAGTTGATCTCCCCGCGGATGTACCGGCTGTCGTCCTGGGTGACCGTCACCTCGCCGGGCCTGCCGAAGTGCGGCGTCTCGGTGGTGCCGGCCACCACGGTGCCGTGCGGGCCGCGCTTCCACGGCTGGATGATGATCACGCTGCCGTTGGAGGCGCGGTGCAGGATCGCCGCCGGCATGGGGAAGTCCTGCTCGGCGAGCGTGATGTGCGCGCCCTTGGAGCCGCGCGGCTCCTCCTTCGCCGCCGCGCCCACCGCCTGCTTCGCCAGCTTCTCCACTTCGCCGCTCCACGGCCCGGCCGCGTTGACGATGTGGGTGGCGCTGGCGACGAGCTCCTCGCCGGTCTCCTCGTCCTTCAGCTTCACGCCGCCGAAGCGGCCGCTCTCGTCCTTCACGAACTGCGTGGCGCGCGTCCAGTTGAGCGCGTCCGCGCCGTAGTCGTGCGCGGTCTGGATGATGGAGCGCGTGAGCAGCGCGTCGTCCATGCTCGCGTCCCAGTAGAGCGCGCCGCCGTTGAACTCCTTCGTGTTCAGCACCGGCGCCCAGCGCTCGAGCGCCTTGCGGGAGAGGATGCTGCTGCGCGGGAAGCCGCTGCCCGCCACCAGCGCCGAGTACACCTTGGTGCCCAGGGCGATCTTCACCAGCTCCGGGAAGGTGCGCGTGGGGTAGACGAACGGCATCGGCGTCACCAGGTGCGGCGCCGCGTGCAGCGCCAGCCGGGTGCGCTCCTGCGAGGCCTCGCGCACCAGGCCGATCCGCCCCTGCTCCAGATACCGCAGCCCGCCGTGCTCCAGCTTGGTGGAGCGGCTGGAGGTGCCAGACGCGAAGTCCCCCGCCTCCACCAGCAACGCGGAGAGGCCGCGGGTGCGCGCCTCGAGCAGCGCGTTGGCGCCGGTGATGCCGCCGCCGATGATGATCACGTCGTAGCGCTTGCCGGCCCGCAGCTGCTGCAGCACCTGGGCGCGGTACTCGGGCCCCATCCCGCCTGCCCGTACCTGGGGTGGCAGCTCCGCCACGCGGTTGCGCAGCAGCGTCTGCTTGAGCGCGCCGAAGCCGTCCGCCCAGCGCCGCGGCTGCGGCACTGGCGCCAGCGCCGCCCCACCCGGCTCTCCGGCCGCCAGCGCCGGCGCGTCGCGACGCGGCCGCAGCGGCAGCACCCTCAAGAGCTCTTTCACCGCCGCCATGAATGCCTCTCTGGCGTTCATTCTCTGGGGCGGCAGGTGCAGGTTTCGTTACGTTGGGCGGTCATTTTCCAATGAAGACGAGGCCCTGGGAGATTGCAGAGATCGATCCAGGACGTCAACGCCAGGAAGCCCGCGCAGGCGCAGCGCTTTTGCCGGCTCACTTCGCGGCGAGCGTCTGCACGCGCCCTTCGCGGACGAGCACCACCCCGCCATCCGCGCTGCCGAGCGCGAAGCTGTCCGCGCCGAGCACCTTGAGGTCGCTCACGCCGGCGCCCAGCTCGGCCACGGGCTCGAAGCCGCCGCGGGAGATCCGCACCAGGCGCCGCTGATCCACGCCGTAGAGCTTGCGGTCGTAGCGGTTGAAGGTGACGTCGTGGAGCGCGGCGCGGTCCCGCCGCAGCAGCGTGCCCGCCGCGGAGCCGTCCAGCCCGTGCACCACCAGCTGGGTATCCGCCTTAGACCAGCTCACCACGGTGCCGGTGAGCCCCTCGCTGATGCCGGTGGGACAGCGCAGGTCATCCACCTGCTCGCTCCAGCTGCCGCGCTCGAAGTCCAGCACCAACAGCCGCCCCACGCCGGCGGCGTCCTGCGTGCCGATCCAGAGCTGATCCGGGAAGACCTTGGCGCTCAAGACCTGGAGCGCCGGCTCCTGCCGCGGGTACCAGCGCGCGCCGCGCACGTCGAAGACGCCGCCTTCGAAGATCAACACCGCGCCGCGCGGCCCGGCGACGAAGCGCTGCAGCTTGCCGCTGGAGGAGGTGACCGGCTGCGGCGCCTCCCAGGCCTCGCGCTCGGCGCTCCAGCGCCAGACCTGCGCGCCGTCCGTGGCGTAGAGCGCGTCCCCCTCCGCGGCGAGCGCGGTGGGCTTCTGCGCGCGCAGCTTCTTCACCAGCTTCGCGTCCGGCTCCAGCGTCTGCGCGTCCCAGGCGCGCAGGGCGCTGCGGGCGTCCAGGCTGACGATGCGATCTCTCCAGAGCGCGAGACTGGTGAGACCGGTGGGCGCGGCCAGAGAGGGGCCAGCGAGCGCGACGAGCAACAGGATGCTGCGGTTCATCAAGTCGTTTCCTTACCGGGCGGCGCACCCTACCCGAACGGCGAGCCGCGCGTCACCTCAGGCCCGGTCGGAAGAGAAACATCCGGCACACCGTGAGCAGTTCCTCGCGCACCCGTCAGCTCCAGCAGGCCCACGGGCCGAGCGTCTTGGCGGGGCACGGACGTTGCCTCGGGGCGAGCCCATGCACACTTTTCGACTCGTGGCGCTCGCGCTGCTGCTCCTCGCGGGCGCCACGGCCCGCGCGCAGAGCGGCCTGCAGATCGGCAGGCCCTCGGTGGGCTCCGAGGCCCTGCTCGTCCTGATCGGCCCGCCCACCGCCTGGGCGCTCTTCGGCAACCTGGTGGGCTTCGTCTCCGCCGTGAAGGGAGAGCCGGTGAGCCGCTGGTGGAGCGCGCCGGCGTTCATCTTCTCGGCGCTCCACGTGCTGGCCTCCGGCCTCATGTTCGCGAATGCCGCGCAGGACCACGGGCCGATCACGGGGCCGGCGCTCTACTTCGCCGGGGCGGCCTCCTCCGTCGCCCTGGCCACCTACGCGCTGGGGGCGGGGAAGATCCCGGATGAGCCGCCGCCCGCAGCGGTCGTATCCGCGCCGGGGCTCACCCTGCGCTGGTAGGGCAGCTGGGAGCCGGGAAACGGAAAGGGGCGCGCTCGCCGCAGCCCGCATGGGTCCCGCGGTGGTGCGCTCCAGCCGCGGCGGGTTGCACTGCCACGCCCGTACGCAGCGGGCGCTCGTCGGCTGGTTCATTGTGGAGCAAACAGTGCCCTACAGGGGCACGAACGCTCCACGGTGCGAGCGCCCACCGCGCCCGCATGGGCTGTGCAACCCACCGCGGGCGGAGCGCAGCACCGAGGGGCCCATGCGTGCACCGTGGAACGCGACCCCTAGCCCCTCTGCTCCTAAGGGCTGCTGGTGGTCACGAGCTCACTGCGGCCCCTCGACTTCGCTCGGGGTGAACGGTGGGGAGCTTCATCCCTGCTTGATCTGCCCAGGGCTCAGACGGTCCGGCTGAACGTGGGCCGACGCTCGCCCGAGCTGCTGGCCAGGTGCGCATCGAGCGCCATGCAGACGTTCCGCACGAAGGGCCGGCCCTGCTCGGTCACTCGCAGCTTCGTGCGCTCGAGCTCCACCAGGCCGTCGCTCTTCAGCTCCGACAGGCGGCCCGGGAGCGTGGAGAGGTGCGGCGCGTTCGGCAGGTCCGTCTCCCAATCCGTCTCGAAGCGCGTCATCACGTTGAGGATGTGGCGCCGGAGCACGAGGTCCTGAGCGTCGAGCTGATGACCGTGGAAGATCGGCAGCTCGCCCTTCTCGAGCCGCGCCTGCCACGAGGCCACGCTCTTCTCGTTCTGGGAAAAGGCGGTCCAGCTGTCGCCGATCGCCGAGACGCCCAGGCCCAGCATGGGCATGGTCTGCTTCGAGGTGTAGCCCATGAAGTTCCTGTGGAGCTGCCCGCGGGCGCTCGCCTGGAACAGTGGATCTTCCGGCAGCGCGAAGTGATCGATCCCGATCTCGCTGTACCCCGACTGGCTGAGCAGGCGCAGCCCCTCTTCGTAGAGCGCCCGCTTGCCGTCACCCACCGGGACGTCCGCATCCGTGAACCGCCGCTGCACCGGCTTGAGCCACGGCACGTGCGCGTAGCCGTAGAAGGCGATGCGATCCGGGCGCAGCCTGAGCACCGCCGCCATCGTGCCCTGGATGCTGCGCACCGACTGCCGGGGCAGGCCGTAGATCAGGTCGTAGTTGATGCTGGTGAAGCCCCGCTCCCGGGCCGCTTCGGTGATGCCGCGGACCTGGTCTTCGGTCTGGTGGCGGTTCACCGCCTTCTGCACCTCCGCGTCGAAGTCCTGGATCCCCAGCGAGATCCGCCGAAAGCCCCGGCGGGCGAGCGCGTCGAGGTGATCCACCTGGGTGGCGCGCGGGTCCGCCTCGACGGACAGCTCGGCGTCCTTGGAGAAGGAGACCTCGGCGGAGATCCCCTCGAGGAGCCGCTCGAGCTCTGGGGCCGGCAGCCAGGTCGGCGTGCCGCCGCCCAGGTGGAGCTCGTCGACCCTGATCGACGGCAGCCGGGAGGTGTAGAGGCGCAGCTCGCGGAGCAGATGGTCCACGTAGGGCGCGGCGAGCCGGCCGTCGCGGGTGATCACCGTGTTGCAGCCGCAGTAGTGGCAGAGGCTCTGACAGAACGGGATGTGCACGTACAGCGCGGCGCCCTGTCCCTGCTCCTGGCCTGCGGCCAGGCGCGCCGCCAGGTGCTGGAGCCAGGCCTCCTCGGAGGGAGCGGCGCTCCAGTGCGGGACGGCCGGGTAGCTCGTGTAGCGGGGACCCGGCACGTCGTACTTGGCGATCAAGTCCATCGCCGGCGTCAATGCGGGAAGCGGGCCACCGCCCATCGCCCGAGCAGCGCGCTCCCGCGGCGCGCAAATCTTTCGCGCGGGAGACAGCGCCGCCGGTTTTGCGCGGTGGCTAGCGCTCCGCCACGCCGGTCTCACCCGTCGTGTAGAGCAGCGTGGCGCGCGCCAGGTGCAGGGCCTGGAGGCTGTCGTAGTAGCCCTTCTTGCCCTGCAGGTACGCCACCATGCCCTCGAGCAGGTCTTTGGCCTCGCCCGTGCCCGCGGCGTAGGCGCTGCCGGCGAAGATCATCCACTTCCGCCCGGAGACCGCGGCCTCGTCAGAGAGCTTGAGCAGCTTCTCCGCCTGCACGTGGTCGTCGTACGCCTTGCGGACCTCCATGGGGATGCCGGTGGAGGCGAACTTCTTGAGCCCCTCCACCTGCTCCACGGTGCCGTGGGCGGTCTTGGCCTTGGCGATCGACTTGGCGATGTCCACGTCGAACTGGAGGCCGATCGCCGCGCCCGGGGTGATGTCGTTGTAGCGGTCCCAGGCGTACGGGTTCTGGATGTTGGGCCACATGGGCGTCCAGTTGAGGTCCAGCTGCCCGGCCACGAAGACCACCGGCATGCTGGAGAGCTTCTCCGAGCGCTCGAACTCCGCGGCGGCGATCTCCCCGTGGAACAGCTGCTTCACCTCGGGGCGGTTGTTGGCGGCCTTGGCGATGAAGTCCGCCAGCGGCGCCAGCGCCTGGCCCGGGGGCGGCGGGAGCACCTCGTCGGTGGTCTCGATGGGCGCGCTCTGCGGAAGGCCAATGGTGTGCTTGAGCGCCGCCAGCGCCAGCTCGGTGCCAATGTCCGCCTGCACCCGGTACTTCTCCAGCTCGGTGGCCCCGTAGCGCAGCTTCATCAGGTCCACGTTGGTGACCTTGCCCGAGCCCTCCTTGTAGAGGTCCTGCGCGCTCTTCTCCGCCTCGTCCAGGAGCCGCTTGGCCAGATCCAGCGAAGCCTTGAAGCTGCGCGCGTAGAGGTGCAGCAGGTAGTAGCGGCGCACCTCCAGCGCGAGCGCGTTCTTGGTCTGGTCCAGCCGCGCCTTCTCCACCTCCAGGCGCTCGGTGGCGGCCTTCTCGCCGGCGGCGGCGCGGCCGAAGGTGTAGATGGGCTGCGCCAGGATCGCCTGGAGGTGGAAGTACGGCCCCCAGGAGGTCATGTCCCGGTTCACGTCCGGGTCGCTCCAGTTCCCGGAGAGGCTCACCTTGTAGAGCGGCGCCACGTAGGTGAGGCCGATCAGCTTCGGGTAGAAGGTGGACTGCACCTCGGCGAGGCGCCCGGACCACTCGCGCACCTTGCCCTGCGCCTCCATCACCTGGCCGCTCTCGCGCAGCGCCATGGCCACGCACTCGTCCATGGTGACCTTGCGGACGGCGGGCGCGGCCGGGGCGGCGGCGAGCGCCGGGGGTGGCTCGCTCTGCGCCCACGCCGTCGCGGCCCAGAGGAACCCTGCCCAGCCCAACAGGCCTCGCATCGCGTCTACTCTCCTTGGTCGGCTCGAGGCGCGGCCGGCCTCGAAGAGGCCCAGGAGTCTGCCAACGCGGCGGCCCGGTGAGAAGCTACTTCACCGTGCGCAGCCACTCGCGCGCCTGAGCCAGGTCCTTGGCGGAGCCCGGTCCCGCCTGCTCGAGGTCGCCGATGGCCTCCTGCGCCAGCGCGCGGGCGCGGGGAGGCTCTCCGCCGGTGAGCAGCAGCGCCCGGGCCAGCGCCAGCTTCGCCATGCCGCGCTCGCTCGTCTCACCTTCCTTCAGCAAAGAGACGAGCGGCTCGAGCAGGGCCCGCGCGGTGCGCGCGTCTCCCCGGGCGAGCTTCGCCTGCGCCACCCCGGCGAGCGACAGGCGGGTCTGCACGTGCTCCTTGCCCAGGAGCGCCTCGTAGTCGCTCCGGGAGCGCTCGAACTGGGCCTCGGCCTCCTGCAGCATCCCGAAGCCGAGCAGGTAGAGGGCGTAGCCCCGGCGGTAGTACGCGCCATCCACCTTGCGGGACTGGGTCCCTGCCTCGAAGAGCCTCATGGAGCGCTCGAAGGTCTCGATGGCGCGCTCCCGCTCTCCCTGCTCCGCGTAGGAGATGGCGAGGTTGCTCAGGGTGATCGCCAGCTTGGGGTGGTTCTCCGGGAGGAACTTCCGGCGGATCTCATAGGTGCGCTCGTGCTCCTTGAGCGCGAGCTCGTTCTTGCCCTGGTAGGCGTGGATGCTCGCGAGCACCTCCAGCGTGTCCGCGGTGGCCGGGTGCAGGGGCCCGCCGTTGGCCTCGTTGAGCGCGAGCGCGCGTTGGGCGTAGGGCTCCGCCTCGTCCGAAGCGCTGGCCTGGTGGAGGGTGCTGGCGAGGTTGGAGAGCGCGAGCGCGAGGACATCGCTCCGGGGGCCGGAGCTGCGCTCGTGCAACTCCGCCGCGCGGCGGCAGTGCGGGACGGCCTCGCGGTAGTGCCCGCGCGAGAGCTCGATCGAGCAGCGCGTGGTCTCCAGCGGGGCGGCGAGCGCCGCCGGCGCGCCGAGCCGGGCCAGCAGGTCATCGCACAGCTTGCTGTACCGGGCGGCCTCGTCCAGCTTCGCGGCGCTCCCGAGCGTGTGCGCCAGGCCGGTCCAGGCGCGCAGGAGCGTGGCGTCATCCTGGCCGCGCAGCGCCACGCTCGCGGCCTCCTCGTAGGTGCTGGCGGCGTCCGCGAGCGCCTCCATCACCGTCTGCATCCGCGCCTTGGCGAGCAGCGCCCGCGCCAGCGTCGGCTCGTGGCCCACTTCGCGCGCCAGCGCGGCGGCCCGCGAGGCCGCGGCGAGCGCCTCGGAGACGCGGCCGAGGTCCTGCTCGGTCGAGCCGCGGATCAACTCCGCCCGCGCGCGGTCGAGCTTCTGCAGCGCCGCCTCATCCTTGGGAAGCGGGGCGCGCAGGAAGGTGCCCAGCCCCTCCTTGCAGTCGGTGAGCTCCGCGGCGCCCTCGGCGAGCCGGGAGGCGCGCGTCACCCCGGAGTGCGAGGGGTGCGCCAGCACCTCCACCACGAACTGGAGCAGCTGCAGCTGGTTCTGCAGGCAGGCCTCCCGCGCCTCGCCGAGCGCGGAGGGCCCGTCCGTGGCCAGCGCCTCGCACGACTGCGCCGCCGCCTCCTCCCACGCCTGCCCGCGCCGGCGCAGGTGGCGCTCCACCGACTCCCAGACGCTCGCGGCGAAGGGGAGCTTCGTCTGCGCGAAGGCGGCCTGCAGGGCGGAGAGCCGCGCCGGGCCCACCAGCGGCTCGGTCTGCGCTCGGGCCTGGGCCTGGCAGCGGCTGCGCTGCCGCAACCCCCACAGCGCGCGGCCGGCCGGGAAGAGCGCCAGGGCGGCGAGCACGCTCGCGGCGAGCCCCACGCGGCGCCAGCGGCGCAGGCTGTCCCGGCGCAGCGCCGCCAGCAGCTGCGACAGGGAGGGGAAGCGGGCGTTGGGATCCAGGCTCAGCGCCCGCGCGAGCAGCGCGCGCACGTGGGCCGGCGCCTTCCGGTTCGCGGGCCAGGGCCGCAGCGCGCCGGCGAGCACCGCGGCGCGGCGGGCGGCGAAGTCGTCTCCCTCGAAGGCGGGGGCGCCGGTGAGCGCCTCGCGCAGCGCGAGCGCGAAGCTGAACTGATCGCTGCGCGCGTCCGCCGGCTCGCCGCGCAGCTGCTCGGGGGACATGTACGCCGGCGTGCCCACCATCGTGCCGGTGACGGTGAGCCGCTCCGGGGAGACGGGCTCTGGAGCGGGGGTGAGCGCGGAGAGCTCCGGCGCCGGGCTCTCCCCGAGTGACGCCAGGCCGAAGTCGCTCACCCGGACCCGCCCGTCCGCTGAGATGAGCAGGTTCTCCGGCTTGAAGTCCCGGTGGATGAGGCCGGCGGCGTGCGCGGCCGCGAGCCCTTCGCCGGCGCTCTGGAAGACGGCGAGGATCTCCGCCACCGTCCGCGGCTTGGCCGCGAGCCAGTCCTTCAGGTGGACGCCGTCCACCAGCTCGATCGCCACGAAGACCGCGCCGCCCACCGTGCCCACGTCGTGGATGGGCAGGACGTTGGGGTGGGACAGGCGCGCCATCGCCTGGGCCTCGCGCAAGAGCCGGCGCCCGAGCGCCTCGGCGTCGTGCGCGCCGCGCTTGAGGACCTTGATGGCGATCCGCCGGTTCAGCGAAGGGTCGTACGCCGCGTAGACGAGCCCCATCCCGCCCGAGCCCACTTGATCCAGCAGCACGTAGCGGCCGAAGAGCGCGCCGCGCCTGGGCGGCTCGCCGGGCCAGTCCGCCGCGGCGCCTTCGGCCGAGGGGACGGGTGAGGACACGGTGGCGGAGAGCGCCGGGTCGACCGCTGCCGAGTTGGACAGCACCAGCGCCACGGTGAGCCGGCAGGCCTGGCACCCATCCAGGTGCGAGGTGAGCGCCGCGAGCTCACCCGTGGCGGTCATCCCGCGCGCGTAGCGGGAGATGGCTTCTTCGTCGAGGCAGCTCATTTGTGCGGCAGCTGCCTGGATAGCGCAGGTGGTGCCCGAGGGTCGAATCCGGAGGGCAGATAGGGACAAGGGACCGAAGGGGTCGCGCTCGCAAGGGACGGATGGGGCCCGCGGCGGCGCGCTCGATCCGCGGTGGGTAGCACAGCCCCGCCCGGCCGAAGTGGGCGCTCGCCCCCCGTTTCCATTCACAGTTCGCCAAAACCACGCCCGCGAGCGCTCTCGGAGCTTGACCTTGGCTGTGCTACCCGCCGCGGCTCGAGCGCGCCGCCGCGGGACCCATGCATCCACGGCGGGCGCGACCCTGAACCCAGCCGAGCCCTCCCTGCTCTCTCCGCGCTCTTATTCGCCGAGCTCGGCCCGCAAACCCTCCAGCTGCTTCTGCAGCTGGGTCTGCAGCGACAAGGTCTGCTGCTTGAGCTGCTCGGACTGCTCGCGCAGGCGCTGCTTCTCCGCCTTGAGGCGCGCGAAGGTGGCCTCGAAGTCTTCACGAGGCGCGGCCGCGGCCACGGGCGCCGGCTGAGGCTCGATCCGGGCCTCCGGCTCGGGCGCGTCCTCGACGGTCTCCGCGTCCGCGGCGAGCTCGGGCGAGACCTCCTCGATGTGGTAGCCCTCGCCGCCCGAGGCCTTCACCAGGAAGCGCCGCGGCCGCTCCCCTCCGGTGGCGGCCTGCAGCGACTCCAGCGCCTCCCCTCGCAAAGTCGCGTCCGAGAGCCCCCACGCGGCGGTGCGGTAGGCCGCGGCCACCTGCGCGTCGATCGGCTGGTGGTCCACCACCTCGTCGAGCACCGCGCGCTTGCCCTCGTCGCCGGAGATCCGCTCCACCAGCTTGAGCGCCCGCAGCGTCGCCGCCTTCGGGACCAGCGTGGGGTGGAGCTGACTCTTGAGCGCGGTGGTGAGCGCCTCGCTGGAGCGCAGCGTCTCGGCCGCCTGCAGGTAGTCCATCGCGAGCGGCCCGCGCACCAGGTCGGACTCGACAATCTCGTGCATCTGCACCAGCACCTTCGTCCGCAGCTCCTCGGAGCGGATGGCGGCGGCGGCGCGCAGCACCGCGCGGCCAGTCCTCTCCGAGATGGACGCCTTGCGCAAGAGCGCGTCCAGCGCCTGGGCGCGGGCGTCATCCGTGCGCAGCTGCTCCACTGCCCGCAGGTAGGCCTGTCGCGAAGGCTCCTGGCCCACGTCGCTGCCCTCCAGGCGGCGCAGCAGCTCCTCGTCCACTGTCGAGTGAGCGATGAGCTGCTCCTCCTGCGGGACGTCGAGGATCAGCGGACCTTCGGCCTCCGGGCGCTGCGCGGGCGCCGAGGCGATCCGCTGCGCCGAATCGCGTTTGCTCAGCCGCGGGAGCAGCCGCGAAGGCTTCGCGGGTACCGCAAGCGCTGGAAGAGACAGAAGCAGCAGCGCGGTGACGACCGCACGCCGGTTGGACGGTTGGCTCTCGAACATGGGGGGCTCTCCTCGCGACACCTCGGCCGCCGGCGTGGGATGGCCACGACCGCGCCGCCCGGCAATCGGCCACGAGCACGATTTCAGTCCGTGGAGAGACCCATCTCGCGACAGCGGGAGATTTGCTCACGAACCCACTCCGCCCACCGCCCGCGCGTGCTCACCCCGTGCGCCAGGGCATAGGTGTTCGCTTCCTCGCAGTAGCCGCCGATCGCCAGCAGCCCGGACGCCGCGCTCCGCCCGTACCGATTGCGCTCGACCTCGGCCACCGCGAGCGCCAGCGCGCGCCCTTCGTCCCGCCTGCCGCTCTCCAACCAGCCCCGCGCCAGGCCGAAGAGCGCCTCCGCGTCACCGCCAGAGAGCGCCGCCGACAGCGCGGACCGCGGCGCCAGCGAGTCGCCCGGCATGAACCGGACGAGCGCCATCGCATAGAGCGGGATGAAGGCGGCCAGCACCACCACCCGCCTCGCCGCGCGGCGCTTCGGCGGCGGCTGAGGCCTCGGCCAGCTCGGGGCGTGGCCCGCGGCGACCATCCGGTCGTAGAGCTCCGGGTGCGTCTTCAGCTTCGTCCCCACCACCGCTGGGACCAGGTTGTCCGCGTAGATCCGCTCCAACGCGCGAGCGTAGGCGGCGTGGTCGTCCCCCAGCTCCGCGTCCGCGTGGTGCTCCAGCCGCAGAGCCAGGCGCCGGACGAGCAGCAGCCCCACCAGCGCCGCCAACAGGATCGGCACCAGCTGGTAGTAGGAGAGCCCCGGGGCCCAGAGCGGCGCGCCGAGCAGCCCGCTCACCACCACCACCACCACCACCGTCCGCGTCAACCGGATCGCCAGTGACTCCTTGAGGTGCCCCAGCTCGTGGCGCAGGACCGCCTCGAGCTCCTCCGGCGTGAGCCGGTCCAGCGCGCGCGGCGTCACCGCCACTGCCCGCAGCCACGGCAGCGCGAGCGCGTTCGCCTGAGCCAGCTCCAGCTCCCAGACGAAGCGTGGAGCGCAGCCGCTGGCGCGCGCAGCGGCCTGCGCGGCCGCCCGTAGCGCTGGCCGCGCAGGCCGGGCGAGCCCGAGCAGCCGCGCGAGGAAGAGCCCTCCGCCCAATCCGGCGACGAGCGCGAGCACCCAGGTGACGCCCAGCAGCGCGAGCCGCTCCGGGCCACCCAGCCCGAGCCCAGCCGCGGCGCCGGTGAGGGCGATCAACGGGAGCAGCCACTGCACGAGCAGGAAGCTCGCCACGCCGCGCAGCTGGGCGCGCACCGAGCGCTGCTCGCCTACGGAGACGAGGAAGCTCCGGGTGGCGAGCGCGCCGGCGAAGGTGCCGAGGACGGTCGCGAACAGTGGCCCCAGCCAGCCCGCAGGCCCCGCGGAGCTCGGTCCGCGCAGCAGCAGCACGGCGAGCCCGAGCAGGAGCGGGAGCAGCCCCTGCGCCAGCCGCGCCGCGCTCAGCGCCGGAAAGAGCGCCCTCGCGCGCTCGTGCCAAGGCTCCGCCGGGAGCTCAGCGGGACGCGGGCGGCCCAGCCGCAGGGCGAGCGCCGCCATGCCCCAGGCGTAGGGGAACGCGGCGAGCCCGGCGAGGAGTGGAAACCAGCGGACCCACCAGGGCAGCAGCGAGAGATAGGGCATCGCAGCGAGGTTGACCCCGCGCAGGCAGGCCCTGCGCAGGGTTCAATGGCCTTCAGCGCCGACGGCCGCGCCGCCGCAGGAGCACCAGCGCCGCCAGCAGCGCGGTGGCGCCCAGGCCAGTGCCCGAGCAGCCGCAGCCGCGCGGCGGGTCGCCCGGTGCGGTGCCTCCGGCGTCCGCGACCTCCGCCGGCCCGCCCGCGTCCGCCCCCGCGTCGCTGCCCGGGGTGCTACCGCCTGCGTCGCTGCCGCCGTCGGCGACCGCCACCACGTCCGCGCACGTGGCCCCGCCGTAGCCGGCCGCGCAGACGCAGGTGAAGCGGTTCACCCCGTCCATGCACGTCCCGCCGTTCTGGCAGGGGTTGGGCGTGCAGTCGTCCGCGTTGGTCTGGCACTGCATCCCCGAGGTGCCCGTGGGGCAGCTGCACGTGTACGCGTTCACCCCGTCCACGCACGTCCCGCCGTTCTGACAGGGGTTGGGCGTGCAGTCGTCCACGTTGGTCGCGCACTGCGGCCCGGACCAGCCGGCCACGCACGAGCACGTGTACGCGTTCACCCCGTCCACGCACGTCCCGCCGTGCTGGCAGGGGTTGGGGAAGCAGTCATTGATGTTGGTCTGGCAGCGGTTGCCGGTGAAGCCGGGCAGACAGTTGCAGGTATAGGTGTTCAGCCCGTCCACGCAGGTGCTGCCGTTGAGGCAGGCGTTCCCCACGCAGTCGTCCACGTTGGTCTGGCACTGCGCGCCGGTGTAGCCCGTGCTGCAGGTGCAGCCGGCCGAGCCGTTGCAGAAGCCGTGGCCGTTGCAGGTGGTGGCGGAGTCGCAGAAGGTGCAGCTCGGGTAGCCGTAGTAGCTGGGCGCGCACTGGGAGCAGGTCTGCCCGGCGAACCCGGTGGCGCAGGCGCAGCCGCCATCCGTGGCGCAGGAGCCGTGGTTGCTGCAGCTCGCCGCGTCCGCGCAGGCGACGCAGTTGGGGTACCCCACCAGCCCCGGGGCGCACTGGCTGCAGTTCAGGCCGCCGTACGTGGGATCGCAGGCGCAGCCCGTGGTGGAGTTGCAGGTGCCGTGGCCGTTGCAGTTGCCGCAGTACTGGCAGTTGGGGAAGCCGTAGAAGCCGCTCGAGCAGGTGTTGCAGTACGCCCCGCCGATGCTGCCGCCGCCGATGCAACAGCACTGGCCGTTGCTGCAGTTGCCCTGGTTGCACTGCGGGCCGCTGCTGCAGGAGCCACCGCCCTGGTAGCACTGCGCCAGGGCTTCACCTGCGCTCAGCGACAGCGCGACCACCACCAGCAGGCCTGCAGTCTTCACGTGGGCTCCAGAGTCCGGGCAGTGCCGCGGATTCTAGGAGTCGGGCGCCCGGCGTCCAGACACTGGCGCCGGGAGGAAAAGGGGACAGGCTACATTTCCATCCGGAAATGTAGCCTGTCCCCTTTTCCGCGAGCCCGCGTTTCTCCTCAGGCCCCAGCGCCCACGTACTGGCGCTGGTGCGCCTTCACCCCGGCGAACTGGAAGCCGCCGCTGGCGCGCGGGAGGGGGAGCGCGCTGGCGTCCTGGCCGAGCACCCGCTCGTACTCCTCCACGCTGACGCGCTCGCGGGCGTCCAGGAGCCGGCCCAACTCCAGCGCGGCCAGCCGCTGCGCGGCCTTGGCGCCCACCACGCCGGAGAAGAACTCGCTGGTGCATCCGCTGCCGTAGCTGAAGAGCCCCACCCGCTTGCCGGCCAGCTCCGCCGCCTGCGCGTGCAGCAGCCCCGCCAGGCTCAGGTAGAGCGAGCCGGTGTAGACGTTGCCCACGCGCGCGCAGACAGAGAGCGACGGCGCCACCTGCGCTTCGAAGCTGGCGAGCCCCTCCTGCGCTTCGCGCGCCTCCACCGCCGCGTCGTAGGTGACGCCGGACGCCTCCAAGTCCACGCGCCGGACCTGGAGGTGCGCTTTGCGCGCCATCTTGCAGAACGGCACGTGGTAGCAGATGCGCGCCAGCTGCTCGCTGGGCAGCCCCGCGCGGCCCGGCGCCAGCGCCTCCCGCGTGAGCGCCCGCGCCTTCCAATCCGCGTACGCGCCGGCGAGCGCCTCCAGGTAGCACTTCACCGAGTAGTGGCCGTCCACCTGCGCCTCGCGCTGGCCGAGCGGGCGCCAGAAGTCGTGCACGTGGGCGCTGAAGGCGCCGGAGAGCCCGAAGTCCAGCTCCAGCACGTCCGGCTGCTCGGAGACCAGCAGCGCCACCGCGCCCGCCCCCTGCGTGGGCTCGCCCGCCGTCTTCAGCCCGTACCGCGCGATGTCCGAACAGATGACCAGCGCGCTGCGCCCCGCCGCCGCGCCGGAGGCGATCCACTCGGCGGCGGCCATCAGCCCCGCCGTGCCGCCGTAGCAGGCGTGCTGGGTGTCGTAGACGCGCATCGCCCGGGGCAGCCCGAGCAGCCCCTGCACGAACGAGGCGACCGGCTTGGAGTGGTCCACCCCCGTCTCCGTGCCGACGACGAGCAGCCCCAGCTTCCCGCCGTCCACCCCCGCCGCCGCCAGCGCGCGCTGCCCCGCGGTGGCGGCGAGCGCCACCGTGTCCTCGCTCGCGTCCGCCACCGCCATCTGCTGGGCGCCCAGCCCCTGCAGGTACTTCGCGGGGTCCACGCCCCGCGCCACGGCCAGGTCGGCCATGTCCACGTACCGCCTCGGCACCGCCACGCCCAGGGCCTGCACTCCCACTCGCGTCTTCATGTCGGTTCACTCTCCAAAGACAAAGAATTCCCCTCAGCGCGCGTCCGGGCTGAGCACCAGCCGGCCGGCCACCTCGCGCTGCTCCAACCGGAAATGCGCGCTCGCCGCCGCCTCCAGCGGCAGCACCTCGCAGACATAGGGCCGCAGCAGGCCCTGGTGTGACAGCCGGAGCGCTTCCTCCAGCTCCGCGGGGCTGGTGGCGTAGGCGCCCAGGATCTCCAGCTCCTTCACGATCACCAGCCCCGGGTTGAGCTGCACCTCGCCGGACTCCAGGTTCCCCACGACCACCACCCGCCCACCGGGGGCGAGCACCTTGAGCGTCTGCGCGAAGGTGGCGCTGCCGACGATCTCGATCGCCACGGAGATCCCCTCACCGCGGGTGCGCCGCCGCAGCTCGGAGACGAAGTTCAAGTCCGGGGCCACCACCACCTCGTGGGCGCCCGCCTCCTTCAGCGCCGCCACCTTCGCCTCGCTGGAGGTGACCGCGTAGACGGTGGCGCCCTCCAGCCGCGCCAGCTGCACCGCCTGCAGCCCCACCCCGCCGCTCGCGCCGGTCACCAGCACCTTCTCGCCGGCGCGCACGCGGCCCCGCGTCCGCACCACGTGCACGGCGGTGCCCGCGGTGCAGCACACCGTGGCCGCCACCGCCCAGTCCATGCCGTCCGGGACGCGGCCGATGCCGGCGACCGGGGCGATCAAGTGGGTGGCGTAGCCGCCGGGCAGCTCCTCGCCGAAGAAGCGGTTGTCCCGCTTGCACAGGCTGTTGCGCCCCTCGCGGCAGCGCTCGCACTCGCCGCAGGAGAGCCTTTGCAGCGTGGCGGCGCGGTCCCCCACCTTCCAGCCGGTGACGCCCTCCCCGACCTCCAGCACCTCGCCGGCGGCCTCATGGCCGAGCACCGCGGGGACGGAGGTGCGCGGCAGCTTGCCGCGGCGGTTGATCACATCGTGGTAGCAGACCCCGCAGGCCCGCACGCGCAGGAGCACCTCGCCCCGGCCGGGGCGCGGGTCCGGGCGCGTCTGCAGCTCGAAGTGGTTGGGCTCACCGAACTGCGTCAGGACCATGGCCTTCATGCGGCGCTCTCTTTCTGTCGCGACGGGGACGCTTGCGGGGAGGGGCCGCCCACCAGCGCGTCCCGCAGGCGCTCGGGGTCCAGCGCGCGGATGGCCGCCAGCGTCCCCTCGGTGGGCGCGCGGGTGCGCAGCAGCGTGGGCGCGCGCTGGAAGGAGAAGCCGGTGCGCGCGTGGACCTCCTCGAGCGAGACGCCGGGGTGCAGGGCCACCAGCGTGGCGCCCGCCGAGGAGAGCTCGAAGCGCGCCAGATCCGTGAAGAGCGGCGTCACCCGGGCCTCGTCCCGCGTGGAGGCCACCTGGACCTTGGGCACCAGGTTGCGCGCGCTCTGCCGAGGCACCAGCAACACCGGGTGGCGGCACCAGCGCCGCAGGGTGCACGCGCCGGCCACGCCGGGAAATTTCGTGGCCGGCGCGCGCAGGCTGCCGGCGGCGGTGAGGTTGGTGCGGCCGTGGGCGTCCACCTCGGCGGCGCCGAAGAAGACGGTGTCCACGCGGCCGCGGCGGGCATGGTCGAACAGCTCGGGGAGGGAGAGCTCCGCTTCTCGACCTTCGAGCGAGCGCAGGTCCTCGCTGGAGGCGTAGAGCCGCTTGAGCGCCGGGTTGAGCGCGCCCACGCAGGCCAGGTACGTGAGGTTGGGCGCGTGCGTGGCCTTCGCCACGGCGATCGCCAGCACCGCCAGCGGCGAGGCCACCCCGGTGGCCACCACCGCCCCATCGCGCAGCTCGGCGGCGAGCGCGCCCACGAGCAGCTCCGAGGCAGTTGCGGAGGGCGCGCTCACGCCGCCGCCTTTGCGCGCTCGGTGAGCCAGGCCATGGCCGCGCCGCGCTCCGCGGCGTCCAGGTACGAGCGGAGCGCCCCCTCGTCGTGCGGATAGTGGCCCAGGCAGCCGGTGGGCCACGCCCCGCCCTGGGCCAGCGCCACCTTCTCCACCTGAAAGGCGGGCAGCGTCACCCGCGGCAGCCGGCGGATCCGCATCTCCGCGGTGGCGATCACCCGGTGCGCGGCGCCGGCGACGAGCAGGTCGGTGGTGGGGTCCTCGAAGAAGAGGTTGCCCTGGTCATCCGCCGCCTGCGCGTGCAGCAGCGCCACGTCCGGGTGGAAGGCGCGCTCCACCGGCACGCTCTGGCCGGTGTATGGGTCCACCACCGCGCGGGGCGGCTCCTGGGCGGCGAGCTCGGAGACGTCCGCGTCCGGCGCCGGGAGGAAGGGCAGCCCCATCGCCGCGGCGCGCAGCCGCTGCACCACGCGGTAGCCGTCGTGCTCGGCCCAGCGCAGCGCGCCGCGCTCGATGGCGGCGCGCACGGAGGGCATCGGCCGCACCCGGTTGTCGAGCGTGAGCGCGTTGAAGAGCAGCTCCACGCGCGTGGCCGCGCCCGCCGCCACCAGCACCTCCGCGGGGAGCGGGTTGGGGAGCGAGAGCACGTGCAGGCCGGTGCGGCGCTGCCGGACCAACGCGAAGACGAGCGCCATCGGCGCGCGCCCGAGCATGAAGCCGCCCGGCGCGAGGGACGCCCCGCTGGGCACCGCGGCTGCCGCCTCGTCGAGTGAGACCCACCTGCCGCTCATGAAGCGGCACCACTCAGGTGGGCATCAGCCCCCGGAAGAAGAGGTCCAGCATCCCGGCGGTGAGCTGCTCGGGCTTGAGCGCGCCCTCGGGCCGGTACCACTTGTACGTCCAGAGCACCGTCCCGAGCAGGCTGAACGTGGCCAGCGTGGGATCCACCGCGCGCAATTGCCCCTTCGCGATCGCCTCGGCGAACGCGCTCTCTAGGAAGCGCACGTACTTCTTCTTTCGGGCGTTGATCTGCGCTTGCGCAGCGCCAGTGAGCGTCTGGTGCTCGTGGAGGATGATGGTGACCTCCTTGCTGGAGTGGTGCGTGACGAGCTCGATGTTGAGCCGCATCACCGTGCGCAGCCGCTCCAGCGGGTCGCTCACCGGCGAGGAGGGGCCGAGCACCCGCTCCTCGAAGAGGTCCATGCCGTAGTGCATGATCGCCAGCAGCAGCGCCTCTTTGGTCTCCACGTGGTGGTAGAGGCCGGCCTTCGTCAGCCCGCAGGCGTCGGCGATCTCCTGCATCGAGGTCGCCTCGTAGCCGCGCTGGCAGATGAGCCGCGCCGCCGTCTCGAGGATGGCGCGCGCGCGGCCCTGCCCTTCGCTGGCGCCGACGCTGGACTTCATGGGAGGCGAAGAGCATGCCACAACCTCTGAGAACTCCGACGGATTGGCGCGACCTACCGACCGGTCGGCAGGTGTCTAGCCCGCTCTGCCGCTCCGCGTCAAGCCCAGCGCACAGACTCAGGCGCTGCGGAGGATGAAGACCTCGCCGAACTCCCCACGCCTTTCCTGGAGTTGGAAGGCGCCCGAGGCGACGTGGGCGAGGAAGTGCTCGCCGAAGCCGTAGTCCGGCCCCTGCGCGTAGACGGTCAGCCGCTTGCGGCGAGCGAGCCCGGCGAGCCGCCCGGCCACCTCCTGGGCGGCGGCGCCCCAGAAGGGGTGGAAGAGGTAGAAGACCGTGCCCGCCTCCAGCGCCGTGGTGCGCGCGTCCTCGCAGACGAAGCGGGCGTTGTGCAGCGCGAGCCGCGCCGCGCAGGCCCGCGCCCACTCCACGTAGGAGGGGCCGAGCTCCACCCCCACGACCTGGGCCTGCGTGCTCGCGGCCACCGTGAGCGCCACCTTGCCGCTGCCGGAGCCGAGGTCGAAGAGCACGTCCTGCGCGCCCGGCCGGGTGAGCGCGAGCAGCTCGGAGATGCGCCGCGCCCGCGAGGAGAGGTTCACCTGCGCGAAGGCGCCGCGCTCCTCGGCGGTGGAGAGGCGGGAGATGCCGAAGAGCCCATCCAGAAAGTCGTCCGCGGGGGTGCTGGCGCGGCCGGGCAGCTCTTCGAAGCCGAGCTGCTCGAAGGTGCTCCGGAACGCGTCCGGCGGCAGCGCGCCGGTGCGCAGCTGCGCCTCCAGCGCCGCCCGCGCCGCCAGCAGCGCGGCCTCAACCTCCCGAGCGCGCGCCTCCAGCCGCGCCCAGAGCGCGCCCAGCGGGCGCGCCACCGCGAAGTCCTCCTCGAGCGCGGGCAGGTCCTGGGCCTCCTTCAGCGCGGCGAGCCCCTCCTGCAGCGCCCAGAGCGCGCCGAGCGAGAGGGAAGGAAGCGCCGGCGCGAGCAGCGCCTCGCCCTGCTCCGCCCAGCCCGGCCGCGCGCTCCCTTTCGACATTCGCGCGAGCAGAGCACGCGTCAGGCTGCGGCGCGAGCGCGCGTCAGGACGCTCCGCGCGGTGGGGAAGCCGGTCATCCCGCGAGCCTCATGAGCTCGAGATCGCTGGTTCGAGTCCAGCCTGCGCAACCTTCAAGGCGGCCCGCTCGCACCGTCCTCGTCCGCACGGACAGCTCGAGCGGCCGCAGCGCGGGGGCGCCGCAGAGCCAGCCAGGGCGCATGGCCCCAGGGTGCCTCAACCGCCAGCCCGGCGCGAGAGGACCTCCAGCCCGCAGCTCAGCGGGAGCGACAACCCCACCTCCTCGAGCGAGATGGGCGTCACGCTCACCCGCGGCGCCGGCTCGCAGTGGGTGAAGACGAGCGGCGCTTTCTGCGACTGCGCCGCTTCGGCCAGCTCGCGGGAGCGCTTGAGCCACTGCGCGAGCAGCTCGCCGCGGTGCGCCTCCGGATTTTTGAGCACCGCCTCCGGCGGCGTGTGGTTGAACTTCACCTGCCCGGAGAGCCCCTTCGCGCGCGCCTCGGAGAGCGCGCGATCCACCGCCGCCACGAGCGTCAGCCGCGCCCACGCGTCCTGCTCGGCCGGCAGCGTCACCTCGGCCGCGCCGTCGACGGCGAGCACCAGCGCGGGGTTTTGCTCCTCCGGGGCCGTGGCCGTCAGGCCGCGCCACTTCACCTTTGCCCGGTTGCCGGTGGCCGCCCCCAGCCGCTTGCCCAGCTCCTCGGCCGCGGCGCGCAGCGCGGAGAGCGGCGCCTCCACGGGTGCTTCGAGCGTGAGGTTGAAGCGCAGCAGGTCCGGCCGTGCGACGAGCTCGGCCGGCGCCTCGTTGCGGGCAGGCACCTGTGGCTCCTCGTACTCACTGCCGCTGCCAGTCGAGCCGCAGGTGAGGACCGAGCAGCCCGCCAAGAGAAGTCCCAGCCAATGTTTTCGCGATGTCATGTGCGCTCCTGAGAAAGGAGCCGGGCGCCGATGCAAAGCCGGCGCCCGCGCCCCTCGACTTCGCTCGGGGGGACCGGGCGCCCCTCGACTTCGCTCGGGGTGAGCGGGGGCGTCAGCTGCGGCGCGCCTCGACCTGGCGGCGCAGCTCGTGCTCCTCGGCGCGCAGCTTGCCGCTCGGGTCGCTGGCGGCGAAGTCCTCGGTCTCGAAGACCTGGCGCAGCTCCACCTCGCCCTCGCGGAAGGGGGCGCGCTTGAGCCACTCCACCGCCTCGTCGCGCGACTTCACCTGCCAGAGCCAGAAGCCGGCCACCAGCTCCTTGGTCTCGCTGAACGGGCCGTCAATCACCGTGCGCTTGTTGCCGTCAAAGCGGATGCGCGCGCCGTTCTTGCTGGAGTGGAGGCCTTCGCCCGCGAGCATCACGCCGGCCTTCACCAGCTCCTCGTTGTACTTGCCCATCTCCACGAGCTCCTGCTCGCTGGGGAGCTTGCCGGCCTCGGAGTCCTTGTTCGCCTTCACGATCACCATGAACCGCATTGTCGTTCTCCTTCGTGAGAGAGCTGGGCGTCGTTGCCCGCTTCTACAAGAGGCGTCGAACGGGCCCCGCGCAGATCGACATCGATTTTTCACTTCTTTATTTGGGCGCTGAACCGCTCGAAATTCAGCAGTTTGGCTGTCAGGCTCGCCCCCCAGGCAGCCGTCAGAATCCCCACCCATGTCGCCCTCCTTCGAGTCCCTCACCCCCACGCACCGCCCGGCGCTCGAGGCGTTCCTCGAAGCGCACGCGGACTCGTCCATGTTCCTGCGCTCGAACCTGGCGCGGGCGGGGCTGGAGGACACCGGGGAGGTGTACAGCGCCCGCTGGGTGGGCGCCTTCGAGCACGGGGCGCTGGTCGCCGTGGCAGCGCACTGCTGGAACGGGAACCTCCTGCTTCAGGCGCCGGCGCACGTGGCCCCGCTGGCCGCTGCCGCGCTGCGGGGCAGCGCCCGGCCGCTGATGGGGATTGTCGGACCGCTGGAGCAGACCGAGGCCGCGCGCGCGGGGCTGGGGCTGAGCGACGCGCCCTGCACGCTCGACAGCCGGGACATCCTCTACTCGCTGGCGCTCGGTGCGCTGCGCACGCCCGAGGACCTGGCGCGCGGCGTGGCCCGCTGCCGCCGCGCCGAGGCGGCGGACCTGGACCGGTGCGCGCAGTGGCGGCTCGAGTTCTGCGTGGAGTCGCTCGGGCAGACCGACTCGCGGGCGCTCCGGCGGGAGGCGCGCGCCACGGCGCAGCAGCAGATCAAGATGGGGGAGCTCTACCTGCTCGGCGCGGACGGCGCGGCGGTGGCCTGCTCGGCCTTCAACGCCAGCCTGCCGGACTGCGTGCAGATCGGCGGCGTCTACACCCCTCCCGCGCTCCGCGGCCGCGGCTACGCGCGCGCGGTCGTGGCAGGCTCGCTGCTGGAGGCCCGCGCCAGGGGCGTACAGCGGGCGATCCTCTTCACCGGGGAGAAGAACGTGCCCGCCCAGCGCGCGTACCGGGCGCTCGGGTTCGAGGAGGTGGGCAGCTACGGGCTGCTGCTCTTCGCGCAGGAGCAGCGGCCGCTCCGACTCCGGTCAGGGTGAGCGCGAGAGATAAGGACCGCGGCGAAGTGGGCGCCCCTCGACTTCGCTCGGGGTGAACGGCTGGGGGGGCTTGGACCCGCGGGCCACGCTCAGCGCTTCACCACCGACACCGCCGGCGGGGCCAGCGGCTCGCCCACGCGCCGCCGCAGGGTGAAGCGCTGCTCCACCTGCTGCACGTCACTCTCGAAGCGCGGGTAGCGCCAGAGCGAGGCGGCCTCGCGCAGGCACGCGCCCAGCGGACCTTCATTGAGGGCGGGCTCGGCCACGTCCAGCCGCACCACCCGGCCGTCCGCGCGCACCGTCCAGCGCAGCGTGAACTCCAGCCGCTCGCGCTCGCCGCTGGAGAGCGCCGCGTCCGCGCACGGCTGCAGCGTGTCCCCGTAGTGCGCCATCACCCGCCGCAGCACGGGCGCGGGCAGGAACGGCGCCTTCGTCTCTTCGCGGGAGAAGTCCCGGTAGCTGCGCTCGCCGAACAGCCCCTTCTCCAGCTCCGGGCAGCCCTGGCCGCGGCGCCGCTCCAGCTGCGCGCACAGCCGCTCCGCCTCCGCGGTGGCGAGGTGGCGCCGCCGGCTCGCGCTGCCGGCCTGCGCCACCAGCCGGGACTCCTGCAGCGCGGCCTTCGCGGCGCCCACCACGTCCCCGCGCCGCAAGAGCAGCGCGGAGCTGAGCCGCAGGGCCTCGCGGCGCACGGTGAGGCAGCGGGGCTGCGCGCAGGCGGTCTCCGCCGCCACCAGCGCCTCTTGCGCCGGGCCCTTCTTCGAGAGGACAGAGCGCGCCTGCACCAAGGCCGCGCGCGCCACGCTCAGCAGGTCTCCCCGCGCCCGCGCCTGCTCCCGCGCCTGCGCCAGGCAGGGGCGCTCCAGCGGCTCCACCTCGCCCTCGGCCGCGAAGAGGCAGGCCTCCTCGTCGTCCAGCGCGTCCAGCTCCGCCGCGGGTGCACCCATCGCGCGCAGGAAGGCGAGCGCCTCCAGCCGGCACGCGTGCACCTCGCCGCCGCCGCACGCGTCCAGCCAGGCGCGGCCGGCTGTCAGGGCCCCGGCGGCATCCCGCGCGGCCCAGCGCGCCTTCACCTCCAACTCGAGCCAGGCCGGCAGCTCCTCGGCCGAAAGGTCCGCCCGCGCCGCGTCCACCCGGGCGAGCGTCTGTGCCGGCTTGCCCGCGGCGAGCGCCTGCTCCGCCTCGGCGCGCGCTGCCTCGCGGGCCGCGGCCTGGCGCACGGCGAGCGCGTCCTCGTCCGCCCGGACGTTGGGGACGTAGAGGCCGTCACTCGGCTTGCCGAAGGCCTCGGCGAAGGCCTCCTCCGTGGGGCGGGCCGGCTCCTGGGCAACCGGGGCAGCTTCAGCGGGGGGCGGGGCGGCGGCGGGACGGACCGGCGCGGTGGCACAACCCCACAGGGACAGGACAGCGGTGAAGACGGCAACGGCTCGCACGAAGACCTCCGAGACTCAGGAGACATCCGTGCGAGCCGCGTGTCGCAAGAAATCCATCGAGCCCGTCATTCTGACCTCTCGCTTCGCCACCTAGCGCGAGAGACCTGGGCTCGGGTGAACCGAGCCTCCCTCGACTTCGCTCGGGATGAACGGAGGGCCGGGGTGAACGGGGGCCAGCTGGCCGCTACTTCTTGGGCGTCTCCAGCTCCGCGCGGCGCTTGTCGATCTTCGCGATCAGCCCCTTCGCGCCTTCCTTGTCGATGATCCGCACGAACTGGTTCTGGTAGTCGCGGATGAGCGAGTCGCCGTCGAACGAGACGTCGTGGATGCGCAGGCCGTCCGCCGACTTCGCCCAGTGGATGTCGACCTTGGTCTCCAGGTCGTCCTTCACCACCTTGGCGTCGATCGGCACGGTCGTAATGTCCTTCTCCTCCTTGGGCGCGCCGACGGTGTACTTGGCCTTCTTGAAGAAGGAGCCGGAGTCCGGGTAGGCGATCAACCGGACGAGCTCCTTGAACTTCTTGAGGTACTCGGCCTTCTCCGCGGCGCTGAACTTGTCGATGCGCGGCTGGATGGGGGAGGAGACGAGGTAGTCCCAGTCGAAGAAGGCATCCAGCTCGGTGAAGACCTTCTGGTTGGCGTCCTTGTCCGCCTTGGTGAGCTTGCCGTCGTCCGGCTTCACCTTGAGCAGGGCGGCGATGAAGGCCTCGGTGCGCTTCTGGGCGTTGGGCCCTTCCGCGAAGGCGGCCGCGGGCAGCAGGAGCGCGGCGCAGCAGAGGGCGGTGGTGAGTCTGGACATGTGTTTTTCGTCTCCTGTCAGGGGCTTGGCCTGCGACGAACCTCTAGAGCCTAAATTCACTTTCCAGCGGGCACGGTCACCTGCTCGGGGACCTTCTCGTCCTTGCGCTGCAGGAGCAGCAGCAGGGCCGGGAAGCCGAGCAGCATCACGATGATGTTCATCGCGAAGCCTTCGTTGGTGAGCAGGCCGAGCGAGTTGAGGCCGGGGTGGTCCGCCAGCCCCATCGCGCCGAAGCCCACCGCGCTGGTGATCAACCCGCCGACGATCGCGCGCGCCGTCTCCGCGTAGACCGGCGCGAAGTTGCCTCCCGCGTCCGAAAGGCGGGAGATGAGGTGCACGCCCGCATCCACCGTGGTCCCGATGAGGACGGGGATGGTGATGATGTTCAGGTAGTTGAAGGGCATGTTGTTGAAGCCCATGAACCCCACCGTGGCGAGCAGCGAGAGCACCGTGGGCGAGAGGCACAACAGCGCGCTGCGCAGCGAGCCGAGCGTCACCCACATGGCGAGCGTGACGAGCAAGATCGCCGCGATGAGGATGGGCATCGCCTCGCGGGTCACCATGTCCAGCACGTCCGCGAGGATCATCGCCTCGCCGGCGGCGGAGAACTTCTCCCCGCCGGGCAGCTCGATGCCTCGGACCTCGCGGGCGAACTCGCTGACCGCTTTGCCGTCAGAGAGCTTGATCGCCGGGAAGATGAGGACGAAGCCGCCCTTCGCGTTGGCGTCGATCCCTTCGAACTGGCGGCGCAGGCTGACGGGGATCTCCGCGCGGGTGAAGGGCTGCGCCTCGGGCTTGGTGCCTTCGAAGAGCAGGTCGAAGCCGTGGCGCTTTTCTGGCGCGAGCTTCTCCGGGTTCACCTTCTTGAGGATGGAGCGGATCTGATCCATCACCGCGCGCTTCTCCGCCTGCTGCGGCGGATCCAGGTCCGAGAGCGCGGCCACGAAGTCCACGGTGCTCGGCTTGCCCTGCTTCTTCCGCTCCTCCTGGCGCTCCTTGATCTTCGTCACCAGCGCCCGCTCGCTCTCGGTGGAGGGAGTCAGGATCACCACCGGCTCCTGCGAGTAGCCGAGGATCCGGTTGGTCTCGCGGTCCAGCGCGAAGGACGGCAGCGTGGAGTCCTCGAGCGAGTTGAAGTCGTAGTTGAAGCGGACCTGCGGCATCTGGATGGCGAAGAAGAGGACCACCGCCCCCACGCCGATGGCGATCTGCTTGGCGTAGCGGGGGATGAGCCGCGACAGCTCGGAGCTGCTGCCCGCCAGCGCGGCGCCCTTGGAGGGCTTCCAGCCCAGGCGCGTGGCCAGGCCGAGGATCGCCGGGAGGATGGGGAAGTAGGCCGCCAGCACCACCACCATGCCGAGCGCGGCGATGACGCCGAACTCGCGGAATGCGCGGAACTCCGAGTAGGCGATCGCGCAGAAGGTGAGCGCGGCCACCAGCGAGGAGACCAGCGCGGAGCCGCCGGTGTGGTTGAAGGCGTCGCGGACCGCGTCCTCCGAGCTCACCCCTTCGGCCCGGAGCACCTCGTAGCGCCCCAGCAAGTGGATGCCGTGCTCGGTGCCCAGGCCTCCGAGGATGGCGCCCAGGAAGCCGGTGAGCACGTTCAGCGAGCCGAAGACCCCGTACGTAATCCCGTACGTCCAGGCGAGGCCGGCGGTGACCGGCAACATCACCAGCGCCACCGCGAGCAGCGAGCGGAAGTGGAAGACGAGATAGATGAGCAGGATGATCAGCGCCACCGTCGAGGCGAGCGCCATGTCGCCGGTGATCTGCCGCTGCTGGTCCACCTTGTACTTGAAGGTCCCGGTGAGCCCGATGTGGAAGTCGTCCCCGTACTTCTTGAGATCCTCCTTGGCGAAGTAGGCCTCCACCTCCTCCACCAGGCGCTGCGAGAAGGCGAGGTTGGTGGCGGTGATGGAGGGCTTGGCCATCAGCACCACCATCCGCTTCACCGGGTCCAGGTAGAACGTGTCACCGCTGGCGAGCCGCTGAGCCGAGCTGCCCGCGTACTTCGCCTGGATGTCGCTGAAGTCGAGCGCGGGGGGCGCCTCGTCGTCCAGCTTGACGAACATCGGGTTGGCCTGGCGCCGCTCGTACTTCTCGTACTCCTTGAGCCGCTTCTGGATCTCGCTGAGGTCCTCCAGCTCCATGCGGAAGAGCGCGTGGTCCGCGATGAAGGTGGTCTCCTTCTTGTATTCGACGTAGCGGATGGGCGGCTGGTTGTGCCACTCGGGCGGGTCCCCGGCCCGCTCGCTGAACTTGAGGGCCACCAGCTTGGGCGCGTAGTCCTCGGCGAACTGGCGCAGCGTCTCCGGCGTGCCGCCCTGCCCCACCACGACGATGTAGCCGATGCCGCCGAACCGCTTCCGCACCGGCTCCAGGTCCTGCACGCTCTGGAAGGTCTGGGGGAGCAGCTTCTCCAGGTCCGCGCTCACCCGCATCTTGCTGGCGAAGTGGGCGCCCGCCGCGGTGATGACCCCGGCGATCAGCAGCGCCACCAGCGGCCGCCGGTGCACCCGGACCGCCACTTCCCCGAGCATCGCCTCCACCCGCTGCATCAGCTTGCTGTCAGCCAAGGGTCGGTCTCGCTCCTGTCGGCCTCGTTTTAAGAGCGAACCAGAGCGCAGACCGCCCCTGGGCGCCACAAATGATTCAAGGAGCTTGGCGCTCGCCCGCGCGCTCGCCCAAGCGAGGGTGGGGAAGCTGTCCACCTGCTTCTGCTAGGAGTCCACGGACGATGAGCGAGCTGCCTGCCTGCGGCCTCTACCGCACCACCGCGCCCCTGGGGCAGGACGTCCCGGCGGGGCGGCTGGTCTACTTCCACAACCACGGTGACCCCGGCCCCGGCGTCTACCTGCCGCGCGGCTGGCTGCAGAACCGCGCGCAGTGGCACGAGCGCGGCGTCACCGTGACGGACGCGGCCTACGCGCGCACGCTGGCGCCGCTCGCGGCGGAGGGCTTCTACCGGGTGGCCCGCGCCTTCTTCTGCTGCGATCGCCGCTGCCGCGAGTTCGAGCCTCAGACGCTGGTGCAGCTGGGCTACGACGGCACGGGCAGCGCCATCCTCTTCCTGCCGGAGCTCACCGCGCAGGGGCTGCGCCTGCCGGAGACCGGCCACGCGCTGGACGAGAAGAACCTCGCCGCGCTGGAGCTGCTCAAGCTCTCCCGGCCGGGGCCCATTGAAGGGCCCCGGGGGTTGATGCACTAGGGCGGCGGCTTTACGGCGCCACGCGCTGGGCGGTGGCCACCGGCTGCTCGCCGGAGACGACCAGGTACACGTAGGCCAGCGCGAGCTGGACGAGCGGGCCGGCCACGAACACACCCAGGAAGCAGGCGCACAGGCCGAGAATGACCACCCCGAAGCCGAGCAGGAAGAGGACGAACAGGTTCCCCTTCTGCCCGGTGGTGAGGCGCCAGCTCTCCTTCAGCGCGTCCACCGCCGAGAGCTTCTTGTCCGCCACCAGGAGCTGGGTGAAGCAGAGCCCCAGCGCGAGGATGACGCCGGGCACCACGCAGAGAATCATCCCGAACCCGATGCCGATCCCCATCAGCAGGTTGGCCACCAGCATGGTGCCGAAGAGGTCCCCGCCGCGGAAGATCTCCGCGAACTCGTAGGGCTGACCGCGGTGGACCTTGAGGAGGAAGCGGCTCACGCCGCCGGCCATGAAGGAGGAGAGCAGGAAGGAGAGGATGGAGCCGAGCGAGACGAAGATCATGCTCCCGGAGTTCACGTGCCCGGTCCGGGGATTCACGGGCGGCCCGCCCGCTTGATTGAAGATGCTCCCGACGCCGGTGATGAGCATCGCCACGATCAGCGGCGCGAGGATCCCCATCGGATCCGCCTTGACCTTCTCGAACGCGAAGCGGAAAGCGTCTGACGGACTCCAGTTTGAAGCGTTGGCCACGTCCCCTCCTGTTGGGTAGCGAACGCGCGAACCATACGGGAGTGCTCCGCTCGAGTCTCGGGCTCAGTGGGGCGCGGCGCCCCCAGGCTGGCGCCACCGCCGATCACCCCGCTTTGGCCCTCAACCGTCGCCTGCGCGTGTCGTCCGATCGCCGGTACAGCCCCCGGTTCCGTTGTCTTCTTCTCGGAAGATGGGGCAAACAGCGCGCCCCATGACGCTCCCCCTGCCCCGCTTTGGAACCGTTCTGCTGCTCGCGCTCACGCTGCTCGTCACCGCCTGTGGCGAGGGAGACCTGCTGGTCAGCAGCGACGGCGACGTGACGGTGCTCGCCGAAAGCGAGGGGGACCTCTCCACCACGCGGACGCTGGTGGCGCCGGACATCAAGGTCACCGCGCACATCCGCCGCTTCGACGTGGACACGTACATGGACGAGCTGGATGACCACCCGGCCATCTCCCACAACTTCTTCCGGCGCATCGCCATGCGGGTGGCGCTCGGCTTCGTCAACGACAGCGCCAACCCCGAGCCCACCTACGTCTTCAATCCGCAGTGGGAGTCCTGGGAGAAGTTCAAGGCGAGCGGCGAGTACCGCGGCTACGTCCACCTCTCCAACCACCGCATCACCTGCACCAACGGCGTCCTCACCACGCGCTCCACGCCCACGGTGGAGTCCAGCCCCGGCTACACGCCCGAAGGCAACGGCTACACGCTCGGCTCCAGCTTCAACGGCAGCGCCGCCTTCCCGATCGGCGCCGTCACCCAGGTCAACGCCGCCAACACCTGCGTGAAGCTGATCGACCGCCGCGCCTCCCGCATGTCCGACTCGCTGCGCTCGCAGCACAAGCTCGCCTTCGGGTTCGACGCGCCCTTCATCTGGACCGTGGTGAGCGACGAGCTGTGCTGCGACGGGACGAACAAGCTGCGCGTGGAGAGCAGCGCCTTCCCCACCCACCGCGTCTACGTGAACGAGAAGCTGGTGCAGGCCACCGCGCAGAGCGGCTGGGCCAACTTCGTCGCCGCCGGCGGCAAGGATTCGCACGCCACCGGCGAGGGCAACCTCGCGCCGGCGGGCGCGCCATACACGCGCTGACTTAGCGCCTTCAGCGCAGGCGCAGTCCCAAGAGCTTGCGCGCCTCGGCCGGGGTGGCCACGGTGCGCCCCGCCTGGACCGCGGTCTTCGCCAAAGCTTCAATCAGCTGGCCGTTGCTGGTCGCCTTGGCGCCGTCCGGCAAATAGAAGGTGTCCTCCAGCCCGGTGCGCAGGTCCCCGCCCAGCTCCGCGCAGGCCCGGTGCAGCTCCCAGACCTCCTGCCGGCCAATGCCGATCACCTGCCAGTGGGTGCCGGAGATCATCTCCTCCAGCAGCAGCGGGAGCCAGCGCGCCTTGTTGGGCATGCCGGACTCCACCCCCATCACCAGCGACACGTGCGGCGGGTTGGGCACCATCCCGCGCCGCGCGTAGAGCGCCACGCTGCGCAGAATGCCGGTGTCGAAGCACTCGCACTCGGGGACGATGGAGAGCCGCTTCATCACCTCGGCGAACTGCTCCACCTTCTCCACCGGGTTGTCGAAGAGCATCGGCGGCCAGGCCCAGTCGTTGTTGCTGCGCAGCTTGAGGTAGTTGAGCGAGCCGGCGTTGAGCGCCGCCATCTCCGGGCGCACCCGCTCCAGGCAGGCGATGGGGCCGGAGAGGTCCGGGCCCACCACGCCGGTGGTCATGTTGATGATGAGGTCCGGGACCTCAGCGCGGATGGCGGCGCAGATGTCGTAGGCCACCTGCGGGTCCCACGACGGCAGCCGCCCCATCCCGTCCTCCTGCGCGCGGAAGTGGCAGTGCACGATGGACGCGCCGGCGTCACGGGCGCGGCGCGCCTCCTGGGCCATCTGCTCGGGCGTGACCGGGACGTGGTGCTGGGCTGGATCCGTCAGCACGCCGGTGAGCGCGCAGGTGAGGACCGCCTTCTTGTTGGGTTCGGCTTTCGACATGACGCCTCCTGACGGACGGGGCGCCACTCTACTGCGCGGCGTCGATGATCCGCGCGTAGCTGCTCACGGTGCGCCGGGCGGTGCGGGCCTTGGAGGGGTCCGCCGGGTCCACGCCGTAGAGGCCAAAACGCATCCCCATCCCGTGGTTCCACTCGTAGTTGTCGATCAACGTCCACCAGTAGTAGCCGCGCACGTCCGCGCCCTCCCGCACCGCGTCCGCCAGCGCCGCCACGTGCCGCGTGAGGAAGCTCTCGCCGGTGCCGTCGTCCTTGGGGTCCACCGTGCCGTTCTCGGTGACGATGATGGGCAGCCCGTAGCGCTCCTTCACGTGCAGCGCCATCTCGTAGAGCCCGCGCGGATAGTCCTCCCAGAGCGAGAGCGTGACCGGGTTGAAGGCCGTCATCGACGAGAGCGCGGCGAACTGCGGCTCCTCGGCCCCGGCGACGGTGAGGCGCGTGTAGTAGTTGACGCCCAGGTAGTCCATCCGCCCCGCGAGCGCCTCGCGGCGCGTGGGCCTGCCGGAGAGCGCCTCGTCCAGCTCGCCCTTGCAGACCGCGTCCAGGAAGGCGGTGTTGAAGACGTAGAAGAGCTGCTTGGCGCCGCGCACGTCCAGCGCGCTCGCCGGGTCCTTCGGCTTGGCGGGCGCCATGGCGTAGACCAGCCCCACCTGCGCCGCCGCGCCGTCCCCGTCCGCGTCCGCCGTGTCCGCCGCGTGGACCGCGTCGTACATGCGGGCGTGCGCTTCGATCATCGCCAGCATCGCCGTGCGCGCGGCCTCGTACTGCAGCGTCACCGCCGGCGGGTTGGCGCGCTCCTCGCCGGGGAAGATGTAGCCGGAGAGCACCACCGCGAAGGGCTCGTTGAGCGTGGCCCAGGTGTCCACCTCCCCGCCGAACTCGCGCGCCGCGAAGCCGGCGTACTTGGAGATCTCCCGGACCGCGCGCTCCTTGTCGAGCCAGCCGCGGCGGGTGCAGTTGGCCAGGCTCTTGTGGCAGCCCACCCCGTCGTGCAGCCAGGTGGGCAGCGTGTAGTGGTTGAGCGTGACGAGCGGAGAGAGGCCGCGCGCCTTCATCGCCGCGAAGATCCGGTGGTAGCCGGCCAGCGCGTCAGGGTCCGCCGCCGCGCGCAGCGCCTCGTAGCCTTCCAGCGCGTCCGTGGCGGTGGGGAAGAGGCGGCTCCACTCCAGCGACAGGCGCACCGAGCCCAGGTGCAGCTCGTCCTTGGCGCGGGTGAGGTCCTGCTCGTAGAGCTCCCAGAAGCCGGGGCCGCGCGAGAGCGGGTCGCGCGCCACGTAGCCGTTGGTGTCCGGCAGCTCGGAGGTGGTGACGAACTCGTACCAGTCGCTGCGCCGGTCCTCGCACTGCTCCGCCGGAAGCGTGGGGCAGCCCATGTCCACCTGGAAGCCCGCCACCGCCGCGCCCCAAGCGAAGCGCTCGGGGAAGTCTCGGGGCGGCTTGCCGCTGGAGCACGCGAGGAGGAGCAGCGGGACGCAGAGCAGGGCGCGGGTCACGGCGGCGCACAGTAGCGGGACCGCGTTCGGCGATCATGTTGCCCTGCTCGGGGAAAGTGACGGCCTCCGACGCAGCTCGCTGGTAGGGGCTGGGAAACCGAAAGGGTCGCGCTCGGGTGGCACGCATGGGTCCCTCGGAGGTGCGCTCGTGGCCGCGGTGGGTTGCCGTACCCCGCTCGCCGGCAGCGGGCGCTCGCAGGGAGCAGCGAAGAAGCGCTCACCGCGCCAGCCTGTTCTCGTACTGGGGTCACTAAGTTCCAATGTCAGAACTTAGTGACCCCACTTCCCGCAACGAGGCTTGCCCCGGGCGCCCGCTGCGCCGAGCCGGGGCACGGCAACCCACCGCGGCCACGAGCGCGCCTCCGAGGGACCCATGCGTGCGCCACCCGAGCGCGACCCTTTCGGTTTCCCCGGCCCCTACCAGCGACTCGCCCGCGATCGGCGCCGGCGCAGGAGCGCGGCACTGACCAGCGCCACCGCCGCGAGCCCCTCCGCCGGGCCGAGCGCGCCGCAGCCGCAGCCCACGCCCAGGCGCAGCGGGAGCAAACCGCCATCCGCGGAGAGCTCGGGCTCGGTGCAGGCGCCGGCGGCGCAGCGGCCACTCTGGCACTGGGCGCCGTTCTGGCACGCGGCCCCTGTCGGCAGCGGCTGCGGCTGCGGCTGCCCGCCGTCTGGTCCGGTCGCGACGAGGGAGTACGTCACCGTGAGGTCCGTCACGTCCCGCTCGGGGCTCCCGTCCACCGTCACCCCATCCGCCAGCGCATCATCCAGGGTGAGCTTCACCCAGAGGTAGCGGATGTCCGCCAGGGCGAGCGGCGCCGGCACGTCCGGCGGCACCACGCCCAGCCGCACCGGGGCTGCGAGCAGCGCGGAGCCGGGCGCGCCGCGGACCTCGAGCGCCACCGTCCCCCGCTTCGCCGGCGTGCCGCTCCAGCGCAGCGCGCTCACCTCCACCGGCGCGCCGAAGTCGAACAGCCGCGAGTAGATGCCCCGCCGCGAGGAGCTGCCCAGCGCCGCCACCTGCACGTCCCCCAGCGGCGCGCCGTTGCTGCCGCCGAGCACGTAGAGGAAGCCCTCCGCCGCCACCGCGGCGAGCGCCTCGCGCCCGGTGCTGAAGGAGGAGGAGAAGCTCCAGCTGCCCAGCCCGCCGCCGCTGACGAAGGACGCCACCTCCACGGAGCTGGCGTAGGCGCCGCTGTTGCCGCCCAGCACGTAGAGCTGGCCGCCGAAGGCCACCGCGGAGTGGCCCTCGCGCGCCACGCTGAAGCCTGCCTTGCGGCTCCACCCCCCGGGCATGCCGGAGGGCCCGAGCGGCGCGCCCCACACGTCGTTCAGCCGGTTGGTCCCGTCGAACCCGCCGGCCACGTAGAGCTGGCCGTCCTGCACCACGGCGGCCAGGCCCGAGCGCGCGGCAGGGAGCGGGGGACCCGCGGTCCAGGCGCCCACCGTCCCGTCCGGGTTGATCGCCGCGAGCTGCACGTCCGCGCGCCGGGCCGCCCCGTCAAAGCCGCCCAGCACGTAGAGGTACCCGCCGTGGCAGAGCGCGGCGTGACGCTCGCGCCCGCCGTTGAAGCCGGTGGTGCCCGCCCACGGGCCCACCGTGCCGCTCGCGGAGAGCGCGGCCACCTGCACGTCCGCGCGCCGGGCCGCCCCGTCAAAGCCGCCCAGCACGTAGAGGTACCCGCCACAGGCCACCGCGGCGTGCCCCGAGCGCGCCGTGGAGAAGGCGCCGGCGGCGCTCCACGGCCCCAGCGTCCCATCCGGGCCCACCGGCGCCTCGTACACGTCCTGCAGCAGCCCGGCCCCGCTCCCCCCGAGCAGGTAGAGGTGCCCCGCGGCGGCGACCGCCGCGTGCCCCGAGCGCGCGGACGGGAGCGGCGTGGTGGCCGCGAAGGCGCCCACCGTGCCCTGGCTGCCGTCCGTTATCGCCGCGCGGTAGACGGTGGACTGGGCGCTGTTGGTGTAGCCACCGAGCAGGTACAGCCACCCGTCCTGGGTGACCATGTGCGTCCAGTCACGCGGCGCCGGCAGGGACGTCATCGTCTGCCACGGCCCCAGCGTCCCGTCCGCGTTGAAGGGCGCCACGTTGGCCAGCGGCACCGGGTTGGTGTCGTAGCCGCCGGCCAGGTACAGCCGGCCGTTGTGGACGGCCGCGCCCATCGACTCGCGCGCCAGCGGCAGCGAGGCAGTGGCCGTCCACGCGCCCAGCGTGCCGTTCCCGTTGATCGCCGCGTACTGGATGTTGGCGGTGGCCGCGTTCCCGCCCGAGCAGTCCGGCGCCACGAAGCCGCCGATCAAATAGAGGTAGCGGTCGTGCGAGACCGCGCTGAAGCACGAGCGCGGCGTGGCGAAGGCGGTGGTGGCGGCCCACGTCCCCACCGTCCCGTCCGGGTTGAGCTGCGCGTACTCCACGCTGTTGAGCGCCCCGCCGTTCTCCCCGCCCAGCACGTAGAGGTAGCCGTTGTGCGCCACCGCCTTGTGCTCGCGCCGCGCGGTGAGGAACGGCGTGGTGGTGGCCCACGTCCCCAGGCTGCCGTCCGCGTTGATCCGCGCGTAGTGCACGGTGTTGCGGAAGTTGGTGTCGTAGCCGCCCACCACGTAGAGGAAGTTGTTGTACGCAACCATCCAGTGGGCGAAGCGGTTGACGCCCAGGGGCGTGGCGTTCGCCCACGTCCCCAGCGTGCCGTCCGGGTTGATGCGGGCGTAGCGGCTGGCCGAAAGCGAGCCGCCGCTGCCGCCCAGGTTGTAGATGAAGCCGTTGTAGGCCACCGAGCTGCTCTGGTACGCGGCGGTCGGCAGGGCGGTGGTGGTGCTCCACGCCTGGACCTGCCCCCCGAACGTGAGCGGGGCGGAGAGCACCTCCGCGCGGCGGGCGGTCCCGTCGTAGCCGCCGAGCAGGTACAGGAAGCCCTGCCGGGCCACGGCGGTGTGGCCGTCCCGCGCGTTGGGGAAGGCGGCGCTGGCCGTGAAGGGGCCCAGCCCCCCGCCCGCCCTCACCGGCGCCACCTGCACGTCCGCCAGCCGCGCCGCGCCGGTGTTCCCGCCCAGCACGTAGAGGTAGCCGGCGTGCACCAGCGCGGCGTGGCCGTCCCGCGCGGTGCCCAGCATGCCCACCTGCCGCCAGGCACCCAGCGTTCCGTCCGCGCTCTGCGCCGCCACCTGCACGTCCGCCAGCCGGGCCGCGCCGGTGTTCCCGCCCACCACGTAGAGCCGCCCGGCCTGCGCCGCGCTCGCATGCAGCTCGCGCCCCGCGGGCAGCGCGGTGGTGGCCGCCCACGGGCCCACCGTGCCGTCGGCGTTCAGCCGCGCCACCTGCACGTCCGCGCGCCGGGTGGTCCCGTCGTAGCCCCCCAGCACGTAGAGGTACCCGTCCTGCACCGCGCTGGTGTGGCCGGCGCGCGCGCCGGAAAACGGCGTGGTGGGGGCGAAGGGGCCCAGCGTGCCGTCCGCGGAGATGGGCGCCACCTGCACCTCGTCCAGGTAGCCGCCGGCCCCCACCCCGCCCAGCACGTAGAGGTACCCGTCGTAGGCGACGGCGCTGTGGCCGGCGCGCGGGCTGGGCAGCGGCGCGGTGGCGCTGAAGGCGCCCGCGGCGCCGCTCGCCAAGAGCGCCGCCACCTGGACGTCCGCGAGGTAGGCGGGGTTGCTGCCGCCGAGCACGTAGGCGAAGCCGTTGTAGACGACGCTGGCGTGCCGCTCGCGCCCGGTGGCGAAGGCGCCCGCGGAGCCCCAGCTGCCCGCGCCCATCTGCGCGCGCGTCCGCCGCACCCCCGCGGCGGTGAGCTCCACCCCGCCCTCCTCGTTGCCGCCAGGCGCCAGCGCGTTCGCCGTCAGCGCGACGTCCAGCCCGGCCCGCGCTTGTAGCAGCCCGGGCGCCCCACCTTCCTCGAGCGCCGAAGGGCTCGAGCATGCACCCAGCCACAGGGCCAGGAGCGCTGCAGCCTGCGCGACCCGTGACATGAAGCCGCGAGGTTACGCCACCCTCCGCGGCGCAGCGCGTCCCACCCGGCCGCACCTCCCTGGCGTTCTGGCGGTGGCTCTGGCTTAACGCCTCCATGGCGCGCACCTTCTGTCGCATCTGCGAGGCAGTCTGCGGCCTCACCGCGGAGACGGACGCGTCTGGCCGCCTCACGCTCGCGCCGGACCGCGCGCACCCGGTCTCCCAGGGGTACGTCTGCGCCAAGGGGCTCGCCTTCGCCGAGCACTCGCGCGGCCCCACCCGGCTGCTCCACCCCACCGTGCGCGGCCAGCGCGTGGGCTGGGACGAGGCCTACGCGGAGATCTCCCGCCGCGCCCGGCCGCTGCGCGAGCGCCACGGGCCGCACGCCCTGGGCGTCTACTTCGGCAACCCGCTCGCCTTCAACGCGCTCGCCATCCCCGCGCTCTTCGGGCTGCTGCGCCGGCTGGGCACCCGCAACGTCTTCAGCGCGGTGAGCCAGGACTGCGGCAACAAGTTCGCCGGCGCGCAGCTGGTGCACGGCTCGCCCGTCATCCATCCCATCCCGGACTTCGAGCGGTGCCAGCTCGCCGTCCTCTTCGGCACCAACCCCTATGTCTCGCAGTCCAGCTTCGTGCACCTGGGGGACGGCGCCCGCGTGTTCGACCGGCTGGTGGCGCGCGGCGCGGAGGTCGTCTGGGTGGATCCCCGCCGCCACGAGAGCGCGCAGCGCTGGGGCAGCCACCTGCCGCTGCGCCCCGGGAGCGACGTGTGGCTCCTGCTCGCGCTGCTCTCCCTGCTCGCCCCCGAGCGCCCCGAGGACGACCCGCACGCCCAGGGGCTGGTCCGGCTGGTGGAGCTCGCCCGCTCCCACCCGCTCGCGCAGGCCGCGCGGCTGACCGGCCTGCCCGAGCAGTCCCTCCACGCGCTCGCGGCGCAGATCCGCCGCGCCGGCCGCGTGGCGTTCCACATGTCCGTGGGCGTGAACCAGGGGCGCTTCGGCACCCTCTGCTACGTGCTGCTGCAGGCGCTCGCCTACGTCACCGGGAACCTGGACCGCGAGGGCGGCTCGCTCTTCCACCCGCTGGCCCCGCTGCTCGGCCGCGCCGCGCGCCTGGCCCGCGTGGACGCGCGCGGCCACCGCAGCCGCGTGGGCGGCTTCCCCACCGTGCTGGACACCCTGCCGGGCGCGGTGCTCGCGCAGGAGCTGACCACCCCCGGCCCCGAGCAGGTGCGCGGGCTGGTCTGCCTCGGCGGCAACCCGCTGCGCTCCATCCCCGGCAGCGCCGCGCTCGACAAGGCCCTCTCCGGGCTTTCGCTGCTGGTCTGCGTGGACACCTTCCAGACCGAGCTCACCCGCCGCGCGGACGTGGCGCTCCCCGCCTGCGGCTGGCTCGAGCGCTTCGACTTCGCCGCCACCGCGCTCATCCTCCAGACCAGCGACCTGCTCCACGTCACCGAGCGGATGGCGCCGCCGGCCGGGGAGTCCCGCACGGACGCGCGGATCTTCGCCGAGCTCTCCTGCGCCCTGGGCCGGCCGCTGCTCTTCTCCTCCGCGGTCACCCACCGGCTCGCTCGCCTGGACTGGGACGGCTGGCTGGGCGGTGCCTTCCGCGCGCTCGGACGCGCCTCGCTGCGCCTGCGCCACGGCGTCCCGCTGCCGGCGCCCAGGCCGCACCGCTATCTGGGCGAAGGTCCGCTCCACCCGGACGCGCGCCTGCGCTTCTGGGACGAGCGCCTGGAGGATGAGCGCGCCCGGCTCGCCGCGGCCGCTGAAGAGCCGCAGCTCGGCTCCGGCCAGCTCCTGTTGATCGGCCGGCGGCGCCGCCTGGGCCACAACAGCTGGCTGCACCGGGAGGGCGAGCCGGAAGTCGCGTGGGTGGCGCCCGCGGAGCTGCGCGCGCGCTCGCTCGCGTCCGGGCAGACGGCCCGGCTGCGCGCGGCGGACGCGGAGCTGACGGTCATGGTGGAGGCGGACGAGGGCGTCCTGCCCGGCACCGTGGTGGTGCCGCACGGCCTGCTTCAGGCCAACGTGAACGCGCTGCTGCCCAGCGGCGCCGCGGCCGCGGAGCCGCTCTCGGGGCAGCACTGGATGACCGGGGTGCCGGTGCAGCTCACGGGATGACCTCCGCGCCAGCGGGCGGCTTGCCCTCCGGCGCGAGCAGCTGGTGGGTGCGCTGGTTCACGGAGATTCTTCCCGGGACGAAGTGCGCGGGCAGCTCGCGCCCGGGCGCCTTGCCACCCAGCTCCGTGGCCAGCTTCCCCGCCTCCCGGCCGATCGCCACGAAGTCCGCCGAGGCGGACATCAACGCCCCCGCGCGCGTCATCCCATCCATGAAGCCCACCAGCGGCAACTTCCGCTCCAGGCAGGAGCTCACCATGAACTTCACGATCTCCGGCTTGCCCAGCCGCACGTCCGGGAGGATCCACACCGCGTCGGTGCCCACCAGCGCGGAGCGGAACACGTCCTGGAAGTCGTTCAGTTGCTTGAGCAGGCGGAAGTCCACCACCATTCCGCTGGTGGCCGCGCTGGCCATCGCCTCCGCAACAGCCGCCGGGCTGGTGGCCGGATAGAAGGCCACCACCCGCTTGGCGCGCGGGACCAGGCTGCGCAGCGCGGCCAGCGTCTCCTTGCTGCGCGGCTCCAGCGGCACCGAGGCGATGTCCGTCCGCCCATCCAGCGCCGGGTTGAGCACCCCCGCCGAGATGATGTACCCGGCCGGGCGCTTGGCCTTGGCCACCCCGAAGGCCTTGGAGCCCACCGCCACCACCACCAGCGGCTTGTCTGCCAGCTGCGCCGCCACACCCACTTCGTCCGCGATGTCCAGCGAGGTGGCGCCCGGCTGCACCTCGCGCAGCCCCTGGAGGACTTCGTTGTACTGGGGTACCCCGTTCTGGGTGAGCACCAGCACCGGTGGGGCGGCGCGCGCGAGCGGGGCGAGCAGCAGCGCGGCCAGCGCCACTGCACGGCCACGCCGCCGCCTCGCCGCGCGGGCCGGGGCCTTCGGGACGCCTCGGGGTTGGGGGTGGCTCGCCGGCATTGCGCGGCACGCCGTCACGGCGTGTGGCGCGGATGCTAGCGCAGGGCTCGCCGCTTTGGGCCTTCCTGTCTGCTAGCTCTTGGGCGGAGCCGCCCCGAGCGACTGCAGCAGCGAGAGATCCACCATCCCGGTGAGATCCTCGGTGGGGATGAAACCCAGCTCGTGGGCGTGCCGGGCGTTCTGCGCCAGCTGCGCGGCGAGCGGGTCGTTGGTGAGCTTGAGCCGGGACGCCGCGTCCTTCAGCTGGCCGGGATCCAGCGGGTGCTGGGTGAGGGCCCCATACGCCTGGTTCGCCTGGGCCATGAACGCCGCCGGGTCTTGCTCGTAGCGCGCCGTGAGTCCCACGTGCGCCTGCACCAGCGCCTTGAGCGCGTCCGGCCGCTTCTCCAGCGCCGCCTTGCTGGCCACGAGCACGGTGGTGGGGAATTGGCCGTTGGGCCAGAGCGTCCGCTCGTCCACCAGGATGGAGCCGCCCGCCTCGGCGATGAGCCTCGCGCCCCACGGCTCGGGCACCCAGGCCCCCTCGAGCTCCCCGCGCCGCATCAGCCCGAGGATGTCCGCGTTGCTCATGGCCAAAAGCGTGACGTCCGCGCTGCCCCCCTTGCCCATGGTGGCCGTGAGCCCCTGCTCCTTGAGCCAATGGCGCAAGGCGATGTCCTGCGTGTTGCCCAGCTGCGGCGTGGCCAGCGTCTTGCCCTTGAGCTCCGCCGCGGACTTCGCGGTGCGCGTCACCAGGACCGCCCCGCCGGAGGCGGAGCCGGCGATGACCCGCAGCGCCCCGTGGGTCTTGATGTAGGCGTTGATCGCAGGTCCAGCGCCCACGTAGCTGGCGTCCAGCGAGCCCGCCAGCAGCGCCTCCATGGCGGCGGGGCCGGCGTTGAACTGGCGGGTGACGACTCCCCCCGTGCCGGCGAGCGCCTTCTGGAAGGTCCCGTCCGAGCTCCCCACCAGCGCCTGCGCGTGGGTGATGTTGGGGAAGAAGCCCACCCGGAGCGGCTGGCCAGCGGCCGTGCTCTCGCTCTTCTTGCAGCCGGTGGCCAGCGCCAGCGCCGCGACCGCCACCCACAATCCCAGTCTGGACATCCGCCGAAGCTGGGGCCGGCGCCGGCCATCCGCAAGCGGGAGCGTCGGAAAGGCGTCAGCTCAGGGCGCAGCGCAGCGCAGGTCCAGCGTGCCGCTGCGGCTGCCGGTGCTCCAGGAGGCCACCGCGGTGCCATCGAAGGTGACCTTTGTGGTGGTGCCGCGCGCGGTGAGGATGTCGATCTTCCCGCCGGCGGCGGGGCAGCTGCCGGCGCAGCGCGAGAGGCCGGTGACCGTGGTGACGCGCTGGAAGGGGCCGGAGGTGTTGGTCCAGGTGCCGTCCACGCCCACGCACTGGGTGCCGATGGTGTGCTTCACGGTGTAGTCCCCCACGTGGTGGAGCGGGCGGCCGCGGGGGCCGGTGCCGGTGACGTCGCTCTTCACGGCGAAGACGCGCGCGTCCCCCACGCGGGTGCAGACGGCGGTGGCGTTCACGTCCAGCGTGGCGCCGTTGGCGGACAGCCCGCTGCCGGCGACGACGAGCTGCAGCGCGCCCTGACCCGCGCGGGAGAAGGTGGAGGTGAAGGTGCCGGTGGCCTGGAGGTAGCCGTAGCGGCCGCTGCAGTCCTTCATGACGTACGTCACCGTGGCGCCGGTGGCGGTGGCCTGCACGCAGCTGGAGGGTGAGAAGCGCTGCGGGGCCCGCTCCGCCGCGCGGGCGGCGAGCTGCTCGGGGGTGAGCGCGGTGCAGTCGCCGCTGGAGGCGGCCTCGTCCGTGGCCACCTGGTCCGAGGTGAGCGCGGACTCCGAGGACATGAGGTCCAGCTCGTCCCCGCCGTGGTCGGCGTCCAGGTCCAGGCGGCCGCAGCCGCTCCCCACCAGCGCCACTGCCATCAACATCCAGAGGTTGCGAATCACGGTTCTTCTCCTGTGTGTTGCGATTGGAGGCGCACCGGGCCGCGCCCATCGCCCTCATCCCAACACGGGGCGCTGGAGGCGGTTGCGGGGCCGCGCTCCCCACGTGTCGGTGGAAGGGGGAACGGCGGCCACCCGGGCACCCCCTACGCGCTCTGCCGCACGTCCGGCGCGAGCGCAGGCGCCGCCCCCAGCGGCAACTCGGCGATGAACAGGCTCCCCTGTCCCTCCCCGGCGCTCTCCACCACCAGCGTCCCGCCGTGGCGCTCGGCGATCTCCCGGCAGATGACCAGCCCCAACCCCAGGCCGCCCGCGTGCATCTGCGAGGCGTTGGGCGCGCGGTAGTACGGCCGGAAGAGCTGGGCTCGCGCGGCCTCGGAGATGCCGATCCCCCGGTCCCGCACGGAGATCCTCAGCCGCCCCGGCAGCGGCTCCAGCGCCACCGTCACCGGGCTGCCGGGCGGCGAGTAGCGAAGGCCGTTCTCCACCAGGTTGGTGAGCAGCTGTTCGATCCGGTTGGCGTCCCACTCCGCGCGCAGCTCCGGCCCGGCGCGCGCGGCCAACGGCAGCTCGAGCAACAGCCGCTCCGCGTGCGCGGTGTGGACGGCGCGCAGCCGCTCCACCACGTCCGTCACCAGCGGCAGGACCTCCACCGGGCCCACCTCCAGCGCGAAGCGGCCGCTCTGCAGCCGGCCCACCTCCAGCAGGTCCGAGATCAACCGGTTCAGCCGCGCCACCTGCCGCTGCATCCGCTCCAGCGAAGGCGCCAGCCGCGCGTCCCCCGCCGTGCCCTTGGCCAGCACCTGCACGGAGATGCCCAGCGCGGTCAGCGGCGTGCGCAGCTCGTGGCTGACGATGGCCAGGAACTGCTCGCGCACCTGCACCGCCGCGCGCAGCTCGCTCTGCGTGTTCTCGATGTCCGCGGCCATCGCCTGGAAGGCCCCCTCCAGGGCCGCCAGCTCGTCCCCCTGTCGCCTCCCGGTGCCCAGCCCCGCGCCCGGGCTCACCACCCCGGAGAACGCCTTCGCCAGCCGCTCCAGCCGCGCCAGCAGCTCCCGCGTGCCCAGCCGCGCGAGCAGCGCGCCCAGCAGCGCCGCCAGCAGCGCAATGCCCACCACCGCCAGGCTCAGGCGCGCCAGCGGCGCGTAGGCCGCGCGCAGCGGCGCCGCCACCACCACGCTCCAGGGAACGCCCTCCACCTCCGCGCGCGCCAACAACAGGAGCTCGCCCCGATCGTTGAACCGCTCCACCGGGTCCCCGCCGGGCGCCACGCCGGCCGAGGAGGCGGTCTTCAGCAGCGGCGCCGCCCCGGGGCTGCGCACCACCGAGCCGTCCCGCGCGTCCAGCACCTCCACCTGGTAGCGGGCGGAGGCGAGCGTGGCCTCGGCGTTGAGCGTCTTGAGCATCAGCGCCACCGCGAGCACCGCCGGGCGCTCGCCGGGGATGGCGGCGGAGAAGACCACCTCGGGGTCCGGCACCGCGCCCACCATGGGGCGGGAGATGAACAGCCCGTCCGCGCGGGCGCGCTGGAAGTACTCCCGGCCGGAGAAGTCCCCGGCGATGGGGCGCCCATTGCCCGCGGCGAGCGTCCGCCCGTCGCCGTCCAGGATCCACACGGCGTCCACCCCGGGCGTGCCCTGCGCAAAGCGGCGCAGCTCGTCCGTCAGCGGCTCCACCGCCCGCTCGCGGACGTGGAGGCCGGTGGCCGGGCTGTTCGCCAAGAGGCGCAGGGCGCCGAAGAGGGCGCGGGTGCGGCTGGCCAGCCAGGCGGCCTCGCCGTGCGCGGCCTGCTGGGCGTTGAGCTTCACCTGCTCCTGGACCGCGCGCTGGGCGATCAGCGAGGCCACCGCCCCCAGCCCCAACAGCGGCAGCACGCAGGCCACGATCAACCCCTTGAGCAGCTGCAGCCGGAAGCCGGCGAGCAGCGGCAGCCGCGGCCGCAGCACCTCCAGCAGCGCGCCCAGCGCGAGCGTCCCGTAGAGCGCCAGGCCAGACCAGCCGCGCATGGGCACCGAGAGCGAGCAGGCGTGGAGGAAGAGGCCGCACGCCACCAGCGCGCCCAGCCGCGTGGCCCACGGCCGGCGCAGCAGGTGCCCCGCGCCAAGCCCGGCCACCGCCAGGAGGTACCCCAGGCCCACCAGCGGCAACAGCCGGGGGACGGACTGGTAGAGCCCCACCGCGTAGAAGTCCGGCCGGGAGAGCATCAACGTGCCGAAGGCGGCGCAGATCCCTCCCAGAAAGAGGAGGAAGGCGCTCCGCCCGGCGAAGCGCGGGTGGGCCTCGAGCAGCAGCGTGGCAGCCATCAGCGGGTAGACGATGGCGCCAGTCAGCCCGCGGCTGAGCACCGCCACCTCCCACCAGTAGACGGCGAGCGTGGCGAGGAAGACGAGCCTGCCCAGCAACCCCACCGCGCGCGGCCACAGCGGGTAGAGGCTGGAGGCGGTGATCGCCGCGCCGCTGAGCGCGAACGCCGCGCCCACCCAGAGCAGGCGCGGGTAGATGGCGCGGAAGGTCGGCGCGCCGAACTCCCAGGGGACGAAGAGCATCACCAGGCCCACCAGCAGCGCGAACGCCGCCGCGATGCGGGTGACGTCCAGCTGCGCTTCGCCAGGGGCTCTCACAGGCGTTCCACTGTGCGCCAGGGGGACCGCTGCTGCGCAGGCCGAGATCACCCTCTGACCACTGGCGAACATGGACTTCACGGAGCGAGCGGGCAGGCGCGGGGAGCGCCTACGCCAGGTCTTCAGCCGCCGCGGCGCAACCGGCCCTCCTCGAGCACGAGGATCTCATCCGTCTGCTCGGCGAGCGCGAGGTCGTGGGTGACGACGATCTGCGTGACGCCGCTGGCCTTCACTTCCCGCAGGGTGTTGAGGACCTCCTCCTTGAAGGCGGGGTCCAGCGCGCTGGTCGGCTCGTCGTACAGCAGCGCCCCGGGCCGGGTGGCCAGCGCGCGGGCGATCGCCACGCGCTGCCGCTGCCCGCCGGAGAGCTGCTCGGGGAAGGCGTCCATCCGCTCCGCCAGCCCCAGCTGGGTGAGCAGGCCGCAGGCCTGCTCGCGCGCTTCCGGGCGGGGGAGCCCCTGCGCCTTCATCGGCGCGAGCATGCAGTTCTCCAGGGCGGAGAGGTGCGGGAAGAGCTCGAAGGACTGGAACACCAGCCCCAGCTCGCCGCGCCGCGCCGGGGCGCCGTGGAGCTGCACGGTGCCGCCGTCCACCGCCTCCAGCCCGACGATGCAGCGCAGCAGCGTGCTCTTGCCGCTGCCGCTCTTGCCGAGGATGGCCACGAGCGCGCCGGTGGCCACGTCGAACGTGACGGCGTCCAGCACCGGGCGGGCGCTCCCCGGGTGGGTCTTGGTCAGGGCCTGGACGGAGATCAAGGCGTGGCCGCCTTGCGCAGGTGGCGGCCCAGCTGCGCCTCGGCGCGGCGGGCGAGCCGGGCGAACGGGAGCCCCAGCAGGAAGTAGAGCGCGGCGACCATCACCCCCAGCCCCAGGTGATCTCTCATCGAGCTGGCGAGGTTGCCGTAGGACTTGGTGAGCTCGGTCAGCGTCACCACGGACACCAGCGAGCTGTCCTTGAGCAGGGCGATGAAGTCGTTGGTCACCGGCGGCAGGGAGACGCGCACCGCCTGGGGGAGGACCACGCTGCGCAGGGTCTGCGGGAAGGAGAGGCCAAGCACGTGCGCGGCCTCGAACTGGCCGCGGGAGACGCTCTCCAGCCCGGCGCGGTAGTTCTCCGCCTCCGCCGCGGCGTAGTTGAGCCCCAGCGCGAGCACGCCCGCGAGGAACGGGTCCAACCGCAGCCCCAGCTCGGGGAGGCCGAAGTAGATCATGGTGAGCTGGATGAGCAGCGGCGTGCCGCGCACCACCTCCACGTAGCCGGAGGCGAGCCAGGCCAGCTTGCGCGGGCCGTAGCAGCGGGCGAACGCCAGGGCCAGGCCCAGCGCCATCGCCAACGCCATGGAGCACAGCGAGAGCGCCAGGGTGAGCAGCGCCCCCTTGGCGAGCACCGCCAGCGCGCGCGGGTAGCGATCTTGAAGGCGCTCGGCGAGACCCGCCGGCTTGCCCACCGCCAGGCGCCAGGCGTCATACGCCGCGGGGACCGGCTCCGGGCGGAAGGCCGCGCCGAATAGCCGCGCGGTGGGCTCGTTCCACAACCCCCAGCGCCGGTAGAGCGCCTCGAGCGAGCCGTCCCGGGTGAGCTCCGCCAACGCCTGGTCCAGCGCCTCGCGCAGCGGCTCGTCCGTCAGGCGCACCGCCATGGCGTACTGGACCTCGCCGAAGGCGCCGGGGAGGACCTCCAGCTCCTGCTCCAGCTCGCCGTAGTAGCGGGTGATGGGGGAGTCGAGCAGGACGGCGTCCGTCCGGCCCAGCTTGAGGTCCTGGTAGATCTCCGCCTGCCCGCCTTCGTACGTCTTCACCTGCGCGCCGGCACGGGTGAGGATCCGCTCCGCCAGGGAGTTGGGCAGCGTCCCTACGCGCCGGCTCTTGAGCGCCTCGAGCGTGCGGGGGGCTTGGGCATCGCCTCGGCGCACCGTCAGCAACTCCGGCGCCGCGTAGTACGGCCGGGTGAGCAGCGCCACCCGCCGCTTCTCGTCCGCCACCTCGATCCCGTTGAGCGCGACGTCGAAGTCCCCACGCGCGAGCAGCGGCAACAGCTGCTCCCACTGGCCCGGCATCAGCCGCGCCCGCAGCGAGAGCTTCTTGGCCACCGCGTCCGCGAGATCCACCTCGAAGCCCATGAGGTGGTTGGGATCCATTGGATCCTGGAACACGAAGGGCGCGCCGCCCTGCGCGTCCGCGCCCCAGCGCAGCTCGCCCCCCGCTCGAAGTTGGGCCGGAATGGCTCCGGTGGCCCCTGCGATCAACAACCCGGCGAAGAGTGAGTGGCTGAGCAACGCTGCTTCTGCACCTCCAGCGTCAGACCTGACGTTGCGCGTATTCAGCGCAGCATCCCGGGAAGGATGCAAGTGGGGGGGCGAGATCCGCCCCTCCAAGGGACGGGCGTGGGTCCAGTCCAGGCTTCCCGCCCGGCCGCGGAGTCCTCGCCGAGCTCGTCGCGGCGACCCACTTCCCCTCGCCGGCTGCTCAAAGGGGACTGGGATGGCTCAGGGGCTCACTCCTCTGCGCTCGCATGGACCCCGCGGCGGCGGCGCACACCTCGGCGGCGGCCGTGCCCCGCTCGCCCCACGCGGGAGCTCGCACCTCCGCCTCCTGGCGCAGGCCCCGCTCGCTCGCACCCGCCCCTCATGCGGCCCTCGCAACGCCCCCGCCGGCCCGGGATTGTCGACAAAGCGCTCGCATTTTCCTGTTGACATGTTTGCGGGCCACCTCGCGAGACAGGTCGCAACCTGTCTCAACAGCCCCTCTCAAACGCAACCAGCCCGGCGCCTGCGAGCGCTTCGCCGCTCGGGCTCCTCGCCCGCCGATTCGCCCGTTGCCGCCGCACAGTGGCCCTCACCGGCCTCCGAAATTCGCCGTGATAACAGTGAGCGCATGAATACAACTCTCGCTGCACTTGATAACGAAGCGCTGCTCGCTGCCACCCGCTCCCTCGTCGCCCGGTCCAACGCCACCGAGGTCGAGCTGCTCCTCCACCTCGGCGAGGTCGACA
>JBGATB010000066.1:0-46543 GCA_044229415.1 Myxococcaceae bacterium | reverse complement strand
TCCGCCGGCGGCCTGTGCTTCACCCCGACGTGGATGCCTGACGGCATCCCATCGCGGGCGTGACAGGCCTCGGTCACGCTCCGCGATGGCCATCAACGAGCCGGATCGATCGCCCATCAACAACCGTGCGCCGTAACACCAAGGCGACACTCGTGGCCTGCATGAATCGCTGAGACTCCGCCGGTGTGGGCTCGATCAACGGATTCGAGCAAATTCGGTCGAGCTCGAAGGGACCACTTCGGAGCAAGGTGAGGACACCTTCCGGGTTCCTTTGGAGGGCCAGGGCCACCGAGATCTCCAAGGACTCGGCGGCGCTCGTGTCCGCGCTTGCCATCAGACCACCCGCCAGCTTCAGCCACTCGGCGTCGCCGGATTGGATCTTGGACTGAATTGACTTCCAGGTGTTGTCATCGGCGCTCGGCCCGCTGACCGCATCTCGGGGAGTCCCATCGTCCCTGATGACCCGTGCGTACTGGCTGGCTTTCGGACTTGCACCGGTCTGGGCGCATGCCCCTAAAAAGAGGATGCAGACCAAGACCGGACCAACAAGCTGCTCGAACTCGGTCTTGTGACCTTCCATGCCTGGCTCGACACCCAACACGGCCGCCACAGCCGCTCAGTGCCCGGGCATGCCCGCGCCCGCGATGGCCACGTAAATCAGGCCGACGCACAGGAGCGGAAAGCCCACGAGAGAGAAGACGACGCCCAGACCGGCGACAGTGCGCCAGCGGGAGCGGACCTCGTTCGTCCGCGCGAGCGCTACGACGGGCGCCACCAGGCCCGCGAAGTAGAGGACCACGGCGGCCAGGGTCGCGGGTTTGCTGCTGCCGATGTTGTCGTAGCCCCCGAGGTGGATCGCGAGCGCCGCGAACGGCGAGACGTAGGGCGCTACCGCGCAGACCTTCAGCGAGAGCGGCGGAGGCGTGACGAAGACCATGCCCCAGAGCATGCCGCGGATCGCACCTCCCAAGTCAAAGCCGCGCGGCCGACTGCACCGACGAGGGCTCGCTCGCTACGACCCACGGGGATCCATGCGGGCTGTGCCCCCCGCGACCCTTTAGCCATCTGGTCCCTACAGGCCCTTCGCCGAACCCGAGAGCGCCTCCACCACGCGCCTGGCCGAGGCGAGCGCGCCGTGCATGAAGCCGGGGCGGTGGGAGTTGTACTCGCCGGCGAAGTGGACGGCGCCGTGGGGCGCGAGCAACAGCGGCTGCTCCTGCGTGAGCTGGCCCAGGCCGAGCCAGGTGTACGCGCCCCGGAAGTGGCGCTCGTTGTCCCAGCAGAGCGAGCGGACCGAGAGCAGCTCGCCCTTCACGCCCGGGTGCACGCGCTCCAGCGCATCCACCAGCTCGCGGTGGCGCTCGGGCTCTGCCAGCCCGGAGAGGCGCCGTGAGTTTGCGCCGGTGGCGTAGACGCCGAGCAGCCCGGCAGAGCCCTGCTGCGCGGCGCCCTCGTCGCGGATGACGCCCACCGGCAGGTCGCTCTCCGCGTTGCCGCTTTCGCCTCGCGCATTCCAGAAGCGGCTCTTGGTGGCGACGTGCGCGCGGGTGACGGAGACCGCGTTCAGCCGCTCGAAGGCGCGCGCGGTCTGCTCGGGCAGCGGCGGGCTGAACGCCAGCGTCCGCACCACCGGGCCCGGGAGCGCGCAGACCACGTGCCCGGCGGAGAGCTGCTCGGTGGCGCCGCGCCGCACGAACGTGACCGTGGCGCCGGCGTCCGCCTGGTCCACGCGCAGCGCCTGCGCGCCGAGCAGCAGGCGCGCTCCCAGCCGCTGGGCCAGCGCGTTGGGCAGCGCGTCCGTTCCGCCCGCCACGCGCTGGGTGTCCGTCCAGCCGATCTCCAGCTGGATGTTGAGCGCCTCGCGCATCAAGGCCAGGGCCGAGCTCGCCTTCAGGCTGCCGTTCGGACAGAACGCCTCCTCGGCGAAGCGCCGGTAGCCTTCCGAGGCGCCGCGGTCGATCAACAGCTGCTCGGCGCTGACGGCATCCAGCGCGCGCAGCTCCGGGCGGCTCCAGTCCGCGGTGCGGGGATCCAGCTCCGCCGGGGACCCGAAATACCTCCCCAGCTGCGCGCCGAAGTCGAGCGCCTCCTCGTCCGGGCGCAGCTTGGGCCCGTCGTCCGGGAGCTCCTGCCGCGCGTCCAGCACCATGCGGCGGCCCTTGCTGAAGACCACCCGCTTGGGCCAGCGCGTCCGCGCGGGGCGGACGAGCTCCACCTTCAGCTCGGCGAAGAGCGCGAGCAGGTGGGGATCTCCCGCCACCTGGGTGGCGCCCGCCTCCGCGTGGAGCCCGTCCGGGAAGCCGCGCAGGGTGCGGATCCTCCCGCCGGGCCGCTCCTGCGCCTCGAGCACGCGGACGTCGAACCCGCGCTTGCCCAGCTCGAACGCGCAGGCCAGCCCCGCCAGGCCGCCGCCGAGGACCAGCACGCTCCGGGGCAGAACGGCGCGCCGAGACGGTCCGCTCGCGCAGCGCAGCAGCGCGGTGGCGGTGGTGGCCGCGAGCAGGTCACGGCGAGAGGGGCGAACGTCCACGGTCTTCTCCTGGCTCGAAGAGGTCGGCCAGGGAGGAACCGGAGTGCGAAAAAGGTTCGCCGGGAGGGGCGGCTCAGTGTTCGGCGAGCACGGTGACGGCGCCGGTCACGCGGTCGATCAAGCGCTTGAAGACGGTGTCTGGATCCATCCCCTGGGTGACGCGGGTGCGCTCCGGGTACATTCCGCGCCCCGTGAGCCCAAGCCACCGTCCGCTGCTCCTCGCCGTGACCCTCGCCCTCTGCGCCTGCGCGCGCCGCCCACCGGCCGCGGCGCCGCAGGAGGGCCCCTCCTCCAGCCCGGGCGTCCTCAAGTGGGGCCTGGTGCTCCACGGCGGCGCCGGCACCACGCCGCGCGGAGAGCTCGGGCCGGAGAAGGAGCAGGCGCTGCGGGCGGCGCTGAAGGCCGCGCTGGAGACAGGCCACGCGGTGCTCGCGCGCGGCGGTAGCAGCACCGAGGCGGTGACCGCGGCGCTGGTGCTGCTCGAGGACAACCCGCTCTTCAACGCGGGGAAGGGCGCGGTCTACACGCACGACGGGGGACACGAGCTGGACGCGGCGGTGATGGACGGCGCGGCGCGGAAGGCCGGCGCGGTGGCCGGGGTGCGCCGGGTGAAGAACCCCGTCCTGCTCGCGCGCCTGGTGATGGAGCGCTCGCCGCACGTGCTGCTCACGGGCTCTGGCGCGGAGGCCTTCGCCGCGCAGCAGGGCGTGACGCTGGTGGAGCCCTCGTACTTCGACACCGAGGAGCGCTGGAAGGGGCTGCAACGCGCGCTCGAGCAGGAGCGCAGGGCGGGCGCCGACGGCGGCACCGCGTTGCTGCAGCGGCCGGTGGACGGGAAGTTCGGCACGGTGGGCGCGGTGGCGCTGGACCTCCAGGGGCACCTGGCGGCGGCCACGTCCACGGGCGGGATGACCAACAAGCGGTTCGGCCGCGTGGGCGACTCGCCGATCATCGGCGCGGGGACGTACGCGGACGATTCCTGCGCGGTGTCCGCCACTGGCCACGGCGAGTACTTCATCCGCTACGCGGTGGCGCACGACGTCTGCGCGCGCGCCCGCTACCAGGGCGCCGCGCTGGACGAGGCCGCGCGGGCGGTGGTGCTGGGGACGCTCGTCGAGGCAGGCGGCGAGGGAGGGTTGATCGCCCTGGACCGCGGCGGGCGCTTCACGCTGCCGTTCAACACCACCGGGATGTACCGCGGGTGGGTGGCAGAAGACGGGGCCACCCACGTCGCGCTGTTCCGGGGCGAGCCCTAGTCTTCGATCACCACCCGGCAGGTGGTGGTGGCGTCGCTGTAGCTGCAGCCGGCGCAGTTGAGCAGGCCCCAGCCCACCGTGGCGTCCGCGCGGCCGTTCGGCGTGCCGGTATAGGTCTCCGCGTCGCCGAGGTAGCAGTCCCAGGAGGAGATCTCCTGCACGCCGTTGGCGCCATCGGCCCCGGAGGGCTCGCCCACCGCGTCGTTGAAGCGCCACCAGCGCGAGGTCTCGGAGATGAACAGCTGCGCCTCCCGGTTGGCGACGGCGCCGGGCTGCCCGGGCTGATCCCAATTCACCATCCCGATCCGCACCTTGCAGCCGTCCCGGTCGCGGCAGAGCAGGTCGACGATCGCGTTGTCGAGCGGCACCACCACACCGACGCTGGAGGGCGGGGCTTCGACGATGTAGCGCAGCGTGCTGGTCTCGTAGGCCACCGGCGCTGCCGCGCCGACCTTGAGGACCGCGTTGTGGCGGATCTCGCCGTTCACATCCAGCGGGGCGCTCGGCAGGCCGCCGCCGATGGAGACCCAGCTGCCGTCGTCACCCAGGTAGAGCTCGCCGCGGGTGGCGCTGGTGGTGGAGCGCAGCACCAGGTCCTCCCCTGCGCCGGTGCCGCCGTAGATCACCTGCCCACCGGGGCGGCCCGCCTGGATGGGGTAGCGGCCATCGTGGAGGTGATCTCCGCGGGCCACGGTGGTGGCGCTGCCGCTGTCACCGCCCGCGACGGTGAAGTTGGCGGAGAAGGTGGTGCCGACCAGAGACAGGCCCGCGCCGGGCGAGTAGAGGGTGTCGCTGTCCACGCCATCTGCGAGGCCGCCGGGCACGCCCTTGAGCTGCGTCCAGTCCACCGGGTTGGCCGCCGCGTTCACCGTCCCCACCGCGCCGAGCGCGGCGAGCGTGGGGTAGCGCGCGTCATGCGCGTGGTCCGCCCGGCACAGGTTGTCGGTGGTGCCGAAGTCTCCGCCCTGGCCGGCGAACTGGGCGGCGAACTGACCGGCGGCCAGCTGCAGCCCGGCGCCGGCGGTGTAGCTGGGCCCCACGTCGTCCGCGCCGTCCGCGAGGGCCGCGGGCACGCCCTTGAGCTGCGTCCAGTCCACCGGGTTGCTCGAGCCATTCAACGTGCCCACCGCGACGAGCTCTGCGCGGGTGGCGTAGCGCACGTCGTGCCGGTGATCCGCGCGGCTGACGTCCGTGGCGGCCCCCAAGTCCCCTCCCTGCCCGGCGTAGCTGACGGACATCGTGCCCCCGTCGAGCGCGAGCCCATCGCCCAACGCGTAGGCCGAGCCCACGTTGTCCACGCCGTCCGCGAAGCCGGCCGGCACGTCCTTGAGCTGGGTCCAGGCGAGCGGGTTGCCGGCCCCGTTGATTGCCCCGGCGGCCGAGAGCTCGGTGCGCAGCGGGTAGCGGGTGTCATGGAGGTGGTCCGCCCGCGCCACACTGGTGGCGGTGCCCAGCTCCCCGCCCTGCCCGCTGAAGGAGGCGGAGAAGGTGCCGCCCGCGAGCGTGACGCCAGCGCCCGCGGCGTAGGTGGTGTCCTGATCTCCGTCCGCCAGGTCAGCGGGGACGTTCTTCACCTCCGTCCACTCCACCGCGCCATTGCCAGGGTTGGTGCCACCGCAGCCCGACACGACCCAGACCACCGCCAGCCAGCCATGGCGCATGCGAATCCCCCTTCGGAGTGGTTGTGATTGGCGCAGCAGCTTCGCATCGAGGAGCGAGCGCGGCGAGAGCGCTTCGAGGGTGCGTCCAGGTGCTCAGATCAGCGCACGCGTTAGCGTCCGCGCGGCGTGCCCGCTTGCTAACGACGTCGATTTCGGGCTCGCCCGTCACGGGGGCTGTGGCTTCATGCGCGCCATGAAAACCAACCAACCCGTCTGGCTGTGGACCGCAGCGGCAGTCCTCTCCCTCTCCACCGCCGCGCTCGCGCAGGGGCTGAAGCTCCCCGAGGCGAGCCCGGAGGCCTCGGTGTCGCAGACCGTTGGCGCCACCGAGATGAAGGTGACCTACCACCGGCCCGCGGTGGGAGGGCGCGCGGTCTGGGACAAGCTCGTCCCCTACGGCGAGGTCTGGCGCGCCGGCGCGAACGAGAACACCACCGTCTCCTTCTCCACGCCGGTGAAGGTGGGGGGCAAGCCGCTCGCGGCCGGCACCTACGGGCTGCACATGATCCCCACCGCCAAGCAGTGGACGGTGATCTTCAGCACCGTCTCCGTGGCCTGGGGAAGCTTCACCTACAACGAGAAGGAGGACGCGCTGCGCGTGACCGTCTCTCCGCAGCCCTCCGAGGCGTTCGAGGAGCGGCTCTCCTACCGCTTCGACAACCCCACCGCGAACGCGGTCACGCTGGCGCTGCGCTGGGAGAAGCTGAAGGTCCCGGTGGCGATCGAGGTGGACACCCCCGCCGAGGTGATGGCCAGCATCCGCGCGCAGCTGCGCGGCCCGGCGCGCTTCAGCTGGCAGGGCTGGCAGCAGGCGGCGCGCTACTGGGCGAGCAACGGCGGAGATCTCAAGGAGGCGCAGGCGATGGCCGAGCGCGCCACCGGGATGACGGAGAACTTCCAGACGCTGACCACGCGGGCGGTGATCGCCGAGAAGCTGGGCGACAAGGCCGCCGCCGAGGAGCTGCGCAACAAGGCGCTCGCCGCGGCCACCGAGGGAGATCTCAACCAGCACGGCTACGCGCTGCTCGCGGACAAGAAGCTGGACGAGGCGATCGCCGTCTTCCAGCGCAACGTCCAGGCGCACCCGCAGTCGTGGAACGTCTACGACAGCCTGGGCGAGGCGTACCTCACCAAGGGCGACAAGAAGGCGGCCGCGGAGAGCTACACCAAGGCGCTCGCGCTGGTGAAGGAAGAGGGGAACAAGAAGCGGATCGAGCAGACGCTCTCGCGCCTCAAGCAAAAGTAAGGGCCCCCACCGTTCATCCCGAGAGGCTGTGAACCTTTCAGGCGCGTAGCTCCACCATCCATCCCGAGCGTAGTGAGGCCGCCGCCCATTGGGCGGATCAATCAAGGCAAGAAACGTGAGCCGTCCGCTCAGCCCGAGCGAAGTCGAGGGCCCCACGAGCGAGAGTCCCTACGATCGGTGGGCCCTCGACTTCGCTCGGGCTGAGCGGGGCGCGGCAAGTTTCAGGTCAGCGCATCCCTACGCTCGGGGGCGAACGGGGGGAGCTACGGGCCAATAGGCTCACAGCCTCTCGGGGTGAGCGGGGGCCCCTCGGGGTGAACGGGGGGGCCTCCGGGTGAGGGGGGCCCCTCAGGGTGGACGGGCCCGCGGCTACGGGCAGGGCTGGGTGCCCGGCGGGCAGCCCAGGCCGGAGCCCGGCAGGGTGCAGGGGACCAGCTCTCCGAGCGCCTCGCCGGTGACGCCGGGACCGCTCGCCGGGGGCTGGCGCAGGAGCGGGACCTGCTCCACGTGGAGAAACTTCTCGGAGGAGCTGGGGGCGTTGGCGGTGCAGGCGGCGGGCGAGAGGTTGTCGATCCGCCCCTGCACCGTGGTGGAGGCGCACAGCGGGGTGTAGCTGCCGCCGTCCGCCGGGTCGTTGCAGCTGAAGGCCTGCAGCCCGGTGCCGCCCAGGCGCGCCTGGATGAAATCGCGCATCTTCACCGAGATGGAGTCGAGCTTGGTCTGCAGGGTGCCGTTGCTCACCACGGCCGCTTCGATCCCGGAGGCGCCCATCCCGTGGATCTGCACGGCCATGGTGTTCGGGTAGGCGGTGCGCAGCGCGCGGTGGGCGGCGGTGAAGAAGTTCTGCTCGTAGTGGGCGGGGTCGGAGATCCGGTACGGCGCGGTGGCGCCGCAGACGCCGGTGGTGCCGCTGCAGAGCGACTCGGTGGAGTTGGCGCAGCGGTGGGCGCCGGTGATGGTGAGCGCCCGGGCGCCGAGCGAGACGAGGATCAGCGAGGACTGGCGGCGGGTACCGAGATCGTACGGCTCGTGGGGCGCCTCGAGCCAGAGGTCGCGGGCCGGGGCGGTGTTGAGGACGTAGGTGCCGCCACCGCGCGCGGGCGTCTTCTCGATCAGCGCCACGTACCGGCCGCCGCTGCGCATGTCCTGGATGAGGGACATGGCGTAGCCGAGCGCGTCGAAGCGGGCGCGCAGCGCCACGGTGGGGCCGCCCTGCACCAGCTGCAGCAGGCCGGTCTCGAAGCTGGCGAGCTCCGCGGCGGAGGGCTCGATGAAGCCCTGGCTACCGGAGGCGGCAATGGGGATCGCCTCGAGGAGCTGGACGAGATCTCCCTGGGTGAAGGGGAGCGCGCGCAGCTCAGCGCACAGGCCGCCGTCACCGGGGCCGGCGTCCGGGGTGCCCGCGTCTGCGCCCGCATCCGGGGTGCCGGCGTCATGGCCTGCGTCCGGCGTCACAGAGGCGTCTGGCGTCACCGACGCGTCCGGCGTCACCGAGCCGTCCGCGCCCGCGTCCGGCGTCACCGAGCCGTCCGGCGGCCCGCCGTCACCGCCGGGGCAACCGGAGGTCCACAGCAGCAGGGAGAGGGCAAGGGCGAGGAGCGCTCGGGTCTTCATGACTGGACCGCCCTTACCACACGGTCGCCCGTCGCTGCCTATAGTGACTGCCCATGACCCGACTCTTCGTTGCGCTGGGTGTTCTCTGCGTGGGCTGCGGGGGTGGCGCGCAGCAGGTGCCGTGCACGATGACGTGGTCCGGGGCGGTGTCCGGCACGGGCTCGTGCGACGGGGCGGCCTCGGACGCGCTGCTGGCGGTGGCGACCTCCACCTCCGGCTCGCTCAACTGGTTGGTGGACGCGCAGAGCGAGACCCACCGCGCGAGCTTCGGCTTCGAGGTCCCCAATCCGCCGGACGCGAACAGCTACACGGGCGGGGCGAACCCTGCGCCGTCGTGCACCGCCACGCTTACCCCGAAGACCGCGGGGACGACCAGCTTCCAGGCGATCTCCCGGCCCAGCGCCGCCACCGGCGCGCCGGCGCGAGGCAGCTGCAGCATCGAGTTCACCTCGAAGACGGACACCAGCAGCAAGAGCACCACGCGGTTCACGGTGCACGGGACGGCGAAGGCGACGCTGGAGGCGGGAAACGGCAGCGGCGAGACGGTGCAGCTGAGCGTCACGTTCTAGCCGTCACCCGTCACCCGTCACCCGTCACCCGTCACCCGTTTACCCGTCACCCGTCACCCGTCACCCGTCACCCGTTTGCCCGTACCCGTCACCCGTTTGCCCGTACCCGTACCCGTACCCGTTGCCGAACCCGAACCCGAACCCGAACCCGACCGAGGCCGCGAGAGGTCCGCCGCCAGCGTCCATGCAGGGCGGCGCCTCGAAGCCGCGTCGCCTCATGGAAGGGAGGCGCTGCAGTTCGGGTTCGGGTGCGGGTTCGGGTTCGGCAACGGGTACGGGTACGGGTGCGGGTCACGGTGTCGTCGGGTCACGGCGTCGTCGGGTCACGGCGTCCTCGGGTCACGGCGTCCTCGGGTCACGGCGTCCTCGGGTCACGGCGTCCTCGGGTCACGGCGTCCTCGGGTCACGGCGTCCTCGGGTCACGGCGTCCTCGGGTCACGGCGTCCTCGGGTCACGGCGTCCTCGGGTCACGGCGTCCTCGGGTCACGGCCCACGGGCTTTTTAGTCCCGGTCCCGCTCCGCGCGCAGGTCGTACTGCCCCATCTTCGTCACGAACGTCCGCAGCGGCATGCCCAGCGCCTGGGAGGCCCTGGTCTGGTTCCAGCCGAACAGCTTGAGCGCCTGGAGCATGCGGCCACGCTCCAGCTCGCGGACCTCTTCCGGCAGGGGCCGGAAGGACGCCGAGCCGCTCGGGGGGGCCGGCGTGGCGGACGCTGCCGCCGCGGCTGCGGGCTCCCCCGGCTTGCCGGAGACGAGCCGCTCCTGAAGGTGCCAAGGCTCCACCCGCTCCTCTGACACCGTGGCCGCGGCGTACTCCATCACGTTGCGCAGCTCGCGCACGTTGCCCGGCCAGCTGTGCTGCGCCAGCTGCTGCACCGCCGCGGAGGAGAGCTCCATCGCCGGGCGCCCCGCCTTCTCGCAGGCCCGCTCGAGGAACGCGCGGGCCAGAATCAACAGCTCCCGCTTGCGGTCGCGCAACGGCGGCAGCCACAGCGTGGCGCCGGAGAGCCGGAAGAAGAGGTCCTCGCGGAACCGCCCCGCCTTCACCTCCGCCTCCAGGTTCCGGTTGGTGGCCGCCACCACGCGGAAGTCCACCTCGCGCTCGCGCGTGTCGCCCACCCGGACGATCCGCTTGGTCTCCAGCGCCCGCAGGAGCTTGGCCTGCACCGAGAGCGACAGCTCCCCCAGCTCGTCCAGGAACACCGTCCCACCCGCCGCCGCCTCCAGCGCCCCCACCCGCATCGCCACCGCGCCGGTGAAGGCGCCCCGCTCGTGGCCGAACAGCTCGGACTCCACCAGCGTCTCTTGCAGCGCCGCGCAGTTGATCGTCACCAGCCGCTTGTCCCGCCGCGGCGAGAAGTGGTGCAGCGCCGTGGAGGCCAGCTCCTTCCCCGCGCCCGTCTCGCCCATCACCAGCACCGGCAGGTCGGACGCGGCCAGCCGTTCGATCAGCGCGTAGAGCCGCACCATCACCGCGTCGGCGATCCAGATCCGCTGCTCGCCCAGCCGCAGCTCCTTGAAGGTGTTCTGCGCCTGGTGGACGCCGCCCACCTTCGCCGCGCGCGCCGCCTCGCGGGAGGCCGCGAGCAGCGTGTCTGGATCAATCCCGTCCCCCGGGAAGGTGGCCAGCCCCAGCCGCGCGCCCTCCCGGAGCGCCTGCCCCACCGCGAGCAGCGCCGCCGCCCGCTCCTGCGCCTCGTCCGCGTTGCTCTCCGGCAACAGCCACAGGACCGCGTCGTCCCCGCTGGGGGAGACCGCCTCGATCCGCTTCACCGCCGGCTCCATCGCCAGCCGCAGCGCCGCCCGGTCCACCCGCCCGCCGAGCAGGAGCGTCCCCACCGTCACCGGCCGCACGTAGCGCAGCGCGCGCTCCAGCTCCGCCTCCAGCCGGCCCCGGAAGGCCGCGGGATCCAGCAGCGCGTCCCGGTGGCCCGCAGAGGACGCGGCGTGGAAGACGGCGGTCACCCCGGAGAGGTTGAGCTCATCCCCCGAGTGGAGCGGCACGCTGCCCACCACCGGCTCGTCGTTGACGCGCGTGCCGTTCTGGCTGCCCAGGTCCGTCACCCGCGCCTGGCCGCGCTCCAGCCAGATCCGCGCGTGCTGGCGGGAGACGCCGGCCTCGCTCAAGAGGATCTGCGAGCCTTCGCCGCGGCCGAGCACCACCTCGCCGGACGCCGGGAGCGGCACCAGGCGGGAGGAGTCGCCCTCGAAGATCATCAGCCACGCGGAGGGCTGGGCCTCGCGCGGGGCGGCCTGCGGCGCGGCGCGGACGTCCAGCGTGGAGCCGTCGCTGGCGGGGAACTTGGGCGTTTCTTGGGGGGGACCATCCAGAGGAGCCATGGGCGAGCACGCCATACCATGCCCACCCGCCAGCCGCCGAAACGCTTAAAAAGCCGACCTTCAGCCGCGCAGCGCCTCGCAGCACCCCCGGGCGAAGGCGCGCTGCTGCCGCCGCGCGAACGGGGCGAAGAGGAAGGTGAGCGGGTGCTGGAGGCGGGAGAAGCTCTCCACCTCGAACCAGACGGTGCCGTCCGCCCGCAGCTCCAGGGTGAGCCGCTCGTGGCCGATCAGCGCGCTCGGGCCCACCGTGGCCCAGCGCACGGACCAGCGCCGCTCGCCGTCTTCGAGCTCCACCACCTGCACCGGGCTGGCGAACCAGAACCCGAGCCGCCGCGCGAGGAAGACGAACCCGGCGCGCATGGTCAGCGGCGCGGCCGGCTCCACCGCCACCCAGCGCGGCAACATCTCCCAGCGGCGCAGCCGCGCCCGCGCGCGGGTGAAGGCGGCGCTCCCCTCCCCCACCCGCACCTGCGCGTGGTTGCGGCGCCCCTCCTCCACGGCGTGGACGGGGTTGCGCGAGAGCGCCTCCAGCCGCTCCTTCCCGGGGCGCCGCAGGGTGAGGACGCTGCGCGGCACCTCGGTGGCCCAGGCCAGAAGCCCGCAGAGGGTGAAGCCGAGCGCGTTGAGGACCCCGTGGGTGGCCGCGGCCTGGGGGATGCTGAGGAACCACCGGGAGGTGTACTCGCCGGCCGCGTAGGTGACCGCCAGCGCCATGGCCAGCAAGAGCGCCACGGACGAGACGCGCAGCGCGGCGCGGGCGGCGGCCGAGCGCAGCCGCGGCGCGGTCCGCAGCGCCAGCACGCCGTACACCGCCAGCGCGGCGGCGAGGACGAGCACGCCGAGCAGCTGCAGGTGGCGGGAGAGGACGAAGCCCGCGGCCAGCAGCGGAATGCCGGCGGCCAGCCCCACGCCCGCGGCGGTGAGCAGCGTCCGGGTGCGGCCGGGCGCGGCGGCCCCGCGCACGAAGAAGACGAGCAGCGGCGCGGCGAAGCCGGTGTAGTGGAAGTGCACGCCGGTGAGCAGGATGATCGGCTCCTGGAAGCCCATGGGGGCCTGCCCGCCGCGTGAGAGCAGCGTCCAGACGCCGCCCACCGGGAGGAAGGCCGCGGAGAGCAGCGGCAGCCAGCCCGCGGAGAACGGCTCCTCGCGGAAGAGCGCCTGCGCCCCCAGCGCCGCCGCGTGCAGGCCGCAGCACAAGAGCCAAGGCGCCGCGAGCACCCGGGCTCCGGCGCCCGCGGGCAACCAGAAGGAGACGGTGAGGGCCGCCGCGGCGAAGGGCTGCAAGGTGCGCGCGGCGAGGGAGAGGCGCGCCCCCAGCGTGCCCGGCGTCTGCGGGGCCACCTGCTCCATCCCCAGGGGCACCGTCACCCAGGCGGCGAGCAAGAGCGCCAGCTCGGGGATGCCCAGCGGAAGGCGCTCGGCCCACGCCAGCGCGGCGAGCAGCGACCAGATGACGGCACCCACCTCCGCGAGCAGCATGGCGGCAGAGAGGCTACCTCCGTCACAGCCCGAAGGTGTGGGACCACTTGAGCATCAGGCCATCCGTGGTGGGCCCCTGCCAGCTCTGGGGCAAGAGCGAGCGGCGGATCTCGCCGCCCGGCGCGCTCTCCTGGCTGCGCGAGTAGACGAGCAGGAGCGTGGAGCCGAGCTGGTACTCCCAGCGCAGCACCGCGGTGAGCCGCAGCGAGCCGAGCTGGAAGCTGGGGTCGGAGGGCGGGTCGCCTTCGTACGGGGTGAGCGAGTCGAAGGTGATCGGCGTGCCGCCGGAGCTCGCGGCGTAGAAGGGGCCGTAGACGTTGTAGCTGGTGAGCCCCTGCGCGGAGAGCTGGAAGGAGAGCGTGGGGGTGAAGGCGAAGGACGCGCGCAGCTCCGCGGAGAGGATGAGCGAGTCCAGGTCGGCGAGGACGAACTTCCCCGGCTCCGGCGCGTCCACCAGGTACGGCGAGTCCGTGGGCTGGGAGAGGTCCAGCGAGTGGCTGAGCTCCAGCTGCGGCAGCGGGCGCCACGCCACCGCGTAGTAGCCGCCCAGGCGCAGCTGGGGGCGGACACCCACGGAGCGCACCGCCTGCAGCTGCGCGGTGAAGCTGAAGGGGCGGGCCGCGTCGCTGGAGAAGCTGGCGTTGACGGTGAGCAGGTCCGGGCGCTGGAGGGGAATCCCGGTGTTGGCCAGCTCCCGCAGGTCCTTGCGGGCCGCCTGCACCCCCACGTAGAGCAGCAGGGCGTGGTGCCGCGCGGTGATCGCCGAGATGGCCGCGCCGCCGGAGAGCTCCAGCAGGGTCCGCTTGCCTTCGGTGGACCAGGTGCCCAGCGCGTCCAGGGAGACGCTGAAGTCCTCCAGCCCGCCGAAGGGCTGCGTGTAGCGCAGCGTGAGCGCCGGCGTCTGCTGGTTCTGCACGGCGAGGTAGCCCACCTGGTTGAGCTCCAGGGTGGGAGCGGCGTACTGGTATTCGACGAAGGCCTGGAGGTGCTCGCCGCCGAGCTTGCCGGCGCGCACGTGGGTGCCGGTGCCCAGGCCGCCCGGGAGCAGGCGGGTGCCGTCGGCGAGGACGCGGCCGGTGGGGGGGCCGCCGGTGATCATGGACGCCTCGAGCTGGCCGATCACCCCCCACTCCCCGGCGGCGCTCAGGACCTGGAAGTCCATCCCCAGCGCGTGCGAGCCCTCCGGCGGACAGACGGTGAGCCCGGCGAGCTCCTGGGCGGCGTCGCACTCGCCGGAGAGCGGCTGCGAGCCGGCGTAGAGGGTGCCGAGGCTGAAGCCTTCGCGGATCTGCTGGCGCACCACCGCGGCGAGGAAGTTCCTGGGGATGGGCCGCGCGGGGGGGAGCTCGTCGTTCAGCCCGAGGTGGAACGGCCGCGAGGGGTGCAGCTGGAGGCGGCGGTCCGGCTCCACCTCGTTCAGCGGCGCGGGCGCCTCCAGCGCGGCGATCTTGGTGGGGTCCGCGGGGCCCATCACCACGGCGTCCAGCACGCCCACCTGCGTGCGCCCCACCGTGCCGTAGAGCTTGGCGGCGGCGAAGATGGGCGCGTCCAGCCCCACCCGGCGCGAGTAGAAGAGCATCTGCCCGCTCTGCCCGCCGGAGCCGTTGGCCGGGAGGAAGACGTCCGCGCCCTCGTTGAAGAAGGCGCGCTTCTCCGGCCGGAAGATCTCCACGTTGCCGAAGTTCAGAATCACCTCATCCGCCTCGAGCTCGCCGAAGTCCGGGTTGAGGGTGGCGGTGAGCACCACGCTGCTGGAGAGCGCGGCCTTGGCGTCCACGCCGATGTCCGCGGAGGGGTCCAGGAGGCGCGGTGAGCTGCTCAGCGGGTCCAGCGAGCGCGGGTGCAGGAACGCGCGGGCGGCGAGGAAGGGGGTGATCTGGATGCCGCGAGCCGGCTCGGCGTCCACCCCGAGCAGCTCGGAGAACTGGGTGAGGAACTGGTTGGCCCGGCGCGCGAGCGGCGAGGAGTCCAGCAGCTGGCCGGTGCGCCCCACCCTGCGCCGCAGGTTGAAGCCCCAGCGCTGCGGCTCGTCCGGGGTGAGCCGGAGCGCGCCGAGCGGGATGCGCATCTCCGCGGACCACCCGTCCTCGCGGGCCTGGGTCTTCGCCTCCCACACCGCGTCCCAGTTGCTGGTCATGTCCTCCTCGGAGGAGAGCAGCCCGTCCTCCTGGACGCCGGCGGCGTTCACCGCGAAGTAGTAGGCGCTGCGGCGCTCGCGGGCGGTGTCGATCATCACCGTCACCGTGTCCGAGGGCGGCGGGTTGTCCCGGCGGCCCAGCGGGCGCAGCACCTTGGAGGGCTCGGTGTCCCGGCAGAGGACGGCGATGTAGAGGTTGTCGTCGTCGAAGGCGACGCGCAGCTCCGTCTCCTGCGCGGGCGGCCCCACCTCCGGGTAGGTGGTCTGAAAGCGCGTGAAGGCGGGGACCGACGCCCAGACCTCGTCGTCCAGGACGCCGTCCACCTCCACGCCGCCGCCCCGCACGCGGAAGGCGCGGGGCGAGGGGACGGTGGCGGACGAGGAGGGCCCCGGCCCCAGCGCGGGCGGCGGCACGGGCAGCGCCACGCCGGCGTCCGGCGCGGGCGGGGGTGCGCGGGCCACGCCGCCGTCCGGTGTCAGCTCCGGCGGCGGGAGCGTCAGCTCGGGGAGCTGGCGAGTCACGGGCTCACCGGCCGGGGGTGGTCCCGCGTTGAGCTCGAGCAACGCCTCCTCGAGCGCGTGCAGCCCGCCCCCGGAGGCCCAGCCCTTGAAGAGCGGGACCATGAGGACCTGGGCCAGCGCGCCGTCCGGGCGGACGATGCTGCAGCGCAGGGCCGCGCGCCGCTCGCAGGCCACCGCGAGGTCGAACGGGACGCGCGCGGAGAGCCGGCCGATGGCGGCGGGGTTCAAGGTGCGCGCGCGGGTGAGCGCCGCCACGCCGCGCGGCACCTCCAGCACCTGCACCTTGCCGCCGCGCCGGAGCACGTTGCGCGCCTGCTTGGAGAGGGCCTCGGAGCTGTCCCCCACGAACGGGAGCACCAGCACGTTGGGCGCGGCGGCCTGGGCCGCGGTGCCCAGCGCGAGCGCGGCCAGGGCCGCGAGCCAGAACGGACGCCGCGCGCTCACGGGGTGGAGGAAGACGAGTTGGAACGTGCGGACGCCATGCTCGGAGGGACGCATAGCGCAAACCCTGCCGCCGCGTCAGGAGCGCAAATGACGCGGCCGTCCAGGCTCCCCGTTCACCCCGAGCGTAGTGAGGCCGCCGCCCCTTGGGCGGATCAATCAAGGCAAGAAACGTGAGGCCGTCCGCTCAGCCCGAGCGAAGTCGAGGGCCCCACGAGCGAGAGTCCCTACGATCGGCGGGCCCTCGACTTCGCTCGGGCTGAGCGGGGCGCGGCAAGTTTCAGGTCAGGCGGGGCGGCACCGAGCGCGTGATCAGCGCAGAGGCCGCTTCGAGCTCTGGGGCGCCCCTCGACTCGACTCCGCTCGGGGTGAACGGAGGGACCTAGAGGCCCGCCACCTTCGCGGCGGCGGAGATCTCGTAGACCAGCTCCAGCGTCCGGTGCTCGTTCGGCTCGAGCGCCACGTCGAACTTCACCAGCCCGTCCTGGGTCACCTCGCGCGGGGGTGTGGTCTCCTTCTCGCGCAGCTTCACCTGGACCTCCTTCACCTCGGAGACGAGCACCCGCTCCTCGAGCGTGAGCTTGGCCTTCTCGCCCGCGGCGTTGGAGACGAAGAGCTTCACCTTGCGCAGGGTGGTGCGCCGGCCGGTGAGGCGGCTCTCGTCGTGGGTGTCGTGGACCTCGCGCGCCACGCGCAGGCCGTCCTCGCTGCCGAAGGAGAGGCGCACCGGCTCGCCCTGCGCGCTAAAGCGCATCCGCCCGCGGCCGATGAAGCCGCTCTTGCGGAACAGCTCCACTGGCCCGGCGAGCAGGACGTGGGGGCCGGTGTTGCTGAAGCGGGCCACGAGCGAGACCGCGCTGGAGAGCTCGCTGGCGCAGACCCGCTCCACCTGGGCCGGGGCCTGGAAGCTGGAGAGCGCGAAGCGGTGGGGTTGCCCGTCCGAAGGGACGGTGACGCGGCCGGGGACGGTGAGCAGCCGCACCTCGCCGCCGTCGTCCACGCCGGGGACCTCGGCCGTCTGTGAGGTGGAGGCCTCGCCGGTGGTGTGCAGCGCCTCCTCACGGATGGCCACCTCCACCGTGCCGCGCTCCTCCTGCGTCTTGTCGCGCAGGCGCACCACGTCGTCCACGAGCGTGGGGGGCGCCGCGCCCAGCGTGGGGCGGGCGGTGGAGAGCAGGAGTTCCACGTCCTCCCAGGCCTCGCCGGTGCGCTGCCACACCACCGCCTCCGTCTCCACGCGGGCGATCCCTTCGTCGAGCGCGGCGCGGTACGCGGGGCGCCAGACGGCGCAGGGGACGAGATAACTCACGGTCAGCCGGGCCGGGCCGGCGGCGGGGGCATCCACCACCAGCTCGATGCGGGCGGTGAGCTCCGCGGGCGGCTCCTCGCAGAGCGAGAGCGCGGACTGCGCCTCGCCGAGCCGCTGCTGGGTGCGCGCGGAGGAGAGCTGCTTCTGGCGCAGCGCCTCGTCCAGCTCGGCCTCGCGCTCGCGCACCTTGGCGAGCCCCTGGTGCCAGGCCGCGGGCTCGGCGGCGCCCTCGGGGGTGCCCTCGGCCACGGCGCGGAGGAGATCCGCGCGCGCCGTTCGCGTGAGCTCGAGCTGGCTGGTGAGCCGCTGCTGGTCCGCGGCGAGCACCTCCAGCTCCTTGCCGAGCGCGTGAACCTGCTTGCGCAGCGCGGAGGCGTCTTGGGCCACGCCGCCGCGCGGCCTGGGCTTGAACTCGCGCACCACGCGGGCCTCGGAGAGGCGGGCGCCGGTGAGCTCCACCTTGAGCGAGCGATCCACCGCGGTGGGCGCCACGCCGTGCAGCGCCAGCCGTGAGGGGCCGGGCTGGAGCGTCAGCTCCGCGCGCCGCTCCACCAGCGCCCGGTCCTCCAGGCACGTCACCTTCGCCACCTTGGCCGTCGTCGAGAGCGGTTCCATTTCGGCTAGCTCCTCCGGTTGCCGCCGACGAGCATCTTCCCGGCGGGGAACTTCAGCGCGTACGTCGCCTTGAGCGTCACCTTCTCCCGCGCCCCGAGCGTGAGGCGCCACAGCCGAGCGCCCTGCGCGGTGACGCCATCGCCGGCCATCGGCCGGGCCCAGGCGGGGGTGACGCCCACCTCCTCCACCTTCACGTCTGCCTCGCCGGAGACGGGCACCCGCTCGCGGACCTCGATCGGCGCGGAGTGCGGCAGCCGGTTGTGCAGCTCCACCTCCAGCGCGTGCTCGGCCACGGTGGCGCCGCCGAGCAGCCCGCCGGCGCTCTCCTGGTAGCGGGTGTTGCGCGCCACCTGCACCGCCTCCTCCACGCCCAGGCCGCAGCGCTCCACCGCGCCCGGCGCCAGCGTGGGCAGCTGCACCGTCATCAGGAACTCGGGCCCCACCACCACGTCCATGGGCCCCTGCAGCAGCGCGAAGCGGGAGCGGTTGGTGAGCTTCACCGTGCGGTAGACGCGCATCTCCACCGAGGGCACCGCCACGTACTCGGCCTGCGCCTCCACGTCCGCCTTGCAGACGGAGACGGTGTGCCAGGCGCCGTCCCCGAGCACGTCCGCGCGCCCCTCCACGTCGTAGCGGAAGTCGAAGGAGCCGGCGGCCTCGCGGACGCTGGCCGCGTAGGTGGGCAGCGAGAGCGAGGCCACGCGCTCGGCGCGCGAGCGCACCTGCTCCACCGCGCGGGCCACCACCTCCACGTGCACGTCCACGGAGACGGTGGTGGTGAGCTGGCGCCACAGCGGCTCGCCAGGGCGCAGCTTGCCGCGGCCGCTCTCGTCCGCGCCGGGGAGGCTGAGCCCCTCGTAGTCGAGCAGCGCCTCCTCGGGCTGGAGCCCCGCCGGCGCGCTCGGCGCGTCGTCCCCGCCGTAGCCGCCTTCGTCCGCGGCCGCGCGGTCGGCCATCTCTTCGCGCGCCAGGGCCTTCATCGCGCTCTTCTTGCGCTCGCGCATGTCCGCGCCACCGCCGCTGGAGCCCTTCGGGGAGGGCGCGGGCCGGGCCTGGGCGGCGCGGCGGGACGCGGGCGGCGCGCTGGGCGCGAAGCCGGGAGGTCCCGCCATGACCGCCTCGGCCATCATCGGCGCGGGCTCGATGGACTCCTCCGCCATGGACGCGGCGCCGTAGCTCGCGGAGACGGGCGCGGCCATGGGAGGTGGAGGCGGGGGCATGGCGCGGGCGCGGCGGCGGCGCAAGGAGGCGTCGTAGTCGGTGAAGAGCTCGGCCAGACCGGGCGGCGGGTCGCGCCAGCCGGTGCTCGGGGGCGGGGGCTGCGCGCGGCCGATCTTCAGCGCCTTGAGCTCGGGTGCATCCGTGCGGCGGTCGAGATCCGCGGTGGAGAGGGCCAGCTGCACGCCTTCCCAGTCCTCGCCGCTGCTCTGCGCCACGAAGGCGCGCATCGCCAGCGAGCCGCGGCCCATGCCGCGCTCCAGGCGCAGCTCGTAGCCGGGGGCCCAGCGCGCGCCGGGGACGAAGTACTCCACCGCGAGCTGCACCTCACCCGCGGCCTCGCCGTCCAGCTCGAAGACCACCGCGCGGGTGATGCGGGCGCGCTCGGTGCGGGCGGAGGTGGAGGCCTCCTCCAACCGCCGCCTGCGCAGCTCCAACTCGGAGCGCGCGTCCTCCAGCGCCCGCGCCTGCTCGCGCCGCTTGGACTGGAGCGCGGCCAGCTCCTCGCCCACGAAGCCCTGAAGCGCGAGCAGCGCGTCCACGGCGGCGGGGCGGGAGGGGCCCTCCTTCGGCCGAGGCGGGAAGGCGGGACGCAGCCCCACCAGGAGCTGCAGCTCGCGGTCGGTGGCGGCCAGCTCGCGCTCCAGGCGGGAGACGTGCTCCTGCGCGGCCTCCAGCACGAGCACCTCCGCGGCCACGTCCGCTGGCGCGCCGAGCTCCACCTCGAAGCCCGGGAGGGTGCGGCGGACCACGAGGCCGGGCGGCCCCTGCACCACCTTGCCGCGGAAGGAGCTTGCCTCGGCCGAGAGCGGCAGCCCCGCCAGCCGCACGCGCTGGTGCGGCGCCTGCAGCTTGGCGCTGCGCACGCAGAGCGCCCCGCGCGCGAACACCGTCACCGCGTCCAGCCGCGAGGCCACCGTCTTCGTCGTGTCCGTACTCAAGGCTTTTCCTCCGCAAGGGCGTGCACCGTACCAACCTCAACGCGGGGCCACGCGGTTCGATGACAGAGAAAAAAAGATGTGCGCCGGGGTGCGCGTCAGCGCGGTGTGGGAGCCGGGTCCAGGAGCACGTCGCCCACGTCGAGCGTCTCGCCCTCGCGCAGCTGCAGCTCGCGGGTGAGGGACTTGTAGCCCCTGGCGAAGACGCGCAGCGTGTAGGGGCCGCTCGGGAGCTGAACTGCCTTGAAGCGCCCGTCCAGCCCGGGCCGTTCGGTGGCGCCGGAGACGTAGCCGTCAGCTACCGGCGCGCGCGTGTCGCTGCGCAGCAGGCGGCCGATCACCGTGGCGGTCGGCGCGAGGACGAGCTCCACGCTGGTGGCCTCGCCGGAGCGGAGGGCGACGCTGTGCTCGGCGCGGCGCCCATCGTCGGTGGTCACCACGACCCGCGCCGGGCCCGTGGGTGCGTCCGAGAAGGAGAAGCTGTCCCCGGCGAAGCGCAGCTCCTGCCCCGAGAGGCCCATCCGCCCTCCCTCGGAGAGGAGAGCGAGCGTGAAGCCTAGGACGGGCGGGTTGCCGGACACCTTGCCGCGAACGGTGGCGGCGGGCTGGGTCTGCACCACCACCTCCTTCGCGCCTGGCGCGAGCACGGCCTCGCCGGTGCGCCCGCCGCACAGCGCGCGCACGCGGACGGGCCCGTCCGGCGTTCGGAAGAGCTGGAAAGTGCCCTCCTCGTCGGTCGCCGCCATGCCCGTGTAACTGGCTCGCTTGTCCGGGCCTGGATCCGCCCCGTACGAGACCGTGGCCCAGGGGCACGGCGCGCCGCCGACGTCGAGCACCCGCCCGCGAGGGGAGGCAGTGTCGGGGGAGCTTTCCAAGAGAACAGTGAGCGGGAGCGTCTTGCCGGCCTCCACCTTGGCTCGGACCACGGCGCTGCGCACGCTCAGACGTTTGCCCTCGAGCATCGTGAAGAAGTCGTACTCGCCAGCGGCGAGCTCGACGCGGAAGCCGCCCGACTCATCGGAGAAGACGGTCGCGCGCTCGCTGAAGCCGTTGCCCACAGCGGAGGCCATGATCCTGACGCGCCCCTCCGGCGTGCCGCCATCCGCCAGCCTCGCGCGGCCCTCCACCACGCCGCTCGAGCCCAGCTGGAGATCCACCTGCCGTTCCTCTCCTGCCCTCAGCTCGACGAGCTGATCGAAGCGCCCGGAGAGCTCGGAGCGCCGGGCGCTCAGAGTCTGTCGACCTGGCGGCACGCCTTCGAGGCGGTACCGCCCCTGCGCGTCGCTGCGCGCGGTCAGCGTGCCGAGGCGAACGATCGCGTCCGCGACGACCGGGCCGCCCTGCTCAGAGACCACGCCGAAGACGGCGCCGGAGGGCTCGAGGGTCAGCGCGATCGGGAAGCGCTGACCCGAGACGAGCACCAGCCCCCTCTGAGATTTTCCCGCATGGCCGCGGGCGAGCGCGTCCACGTCATAGGGACCGGCCGCGAGCCCCCGCACCTCGCAACGGCCGTCGGGCCCCGTGGCGCAGCGGGCGAGCTCTACCCCGAGCCGTGAGCGCCGCAGGCGCAGCTCGGCGCCCTGCAGTGGCGCTCCGCCCGGCCCGGCCGTCACCGTCGCGGCGAGCGTCGCTCCCTCTTCCAGCGTGAGGTTCACCCCTGCGCGCGTCTCGCCGGGTCTGACGTAGACGGGCAGTGAGAGCGCGGCCGCCAGCTGCTCTTTGTGGGCGACGAGGGAGATCGCACCGGGCGGCACCTCCAGCGCGTAGGCGCCGCTCTCGCTGGTGAGCGCGGGCTCGGCGCCCTGGACCGTGGCCAGCACTTCAGCGCCAGACACGCTGGCGCCGGAGGCGGTCCGCACGAAGCCCTGGATGAAGCCGGAGGCGGTGAGCTCCACGACGAGCTCACGCTGAGACGGCACCTTGAGGAGCGTCAGCGACTGGCGGCCTTGTCCCGCGGCTTTGGCCTCGAGGGCGTATTCGCCGGGCGCGAGCCCCTCGAAGCGGAAGAGTCCGCGCTCATCGCTGGTGGCGTAGGCGCGCTCGTGCTCGGGGGCGAAGGCCGGAAGCCAGGCCGGCCCACCGGGCGAGCGCGGCGTGAGCACCAGCTCGGTCATCGCCACCGGCGCTCCGCTCCCCTTCAGGACCGTTCGGCCGGTGAGAGGAACGGCGGCGACCAGCTCGAATCGCAGGTGGGTGACGCCGCGGCCGTGCATCACCTGCTGTCGGGCCGGCGCGAGAGCGCCCGCGCGAACGGCGACGAGGTAGCGCCCTGGGGAGAGGTGCATCGTCGCGCGTCCGTCGGCGCCGGTCGTGGCCTGGGCCGCGGGCGCCCAGTCTTGCTCGCTCAGGCCTCCGGCATAGGCGCGGACCTCCGCCTGCGTCGGCTTCGAATTCACCAGCACCTCCACCTGGAGCTCGGCGCCTTCGGGCGTGGAGGCCACGGCGGGGGCCAATGATGGGGCGGCGCGCGGTTGGGACCGGCTCGGCTCCGGCGCCGGAAGGTCGGAGCGCGCGAGCTCAGGCTCGGCGGGCTCGGGCTGTCCGTGGCCGAACAACCAGGCCGTCCCCAGGACGAGCAGCAGCGCGGCGGCAGCGAGGCTGATCCGTCGAAGCATGTCGCTCCTTCTCAGTCAGCGGCGCTCGGAACCCCTTGGAACCAGGGGATTTAACACCAAGTGGCAACTCCGAGTCGCACGCTCCGAGAATTGCTCGATGGCAGTCACGGGCGAGTACCGCAGAAAGCAGATCATCACCTACCAGCCGCGCGGGGACGTCTCCGCGGCGGATCTGGCGAATCCGCAGGATGCGAGCTGCGGCGATGACGAGATCGTCCCGGTCGTCACGATGGTGATGGAGTACGACCCGTCCGCTCGGGTGGGATTGCCGGCCTCGGCGCTTGGCGAGCCCTCTACGGTGGACGGGAAGAATCAGGGCCGCACTGCCGCCACGAAGCTCTGGTACGGCGACCACTTCGAGTCCGCGCCGGAGCCAGGGCTCGTCGAGTTAAATCCCACGTAGCCGCGGCTCCAGCCCAAGCTTGCCCATAGGACTCGATTCCGCTCGGGTCGCGCTCCCTTCGCGCACGCATGGGTCCCGCGGTAGCGCCGCGAACCGCGTTGGGTTGCACTGCCTCGCTCGCGCGCAGCGGGCGCTCGCCGGCAGGGCCCCTCCGGGTCGGTCCAGGGCCCGCGTCCAGAAATGTCATCTACTTTGTGGAGAAGGGCCTGAATTCGGGCGGTTAATTGAGCAGTGACCCTATATCGTCACGAGTGGACAAGTGGTCTAAAGGAGACGGCTTTTCGCAAAGCAGACGACATTTCTGGACGCGTGCCCCAAACCACTTCGGGGGGAGGGTCTTGGCGTCTCGAATCGCGGACTGTGCGGCTCAGAGTCGGGACGCCCGCTCGAGAGCCGCGGGCTGGGGCGAGCCGAGCGCCCCTCGCCTTCGCTCGGGGTCAACGGCGCGGGCGCCCACTGCACCTGCCGTGGCTGTGCAACCCACCGCGGCGCGAGCGCCGCGCCGCGGGGCCCATGCGTGCACCCGCGAGCGCGCCCCTGAGCCCACTCTGCTCCTAAAGGCCCTCCAGCGCCCTACCCGCCGAACACCCACGAGGCGAGCTTCACCGTGAACGCATTGAGCAGCGTCCACGAGGGCCCATCGCGTCCCTCGAGCACCAGCGTGCTGCCGATGAACGCCAGCGCCGCGAGCGTGAGGATGACCGGCGAGAGCGCGGCGAGCTTGAGCACGTCGACGGCCGGCCACGGCGCACTGTCCGAGAGCCCCCGCCGCTCCTGCCACCGGAACATCACGTACGCGAACGGGCAGAGCGCGCACATCCAGGCGACGAAGTTGAGCAGCGGCACGCCGCAGAACGCCACGGGGAGCGACTCATGCCACACCCAGCAGCCGGTGGCGGTGGCGGCGGGGTCTATCTGCAGGTCGATCAGCGTGGCGAACGCGCCCACCAGCAGGGCCGAGAGCGCGGCGGAGCGGCCCAGCCGCGGCACCCAGGCCCGCAGCTGCCACACGGTGAAGCTCGCCATGTAGAGCACCACGCTCCAGCCGATCATCGTCGCCACCGGAGCCACCAGCGGCTCGACCCGCGTCGACGAGAGGTGCAGCTCGTGGAAGAAGCCGAGGAGGATCCCCCCGTTCTCCAGCATCGCCCCGTAGAGGAGCCCGGCGCCGAAGAAGAGCGCCACGTGGCTGCGGTGCACCGACCAGGCGTGCGCGACGAGCAGCCCCGCGAAGACGAAGTTGGACCATTCGTAGACGAGCCGCAGCTGCGGCAGCGGGATCGGGAACGGGCGGTGGAAGGCGTAGTTGAGCAGCGGCAGGCAGACGGCGAGCGCGAGCACGCCGCAGAACAGCGCCACCCGCCGCCGCACGTCCGGCGCCCGCGCGGCGCGGACCGCGTAGAAGCTCAAGAACACCGAGATGGGGAAGACCGCGGTCCACGCCAGGTCCGGCCGCGGCGGCGAGAGGTTGGTGAGCTCGCAGTTGAGCAGCAGGCACGCGTAGAAGAAGAAGAGCCACGCCGGCAGGTAGCGCCAGACCTCGGCGCGCAGCGCGGCGGTGGCAGTGCCCAGCGCGCCCGGCGTCTCTGAGGCCGCCCACTCGGTGTTGGCTCGCATGAAGTGGCCGGGAGGTTGGGCCCTTCGCGGCGGGGCGTCAACGCGCTCGCACGCCCTGTCACGCCCGGGGACCGCCCAGCCGCGAACTCACGGTGATTCTCCGACGCCGCTGGATGCGGGCCGTCCAGCTCCGTCCCAAAGAGCACCCCTGGAGAGCGGAGCACCCACATGGCCGTGCCACCTGCCGAGAGCGGCTCACCTCGAGCCAACGCCACCGACTCCGCAGCAGCCGAAGAGGCGCGGCGCCGCGCGGAGGAGGCCAAGCGCCGAGCGGAGGAGGCCAAGCGCCGAGCGGAGGAGGCCAAGCGCCGCGCCGAGCAGGCGGCCCGAGAGCTCGAGCAGGCGCGCGCGAGCGACCGCCCCGAGACGATCTCCGCGAAGGAGCGGAAGCTCTACCGCGCGGAGAAGGACGCCAACGCGGCCACGCGCGAGTACAACCGGCTCTCCGGCGCGAGCGAGCCGCTCCCCTACCCCTCGGCGGCGAGGCGCGACTCGTTCGGCGAGGAGGACACGGAGACCACCGCGTCCGGGCGCCGGCAGCTGGGGCTGGAGGGCGGCGCCGCGCCCGGGAGCACCCTGCTCACCGAGGACGCCCACGACGGGCAGCGCAACTGCCTGGACGTGGCGGCGGACTGGGTGGAGCTGGCCACGCCGCAGCTGCGGGCGCGCTCGGAGCTGGTGTTCCTCGCGGACGACCGGCCCGGCGCGGAGGGCCAGACCGGCCACGTGCTGATCCGCCAGGGCGAGCGCGTGCTCGACCCGGCGACCCAGCGCAGCTGGGAGAACCTCGAGGCCTACCAGAAGGAGAACCCCCAGTACCGCGAGGTGGGGACGCTGCCCGCCACCGCGGCGGCGAAGGTGTTCGCCACCGAGCCGGGCTCGCCCGAGCGCGCCCAGGCGCTGCAGGACGCGAAGGTGCCGCCGCAGCTGCAGACCCTGCTGGTGGCGGACGCCACCAACCGCGAGCAGCGCGAGGGCGGCGAGAAGACCCAGGCCGAACAGATGGCCGGCTTCAACGCCGACAAGGCCACCGCGGACGCGAAGTGGAAGGAGCTGCCGCCCGACACCCAGGACTTCGAGGTGGACCCGCGCCACCCGGGGCTGGGCAAGCGCTCCGTGGAGGAAGGCAAGAAGGTGCTCGGGCCGGGGGACCCGAAGGCGCTGGAGGAGTACTACGGCCCCGCGCAGCCCGGCCTGGAGCAGGCGGACGTGGTGGTGAGCGGCTACTACGCGGACGGCGCCTCTCCCGGGCCCGCGGTCCCCAACCCGAGCGCCTCTGGGAGCCAGCCCACCACGGGCGAGAGCGCGCCGAAGCTCGGCGGCCCCACCGAGCAGGCCTACCGCGACCGGATCGCCGAGCTCCAGAAGCAGTACCCGGGCGCGAAGATCGAGCTCGTCGCCGGGCAGATGCTGCCCACCACGCCGGCGCCCGGCGAGGGCGCGCCGCCGCTGCTCGCCATCCGCGTCACCGAGCCCAACCAGCAGGTGCACACCTTCACGCTCAGCAAGGACGCCAAGCACGAGCTGCAGGAGACGGAGCTTTCCCCCAGCCGCAACCTGGTCAGCGTGGACGTGACCGAGCTCTCCCAGGGGAAGAAGCCGGACAAGGTGAAGGCGCGCGTGGACATCTCCGCGGCGCCCACCGGGAAGACGTACCGGTTCGTCGATCAGGGCGACAACGTCAAGCAGCTCTACGCGCCCACGTACGACCTGTACGCCATGCGCGGGGACCACCCGCCCGCGGTGCCGCTGGACGGCTCGTACATCGAGAACGAGGTGGGGCTGGCCAACCAGTACCCGCCCACCAACGAGGGGGCCACCGGCCCGGACTCGCCGCTCTACACCGGCAAGGAGGCGGAGGAGCTGATCAAGCCGTCCGCCGAGAAGATCCGCGAGCTGGCCAAGCGCAACGGCCAGACGGACGTGAGCATCACCGCGCTGCCGGTCATCTACAACAACCCGAAGGACGGCCCGGTGCGGGTGATGGTCTACCGGGTCAACGGGCCGGACGGGAAGGAGCTCGGCTACGTCGACGCCAAGGGGCGCGAGTACAAGGACTGGGATGCCTGGAAGAAGGAGAACCAGCTCCCGCCGGGGCGGATGACGTACCCCAAGAACGGCCACCTGAGCCCCAACGGCGACACGCCGCTGGAGACGAGCAACACGCCGGACACCGTCGACAGCACGCCCGAGAAGATCAAGCAGGTGGCGGACTACGCCGAGCTCGCGGGCGCGGTGGTGCTCACCGGCGCCGTCATCGCCGGCACCGGCGGCACCGCGGTGATCGTGGCCGGGGCGATCATCGGCGGCTACGAGGCCTACAAGCAGGGCAGCGCGCTCAAGGACCGTGCGGACCACGGCCAGACGCTCTCGCTCACCGACCCCGAGGCGCGCGCCGAGTGGATCGGCCTGACCGCGGCCGTCCTCACCGCGGGAGCGGGCGGCGCGCAGCTGGCGGGCTGGACCCGGGTGGCGGCCTTCGCCAACGGCGGAGCGCTCGCCGCGGCGGGCACCGGCGCGGCGGACCTCGGCATCCAGGCGGGCCAGAACTGGGACCAGATGTCCGCGGGCCAGAAGCACGCCTTCCTCATGCAGATGGCGTTCTTCGGGATCACCGCCGGCGCGGCGGTCAAAGGGGGCCCGAAGAAGAACCCTTACGAGCAGAACGCCGAGGCGGAGGCGGCGTTGCCGGGCACGCGCACCTACGTGCCGGGCGCCGCGGCGCGGCCGCAGCTCGAAGGGACGCCCGGCTTCACCCAGCTCTCCCCTCAGGAGCAGGCGCAGGTGAAGGCGCTGATGGACGCGCCGGACAGCCCGCTCGCCAACGGGGCGCGCGCCCACTTCGACGCGGTGACCAAGGACCCGGCCTACGCCACCGCCACGCCCGAGCAGCAGGCGGCGCTTTTGCGCAGGTCGCTGACGGAGGAGCCCTGGCTGCCGGCGCTCGCCACGCAGGGCGCGGCCCCGCAGGAGCCGGTCCCCTACGAGCTGCAGCGGCCCAGCCGGCGGACCATGGAGTTCCAGGGCGAGCAGATGACCGGGCAGGACTACACGATGGTGGTGGACGGCCGCGTGCTGGTCATCCGGGTGCCGGAGGGCGCCAACGGGCTGACCACCGCCGAGCAGGTGGCCGAGGGGATCGCCCGGATGCCCAAGGCGATGCGGGACCGGGTGAAGGAGGTCACCATCGAGCCGAAGCCGAACGTCCACGACGCGGAGTGGAAGAAGCAGTACGGCCCTGACCACGAGTCGTACATGACGTGCGGCGCCGACGGCGTGGTGCACATCTACCCGACCCAGCCGCCGCAGTCGCAGGCGACGCTCAACGCCTCGCTCATCCACGAGAGCGGCCACGCGATGTCCCACAACGAGTGGGGTCCGGAGACGAGCGACCCGCGGTGGAACCGCTGGCGCCAGGCCTCGCAGAGCGATCCCTCCTCCGCGTCCGCCTACGCCAAGAAGTCCCTGGACGAGGACTTCGCGGAGACGCTCACCCTCTACTCGCAGGTGGTGGGCACGCCGCAGGAGGCGGCGGTCCGCGCGCTGATGCCCGAGCGCTTCAAGATTCTGGACGAGCTGACGAAGGGGACTGGAGCATGAGGACCTGCATGAGCACGCAACCGCAGCCGCAACAACCCAAGCACCCGGGCACCATCCTCTACGTCAACGAAGCCGGAGACGTGCAGGTGCGCCCGGTGGCGAGCGTCCCCGAGGCGCTCCGCTTCGCCCCCACCGAGCGCGGGCTCGTCCCCGTGGTGAAAGTCGTGGTGGCGCCGCTCCCGCAAGGAGACCGCCGCGCCATCCGCGAGTACGGGCCGGACGGGGAGCTGCTGCGCTCCACGTTTCAGGCGCGCAAGCCGCACTGAGGAGGCCCCCATGCCGGTCAGATAAGGGCCGCCCCCTCCGTTCGGCTCGAGCGCAGTGCCGTAGGCACGTAGTCGAGAGCTCGCCCGAACGATCCAGTCCGAGGTGACGCTGGAGCGGCGTTGCAGCCGTTGGCAGCTCCGGGCGAGCTCGATGAGGCCTGAACTCGGTGCCGCCCCTCGACTACGCGCCTACGGCGCTACGCTCGGGGTGAACGGTGGAGCTACGCGCCCGAAAGGTTCACAGCCTCTCGGGGTGAACCGAGGGAGGCGCACGGAGAAGTGAAAGCGCCGCGGCCACCGGTTACACAAGTCGGATGGCCCTCCCCCTCTCCGTGCTCGACCTCATCCCCGTGGGCCGTGGCGCCACCGCCGGGCAGGCGCTGGACGCCACGCTCTCCCTGGCGAAGGCGGCGGACGCGCTGGGTTACACGCGCTACTGGATCGCCGAGCACCACAACACCGCGGGGCTGGCCAGCTCCACGCCGGAGCTGGTGATCGCGCTCGCCGCGCGGGCGACCCGGGGGCTGCGCGTGGGCTCGGGCGGCATCATGCTCCCCAACCACTCGCCGCTGAAGGTGGCGGAGACCTTCCGCACGCTGGAGGCGCTGGCGCCGGGGCGGATCGACCTCGGCGTGGGGCGCGCGCCGGGCTCGGATCAGCTCACCGCGCTGGCGCTGCGCCGCACCACGGACCGGCTGATGGCGGATGACTTCGAGGACCAGCTCCAGGAGCTGCAGGCCTACTGCAGCGAGGCGCCGTTCCCGGAGGGCGCGCCCTTCCAGCGGGTCATCGCCACCCCCGAGGGCGTCCCGCTGCCGCCGCTCTGGCTGCTCTCCTCCAGCGGCTTCGGCGCGGAGCTCGCGGCGCGGCTGGGGCGCGGGATGGCCTTCGCCCACCACTTCAGCCCGGAGGCGGCGCTCCCCTCCCTCCACGCGTACCGCGAGCGCTTCCGCCCTTCGCGCCACCTGGCCAAGCCGCACGCCATCCTCACCGTGGCGGCGATCGCCTCGGACACGCACGCGCGCGCGGAGGCGCTGGCCAAGGCGGTGGACCTGATGTGGCTGCGTTTCCTGCGCGGCGAGCGCGGCCCGCTCCCCACGCCGGAGGAGGCGCGGGACTACCCGTGGACGCCGCAGGAGCTCGCGCAGGGCCGCTCCACGCGCGGGATGCTCACCTTCGGGACGGCGCAGGAGGTGAAGCAGCGGCTCACCGAGCTGGCCCGCGAGATGGCGGCGGACGAGCTGATGGTGACCACCCACGTGGCGGACCCCGCCGAGCGGCAGCGCTCCTACGAGCTGCTCGCCTCCGCGTTCGGGCTCCCTCCACGGGCAGACTGAGCGCGTTGGAGCCAGAGCTGGCTCTGCGGTTAGGGTGCGAACCCGGGATGGAGCGGAGTCACGTCAAAGCGCTGGATGGGTTGCGAGGTGTTGCGATCCTCTCGGTGCTGCTGTTCCACGCCCATGTCTACGGCCTCGCGGTTCCGCTCTCCGAGAGCGCCGCCCAGAGCCTCGTCGGCCGGCTGACCAACGCCGTGGCCTGGGCATCGTGGAATTTTGGCTGGGTCGGGGTGGATCTCTTCTTCCTGCTCTCGGGATTCTTGATCACCACGAGCCTCTACGGCTCCAAGCAGCAGCCTGGCGCGCTGAGGCGCTTCTTCCTGCGGCGCGCGCTGCGCATCTTTCCCCTGTACTACGCGGCGCTGATCCTCTCCGCGGCCGGCTGGTACGCCTTCAGTCCCGAGGGGAGCAGCGTCCTCGTGGACCAGGCCCATCCAACGTTGGGCTTGAAGTGGCTCGTCACCTACACCCAGAACTTCGCGATCTCGTCCGTGGGGTGGGAGGCGATACCCAGCTTCCTGAATCACACCTGGAGCCTCGCCGTTGAAGAGCAGTTCTATCTCGTCTGGCCCTTGGTCATCCTGTACCGACCCAATCAGGCCCATCGCTGGATCTGCGCCGCTCTCATCCTCGGGGCGCTCCTCTTCCGGGTGGTGTGGAGCGCTGCCGGCCAGGAACCCCTCGGGAACTACGTTCTCTTGCCTGCGCGGATGGATCTGCTCGCCGCTGGAGGGCTGATCGCCGTCCTCGCTGAGGCCGGTGGGACGCCTGCGAAGTTGCGGCGTGGGGGAACGGTCGTCTTGCTCGCCGGCGCCGCCACCTTGGCGCTGTTCCTGTGGATCGGACGAGTGCATTGGACGCAGGACTTCTTCTGGGTCCGGAAGGTCACCTACGCGTCTGCGTGGGCCCTTCAGCTGAAGCACGCGTTTCCGCTGCTGCTGGGGGGCGGAGCCCTGGCGATGCTCGTGGCCTCATCCGGAGACTCTCTGCTTGCACGCGCCCTTTCGATTCGGCCGCTCTGCGTCCTCGGCAAGTTCAGCTATGGCGCGTACATCGTCCATCTGCCTCTGGTGCTGTGGCTCTCCATCCACCACCTGTCAGAGGCGGTTGGCCCAACGGTTTCTGGGTACTGCCTCGCGCTGGGCGCCACCCTCGGCGCGTCCGTGCTCGGCGGATGGGTGACGTATGAGGGCATCGAACGCTGGTTCCTCGCGGTGAAGGCGAGGCTTGCCCCAGCTCACTCCACGGGCAGGGTGATCGCCGTGTACATCTCCAGGAACTCCTCCACCGAAACCGAGTAGAGGCCGGTGGCCGGGTCCTCCAGCGTGAGCCCCATGGTGTCCAGCGGCGTGCCCGCGCCCCAGGGGTTGCGCAGGTAGACGCGGCCGTTGGCCACGTGATCGAAGGTCAGCGCGTGGCCGGACTCGGTGCCGTCCGCGTGGGTGAGCGTGAGCGAGACGATGATGGGCGGCGCGTCCCCGTGCGTGTCCACACCCTCGAGCAGGTCCAGGGCGAAGTCCGGGGTGAAGAACCCGCCGAGCGGGGGCGGCCGGTAGACGGCGTACTCCACGCCGAACAGCTGCGAGAGCAGCTGGGCCTGCCCGTCCGCGCCCAGCCCACGGCCGCCGTCTCCGCCGTCCGGCTCGAAGTGGTGGTCGATGCTCTCGTCGTAGGTCCGCTCGCCGTTGCCGTACTCCATCGCCGCGGCCTGGAAGATCGCCTCGGAGAGGCTGCGGCTGTCTCCCTCCAGGTGGGATTCGAAGTAGCGGGTCTGCAGCACCAGCGCGTCCCCGCCCATCATGGTGGCGCTGCCGGACGTGCCGGTGAGCCCGGAGATCAATCGCACGTACTCGGACGGGTTGTCCCGGCACAGCTCGTACTGCATCGAGGTGACGGTGCAGGTGCCGTAGACCGACTGGTCGACGTTCTCCTCGGGGAAGGTGACCTCCAGCAGCACCGAGTCCATCAACCCCTGGTGGGCCTCCCAGCCGCCGGGGATGGCGGCGTTGAGCGGCTGCTCAGCCAGCGTGGCCAGGTTCTGCAGCAGCGTCTGGCCCTGCGAGTCGAGCGCGAGCAGGCGCTCGGGGTCCTTCAGCAGCTCGTCCAGGCAGCCCAGCCCGTCCGCACCGCAGGACACCATCACGGAGATCAGCTGCTCCTGCTGATCCGGCGGCAGCGCCTGGTAACCCGGCGAGGTGACGAGCTCCACCATCGCCGAGGCGTTGAGGTCCTCCTGCGTGGGCGGATCGTGCGGGGGGAGCGGGATCGCCTGCAGCAGCTGAACCTGCGCGGCCACGTGAAGCCCGCGCACCGCGAGCAGGGCCGCCTGGACGTCCGCCTGCGCTTGCAGGCCGTACTCGCCGCGGAGCGCGTCGCGCAGCTGCTCCTGCTGCGGCCTCGTGAGCAGCAGGTGGGAGATCTGCTCCTCGTAAGCGGCCGGGATGGGCCGGTACCGCTCGCGCTCTAGCCGCTGGGCGGTGTGCTCGAGCAGGCGGGCGTAGCGGGCGGCGTCGTCCGTCCGCTGCGCGCGCAGCGCGGAGACGGCGCGCTCCACGTTCGCCGGCTCGAACGCATCCAGCGGGCGGAGCGGCGCGAAGGTCCGCTTGGGGACGGGGATCAGCTCGGGCGTCGGAGTGACCTCCCGCCGAGGAATCGGGGGTTGGCTCCCCACGGGACGCGCTGAGCGGTGCGACACGGCGACTGCCTCCTGCCCAAGCAATCTTTCTTGGGCTCCAAGAGGGTCGCGGGGCTCTGCCCGAAGTTGCACTTCGGCTGCTGCGGGGCGGATTCATGACGGAGCCGACAAATCAAAGCGGCGCAGCGGGGCGCCTGCACCACCGAAGCGACGCTCCGCGCGCGGGACACGGTAAAGCGAATGGACTGCGCGCCGTTGGGCAACGGCGCCCGCTCCAATTCGACAATCCGGGCATGGCGACCATCGGCTCGAATGACTGGAAGCACGCCTCGCTGCGCGCGAAGGACGGCACGGAGATCCGCGCCGACTTCAAGACGCAGGAGGTGAACACGGGCAACACCAAGCCGCTCATCCTCACCAAGGCGGCGCCGCTGTGGATCAACGTCTACGACCCGGCGATCAAGGCGGACAGCAAGGTCCGCGTGGTGCTCAACGACTACGGCGCGTGGTCCTCGCCCAACCGTCCCAGCGAGGGGAAGGTGGTGGACCTCTGGGTGCCGGAGCCGGGCCACGCCACCGCGGACCTCGGCCCGATGGTCATCCACGACACCGGCTACGGCGGCAACCACGACCACACCCAGTCGCTCGCGGTGGTGGTGGATGGGAAGTGGAAGGAGAACCCGTACGGCGGGGACTTCCAGCTCGCGCTCGACAAGCTCTGACGCTTCAGGGCCCGCAGCCCGCGAGCCGCCTGGCCTCGCTTGCCGAGATGGGGTGGGCCGCGCCGAGGCTCTGCGGCGCGAAGTCCATCCGGTGGGTCCCCGCGAACACGTAGCCGTCGAAGGTCCCTTTCCCCGCCAGCGGCAGCGGCAGGCGCGCGCTGCTCGCGGAGCCCACGTCCGAGAACACCACCCAGCCGCGCGCCGGCGCGCCGGGCGCCGCGTCCGGCAGCGGCTGGCCGTTGAGGGTGAGCTCGCCGGTTACGCGCACCAGCCGCGCGTCGTAGACGTAGGACGCGTCCTGCGTGAGCTGCACCCCCTGGGCGACGCGCGCGAAGGAGCCCTTGGCCGTCTTGAACGTGGCGCCGAGATCATTCACCTGGAACGTCACGTCGTAGGTGCCGCGCAGGACGTGACCCTCGTAGCGGGCGGGGCCGGTGGCGCCGAGCGGGAACGCGCTGGAGAAGCCGGTCACCGGGTCCTTGAACGCCATGAAGCCGCGCGTCTGCTCGCTCGCGGCGGGGACGTCCGGCAGCGCCGCCCCGCGCAGGGTCACCTCGCCGGAGACGCGGATGACTTGAAGATCGTAGACGTACGCGCCGCCGGAGCGGACCACCACGCCCGAGGCCAGCCGCGTCGTCGCGCCGCGGGCGAGCTTGTAGCTGGGGCCCACGTCCTCCACCGTGAAGTCCACGTCGTAGGTGCCGGTGAAGAGCTCTCCCACGAAGCGGCCCGGGCCGGACGCGCCCACCTTGAAGGCGGCGCTGCTCGAGGTGACGCGATCGCTGAACACCACCCAGCCCCGGGTCTGGCCAGAGGGCAGTGCCACGGTGGGCAGCGCGAGCGGCCCCGTCCAGGACTGCTGCCGCGAGCTGAACCTCTCCTGCAAAGAGTCCACGGCGACGAACGTCTTCCAGGCGTGCCGCTAGAGCCCCCACGCCACGCTGGCGCCGATCAACACCGCGTTCGGCAGCAGCTCACCCTTCGGGCCCAGCTCGAGCACGTAGCGCTCGTACGCCGCGTCCAGCGAGAGCTGGAGCCGGTCGAGCTTCACGGTGGCGCCCGCCCCGCCTCGCACCGCCACCCCATTCAGGAACGCGGTGGAGCCCACCACCAGGAAGGGCTGCACGCGCTCCGCCAGCACCCAGGGGTGGACGCGGGCCTCGAGCCGCACCCCGGGGCGGTCCTGGGCGATGAGCGCGAGACACCCACCCACGCTCGCGCTGGAGAGCTGCACCGTCACCGCGGGGGCGATGGCCAAGCCGGGGGCGAGCACGTCCACGTCTCCGCGCAGCCCAATCACCAGCCCGCCGAACGGACGGTCCAACCGCAGCGGCTTGCCGGCCAGTGCCGGGTCCGCGTTGACCAGCTCGTACACGGCGCCGCGCACCTGCTCGAGCAGCGGCGCCACGCTGAGGTCCTTCGCCTGGCGGCCCACGCGCTTGATCAACTTGCCCTTGCGCCCATCCACCAGCGACAGGTTGAGCACCCAGGTGCGGTCGGCGCGGGCGAGGTCTCCGCTGATCAGGCGGTCCGCGTTGAGCGCGTTGGCGACCTCCGCCATGCAAGCGGAGTTGCCTTCGCCGCAGCCCATCAGCTGCCGCTGGCGCTCGGCGCCGATCAACGTGGCGATGGTGTTGGCGGACATCACCTCGTAGATCGACAGGCGGCTGAGCTCGGACTCGAGCAGGTTGTCGATCGTCCGGGTGTCCTCGTCGGTGACGCCCTTGGAGGGCACCAGCCGGGAGACCACCAGCTTGGGCTTCTCCGGCGCGGCAGAGGCGCGGTTGGAGACCAGGAGCGCGAGGGCCAGGGCCAGGACCAGGGCCGGAGCGGCCGCGGCGGCCCCGCGCCGGCGCCGCAGCAGGGCCACGCCGGCCAGGAGCGCGAGCCAGAGCGCGGGCGCGGCCCCACCTGGCGCCGCAGGAGAAGCCGTAGCGGGAGCGCATCCGGGTGACCTGCACCCGCACCGAGCACGGCTGCGAGTGGTGCCCCGCCGCGTCCACTGCCGAGACCTGCACCTCCGTGCTGCCCACCGGGTACGGCGCATCCCCGCTCGCGCCGTCCGACCGGATGAGCTCGAACGACGCGGGCTCCGGGTCTGTCGCGTCGCTCGCGGACACCGGCAGGGCCACCGCTGCGCCAGCAGCGCTGGGCGCGCGCCCCACCACGCTCGCCTCGCAGGTGAGGGTGGGGGGGACGGTGTTGCGCTTCACGGTCGCGGTGAACGTCGTCGGCCCTCCCTCCGAGGTCGCCGTGCAGCTGGCGGTGGCGGCGGAGGAGTCCACCTGGATCAGCGCCGGGGCGCAGGAGACGAGTGAGACCAGCCCGTTGGTCTCTGGATCCATGGCCGTGAAGCGGACCGTGACGTTGGAGACGAACCAGCCGTTCTGGCCCGGCTCGCCTTCGTAGACGGGAGAGATCTCCGGCGGGGTGAGGTCCCTGGGCACCACCCAAGGCTCCACCTCTGCGGCCTCGCGCGCGCTGAAGAACAACGCGGTCGCGCCCACCACCGGATCCGCGCCAAGGCCTGCGGGGACCGCGCCGGCCAGCTCGGCCCGCTCGACGAAGCGGTCGAAGGCGGGCTCGTAGACCCACAGCCGCTGCCCGGTGCCGTCGTTGGCGAAGAAGTAGAGCCTCCCATCCAGGACGAAGGTGCCGGTGGGGAGGGCCGAGCCGGCCCCCGGCGCGAGGTCCTTCACCTGCCGCGTCCCAGCCAGGGTGCCATCCGTCCGCCACAGCTCGGTGCCGGAGCCGGCGGTGTTGGCGCTGAAGAAGAGCGTGGCGCCGTTCACGGTCAGCTTGGTGGGCGACGAGCCGGTCGCGCCGGCGTTGACGTCCAGCAGCGTGGCCTGCGTGCCGTCGTAGATGTAGAGCTCCTGGCCGGCGGTCCCGTTGTTGGCGGCGAAGTAGACCTTGTCGCCCGCGGCCGTCAGGGACGCGGGCACCGAGCCGGTCGGCCCCGGGCGCAGCTCCAGCGACGTGACGCCGGCGGCGTCGGCCACCCAGACCTCGGTGTTGCCGGGCACGTTGGCGTCCGCGGCCACGAAGAGCAGCTGCGCGTCCGCGCGCGGGACGGGATCATTGGCACCCACCGTGTCGAACTTCCGCCCGCCGGGGAGCGGCCCGAGCGCGCCGCTCGGCCCGGTGAGCCAGGCCTTGAGCCCTCCGGTGGCGTCCTCGGCGAGCGCGAACAGCGCGGTCCCAAGCGCGGCCAGGTGCGCCAGCCGGGTGAACGCGCCGCCCGGCGCGGCGATGGGGATGGGGGCGGGCGTCCAGGAGCCGGGTGGGAGCCGGAACACCTCCAGCCCGGCCCCGCGCTGCGCGGCGAAGTAGAGCGAGTCGCCGATCACCGTCAGCTCGCGGGGAGAGGACGGCGCCGGGCCTGACTGGAAGTCGCTGATGCGGACCGTGCCGGCCGCCGTGCCGTCGCTGCGCCACAGCTCGCGGCCGTGGTCGGCGTCGGTAGCGACGAAGACCAGCTCGCCGCGAAAGCGGGTGAGCAGCGCTGGAAAGGACGAGGACGCGCCCGGCGCATCCGTGAGGGCCAGCGTGCCCGCCGCGGTGCCATCCGTCTTCCACAGCTCGGTGCCGAGCCCTGGATGGTCCGCCACGAAGAAGGTGACGGCGCCCTGCGGCGTGAAGAAGCGCGGGTTGGAACCGAAAGGCGCGGACTCCGGCTCGAGCTCCGCCAGCGCCTGCGTTCCCGCCGGGGTGCCGTCGGACGCCCAGAGCTCCGCGCCGGTGGAGAGCTGGCTGCCCGCGAAGAGGACCTTCGCGCCAAACCGGGAGAGGTTGGCGGGCGAGGTCCCCACGCCCGCGCCGGGCAGCGCGGAGAGCGCCACCGTGCCCGCGGCGGTGCCGTCCGTGCGCCACAGCTCGCGCCCGTTGGTGGAGTCATCCGCGGCGAAGTAGAGCGCGCCCGAGCCATCCCAGAGCAGCGCGTCCGGCGAGGCGTACCGCGGCCCCGGTGCGAGATCCGCCACCAGGGAGGCGGCGGACCCGGCCAGGCGGTAGAGCTCGCGCCCGCTCGGAGAGTCCGAGGCGACGAAGAAGAGCCCGGCCGGGGTGGAGGTGAGGCTGTCGCAGCAGGCGCCGTTGGGATCCGCGACAGCGGTGCCGAAGGCGGGGCTCACCTGACCGGTGTCCACCACCCAGAGCGCGCGCGAGCTCGCGTCGCTGGCCACGAAGTGCAGCTTCCCCGCGTGCGCGGTGAGCTGGGTGGGCGTGCGCGCCGGGCCTCCAGGAGAGACCCAGACGGGGGCGATGTTCCCGCTCGTCCCGTCCGTCCGCCAGAGGCGAGGCGCGGGATCTCCTGGCAGCGCGGCGGTGAAGTAGAGCGCGCTGCCCACGGAGGTGAGGCTGGACGGGTTGGAGCTGGCGGCGCCAGCGGCGAGGTCCACCACGAGCGAAGGGGTGGTCCCGGTGACCTTGTAGAGCTCGACCCCCTGGGGCCCCTCGGCGCTCACGTAGACGTCCGCGCCCATGGGCTCGACGTCGAGCACCTGCCCACCCGTGCCGGGGAGCAGCTCGATCCGCGTGGGCACGGAGGAGACGGCCGGCGCGAGCGCGTAGAGCTCCTGGCCGGAGGCGGTCTCGGTCGCCGCGAAGTAGAGGACCGTGCCCGCGGGGGTGAGCAGCGTGGGGGACGAAGAGGCGCTGCCAGCGCGGACGTCGAGCACGCCGGTGCCGGCCGGCGTTCCGTCGCTGAAATAGAGCTCACGGCCAGCGGGGCCGGTGGCGACGAAGAAGAGCCGCGAGCCGAGCACGGTGAAGAGATCCGGATCCGAGCCCGCGGTGCCCGGGTTCAGGTCCGCCAGGAGCGCCGTCCCGCCGGGGGTGCCGTCGGTGACGAACAGCTCGCGCCCCACGCCGGACTGGGTGGCGGCGAAGACCGCCTTTGCGCCGACCCTCACGGCCGCCGATGGGCTGGAGTCCGTCCCGCGGTCTCCCGGTGCGAGGTCGAGGAGCTTGTGGGCAGGGGGAGCCGCAGCGAGCAACGCCAACGAGACGACGGCCACGTGCATGGGCGCGATGATACTGCCCTGCGGACGGAGTCCGTCCGGACAGGGAGCCACGCTGTGGGTCCGCCAGCGACGGGGCCCGACACGGCTCAGGCGGGCAAACCGCCCGCCACAATTTCTGCACGAACATTCCTTCGCTCCGCCCGCGCGGCGCCGCGGCCGCGCCATGGACGGGGCGCACTCTGCGGAGCATGAACGCTCAAACCGCAACGCCCCTCCTGGTCCCCGCCGCGCCCGTCTTGAACGCGCGCGCCGTCCCCACCCCCACCGAGCAGCGCCGCGCCCGCCGCACCGCGGTGGCCGCGCTCACGCTCGGGCTCCTCTTCGAGCTGCTCTTCGACGGCCACGCGATGGGCGTCTCCTTCCCGCTCTTCATCGGGATGGGGCTCTTCTCCATGCTCTGGCTGGCCGGGGTGGAGTCCCGGCAGAAGGCGCGCGCCAACCTCTGGCTGATGGTCCCCATGGGCCTCTTCGCCGGGATGGTGGGCGTCCGGGACAGCCCGCTGTTGGCCGCGGTGAACGTGGCCACGGTGGCGGTGCTCGGGCTCTTGCTCGCGTACGGCTTCGCGGAAGGGCAGGTGAGCCGCTTCGGCCTGCTCGAGCACGCCTGGGTGCCGCTCAAGGCCGCGGGGCTGGCGCTGGGCAACGCGCCGCTGGCGATCGGCGAGGCGGTGCAGGCCACCTCCTTCCGCGCCGGCTTCACGCAGCTGCTCAAGCCGGTGCTGCGCGGGCTCGCCATCGCCCTGCCGGTGCTCCTGCTCTTCACCGCGCTGCTCTGCTCGGCGGACCCGCGCTTCGCCGCGCTGGTGGAGGAGGTGCTCCGGCTGGGCGGCATCGACATCAGCGGCGCCATCGAAGGGGGCCTGGTCTCGCTCGGCGCCGCCTTCGGGGTGGTGGGGCTGCTCCACTACAGCCAGCGGGTGGTGCGCGCGCAGGCCGCCCCGTCCGTGCCGAAGCTCGCGCCCCGCGGCGGGGTGGAGGGGATCACCATCGCGCTCTCCATCGACGCGCTCTTCATCGCCTTCGCGGCGCTGCAGGCGGTCCACCTCTTCGAGGGGGACCCGTCCGCCTCGGGCAATGGCCTCACCTACTCCAGCTACGCGCGCGGCGGCTTCTTCGAGCTGCTCGCGGTCTCGCTGATGACCCTGGCGCTGCTCCTGGCGCTGGCCACCTTCATCCGCCCCGCCACGCCGGCGCTGGCGGGCGTCTTCAAGGCCAGCTGCTCGGTGATGGCGGCGCTGGTGCTCATTCTGCTCGCCTCCGCGAGCAAGCGGATGACGCTCTACGAGGACGCCTACGGCTACACCGAGCTGCGCGTCTACAGCCACGTCTTCATGTTCGCGCTCGGCGCGGCCATGGCCTGGCGCGCGGTCACCTTCTGGTGGAAGCCGGAGCGCTTCGCCTTCGGCGCGTTCCTCTGCGGCCTGGGCTTCGTGGCGGCGCTCAACGCGCTCAACCCGGACGGCTTCATCGCCCGCAAGACGCTGGAGCGCGCAGCCGCGGGCGCGCAGGTGGATCTCTGGTACCTGCAGCGCCTCTCCGCGGACGCCACGCCCGCGCTCGCCGAAGCGGTGCCCTCCGGCCTGCTCACCGCCAGCCAGGTCCGCCTCCAGCACGCGCCGCACGGCAACCCGCAGCCTTGGCCGAGCTTCAATCTGGCGCGCTGGCAGGCACAGCGCAGCGTGCGCGCGCTGCCCTGGTGACGGACTCGTGCCTCGTGGGTGATGCCTCGCCTTGAGCGCTTCGGACCTGGCAGGGCCTTGAGGGACTCGGATAACGGAAAGGGGCGCTCTCCCCGGTGCATGCATGGGTCCCGCGGAGGAGCGCTCAAGCCTCGGTGAAGGCACAGCCCCGGACATCCGCCTTGCGCCCGGGGCCGCGGCGAGGCTAGTCACGCGCCACCCCGGGCCGGCAGAGCTCTCCCAAGGCGACGACGCGCATGAAGACCCTCCGCTGGATCTGCAGCTGCGGCCTCGCGCTCGCGCTCGCCGCGTGCCCCGGGACGCCAACCCCGACGCCGGACGGTGGCACCGAGTCACCCGACGCAGGCAGCGAGGCGCCTGACGCAGGCGACAGCGGCACCCCTGCGCGTGACGGCGGAGCGGACGCCAGCGACGGTGGGCTGGACCTCAACGACGTCTCGTTTCTGTTTCCGCTGCCCGCCGCGCCCGGGGACGTGGGCGACCTCTTGAGCGTGGGAGCGAGCGGCCTGGGAGGCCCGCTCCTCCCGCGCGCCCGCTACGACCAGACGCTGTACTTCGCGCCCGGCATGAGCGCGGACGCGCTCTACGCCGCGCTGCGGGTGGTCTCCGTGCGGGTCGATCCCTGCTTCCCGCGCAGCGCCAAGCCCGAGGACGGGTGCGCCAAGCAGCTCCGCCTGGTGGCGCAGCCGGTGGTGCCCGGTGGGGGCGTGCCGCTGCTCACGCTGGATGCGCCCATCCACCTGCTCTACGAGCTGAGCGACGCCCAGTTCCGCGAAGCGCACCGCGCCCTCTTCGAGCTGAAGCGCCTCAGCGGCGGCCTCACCACCGGGCGTCCGCTGGACGTGCACCCCACGATGCGCGCGCAAGGGCTCAAGGGGCCCTACGCGCAGAAGCTGAAGGAGTTGATCCTCGCCTCCTGCGGCCCAGCGAACCTGGTGCGGATCGCCTCCATGCCGCTGCTCGCCACCGAGGTGGAGTGGCGCTTCGCCGCGATCGACGTGAACGGCGTGAACGTGAAGACGGTGCAGATCCCCCGGCTCCCGCCCTTCACGGAGATCCAGTCGGTGATCGCCTTCGGCACCCCGCAGCTGCCGGCCATGTCGATGACCCCGGCCCCGACCGTGGACGCCTTCCGGCGGCTCCTCGACGCGCAGGGGGTGCCGCTGCTGGACGCGGGCGTGGCGACGGAGGGGCTCGCCGGCGCCCTCACGCTCGAGAACCCCGACCTCTCGAGCGTCCACCAGATCGACTGCGGCAGCTGCCACCTGGCCACGCGCGCGCGGCGGGAGGCCGAGCGCACCCTCCAGCTGGACTCGAAAGAGCTCCCCGGCGCCTTCCACGCCCCGCGGTTCGACCTGAGCCTGGTGGACGCGTCCTCGGACGACCTGCGGATCATGCGCGCCTTCGGCTACTTCGGCCCCTCGGGCGCCTGGAACCAGCGCACCATCAACGAGAGCGCCCGCGTGGCGGAGCGGCTCTCGGTGCCGCCGGGAGGGTAGCTGCCCTCAGCCGCCCATGGCAGTGGCGCCGCCCGGGCGGTCCTTCGCCGGGTCCTCGTCCTTCTTCCGGTAGGTCGGCCCGATGTAGTGCTCGCTGGGGGGGACGGTCTTCAGGTAGCGGAAGATGCTGCGCAGGTCCGCGTCGGTCATCTCGCGGTACGCCTCCCACGGCATCTTGGAGCTCTGGATCGCCCGGCCCGCCCTGAAGCGGGCCACGAAGTGCTCCTCGTCCCAGCTGGCGATGTGGCCGGTCTTGGGGTCCGGGGTGAGGTTGGGGACGCGGAAGACCATCGTCTGGTCGGCGTGATCTGGCTCGGGCGAGGCGGAGCCCGCGAAGTCCGCGCTGGCCGGCTTCATCGCCATCAGGTCGAACTGGGTGTGACAGCCCACGCACCAGCCCGGGCCGCGGGCCAGGTACTCGCCGCGCGCGAGCGTGGGCTCGGCGGCGGGGGGCGCGTACTTGAGCTTCTCCAGGAAGGGCTTGCGGAAGTCGGGGGAGAGGTTGGAGGCCAGCCACTTGAGCAAAAGGCCCACCTCGTGCGGCTGGTTCTCGTGCTTCACCGCCGGGGTGGCGCGCAGGTACGAGACCACGGCCAGCACGTCCTCGTCCGCCATGGCCGGCACCGCGAGCGACATGAAGGTGAGCATCTTGCCGTCCCTGCCCACCGACCACTTGATGGCGCGCGCCAGCTCCTCGTCGGTCCACTTGCCGATGCCGGTCTCCGGGTCCGGCGTGATGTTGCGGGAGTGGAGGTGGCCCAGCGGGCCCATCTTCCACTCGTAGCCGCCGATCATGCTCGGGTGCTCGCCGACCTCGCGCTTGCGGGTGGCCGCCTCCGGCGCGTGGCAGATGGAGCAGTGGGCCACCGAGTGGGCGATGTACTCGCCGCGCTTGATCACCTCCGGGTCCGTGCTCGCCTTGATGGCCGGCTTCTCCGTGGCGCTGAAGTCCTTGTTCCAGGTGGCGGAGATGTAGCCGGCGAAGCCGGCGATCCCCACGACCAACAGCAAGAGCAGCCCCCCAACGATCTTCAGCGCGCGCTTCACCCGGCCTCCCCGGTTGGCGGAAGTGAGGCGGGAGATCAGAGCGCGGGGCGCTGGCGGGTCAATGCACGATGAGTGCCTGAAAAGTGCGCTGACGTACGTCTCGTTTCAGAGCGTCACGCACCGGTTACAGGGCCACCAACTCGGCGCAGCCGCAGCGGTTTCCCGCCCGGCGGAATCGGATCCTCCGGGCGAGAAACTCGAAGCCGACAACGCTGACAATTCTTTGTTCGTCCAACGCTTTCCAACCCAACCGACCACGAAATTCTGAGGGGGACCCATCCCATGACCCGACCCATCGCAGGCTCCGGAACCAGCATCCCGGTGCTGCCGACCGACACCGCCCAGTCCGAGCAGGTGAGCGCTCAAACGCCCGCCGTGATCACCCTCCCGGCGGCCACGGACGCGGCGCCGGCGGCGAGCTTCGACTTCCCCCGGCAGGGCTGGGCGGATCCGGTGGCGCTGAACTCGGAGATCGACGCCACCCGCCAGACGCTGGCGGACACGTACCGGATGCAGTTCGTGGGGCAGGAGGGCAGCTCGCAGATGCCGCCCATCCAGATGCGCTACGGCCTGCCCACGGACCCGGTCATCCCGGATCAGCCGCCCATCGCCATGCGCTACGGCTTGCCGATGCCGGTCGACCCGGCGCAGCCGCAGCCGCCCACCCCTCCCATCGCCATGCGCTACGGCCTGCCGATGCCCATCGACCCGGCGCAGCCGCAGCCGCCCACCCCTCCCATCGCCATGCGCTACGGCCTGCCCGCGCCGATCGACATCACGGATCCGGCGCAGCCGCCCGAGCCGCCGATCGCCATGCGCTACGGCCTGGCCATGCCCACGGACGTCGCCGTTCCTGACGACACCAAGTAGGTCGTGCCATGTCGGAACCCATCGCCGTCCCCTTGCCGGTGGCGCCGCCCAAGGCGCCCCGTCCGGAGAGCCCGAAGAAGCTGAAGGGCTACAAGCGGACGGCGTACGCCGTCTGGGAGATCACCCTCAAGTGCAACCTCGCCTGCCAGCACTGCGGCTCCCGGGCGGGCGAGGAGCGCAAGCACGAGCTCTCCACGCAGGAGGCGTTCGACCTCATCCACCAGATGGCGGACGTGGGGATCACCGAGGTCTCGCTGATCGGCGGTGAGGCGTACCTGCGGCCGGACTACCTGGAGCTGGTGAAGGAGATCGACCGCTCGGGGATGATCGCCACCATGGTGACGGGCGGCTACGGCATCTCCCGCACCACCGCGCAGAAGATGAAGGATGCGGGGCTGGCGCAGATCTCCGTCTCCATTGACGGGCTGGAGGAGGTCCACGACCGGCTGCGCGGCAAGGTGGGCTCCTGGCGGCAGTGCATGCAGTCGGTGCAGCACTTCGCCGCGGTGGGGCTGCCGTTCGGCTTCAACACCCAGGTGAACCGGCTCTCCGCGCCGGACGTGCCGGGGCTGTACGAGATCATGCGCGGCTACGGCGCGCGGGCCTGGCAGTTCTCCCTCACCGTGCCCATGGGCAACGCGGCGGACCGGCCGGAGATCTTGATCCAGCCGTGCGAGCTGCTGGAGCTCTACCCGGTGCTGGCGCGCGTGGTGTACCGCGCGGTCACCGAGGGGATGACGGTGCTGCCCGGCAACGACATCGGCTTCTTCGGGCCGTACGAGCACATCTTCCGGTACGACGAGCACCGCATGGGCATGTTCTGGCAGGGCTGCCAGGCGGGCCTCGGTGGGCTGGGGATTGAAGCGGACGGGGCGATCAAGGGCTGCCCGTCCCTGCCCACCGACTCGTACGTGGGCGGCAACATCAAGAACGTGAAGCTCCGGGAGATTCTCAAGACGAAGGAGCTCACCTTCAACACCCACGGCGGCACGCCCAAGGGCGTGGAGCACCTCTGGGGCTTCTGCGGCACCTGCGAGCACAAGGCGCTCTGCCGCGGCGGCTGCACCTGGACCGCGCACGTGTTCTTCGACAAGCCGGGGAACAACCCGCACTGCCACCACCGCGCGCTGTCCATGGCGAAGAAGGGGCTGCGCGAGCGGGTGGTGCAGGTGGAGAAGGCGCCGGGGCTGCCGTTCGACAACGGCCGCTTCGAGCTGGTGGTGGAGAAGCTGGACGCGCCCTGGCCCGAAGGAGATTTGCTGCGCTTCACCCGGGACAGGGTCAAGTGGTCTGAGAGCTGGAGCAGCTGGCCAGTCCTCTGAGCCTCACTTCCCTCTTACGCCCGGAGTCCTCACATGCAGGAGTACCTCCTCAAGGTCGGCAAGGCCGCCGCCAGCGAGTCCGCGAAGCTGTTGGAGCTGCCCAACGCCCCCACCCACGTCCGGCTCGCCCTGATGGCGCCGGTGTCCAACTGGGGCTACCCGCCGAACACGGTGGGGCACCTGCTGAAGATCTCCACGCAGGGGCTGGTGATGGGGCTCGAGGACAACCACGACGCTCCGCACGACTTCATCCCGTGGCAGAACGTGGCGTACGTCTCGGATGGGACGAGGCTGGCCACCGAGGTCGCCAAGCAGCGGCGCTGAGCCTGCGCTCCGGCGCCCCTCGACTTCGCTCGGGGTGCCCGGGGACAGAGAGGGCTCAGAGTGGGTTCGGGTCGCCCGACCGTCCCGAGTCCTACCTGCCCTGCTGCGTCCGTCCCGCCCTCAGCGCGGGACCAGATGCCGGTGGCCCCAGGAGTCGAACCAGAGCAGCCGGTCCGCCACCTGCCCCGGCGTGAGCGGGCAGAGCGCGTACTGCGCCGCCAGCGCCCGCAGCATCCCCTCCTCCGCCACCACCTTGCGGCAGAACGCGTCCAGCATCGGCACCGCGTGCTGCGGCCCGGCGGAGGGATGATCCGCGTCCTTCGGCTCGGGCACCCCGCCGGTGAGCAGGTGGATGGCGGCGTCATCCATCAGCGGCACCGCGCGCGGGGCGAGCAGCGCCAGCACCTTGCTCACCGCGGCCGGGCCGTGCCCATCAATGCCCAGCTGCAGGAAGAGCGTGGCCACGCGGGCGGCGGTCTGTGCGTCCCGCGCGAGCCACGCGGCGGGCTCCACGTCCACCAGCGAGAGCAGCTCCGCCCACGCCTCCACGCAGGGGCTCTGCAGCCAGCGCTGGAACGTGGGCGAGGCGGCGCGCGAGTTCACCATCCAGCTGGTGGGCAGCGCCGGCGCGAGCAGCTCGCGCACAGGCACGCCCGCGGCCTTGGCGCGGGAGAAGGCGTGGGCGGCGAGATCGTACCCGTAGGCCCCCGGCAGCGCGCCGCGCAGGAGGAGCTTCTGGAGCGGCGCCGTCACGTGGAGAGCTCCACCTCGTTCGAGCGCGCCGAGTCCGAGCCGCGCGCCCCCGGACGGTAGCCCACCCGCAGCGCGCAGCGCCCCTGCGCCGGGAGGAAGAGCACCTTGCCCGGGCGCAGGAAGTCCTTCCGCGCGCGCATCGCCTGCTCCACGTCCGCCCGCGTGCGCCCGAGCGCGAGGACGCCGGCGCCGCGCAGCTCGAAGCCGAGTGACGAGAAGCCGTCCATCCCTTCTGGATCCAGCGTTTCCACCGAGACGTGCTCGGGGGCCAGCCGCGCCGCCGGCACCCAGCAGGCGCGCAGCTCCCGGCGCAGCGGCTTGCCGCGCTCGAGCTTCACCGGCTTGAAGGCCTCGTCCGTGGGCAGCATCCCCGGCGGGCCGTACCAGGTGCGCACCTCACGCAGCCGCTCGGGCCGCTCCACGCCGTCCTGCAGGAGCAGCACGTCCCACCACGGCCCGGCCCACCCCGAGGCGGGGGCGAGCTGGGCCTGGTCCACGTAGAGCGACTTCGACAGGAGCCCGCCGTGCCGGAAGGTGAGCGCCAGCGTCACCTCGGCGAGGGCGTCCTTGGGCAGGGACGCGGGCGTGAGCGTGAGCTCGAGCTCCACGGCGCGGCAGACTACTCGCGCGGTAGGCGCCGCGCCGCTCGTTTCCTACATCGCCCAGGGGGGCCCGCGGCCCTACAGGTCCCCTACCCAGCTGCGGGCGAGGACACCGATGGGCTCCTTTAGTGGACCCAGCTCGTCCTTGGATCGAGCGTAGGACTGAAGGTCCGTAGTCGAGGGGCAGCACCGAGGTAACCGTTCAGGGCCTTGCGGGTGATCAGCGCTGGGCATGGATCCGATCAGCTCCTGCAATGGCGTTGGCGGAGCGGGGCTGGCGGGAGGCGTGGGAGTGATGATCTACGGGGCGGGTGGCCGACCCCCGCGACCTC
>JBGATB010000065.1:0-47488 GCA_044229415.1 Myxococcaceae bacterium | reverse complement strand
CGAGAGGCTGCAATGTGAGACCGCAGCCTGGAATCACCGGGCTAACGCGCTACGGCGCACGATTACCTGGAACTTCAATGTCCGAGCTGCTCGAACCAAGTTCAAGCTCGACGGTCGTTAACCCGACGTCGTAGGACTAGGGAGTTTCGCCCCTGATTGATTGCCCAACGGGCGGGGGCCTCACTGCGCTCGGGTGAACGGGGGTCACTTCGCGCCGCGGGTCTCGAGCCAGGCCTCGAGATCCGCGCGCAGCGCGCGGTAGCGGTCCAAGAACTCCCGGTTCCGCTCCTTGATCACGTTCAGGTAGTGGCGCTGGGTCAGGCGCGTCTTCTGGCGCCCGAGCACCCCCTCCACCCGCTCCACCACCTTCTTGATGTCGTCGAACGGCTTCTCCAGATAGGCCGCCGCGCCCAGGTCCAGGGCCTGGATGGCGGTCTCCTTGGAGGAGTAGCCGGTGATCATCATCACGTCCGTCTCGGGCGAGAGCTCCTTCACCTGCTTCATCACGTCCAGGCCGCTCCAGTCCGGGAGGTTCTTGTCGGTGATGACGAGGTGGAACGCCCGCTCGTAGACCTGCTGCATGGCCTGCTCGCCGGTGAGCGCCTTGTGCACGTGGTGCCCCGCGCGCTCCAGAATCCGCTGGAGCACGTCGTGCACCACCTCCTCGTCATCCACCACCAGGATCTCCGCCGCGGTCTCGAACGGGAGCAGCGGCTTGGGGGCCTTGCCCAGCTCCGCCTCCAGCTCCAGGGTGCGCCGCTGCGCGGTGACCACTTCCTTCAGGAACTCGTCATTGAGCGCGTGCAGCCGCTGCAAGAGCTCCACCTCGCGCCCGCGCTGCCGGTGGCGGGTGATCCACTCCTGGATCTCCAGGACGATCTCCTGCCGGGTCTGCGTCTTGAACTCCAGCACCCCGGACGCCCCGGCCCAGAGCGCCAGCACCACGTTCCGGGCGATGCCCTGATCGCTGGCGAGGAGGATCTGCACGTCCGGCCGCTCGGCGGCGAGCAGGCTGACCTGCTGGGGCGCGTCCGCCCAGTCCGCGGTGACGATGGCCACCGCCGCCTCCATCCCACCCAGGGCCTGCACGGCCTCCGCCGCGCCCGGGAAGGAGAGCAGCTGCCCATCCTGCTCCTCCAGCAGCGTCGCCAGCGCCGGGGGCGCGGAGCGCGGGCCGATCCACAGGACGCGGTTCATGCGTGGACCGGCAGCATGCCACGGCGAGCGCGTCAGACGCAGGTAGGGGTATGGTGCCCGCCCTCATTGGAGGAACTTGGATGCCCCGCTCCCCACACCTCGCCGCTGCCCTCTTCCTCTTGGCCGCCTGCGGCGCCCACTCCTCCGAGCGCGGCGAGACCGCCGCCGGCCCCGCCGAGCCCCCTCCGGCGCTGCGCCTGGATGGGCGGGCCCATCCCACCGCCTACACGCTCGCCCTCACCGTCTCCCCCAGCGCTGACACCTTCCAGGGACAGCTGACCCTCTCGCTCGCGGCCACGGCGCCCGTGCGCACCTTGTGGCTGCACGGCGAAGGGCTGGCGGTGAGCGCCGCCTCGCTCACCCAGAACGGCCAGACGGTGCCCGCCGTGGCCACCCCCGCGGAGGGCGGCTACTTGGGCTTCACCCCGTCCACCCCGCTGCTGCCGGGCGAGGCCACCTTGAGCGTCCGCTACAGCGGCCAGGTGGAGACCCGCGGCAACCAGGGGCTCTTCCGCCAGAGCGACCGCGGGGACGCGTACCTCTTCACCGAGCTGGAGGCCACGGACGCCCGCCGCGTCCTCCCCTGCTTCGACGAGCCCTCCTTCAAGGTGCCCTGGCAGCTGACGCTCACCTTCCCGCAGGGGCTCTCCGCGTTCTCCAACACGCCGGCCGAGCGCGAGGAGCGGGACGCCGCGGCGGGGACGCACACCGTGCGCTTCGCGAAGACGGCGCCGCTGCCCTCATATCTGTTCGCCTTCGCGGTGGGGCCGTTCGAGGTGGTGGAGGCGGGCACCGCGGGCCGGGACCGCACCCCCATCCGGATCATCACCCCGCGAGGCAAGGCGGCGCAGGCCGGCTACGCGGCGTCCATGGCCGGCCAGGTGCTGGAGCGGCTGGAGGCCTACTTCGATCTGGCGCACCCCTTCCCCAAGCTGGACCTGGTCGCCGTGCCGGGCAAGCGCGGGGCCATGGAGAACGCCGGGTTGATCACCTTCGGCGAGGGGATCTTGCTCGCCGCGCCCGGGGAGCAGACGGAGGCCTTCGAGCGGCGCTTCGCGATCATCACCGCGCACGAGGTGGCCCACCAGTGGTTCGGCAACCTGGTCACGCTGCGCTGGTGGGACGAGATCTGGCTCAACGAGGCCTTCGCGCAGTGGATGGAGACCCGGATCGTCCGCGAGCTTCGGCCGGCGTGGGCGCGCGAAGAGGACGCGGTGGAGGAGCTGCAGGAGGCCTTCGCCGCGGACGAGCTGGTCTCCGCGCGGAAGATCCGCCAGCCGATCGAGACCGCCTCGGACATCGACAACGTGTTCGACGGGATCACCTACGCCAAGGGCGCCTCGGTGCTGCGGATGATCGAAGCCTGGGTGGGCCCGGAGCACTTCCAGGCCGGCATCCGCGCCTACCTGAAGGGGCACGCCGGGAAGACCACGGTGGCGGCGGACCTGATCGCCGCGCTCTCCGCGTCCGCCGGCAAGGAGCTCGCCCCGCTCTTCGCCTCCTACGTGGATCAGCCGGGCGTGCCGCTGGTGGCCGCGGAGCTGCTCTGCGCGGCCGGCCCGCCCACCCTCACCCTCTCCCAGCGCCGCTACCTCGACGGCAAGACCGGGGCGCGCGCCTGCACCCTGCTCACCGAGGCCAGCGGCACCCTCCCGCTCCCGGAGGCGAAGGGCTGCCCGAAGTGGCTGGCCCCCAACGAGGGCGCGCGCGGCTACTACCGGGTGCTCCCCAAGGGCGCGCTGCTCGCGCAGCTGCTCGCGGCCCCGGCGGAGGGGACAGGCAAGAAGGGCAAGAAGGGCCCCGCCGCAAAGAGGGCGCCTGCGCCCGTGGGGGTGCCCGCGCCCAGCGCCCTCTCCAGCGCCGAGCGGCTGGCGGTGCTGGATGACGCGCAGGCGCTGGCGCGCTCGGGCGAGCTCTCGGTGGCGGACGCGCTGGCGCTCTCCGCCCGCGAGGTCCGCGAGGGCGAGCCCTACCTCACCGCCAAGTCGGTGGAGCTGGCCGAGGCGATCGAAGAGAACCTGGTCCCCGACACCCACCGCGAGGCCTACCAGCGCTTCGTGGAGAAGACGTACGGGCCCCTGGCGCACCAGCTGGGCCTGAAGCCCAAGCAGGGCGAGGACGCGGCGCTCGCCAAGCTGCGGCCCACGGTGCTCGAGCTGCTCGCGCGGCAGGGCAAGGACGCCGCGCTGCAGGCGCAGGGCAAGGCGCTGGCGCAGAAGTGGCTGGAGGACCCTTCGGCGGTGGACCCCGAGCTGTTGCGCCCAATCCTGGCGCTGGCCGCGGCCTCCGGAGACGCCGCGCTCTACGAGCGGCTCTTCGCCCGGGCCCAGGGCGCGCAGGAGCAGCGCCAGCGGGAGCGGCTCATCCGCGCGCTCTCCGAGTTCCGCGAGCCCGCGCTCGTGCAGCGCTCGCTGGAGCTGCTCAAGGACCCGGCCTTCGACGCGCGCGAGCTCCAGCCGCTGCTCTGGGGCGCGCTGCGCAACAAGGCCACCCAGCGCAGCACCTACGAGTACCTCAAGGCGCACTACGCCGAGCTGGCGCCCCGCCTCTCCGGGCCGGCGATCGCCCGGCTCTCCACCGTGGGGGGCGTCTTCTGTGACCCCAAGGATCGCCAGGACGTGAGCGCCTTCTTCGCCCCGCGGGCGGGGGCGGCCCCGGGTGGCCAGCGGATTTTGGCGCAGACGCTCGAGCGGATTGACCAGTGCGCCGTGCTCAAGAGCCGGCAGCAGCCCAACGTGGCCGCCTTCCTTTCGAAGTACTGAGCCCTCCATGCCCTCTGGCCCCACCGCGCGGTCCCTGCTGCCCTCGCTGGCCCTGCTGGCGCTGGGGACCGGCTGCCTGGACTTCGGCAACGGCCGCTTCGCCTGCAACGCCGCCACCGGCGAGGACTGCGATGGCGGCGCTCCGGCCGAGGACGGCGGCCCGCCGCGGGACGCCGGCGGCAGCGACGCGGGGACCGACGCGGGCCGGGACGCCGGGCCGCCTGGAGACGCCAGCGTGCCGGTGACGGTGACGCTCGGCACGGGCGGCGGGGGGACGGTCACCTCCACGCCCGGCGGCGTCTTCTGCCCACCCACCTGCAGCGCGCAGTTCCTCAAGGGCACCCAGGTGGCGCTGCTGGCCACCCCGTCGCTGGGCTCGGTGTTCGACCAGTGGGGCGGCGCCTGCGCGGCGGACGCGGGCGAGGTCTGCCGGCTCGCGGTGGACGGCCCCAAGGCGGTGGTGGCCCAGTTCGCCACCAGCAACCAGCTCTTCACGCTCACCGTGGCGCGCGCCATCCGCGGCACCGCCACCGGCACCGTCCTCTCCAGCCCGCCGGGCATCAACTGCGGGCTCAGCTGCAGCGCCAGCTTCCTCGCGGGTCAGACGGTGACGCTCACCGCCGAGCCCGGCGCGGGCTTCTTCCGCGAAGGGTGGAGCGGCAGCTGCGCCGGCACGGACGCCTCCTGCACGGTGAACATGGGCATGGATCGCATGGCCACGGCGATCTTCACCCCCGCCAACCGGGTCTTCGTCACCTCCACCCAGGTGGTGGCCGGCGCGCTGGGCGGCCTCGCCAAGGCGGACGCGCTCTGCATGGCGGCCGCGGCGGACGCCGGGCTCCCCGGGCCCTTCGTGGCGTGGCTCTCCACCTCCACCGTGGACGCGAAGGACCGGCTCTTGCCCGGCCACCGCGGCTGGCTGCGCCCGGACGGCAAGCCCTTCGTGGACTCGCTGGGGGAGGTCCTCCAGGGGCGCGCCTCGCCGTACTACCCGCCCCGGCTCAACGAGCGGGGCGCGCCGGTGGACACCGCGTGGGCGCTGACCGGCACCGGCCCCGCCGGCACCGCCACCCAGCACTGCAACGACTGGACGGACGCGGGCGGGATGCTGGTCTACGGCCAGCCCACCCACTCCAGCGCGGACTGGACCTTCGCCGCCTCCACCGGCTGCACCGCGCAAGGGCGGCTCATCTGCTTCCAGACCAGCTACAGCGCGGTCATCCCCGCCCCCACCCGCGCCGGGCGCTTCGCCTTCTTCTCGGAGGGCAAGTTCAACCCGTCCTCCGGCATCCCCGCCGCGGACGGGCTGTGCAAGGCCGAGGCGGCGGACGCGGGGCTGCCCGGGAGCTATCTGGCGCTGCTCGCCACCCCGGTGGCCACCGCGGCGTCCCGCTTCCTCCCGGCGGGGACGCCGTGGGTGCGCACGGATGGGGTGCCGGTGGCCGCCACCGCGGCAGCCTTCCTCTCTGGCGCGGACTGGGACGTGGGCATCTCCAAGACGGCGCGGCAGAAGGACGGCGCCTACTTCCAGAACCGCGCCTGGGTGGGCGCCGCGGACGTGAACGCGCTCGGCACCGGCACCTCCTGCGCGAGCTGGACCGGCGCGGCGGGCAGCGGCGCTGCCTGGGAGGTGAACGGCACCGTCCACGACGCCGCCGAGGTCCGCAGCACCTCCTGCGGGGACACCACGGTGGGGCTCTTCTGCCTCCAGGAGTAGCGACGCCTTGATCCGCGCCGGTCTGATCGTCCTGCTGCTCTCGCTCGGGGCCCACCCCAGCCTGCAGTGCTACTTCCAGACGACGCTCAAGGACGCCGCCTACCAGCGCAAGGTGTTCGACAAGGTCTCCGCGCGCTGGAAGCCGCCGCGCGAGAAGCCAGAGGTGGGGAAGAAGGCGGTGGTCCAGGCGGTGCTGCGCAAGGACGGCACGCTCGAGTCCGCGGTGGTCTCCATGGAATCTGGCGCCAAGGCGTGGGATGACGCCGCGCTGCAGGCGGTGAAGCGGGCGGCGCCGTTCCCAGCGCTGCCCAAGGACTTCGCGCAGGACACCGTGCAGGCGCACTTCCACGTCGGCTGGGAGCGCTGAAGGAGAAGCCAATGCAAGACCACGTCCCGCTCGAGGAGGTGCTCGCGGAGCTGCCGCCGGACCTCAAGGACAGCCCGCTGCTCAACGCGGATCTCGCGCCGGCGCCGAAGTCGCGGCGCAACTGGAGCACCTACAACTTCGCGGCGCTGTGGATCTCCATGGCCCACTGCATCCCCACGTACATGCTGGCCGGCGGGCTGGTGGCGGTGGGGATGAACTGGTGGCAGGCGCTGCTCACCATCGGCCTGGGGAACTTGATCGTCCTCGCGCCCATCCTGCTCAACGCCCACCCGGGCACGCAGTACGGCATCCCCTTCCCGGTGCTGGCGCGGGCCTCCTTCGGCACCGCGGGCGCCAACCTGCCGGCCATCCTGCGGGCGATCGTCGCCTGTGGCTGGTTCGGCATCCAGACGTACATCGGCGGCGAGGCGGTGAAGACGTTCATCGAGGCGCTCTGGCCCGGCTACGCCACGCTCGGCGGCACCTTCACGTTCGCGGGGCTCTCCCTCCCCAGCGCGATCACCTTCCTCGCGTTCTGGGGCCTCAACATCTGGATCATCTTCCGCGGGATGAACGCGGTCCGCGTCTTCGAGAACTGGGCCGCTCCGCTGGTGCTGGTGATGGCGGTGGCGCTGCTCTGGTGGGCGGTCTCCCGCGCGGGCGGGATGGGGCCCATGCTCGAGCAGCCTTCGCGCTTCGCCACCTTCGGCGAGTTCTGGAAGGTCTTCGTCCCCTCGCTCACCGGGATGATCGGCTTCTGGGCCACGCTCTCCCTGAACATCCCGGACTTCACCCGGTTCGGCCGCGGGCAGCGCGAGCAGATGCTCGGCCAGGTGCTGGGGCTGCCCACCACCATGGTCGCCTTCTCGGCGATCGGGGTGATCATCACCAGCGCCTCGCAGCAGATCCTCCACGGCGTGGAGGCCTCGAAGCTGTGGGATCCCGTCTACCTGCTCGCGCAGCTCACCTCGGCCGCGCCGCCGCCGGGCCACGAGGTGCCGCTCATCGCCTCCGCCGGGCTGCGCTGGGTGGTGGCGATCATCTCGCTCTTCGGCGTGGGGGTGGCCACGGTCTCGGTCAACATCGCCGCCAACGTGGTGAGCCCCGCCAATGACTTCGCCAACCTCGCGCCGAAGTACATCTCCTTCCGGCGCGGCGGGTTGATCACCGGGCTGATGGGGATCGCCATCCTCCCCTGGAAGCTGCTCTCCAGCGCGGAGACGTACATCTTCAACTGGCTGGTGGGCTACTCCGCGCTGCTGGGGCCCATCGCCGGGGTGATGATCGCCGACTACTGGATCGTCCGGCGCCGCCAGCTGGACGTCCCGGATCTCTACCGCCCCAACGGCCGCTACGCCGGCTGGAACTGGGTGGCGGTGGGGGCGCTGGCGCTGGGCGTGCTGCCCAACGTCCCTGGCTTCTTGAGCAGCGCCAAGGTGGTGAGCGGCGTGCCGCCGATCTTCGACGCGCTCTACCCCTACGCCTGGTTCGTGGGCTTCTTCCTGGCCTTCGGCGCGTACCTGGCGGGGATGGCCGCGCTGGGCGGCGCGGATCAGGACCGCGAGCGGACCACGATCTCCGCCCCGCCCCGGACCTGAGCGGGCAGCCGGGAGACGGCGTTCTGGGCGATCCGCTCCGTCCCGGCGTTGACCTCCACCACCACGCGCTTCTGGCCGTCCTTCAGCTCGTCGAAGACGCGCAGGTCCGTGCCCGCGAGGTAGCCGAGCGCGGACTGCACCGGGTGGGCCGCCTGGCTCGGCCTGGGCAGGGGCTTGTTGAGCGCGGCGGTGCCCAGCGCGAAGGGGGCCAGGTCCGGCAGCTCTCCGTGGATGACCACCGGGTAGCCGTTCACCTGGTAGACGCGCACGGTGGGCAGCAGGAAGCGCCCGAGCTGCCCCTCTCGCTGCAGCGTCGGCGCCTCGCGCGCGTAGGCGAGCGGGACCCGCGGATCGGTGTCGAAGAAGAGCAGGCCGCGGTGGTCTCCGCCGTGGCTGAGATCGTACGCCGCGCCCGGCTCCGCCTTGATCCCGCGGTAGACCTCGATGAAGGGCTGCTTCTTGGGGTCGTACATCCAGCGCAGCGCGCTCACGCCCGTGCCCTGCGCGGTGTAGCGGCCGGCCTCGTCCGCCCACTCCGTCACCGCCCGAGGCGTCTGGGGAGGGTGGAGGATCTCCTGGGCCAGCGCCGGGTAGCGCTCGGCAATGGCCTGGGCCACGTGCTCCGGACACACCGGATCGCTGGCGAGCCGCCGCAGCTGCGCCCGGAGCTCCGCGGAGGCGGGCGCGCGGGCGTCTCGCAGGGCGGAGGAGACGGCGCGGGTGAGCTCGGAGGTGGAGACCATCGGGGGGAGGCCACCCTACCAAGTCCAGGCCACGACTGCTCCGGGCGACCACGCCCTGCGTTGACGTTGACGTTGACGTTGACGTTGTCGTTGACGTTGACGTTGACGTTGTCGTTGACGTGGACGGCGACGGCGACGTGAACGTGGCCGGACGTGATCTCCGCGGAGTTCGACCAGGGCCACGTCGCCGTCGCCGTCGCCGTCCACGTCAACGTCAACGTCAACGTCAACGTCAACGGTGTCAGGTGAACGGGCCGCTACTTGAACCGGGCGCGTAGCCCCAGCGAGGACATGACGTAGAAGCCGTCCTCGCCTGCCGTGCGCAGCGTGCCGCCATCCAGCGCGAGGAAGAACATCCCGTAGGCCGCGTCCAGGTGCGCGGCCACGCGGTCCCAGCGGCCATCCGGCAAGGGCAGCCAGCGGGCGCCGAGCATCACCCGCGCGTCCGCGTGGTCCACCAGCGCCACCGTGAGGCTGGGGCCGAACGACAGCTGCGGAGCCGGAGCGGCGCCGCCGGGCACCGCGTCCGCCGCGCGCAGATCCGCCACCGGCCCAATGCCCACCCGCCCCAGCCAGTAGCGCAGCGAGGCCGCGCCGCTCACCCGGTACAGCGGCCCGCTGGCGCCGGCGCGCAGGAGCAGGTCCGCGAAGAGCTCCACGTCCAGGCCGGAGGAGAGCCCCTCCGCCGGCGCCTCGAACCAGAACGCGTAGTGGGCCGAGCCGTGCGCCCCGAGCAGGAAGGTGTTGCTGCCGCCCCCCGCGCTCGGGGTCAGCCCCGCGCCCGCCACGCCCAACCCCAGGTGCGCTCGCAGGCGGCGCGTGGGGTCCAGCAGGTCCCGCGCGGCGGCGATCTCCCGCTCCGCCTGCTCGCGCCGCTGGGCTTCGGCGTCCGCCGCCACGCTCAGCTCCTGCTCCGCCACCTCGCGCCGCTTCTGCTCCATGGCGGCGGTCTCCACGTCGATCGCCGCCAGGCGCTGCTTGAGTTCCACGTCCGCGCGCGCCAGCTCGACCTGCAGCTGCGCCCGCTTCTGCACGTCCTGCTCCGCCAGCGCCTCCACCTGCTTCTGGCGCTGCTCGGCCTCGCGGCGGGCCACGTCCTCCTTCTCCGCCTTCAGCCGCGCCACCCGCGCCGCCTCCTCCTCCCGGGCCTTGAGCAGCGCCGCCTGGGCCTGCTCCCGGCGTTGCTGCTCCGCCAGCTCCTTGGACTTGAGCGCGGCCTCCGCCTCCCTGCGCCGCTGCTCCTCCTGGCTCTCCAGCTGCTCCACCCGCTGCGCCTCGGCCTTGCGCCGCGCCTCGCGCTCGGCGAGCACCTTCTGCTCCGCCTCGCGGGCGCGCTGGCGCTCCGCCTCCGCCGCGCGCTCCTTGGCCGCCGCCTCCTCCTTCTCCCGCGCCGCCTGCGCCGCCAGCGACCGCTCGCGCGCCGCCCGGGCCTCCGCCGCCGCGGCCGCCTGCGCCCGCTCCGCCTGCTCGCGCGCCGCCTGCTCCGCCAGCGTCCGCTCGCGCGCGGCCCGCTCCGCCTGCTCCTGCTCGCGCTGCAGCGCCTGGGCCTTCAGCTTGGCCTCCGCCTGATCCTTCTCCGCCCGGGCGCGGCGCTCCGCGTCCTCGCGCTCCGCCCGCGCCTTGCGCTCGGCCTCCTCGCGCTCCGCCTTCGCCCGCCGCTCCGCGTCCTCCCGCGCGAGCTTGGCGCGGCGCTCCGCGTCCTCGCTCGCCGCCTTGGCGCGCCGCTCGACCTCTTCGCGCTCCGCCTTCGCCCGCCGCTCGGCGTCCTCGCGGGCCCGGCGCTCGTTCTCCAGCCGCAGGCGCTCCGCCGCCGCCCGGCTCTCGGCGTCCCGCCGGGCTTGATCCGCCGCCGCGCGGCGCTGCTGCTCCTCGCGCAGCTGCGCGGCCGCGCGCGCCTCCTGCTCGCGCCGCGCCGCCTCCGCGCGCGCGTCCTGCTCGCGCCGCGCCGCCTCCGCGCGCAGCTGCTCGTCCCGGCGCTCCTGCTCCGCGCGCGCCTGGCCCTGGGCCTGCCCCGCAACCGTGGCCGAGGCCGGCACCACGGTGGGGGCCACGGTGGCGATGACGATCGGCGCGGCGGGGGCCGGCGCGCGCGGCGGCTCGACGGGGGCCGGCGCGGGCGCGGCGCCCAGCTGGAGCCGGCAGTCCTGCTGCACCGAGGCGGTCCACTTGAACCACCGCGTCCATTCGGTGGCCACCCGCCGGTGGTGCTCGGCCGCCTTCTTGCGGCTCTCCGCCGAGGCGCGCAGCTCCGCCGCGGCGCCGCTGCAGAAGGCCGGCGGGTGGAGCACGCCCTCGCCCAGGGGCTGGGCGTCAAAGCTCTTGCCGAGCACCGGGGTGCGCAGATCCACCGCGAAGCCGCCCTCGTCGTGCCGGCCGGCGCGCTCGTTGGTGAACTGCGCGGAGGAGGCGCAGCGCGTGCGCGCGGTGGCGCAGGCGGGGCTGGCGGCGTCCGCACAGCTGGCGGCGAGCGCCTCGAGCGCCGCCGCGAAGAGCTCGTCCTGCTGGGCCGCCTCTTCGAGCGAGAGGACCTGCCGCGCCTTCGGCCGCTCGCAGTCCACCGCGAGCGCCGCGTTGGCGGCGAGAGAGCCCAGACATGCGAGCGCGCGTAGCAGGTTTCGCATGAGCGGAAAGGATAGTTCGCAGAGGGAGCGGGGCTCGCTGGACGGGCAGGTGCGGCGGCGTGGGGGGAAGGGGGGCACAGAGGGACTCAGACGGAGTCGAGGGTGCTTCCTTCCCTGGGGGTGCGTGGTGTAGGTGGGGGCCCGCTACCCATGGCAGAGGCCTTAGAACTACTGCTCGCCGAAGGCGTGATCGACGCGGTCCTCGGCGGCCTCAAGACCGGCAAGGAGGCGGAGGTCTGGCTGGTGGAGCACGCCGGCCAGGTCGTCGCCGCGAAGATCTACAAAGAGCGCCACCACCGGAACTTCAAGAACAACGCCGGCTACAAGGAAGGGCGCACCGTCCGGAACTCGCGGACGCAGCGCGCCATGGAGCGCGGCAGCCGCTTCGGCCAGGCCGCCGCGGAGGAGGCCTGGAAGAGCGCCGAGTCGGACGCGCTCTACAAGCTCCACGCCGCGGGCGTCCGGGTGCCCACCCCGGTGATGTTCTACGAGGGCGTGCTGCTGATGCAGCTGGTGGTGGATGGGGACGGCCGCCCCGCGCCGCGGCTGATCGACTCGCCGCTCACGCCGCAGCAGGCGGGGGAGCTGTACCGCGACCTGCGCGGGCAGGTGATCCGGATGCTCTGCCAGGATCTCATCCACGGAGACCTCTCCCCCTACAACGTGCTGCTCGGCGGCGAAGGCCCGGTGATCATCGACTTTCCGCAGATCATCTCCGCCGCCCACAACAGCCGCGCCGAGTTCTTCTTTCGCCGGGACCTGGACAACCTGCGCACCCACTTCGAGGCGCTGGACCCGGCACTGCGCTCCACCCGCGGCGAGAGCTCGGAGATCTGGCGCGCGTACACGCGGCGCGAGCTGCACGCCGAGTTCGTCCCCACCGGCATCCCGGACACCCGCCCGCCGCCCCAGCAGCAGCAGCAGCAGCGCGGCGGCGGCCAGCAGCCCCGGGGCAGGGACCGCCAGCGCGGCGGTGGCCGCGGCGGACCGCAGGTGAGCTACCGCGGCGCCTCGCCCGGCCCGGTGGTGGAGGTGAAGGGGCAACCCGGCCAACAGCGCCCACCCGAACAGGTGCCCCAGGGACAGCCCCAGCAGCAGCGTCACGGCCAGCCTCAGCACCCACAGCAGGGACAACACCCGCGCCCCCCGCAGCAGCACCCTCAGCAGCAGCGCCAGGGCCAGCCCCAGCGGCAGGGGCAGCCTCCGCAGCAACAACAGGGACAGCCGCGCCACCCGCAGCAGCACGCCCAGGGCCCGCGCCACCCGCAGCAGCACGCCGGGGAGGCTCGCCCGCCGCGGCCGGACGGCCAACCGGGCGGCGGCGGCGGCGGCGGCCGGCGCAGGCGGCGGCGCCGCCGCTTCTAGCGCAGCTCGTCCAGCTCCACGCGCCGCACGTGCACGAGCCGATCGAGCGCCTCGTCCAGGAACGGCTTGTGCGAAGCGCCGAAGAGCACGAGCACCCTCCCGCCCACGGGCATTGCGCTGACGCGGGAGATCCGCGCGGCGATCCCCAGGTTCCGGCTCTCCCACAGGGCGTAGCGCGCCCGATCCACGCCGGAGGGATGGTGGGTCCGCAGGAAGAGCCCCCACTGGGTCTGTGCATCCGCGCGCAGGTAGTCCGGCGAGTTGAGGTAGCGGTAGACGGGGAGCAGATCTCCTTCGCGGTTGGCGCGCGCCAACCGCTCGCGCAGGTCCGAGTAGAGCGGCGACTTCACGGCCTGCTCCACCAGCGGCCCCTTGAGCATGTCCTCCAGGGACTCGGCCGGGAGCGCCTCGAGCAGCTCATCGTCGATGTGGTCATCCACCGCGTGCAGCCGGTCGAGCCCCAGCCGCTGTGCCAGCCGCACCGCGACCTGAGAGATCTCGTTCGGGGCCGCGAGCCGCTCCGTCAAGTACGCCGCGCCTTCGGGCGCGCCGCGGGCGAGCGCCAGCCGGGTGGGCTCGGGGGCATGGGCCCAGTGCAGCAGGGCGCTGGAGAGCTCCTGCGCGGCGAGCAGCTGCAGCGCCAGCTCCCCATGCTCCGGCCCCGTGAGCGCCCCTGCCCCCAGCCGCTGCTGCGCCCGCAGCTGGGCGTCCAGGCGGCTGAGGTTCAGCGCCCTGGCCGTGGCCCCAGCGGCCTCCAGCCCCTGGCGGGCGAAGGCTTCCAGCACGTCCCGGGCGGGCTCGTCCCCGCGGGCCTGCAACGCCACGAGCGACTCCGCCGGCAGCTGCTCCACGCAGATCGCCGTGGGCGCGAACCGCGAGAGCAGCTCCAGCAGCGGCCCCGTTCCCTCGGGACGGAGCGCCTGACCGAGCTCGCGCAGGTGCGGCGTCGCCACCACCAGCACCGCGGTGCGATCCGCCGGCCCCAACTGCGGCCCGAGGAGCGAAGAGGGAGGGATGGGGCGCGCGGGCGCGCAGGCGAAGAACCACCCACAGAGAAGGAACGGTAGGCGCATGGCCGCCGGTACGGGGCTTCCCTTCCTCGATTTCTCGAGTCCTCAGGACGTCCGAGAACGCCCCTGTCAGTTGGCTGGCCCTGCCCGCGCGAACGATAGCCAACGCCCCGGATTCGCGAGATAGGCACCCGGTCACAACGGGGGGAGTTCCATGGCTGAGATCACCTGCTCGACGCTCGAGGGCGCCGGGCTTTGGCATCTTTCACGCTGCTGCCCGCACTGCCACACGCACGATCGGGAAATCGTCGTCCCATTCGTTGGCCGGCTCGGCCAACCGATCTCCACGCTTCGCCTCTGCTGCCGCGCCGCCACGGACCTGAAGCTCGGCGCCCCGGCCTTCTCCGCGCTGCTGGACGAGCCGCAGGGCCTGCCGGCGCCGGCCCCTCCCTGACCCCACCGCTGCGCCGGTGAGCCCACACCGTCCCACGGAGCGGGGGTCGGAGCGCGCCGACTAGACTTCCGCCCGCCATGGGTGAGCACCTGCTCGGGTACCGGGTCATCCGCCGCCTCGCTGATGGGGTGTTGGTCGAGTCCTTGCTCGCCGAGGCCGAGGTCTTCAGCCAGCAGGTGGTCTTCAAGAGCCTGAGGGCCAGCCTCAGCAAGGACGCCGCCGCCGCCCAGGGCTTCGTCGACCGGGCCCGCGCCTGGAAGGAGCTGCGCAACCTCGGCATCGCCAACTGCCTGGACGTCCTGACGCTGCCGGACGGCCGCCCCACCACCGTGGTGGAGCACCTGCCGGGCGTGAGCCTGGCGGAGCTGCTGGAGAAGGGGCCGCTGCCCCAGGCGCAGGTGCGCTCGCTCGCGGTCTCGCTGTGCGGCACCCTGCAAGCGCTGCACGAGCAGGGCGTGGTGCACGGCTCGGTCTGCCCGGACAAGATCATCCTCCCGGACGGCCCCACCGGCACCCGCGCCAAGCTGGTGGACATCGGCTGGCCGCTCTCGCCCGAGCACCGGCTGGCGGCGCTGGAGGCGGCGGGGCCCTATGCCTCCCCGGAGTTCTTGCGCGGCGAGGCCCTGGACGACGCGGCGGACCAGTACGCGCTCGGCGCGCTGATCACCGAGCTGCTCTCGGGCGTCCCGCCCTTCGTCGCGCCGGACGCGGACACGCTGCTCTCTCTCAAGGTGGCCTGGCCCGTGCCGCCGCAGCTGGACGAGTTCCCGGAGCTGGCGCCGATCCTGGAGCGCTGCTTCAAGGAGAACCCCGCCGAGCGCCACCCGGACCTCGGCGTGCTCGGGCGGCTGATCCTCATGGCGCCGGTGCCCTCCAAGAAGCCCCGCAACGCCATGGACACGCAGGAGACGCCCAGCGGCGCGCTCCACGAGGCGCTCGCGCACAAGGAGAGCGCCAAGGCGAGCACGGAGCGGATCATCGAGACGCTGGCGCAGCACACCCCGCTGCCGCCCCACATCCGGCCGGCCCCCTCGCTCGTCCCCTTCGCGATCGACACGGTGGAGTCCGCCGCCGCACCGCCGCCCGCGCCGCCTCCTCCCGGGGAGGACGTGCTCGAGCCCACCCAGTTCGCGCCGGCGCCGCTGCCCGGCTCGCCGCCTCCGGCGCTGCCCAGCCCGCCGGCCGAGGCCGCGAGCCCCAGCGAACCCGGAGCGGCCCCGGTCCAGGCCGCCTCGCCACGCCCGGCCCGGCGGCGCCCGCGCCTCGCCGCGGCGCTCTTCGCCGCCGCGCTGCTCGTCGGCGCGGGCGGCTACGCGGCCACCACCCGCCAGGTGGCGGAGCGCGCCTTCCTCGAGCGGCTGGAGGCGGCAGACGCGCGGCTGCGCGCCGGGCGGCTGGCCGGCCCGGGCGGTGACGAGGCGGTGGACGTGCTGATCGCGGCGCGCGCGCTGCGCCCCGTGGATCCACGGCTGGCGGCGCGGGTGGGACCGCTGCTGGAGACGCTGGACGCGCTGGCGGCGAGCGCCCGCGCCCGCGGCAACGGCGCCGAGGAGGCCGCGCACCGGGCGGCCGCGGCGCGACTGCGAGCCTCCACGCCATGACGCGCGCCAGCGGGCTGGCGACAGCGCTGCTCGCGTCTGCCTGGGCCGCCAGCGCGGCGGCGGCCTCGCTGGCGCTGGACAAGGGGCCGGTGGTGCTCGGGCGCACCGAGTCCGTGGGCGTCACCCTCCAGCTCGACGAGGCCGAAGGCGCCGAGGACTTTCCCCTGCGCATCATCGCCAGCGTGGGGCAGTTCGGCGAGGTGACCCGGGTGAAGCGCGGCGTGTACCGCGCCACCTACGTCCCGCCCTCCACGCGCTTCCCGCAGCTGGTGCTGGTGGGCGTGTGGCGGGAGACCGGCCCGGACGCGCCGATCGAGTTCCTGCGGATCCCCCTCTACGGCCTGGCCAACATCTCCGCCACCGTCCGCCCCCGCGCGCAGGTGGTGGTGCGCACGCCGGACGGGGACTACGGGCCGGTGACCGCGGACGCCAAGGGCGTGGCCCGCGTCGCCACGCCGGTGGCGCCCGGGGTGCGGCAGGTGGAGGCGATCTCCCGCGAGGCCTCCGGGGCCGAAGGCAAGCGGCCGGTGGAGGTGCTGGTGCCACCCTACAACCGGCTGATCGCCAGCGTGGTGCCGCACGCGATCCTCGCGGACGGCCGGCAGTGGGCCCGGCTGGAGCTCTTCTACGAGCTGGGCGGCGCGCAGGTGGCGCCGGACCGCCTGAAAGTGACCGCCTCCGGCGGGCAGCTCTCCTTCCAGAGCGCGGAGCGCGGGCGCTACGTCTACCGCTACGTGCCGCCCGCGGGGACCACGGCCAAGGAGGTCTCCTTCAATGTCACGGTGGAGGGAGACCCCAGCGCGAGCGCCGCCGCCAAGCTCCAGCTCGGCCTGCCCGGCGCGGCGCGCGTCCTCATCCGCCCTCCTGCGACGGCGCTCCCCGCGGACGGCCGCTCCACCGCGCCGGTGGCGGTGCTGGTGCAGGACGCCACCGGCCTGGGGCTGCCGGATCAAGAGGTGTCTCTCGCCGCCAACGGCCAGCCCGTGCCCGGGCTCACCCACAAGGGCGGCGGCCTCTACGAGGCGCAGTTCACCGCCCCCGCCGAGTTCCCCAGCGCCGGGCTGGTGGAGCTGGTGGCCATGGCCGGCCCGGCCGGCTCGCGGGTGACGGCGCGGCTCAACTACCAGCTGCAGCCGGCGGCCGTGCCCCGCAGCGTGGCGGCCCGCTTCGCGCCGGATCCGCTGCCCGCGGACGGCCGCACCGAGGGGCGCGTGCGCCTGGAGGTGAAGGACGGCGCGGGGATGCCGCTGCAGGGGGCGCAGCTGATCGCCGTCCCCTCCGCCGGCACGCTCGGGCCGCTCACCCCCGTGGGCGCCGGCGTCTACGAGGCCACCTACGTGGCGCCCGCCCAGGCGGACGAAGGGGACGGGGTGCTGCGCGTGGTGGACAAGAGCGGCGCGTTCGAGTCCCACCTCACCATCCCGGTGCGCGTGGCGCCCGGGCGCCTCTTGCTCGGCGCGCGCGGCGGCCTCACCCACAGCCTCCAGGGCGCGGCGCTCTTCCGGCTGGGGCTGGACGCCTGGGCGCCCATCCGGCTCGGCTCGCACTACGTGGGGGTGGGGCTCTCCGCCAGCTACTCGGCCACCGCACAGACGCTCACCGACCCCACCGGCGAGCTCTCCACGCGGGTGGAGGCGCGGCTGGTGCCGCTGGTGCTGCGCGGCGGGTACGAGCTCTACGCCAGCCGGCGGCTCTCGCTCGTCGCCGGGCCGGCGGCCATCCTCACCTACGCGCAGGTGCGGGACTCGGCCACCGCCACCGTCCTCAACCGCTGGGCGGCCGGGGGTGGCGGCTTCCTCTGCGCGAGCGCCGCGCTGGGGCCCGGGCAAGCCTTCGTCGAGCTCTCGCTCGGCTTCGCGCCCATGGAGGCCACCCTGTTCCGCGTGCAGACCGCCGGGCTGGGGCTGGAGCTGGGCTACCGCTTCGGGGTGCTCTGATGCGCCCCGCGCGCGCGCTCGCCGGGCTCCTGCTGCTGGCCGCCACCGCCTGCCGGGACGCGGCGCCCGCGGCGCTGCACCCGTTGAGCGTCACCCCGGACTACGGCGCGAGCGGGGCCCGGACCGCGATCACCATCCAGGGCGAAGGGCTGGTGCCGCAGGTGCGCGCGGACTTCGCGGATGGCCGCAAGAGCGCGCTCGAGGCCACCTTCACCGCGCAGCTGCGCGCCGAAGCGCTGGACGGCGCGCCCATCTGGCTCGAGGAGGTGCGGCTGCTCCCCTCGGGCGGACTGGCCGCCACCGTCCCGGCCAGCGTGCCCGTGGGCGGCTACGCGCTCGTCGTCCGCTCCCCCGCCGGCGAGGAGGCCTCGCTCGCCGGCGCCTACCGCGCGGTGACGCCGGTGGACGCGGTGGCGGGCTTCCAGTTCCAGGAGCTGGACGCGCAGCGCGCGGGGGTGAGCTTCACCGTCTCGCTGCTGGCGGTGGACGGGGCCGGCGAGCGCGTGGAGGGCTACGAGGGCAGCGTGACGGTGGGCGACAGCGCCGGCGGCCTCGCGCCCGTGACGCTGGGCCCGTTCGTGCGGGGGGCCCTGCTGGGGCAGGTCACCGTGGACGCCGCGGCCGCGCAGGACGTGCTCACCGCCCGGGACGCGCGCGGCCTGACGGGGAGCTCCAACCCGTTCGACGTCCTCCCGGCGCCGCCCGCCGCGCTCTCCCTGTCGCTCCCGGCGCTCCCGCTCCCGGTCGGCGCGTGCGCGGGGCCGGTGGCGCTGCGCAGCCTGGACGCGCGCGGCCAGACCACCCCGGTCGCCGCGGACGAGGAGATCTCCCTGCTCGTCCTCCCGGAAGGAGAGGGGCTCACCCTCTACGCGGACGCGGCCTGCGCCACCTCGTCCCACAGCGTGACGCTGCGCGCCGGCAGCGCCGAGGCGGGCTTCTTCCTGCGCGCGGACCGCGCGGGCGAGTGGGAGGTGCGGGCCCAGCCGTTGACGCTCCCCTCCTTCACTGCGCGCGCACAGGCCACTCCGTAGCCAGCTGTGCGGCCTTCCCCCACGTGGGAGCGGGGCGCCGCGGGCAATATCCTCGAGGGCCGGGTGCTCTCCTCGCGCGTGCTCAGGCTGCTGCTCCCCGCCGTGCTGCTGGCCAGCGCTGCGTGCAGAGATCGCCTGCCCGACGCGCCGGTGCTGCGGGGAGTCCACCCTGACCGTGGACCGGAGGGTAGCAGCGTCCACGTGGTCATCTCCGCGGACCGGCTGGCGCCCGAGCTCTTCGCGGACTTCGGCGCGCCGGCGCAGAGCCGACTCGAGGGGCGCTACCGCGCCCGGCTCGGCAACCGTTGGCTGCGCGAGGTGACGCTGCGCGCGGACGGATCGCTCTCCGCGGTGGTGCCGGAGGATCTCGGGCCCGGCGTGTGGGCGCTCACGGTGACGCGCGCGGATGGGCTGGAGCTCACGCTCGAGAGCGCCTACCGGGTGGTCTCCGTCTCGCGCCTGAACGAGCTGGTGACCGGCTTCCGCTTCGCGCCGCTGCCGCCCACGCAGCAGGCCTTCACCCCCTTCTCCGTCAGCATCGAAGCGGTGGACGGCACCGGCGCCGTGGTCACCGCCTACAGCGGGGACACCTCGCTCGAAGATCTCACCGGCACCGTGGTGCCGCGCACCGTCACCTTCTCGCTCGGGCGCTGGAGCGGCCAGGTGGAGGTGCGCGCCACCCACCCCGCGGACGCGCTGAGCGCTAAAAGCGCCGCGGGCGCCGGGAGCTCCACGCCGTTCGCCGTCCTCCCCCGCCCTCCCGCGGCCCTGCGCTTCTCCACCCCCAGCCAGACGGTGCAGGCCGGCGCCTGCTCGGCGCGGGTGGAGCTCTCGCTGCTGGATGACCTCGGCCAGGGCGCCGCCGCGCCCGCGGCCCTGTCGCTGCAATGGACGGTGAGCCCCGCCAGCGGGGTGGAGCTCTTCTCGGACGCGGCCTGCAGCTCGCCGCTCTCCTCCGCCACGCTGCCGGCGGGCGCGAGCGCGCTGCCCTTCCACTTCCGCGCCACCGCGGCGGGCCCGCTGGCGCTCACGGTGGAGAGCGCGCCCCTGCGGCCCGCCTCCCAGGCCCACGCGGTGGTCCCCGGGCCGGCGAGCCGGCTCACCTTCCTCACCCCGCCGCAGATTCTGAGCGCGGGGGCCTGCTCCACCCGGGCCGTGGTGGCGGCGCAGGACGCGTTCGGCAACGCCACCTCGCTCGCGGGCACCGGCGCGGTGGCGCTCGCCCCGATGGCGGGCCTTACGGCCTTCGGCGACGCCGCCTGCGCCGCGCCGGCCACGGCCGTCTCCTTCGACTCGGCCGGCGAGGCGTCCCTCTACTTCCAGGGCTCCACCGCCGGCAGCTACGAGGTGACGGTGAGCCAGGGCGCGCTCGCGCCGGCGCAGCAGGGGCTGCTGGTGCGGGACATGGGCTTTGCCACCAAGCTCGCCTTCGTCACCGCCTCGCAGGTGCTCGCCGCGGGCGAGTGCTCCGCGCTGGTGGGCGTGCAGACGCAGGACTCCTTCGGCAATGCGATCACCGGGCCCGCCGCGGTGCCGCTGCAGCTCTCCTCCAGCCCCGCCGGCCTCACCGCTCACGAGGACGCCGCCTGCGCCGGCCCGGCGGTCACCTCGGTGACGCTCGCTGCGGGCAACAGCACCCGCACCTTTTACGTGCGCGGGGTGCGCAGCGGCAGCTACGCGCTCACCGCCGCCTCGAGCGGGCTGCTCCCGGCCAGCCAGACGCAGACGATCTCCGGCGCCGGAGCGAGCCAGCTCGCCTTCACCTCCCCGCCGCGCACCGTGGCGGCGGGCAGCTGCTCGGCCGAGCTCACGGTGGAGCTGCGGGACGCCTTCGACAACCCGGTGGCCAGCGGCCCCGCCGCGGTGTCGCTCGCCGCCTCCGGGGTGCCGGTGACGCTCTACGCGGACGCCGCCTGCGCCACGCAGGCGACGAGCGTCCCCTTGAATGGCGGGCGCGCCCGCTTCTTCCTGCGCGGCACCCGCGCTGGCGCCGTCACCGCGGACGTCTCCGCGCCCGGCGTGAGCGGCGCCTCCCAGGCCCAGACGGTCACCCACGCCGCGCCCGCCCAGCTCGCCTTCACCAGCGCCCCGCAGACGGTGGCCGCCGGTGCCTGCTCCGCGGCCCTGCGGCTGGAGGTGCAGGACGCGTACGGCAACGCCTCGCCGGTGGGCAGCGCCACCACGGCCGCGCTCGCCGCCAGCCCGGCCGCCGGCTTCGCCTTCTTCCTCGACGCCGGCTGCACCAGCGCCGCCGGCAGCGCCACGGTGCCCGCCGCCGCCAGCGCCGCGACCGTCTTCTTCCGCGGAACGGCGAGCGGCCCGGTGACGGTGACCGCCTCCAGCGGCGGCCTGGGGACTGCCACCCAGGGTGAGACGGTCTCCGCCGCCGCCGCCAGCACCTTCGCCTTTGCCACGCCCCCGCGCACCGCGGTGGCCGGCGCCTGCTCCGCCGCGCTCACCGTGCAGACGCGAGATGGCCTGGGCAACCCGAGCGCGCCCGGCGCGCCCTTGAGCGCGGACCTCGCCGCGGCCCCCGCCACCGGGCTCAGCTTCTACTCGGACGCGGCCTGCGCCCAGCCGCTGGCCACGCTGGACTTCGCCGCCGGCGTCTCCACCGCCACGCTCTACTTCCGCTCCACCCGCGCCGGGACGCCGGTGCTCACCGTCTCCGCCACCGGCTACGCGGCGGGCACCCAGCAGCAGACCGTCACCCCCGCCGCCGCGGTGCGCCTGGCCTTCAGCACCGCGCCGCAGACGCTCACCGCGGGGGCCTGCTCGCAGGTGGCCACGGTGCAGCTGGAGGACACCTACGGCAACGCCGCGCCGAGCCCCGCCGCCGCCACGGTGGCGTTGGCCGCCTCCCCCGCCGCCGGCTTCGCCTTCTACGCGGACGCCGCCTGCGCCACGCAGCTCACCGGCCGCGCGCTCGCCGCGGGCAGCAGCGCCGTCTCCTTCCACTTCAAGGGCACGGTGGCGGGCAGCCCGCTGCTCACCGCCTCCACCGCCGGCGCGAGCGACGCCACCCAGACCGCCACGGTGACCGCCGCCTCCGCCCCCGCGCAGCTGGCCTTCACCACGGCGCCGCGCACCGCGTCCGCCGGAGCCTGCTCCGCCGTCCTCACCGTGCAGGCCCAGGACAGCTTCGGCAACGCCACGCCGGTGGGCGCCTCCACCCAGGTGAGCCTCGCCGCCAACCCGGCCACCGGGGTGGGCTTCTTCTCGGACCCCACCTGCTCGACTTCGGCCACGGCTTTCTCCATCCCAGGCGGGAGCAGCACCGGCAGCTTCTACTTCCGCGGGACGCTCGCGGGCAGCTTCAGCGCAGACGTCAGCTCGCCGGGGCTCACCTCCGCCAGCCAGACGCAGGCGGTGGTGCCAGGCGCGCCCGCGCAGCTGGCGTTCTCCTCCGCCCCGCTCACCACCCCCGCCGGCGCCTGCGCGGGGCCGGTGACGCTGGCCCTGCAGGACGCCTCGGGGAACGCGTCCGCCGCGGCCAGCGACCTCTCGGTAGCGCTGGTTGGCCCGGGCGGCGTCACCTTCTACGCGGCGGCCGGGTGCGGCGCGGCCGTCTCCTCGGTGACGGTGGCCATGGGCAGCGCCAGCGCCGCCTTCTGGTTCCGCGCCACGGCCGCGGGCGCCACCCCGCTGGACGCCAGCGCCAGCGGGGTGAGCGGGGCGTCGCAGACGCAGACGGTGATCCCCGCCGCCCCCACCGCGCTCGCCTTCACCACCGCGGCGCAGTCCCAGGCCGCCGGAAGCTGCTCGGCGGTCACCTCCGTGCAGACGCGGGACGCCTACGGCAACCCCTCGCCGGTGAGCGCGAACACGGTGGTCTCGCTCACCGCCGCGCCCGCGGGTGGCTTCACCTTCTATTCGGACGCCACCTGCACCACCGCGTCCAGCGCCCCCACGCTCGCCGCCGGAGGCGCCAACCTCACCTTCTACTGGCGCGCCACCGCGGCCGGCGGCGTCAGCGTCACGGCGGCGGCGGCGGGCCTGAGCAGCGCGCAGCAGGCGCAGACGGTGCGGCCGGGCGCGCCCACCGCGCTGGCCTTCACCACCCCGCCCCGCGCGCTCGTCGCCGGCGGCTGCTCCGCGGTGCTCACCGTGGAGGCGCGGGACGCCTACGGGAACGTGGCGCCCGTCTCCGCCGACACGGCGCTGGCGCTGAGCGCCAGCCCCGCCGCGGGCGCCGCGTTCTTCCTGGACGCGGCCTGCGCCACCGGCAGCGGCACCGCCACCCTCGCAAGCGGCAGCGCCACGGCGAGCTTCTACTTCTCCGGCACCACCGCGGGCGGGGTGGCGCTCACCGCGTCCGGCAGCGTGGGGAGCGCCTCGCAGGCCGCCACCGTCTCCCCCGGGCCGGCGGTGGCGCTGCGCTTCGGCGCGCTCGGCACCCTCCAGCCGCAGGGCGTGCCGGTGGCCGTCACCCTCACCGCGGAGGACGCCTTCGGCAACGTGGCCACGTCCTTCACCGGCGCGGCGGCGCTCGCGTTGGGGCCCGCGGGCACGGTGGCTTGCACCACCGCGTGCGGGGGCACGGCGGTCACCGCCGCCTTCACCGCGGGCGTCTGGAGCGGCAGCGTCACCTTCGGCCCTCCGCCCGGCACGGGCCGGACGCTCACCGCCACCTCGGGCGCGCTCACCGGCACGTCCGACCCGTTCGACGTGGTGGCGCCCACCGCCTCGCCGCCGGTCGCCGCGTTCACCTACAACCCTGCCGTCATCATCGTGGGCGGCTCCATCTCCGTGGACGCCTCGAGCTCTTCTGACCGCGAGACGGCGACCGCCAACCTGGTCGTGAGCTGGGACCGCACCGGCGCGGCCGCCGGCGCGCCGCCCTGGACCGCCTGGACCGCCACCAAGACGGCCAGCTTCACGTACAACACCGCCGGCACCTACTCGCTGCGGCTGGCGGTGCGGGACACGGACGGCCAGCTGGCCTACACCGCGCGCACCGTGGTGGTACTGCCGCTGCTCTCCGGGGACCGCTGCGTGGTGGACACCTCGTCGATGGCGGACGACGGCGCGTTCTCCTGCGGGCTCAAGGGGGCGGACGGGAAGCTGTCGCTCGCGGAGGCGGTGCGCCTCTCCAACGCGTCCTTCGGGCGCCAGGTGATCACGTTCGACGGGCCGCGGACCATCGTCAGCTCCGCCACCCTCACCTTCACCAGCGACGCGGACCTCGTTGCGCCCTCCGGCGTAATCCTGGACTCGCTGCACCTGGTCTACAACGGCGGGGACCACACGCTGCGCGGCGTGGAGTTCACCAACACCTCGCGCGCGGTGGACTTGAAGAGCGGCTCGCTGACGATGAGCGACGTCTACCTTCACGACTTCCACGACGTGGCGCTGCGCGGCACCGCCACGCTGCTGCGAACCCGCATCTCCCGCTGCGAGGGGGACTGTGTCGCCTTCGATGGAGCGCTCGGCTCGACCCTCACCATCCGCCAGGGCGAGTTCTCCGCGAGCCCCACCCACAAGGCGCTGGTCGCCACCAACTGCCAGGGCACCGCGGACGTGGACGTGGCCACCACGCTCTTCGTCAACGTGAAGGACGGCGTGAACATCAAGTGCCCCGGCTCGCGGATCATCAACAACACGTTCCACGCCAACGAGAACGGGATCGACTACAACAGCTCGGGCTCCAGCCACGTGCTGCGCAACAACGTCTTCACCCAGAGCATCAAGAAGGCCGTGGAGCGCTGCGGCACCTTCCTCCAGCGCGACTACCACCAGCTCTACCTCAACGCCGCGGACGGCTGCGTGGCCGGGGACCCCAACACCCTCACCAGCTCGACGCTCTACATCTTCCAGGCCGGCGCGGACTTCCGGCTCCAGGCCACCAGCCCGGCGCTGGACTCGGCGGTGGACACCGGGCTGGACGTCAACGACACCGGGCCCGGGCGCTTCTTCGGCGGAGGGGTGGACCGCGGCGGGAGGGAGACCTTTTGAGCCGCCTGCCCGCGCTCGCCCTCTGTGTCGCCGCGGCGCTGCCCGGCTGCGTGGAACCGGCCGCGGATCCTTCGGCCACCCGGGCTGTGCTCGCCGGGCTGGTGGCCAGCTGCGCGGCGACGAGCGGCCAGGTGCAGGTGCGCAGGGCCGGAGAGACCGCGTGGGGCGCGGTGGCGGTGGGCAGCGTCTTCCGCGCCGGGGACTCGGTCCGCGCGGCGGCCCAGAGCACGGCCCGCCTGGAGTTCCTCGCGGGCGGGCACCTGCTGCTCGAACCGGGAGCGGTGCTGACGCTGGCCGCGGGAGGGAGGCTCTCGCTGGAGGAGGGCCAGGCCACGGGCGCGCTCCCCGCGGCCACCGGGCTCGCCTTGAAGGGGCGCGAGGGGGCCGAGCTGAAGCTGGAGGGGAGCGGGCCGGTGGCGTTCCGGATCTCCAAGGGCGCGCACGGGCCCCAGCTGGCGGTGACCGAAGGCAAGGCCACGCTCGTCACCGCCGCAAAGCGGGTGGAGATAACCGAGGGCGAGGTGGCGCCGCTGGCGGCGGCGCCGGTGGTCCGCGAGCAGGTGCCGTTCCCCACCAGCCTGGCGCCGGGGGTGGATGCGCGCTTCGTCTGCCGGCCGGACCAACCCATCTCGCTCGCCTGGCAGGCCGCGCCCGGCGCGGCGGGGTACCTGGTCCAAGTCTCCCGGGACCTCTCCTTCCAGCAGCTGTACGACGTGCAGGACGTGAAGGGGAGCTACGGCGCGCTGCGCGGGGCCACGCCCGGGCTCTACGTCTGGCGGGTGGCCAGCAAGGACGCGGAGGGTGCCGCGGGCGAGTTCGGGTTCGCCCGGCGGATCTTCTGCGAAGCCACGCCGCCCAGGGAGCTGCTGCTCGCGCCGGCCGCGGACGCCCAGCTCACGCTGCCCGGCGCCGAGCTCACGGTGGCCTTCTCCTGGCAGTCCGCCGGCGCGGTGGGCTACCGGCTCGCCGTGGCGAAGTCGCAGGACCTGCTGGACGCGCCGGTGGCGCACCTGGCCACGCACGAGCAGCGCGTGGAGGTGGCGCTGGCCGAGGGGCGCTACTACTGGGGCGTCTACACCGACGAGGAGCTGCCGCGGCCGCTCTTCCTCGCGCCGCGGCTGCTCGTCCTCCACCGGGCGGACAAGGTGAAGCTCAAGACGCCCAAGACCTTCTCGGACTGGGGCGCCACCAAGTAGTTGGCCCCGCCGGTGCGCCATGACGGACTCAGCCGCTTCAACGCCTCCTGAGCGACGCTTTGGCTACGGAAGCTCGATCTCGCTCGGCGGCTCGAACTTGCGCAGGCACTCCGGGTCCTTGATCGCAGCGCATACCAGTGGGACCAGCTTGGACGCGGTGGGATGCCGGGGATCGCGAGCAACTGTTTCACTCAGCCAGTGCACAGCGGCCTTGTGATCGCCGGCCCCGAAGCTCAACTCTGCGATGGCGGCGGAGAGGTTCACATCGCGCGACTGATTGAACGCCACCTTGGCCCGTTCCAGCGCCCGCTGGGGCGAAGTCTCGGCCTCGTGCTGGACCCTCGCGGCGTCCGCCGGTCCTCGGGTGAGTCGCTCGGATGACGTGAAACACGATGCCGCCTGATCCGGCAGACCCAGATCCAGGTACACGTGACCGCAGGACGAGAGCATGAGGCTCGCCGCGTAGCGTTCGCCCTCGTCACGCGCCCGCAACGCCTCTGTCGGCGTGACCTTCTTTCGTTCTCTCGCTCTTCCGCGGAGCCATTCGCGCAGGAACAGGGTTTCCGAGGCCCCAGCGGCGCTCAGGGCGGCGCGCGCGTCCTCGCGGCGATCGAGGTCCAGGAGTATGAGCGCTCGCAGGGCCAGCCAGGCGGGGTCGTGCTTCCGGATGGTGCGGGCCGCTGCCAGCGCAGAGTCGATCTGATGGAGCGCGTCGGCTGGGCGACCCATGCCGTAGAGCACCTCGGCCATGGCGACTGGGGCTTGGACCGGTGATCCTCCTTTGAGCCCGAGCTCGCACTCCCGAAGCGCGTCGCCGAGCCGTCCCGCTCGGCGGAGGGCGAGACAGAGCTGGACGTGAATCAGGGCGGGCCGCAGCCCTTCGGCCCGCGTGTCGTGCAGGCGCAGCGTGCTGGGATCGATCTTCTCGAAGTACCTGATCGCCTCGTCGTAGTTGCCAAGCCTCGTGAGGAGGTTGCCCACGGTCAACGTGGCATCGAGGTCATCTGGCTGGGCAACCAGGACCGCACGCGCGACCTTGAGCGACGTCGGATAGTCACCAACCCAGCCCAGGAGCCAATTCGCGGACTGACTCGGTTCTCGCGCTGCTTCCAGGAGCGCTTCGCGCAGCTCATCGGCTGTATGAATACCGAAGCGACCCGAGACCTTCGGAAGGACCTGGGCGATCGCCGCCGGAGTTCCGGACGGAACCGTCTCGGCCGGAGACGTCATCGGTCCCCGCTCGATGATGCCGTGCAGGGCGTGCTGCTGCCCTGGCGGACACTCGACCACCATCGCGCCGGGTCTATTCGGATCGCGGGCGCTCGAGACGATTGGCCCGCCATTGCAGATCACTCGCTCGATCCACGCGGACTGCAGGACGAAGTCCGGGAAGTAGATCGCGCGCTGCGGGGTGCCAAGCGAACGGATTTCGCTGGCGAGGTTGGGAGGAAGTGACGGTAACACTGCAATGAGCGCAGCGACCGCCTCCCGCGACGCTCCAGGCGAAAGCACTGCGCGGCGCCAACGCCCGACCGCGACCTTGGTGCGTCCGTCGGACATGGCGACCATCCCAGCGCCTTCCAGAAACCCATAGCCCATTCCGCAGCGCTCTAACCCCTCGATGAAGAGGGTGTCTGCCTTGGCCTTGTCGCCCGCCTGGAGCGCGGCCCGTGCCTGCGTCGCTCGGTCCGGACAGGAGCTCCCCGCTTCTTGCTTCGGGAGCGGCGTTTGCGCGTGAGCGGCTGCCTCAACCGCCTTCGGCACCGGCTCCTCGATCCGCGCGGGCCTCAGGCAACCCGTGACGCCGAGCAGGAGGGAGACCGCAAGTCCACGCCGTGAGCCCATGGGAGGATCGTAGCCCGGGGCGTTCCGCGGCAGGTTCAACACCCTTCCGGGTCTGACATGATGGCGCGATGGCGACTGTTCGCGCTGCTCCTATGTTGCGGTTGCTGTGTGTGGCCGCATGCGCGGGTGGGTGCGCCTCCGCGCCGTCTACAAGTCCTTCGCGCGCGACAGCCCAAGCGCCGGTCGCCTTCGACCCGAAGCCGACACGCGAGCGGGCGCGGGCGTTCCCTGCCGTCTCTGCGGAGCTGGAGCGGCGCCTGAGCGCTCTGCTGCAGGAGCGGGCGAAAGTCGGGCACGGCTGGATCATGATCGGTCAGGTACGGCTCGCAGACCAAGGCGCCGATCCGCGTGACGTATTCGCTCAGATGGAGATCCTGGATCAGGGCTTCTTCGTTGGGCTGCTCGAGAGTGCGTTCGAGCCCGTGACCTTCGTGTTGGACGGCTACGAGCCTGCGAGGGTTGACCTGGAGAAGACGTCCGATGATCTCGTAGCGGACGTGGGGACGATTACGCTCTCACCCATCGCACCGGACCAGAGCGCCCGGATCGTCGGGAGGCTCCAAGACACGGCGGGCGCCCCCATCGCGAACGCCGCGGTCTCTTTGCTGTTCGATGGAATCCGGATGAATACCGTCAACGGCGGCTTCTCGCCGCGCCCGACCTGGAACGACACAGCCGCCCGGACGGATGCGAACGGGTACTTCGAGACGCGCCCGAACCTCGTTCCGATCGCGAGGTACCTGTACTGTGCCGTGCCCGGCTTCGAGCAGCTCAAGCGAAAGGTTGAGCTCCGCCCGGGTCAGCTGCAGGACCTCGGCACTGTCGAGCTTCACCGAATGCTGCAAATACGGGTTCGCTACCGGGTCGCAACGACTCCCGACTTCCGCAACTCCCCGACGCAAGAGACGGTCGTGAAGACGGGAACCCACTGGAGAGCCGGCCCGCCCCACCGCGAGCCACCGCCCTCATACGTCGCCGATCTCAGCTTCGAGCAAGCCGGCTCAGGGGTGTCCTTCCGCGCGTTCTACCAACCCGCGTCGCTCGGCCATCTGGGTGAGAAAGGGTTGCAGCGCTACGCGGAAACAGCCAACCCCAGCGTCGAACTCGAGAATGTGTCCAGGGTGCCTTTCAGAGACGGCCATACGTACCTGCTCGATCAACGCTCTGCGCACCACTGGGTGCTCTTCGAGGTTCAGCGCGAGGCCTCGGGCCTCGTTCAGGGACGAGGCAATACGGCGAACTGATTTCCGTCCCGCGCTCCTCAGGGTCGTACGCTCCTGGGCGGACAGAGCTGAGGAGCACCCTGCTCCCGGAGTTCCTCACCGCGTACGTCGACGCGGCTTGAGCGACCTACGGCTCCGCAACGAACGTCAGCGCGACTGCAGCCCCGTCCTCACCGCGTTGGCCGCGAAGTCGCCCACCTCGGAGTGGTTCTTGTTGGCCCCGTTGCAGGCCACCTGCGCGGAGTCATACCGGCGGCCGGGGTAGAGCTGCCCGCTGCGCTCGAGCGCGCAGCCGTCGCTGAACTCGCCGGCCCGCGCCGCCCCGCCCGCCGAGTCCATGCAGACCAGCCCGTCGCAGCTCCCCGGAGGGAGCGCCCAGTTGCCGCAGACGAACCAGACGCAGGAGTCCTTGCGCCCGGCCAGGTGGTACATGACCGACGGCGGCATCGTGCCCTGGATGTAGCCCCAGCCGGTGGTGGCGCGGGCGCTGTCGCGGCGGATGTCCTCGTCGATCGGCTGATCTCCGAAGAGGTTGGTGGACAGCTCCGCCAGGCGGGTGCCGCCCGCGGCCGAGGCCGCCGCCTCCACGAAGAGCAGGTTGAGCGGCACCTTCTCCGCGCGCAGCTGCTCCACCGCGTAGAGCGTCCGCAGGCACCCGGCAGAGTGACAGGCGATCACGCAGGCGTTGTCTGCCGAGCAGTAGGTGCGCACGGTCTGCCGGATGACGCCGCTCACGGACGCGTTCGCCAGCCGCGCGTTGCCGTCATAGGAGAGCGTGACGTTGGTCCACCCGGAGACGGCGGCGGTGGGCCGCCCCCAGCCCTGACTCGAGCGGCCGTGCAGGTAGAGGATGTACTGCCCCGCCACCGCCTCGGAGCTGGCCAGCGCTCCGACCACCGCGACCAGCTGAATCACCACGACGAGACGTGCCCGCATGTGGAAACCCTCCGTGCCGGTGAAGGTGGAGAGTCTCCGGAGTTGTCATCATTGTCGGCAAGTCACGGGGCGTCGCAGCAATTGTTGTTGTCAGCACGCGGCGTACACCGGGGCGAGCACGAGCGCGCGGCGGCGAAATATTTCAGCGCGCGCATTCCACTCACTGCCGTACATGTGCCTTTCCTGTTTCATCCACTTCGATCCAACCGCCGCTCTGGCCGGGGACGCCCACCTCGCCGCGGCGCGTGGCGTCCAGCAGTTCCTGGAATTTGGCCAGCGCGCGCGCCTTCTCCGGGCTCTCCCAGGCGCGGGCGGAGAACTGGGACGCGCGGTAGGGCCGGGTGTCGTACGGCGCGGGCTCGCTCCACCACAGGGGCAGTCCGGTCGTCGCATCCGGCACGAAGCCGCGCAGGTCGCTCACCCGGTAGGGGCCGTCCACCCCGTGCTCCACCAGGAGCCGGCCGAAGAAGCTGAGCTCCACCCGGTTGCGGCCGGGCTCGAGCGGGAAGCTCTGCACCGCGTAGCCCACCGGCGCGCCGGCCTTGTCCAGGAGGTTCGCCTCGAAGCGGTAGAGCCCCGCCTGCTCGGCGCGGACCTCCAGGGAGAGCTCCAGGCTCCCGTCCTTCAGCGCGTCCGCGCGCGAGAGCACCTCCAGCACCCGCCGCGCCGAGTAGGTGAACGCGCGGCTCACCACCGTCCGCTTTCCTCCCGCGGAGACCTCCGCGGAGATCAACACCTGCCGCTGCACCGCGAACGCCGGGTGCTGCGCCGGGATGAAGCGGTTCGTGTAGCGGAGGTCACCCGCCTGCGCGTCGCCGTCCGCGCCGTCGTCCCGGTAGCCGAGCGCGAGCAGCGGCGCCTCCTCCGGCGGCTGCAGCGAGCGCACCCAGGCGCGGTGGACCGTCACGGGAAGCCGGTGCGTCGGGTCTCCCCGCCACACCTCCAGCCAGGTGGTGAGCGGCTCGCCGTAGAGCGCGTGCGCCCGGTCCGCGCCGAACCGGTAGAACGTGTCTCCGGTCACCTCGTCCCCGCTCTCGAGCGGATTGTCGTCCTCGAACGGCTCGTTCCAGCGCAGCTTGGCCTGCGTGCCAGGGGTGTGGGGCCGGGAGCCCGGCGGGTAGAGCGACTCCGTCCGGTAGTCCTCCAGCGCCTGCTGCAGCCGGTCCGCGGTGGGCAATGGCGTGGGCTCCGGCGAGCCGGGCGCTTGGGGCGCGGCCCCGGGCGCGGCCGCGGTTTCCGGCGGACGCGTCTTGGGGGCGGGGGCGAGTGGCGCGGAGGCGGTGGGCTCCGGCGGTTCCGTGGCCGGAGGAGGGGGGCGCAGCAGCCACAGCACCGCCAGCCCGAGCACCCCCGCCAGGAGCACCCCGTACCGCCAGCGACCTGCCGGACGCGCGCGCATGGGGCCCATGCTACGGCCGCGCGCGGGGGGAGATCACCCCGCCCGGCGGAAGGCGCTCAGGTACTCGCCCCGGAAGCCACCGCCGAACCACAGCGAGGCGGGGTGACCTTCAGCTTCGGGCGCGGCGCCACCTTGCCGCGCGCGGCCCCGAACAGCGTCTGCGGCGAGCTGGAGTAGTCCAGGAACAATCGGTAGCTTTCGCGCAATGCAGACATTCTTGGGCCTCGTCACGACCGCGCTGCTTTCGGTGACGCCCTCGGTCTCTCCCCTCTGGAGCTCGGCTTCGGACGTGCAGGAGGCTGCGGATGCCAGGCTGCTCGCAAGGCCTCCCGCGCCTGTGATGATTTCGTCCGCCAAGGGTGGCATCACGGCGCTCGCCCCCCAGACAGGAGCGCTTCTTTGGCGACGACCGGAAGGCGACTTCGGCAGGCCCCTGTTCTTCCGGAGAGGGATTTCGATTCCGCATGCCTGCGGCCCCCGCTCGTTGTTTTGCTTCCAGGAGCTCAACTCGCTGAACGGAATGCCCTGGCAAGACACCGTCGCTTTGCCTTTGCCTCCGAATGTCCTGCCCCCAGGGGTCTTCCTCGGCGAGGAGCAGGACGTCACCTTTTTCGGTACGACTGACGGGAAGGTCGTCGTCCTTCCGCCAAATCAGATCGCCCGGGTCCTGACACGCCCCCCCGTCAAGGGTCGTTTCGGAACGCCGCTTTCTGCAACCCTCTGCCGGTCTCCAGGCGCTCTCTCCAAACGCCTCTGCGTGACATGGACCGACGGATTGGGAATCTGGGGAGATCTCGGCGCTGGGGAAGCACAGTTTCATCCCTTCCCAGAAACGGCGACGACCGTGGCAGGTCCCGTTGGAACTTCCACAGGCTCAATCGCCTACCTGCTCAACGAGAAGCTCGTCGCGTGGGACCCAAAGTCAAGGCGGCGGATCTGGACTGCCCCCGGACGTTTTGTGGGCCAATCCGAACTGCACGCGGGCAGCGTTCCCGGAACCGACAGATGGGGCAGCATCTGGGCAATGGGATGGAGTGAAGGGAAGCTCAAACCCATCAACACCGATGAACGAACCGGCGCCGTAGTGAGCACCGCGGAGGATGGGATTGATGCGTCGGACGTTCTTGCGCTTGGGAGCAACTACCGCAGAGAGTTCATTGCCGCCGTGCAATTGACGAAGGGCGTGGCGGTTGTTGCCTGGAACTCAGCTGGAAAGATCGCTTGGATGTGGGACGTGCCCAAGGGTCGAACCGTCCTTGATATCCGCGTTCCCGTCATGGATGAAGGCGCCTACGTTCTGCTGAGCGGAAAGCAGGTGGTGAAACTTCCGAAACCGACCGGAGAGGAGAAGTAGCTGATGAATTCTATTTCTTGCTCACGATGCCCGGGCAGATGGCGTCATCCCCCGCGCGGTCAGCGTTGACGAGAGAGTGAGATCCTGAGGTGCCGAATGAGCGGGGGCGAAGACCCAAACCCAAGAATGACGTACCTCTATGGAGGACGATCGCCGTCGAGTCTCTCTTCAGCCTTTACTGGGTCGAGGTCTGCGATGCGGACAATCCCGATTCCTATTCTGCAGAGACACTGACGGCGGAGTACGAGCCCAAACCGGAAGGAATCTCCCAGCGGCGCCGGTCCGCGTATGAATCATTCTTCGCACGGCCGGATGAATTTGGGATCTGGGAAATCCTCTTCCCGACAAAACAACAGTCCGCGGCCGAAGACATCCGACTGCTGTTCGAGCTGGTGATGGAGCACGGGGGATTCGGCAAACTTAAAGGCCCTGCTGAGAGTGCGATCCGCTTGGCTGCCACGGTCAGAGTGCTCGCCGACGAACGGTCGAACCGGTAGCTCACCCCGCCCGGCGGAAGGCGCTGAGGTACTCGCCCCGGAAGCCGCCGCCGAACCACCAGCGAGCCGGGGTGACCTCCAGCTTCAGGCGCTGCGCCACCTTGCCGCGCGCGGCCCTGAACAGCGTCAGCGGCGAGCTGGAGTAGTCCAGGCCGCGGCGCCAGGGGCGGCCGTCCTTCGCCTCCGGGTCCGGCACGGGCTCCAGGCCGGCGTTGCGCGCCAGCCCGTCCAGCTCCGCCGGGCGCGAGAAGCGGCGGAAGTCGTGCAGGTTCGACCAGCGTCCAAGCCCGAACACGAAGCGCGGCCCCACGGCGATGAAGCGCAGCCAGGTGGACCAGTTGCGATCCGGCGTCACCACCAGCAGCACACCGCCGGGTCGAAGCGCGGCGCGGCACGCGTCGAACACGGCCTGGTGGTTGCTGCAGTGGTCCAAAATCCCATGGCAGTAGATGGCGTCGAACGCCTCCGCCGCGAAGCCGCCCAGCTCGCGCGCGTCCGCCTGGAGGAAGCTCGTCTTCCCCGGGTAGCTACGCGCCCGCGCCAGGGCGAGCGCCTCGGCGTCCACATCAATCCCGGTGAGGTGCCACCCGCGCAGCCGCGGGTCGGCCTCGAGCAGCGCGTGGATGCCATCGCCAGTCCCGCACCCGAGCACCGCCATCGTCGGCGCGCGCGGCCCCTCCGTGCTGCGCTCCGGCAGGTGGGGCGCGAGCACCGGCCAGGCGTGCGCGTCGATCGTCTTCACCACGGACGAGATGAAGGCGCCGCGCGGCGTCCGCTTCACGTGGCGGAAGAACTCCACGCCGGTGGCGAGGTCGCCGTTGGACACGGCCGCCAGCGTCCGGTCCAGTGGGGAGAGCCGGTAACCCGCCTCCTCCGTTGCGTGGCTTTGGCGCTGGTCCTCGAGGAAGCGCTGGTACTGGGCCTGCTCCGGCTCGGGCGGCACGGCATAGGGCTCGGCGCGGCCGCGCAGCACCGCGTGCTCCACCCAGCCGCAGAGCGCGTCGAGCGTGCGCGTGGGGTGGAACTCCATCAGCTGGTGGCCCGCGTTGGGCATCACGTGGAGGCTCTTCGGCCCGCCCATCCGCTCGTAGCAGGCGCGGCAGTGCGCAGCGCCCACCAGCGGGTCCGCGTCCCCCACGAGGACGAAGACGGGCTTCTGGTTGGCGGCGGCCGGCCGCGGCGGCCGGTAGGTGAAGACGGAGCGGTAGCTGGCAAGCCCGTAGCGCCACACGTAGAGCGGGTCGTTTCCCTTGCGGCGCATCAGCTCCGGGTCCTCCTGGTACGCGGCCTCGAAGTCGATCACCCGGCGCAGCGGCACCTTGAGCCGGTCTCCTCCGAGCCGGACGAGCGCGCCGAGCAGCCGCCCCTGCATCAGGGAGATCTTCGCGTTCATCGGCAGCTCGGCGGAGAGCAGCACGTTCATGCACGCCGCGCCCGCCACCGCCTCCGAGGCCGCCAGGGCGTGGAAGGCCACCTCGCCGCCCTGCGAGGCGCCCAGGAGCACCACCGGCCGCCCGCGCTGGGCGAGCTCGCGGGCCACCGCGTCCGTGTCCTCGAGGAGCCCTTCGAAGGTGAAGACGCCGCGCCGCCCGCCGGAGCGGCCGTGACCGCGGAGGTCCAGGGCGTGCACCTCGATGCCGCGCTCCGCCGCGGCGCGGGCGAAGGCGTCGTAGCAGCCGCCGTGGCCCGCGGTGCCGTGGACCAGCAGGAGCGTCCACGGCGCGAGGACGGCGCTGGGCGTGTGGGAGGTGACGTGCAGCTCCGGCGCGCCGCCGCGGCTCAGCACCCAGGTGGATCTCTCCACCTGGCTGGGGGCGAGCTCACGGGCGGGGGCATTCATGGGAGCGGTGAGTAGCGGAGATGCGACCCCGGTTGCAAAGGCCTCCGGTTTGGGCAAGGTCCTTCCCCGTGAGCCCGCTCCTGTACGCCCGCGCGCAGATGGGAATCTCCCTGGGCTTCCACATCCTCTTCGCCGCGGCGGGGATCGCCCTGCCGCTGCTGATGGTGCTCAGCGACGTGCTCCACCGCCGCACGGGAGCGCCGGAGTACCTGGACCTCAGCCGCCGGCTGGCCAAGGGGACCTCCGTGCTGTTCGCCGTGGGCGCGGTCTCCGGCACCGTCGTCTCCTTCGAGCTGGGGCTGCTCTGGCCGGAGTTCATGGGGCGCTTCGGCGAGGTGGTGGGGCTGCCCTTCGCGCTGGAGGGCTTCGCCTTCTTCACCGAGGCCATCTTCCTGGGCATCTACCTCTACGGGCGCGAGCGGGTGTCGCCCGCGCTGCACCTCTTCTCCGGCGTGGCGGTGGCGGTGAGCGGCGCGGCCTCCGCCTTCTTCGTCACGCTGGTGAACGCCTTCATGAACCTGCCGGCGCCGAGCGCGGATCCGCTGGCGGCGATGTTCAGCCCGCCCTGGCTGCACGAGACCGTGCACGTGCTGCTCTCCTGCTACGCGGCGGTGGGCTTCGCCATGGCCGGCATCCACGCGTGGGCGCTGCTGCGCCACGGTGAGAGCGGCTTCCACCGGCGCGCATTGGCGCTGGCGCTCGCGGTGGGCGGCCTGGCCTCGCTCGCGCAGCCGCTCTCGGGGGACCTCTCCGCCAAGCACGTGGCACAGCAGCAGCCGCTCAAGCTCGCCGCGGCCGAGGCCCACTTCCACACGCGCGCGCGGGCGCCGCTGCACCTGGGCGGGCTGCCAGACTTGGAGACCGGCGAGGTGCGCTACGCCCTGGAGCTGCCGGGCGGGCTCTCCTTCCTCGCCTTCGGCGACTTCGACGCCACGGTGCAGGGGCTGAATGACTTTCCGCGCGCGCAGTGGCCGCCGGTGCTCGCCACCCACCTGGCGTTTCAGGTGATGGTGGGCTGCGGCATGGCGCTGGCCGCACTCTCCGCGGCGCTCCTCGGCTTCGCGCTCTTGCGCCGGCGGCTGCCCACCGGCCGGATCTGGCTGCGCGCAGTGCTCGTCGCCAGCCCGCTGGGGCTGGTGGCGCTGGAGGCCGGGTGGCTGGTGACGGAGCTGGGGCGGCAGCCGTGGGTGGTGCGCGGCAAGCTGCTCACCGCGGAGGCGGTCACCCCGTTCCCGCATCTGGCCGCGCCGTTCTGGCTCTTCACCGTCCTCTACGTGCTGCTCGGCGCGATGGTGCTCTACCTCCTGCGGACGCAGGTGGCCAAGACGGTGCTGCGTGCCAGCTGACCTCGTCATCGCCGGCGCGATGGTCGCCGCGCTGGTCCTCTACTTCCTGCTCGGGGGTGCGGACTTCGGCGGCGGGGTGTGGGACCTGCTCGCCAGCGGGCCGCGCAAGGGCGCCCAGCGGGCGGCCATCGAGGCCGCGGTCGCGCCGGTGTGGGAGGTGAACCACGTCTGGTTGATCCTCGTGGTGGTGCTGCTCTTCGCCGCGTTCCCGCCGGCCTTCGCGCTCGTCTCGGTGGCGCTGCACGTCCCGCTCACGCTCTTCCTCTTCGGCGTGGTGTTCCGCGGCTCGGCCTTCGCGTTCCGCAGCCAGCTCACGGGCGCGAGCGCGCGCAGCCGCTGGGGGCTGGTCTTCTCCATCGCCAGCGTCGCCGCGCCGTTCATGCTCGGCGCCTGCGTGGGGGCGATCGTCTCCGGGGACATCCAGCAGCGCGGCGGCGCGGTGGTGAGCAGCTTCTGGACGCCGTGGCTGCGGCCGTTCCCGCTCGGCGTGGGGCTCTTCGCGGTGGGGCTGTGCGCGTACGTGGCGGCCACCTACCTCGCCTACGAGGCGCGGGAGGAGGCGCTGCGCGAGGACTTCCGCCGCCGCGCGCTGGGGGCGGGGGTCGCCGTGGGAGTGCTCGCGCTGCTGTGCGGGGCGCTCTCCCGCGAGGGCGCGCCGGTCGTCTTCCACGGGCTGACCGAGCGCGCGTGGACCTGGCCCTTCCACGCCACCACCGCGGGCTGCGCGCTGCTCGCCTTCTGGGCGCTCTGGCGCCGGCGCTACGGGCTGGCCCGCGTGGCGGTCTCCGCGCAGACCACGTTCATCCTCGTGGGCTGGGCGCTCTCCCAGTACCCGTACCTCGTCGTCGACGAGCTGACGTTGCGCAGCGCCGCCGCCCCGGCGCGCACGCTGCGGCTGCTCCTGATCGCGCTCGGTGCGGGCTTGCCCGTGCTGGGCCCGTCGCTCTGGGTGCTGCTGCGGATCTTCAAGGGAGCGCGCTAAAGCTGAAGAAGGCGCGCACTCCCCTGATCGTCGGCCCCTGCACATCCTTCCCGGGGCGGGGTTCCCGGGGCCCCACCCCGTGCGCAGCTTGCGATCCGAATGGGGCGCGGATTCCTGGCGGGATGGCTGGTGGTGCTCGTGGCCGCGAGCGCCGAGGCCTCTCCCGCCAGCGCCCGCGAGCGCGCCGCGGTGCGGCTGAAAGTCCTCTCCCGCGCCCAGGCGCTGGTGGGCAAGAGCACGCTCGCCAAGTCCGGCTTCACCGACGACTGCAGCGGCTTCGCACGCGCCGCGTTCCAGGCCGCCAACATCGACCTCTTCGCCGGGCCAGTGCTCCTGCGGGACAACGGAGTCACTGGCATCTGGCGCACCGCGAACGCTGCTGGGGCGCTGCACCGGCGCGCGCCCGCCCCCGGAGACCTGGTCTTCTTCCGCGAGACCTACGACCGCAACCGGGACGGCCTGCGCAACGACGGGCTCACCCACGTGGGCGTGGTGGAGGAGATAGAGCCGGACGGCACCCTCACCTTCATCCACCGCTCCAGCACCGGCGTGACCCGCGCGAAGGCGAACTTGGCGTCGCCAGCGGTCCACCGCGCCCCCACCGGCGAGCTGCTCAACGACTACCTGCGCGTGAAGAGCGCCTCCACCCGCGCGTACCTCACCGGCGAGCTCTTCGCCGGCTTCGCCTCGGCCGATGCGCTCGCTGCGCCCGTGGCTCCGGCGCCGCCGCGGCTCTCCGCTCGCAACAGGCCGCCCGTCCGCCGCGCGCGCTAAAGCCCAGGTCGCGCAGGGCTGAAGCGCTGGAACTCGATGACTCCTGTGCGCCGTTCGCGATGCACAGGGCTCATAGGGACTGAGTGGGCTCAGGGTCTCCACCGCAGCGCCACGCCCTCTCCCGCGGCGCGTAGCTCCAGCCTCGGCGGCGGCAGCGGCTTCGTTGCAGCTGGGCGGGAGCTCGGCGGCGGTGCCTGCTTCGTAGTGGGGAAGTTCTTCATGCTGCCGTCATGAAGAACTTCCCCACTAAGGAGCGGCGCAGTGTCAGGGCCGACTGCTAGAGGTCGGAGCGAAGCATCCGGCTTTGAACGTGGGCGTGGAGGGGTGGGGATGGGAGCGGAACGAGCGGTGCTGGCCCTCGCGGGCGATCAGTTCGGCGTCGTGAGTGCCGAGCAGTGCATCTCGGCAGGCTTCAGTCGGAACCAGATCCAGAGTCGGCTGGAGCGGGGCTTGTGGCAGCCCCTGGGCTCCGGAATCTATTCCGTGGGTCCGCGCCAAGCTTCGGCAGATCAACTGGCAATGACGGCGCTGCTCACGGCCGGTCCCGAGGCGTGCCTTTCACATCACTCCGCAGCAAAGCGGGAGGGCATCACGGTACCAAAGCCCACCGCTCTCCAGGTCCGCGTACCCTGGGCGCTCAAGCGCAACCCGCCACAGGGAGTCACCTACTGGCGATCGCGTTCACTGGATGCAAGCGACGTGATGAGTCGTAAATCGCTACGGCTCACACGCGTAGGCCGAACACTCGTGGATCTCTCCACGGTCCTCACGCCCGTTGATCTCCGCGTGGCCTTCGAGTCCGCGCTTCGCGTCCGACGCCGGAATGCCTACTGGATCCGCGAGGTGCTCGATCGCGAAGGGCGCGGTCGAGGGGGCACGGCCAGCCTCCGGAGGCTTCTCGAGGAGTACGCCCAGAACGACGAGATCACCGACAGCGAGCTCGAGTCTTTTGCAATGGAGCTGGGCCTGGCGACTTCGCGGAAGCCGCACCTTCACCACGAGGTGCTCGAGGGCACCAACCTGGTCGCAGAATTGGACTTGGCGTGGCCGAAGGTGCGGCTCGGCGTGGAACTGGACAGCTGGATGTTTCACTCCAGCAAAGAGGCCTTTCAGAACGACCGAGCGCGTGACCGGCGCTTGGCGCTACTCGGCTGGCTGGTGCTGCGCTTCACCTGGCGAGACGTCCGGAACGCCCCTGACCAGTTCATCCGCGAGATCATGGCCGTCTACGACGCAAGGCTTCAGCAATCCACCAACTGACTCCGGCCCTAGTGGGGAAGTTCTTCATGCCGCCATCATGAAGAACTTCCCCACTACGCACTTCGTTGCCCGCCCGAAGCACGACGGCGGAGCTCCCACTGCCTTCGCAGGAGCAACCACTACCCACCGAGCCCCAAGCAGCCGCCGCGGGAAACATCCGCGGCGCAGCGAAGGAACCTCGAACCATCCCTGTCCCCTATGAGCCCAGGCCGTGAGCTGTCACCGCGTCCGAATGGCAAGGAAGGTCTTCAGCCGCCGACGAGCGCTGAGCGGCCGCGGGCTCAGAGCAGGCGTCCCAGGCTGAGGTGGAGCTCGCTGCGCAGGGCGGTGGCGAGGCTGCGCAGCTCCGACTCGCGCAGCTGCAGCCGCTCGCCGAGCAGCGCGTACGTGTGCTTGAGCAGCTGCTCGCGGGCGCCCACCACCCAACGCGCGGCGGTGGCGCGGTGGACGCGGTAGGCGCGGCCGATCGCGTCGATGCTCAGTCCATCCACCACGCTCAGCCGCAGCACCGCGCGCTCCTTCACCGCGAGCGCCCCGAGCGCGTCGCGCAGCGCGGTCTGGTAGGAGTCCCGGTAGCGCTCGCGGAGCAGGGCGAGCTCGGGGTCCACCGGGGTGGCGAGCGCGGGGACCTCGGCCATCGCCTCCTCGCGCCGCGCGTCCCCGGCGCGATCCAGCGCCATCCGCAGCGCCGCCACGCGCACCCACCCGCCCAGCGGCCCCTGCCCCGCGTACTCGGCGATCCGCGGCCGGGCATCGCCGCGGCCCACGAGCAGCCGCTCCCGCAGGTCCTGGCGGATCTCCGCGGTCACGTCCGGGGAGGTGGTCACCCGCGACACGAACAGCGGCACCTGCGAGAGCACCTGCTCTTCGAGCACCCGGTGGGCGGCGGCGTCTCCCGCGGCGCAGGCGCAGGCGAGGTAGAGATCCGGATCCTCCCCGGGCCGCTCGAGCGTGGCCAGGTGCGAAGCGAAGCGCCCCTCTTCGAGCTGGACGCCCGGGAACCGCGAGCGCCCCTCGAGCCAGAGCGCGCGCGTCCGATCCTTTCTGGCGGCCTCGCTTCCCACGGGGACGCGTCCTACCATGCGCGCCCCATGTCCCAGGAGCACTTGAGCGAGAACGAGGTCGTCGCCTTCTTCGCCGGGGCGCTGGAGGCGCCAGAGGTGGACCGCGTGGAGCTCCACGTGGACGGATGCGACCGCTGCCGGGCCTGGCTCTCCGCCGCGGCAGGCGGCTCACCGAACGCGGTCCGTCCGCTGGTCGCCACCAGCCTTGCCCTGGGGGAGCTGGTCGCCGACCGCTACGAGATCTCCCGCTTCATCGGCGCGGGCGGCATGGGCGAGGTCTACGAGGCCTTCGACAAGCTCCTCTCCATGCCGGTGGCGCTCAAGACGGTCCGGCTGGACCTCGCCGCGGACGGGGAGTCGCTCGGGGTGGTCCGGCGGGAGCTCTCGCTGGCGCGCCAGGTGACCCACCCCAACGTCAGCCGCGTGCACGACGTGGGGCTGCACAGGGCGAACGGGCTGGAGATCCCCTTCTTCACCATGGAGCTGCTCACCGGCGAGACGCTGGCGCAGCGGCTGGCGCGCGAAGGCAAGCTGTCCCCGGAGGTGGCTGGCACGCTCCTCGCCCAGCTCGCGCACGGGCTGGACGCGGCCCACGCGGTGGGGGTGCTGCACCGGGACTTGAAGAGCCACAACGTCTTCCTCCGCCAGGACGCGAGCGGCGCCACCCAGGCGGTGCTCACCGACTTCGGCCTCGCCCGCTCCAGCCGCGAGGACGCCGCGCGCGCCACTGGCAGCGCAGGCCTGCTCGGCACGCCGGCGTACATGGCCCCCGAGCAGGTGGCAGGCGAGCCGGTCGGCCCCGCGGCGGACTTCTACGCGCTCGGCGTGGTGGCGTTCGAGATGGTCAGCGGGAAGCTGCCCTTCCACGGCCCCACCGCGCTGGCCACCGCCTCCCTGCGGCTCACCCAGCCCGCGCCAGATCTCCGCGCGCTGGTGCCGGACCTCCCGCAGACCTGGGCGAGCGCCGTGGCGGCGCTGCTTCAGCGCTCGCCCGCCGCGCGGCCGCGCAGCGGCGCCGAGCTGCTCGCCCAGCTCCGAGGGGACCGCCCCGCCGCGGGCCGGCCACGCTCCAACGGCCGCTTCTTCGCCCTGGCGGCGGCGGCGGTGCTGGCGTCGACCGCGGGAGTCGTCCTCTACCTCCAGCGCAAGCCCAACACCCCTGCGCCCGCGCCCACGCCGGACGCCGCGGCCCGGCGGCGCGTGCTCGCGGTGCTCCCGCTGAAGAGCCTGACCCCTGGCCCTGAGGCGCGCTGGCTGGCTGACGCCGCCTCCCAGCTGCTCTCCGCCGAGCTGACCGCCACCCAGGATGTGCGGTCCGTCCCTCCGGATGTGCTCGCCGGCGCGGACCCGAAGCTCTCGGACGCCTCCGAGCTCTCCGAGGCCTCGCTGGACGCGCTCCGCAAGGCGGTGGGCGCCGACTTCGTGCTCGCCGGCGCCCTCACCGCGCTCGGCGAGGGCGAGGCCCGCACCGTCCGGCTCGACGTCCGCCTCTACGACGCCGCGCTGGGGACGCCCGTGGCCACCGCGAGCGGCAGCGGCGCCGAGAAGGCGCTGCTCACATGGATCTCCTCGGTGAGCGACAAGCTTCGTCCGGGGCTGAGCGCCAGCGCACCCTCCGCAGCGGACAGCGCGGCCGCTCGGGCCCTCCTGCCCGCCACGCTCCCGGCCGCGCGCGCCTACGCGGAGGGCCGGCGCGCGCTCGCGGCGGTGGAGCTCACCCGCGCCAGGGAGCGCTTCGAGGAGGTGGTGAAGCTGGAGCCGCAGTTCGCGCCTGGCCAGGCCGCGCTCTCGAAGACCCTGCTCGCGCTGGGCGCACGTGCCCCGGCGCTGGCGGCCGCGGAGCGCGCCTTCCAGCTCTCGGCCGGTCTGCCCCGCGAGGAGCGCGCGGTGATCGAAGCCCTCTACCGCTCCAATCAGCGGGACTGGAAGCGGGCGATCGAGATCTACAAGTCGCTCTGGACGCTCTACCCGGACAACCTCCAGCACGGGCTCCAGCTGGCGCGCGCGCAGCAGTACTCCGGCGCGCTCAAGGATGGCCTGGCGACGCTGGAGCGCTTCCGCGCCCTCGAAGGGCCGGACCGGGATGATCCCCGGGTCACCTTCGAGATCGCCGAGCTCCTCCAGAAGATGAACGACTTTCCGCGGGCACAGGCGGAGGCGGACCGCGCCGCCACCCAGGCCGAGCTGAGGGGGCTGCGCCTGCTCGCCGCGAGGGCGCGGATGACGGAGGCGGAGGTGCTCACCTGGCAGAGCAAGCGGGACGAGGCGCTCGCCAAGCTCGAGGTCGCGGCGCGGATCTTCGAAGAGAGCTCCGACTCGCTCGGAGTGGCGATGGCGCGGCTGACGCAGGGCCACGTGCTGCGGGACCGCGGGGACCTGGACGGCGCGTTCGCCCGCTACAAGGAAGCAGAGGCGCTGGACCGCAAGCTCGGCGAGGAGACCAACCTCGCGGCGGCGCTCACCTCGCAGGCGGTCATCTGGCGCCGGCGCGGCAAGCCGGAGCAGGCGCTCGCCCTCAACGAAGAGGCGCTCGCCCTCAACCGCCGCAACCAGGTGATGGCCGAGGTCGGCGTCAATCTCCAGAACATGGCGCGCTGCCTCGAAGACCTGGACCGCCTGGAGGAGGCGCAGAAGCTCTTCGAGGAGGTGGTCACCCTCACCACCGAGCTGGGCGAGCGCGGCATGCGCGTGCGCGCGCTGGGGAACCTGGGGATGATCGCCGCCTCGCGCGGCCGCCTCGCCGAGGGGCGCAAGGCCTTCGAGGACATCCTCACCACCATCGACGAGATCGGCGAGCCCGCGCTCAAGGCCGGCGCGTTCGACATCCTGATCGGCCTGATCGGCCAGCAGGGGAAGGTCTCCGAGGCGCGCGCGCTCATGGAGCAGCGCGAGAAGCTCAGCGTGGAGTTCAAGCTGGAGGACGAGCTCCGGCTCTCCCAGACGCGCGGCCTGCTCGCCTACTACGCCGGAGACTTCCCCCGCTCGGAGCAGCAGCTGGGCGCGGCGATCGCTGGGTGGACGAAGCAGGGCTCCGCCGCGGATGAGCTCGAGGCCAGGGACATGCTGCTCACCACGCTGCTCGCCGCCGGGGAGAAGGCGCGGGCGCAAGAGGCGTTGGAGCTGCTCGAGCAGCGCGCCAGCAACCCCAGCGCCAAGGAGGTCGCGCGCCAGGGGCGCGCCCGCTTCGAGGCCCAGCTGGGCGACGCACGCAAGGGGCTCACCGCCCTGGAGGTGCTGCTCGCGGAGAAGCCTGCCGCCGCGCTCCGGTACGAGCTCACCCTCTCCCACGCCGCGGCCCGCGCGCGGCTGGGGCAGAAGGCTCAGGCCCGCAAGGAGCTGACCGAGCTGCTCGAGCAGACGCAGCGGGACGGCTTCGGCCACCTGAGCGCACGCGCGCAGGCAGTGCAGGCCAAGCTGTAGCGGGCATGCCCTGCTACTCTGCGCGCCCATGGGTGAGCTGACCCGCAGCGCGACCTCTGGTGAGAGTCCTTCGGAGCCGCCCGCCGAGCCGGTGCAGGTGAGCTCCGCCCAGCTCCCGCCCCGCTACCAGTGGGTGGGCGAGCTCGCCCGCGGTGGGATGGGGCGCGTCTTCGTGGCCCGCGATCTCGTGCTCAAGCGCGAGGTGGCGGTGAAGGAGGCGCTCCACGGCACCGAGACGGCGCTGCGCCGCTTCGAGCGCGAGGCGCTGCTCACCGCCCGGCTGCAGCACCCCGGCATCGTCTCCGTCTACGAGCTGGCCCGCCGCGCGTCCGGCGAGCCGTACCTGGTCATGCGCCGCGTGCACGGCCAGCCGCTGAACGAGGCGATCTCCCGCGCCGGCGGCCTGCGCGAGCGGCTGGCGCTCCTGCCCGCCTTCGTGAGCGTGGCCGAGACGCTCGCCTACGCGCACCGGGAAGGCGTCATCCACCGGGACCTGAAGCCCTCCAACGTCCTGCTCGGCGAGTTCGGCGACACCGTGGTGATCGACTGGGGGCTGGCGAAGGACCTCCACTCCACCGCCGCGGACGAGCCAAAGGACGAAGCCCTCCCCTCGCCCGAGTCCGCGGCGCTCACCCGCGCCGGCTCGGTGCTCGGCACGCCGCTCTACATGAGCCCGGAGCAGGCGCGCGGCGAGCCGGTGGACCGCCGCACGGACGTGTACGCGCTGGGGGCGCTGCTCTACGAGCTGCTCTGCGGCGCCGCCCCCTACCGGGACGCCTCGGGCAAGGCGACCGGGGACGGCGTGCTCCACGGCCCGCCTCCGGCGCTGCTCTCCCGCGAGCCGCAGGTTCCGTCCGAGCTGGCCACCATCGTCGGCCGCGCGATGGCCCGCGAGCCGGCGCAGCGCTACCCGGACGCGAAGGCGCTCGCGGACGAGCTCAAGAACTTCCAGACCGGGCGCCTGGTCCAATCCCACACCTACTCGACCCGGGAGCTGCTCACCCGCTGGGTGCGGCGCAACGCCCGGCCGCTCGCGGTGGCGGGCGCAGCGGTGATCGCGCTCGGCGTCGGCGGCGCGATCGCCGTCCGCCGGGTGGTCGCGGAGAGAGACCGCGCCAACCGCGAGGCCGCCGCCGCGGAGCGCGTGGCCAAGTTCATGACCGGGATGTTCACGCTGGTGGACCCGAGCGAAGCCAAGGGGAGCACCGTCACCGCCCGGGAGATCCTCGACCGCGGCGCTCGGGACATCGAGACCGGCCTAGCGGAAGACCCGGAGCTGCGCGCGCGCCTGATGAAGACGATGGGCGAGGTCTACCAGCAGCTGGGGCTCTACCGCGCCGCGCAGCCGCTGATCGAGCGCGCCGCCGCCACCAGCCAGCGTGAGCTGGGCAAGGACCACCCGGAGACCCTGCGCCTGGCCAGCAGCAACGCCTCCATCCTCTTCAGCCAGGGGCGCTTCGCGGACGCCGAACGGGTGGCGCGGGCCGCTCTCGAAGACCAGCGGCGCGCGCTCGGCCGCGAGGACCCGCTCACGCTCTTCACCCTCAACACGCTGGCCAACGCCATCCGGGACCAGGGGCGCTTCGCCGAGGCGGAGGCGCTGCACCGCGAGGCGTACGAGGCGCGCAAGCGGGTGCTCGGCCCCAAGGCGCGGGCCACGCTGGTCTCGCTGGGCAACGTGGCGGACGATCTCCACGAGCAGAGCAAGCTCAAGGAGGCGGAGCAGCTCTGGCTGGAGGTGCTCGCGGCCCGCCGCGAGGCGCTGGGCAACGAAGACCGGGACACCGCCTGGGCGATGAACGGCCTCTCCTCCACCTACCAGCTGCAGAACCGCGTGGCGGACGCGGAGAAGCTGGATCGCGAGGCGCTGGGGATCCGCACCAAGATCCTCGGCCCGGACCACCCGGACACGCTCCAGACCATGGGCTCGCTTGCCAACGACCTCTACGATCTCGGCCGCTTCCCCGAGTGCGAGGCGCTCAACGCGAAGATTTTGGAGACGCGCCGCCGGGTGCTCGGCGCGGAGCACCCGGACACGCTCAACTCGCTGAACAACCACGCCAACGCGCTGCGCATGGTGGGGCGGCTCAAGGAGGCCGAGGCCGAGCACCGGCTGAGCATCGCCACCCGGGAGCGCGTGCTCGGCATGGAGCACCCCATCACCGTGGGCTCGCGCCACGCGCTGGCGCAGGTGCTCAACTCCCAAGGCCGCTACCCTGAAGCGCTGGCGCTGCTGGAGCAGGTGTTGGCGTCGCAGAAGAAGAAGTGGGGGCCCAAGCACCGGCGGATCGGCGGCGTGTACTACGACCTCGCCTGCGTCCAGGCGCGCGCCGGCAAGCCGGACGCCGCCTTCGCCAGCCTGGACGCCATGCTGGAGAACGGGCTGGATCCGCGGGAGATCTCCCACCTGGCCGAGGACACCGACCTGCTGCTGCTCAAGAAGGATCCCCGCTACGCGCCGTTCCTGCAGCGCGCGCACGCGAGCGTCAAGCCGTGAGCCCGGACACCTCCACCCAGACCGGCAGCCACGAGTCGACCTTCGGCGAGAACGCGGTCCCGCAGCCGCACCTGTTCGTCGTGCTCCAGTGCAACAAGCTGGGCGCGCCCGGCCTGCGGATCTGCCTCAAGGGGCTGAAGGCGGTGCGGCTCGGCCGTGGAGAGCACCGCGGCCACGAGCTGCAGCCCGACGGGGTGCTGGCGCTGAAGCTGGCGGACGAGCGGATCTCCTCCGAGCACTGCGAGCTGCGCTACGAGGACCGCCGCTACACGCTGCGCGACTGCGGCTCCAAGAACGGCACCCGCGTGAACGGCCAGCCGATCACCGGCGCCACCACACTGGAGGACAACGCGCTGATCGAAGTGGGCCGCTGCTTCCTGCTCTTTCGCCGCGGCTGCCTCGCCGAGCCCTCGTCGCCCCAGGTCTTCGAGTCCGCCGCCGAGCCCGGCACCAGCGGGCTGACCACCCTCATCCCCCAGCTCGCCGCCACCTTCGCGGACCTGCGCGCCTTCGCCCGCTCCGCCCTGCCGGTGCTCGTGCGCGGCGAGAGCGGCACCGGCAAGGAGCTGATCGCCAATGCGCTGCACGGCCTCTCCAAGCGCCCCGGCCCCTTCGTCCCTGTCAACTGCGGCGCCATCCCCTCTGCGTTGATCGCCTCAGAGCTCTTCGGCTACCGCAAGGGCGCCTTCTCCGGCGCGCTGGAGGATCGGCCCGGCCTCATCCGCGCCGCCGAGCGGGGCACGCTGTTCCTCGACGAGATCGGCGAGCTGCACCGGGACGCGCAGGCCGCGCTCTTGCGCGCGCTGCAGGAGGGCGAGGTGCTGCCGCTCGGCGCCACCCGCGCGGTGAAGGTGGACGTCCGCGTGGTGGCCGCCACCCACCGGGACCTCGAAGCCATGGTCGCCACCGGCGAATTCCGCGGGGACCTGCTCGCGCGCCTCTCCGGCTTCACCCTGCGCCTGCCGCCCCTGCGCGCGCGCCGCGAGGACCTGGGCGTGGTGCTCTCCGCCATCCTCGCCCGCCAGCTCCCGGACCGCGCCGAGCTCTCCTTGCGGACCGCCACCGCGCGCCGGCTCTTCGCCGCGGCCTTCCCGCGCAACATCCGCGAGCTGGAGCGCGCGGTGGTGGCCGCCGCCACGCTCTCTCCTTCGCCCGTGCTCGAGCTGGGCGAGGAGCTCGGCGAGGCGGACCCGGGAGGTCAGCAGGCGCTGGACGCCGGCAGCGACGCGGACCTGGAGGCGCGGCTCAAGGCGCTGCTCAAGAAGCACTCCGGCAACGTCTCCGCCGTGGCCGCCGAGCTCAAGAAGGCCCGGATGCAGATCCACCGTTGGATGAAGCGCTTCTCGCTCGACCCAGCGGACTTCCGCGTCCCGCCGGAGCCCTGAGCCCCTCCCCCGTTCACCCCGAGCGTAGTGAGGCCGCCGCCCATTGGGCGGATCAATCAAGGCAAGAAACGTCAGCCGTCCGCTCAGCCCGAGCGAAGTCGAGGGCCCCACG
>JBGATB010000064.1:0-48117 GCA_044229415.1 Myxococcaceae bacterium | reverse complement strand
GAGGTCGCGGGGGTCGGCCACCCGCCCCGTAGATCATCACTCCCACGCCTCCCGCCAGCCCCGCTCCGCCAACGCCATTGCAGGAGCTGATCGGATCCATGCCCAGCGCTGATCACCCGCAAGGCCCTGAACGGTTACCTTTCCGCGCGTCGGTATCGGCTCCTGCTATGCCGAGGGGATCGCTTGCTGCTTCATCTCCGCCCGACTCAAGTAGGCGTTCGTTTCGCCGTTCATCCATGAATCGTCGGCGTGCGCGCACCTGCTTTTCGTCGGTCGCACTGAACTCACCAATCCCAGCATCCTTGAACAGTTCGATGAGCCGGGAAGCAGCGTCATCGGCTTCGGCTGCCACGTGATTCCGGCCGCTGTGAATCCACGGACTCGCCAAGTAGATCGTTCCTACGACGCCGACAAAGCGCTTGGCCAGTTCGATCAGAGGGACAAGGTCTGCGCGCGCGAACTGGAGCGTCCCGATGGCTTGAGCGGATGAGTGGGCAATTATCCCATTTCGTCCGATTCTGATCCTGTCCAGTACGTTCTGTTGGTGTGCCGCCTGAACTGCTGGGTTGAAGTAGGCGAGGATCAGATCGGTTAGCTCGGCATCGGACAGCGCGGTGGTCGCGGCGGGATCGATACCAATCTCGCGGAGAGCGCCCTCGGTGTAGGGCCAGCGCTTGACGAACCCTTGCGGTGGTATCGCCTTGACGTCCCGTTCAAGCGCGGCGCACGCAGAGAAGAGGCTACAGACCTCGTCCTTTCGACCGATCTCATACAGCTTCGCAATCTCGAGGAGCATCCGCTCTAGAAAGAACGGTTGCAGTTCGATCACGAGGTGCTTGTAGATGGTTTCTTCGAGGTGGGGCACGAGGGTTCCACTCGCCTCAAGTAGCGCCCAGGCAGCCTCTGCGCGTTCGATCGCTGCTGTCACACCCTCTACCAAGTCCCTGAGGGGGGCTCCCGTCGACGCACGGTCCTTGAGGAAGTCCTTGATCGCTCGCATCGAACCGCTGACCCATTCGTTGAACTCAGCCTTGGCGATACCGGCTTTGATCGCGGCGTCGGCTAAGGAGACTTCTCCTCGCAGGTGCATGAGGACGATGTCGCGGCGGTCCAGCGCGCTCAATGGAGATGTCATGGCGTAACGAGTGCAATCGAACGCCTGCGAACGGCGCCGGGCGTTATGGAGTTATGGTGCGCTGAATCTCTTCGAGAACTCGTTCGACCAGCGCCTCCGCAGCCTTCGCGTCGCTCAGGCCGAGCGGAGCGGTGGCGGTGGCATCGCGCTCCTTGCGGGGGTGGACGAAGTTCCTCCAGTCCCGCACTACTTCAGCCATCTGCTCCGCTCGCTCGCTGAGAAGCCTCAGGCCGTCCGGACCGGCGACGGCGACGAGCTGGGCGAGTGTCCACGAGTCGATGTCATGGGCATTGAACTTGCCCCAGACTCGGGGATTCTTCTTCGCACGCGAAGCCTGGACAGCGGTGGACGCCGCGGTCGTCTTCGAGAGATCACGCTCGACCGCGTCCGCCAAGATAGCTTCGATCACCGAGCCAGCCATGATGATCGCGGTCTTGATCTCCTCATGCTGTCGAGCCGCGACCAGGGTTGCGAAGTCGCGCTCGGCGATCCCCCTCAAGGCGGCATCGCGAATGAAGGGAAGCTCTCGGCGATCGCCGCGGGCCGGTCCGCGCCACCGGCACTCGGCGATGGCTCCCAGTCGTAGCAACTCCGAGGAGGGCATAGCTCCAGCGGGTGTCCCGTGCTGCCACCTGGAAAGGAGGAAACGGAGCCGGTCCATCCCGATCCGCCACTCGATCCGGTCCTCGTCGAGCACCAGGCCGGGCTCCAGCGCCTCCGCGATTCCGAAGAAGGTTGAGAGTTGGGGTCCGTGACCTGAGTCGAGGGCGGCGGAGGGCGTGTACCCGAACTTCGCCAAGAGCTGCTTCAAGTCGTCGGGATGCGCCTTCAACGTCGTGGCCTCGCGTCATCGTGGTTGTGCCGGGTGTGGTCAAGCAGGTCCACGTAAGCCTGCTCGACGCGCCGGCCTACCAGATCCTGATGCAGAGGATCTTCATCAGGGCGTTCATCACCCGGCCCTGATGCACAGAAGCTCGAAGGGCCTCGTCCCGGCATCTCTCCGGAACGAGGCCCTTCTTACTGAGCGGCGGATGGGGTTCGAACCCACGACCTCAAGCTTGGGAAGCTCGTGCTCTACCAACTGAGCTACCACCGCGTGACGGGGCGAAAATTAGGTTCGCCCCCTCGGGCTTGTCAACGGTTCGCTGACGCGGAATCTGCCCGGAAGCTGACTTCGTTCACTCTCCCTCCTCCACGGTCAGCTGGTAGGAGTCCTGGAAGTTGGATTCGCGGTTCTTGGCGTCCCGGACCTCGAGCACGTAGACCCCGGGCTCGGCGCTGAACCGGATGGTCTCCGGGGCCTCGCCCTTCGCGCGGTCCGAGGTCTGGACGAGGGACAGCTTGCCGGTCTCCTCGTCCACCTGGTGGAGGTACAGCCCCACGTCGACCTTGAGGATCCCCGTGAGGGTGGCCTTGATCGGTGTCCGGACGACCCTGCCGCTCAGGTCCAGCTTGTAGAGGTCGGTGTCCTTCTTGGGGTGGATGGTGCCGCGCACGGCCGTGCCCAGCGCCAGCGGCGTGGCGAGCTCGAAGGTGTTGTTCGGCTCCCGCTCCTCGCTGCCGTTGTCCGGCACCACGGTGGCGCTCAGCCGGTACGCGAGCTCGGAGTTCTCGTAGTCCCGCACCAGCTTCCCGTCCGGCCCCTTCCTCATCGCCCCCTGCACCTGGAAGAAGCACTCCCCGGGGCAGAAGACGTTGTTGAGGCTCTCTGGCTCCTTCACGGTGCCGTCGTTCGCGGTGAGCAGCACCACGTCCTTGCCGCCCGGCTGATCGGACGGCTTGACCATGGAGAGCACCAGGTCCAGCCGCTCCACGCCGGTGAGCTGGATCTTCGCCAGCGCCGGCTCGCCCGTCTTCAGCACGTAGTAGTCGACGTCGTTCTTCGGCGAGAGGAAGCCTTCGCGGTAGCCGTCCCGGGGCAGGGGAGTGGCCTTGAGCAGCTCGTCGTTCGGCTCGAGCTCCGCGGTGGCGCTGCCCTCCTCCTGGGCCACGGCGAGCGTGTAGTACTTCTGGGCGTTGTACGCGCGCTTGGCGTCCTTGCCCGTCCCGCTCCAGGCGCTCTTCACCACCACGTAGATGACCCGGTCCGTGGCCCGTACGCCGATGTTCCGCAGGGAGAGGCCTTCGCCGTCCTTGGTCTTCACCTGGAACAGCGGCGCCTCCGCCTCCGAGAGCACCGAGAGATCGAACCGCAGCCCGTCCACCGGGGTGAGGTCGATCTTCAGCGCCAGCTTCGGCACCTCCGGGATGATCGGCGCGGCCGGGCTGCCCGCGTCCACGACCGGGCCGGCCTCGGCTGCGGTGCCCGGCTCCATTCCTTCAGCTCCGGACGGGCGCCCCTCGACTCCGCTCGGGGTGACCGGGGGGGCTGGGCTCGGGGTGACCGGCGCCGGGGTCGGGGCAGGCGCCACCGCCGCGGCCGCGTCCGGCGCGCTCGGCGCCGGCGCGAAGTCGCCGCCGCCCGGCACGAGCTCGAACCGGTACCAGTCCTCATCCGCGGCGTGGCCGATGTACCCGGAGACGGACTGGCCCAGGGGCAGGGCGTTGGAGTCCACCGCGCGGTCGTTGGGCTCCAGCTCGAACCCGGCCGGGGCCTCGGAGAAGAGCGCGGTGAGCGAGTACGCCCCGCCGGTGCCCTTCTTCGCCGCGGCCACGCGCACCAGCACCTTGCCGCGCACGGCGAGGTTGGGGATCCGCTCCGGCTTGCCTTCGCCCTCGCTGTTCACCTGCATGAGCCGGTTGCGGTCCGTGTCGTAGACCTCGAGCGTGAGGTCCGTCCCGGGGATCCCCGTCACGCTCACGTCCGCGGTGCTGACCTTGGTGGTGGTGAGCGCGTACCAGTCCTCGTCCGCCTTGGTGGGGTCCGCGCCGAGCGTGGCGGTGACGATGGAGGAGCCGTCCAGCGCGAGCGCCTGCTCGGGCCGGTCATTGGGCTCCTTCTCCGCGAGCTCCCGCGGGCCGGCGTCAACCCCGGCGTCCTCGCCCGACTCTCCGTTGCAACCGTTGCGGCAACCGCTCAGCGCGACGAGCGCGCCCAGCGCCAAGTGCGGCAGGTGTCTCATGGGTGAGGTCCCTTTCGGCGGCCTGCGGTCATTGCCGCCGCCGCCGCGCCTGTCAAGGAACGTTCAACAGCGTCCCGGCGCAGATCATCCCGGCCCAAGCTGGAGGGGGGCGCGGTCTCGTAGCATCATGCGGCCCATGAGACGCCTGCTCTTGCTGAGCCTCCTGGTCGTCCCGTCCGCCGTCCTCGCCGCCCCGCCCATCGGCTACATGGTCGCCAGCGGCTACTTCAAGAAAGACTCGCGCCCTACGCTCTACCAGCCGCTGAACCTCTTGGACGGGCGCGAGATCACCGTCTGGTGCAGCCCCACCGGGGACGCGTTGAGCGAGACGCTCACGGTGGGCTTCAAGGGCCCCGTGAAGATCGACGAGATCCGCGTCTACACGGGCAACGGCTTCGACGAGAAGACCTTCGAGCAGTTCTCCCGGGTGAAGAAGCTCGGGATCAAGGGGCCCACCGGCGGCCAGAACCTCTCGCTCGCGGATCAGCGCGGGCAGCAGGCCGTGCAGCTCAACGCCCCGGTCAGCGGCGAGCGCTTCTCGCTCGAGGTGCTCGACATCTTCCCCGCCGAGGATCTCGACGCCCCGGTCTGCATCACGGACATCGTCTTCTACTCGGAGGGCAAGCCCCTCAACGGCCCGTGGCTCACCCAGAAGCTCAAGTTCGACAAGGGCAAGGCCACGGTGATGGGGACCTGGTTCGCCGGCCACGCCGGCGCGCCGGACCGCTTCATCTCGTTCTTCTTCGACGGGACCTACCGCTTCCTCTACAGCGTCTACGGGGACGAATCGAAGAACCGCACCTTCGGCGGCAATTACGATCTCTCCGGCGGCCAGATCACGCTGGAGGGCGTCCCCGGCAAGGGGAAGGTGCACGCCCGGCTGCACCGCGAAGGCGAGGGCGCAGGCGCCGCCAAGGGCGACCGCTCGCTCGTGTTCGAAGGGGACCTGCCGGAAGACCTGAAGCAGACCTTCCGGGACAAGCTCTAGGACCGGGCGATCCGACCCCCGCTCACCCCGAGCCCCTCGGCTCCGCTCGGGCCAGGCTTCGTTGACGGGCGCCCAGGCAACGGGCCTCGACTTCGCTCGGCCTGAGCGGGGAACTGGCGATCGACCCAAAAAAACTACTAGTCCTACGACGTCGGGTTAACGACCGTCGAGCTTGAACTTGGTTCGAGCAGCTCGGACATTGAAGTTCCAGGTAATCGTGCGCCGTAGCGCGTTAGCCCGGTGATTCCAGGCTGCGGTCTCACATTGCAGCCTCTCGAGCGTGGGGAGGCGCCTTCCCCCCAGGCACTCCCTGCCCCAGAGCGACACTTCGGTTTCGGCCATGTTCAACCAGCTGCCGTGCTTCGGCGTGTAGTGGACTCGGAAGCGGCGCCAGAGCCGCCGACCTCGTTTCGGGCCCAGCGCCTGAATGCAGCAGTTCTCGGAGTGCGTGCTCAGATTGTCCTGCACCAGGTGGATTCGCTTCGCGCGTGGAAACCTTCGGGCGATGAGTTGTAGCGCGCGAGCGTAGCTCCCGGCCGCTCGGTCAGCCGTTGCGTGAGTTAGGTGGATCCCTCGCGTCGGGGCAACGATCGCGAAAACGTTGGCTGTGCCCATTCGTTTGTATTCGTAGTCGAACCGGGCGGTCCGCCCCGGTCGAGGAGGCATCCGCGGGCGCTTGTGGTCCAGCAGTTGGACTGGGCGCTCATCCAAGCAGACGACCGGTTCGTCTCTCTTCAATGGTGCCGAGTACAACCTCAACACGTCTTCCATCCGGGCCACGTACTCGGCGTCTAATCTCGGTACGCACCACATTTTTTTCCCGCCACGGCTTGAGGTGGTGGGCCTTGAGCACCTTCTGCACGTCGTCCTTGGTGATCTTCGGAGCGATGCCTCTCTTCATCGCTTCCTCCGCCAACATCTGAAGGGTCCACCGCGACTGACCCTCCGGAGGGTCGCTACAGGCGATCGAAACAACCTTCGACCGCTGTGCGTCGTCCAGCCTCGGCTTGGGGCGATTCGGCCGCTCGCGATCGTTCAACGCCGCGTCCAAGCCTCCCGCCATGTACTCGTCCCGTACTCGGCGGACCACGCGGGGATAGGTCCCGAGCCCCTCGGCCACGGACTGAACCTGGCGACCACGCCCCAACAACTCGAGGATTTGCAGTCGGAGCCACTTGCGAGCGGTCATCTCGCCACGTCTCAGCACCTTCAGCCGCCGCTTGTCGGCGGCCTTCAGCTTCAGCACAACGTCGGGAGGTCGCATCCCGACGTTCGATCAAATCGTCCTGGCTGGCGCAAGCACTTCTGATCGAAAACGCCCCGTCGCAGGACTAGGTTCGCGGAGACCGGTGGATCTCCCACCACCGCCTGAGGGCTCTGAGGGCTCTGGGATGTTTGGGGTGCGCGGCCTCGTTGCACGCATGGTTCCCGCGGTAACGCTTCGGACCGCGTCGGGCTGCCGTGCCACCTCCCGCTGACGGGAGCCACTTGCGCGGCGGGAGCCCCGCCTACCGATACGTTTGGTGCAGGGAATGCCGAAATGCGCCTCGGAGAGGCCTCTCACGGCGTTCTTTGCTCCCTTCGTCACGGTCCGCGTTGAGCGCTGACCGTTCGAGCGCCCAGCGCGGTGACGACCCACTTCAGCTGGGCCGCGTGAGGTGACGCGCCGCTCGAGCTGAGCGACTGGGTGTCCAAGGGGGCCGCCCCCTAAGCCGGGGTTGGGGGAGCCGGACGGGGGGGCGCCCACTGCCTGCGAGCGAAGGCACGGCAACCCACCGCGGCCGGAGCGCACCTCCGATGGCTCCATGAGAGCGGGAAGGAGCGCGCCCTTTTCCGTTTCCCAGGCCCTATGAGCTTGCTGCGCTCGAGTGTACTCAGGGGCCTTCGACACCGCCGAGCGCCCCCGAGGCTGTGCGCGAGACCGGCGGAGTTTCATCCCTCTCGAGGAAGCTCAGCGCTCCCAGAAGAACCCAGCCATGGCGTCGTCGATCCCGCCCTTGGCGATCTCCCTCCCGCTCGGCGTGAAGATCCGCACCGCCTCGGGGTCCTCGTCGCTCAGGTAGTGGACGATCAGCACGTCCTGCCCGGCGAGGTTGGCCTTGCGGACCTCCGAGCTCTCCCAGGAGAAGGTGGGATCCACCTCCAGCTCGCCCAGGGCCTTGGTCACCGACTTGGGCAGCTCCCCCAGCGCCTGGTCGCTCTTGAGCTCGCGGCCGGGGACCGCCAGCGCCTTGAACGGCGAGGCCGCGCGCATCGCGAAGTCCGCCTTCACCGCCTCCTTGGTGACCGCGTCGAAGGGGTGGTCCGTGCCCAGCTGCGCCTCGAACAGGCCGCGCACCTCGCGCTGGGCGGGGCCGGTGAGGAAGGTGTCCTGGTTGATCTGCTCGGCCAGCGCCTTCAAGCCCGCGTCGCTGATCTTCCCCTCCGGGCCGGCAAGGGTCTGTTCCATCTGCTTCACCTCGGCGTAGCTGACCGAGTAGCCGCGGTCGCTGGGGTCCTTGCGCGCCTCGTTCCACTGCTCGCCGAACTTCTTGATGCTGCCTACGGACATGGGGGGCCCCCGGAGAGATCGTTGGTGTGCTGCGTACCGCCTATTGTCGGCCCGGGCCGCCGCCGAGTGCGGCTGTCAACCCACTGAGCACCGCTGGGTGCAGCCTCTGCGAAAATGCGAACGGCCCCGCTGCATGACGCAGGGGGCCGTCCGGTTTTCAGCGGTGACGCCTCGGGGTGACTACTTCCGCGGCGCGCGGCGGCGGCGCGCCAGGAGGGTGGCCGCGCCGAAGGCGAGCATGAACAGGGGCTCCGCGCCGCCGGTGTTGCTGCAGCCGCAGCCGCCGCCGCCGAACTCGGAGTCGATCAGCACGGTGATGGCCACCGGCTCGCCGTCCGCCTGGAAGGTGCGCCAGCTGGAGTGCGGGGTCAGGGTGCGCTCGCCCGCGGCGGCCTGGCCGGTGCACTGGAAGGCGCCGTCCTCACCGGCGGTGGCGGTGCAGACGGTGGCGCCGGTGTCGTCCGTGATGGTGACGCTGGCGGCAGCCCGGGCGGTGCCGGAGACGGTCAGCTCGGGGCCATTCACCCGCGCCCCGTTGGTGGGCGAGAGGATCCGCGGGACGTCGATCGCATCGCGCTGGGTGAAGGCGATGCCGGGCGAGGCCGGCGAGCGGTTCCCGGCCGCGTCCGTGGACGAGGCGGAGACCACCGCCGCGCCCGGGGCCACGGTGCCGGTGCAGCTCCAGTGGCCCTGCTCGTCCGCGGTGGTGGTGCAGGCGGTCTGCCCGTTCACCGTCACCGTGACGGTGCTGCCCGGCTCGGCGGTGCCGGAGAAGGTGGCCGGCACGTCGTACACCTGCGCGCCGCCTGAGGGGGTGGTGACGGTGGGCGCCGCGGGGTTGGCCGTGTCCACGGTGAACTTGATGCTGGCGCTCACCGCGCCCACGTTGCCGGCCAAGTCCGTCTGCTGCGCGTGCACGGTGTGCTCGCCGTCCTGGAGCGGGCTCGAGGTGCAGGCGAACTTGGCGGCGCTGCAGGTGGTCTGGCACAGCGCGGTGGTGCCCTCGTAGAGGTGCACGCGGGTGCCGCTCTCGCAGCTGCCGGAGAGGACCGGGGTGGCGGTGGCCAGGAACGAGCCGGCCGCGGGCGAGGAGATGACCGGGCCGGCCGGGTTCTCCGTGTCCACGGTGAAGGTGCGCGCGGCGGAGGCCGGGGCGGCGTTGCCGGCGCGGTCGGTCTGGACGGCGACGATCACGTGCTGCCCTTCCGCGAGCACCGGCGCATCACACACGAACAGGCCGGTGGACAGGCAGGTGGCGGCGCACAGCTGGGTGCTCCCCTCCATCACCTTCACCGCGGCGAAGGGCTCGCAGCGGCCGGCGATGGTGGGCGCCGTGTCGGTGGTGACCAGCCCTTCGACGGGGACGTTGATGGCGGCGGCGGCCGGCGGGGTGATGTCCACGGTGAAGACCAGGCCGTTGCTGTCGCCGGAGACGTTGTCCGCGCGGTCCGTCTGGCGGGCGATGATCGTGTGGCTGCCTTCGGAGAGCGCCGAGCTGTCGCAGCTGAAGGCGCCCGCCGCGCACAGCGAGGAGCAGAGCATCGTCGCGCCCTCGTAGACCTTCACGGTGGAGTCGGTCTCGCAGGTGCCGGAGACGGTGGGCGTGGTGTCGTTGGTGAAGGCCGCGCTCGGCTCCACCAGCACCGGGGCGGTGGGCAGCGTGCTGTCCACCGTGAACTGCCGGGTGGCGCCGTCGATGCTGACGTTGCCGGCCACGTCCGTCTGGCGGGCGAACACGGTGTGGCTGCCGTCGGTCAGCAGCGCGCTGGTGCAGGTGAAGGCGCCGCCCACGCAGGTGGCGGAGCACAGCAGGGTGCTGCCCTCGTACACGCTCACCGAGGCGTCCGTCTCGCAGGTGCCGGAGAGCGCCGGGGTGGTGTCCGCGGTGAAGGAGGCGGCGAGCGGCGCGGTGACGGCCGGAGCCGCCGGCGCGGTGGTGTCCACGATGAAGTTGCGCACCGGGGACTGTGCGCTCACGTTGCCGGCCACGTCCGTCTGGCGGGCGGTGACCGCGTGCGAGCCGTCCGTGAGGGTGGAGCTGTCACACGAGAAGCCGCCCGAGACGCAGGTGGCGCTGCACAGGGGCGAGCTGCCCTCGTAGACGGTGACGGTGGCGCCGCTCTCGCAGGTGCCGGAGAGGGCCGGCGTGGAGTCGCTGATCGAGAAGCCTTCCGTGGGCAGGAGGATGACCGGCTCCGCGGGGCTCGCGGTGTCCACGGTGAAGGTGTGGCCGGAGGACAGCGGGCTGGTGTTGCCGGCGCGGTCCACCTGCTGCGTGGTGAAGGTGTGCGGGCCGTCCGCCAGCGCGGCGGTGGAGGTGCAGCTGAACGTGCCGCCGGTGCAGGTGGCGGTGCACAAGAGCGCCGGGCCTTCGTAGACGTTCACCGTGGCGAAGTCCTCGCAGCTCCCGGAGAAGGTGGGGGCGGGGACGTTCACCTGGGCGGCGGCGGCCGGCGAGCTGAACACGGGGGCCGCGGGCGGCGTGGTGTCCACGGTGAAGGTGACAGGGGCGCTGTCCGGGCCGGTGTTGCCAGCCGGGTCCTTCTGGCGGGCGAGCACGTCGTGGCTGCCGTCAATGAGGAACGCGGAGATGCAGCTGTAGGCGCTGCTGGCGCAGGTGGCGGAGCAGAGCAGGGTGCTGCCCTCGTACAGGCTCACCGTGGCGCCGCTCTCGCAGGTGCCGGAGAGCGTGGGCAGGGCGGTGGCCAGGAACGCGCCGGCGGTGGGGACGTCCACGGTCGGAGCGGCGGGGTTGGTGAGGTCCACCGTGATGTTGCGCGGGCCAAAGGCGGCGCTGGTGTTCCCCGCGGCGTCCTGCTGGGTGACGGTGTAGCTGTGCGGACCTTCCGATTGGGCCGCGGCGGTGCAGCTGTAGCTGCCGCCGGTGCAGGTGGCGCTGCAGATGACCGCGGCGCCCTCGTACACGGTCACCGTGGCGGCGCTCTCGCAGCTGCCGGTGAAGGTGGGCGTGGGGTTGTTGGTGGCCAGGCCTTCAGTCGGCGTGGTGATGCCCGGCGCCGCGGGGGGCGTGGCGTCCACCGTGAAGGTGCGGGTGTTGCTGCTTACGCTGGTGCCGTAGCCGTTGGTCTGGGTGGCGAACACGGTGTGGCTGCCGTCCGCCAGGCTCGAAGTGGCGCAGCTGAAGGCGCCCGCGGTGCAGGTGGTGGTGCAGCGCGTGGCGGCGCCCTCGAAGACGGTGACGGTGGCGCCGGTGACGCAGGTGCCGCTCACCGTCGGGGTGCGGGTGGCGAGCAGCGCGCCGGCCGCCGGCAGGGAGATCGCCGGGGCCGCCGGGGGCACCGGGTTGAGGACGATGTTCACCGACGCCGCCGCGGTGCGGGACGAGGTGACGGTGCCGGAGATGACCACGCCGCCCGAGGCGGTGGTGGTGGCCGAGCCGCCCGCGGTGACGGTCATCGTGCTCGGCGTGTAGTTGGCGGTGCCGGTGACGCGGAGCTTGTAGTCGGAGACCCAGACCGGGAAGGAGACGTTGCCGGAGAGGTCCGTGAAGGCGGAGACCGGGTTGCCGCTGCCGTCGGTGATCGCCGCGCCCGCGTTGTTGAGGAGGAAGACCTGGACGTTGTCCAGCGGCGTGCCGCCGGAGGTCTTCGCGGTGGCGGTGAGGTAGCCGCCGCAGTTGGTGACGTTGGGCGGGTCGATGCTCACGTTCACCGGGGAGACCTGGTCCGTGTAGTTGGTGACCGCGCCGCCATCCAGCAGGTAGGAGCCCTTGGCGGTGACGGTGGTGGCCTGCGGCGGGCCCGCCGCGTTGCCGGCGATGCCGGCGGTGGTCGGGCAGACCGGGGACGGGTAGGCCAGCTCGAAGCACAGCTGCGGCGTGGAGCCGGTGGTGACGCGGAACTCCGCCTGCGGGGCGATGCTGGTGTTGGTGAAGCCCGGCGCGGCCACGGAGAAGGTGGGGGTGTCACCGGCCACGGCGACCGAGAGGCCGGTGAGGTCGATGGTGGCGTTGGCCGGCAGCGGGAGGTTGATCCACCCGGGGATGTTGGCGCCGTTGGAGTTGATGACCGTCACCGTGGCGGAGCTGAAGCCGTTGGGCGGCGCGCCCTGCGCGGGGCTGATCAACTTGAAGGACTTGTACTGGTAGACGCGGCTGGAGGGGTCGCAGCCCAGGCGGGGGATGGAGACGGAGGCCTTGAAGGAGATGCGCGGCGGGCCGCCGGCGCAGCCCTGGACGCCGGAGCTCATCTTCCAGTTGCGGATGATCCCGTCGTCGCCGTTGGTCCAGAGGCAGTCCGGATCTTCCGGATCCAGCGTGGGCGCGTACATGGAGTTCACGGCGATGGGGTAGGCGGGGGCGCACTTGGCGTCCGTCACCATGTCCCAGCAGGCGGCGCGGTTGCTGGTGATCACCCAGGCGGCCTTGGTGCCGTACGCGGTGGCCTTGCCGTACTGGATGGGGGTGTAGGAGAGCGCGATGACGGGGTTCGCGGCCAGGTACGCCACGAAGTTGGGGGGCAGCGTGGTGGCGGAGCCGTCCAGCGCCCAGCAGGCCTTCTCGGTGCAGATGTTGCGGACCGCGCCGTCCGCGGACGGGACGCCCCAGATGGGGCCGCGGGTGGCCGCCTTGGGCCAGCTGCCGGCGCAGCGGGCGCCGGTGGTGCTCTCGTAGCAGTCCAGGTTGAGGTTCTCACCGGGGAGGACGAAGAGCTTGGTCCCCGCCGCGCCCAGGCCGGCGTTGTTGAAGGTGCCGTTCTGCGCCAGGGTGATCGCCGGGCACTCGGTGCCGGTGGACATGTCCAGACAGGTGATGCGGGAGATGCCGGGGCTGCGCGCGAGCGCGTAGAGCTTGCGGCCGATCACCACCGGGTCCGCGTGGTTGTCGTAGCCGCTGTCGTTCTGGGGGAAGCCGGAGAGGACCACCGCTGGCGAGCAGCGGGTGTTGGCGGCGATGTCCACGCAGTCCCAGGCGATCTTCCCGCTGTTGGAGGTGGGGCTCCACAGCTTCATGGTCTGCGCGTCGATCCGCGCGGTGGAGCGGGACGGGGTGCGCGAGAGCGCCATCGGGTAGCCCGGGCACGCCGCGGAGTTGGTGAGGAACCGGCACATCAGCGTGGCCGGGCCGTCGTGGTGGTGGATGTTGAAGACGCGGCTGTACTGCGGATCGAACATCACGTCCCAGCCGTCACCGGCGCTGCCGCCGGAGAAGGAGGACGCCACCACCACGGGAGGCGCGGTGATGGCGGAGGTGATGGCCTGCTTCTGCCCGTCCACGCCCTCCACGGTGGCGCCGCCGGTGGTGACCACGCGGGAGACGGTGGCCCACTGGGCGGCGTTGCTGGGCGGGGAGGCCAGCTTGGTGGCGCCGGCGTAGTAGTCCAGCGACCAGCCCTGCGGATAGGTCGGCGGCAGGCGCGGGCTGTGGAGCGTCTGGTCCCACGTCCCTTCGATGGTCTGGGAGATGGTGCCGGTCACCGTGGCCAGCGGCAGCGTGGCGGTGTACCAGTTGAAGCCGGCGTCGTAGCCGGTGGTGAGCTCGAGATCGCTGGAGAGGGCCTGCTCCGCGCTGGCCAGCTCCGGGCCGCCGGGCGTGCGCAGCTTGCCGTTCTCGGTGCAGGCGACCAGCACCAGCGCCGCGGTGAAGGCCGCGAGCGCGGTGGGGAGGGTGGGGTGCTTCCGGTTGGGGGACATGGGGTTCCTGGTCAAGGTGGGAAGTGGGGGAGGGAGATCAGTTGTCGACCGACATGAACTCGACGCGGCGGTTCTGCTCGCGCCCGGCCGCGGTGGTGTTGGGGGCGATCGGCTGGGTGACCCCGAAGCCCTTGGCGGTCAGCCGCGTGGCGGCGATGCCGCGGTTGACGAGGAAGAGCCGGACGGCCTCGGCGCGGTCGCGCGAGAGGTTCATGTTCATCTCCGGCGCGCCGCGGTCGTCGGTGTGGCCGTTGATCTGGATCTTGGTGAGCTCGGGGTGCTGCCGCAAAAGCTCCGCCACCTGCTCGAGGATGGGGAAGGACTTCTGGAGGACCTCCGCCTTGCCGGTGGCGAAGTAGATCTTGTCCTTGATGGAGATCCGGCTCCCTTCGATCGCCACCAGCTGCTGCTGGCCGGCGGGGCAGCCGTGGTTCTCCGCGTCACCCTTGATCGCGGGGCAGTTGTCGGCGCGGTCCACCACGCCGTCGCCGTCCGCGTCGGCGATCACTTCCGGCGCCGGCTTGGCCGGCTCGGGGCAGCCGCGCTGGGCGGAGACGCCCGCCTCCTTGGGACAGGCATCCGAGACATCGGCGATCCCGTCGCCGTCCGAGTCCACCAGCGCGGGGCAGCCATCGCCGCCCACGCCCTTCTGGCTCGGGCAGCGGTCCGCCAGGTTCATCACGCCGTCGCCGTCATCGTCCTTGTCCGGGCAGCCCTGCAGCGCGGAGAGGCCGGCGGCCTCGGGGCAGCTGTCCTTGGCGTTGGCCACGCCGTCCCGGTCCAGGTCCAGCGCGGGGCAGGCGGCGAGCGCGTAGGGCTTGCCCTCCACGCAGGCGGGGGCGAAGTCCGGGGTCCAGGCCACGCCGCCCAGCGCGCGGAAGGTGGGGATGCCCGGCATCTTGCCGAAGCCCGGGCCCGCCGCGGCGAACAGCTCCACGGTGTGGTGGGCCAGGGGCAGCCGCGCGCCGGCGAGCAGCTCCATGGCGGTGGCCGTCTTGGTCAGCGGGACCAGGCCGCGCAGGGTCAGCTCGCCGCGCAGGCCATCCCCCAGGGTGCTCGCCATCAGGCCGAGCGTGACGATGCTGCCGATCTCATCCGTGGTGGACTGCGCGAAGCTGGAGAGGACCCCGCTCTGGCGGATGACCGCGCCCACCTCGGCGCCGATCCGGATCATGGAGCCGAAGGACCGGCCGAGGCCGAGCTTGGGGAGGAAGGAGAGGCCGGTGCCGGGGTCGCGCGCCAGGCCGGAGTTGCTGCCCACCGGGAGGGTGAGCCCGGCCACCAGCCCGAGGTCCAGCGGCGAGCCCTGCGCCTGGCTCAGCAGCACGAAGCTGCCCTGGATGGACGGGGCGCCGAGCCCGGCGCCGGAGATGGGGGCCACGCCCTGGCCGGAGAGGTCATCTCCGCTCTGGCTGAGAACGACGGGGAGCTGGAGGGCGAGCTCGATGGAGTCGGTGATCCCGTAGGCGAGCCCGAGGTGGGTGGAGATGCGGCTCCCCACCACCGCGCCCACGCGCTGGCCGTCCACGAAGTAGACCAGCGGATCCTTCTGGTACTGGAGCGCCAGTGAGAGCCGCAGCTGCCCGTGGTTCAGGTTCTCGCCCGTGTGCAGGAGCAGCGACTGCGCCGCCCCGGGGTTCAGGGTGAGGCGCTCGAGGTCGAAGGACCGCACCGACGTCTGAGCGAGAGCTGTCTGCGCCACCAGCGCGCAGACCAATGCCGCGAAGCCATTCCGCACGATCCCCTCCGGGGAAGATTCAAAGCAGTCGAGTCCGCCGGGGCGGTTTGCAGCCGTCGTTCCACGCCAGGAGCGCGGTTGTGCCGGGAAGTGGGCCTTGCGGGATTCCGCGCGCTTCACGCCACTCGCGCGCGCGCACCGTCAGCCGCGGAGTGGGTCAGCGGCGACTTGACTTCGGTCATTCGGCACCCGTGAAAAAAGGAAAGCGGCGGTCCGAGCCTGGTCGGACCGCCGCCTGGGTGCTGCGCGAAGAGATTTTTCTAGAACTGGTGCTTCTCGGTCGAGTCCTCGAGCGCAAGGGTGGAGGCCTTGCCGCCGGAGAGGACCTCGCTCACCTGATCGAAGTAGCCGGTGCCCACCTCGCGCTGGTGGCGGGTCGCCGTGTAGCCGTCCTTCTCGGAGGCGAACTCCGCCTGCTGCAGCTCGGAGTAGGCGGCCATGCCGCCGTCCTTGTAGCGGCGCGCCAGGTCGTACATCGAGTAGTTGAGCGCGTGGAAGCCGGCGAGCGTGACGAACTGGAACTTGTACCCCATGGCGCCGAGCTCGCGCTGGAACTTGGCGATGGTGGCGTCGTCCAGGTGCTTCTTCCAGTTGAAGGAGGGCGAGCAGTTGTACGCGAGCAGCTTGTTGGGGAACTTGGCGCGGATGCCTTCCGCGAACTTCTTGGCCTGGGCGAGGTCCGGGGTGCTGGTCTCACACCACACCAGGTCCGCGTAGGGGGCGTAGGCGAGCCCGCGGGCGATCGCGCAGTCCACGCCGGCGCGCAGGCGGAAGAAGCCCTCCGCGGTGCGCTCGCCCTTGATGATGAAGGCGTGGTCCCGCTCGTCGTTGTCCGAGAGCAGCAGCTTGGCGCTGTCCGCGTCCGTGCGGGCGACCAGGAGGGTGGGGACGTCCAGCACGTCCGCCGCCAGGCGGGCCGCGGTGAGCGTGCGGATGAAGGCGCTGGTGGAGATGAGGACCTTGCCGCCCATGTGGCCGCACTTCTTCTCGCTGGCCAGCTGGTCCTCGAAGTGGACCGCCGCGGCGCCCGCTTCGATCATCGCCTTCATCAGCTCGAAGGCGTTGAGCGGCCCGCCGAAGCCGGCCTCCGCGTCCGCGATGATCGGCGCGAACCAGTTGCGCGTCACCTTGCCCTCGGCGTGCTCGATCTGATCCGCGCGGCGCAGGGCGGCGTTGATCTTCCGCACCACGTTGGGGACCGAGTCCGCCGGGTAGAGGCTCTGGTCCGGGTACATCTGGCCGGAGGTGTTGGCGTCCGCGGCCACCTGCCAGCCGGAGAGGTAGATGGCCTCCAGGCCGGCGCGGACCTGTTGGACCGCCTGGTTGCCGGTGAGCGCGCCGAGCGCGTGGACGTAGTCCCGCGTGTGCAAGAGCTCCCAGAGCCGCTCGGCGCCGAGCCGGGCGAGCGTGTACTCGATCTTCACCGAGCCCTGCAGCTTCTTCACCTCGGCCTCGCTGTAGCTGCGGGTGATCCCCTCGAAGCGCGCGGGGAGGTTGGCCCTGGAGGTAGCGGCGGCGGCGGCGGTGGACTTCATCGTGTGGCTCCTTCGGTGCTGCAGTTGGGTGTTGAGGTGGCTAGAGCCGCTCGTAGGCGGGCAGGGTGAGGAAGTCCGCGAACGCCTGGGCGGTGGAGAGCTGCGAGAAGAGCGCGGCGGCCTCGTCCAGGCGGCGGCTTGGGGGGAGCTTCTTTCGCTCCTCCTCCAGCAGCGCGGTGAAGAGCGGGGCGGTGACGGTGCGCCCGTCCGCCAGCGCGGCGCCGTGGCGGATCCACTGCCAGACCTGGGCGCGGGCGATCTCCGCGGTGGCCGCGTCCTCCATCAGGTTGTAGAGCGGCACGCAGCCCTGGCCGTCCATCCAGGCCGCCAGGTACTGCACCCCCACCCGGACGTTGTGGCGCAACCCCTCTTCGGTGCGCTCGCCGGGCGGGACCTCCAGCAGGTCCTGCTCGGTGATCTCGCGGTCCTCGCGCTTGGCGCCGATCTGGTTGGGCGCGCGCAGGTGCGCGTCGAAGATCTCCTTGGCGATGGGGACGAGCGCGGGGTGGGCCACCCAGGTCCCGTCATGGCCGCTCTTCACCTCGCGCAGCTTGTCCGCGCGGACCTTGGCGAGCGCGGCCTCGTTGGCGGCGGGATCGTTCTTGATGGGGATCTGCGCGGCCATGCCGCCCATCGCGTGGGCGCCGCGGCGGTGGCAGATGGGGATGAGCCGCTCGACGTAGGCCTTGAGGAAGGCCTTGTCCATGGTGACGAGCGCGCGGTCCGGGAGCAGGAACTCGCGGTGCGCCGCGAGCTTCTTGATGAAGCTGAAGATGTAATCCCAGCGGCCGCAGTTGAGCCCCGCCGAGTGCTCGCGCAGCTCGAAGAGGATCTCCTCCATCTCGAACGCGGCGGGCAGGGTCTCGATCAGCACGGTGGCGCGGATGGCGCCGCGGGGGACGCCGAGCGCCGTCTGGGCGAAGAGGAAGACGTCGTTCCAGAGCCGGGCCTCGAGGTGGCTCTCCATCTTCGGCAGGTAGAAGTAGGGGCCGGTGCCGCGGGCGAGCTGCTCGCGGGCGTTGTGGAAGAAGAAGAGGCCGAAGTCGAAGAGCGAGCCGGAGATCGCCTCCCCGCCCAGCCGCACGTGCTTCTCCGGGAGGTGCCAGCCGCGCGGGCGCACCATCAAGGTGGCCGGCTTCTCCACCAGCGCGTAGCGCTTCCCGCCGGGCGCCTCGAAGGAGATGGTGCGGCGGACCGCGTCCTGGAGGTTGGCCTGGCCGGCGAGCAGGTTCTCCCAGGTGGGGCTGTTGGCGTCCTCGAAGTCCGCCATGAAGACGTTCGCGCCGGAGTTGAGCGCGTTGATGATCATCTTCCGGTCCACCGGGCCGGTGATCTCCACCCGCCGGTCCTCGAGATCCCTGGGGATGGAGGCGACCTTCCAGGCGGGGTCCTTCACCTCCGGGGGCTGCACCAGGAAGCGCGGCAGCTCGCCTTTGTCCAGCCGCGCCTGGCGCTCCTGCCGCTTGGCCAGGAGCTCCTTTCGCCGCCCCCCGAACTCCGCCGCGAGCGCCGCCACGAACCGCAGCGCGTCCGGCGTGAGCACCCGCTCTGCTTCGGGGAGGGACTTCCCCAGCACCTCGAGCGAAGCCGTCATATCCAGGCGTCTCCGAAAACTTGTCAACGACTCAGCAGATGGGCGCGCGACGCGTCAATCGCGAGTCACAGCAGAGGATAGGTTGTCCCTTCACAAGTGGGAAGTGGTAGGGAAGTGCAGGAGCGAATCTGTAAATTGACGGAATAGTAAATTCATTAACGAGCAGTACAGAGCGCGGAAACCACGGCAGGCGCACCTGCGCGCGCGGTTGGAGCGGGCCGGCGTGGAGGTGGTTTTGGGCTCAGCGGCAGAAGCGGGCCCAGGCCTCGGGCAGGGACATCCCCAGGAGCTTCTCGGCGGCGGCCTGATCCAGCAGCGCGAAGGCGAACTCGCCGGAGAAGGCCTGCTTCTCCTCCTGGGAGAGCGTGGCCTCCACCCGGACGATCCGCGTGGACTCCTTCAGGATGCGCGCGCGCCCTTCGACGGGCACGCCCACGCGCAGCGGCCCGGCGAGGCGCGCCTGCACGTTGATGGTGAAGCCGAAGCGCTCGCGCAGGCCGATGAGGGCCCACGCCGCCAGCTCGTCCGCCGCCGTCATCACCAGCCCGCCGTGCATCAGCCCCGGCGGTCCCTGGTACTTCTCGCCGGGGGTGAAGCGGGTCAGCACCTCGTCTCCCGCGCGGGAGAAGCGCATCCGCAGCCCGATGGGGTGCTTGGGGCCGCAGCCGAAGCAGAGCTCGTCCGCGCCAAACATCTCCGGGTGCAGCGCTTTCTCTTCCATGGGCGCGCCGGCGTAGCCCGCGCCGCTGCCCGCAGCAAGCCACAGGGCTGCGACTTGACGCGACGCGTTAGCGGCTCGCAGGATGCGGGCTCCACCCTCGAGGAGCCTCCATGGAGCAGACCGAAGCGCGCGCCGCGCCCCGCACCACCGGCACCGAAGTCCACCTGGATGAGTGGGTGGGGCCGCAGAGCTGCGACGAGCTGGGGAGGTTGCGGGCAGGGAAGGTGCTGGAGTGGATGGACGTGGTGGGGGTGCTCGCGGCGACGCGCCACTGCCGCAGGCCGGTGGTGACGGCGTCGGTGGATGGGGTGCAGCTGTCGCCGGCGATCCAGTTGGGGGAGCGGGTGACGATGACCGCGTCGGTGGCGCACACCAGCGAGCGGAGCATCGGCGTTGCGGTGGAGCTCACGCATGGCTTGCCGCGGGAGAAGGCGCCGCAGCGCTCCGTCACCGGCTTTCTCACGTTCGTGGCGTTCGACGAGGCGGGCAGCCCGCTGGCGGTGCCGCAGTTCCGGCCGGAGACGCCCGCGGAGCTGGTGCGCTTCCGCGAGGGGCACCTGCGGCGCGAGTTCCGGAAGCGGCTCTTGGAAGGGCGGCTCGGGCCTCCGAGCGGAAGCGAGGCGGCGGGAACCGAAGAGGAGCGGCGGATCCTCCTGAGCGAGTGGCTCAAGGTGTTGCCGCGCAAGCTGCGCCTGCCATGGGAGCGGGAGGAGGCGGTCCCGGGCCGGACCCCGCACCACTCGTACGTCCACAAGATCGAGCCGGTGCGGATGAGCGAGCTCAACTTCCACGGGACGCTGTACGGCGGCACGTTGATGCGGTGGCTGGAGACGACGGCGCAGCTCTCGGCGCGCGCGCACCTGGACGGGCGCGCGGCGCACTTCACCGGGCTGCATGGGCTGACCTTCATCCGGCCGGTGCGGCAGAACGTGTTCGTGCACATCCGTTCGTTGGTGGCGCACATGTCGCCCGAGTCGCTGACGGTGCTGGTGACGGTGGACGCGGAGGATCCAGCGGGCGGCTCGTACGTGGAGACGCTGCGCGCGTTCTTCACCTACGCGCCGGACGAGAGCGACCGGGCGGCCCGAATTCCCCCGCTGCAGACCTCCACCGATGAAGAGCGGGCGCTGTTCGAGGAGGTGGAGCACCGGCTCGCGCTGCAGCGCACGCTCTTCGCCACACGGCGTTAACCCGCAAATTCGCGGCTATGCCTTTGGGCCGAGGAGCTCGTCGCAAGATCCAAGAACGCTGTTGTTCGCTGAATGAACCACAGGGCCAGGGGTGCTTCGACGACACGTGAGGGGCTGTGCCACACTCTCCTTCAGCGCCGCATCCGCGGCGGCTCGTCAGGAGACGCACATGAAGTGGCCGGGCTCGCAGGTGGTGGTGCTGCTGTCAGTGATCGGGATGCTCGCGACCGGTTGTGGACCGGGGGCGAGGCTGGGCGGAGGGAAGGAGGGCGCGGCGCGCGCGCTGGCGCAGGCGAGCTCGGCGCTCACGCGGCCGCCGAGCAGCAGCAACGTGGACCTGGTGAACCTGGGCCTCAACGTGGACGTGAAGGGCACGCGCGGCGGCACCGCGACGCTCACGTACCGGCGGCTCACCACCAGCGGACCCGAGGCGCAGGAGACGACGGTCGCCTACCGCAACTACGTGGAGGACGGCCGCACCTTCTACAACGGCAACCTCCAGGTCCGCTCCCGCGCCACTTCGGGCGAGCTGCTCGCCGGGGAAGAGCTCAACGTCAGCGGGAAGCTCAAGCTCTCCGGCGAGGTGAGCGATGTGCTGGTGGTGGACGCCGTGCAGAAGGTGAGCTTGATGGGCGATGGGCAGCCCGGCAGCTCGGTGGCGCTCACTCTGACGGGAACCCTGAGCACGACGGACGGCGACTTCACCTTCAGCAGCGAGCAGCTCTACTTCGACGTCAGCCAGTCGCTGCCGGCAGAGCCTCGGTAGCGGGTTCGGTTTCGTTCGCAGGGTTGGACTCGAGAGTCGGCGCGGCGCTGCCGCTCGCGGGCAGCAGGTGCCTTGAGGACTCGGGACGCTTGGGTTCGCGCAGCGCCCTGCTCGCATGGGTTCCTCGGTGGCGGCGCGCACCGCGGTGGGTTGCCGTGCCCCAGACGCACGCAGCGGGCGCCCCGCCGCTTCAGCGCTGCCCCCGGCCGGCGCGGTGCCCTCCGCCCAGGAAGAGCGCTGCGCCCGCCCCGGCGAACCGGCTCCGAGCGCTGCCTGACGAGGCTCGCCGCGCTCAGGCTTCTAGGCGAACCCGCCGCTCAGCAGGTCCAGCTGCGACGAGGTCGGTTCAAACCGAGTCGAGGGGCTGGGCGGCGAGTTCGGTTCAAACCGAGTCGAGGTGGCGGGCGAGGAGGTTGGTTCAAACCGAGTCGAGGGGCTGGGCTGGGAGTTCGGTTTAAACCGAGTTGCCGGCCGGGGGCGGTGGCCGTCCATGAAGTCGCGGCCGTAGAGCAGGTCCGCGCCGTGCTGGTTGTGGGCGAAGCAGCGGTAGGTGGTGGTGGCGGCGGAGTGCTCGCGGGTGCGGGCGAAGCCCTGGAGGTGCTCGACTTGGAGGAACGAGGTCTCGCCGCAGCGGTGGCCATCGTCCGAGACGAAGCTGCACTGGAGCCCATCGCGCTCGGCGACTTCGCGGGTGACGTCCCGAGGCACGTGGCGGCTGGCGGCAGGTGGCGGCGCCTCGGAAGAGGTGGGCTCCGGCTTGGCGCGAGGCTTGGCGCCGATGCCGAAGCGCTCCTTCTTGAGCGCGGCCGCGAGGAGCTGCATGCCGCGCTTCACCATCTTGGGGAGGGTGCGCTGGTCCTTGCGGTGGCTGAGCAGCGCCTCGCACTCGCGGATGAGGGCGAGCAGCTCGGCGTCGGCGGTGAAGGCCACCTTGTACGTGTCCGGCGCGAGGGGCTCGATCTTCGGCGCGGGAGCGGGCGTCGGCGCGAGCTCGAGGCGGGGCGTCGGGGCGGGCGCTTCAGTGAGTGCGCGGGTGGGAGGTGCAGCGACGGCGACAGGCGAGGCGAGGGGAACAGATGGCGCAGCGGGACGAGAGGGGACCTTCCGGATGGAGTCGGGCGTGGGCTCCTTGGGCTTGAGCTGCACGCGGAGCTCATGGACCTGAAAGGAGGAGCGGCCGAGGGCCTGGGTGGCGATCTCTTCGCAGCGGGCGGTGGAGCAGTCGTCCTCCATGAGGATGCTGGAGAGGATGCGGAGCGCGGTGACGTTGAGCCGCCCGTCGCGGACGTAGGCGAGGAGGTTCGGGTGGCGGCGGGCGAGGCGGGCGACGCCGATGCGCTCGAGGGCGGGGTAGTGGGAGAAGCCGAGGGCCTCGGTGCAGTAGGCGTAGGAGGAGCTGTAGCCGAGGGGGGCGTAGAGGCGGCGGGCATCGAGCTCGCCGAGGTGGAGGAGCAGCTCGGCCTCGGTCGCGTTCGAGTCGGAGACGAGGCGGCGCAGAGAGTTGACGAGGGAGTTGTCGTCGAGAGCAGAGAGAGCAGGAGTCATGCGTTCACTGCTACCACGACGATTTTCGGCGGCCGGGAAGGCCCCGCCCTGAGGCGACGAAGCGCGAATCGGCGCGGAGGCGGGTCGAGGGCGAGAACGATCGAAAGCGAGCGGACCAGCGCGCGAGAGAGGGGTTCCCCGAGCGCATGTGCGAGTCGGCGAACGAGGCCTCGAATTTCCTGTCAAGAGCGGGCGAACGAATTCCGCATCACGCCAGAGGCAGTGGAGCTCCCCGGGCGAACGATGAGGCGCGTGCCTCCACCGAGGTGGGAGCTCCCCGCCGCGGGAAACATCCGGGCGAAGGAGAGCGAGCCCCAAACCGTCCCTTAGTCCCCACCTGCCCTGTGCGGTGGCCGAGCCGAGGGCGAGAGAGTCCAGCAGGCGCGAAGGCGATCCCGCGCATTGGCACGGCCAGCGCGCGTGCGACCTGCTCCTGGGCGGGCGGTGAGGGAACGGCACACACCGAGCTGTGCTCTGCTCTGGCGAGCCCATGAGCGATCCGCTGGAGAGCATGGACGTGGCGGCCCTCCTGCGTGCGGCGGAGCAACCCGCGCGGGCGAGGGCCGAAGCGCGGCAGACCGCGTTCCGCCGGCTCTTCGTCCCGGTGTTCCTGCTGCTCGCGGCGCTGCCGTGGTTGGCGGGCACGGCGACCTGGGCGTCGCTCTTCATTTGCCTCTGGGCGGTCTGGTTCGCGGAGCAGCTCCACCCGGCGAGACGGGAGTGGAACGCGCGCCCGTTCTCGCAGGGGCTGGCCGGGTGGCGCGCGCTCGCCAAGGACTTCGTCTACCTCTTCGGAGTCACCAGGCTGACCGCGTGGCTGGTGGGTGCGGTCGAGCCGCGGCTGACCGCGGGGGCGAGCGCGCTCGGCCTGCCAGCCTTGTGGCCGGCGCAACTCCCGTTGCCCGCGCGAATCGCGCTCGCGTTCCTCCTGATCGAGCTCGCCTCGTACTGGGTGCACCGCGCCGCGCACCACTTCTCCTTTCTGTGGCAGTTCCACAGCACGCACCACGCGCTCACGGAGCTCAACGGCTTCAAGTCCGTCCGCACGCACCCGTTCGACAACGCGGTCTTCTTCGTTGCCCGGCTCACGCCGTTGCTGTTGCTGGGCGCGGGCGCGGAGGAGGTGGCGGCAGCCGCGTACCTGGGCGGAGCGCTGGGAATCCTCTCGCACGCGAACCTCCCGCTGGAAGGCGGCGTGTTCGGCTGGGTGGTGAACCTCCCGGGCGTGCACGCGCTCCACCATTCGGCGGACCTCGCGCAGGCGCGGGGCAACTACGGCTGCCACACGGTCCTGTGGGATCGCGTCTTTGGAACCCTGCGGGAGGGTGGGCCAGCGCCGGCGCAGCTGGGGCTCGAGGGGGGCCGGCCGCGGACCCTCTGGCAGGAGCTGGCCTGGCCGCTCTACCGGTCCGTGCGCGATCCGATCTAAGGATGCGGCCGCCTTGCGCCGCTCCGCCCTCCTCGCCGCCGTCCTCGCCTGCGTGCTCTACGCCTGTGGAGGCCTGCGTTCGCGCTTCGAGCCGGATGGCGGCACCGCGCTCGAGGACGGCGGCGCGGACGCGGCGGTCCCCGAGGACGCAGGGGACGCGGCGGTGCCGCAGCGGGACGGCGGGACGCAGGACGCGGGGCCAGCGGATGCGGGCGGCGGCGATGGCGGCGGGGACGGCTGGGCGCCGGACGCGGCCTACGTCTTCACCGGTGACGGCGGGCCGCTGAAGTGGACGTACATCCCGGTGCCCCTGGGTGTGCGGAAGCTCGAGGGCGTGGCCGCGGGAGCGGGGCAGATCTGGGCAGTGGGCACGGGGACGGCTGGGGATTACCTGCTCCGGGCCGGCATGGACGGGGGGTTCGTGGCCACCCTCGTGAGCTTCACCGGCGCGAGCGAGCGGATCCACGTCACGCCGGGAGGAGGCGTGGCGCTGCTGGGGCGAAACCACCTGGCTTGGTGCGCGGGCGGGAGCAGCTGCTCCCAACAAGGGCACTACATCGAGCAGCAGGCTCCCTTCCCCCTCTTCATGAGGGGCTTGTGCGGCCTGGGCGAGCGCGTCTTCGCCGTCGGCTACGACAACGACTACCGCTGGGGCGTGGTGTTCGAGCGAACGGGGAACACCTGGACGCAGCGGGTGGCGGACGCGGGCGTGGAGGAGCTCCAGGCGTGCGCGTTGACCCCGTCTGGCCGTCTCTTCGCGGTGGGCCTGCGGGACGTGTTCCGGCTCGACCCGGACGGCGGGACGGGTGTGGAGCACATCCCGGTCAACAACGGAGCCTCCCTGCAGCTGTGGCGCAGGGTGCTCGGAGACGAGTCTCTGCTGGTGGTGGCGGGAGACCTCTCACGGGTCTTCCACCGCGGCCGCGACGGCGGCTACGAGCAGGCGCAGGACGGCTATCCGACCGGGAGCCCGGTGAACGGGCTGGCGGGGCAGCCTGGGCACGAGCTCTTCGCCGGTGGGCCGAGCTTCGACTTCCGCACCACCTCTTTCTCGACCTGGTACGGGGGGAGCTGGCGCTTCCTCAATCCAATCTGGCAGTGGGGCGAGCTCGAGGACATGGTCCGCGTGGACGACAACTTCTACGTGGCGGTGGGCTACGAGCTGAACTCGGGGGGCGGCCAGCTCGGCGGCCTGATCATGTTTGGCCGCCGCTGACGCCGCTTGGGGAAACAGCCATGCGCTTCCTGGATGATCGCCGGCCGCCGTACGACCTGACCTACTCCGAGGCCTTCCTCGTCCCCACGCGCTCGGACGTCGAGTCGCGGATGGAGGCGGATCTCGCCCCGGCGGACGGCCTGGGGCTCACCGTGCCGCTGGTGGTGGCGAACATGACGGCCATCGCGGGGCGGCGGATGGCGGAGACCGTGGCGCGGCGCGGGGCGATCGCCGTGCTGCCGCAGGACATCCCGCTGGACATCGTGGAGGCCAACCTCGCGTACGTGAAGAGCCGCCACCCCATCTACGAGACGCCGATCACCCTGCGTCCCACGGACACCGTCCAGCAGGCGCTCAACCTCATCCACAAGCGCGCGCACGGCGCGGTCGTCGTGGTGGACGAGCAAGAGCGCCCGGTGGGCATCTTCAGCGAGCACGACGCGGCGGGCGTGGACCGCTTCACCCAGCTGCACCGGGTCATGTCCACCGAGCTGGTCACCTTCGAGGACGGCACCCCGCTGGAGGCGATCTTCGACCGCCTCACCAACTACCGCCTGCGCGCGGCGCCGGTGCTCAAGGACCGCCGGCTGATCGGCGTGGTCACGCGCAAGGGGGCGCTGCGCTCCACCCTCTACAAGCCGGCGCTGGACGCGCGCGGCCGCCTGATGGTGGGCGTGGCGATTGGAATCAACGGGGACGTCCGCGGCAAGGCGGAGGCCCTGGTGAAGCTGGGGGTCGACCTGCTCGTGGTGGACACCGCGCACGGTCATCAGCGCAAGATGCTGGCAGCTCTGGAGGCGGTCCGCGCCGCCGCCCCGAAGGCGCCGCTGATGGCGGGCAACGTGGTCACCCGCGAAGGCGTGAAGGACCTCGCCAGCGCCGGCGCGGACTGGATCAAGGTGGGCGTGGGGCCGGGGGCCATGTGCACCACCCGGATGATGACCGGGGTCGGCCGGCCGCAGCTCTCCGCGGTGCTGGACTGCGCGGAGCAGGCGCGGGCGCTGGGCAAGCACGTCTGCGCGGACGGCGGCGTGCGCCACCCGCGGGACGTGGCGCTGGCGATCGCCGCGGGGGCGGCCAACGTCATGGTCGGCTCGTGGTTCGCGGGCACCTACGAGAGCGCCGCGGACACCCAGCGCGACTCGGACGGCCGCCTCTACAAAGAGAGCTACGGCATGGCGAGCGCGCGCGCGGTGAAGGAACGCACGCGCGAGGAGCGGATGATGGACCGCGCGCGCAAGGAGCTCTTCGAAGAGGGCATCTCCACCTCGCGCATGTATTTGGACCCGGCGCGGCCCGGCGTGGAGGACTTGATCGACCACGTGGTGGCGGGCCTGCGCAGCGCCTGCACCTACGCGGGCGCGCGGACCCTGGAGGAGCTGCACCAGCGCGCGGTGCTCGGCATCCAGAGCGCCGCGGGCTTCGAAGAGGGGCGGCCGGTCCCCTCCAGCTGGTGAGGGGCTACTCGCGCATCAGCGCGGCGCCCCAGTGGAAGCCGGCGCCCAGCCCCACGAAGCAGACCAGATCGCCCTTCTTCACGCGGCCGCTCTTGCGGCACTCGTCGTAGGCGATGGGGATGGTGGCCGCGGTGGTGTTCCCGTAGCGCTGGATGTTGTTGTAGATGCGGTCATCCGGCAGCTCGAGCGCCTTCTGCACCGCCTCGCTGATCCGCAAGTTCGCCTGGTGGGGGATGACCAGGTTGATGTCCTTCACCGAGACGCCGACCTTGTCGCAGACGGCGCGCACGGCCTCGGGCATCTTCACCACCGCCATCTTGAAGACGGTGCGCCCGTCCATCACCGGCACGTGGCGCCCCTCCTTGAAGTGGAGGTCGCTGAAGTACGGCCGGTAGGCGAAGCCGGCGGAGGGGACGTAGAGGCTCTCGGCCTTGCTCCCGTCCGAGTGGATGGAGAAGCCGAGCACGCCGCTCTTGCCGTCCTCGCCGGGGCCGAGCACCAGCGCGCCGGCGGCGTCCCCGAAGAGCAGGGTGCGGTCGCGGAACTTGGTGTTCCAGTCCCGCTCCTCCTGGGAGATTGCCTCCTGCGACTTCCCGGTGAGCAGGTCCCACGCCTTGCGCGTCCAGGGCATGAAGCCGGAGTGGACCTCGGCGCCTACGAAGAGCAGCCGCTTGGCCACGCCGGTCTTGATCAACGCGTCGCAGACCTGGAGGCCGTAGACGAAGCCGCTGCACTGCTGCCGGATGTCCAGCGCGGGGATGTTGCGCAGCCCGAGCTTGGCCTGGAGCAGGCTGCCGCAGCCGGGGAAGTAGTAGTCCGGCGTCATCGTGGCGAAGACGACGTAGTCGATCTCCTCGGCGGTCACCCCGGCGTCTGCCATGGCCTTCTTCGCGGCGCCCACGCCCAGGTCCGAGGTGGCGGTGCCCTCCTCCACGAAGTAGCGCTGCTCGATCCCGGTCCGCTCGCGGATCCACTCGTCGGACGTGTCGCAGATGCGGGTGGCGGCTTCGTTCTTCACGCAGGTCTCGCCGGTGACGAAGCCGGTGCCGAGGACTCGGGTGCTGGGGGCGGTCATGGAGGACATGGCCCCCGTCTAGGCACCGTGCGCGGGTGCTTGCAACTGGCTTCGCGTTGAGCGCGTTGCGTCACGGCACCAGCTTCACGTAGCCGTCGTAGCGGGTCTGGATCTCCGAGACGTACTTCACCGGCTCGGCCCCGCGGCAGTAGCCGTGGCGGGCCCGCCGCGCGTAGGCGGGGCGCTGGAGCAGGAGCATCGCCTTCTCCACGTTGCCGAACCACTTGTTGGGGTCCAGCTTCTGGCTCTCGGCGAGCCGCTGCGCATCCAGCACGTGGCCCAAGCCCACGTTGTAGGCGGCGAGCGCGAAGCGGACCCGCTGCTTGAGCGGGAGATCCGGCTGCAGCTGGGCGAGCAGCTTGGACATGTACTTGATCCCCGCGTGCGTGCCCTGCTCGGGGTCATCCAGCCGGATGAAGCCGAGCTCCTTGCCGGTCAGCGGCATCACCTGGAACAGCCCGCGCGCCCCCACCCAGCTCTGGGCGGTGGGGTCGAAGCGGCTCTCCTGGAAGGCCTGGGCGGCCATCAGCCGCCAGTCCAGCCCATACCGCTCCGAGTAGCGGCGGATGATTCCATCGAACGGGGAGAGCTCGCCGGTCTTGCCGGCGTCCTGCTCGCGCGCCTGGGAGATGGTGCGCCGGTCCTCGAAGTAGCGCTTGCGCGCCACGTTGTACTCGAGCCCGCGGTAGGTCTTCTGGACGAACGCATCCAGCGCCGCGAGCAGCTTGGGGTTGGTGGGGCGCACCGCGAAGGCGATCTGCTTGCCGGTGACCAGCGGGAACGCCGCCTCCACGTCGTCCCGCCAGACGCGCTCCGCCTGCAGCAGGTGGCTGTCCGCCACGGTGAAGTCGAGCGTCCCATCCGCGACTTGATCGATCAGCTCTTCCGTCTCGAGCGACTCGTCCGCGGCCACCAGCTCCAGCGGCACCCCTTCCGCCTTCAGCGCCTTGAGCGTCTCCGCGTAGCTGGAGGACTGGCGCACCGCCACGCGCTTGCCGGCGAGCTCGGACTTGGTGGAGAGCCGCGGACGCGCCCCGCTCCGCCCGAGCGGAGTCGAGGGCTGCACCAGCAGCTCGTCCACCAGCAGGTAGGGCCGGGAGAAGCGGACCTGGCGCGCGCGCTCGGGGGTGACGGTGAGCGAGGCGGCGATCACGTCCCCGCGCCCCTCCAGCAGCCAGGGCAAGAGCTGCTCGTGCGAAGGCGGCACCACCATCTCCAGCCGGACGCCCAAGCCCGCGGCGAGCATCCGCGCCAGCTCGTACTCGAAGCCCATGGGCTGGCCGCGGTGCAGGAAGTAGCTGACCGCGTTGTTGAAGGTGAGCACCCGGAGCACGCCGCGCTTCTTCACCCCGTCCAGATCTCCGGTGAACCTCTTCTGCGTGTGGCTGGTGAGCGCGCGCTCGAGCAGGAACTCGTTGAGGGCCGCCTTCAGCGCGGGGTTGTTGGGCCGGAGCGCCCAGGCGAGCTGCCGCCCTTCGGCGATCGCGAAGAGCGGCTCGATGTCCGGGTCGTAGCTCTGCACCGAGGCGACCAGGTTGCTGTCCGCCACCGTGAGCGGGCGGACGCCGCGCCCCACGTCATAGAGCAGCTGCTCCGTCTCCACCGTCTCCGGGACCTCCTCCACCTTCAGCCCCTTCGCGGGGCCCTGCCGCAGCGCCTGCAGCGTCTCCGCGAAGGCCGAGCCCGGCCGAACGTGCAGCGTCGCGCCGTTGAGCGCCTCGACGGAGCGGGGCAGCCCCTTGGCGCCGCGCTGCCCCACCACCAGCTCGCTCACCGTGCCCACCGGCTGGCTGAAGTCCACCTTCGCGCGGCGCGAGGGCGTGATGGTGATGCCGCCGGCCACCAGGTCTCCTTTGCCTTCGAGCAGCGCGGTGAAGAGCGCGTCGAAGCTCTCCACGGGGATCACCTCCGCCTTGATCCCCAGCTTGGTAGCGAAGGCTTCGGCCAGCTCCCGGTCCTGCGCGCGGGGGCTGCCGGCGCGGGGGAGGAAGCCCTCCTCGTCGCCGTGCACCAGGACCCGGAGCACGCCGCGGGCCTTGATCGCCTCGAGATCTCCTGGCGCGGAAGGACTCGCGGCCAGGGCCAGCGCAACCACCAGGGTCAGCGGCATGGCCCCGGACCTTAGCCGAGCCGGGCGGATCTATTCGACCTCGGGCGCCCCGCGGAGGAACCTGAAACTCGCGGTGTGCGCCGGTGGTTCAGCTTGACCGCCAGTTGCTCGTCGTCATCCGATGCAAACCAGGCAAATGGACTTTCAGACGCTGGTAGACCAGTTCGCTGAGGCGGTCACCGCGCAGCACAAGGCGCTGTGGGAACGTGCTGATCACAAGACGGCGAACAAGTTTGCCAAGCGCTACCTCGCGATCTTCATGAGGCTTCGCGAGCACGGCGACGAAGGGCGAGATGCGCTGGCCGTGCTGCTCAACCACCTGCGCCCCGAGGTTCGCGTTGCAACCGCCGCGTTCCTGCTCCGCCATCGGACGGAGGCTGCGCAGGCGGTGCTTCGCGCTGCTGCCAGACGCCCGGGCGTTATCGGCTTCCAGGCTTCCGAGGCGTTGAAGCGATGGGAGGAGGGCGTCTGGGCGCTGGATCCGGCGTGATTCTGCGCTCCGGCGCTCAGCTGAAGAGGAAGTCGAGCCGCCGGCCCGTGTAGCCGAGCGAGCCGGAGTCATCGATCCCGAACCACTGCAGGAGCGTGGCGCCGAGATCGTCGATCGTGGGGACGAAGTCTCCGCGTCCGTGAGCTGGACGACCCGTCCGCGCGGAGAGGGGCGTGGCGACCATCTTCCTGTCCGTCTCGCCGTATTGCCCGGGACGGATGCCTGGACCGATCAAGATGGCCGGCAGCTCGGGGAGGTGATCCTTCCCCTGGAACTCGTTGAGGATGGGGAAGCGCCCCAGCTCGCTGCTGAGCACCACGCCCGCGGACTCGCTCAGGGCGCGGCCGTCACTCCCGCGCCGCACGTCGAGCTGCTCGAGGAGGTAGCGCAGCCCGGGCTCGCAGACGTTCATCGCTTCGCGCTGCCGCTGCAGGTTGAAGTAGTGCGTGTCCCAGTTGGTGTCCGCGCAGGGCGGCGCCTTGCGCCCGAGCGTCGCGTTGTTGATGAAGTAGACGGTCCGCCCGCGCACCTGCGCGTGCGCCAGCGTGAAGGCGAAGGCGCCGTTGAAGTTGGCGTCCTCGGAGAAGACGCTGAACAGCCGCGGCATCACCGTCTTGTAGAAGGCGTCCTGGGTGAGCCGGTCCCGGACGAAGGTGCGCAGCTCCGCCTCGGGGGTGGCAGCCGGAGGGACGGGCCCTTCAGTCCCGAAGAGCAGGTCCAGGCGCTCCAGCTCGGACGCGCTCGCGGCGTGGGCGGAGAGAACCGCCACGAGGACGGTGGGAATAATCAGCGCTTGGCTTCGCATGCGGACAGGATGGCCGCCACGCGGCCACGCTCATCCGTAGAGGGAGGCCGGCGCGAATCGTTGCATTCAGGTGACAGCGCGCCGTCAGTCCGGCTCGGGCAGGTCCTCGGAGATGAGCCAAATCACCTGCTGGAGATCCGCCGCGCGCTTCTCCCCCGGCTTCACCGCCTCCATCCGCTCGAGCACCGCCGTGGCCTCCTTGAAGCGCGCTGCCTCCTTGAGGAAGACGGCGTAGGCGAACAGCGCGTCCAGGTTCTTCCGCTCCTTGTCGATCGCGGAGATCAGCTTGAGCTCCTCCTCGCTCTTGCTCTCGAACGCGGACGGCTCCGGGCAGTCCGCCTGCACCTCGCCCTTGAGCTCGCGCGAGTACGCGCCGGGGGAGAGGGCGCGGAGCTTGGTGACGAGCTCGGCCACGTCCTTGGGCGCCCGGTGGCAGACGCCCGCGGCCGCCACGTAGAGCCCGGGCTTGAGCCCCTTGTAGTCGTCCGACTTCACCACCTTGGGGAAGCCGGCCGCGGCGGACAGCTCCAGGTAGAGCGACTTCGCCTTCGCGCTCTCCAGCGCCGCCTTCGCCTCCTCTTCGGTCTTCCCACCGCCCAGGATGATCAGCTGCCGCACCTTCTTCGGCGCGGCCGGGGCCGGGGCGCAAAGCAGCAGTCCTACGAGACACAGCAGGCGGGAGGGCGCTGTCATGGCGGGCGGGACTCTATGCCCAATGAGCCCCTCATTCCGGGCACATGGACGCCCACGCCGCTGTCAGAGTCCCTTACGACAACCTCCTTCCCAACCCCGCGACAACTCAGCGCTATGGACAACGTCACACGTGCAGGCGGTGGTCTGTTCGCGTCATGGTTCGCGCAGCCGCGCGCGGAGCGCTCACAGGCGCCCGGCGCCCCGGTGGCGACTCCCGCGGCGCCGCCGAGTTGGCAGGACGCCTTCTCCAGCGCCCCCACGCAGCCCGTCTCGCAGGCGTCCTCGAGCCCCAAGCTGAGCCTTCGCCAGGACGCGCAGGCGGCCGAGGCGCGGGTGCTGGCCACCGCGGCTCACCACGCCGGCTCCTCGGACGAGTCCTCGTCGCTCAGCGCGGACTACGCGGCGTGGCGCGCGGCGGTCCAGGCGCTGGTGCGCGCGGGCGAGCTGGACGCGCCCGAGGTGAAGTCCTTCGCGTCCAAGAGCCAGCAGATGGCGCTGCTGCAGCAGAACCTGTCTCCCGAGGTGCTCGGCCTGGCGGGCCCCGCGCTTCGCACCGCGGTGGAGAAGGAGCTGGCCACGCTCTACACCGAGCCGAAGGACGTCATCGCCGACAACCCGCTGCTGCTCCACCCGGAGCTCGCGCGCGCCCCCTCGCTCGAGGCCGCGAAGGCCCGCGGCGTCCCCACCACCTCGCTCGTCCAGAACGGGGAGAAGGCGGAGGTCCGCTCGGACGTGGTGATGGTCTTCTGCCCGGGCGTGGTGCGGCTGGGCAACGAGTTCAAGAGCCAGAGAGAGGCCGCGCTCAAGGCCGGCTTCGCCTCGGTGGTGGCGGACACCGGCAGCTTCAACGGCGCGGAGCTCAACGCGCAGGTGATTGCCGACGCCGTCCGCGACGCGAAGACGCAGGTGGGCAACCCGGACGCGAAGGTGATCCTGGTTGGCTACAGCCAGGGCGCGACCAACATCCTCGCCTTCATGCGCGACGCGCAGAACGCGTGGGGCGCGCTGCGTGGCGACGTCGCCGGGATCGAGATGATGCACCCGGCCTCGGGCGGCTCTCAGCTGGCGGATCTGGCGGTGGCGCTGGGCCGCTACCTCTTCGAAGACGAGGAGCCCTCGGCCGAGGACATGAAGCTCTTGCGCGCGTACTACCGCGCCAAGGCGGAGCTGCTCGGCCTGCCCGAGCAGGCGGCGGAGGTGAACGAGGCCGCCAACTCCGCGCTGCGGGCGGTGCTCAGGGGCATCCGGAGCACCTGGGGCGTCGTCGACTCGCTGTTGGAGAAGGTCGGCATCGATCTGCCGGGCGCGGACATCCGCCAGCACCTGGTGTCGTGGATGATGCAGCACAAGAACCTCCCCCAGGAGCTGAGGGCGCGCGGGTTCCTCGGCCAGCAGCTCGCCGACAAGCTCGAGCCCGTGTGGGACCGGCTCTCCCGCGCCTACGGCAACGCGGTGCTCTCCAACCCGGAGGTGAACGGCTTCATCGGCGCGTACCTGGATGGCGGGCTGAAGTCGCTCACCACCGACTACGCCAAGTCGCTCACCTCGGACCCGCAGCTGAAGGAGAACCTCGCCGGCATCCCCATCCTCAACTCGGTGGGCTCGGTGCCGCGGGAGCGCCTGGACTCGCTCGTCCCCGACAGCCAGAAGCTCAACATGGCCTTCTTCAAGCAGCTGGGGCTGGAGAGCGACTACCAGGTGAGCGTGCCCAACGAGCAGCTCGAGCCGCGGCTGCCCACCGCCGTGGACCTGCCGACGGAGGCCGTGGGCCACTGGGGCGTCGCCGGGCTCGTGGTGGGCGATGACCACCCAAAGGCCCTCTTCAAGGACTTCTCGCCGGATGGGTTGGTGCGCTCCGTCCTCACCACCTTCGGCGCCATGGGTGTGATCTAGCCGCGGTGTAGGGCAGCCCGCAGCGTGGACTACCTGTCAGCACGGCGGCCCTGCTGCTGCGCTCGGGGGGAGTCGCAAATAATCCCCCCTCTATGGCCCTCTCGCGCGCAGGCGTCCTGCTGCTGGCGGTCGTGTGCTCCGCCCCGGCGTGGGCGGCGAAGAAGTCGTCGCCGCCGCCCGCCTCGGTCCCCATGCCGCCGCCTCCGGTGCTCGCCAAGCGCGAGGCCCCGGCCGCGGCGGTGGCGGCGGACCCGCCGCCCCGCGTGGAGCAGCGCTCCTCCTCCCCGCCGCCGCCAGAGAACGGCAAGCGCCTGGGCGTAGGGGCGGACTTCTTCGGCGAGAGCTCGCGGCTGGTGGCCGAGCAGTGGATCAACCAGTTCCGCGGCGACGAGTCCTTCGACTACTCCAGCGGCACCTTCTTCTCCGGCACCGCGTGGCTGCTCTTCCCGGTCAGCTCGCACCTCCGGTTCGGCCCGGGGCTGCGGGTGCTCGGCAACTACTCCAGCGCCGGCCGGCAGGACTTCAGCTTCGGCCTGCTCACGGAGGGCTTCGGCCAGGCCGAGCTCTCCTTCCGCACCTTCGAGCGCTTCGAGCTCGTCATCTCCGGCCGCGCCGGGCTGGCGGTGCTGGTGCCGACGACCGGGAGCGACTTCGGCCGGGAGATTGACCGGCTGCAGGCGCAGGGCGTGGGTGTCTTCCCCGGGCCACGGCTGGGCTGGCTGGCCGGCCTCTCCGTGGGCATGCGCCGCAAGATGACCGACTGGTTCCACCTGCGCGCGGACCTGCTCGGCCAGCACGAAGAGCTCTACCTCTTCGCCACCGACCAGACGATCTCCGGGCTGCGCGTGCAGAAGTGGTGGCGCACCTCCGGGTGGCGCTTCGGCCTCAACCTGGGCGCAGAGCTGGCGCTGTAGGAGTCACCGTGATCCGCACTCTGCGACTGCTCTCCTGCGCGCTGCTGCTGACCGCCACCGCCTGCCAGCGCGGCAGCCCCTTCGATCCCAACAACCCGGCCTATGGCCCGGGCGGCGCCGTCGGCAACGGGACGACGATGACCGGCGGCGTCTTCGCCGGCGGGGATGACGTCCTCCCGGACCCCATGGCCGTCACCCCGCCGGACGACACGCGCCCGCCGGACTGTGACGGCGCCTGCGTCACCTTCTGCGCCGGCGCCAACCTCCAGAACCCGGTCAACCGCGGGCTGTGCCGCAGCCTCTGGGGCGTGGGCCTCTCTCACCGCCCGGTCGTCTCCGAGGAGGCCTGCCGGCGGATGGCGGTGGACCTCACCGGCAAGCTGCCCACCGCGGAGGAGGCGCAGGCCCTCTGCGCGGGCGGCTGGGGCGCCGCGGCCCAGCGGATGATCGCCAGCGACGACTTCGTGCGCGTCAACCAGCGGCGCGCCGCGGACAAGTTCCTCTACAGCACGGAGGTCGTGAACGTCGAAGCCATCTACGACATGGACCGGCTCGTCGCCAAGCTGATGCGCGGCCTCATCCCGTACGATCTCTTCGCCTCGGTCGTCAGCGCGCACCCCATCCTCGTCCGCCGCGCCGCGGACCCGCGCGACCGCGCCGAGGCGCTCTTCCGCCACTTCCTCGGCCGGCCGCCCTTCGACAACGAGCGCTCGGACATGGCGCGGCTCTACGCGCTCTGGCACTCCGGCTACTACGATCACGCGGTGCTGCAGATGCGGTTGCCGGACGCCTTCATCCGCTTCCGCTGCCTGGACGAGAACAACGAGATCGACCCGCAGACGCGCGGCGAGTGCACCAGCGTGCTCTGGGGCTACCAGGAGCTGATCCTCCAGCCGGACATCCGCGCCACCGCGGACCGCCAGGCCAACGCGCTCACCATGTGGGCCGGGCTGGTGAAGCCGGAGGAGTGGGCCCGGCTACAGGCCCCCGGCCGGACCATCGTCCGCGACGTGGCCTTCTGGGAGCACGCGGTGGACGAGGTGCTGATGCAGTACCTGGGCTACGAGCTCTCCACGCTCGTCCCCGAGGTCCGCCAGGAGCTGGTGCAGTACCTGCTGGAGAACCAGGGCGACATCCGCTCCGTGCACTACGCGGTGGTCACCTCCGCGGCCTACCTCCAGTCCAACGGCGGCGACTCCGGCATGCGCTACCGCTGGACCTACGGCCCGCTCAAGCAGGTGGACGCGGAGGTGTGGCTGCAGTCGCTCGCGGACCACTCCGCGGTGGAGATCACCTCCTGCGACCACCGGATCAGCAACCCGGACCTCTTCCTCGAGGCCGGCAGCATCGGCGCCTACCAGCTGCTCCAGGGCTCCAACTGGAAGTTCAACCCGGAGGAGGGCGGGGTGGACACGCGCTACAGCGAGCTGGCCCGCACCCTGGGCGGCTGCCCGGAGAACGTGGTGGGCGGCCGCTTCAAGGTGATCAGCATCCTCACCACCGCCACCCAGCTCTCCTACGTGGGCGAGCTCTGCTCGCCCGGCAAGCCCACCGCCGCCCCGCGCGCCGCCTTCGAGCGGCTGGTCCCCTCCGGCGTGGGCGCCACCAGCCTGATGACCCCCGCGCTCGCCGGGCAGATCGCTGACCACCAGTACCGGCTGCTCCTGGGGCGCGCGCCGTCCGCCGAGGAGCTTACCGAGGCCCAGGCCGCCGGCGAGCAGTGCGCCGCCAGCCGCTGCAACGCCGAGCAGTTCGCTCGCCCCCTCTGCTTCGCGCTGCTCACCGCGGCCGAGACCTTCCTCTACTGAGAGACGCTTTCATGGCCCACACGCCCAAGACCTTCCGGTTCGGCCGGCGCGCGCTGCTCGCGGCGGCGCCCACGCTCTGGATCCCCCGAGCGGCGTTCGCGCAGACGTCCGGCCGCGGCGCCGTCCGCCACCTCATCTACATCCGCCTCTCCGGCGGCTTCCGCTTCACCACCGCCTTCAACGGGGACGTGGACGGTCAGTTCAACCCCTTCGGCGTCTCGCGGATCCGCGCGCTGGGGACGGAGTGGGGCGCCAGCACGCTGCTGGAGAGCGCCAAGTGGCTGGCCGACCGGGACGGCGAGACCCGCAAGAAGCTGGGGATGATGCCGGTGACCTCGTTCACCAACTCCATGTGCGTGCTCCCGTGCGTGGACCACGAGCCCGCCTCGGGCCGCGCGGACGGCAACCACGGCAGCGGCCTGGAGCGCTTCCTCACCGGCTACGTGGGCGGCGCCACCAGCTTCTTCAGCCTGCTCAACTACGGCCTCAAGGACGCGGTGGCGCAGGCGGCGGCCGGGGGCAAGACGCTGCTCCCGGCGTTCTCGCTGGGCGATGCCGGCATGGCCACCGGCGCGGGCATCTACGCCGGCTACCGCCCGCCGGTGCTGGACGGGGACGGGTTCGACCGCTTCGCCGCGAGCGCGGAGGACGGGCTGCCCGCCTGGGCCACCTCGCTCGCCGCCAAGCTGGATGACCGGATGCGGCTGCGGCTCCACCCATCCCTGCGCCCGCAGGTGGAGGCCTACCAGCAGACCCGCGAGGCCACCCGCACCTACGGGAAGATCTTCCGGGACGAGCTGCTCAAGGTGGGCAACCGCTCCACCGATCAAGTGGACGGCATCTCCAACCGGGAGCTGGACGACCTCTTCGGCACCGACCGCGCCGCGCGGCGCGTGGCCCTGGCGCTGCGGCTGTTCCACTTCGGCAGCCACGCCGTCTTCCTCAGCCAGGGCGGCTACGACATGCACTCGGACGAGCAGCAGAACCTGCCGGACGAGATGGACCGCCTCAACCGGGTGCTCTCCGGCCTCCACGTGGCGCTGCACAAGATGCAGCACCCCGAGGGCGGCACCTACTGGGACAAGACGCTGGTGGTGCTCGGCAGCGAGTTCGGCCGCACCACCGGCAGCTCCCGCTTCAACTCCGCCGGCGGCAGCGACCACAGCAGCGACCTGGCCACCCGCTGGATGTCCATGCCGATGATGGGCGGGTTGATCGAGCAGGCCGGGAAGGGCGGCCGCCAGCTCGGCGGCGTGCGCCCCGCGGACCTGAAGGCCACCGGCGCCGTCTACTCCTACCGCGCGGTGCTCAAGACGCTGATGGATCTGCTCGGCGCGGACCACAGCGAAGCGTTCCCCGCGGACCGGCCGATCGAGGACCTCTTCGCATGAGCGCCCTGATCATCCCGAGAGCCAGCCCCCCGTTCACCCCGAGCGGGAGCCCCCCGTTCACCCCGAGCGTAGCGCCGCAGGCGCGTAGTCGAGGGGCGCCACAGAGCGCGAAGCCGCCTCCGGGTGATCACGAGCGTGTTGCCGCCCCTCGACTACGGACCTTCGGTCCTACGCTCGGGGTGAACGGGGGGACCACGGGCCTGAAAAGGTCACAGCCTCCGAGCGGAGTCGAGGGGCGCCTCGCGCTCCTCACCGCCCTGCTCGCGCTTTGCGCCTGCGGCCCCGCCGCGGACGGGGACCCCTTCGCCGGGGACATCCCCTTCACCCCGGACCGCCCCACGCTCCCTACGAGCGTGAGCGCCGAGCCGTACACCGGCAGCGACCCGTTGGTGATGGACGCGCAGACCCGCTACCCCACCGGGCTGGATCTCCACCGCAAGGTGGTGCTGCGCACCTGCGGCCCCACCAACGGCGTCTGCCACAACCAGAAGGAGTACCCGGACCTCCACACCCCGGCCACGTTCATGGCCGCGCTCGGCGCGCCCTGCAACGTCCAGCCCGGCAGCTGGGCCAGCGTCTTCGACCGGTGCGAGCGCGCCGGAGATCGCTTCGAGCTGGAGGGCCAGGCGCTGCCCCAGACGGAGATCGCCTGGCTCGAGCTGTTGCCAGGAGAGACGCCGGATCTGGAGAAGGAGAACCTCCGCCCGGACGACGCCACGCCAGGCCTGCACGTGTTTCTGCGCACGCCGGTGCCGGACAAGGTGAAGGACCCGTACTCCACGGCACTCTTCATCCGCCCGTTCGTCACCGCGGACGGCACCACGCAGCCGCTGCCCTTCGCCACCTACCGCACGCGCTGGTGGATTCTGCCGGACCGGCGCCACCTCTTCGGCGAGGTGCAGGACTACCAGTCCGACAACGCGGCGGCGGTGGCCGCGGCGGGCGTGCAGCAGGGGGACCAGAACCGCAACGGCCTCTTCGGGGCCACCGCGGGCAAGCTGGTGCCGCTGCTCAACGCCGGCAAGCCGGAGGAGAGCTATTTGATCGCCCGGCTGCGCGGGGTGATGCAGGGGGAGAAGGTGCCCGGCACGCGGATGCCGCTGGCCAACCAGCCGCCCTCCATCCCGGACATGCTGGGGCTGATGTGCTTCGTGGAGGGGCTCTCCATGAGCCCGCCGCCGTCCATCTCCAGCGCCATCGACTACAACCGCTGCTCGTACACCGCGGACCCCGGCGCGCTGAACCTGGTGGGGCAGGGCGTGACCTGGAAGGGGAAGATCCTCCCGCTGCTCCAGGCCAGCTGCGGCGGCTGCCACGGCGGGGCGGCGCCCTCGGCCGGGCTGGACATCATGGGCACCAACCCCCACGCGCGGCTGCTCTCCGCCTCCAAGCAGCGCGGCTCGCTCAACCTGATCCAGCCGGGAAGCCCCGAGAAGAGCTACCTGTGGCTCAAGGTCTCCGGGGACGGCAGCGTGGTGGGGCTGCGGATGCCGCTCAACGCGTCCAACCAGCCCATTCCCATGTCTCAAGAAGATTTGGACGCGCTGCAGACCTGGATCCTGGCGGGGGCGCTGCAGGACGGCTGAGCCGGGCAACCGGGGTGCCGGCGGCGCCGATAACGGAAGGAAGCCGCCCAGCCCCGAGTCTCCCTTTGCCCGTCGTCCTCTCGCCCAGCAGCCCGTCCGTCACCGCTGGCCCGGCGGCAGATCCCACCCAGAAGGCGCTGCCACCTCCTCCGGACCCGGGGCCTGTCGTCCCGCCGCTGGCAGACCCCGCGCTGGACGGACTCTCGGACGGGGCGCTCCGGCAGGCCCTGCGCGAGCGCACCGCCGCCCATACCGACCTGGGCTACCTCGCCGCCAGGCAGGTGATGTTCAAGGACATCGACAGCCACGGCGGCCAGTTGCTGGACGTCTACACGGATCGCCAGCTGCCGATCGTGGATCTCCAGAGCTCCTACGCCGCCTCGGTCAACACCGAGCACACCTGGCCCAAGTCGCTGGGGGTGGTGGACACGCCGGCCGAGTCGGATCTCCACCACCTCTTCCCGACCGATGAGGCCGCCAACCGGCTGCGCGCGAACTACCCGTTCGGCGAGGTGGAGACGGTGCAGTCCACCTCCGGGCCCTCGATGCTGGGGCTGGACGCCGCTGGGCAGACCGTCTTCGAGCCGCCGCCCACGCACAAGGGCGACGCGGCGCGCGCCCTCTTCTACGTCGCCACCGTCTACGACCTGAACCTCCCGGATGACGAGGAGGCGGTGCTGCGCGGCTGGAACGCCGCGGACCCCGTGGACGCGCGCGAGGCCGAGCGCAACGCGGAGATCTCCCAGTTCCAGGGCAACCGGAACGTCTTCGTGGACTCGCCGGAGCTCGTGGACCGCATCCACGACTTCTAGAGCGCCGCGCTTTTTAGGGAACTGGCGGGACGCAGCTCCCCTTGCCCTCGTGGCACCTGCCCAGCACGCAGAAGCCTCCCGGGCACTCGGCGGTGGCCGAGCAGCTCTTGCGGACGCAGCCGCCTGCCTGACAGGCGAACTGCGAGGGGCACTCGGACGCGCCCGTGCAGGCCTTGGGGTGGCAGCGGTGGTCCGCGCCGCACGCCATGTCCGCGCTGCAGCCGGTGCTCTCGCAACCCGCGGTGCACGCCTTCTGGCTGCTGCAGGCGCAGGGGATCGGCTCGCAGATCTGCGTCCCGGAGCACGCGCCGTCATTGGCGCAGGACTCCGGCGCATTGTTGCAGGCGCCGCAGCCCGCGGGCGCTCCGGGCGCGAGGCAGCCGGTGCCCGGTGTGCATTGGTTCTGCGTCTCGCAGCACTGCGGGTCCGCGCACCCCAGCGCGGGGCACGGGTAGGCAGCCTCGTGGCTTGCGCGGCACTGCTTGAAAGCCGGCGTGCAGCTGCACTGGGTGCAGAGGTCCGCCACGCAGTCCGCGCGCGCCGCGCACAGCTCCCGGCTGGGGATGCTGGAGCAGGGGGAGAGGGCGAAGTCGATCCCTCCGTCCGCCAGGCGGACCACCGGCTGAGGGGTACAGCCGACCAGCAGCAGCAGCGCGAGGGGAGCTCTCATGCCCGGGGGCATGAGCAAGCCCGGTGCCACCCTGGAGGGATGTCGCGGCGAGGCGTTCCTGGCGAGCTCCACGGGATTTCGGCGTCCCAATCCGGACGCCCGCCACTTTTCTGAGGCGCCCACCTAGTACCTCGCCAGACTGGTTTTGATCGATCGCCCGTACCCCGCTCAGGCCGAGCGAAGTCGAGGCCCGTTGCCTGGGCGCCCCTCGACTTCGCTCGGGGTGAGCGGGGGCGGATCGACCGGTCAAGATCACTGTGTCCCGGCACTAGCGGAGCTTCCCCGCCGCCCACGCCTCCAGCTTCGCCAGCTCCTCTTTCGCGCCGCGCGCCTTCAAGCCGTCCCTGGCCAGCGCCAGCTGCGCCCGCGCCGCCGCCTCGTCCCGGGGCGACTTCGCCCACAGCACCCGCGCCAGGGCGAAGCGGGTCTCCGCCTGGACACCGGCCGACTCGGCGCCTTGCTGGCCCAGGGTCAGCGCGCGCTCGAAGGCGGCCTGGGCGCGCGCGTAGTCCCGCAGCGCCTCGTGCGCGTTGCCCAACCCCACCCAGATGCCGTCCGCCTCCGGGGCCTCGGTCTTTTCGCCGCCCCGGGCGGCGAGCGCGGCCTGGAAGTGCCCGATCGCCTCGCGCGGGCGGCGCTCGAGCAGCGCCAGCCGCCCCAGCCCGTCGTGCGCGAAGGCCACGTTCGGGTCCTTCCCGTCGTTGCTCTTCTTCCAGATCTCCAGCGCCGCCAGCAGGTGCTGCCGCACCCCCGCGGGGCGCTCGGCCCTCAGCGACACGTCCGCCAGGTTCTGGTGCGCGTAGGCGCGGGAGATGTGGTCCGGGCCGAGCAGCTTCTCCTGGATGGCGAGCGCATGGCGCGAGTGCTCCAGGGCCTCGTCGTAGCGACCGGCCACGCTCAGGTCGAAGGCCAGGCCCTCGAGCACGATCGCGGTGATGGTCGTCTCGCCTTGCGACGCCAGGTAGATCCGCGCCGCCGCCTCGGTGTGCGCCAGCGACTCCGCGTTCCGCCCGAGCTTGCGCAGCGGATCCGACAGCGCGTGGCGCGTGGTGGCCACGGCCACGGCCTGCGGCCCGTACGCCGCCTCGTTGACCGCCAGCACCTTCTGGAGGGCGACGACCGCCTCTTCCGCGCGCCCCAGCGACTGTAGGAGGCCGGACATGTTCTGCAGCGGGACGCCGGTGTTGGGGTGCTGGGGGCCAGAGACCTGGGACCAGAGGGCCGCGCTGCGCGTGTACGCGGCGATCGCCTCCTGGGCTTGGTTCGCCCGGCCGTAGGCGATGCCCAGGTTGTTGTACGCGGCCGCCAACTTCGGGCTCACCTCGCCGTACTCCTGGTGGATCAGCTCCACCGCCTTGCGCGAGTGCTCGAGCCAGGGCCCGGTGTCATCCCGGGCTCCCGAGACCATGCCGAGCGTCAGCTCCAGCTCCGCCTCGAGTCGCCGGGGAGCGCCGAGCGACTCCAGGCCTGCCCGGGCCAGCGCCACCCAGCGGTCCGCCTCCGCGAGGTGCCCCTGATCTGCCTCGGTGCCAGCCATGCTCGTCGCCGCCAGCATCATGCCTTCGCGCACCGCCCCGGCCTCCGCCGCGAGGCGCGAAGCGAAGAAGGCCTTCACGGCCGCCGCGTGCTCCTGCTTTGCCGCGAGCAGCCGCCCCAGCGCGTAGTTCGTCTCCGTCTCCAGGGGCCGCAGCTTGAGGCGGCCGGTCTCCTCGGCGACCTGCTCCAGCACCGGCTGCGCCTGGCTCACCCGCCCCGCGGCGTTCAGCGCGCGCGCCTGCGCGAGCTTTCCCTGGAGCGCGTCCAGCTGCTCCCGCAGCTTCGGATCCGCGGGCGCGCTGCCCTGGTCGCGGAGCGAGTCGAGATCCGCGCAGGCGCTCAGCGGGGGGAGCTCGTACGCGGCCCGGGTCGCCTTGAGCACCGCCGGCGCGTCCGCGTTGGCGAGCACCTCGACCAGCGCGCCGAGCTCTCTGCGGCGGCGCTCCAGGCACGCCATCCGCTGCGTCATCACCTCTTCCGACTGCTCGCCGCGCAGCCGGGTGGCCTCGCACGCGTCCGTGTGCTGGGCGACCCAAGCCTCGCCGTACGCCGACAGCAGCCCCTGGGTGCGCCCGAGCGCGTCCTTCGCGAAGGGCAGCCCGGTGGCCAGGAAGCTCGCCTCCATCTTTCGGCGCAGCGGCTCGCTCCAGACGCCCTCCAGCTTCCGCTCCGCGCCGCTGCAGAGCGACTGGCGGGCGCCGGACCAGCGCGCGTAGGCGACCCCGGCGGCCGCGAGGACGAGCACCGCGCCGTAGGCGAGCGTCCGCCGCCGCCGGGCGACGAAGTCGGTGGCCAGCTGGCGCACCACCGCGTCCATGTCCGGGAAGCGGGCCTGCGGGTCCACGGCCAACATCCGCAGCAGCACCCGGCGGATGCGCGCCGGCACCCGCGCGCTGCGCGGCGCTGGCGGGAGCTGCCACTTGCGCTCGCGGGCCTGCGCGGGCGAGGCGAACGGCCGCGCCCCGTAGAGCGCCTCGTACAGGGAGATCCCGAACGCGTATTGATCGCAGCGCGCGTCCGCGGGTTTGCCGTCCACCTGCTCGGGAGAGAGGTACGCGGGCGTCCCCAGCACGCGCCCGGCCCCGGTGAGGATGGACGCGCCGGAGCCCAGCGTGCCGGCGGCGAGCCCGAGCGGGGCGTTCGGCGCCGGCGCCTCGTCCGTGGGCTTGGCCAGCCCGAAGTCCATCACCCGCACGCCGGTCTCGGGATCCACCAGGACGTTGTCCGGCTTGAAGTCCCGGTGCACCAGCCCCTTGCGGTGCGCGGCGGCCAGCCCGCGCCCCGCGGCGGCGAAGCGCTCCACCACCTCTTCCCACGGGCGTGGCGCGGCCTTGAGCCACTGCCGCAGCGTCTGTCCCTTCACCAGCTCCATGGCGATGAAGACGCGCTCCTGGAACAGGCCGGCGTCGTACACCGCCACCACGTTGGGGTGGGAGAGCTTGGCGAGCGACTGGGCCTCGCGCAGCAGGAAGGCCTGGCCGCTGCTCTGGGTGAGCGTCTCCGCCTGGCGCAGCACGAACTTCACCGCCACGTCCCGGGCCAACTCGGGGTCTCTGGCGGAGTAGACGACCCCCATCCCGCCGGCGCCCAGCCGCTCGCCGAGCACGTAGCGCCCCACCAGTGTGCCGCGGGGGAGCTGGAGGAGTGGATCCTCGGGCTCCTCCGCTGGACGCGCGCCCGCCCCCAGCTCCGCGGTGGCTTCACCGTGCGCCAGGAGCTTGGCGCAGCGAGGACAGCCGGCCACGTGCGCGGTCACCGCCGGGTCTAGCCCCTGGGGGCCGGTGGCCTGGGTGATCAACTCGGGGGAGGGGCACTCCACGCCCTCAAGGGTATGGGAGCCGGGCGGCGTGGCGAATGGCGCCAAACCGCGCACAGGCTCACACCGTCCTCGGGTTCAGGGGCTTCGCGCGCAGCTTCTCGCGCAAAACCGACAGGGCTGGCTCCGTCCTGGGGAGATGACTCCCAAGCCTGCGCTCCTGCTGCTCGTTCTGGCCGTTGCCTCACTTCACGGGGCGTGTGGCACCCCCCGCTGCGATTCCTCCACCTGTGAGGGTTCGGGCGTTTGCGCGGGTCCCGCCTGCGTGGACGGGGGCTGGGCCCCTGACGGGGGCTGGGCCCCTGACGGGGGCGGCGGCCCGAGCTGCGGGGCGCTCGCCCCCTGCGGTCTGCAGTGCGTGGACGTCACGAGCGACCGCGCCCACTGCGGCGCCTGCGGCCGGGCCTGCACGGCCGCCCAGAGCTGTGTGGCCGGTCAATGCACGGTCCCCAGCTGCACGGGCACCTGCACGGGCCCGACCTACTGCGACGCGGCCAGCGGCCAGTGCAAGCCGGGCTGCGAGCGGGACGCCCAGTGCGGCGCGGGCCAGCTGTGCGATCTCGGCTCGCACTCCTGCCGCTGCGCGGCCGTGGATCAACACGTCTGCGGCGGCAGCTGCGTGAGCAACGCGTCCATCGCCACGTGCGGCGACCGCTGCTCACCGTGCCCCGCGCCGGCGAACGGCTCCGTGGCCTGCGATGGCGCGCGCTGCGTCTACACCTGCGGGGCGGGCTCCCACACCTGCTCCACCGGCTGCTGCCCTTGGCAGGTGAGCCCCGTCCCGGGGGGAGGCGAGCTCACCAACCTCGTCGCCGCGGCCGATGGCTCCGGCACGCCACACCTCGCGGCCTTTTCGTATGAGCCGCGCGGCGTCGTCTACGGACGCCGGGGGCCCACGGGCTTCAGCTTCCAGCTGGTGGAGGGCCAGATGTTCTCCGTCAACCCGTCGATCGCCGTGGATCCGGCGGGGTCCGTCCACATCGTCTACGGCACCGGCGCCGGAATCCGCTACGCCCGCGCCACCGCCGGCGGCCCCTTCAGCGTCTCCACGCTCGTCACGCAGGGTGACGGCGAGGCGGTCATCGCGCTCGACGCAGCGGGGAGCCCGCGGGTGCTGTACGTGGATCACGGCGAGCTCAAGCTCGCGGAGCTCCGGGCTGGCGGCTGGAGCACGCGCCTGGTCGCGGCGCTCGCTCCCCGGCAGCTGAGCGTGGACGTCGACGGCAGCGGCAACGCGCACGCCGCCTGGGCGGGGGGCGGGATCAGCTACTCCCCGCCCGGCGGGGGCATCCTCACGGTGATGAACGCGTACAGCTCTGACTCGTACTACGACCTGCAGCTGCGGACGCCTTCGGTGGGCGCCCCGCAAATCGGCAGCTGCCGCTACACCTCCAACATCACGGGCTCGGGCAGCTCCACCTGGGTCTACCGCCTGCTCAAGGGCGCCCAGTGGGTGCCGCTGCCAGCAGCCGCCGGCGGCTTCGCGCCGAAGGAGTGCTACTCCGGCGCGCTCGCCGTGGACCCTTCAGGGAACGCGCGCGCCGTCTTCACTGACTCCACGTCGAAGGCGCTCGTCTACGTGGAAGCCAACGGCCTCGAGCTGCGGTTCGACAAGCTGGTCTCGCTCGCGCAAGGCGAGAATGGCTACGCCTCTTCGGACAACGCCTTCGCGGTGGATCCCGCCGGCAATCCGCACGTCTTCTTCCGCGAGAGCGCCAACGGCCAGCTGAGCTACGCGCGCTAAGAGCTCAGCGCGCCTCGCCCACCTCCGGCCTGGAGGCGGGCGGCTGGGGCTGCGGCACGCCCTTGGGCGGGCGCGGCGGCTCGTGCACGGTGAGCGTGCCCAGGTCGAGCGGCGCCACCTGGCTCTTCACCGTCTGCGGATCTCCCACCATCACCACGTCCACACCCTTGGGGTCGAAGTACTTCTCCGCCGCCGCCTGCACCTGCGCGGGCGTGGCCTGCTTCAGGTCCTCCACCAGCCGGCCGTAGTAGTCGAGCGGCTTCTCCTCCCAGTAGAGCCCGGCGGCGGACTCGAGCAGGTCCCCCACCGTGGTGAAGCTGCCGGGGAGGGAGCGGATGAGCCCTTCGCGCGCCGCCTCCAGCTCCTTGGGCTGGATGGGCCGCTGCTTGATCCCCTCCAGCTCGTTGATGAACTCCTTCAGGGACGGCCCGGTCACGTCCGCGCGCACCGCGCTGGTGGCGATGACAGGCCCCTCGCCGCGGCGCGCGTCCAGGTACGCGTTGGCCCCGTACGAGTAGCCCTTGGCCTCGCGCAGGTTCATGTTCAGCCGGCTGCCGAAGAAGCCGCCGAAGACGGTGCTCGCCAGCTCCAGCGGCGCCACCTCTTCGCTCTGCGCGCGCACGGCGGGGCGCCCCACGGCGATGACCGTCTGTCCCAGGCCGTTCTTGGGGACCATCACCAGCTGGCGCGGCCGCTCCGGCACGTCCGGCGGCGCGGGCGGACGCACCGCGGGCGCCTTCCAGCTCCCGAAGGCCTGCTTCGCCCACGCCACCGCTTGATCCAGCGTCACGTCCCCAGTGGCGATGAACACCGCGTCCTTGGGGCCGAGGTTGGCCTTGTAGAAGGCGCGCAGGTCCTCCAGCGTGAGCTTCTCCACCGACTCGGGCGTGCCGCTGCCCGGCCGCGCGTAGGGGTGGTCCGCGCCGTAGAGCGTCTGGCCAAGCGCCTCGTTGAGCAGGTACTCGGGCGAGCCCACCGAGAGCGCGAGCGTGGCCAGCCGGCGCCCCTTCTGCCGTTCGAACTCCGCCTTCTCGAAGCGGGGCTTGAGCACCACCTGCGAGAGCAGCCGCGTGGCCTCCACCGCGCTGCTGCTGAGCACCCGGGTGCCCACCATCGCCCCGTCCGGCCGGGTGACCGCGAACGCGCTGCCGCCCAGCTTGGCGAACTGCTCGTCCAGCGCCACCGCGTCGTACGGGCCGGCGCCCTGGAGCAGCATGTCGTAGGTGAGCGCCGCGAGGCCGGCCTTGCCCTTGGGGTCCGCCGCGGTCCCCGCGCCGGTGGCCACCGCCAGCCCCACCAGCGGCAGCGAGTGCTCCTCGCTCACCATCACGGTCAGCCCGTTGGGCAGCACCTGCTTCACGAACTTGGGCACCACCAGCTCCGGCGCGGCGCCAGGGGCGGGGGCCTTTTCGCGCCACGGCTCGCCGTCCGCCGGCTGCGCGGCCTGCGCGTGGGCCTCCGCCGGAGGCGTGGCCGGCGCGGCGGTCTTGGAGGAGGTGGCGCAGCCGGCCAGCGCGCCCAGGGAGAGCCACAGCATCGCGCGCTTCATCGGACCACCTCCGTCCGCGCGTCCGCGCGCGGGGCCTTCTCCGGGACCGCGGTGAGCACCACCCGCGCGTCCGGCTTGAGGAAGTCGCGCGCCGCGGCCTGTACGTCCGCGGGGGTGACGGCCTCGTAGCGCCGCAGGTCCTCCTCCAGCCCGTCCGGGCGGCCGAGCAGCTGGTTGTAGGCGTTGAGCATGTCCGCCTTGCCGCCGAACCCGCCGATCTTCTGCAGCCCGGAGATCATCCCGGTCTGCAGCTTCCGCTTGGCGCGCAGCAGCTCGTCCGCGGTGACGCCCTTGGCGCGCACGTCCTCGAGCACCCGGTCGATCTCCTTCTGCAGCGCCTCGGGCGAGACGCCGGGCCGGGCGATGGCGGAGATGCGGAAGATGGACTGCGCCTGGAGCGACTGCTGCCCGGCCGTCACCGACTGCGCCAGCGCGCGGTCGCGCTCCAGCGCGCGGACCAGGCGGCTGGAGTCGCCGTCGGAGAGGATGCGCCCCAGGAGGTCGAGCGCGGCGTCATGCGGCTTGAAGGCGGGGGGCGTGTGCCAGCCCATCAGCACCGCCGGGAGCGTGGCCACCTTCTCGTCCACGTGGACCTTCACCTCGCTCGTGAGCTGAACGGGCTTGGGGGCCGGAGGCGGAGGCTTGG
>JBGATB010000014.1:0-219295 GCA_044229415.1 Myxococcaceae bacterium | reverse complement strand
ACGCCCAGGAACTCCACCGTCAGCGGCAGGTCGATGGCGCGCGCCAGGTCGGTCACGAAGAAGACGGAGCCCTTGAGCACGCCCAGGAGCGTGAGCTCCTTGCCCGCGTAGTCCCGGGTCAGCTGCGCGCCCAGCTCCTTGATCCGCGCCTGCAGCTTCGCCTCGTCGATGTGGACGCCGACATCTCGATCGTAGAAGGGCACTTGGTTCATCTCTCCGAAGGGTTCAGACGTACGCGTTGTTCATGATCTCCCCGAAGCCGCCACCGCCGGGGACGATGTACTGCCGATCGTCGAGCCCTCGCTCCTTCTCCCAGTGCGTCCCCGGCGCGGTGCCGAAGACCTCCGCAGGAGAGAGGCCGCGGTCGAGCCGGATCGCGTAGATCACCGCGTCCGGGTGATCCGTGGTGATCCGCCGCAGGTACTCGGGCGTGACGATCAGGTTGACGCAGACGATCTTCCGGGCGCGCCCGGCCACCTTCGTCCGGTACATCTTGATGGCGGTGGAGAGCGAGCCGCCGGTGGCACCCATGGGGTCCGGGAAGAGGACCACCGCGTCGTCCACGTCCCCGCCGATCTTCGCCCCGCCGATGTTGGAGCCGACGACCTTCTCCGCGTCGTCAATCATCCGGCTCATGATGATGTGATCTTGCCGAACCAGCGCGGGCGAGAGGACGTTGTTGAGCAGATCGTAGGTGACCTGCGAAGGCAGCGTGCCGGCGCGCGCGATGTTCACGGTCACCGCGCGGACCTCGGGGTCGATCACCTCGCCTTGGTAGATCCCCTGGGGGGTGGAGTCGATCATCCGGGTGGGGATGGCCACCGTCTTCCGCGGGAACTCCACGTTGATCACCATCTTGGTGAGGTCCGTGTAGAGCGTGGCCACCAGCCGGTTGATCTGCGGCTGCAGCGTCCCCTTGGCGCAGAGCGTGGCCAGCTGGGAGAGGAGAAACGGATTGCCCACCAGGTGGACGTTCTTTCCGTAGTGGTGGGTCTGCTCGGACAGCTTGAACTGAACGTTCTCGTAGAGGGCGTCGCGCATGGGGAAGGTCAATCCTCGAACAGCTTGAGCGTCTGGGGCGGCGTGCCCTCAACGGGATCCGGCACGTGGCACTTGCGACAGCGGGCCTCGTAGGCCCCGGCCGCGCCCACCACCACGCGCGCCTGGTCGCTGACGATCCGCTGGGAGCGGTTGGCGGGGTTGCCGCAGACCACGCAGATGGCCAACTCCTTGGTCACGTACTCGGCCACCGCGAGCAGCGCGGGCATCGGCTCGAACGGGCGCCCCTGGTAATCCTGATCCAGGCCGGCGCAGATCACCCGCATGCCCTTGTTGGCCAGCGCCTCGCAGACCTGGACAACCTCGGCGCCGAAGAACTGGACCTCGTCAATCCCGATCACCTGCGTGCCCGGCTGCAGGTTGTAGAAGATCTCCTCTGCCCGCTCGATCGGCGTGGAGACCAGCCGCAGCTGGGAGTGGCTGACCACCGAGGACTCGTCGTACCGGTTGTCCAGGCGCGGCTTGAAGACCTGCACCTTCTGCTTGCCGTACACCGCGCGCTTCACGCGCCGGATGAGCTCCTCGGTCTTGCCGGAGAACATCGAGCCGCAGATCACCTCTATCCAGCCGATGTCTTTGGGGAAATTGTGCAAGCGGCGCGGATACTCGGCGACGCCCACCGGGGCAGTCAAGCCGCGGACACTCCCGTGGCCCGCGCGTTGAAAGGCCTCACCCCAACGGCAGCGCGGGCGGCGTGACAACGGGAGGCGTAGATGGCGGCGGCGAATGGGGCGGCGGCGGCGAGCGGTGGAGTCCAGGAGTGGAGCTTTCCAGAGGCGGGGACCGATTGGCAGCTCAGCTGGGCGGCCGCGGCGCTGCTGGTGCTCAACCTGCTGGATGGGCTCTTCACCCTCTGGTTCCTGCAGCTGGGCGTGGCGGAGGAGGCCAACCCGCTGATGCGCGCGGCGTATGAGCACTCGCCGGTGGCCTTCATGATGCTCAAGCTCGCGGTGGTGCACGCCGGGGTCGCGCTGCTCACGCTGGGCGGTCAGGCCACGGCTGCGCGGGTCGCCCTCAAAGCCGGGATGCTGCTCTACGCCGGCATCGTTGCCTATCACCTGACCTTCCTGGCCCGATTGATCGGAGGGTGAACTTTCGCCGCTTGCTTTTTGTCCTCACGATGACGGATTCTGCTTCCCGATTTCACTGAGGGGCTTAGAGCTTCAAAGTGGGGGAGCTCCGCTATGGACATTACGGACGTCCGGGTTTTCCCGGTCGATGAGGACAAGCTCAAGGCCTACGTCACCATCACGCTGGACAACTGCTTCGTCATCCGGGATTTGAAGGTTATCCACGGAAATACGGGCTTGTTCATCGCGATGCCCGCCAAGCGGCGGAAGGACGGGACCTACAAGGACATCGCCCATCCGCTCAACGCGGATACCCGCGACCGCATGGAGCGGACGATCCTCTCTGAGTACGAGCGGCAGATGAAGCGCGGCCCCGCGGTCCTGCCCAACCACGAAGCCGCCGAGGCCTCCGCGGAGCACGAGCCGTAGAGCCCTTTCCTTCTGGCGCGTGGTGATCTAGTGAACGCCGCCATGCCGAGCCGCGACTTCAAGGTGTTCGCCGGGAACTCCAACCCCGCGCTGGCCCAGAGAATCTGCGATTACCTGAAGCGCCCCCTCTCCAAGGTCGACGTCGGCCGCTTCTCGGACGGGGAGATCCAGGTCGAGATCGGCGAGAACGTCCGCGGTCACGACACCTTCCTCATCCAGTCCACCTGCCGCCCGGCCAACGATCACATCATGGAGCTCTTGGTGATGTGCGACGCGCTCAAGCGCGCCTCCGCCGCCTCCATCAACCTGGTGATGCCGTACTACGGGTACGCCCGGCAGGACCGGAAGGTGGCGCCCCGCACGCCGATCACCGCCAAGCTGGTGGCGGACCTGCTCGAGGTGGCCGGCGCCACCCGCGTGGTCTCCATGGACATGCACGTGGCGCAGATCCAGGGCTTCTTCAACATCCCCTCGGATCACCTCTACGCGTCCCCGGTCTTCCTGGAGGACTTGAAGAAGAAGTTCCCCAAGGAGGACGAGCTGGTGATCGTCTCTCCGGACGCCGGCGGCATGGAGCGGGCCCGCGCCTACTCCAAGCGGCTCAACGCGGCGCTGGCCATCATCGACAAGCGGCGCGAGCGCGCCAACTCCTCTGAAGTCATGAACCTGATCGGCGACGTGCGCGGCAAGGACGCCGTGCTGATCGACGACATGGTGGACACCGCCGGCACGCTCACCCAGGCGGCGGCCGCGCTCAAGGAGAAAGGCGCCCGCCGGGTGCTGGCCTACGCGGTCCACCCCGTCCTCTCCGGCCCCGCCCTCAAGCGGCTGGCCAGCTCCCAGCTCGAGGAGCTGGTGGTGACGGACACCATCCCGCTCACCCCCGAGGCGCAGGCGATGAAGCAGCTGCGCGTGCTCAACACCGAGCGCCTCTTCGGCGAGGCCATCCGCCGCATCTACACCGGCGACTCGCTCAGCTCGCTCTTCGTTTGAGCGCTCGCGCCCGCCTGCGCTCCGCCGCGGCGCTCTGCGCGCTGGCCGCGGCCGCGCTGGCGGCGCTCTCCTCCACCACCCCCACCGCGCCGGAGTGGGTGGAGCCGGTGGCCTACGACTTCGGCCCCCGCGCCTTCCCCACCGGCGCCGGGGCCAGCCGGCGGGTGCTCGAGGCCACCCTCTCCGCCCAAGCCCTCCCCTCCAACCCGCCCCCCATCCCCCTGCTGCTCGCGCTCTCCAGCGCCTCGCCGGACGGCGGCGCGCTCTTGCTCACCGTCTTCCGCGTGGGCGCGGACGGGGGGAGCTCCGTCCGCACCAACGCGCTGGGGGACGCGCAGCTCACCGTGCAGCTCTTCTCAGGGTGCGCAACGGGCCCCTGCGTGGAGCGCTACGAGGTCAGCCTCTCCCCCGAGTCCTTCAGCGCGCCGCGCGTGGACGTCACGCGCTTCACCGCCTCCGCCGAGCTCCGGCTGCCACCTTCTCAACCCCCTGACGGCGGCGCCCTGATTTTGCGCGAGCCCTGAGCGTGACAGGCCAGTGTTCTCGCGCGCATGGCGCTGGAACGGCTCTTGCGCTGGGGCGGCGGACGTTCCCGGAGGCAACCCCTTGGCTGATCGCCGTCGCGTCCTCGCCCTCGCCGTCCTCGTCGCCGCCGCCGCGGCCGCCGTCGCCACCTCGGCGCCGGACAAGTGGAGCCTCACGGACGGGGTGGACCTCGGCCCCGTGGCCTTCCCCACCGGCGCACCGCCGCTGGCGCGCCACCTGACCGGCACCGTCTCCGCCGCCGCCTTCGCCGCCTCCACCGGACAGGTCACCGCGTCCGTCAGCGGCTCGCTGTGCGGGGTGACGGACGCCGGCTTCGAGCAGCACTGCGACATTCCGGATGGCGGAGGCGTGGTGCTGGAGGTGGCGGTGGACGGCACGGACGCGGGCTACCGCTTCACGCAGAACGCGAACGGCTGGCTGTTCGCCGACTTCCCGCTCCTGGACCGCTGCGACGCCGGCACCTGCGCCCAGGGGATGACCGTCACCCTGCGCCCGGAGAGCCCCACCGCGCCCCGCATCAACCTGAGCGTCTACCGCGCCCAGGTGCACCTGCTCGGCAACACGGACGGCCCGGCCCCCGCCGGCAGCACCCTCACCCTCACCGAGCCCTAGAGCACGGTGCAGCCCTCCTCGCGCGGCCAGGCTTCGCTGCTGCTCGCCCCGTGGGCGCTGGCCGCGCTCGCGGTGCTGGTGCTCAACGACCACTGGCTCAAGCACGCCTGGCCCGGGGTGCTCTCCGGGAAGCTCTCGGACGTGGCTGGGCTGGCGCTCTTCCCCGCGCTGCTCCACGACGCCTGGCTCTGGCTCTCCCGCCGCCCGACCGAGCGGCGCGCGCGCCGGGCGGTGGCGATCGCCACGCTCCTGACCGCGGTCACCTTCGCCGCGGTGAAGCTCTGGCCACCGGCGGGAGAGCTCTACCGCTGGGGGCTGGCCGCCGCGCAGTGGCCGTTCTTCGCGGCGCGCGCGGCGCTCGGGGGGCGAGGGTGGCCCGCGCTGGCGCCGGTGGCGCTGGTGCAGGACGCCACGGATCTGCTCGCCCTGCCCTTCACCGCCCTGGCGCTGGCTACTTTCCCCAGTCGGAGATCTTCTTCGGGGCCTTCACCCGCGAGCCCCCCACCTTCTTCAGCACCAGCTTCCGGGGCTTGAGGAAGATCGGCTCGGGGCTCTTCCCTTCGACGAAGGCGCCCCAGTAGTACTCGCCGGCGGTGAGCTTCTCCACCTCCACGCGCTGCTCGCTGGAGACCTTGGAGAGCACCGAGCTGCGCATCAGGTCTGGCCCCGCGCCCACCACCAGCCGGTAGAGCTGCGCGTTCTCTGCGGACTGCCAGGTGAAGACGAGCGCGGGCGGCTTCTGCGCGTAGCTCACGGTGCTGCCGTCCGCGGGGCCAATCAGCAGATCCCTGGGCTGCTCCTTCTCGCAGAAGATCCGCCGCACGAAGCCGAACTCGCCGTAGCGCCCCTGCGCGTCCCTGGCCGCCACGCGCCAGGCGTAGAGCCCCTGCAGCAGCGGCTTGAAGGTGTACTCGGTGGAGTCCAGCTCGGCGTTGACCGCCAGCGTCTGGAAGGAGAGATCTCTGGCCACCTGCACCCGGTACCCGGCCGCCTCGGCCACCGGCTTCCAGGCGAGCTTGATGGAGAGATCTCCGCGGAAGAGGTAGCGGGCGTCGATCCCCGGCTCCGAGCTGGCCGGGAAGTCGATCAGGTCAGTCACCACCGGCGCGGCCGCCGGCGCGAGCACCGCGGCCTGGCCACCCTTGAGCTCCCGCTCGCCCTGGTCGCTCTGCAGCTTGGCCTCGCCTTCGAAGAGCGCCAGCTCGGTCTGCTGCTCGCCGCCGGTGAGCCGGAAGCGGACCGGCTTCTCCCCCGCCTTCGCGGTGAGCCGGGTGGAGGAGCCGTCCTTGTTCTTGATCACCAGCGGCTGCGCCGCCCTCCCCTCCTCCACCGGCTGGGTGAAGCCGCGCACCACGCCGGACTCCACCGCCACCGCGGCCACCGGCGGGCTCGGGGGCTCTCCTGCGGGCGCCGCCGCGGCCGGCGCGGCGTCAATCGCCACCACCGCCTTCTCCTCCAGCTCCAGCCCGCCGCCGGAGAGGAACTCCACCTTCGCGTAGCCGGGCGAGCCGGTGCGCACCCAGTCCCCCGCGCGCAGCTCGTCCCCCACCGCCAGCGGCTCCCAGTAGGGCTGGCCCTTGCGGCGCACCTGCACCTCGCCGCTCCCCTCCGCGCAGCGCGCCACCGGCTCGCCGCGGCTGGAGACGCCCGCGTCCACGCTCGCGGTGCCGCTGGACGCCGGGGACTTCTTGCAACCGGCCAGCGCGAGCGCGAGCGCCGCCAGCCACGCGCCGCGCGCTGCGGTGCTGCGCCACGGCCTCTGGGGACCACGCACGCGGGGCAAGATGACGACGAATGCTAGCCGCTCCACGCCCCGTCTCAATTCCGCGGTCCGGCCTTCAGGGCAGGCGCACCCACACCCTGCGCGCCGCACTCACCAGGTCTCGCGGCCGCCCCGGTCCACGCCCGCGCCCGTGAAGTTGGCGGGCGCGGAGTCGTTCACGTCCAGCCCCAGGTCCACCGCCGAGTCGCGCGCGGGAGAGCTCTGGCGCAGGCGGTAGTCCGCGCCCGCCTCGAAGACGTACTGGGGATCCACGATGAGGGTGTTGGGGTCCGCGCCCACGCAGCCATTGGCGGCGTTGGAGAACAGCAGGTGGTAGTCGCGGCTCGTGAAGGTGGCGGCGCCGCAGGACGCCGCCGAGGTGGTGTGCTTGGTGAACAGGTTGTTGCGCACCACGTGATTGGCGCCGCCGCCGAGCGAGAGGCCCGTGGCGTTGGCGTGGAAGGTGTTGTTGCGCAGCTGCATGCGGCCGGTGCAGACCTCGCGGACGCCGGTGCCGAGCGTGGCGAAGACGTTGGAGTAGGCATCGAGCACCGTGGTGGCGCCGTCGCACTGGTTGAGGTTGATCCCGTCGAACGGGGCCGAGGCGCGGAAGTCGCTGTAGCTGACCTGCAGCGCGGTGGCGGTGGGGTCGTCCACCCGCACGCAGTGGTTGGTGCACGCCTGCATCCGCACGCGCAGCAGCTGGGCGCGGCCGCGGACGAGCAGCCCCGCCATGTCGTGCAGGTAGGTGTTCTCCATCACCAGCTGCTGGCCGGCGCGGACGGTGATCGGCGTGGTCTGTCCGGTGAACTCCAGCCCCACCAGGTAGACCGGCGTGCCGCCGGTGTTGGCGATGATGTCCAGCGAGCGCGTGTCGAGGATCACCCCTGGCGAGGCGACGATCGCCAGCGGCGAGTTGATGGTGGTGGTGCCGGAGCCGGAGATCGTCATCGGCCCGCTGAAGGTGATGTAGTCAAAGCTGCCGGACCCAGCGTTGGCGATCCGCAGCGCCTCCCGCAGCGAGAGCCGCCCGTCCGTGCCGTAGGGGCCGCCGCAGCCCGAGGCGCCGTCGTCCACGTCGCTCGAGGTGTTGACGATGCACAGCGGCGTGCCGGCGGAGAGGCTCACCACGTAGCCCGAGCCGTAGCCGATGTCCCCGTCCGTGTCCCGCACCGCCAGCCGCACCTTGTAGATGTTGGGCGAGGTGCCGGTGCTGCCGTAGACGTTGGAGGCCGTCTTGGTGGTGGTCCACGGAGACCAGGGCGGCGGGGCAGCGTTGGCGCCGCTGAAGTCCCAGCTCACCTGGAGGTTGGCGGTGGGCGTCTGCCAGTCCGTGGAGGGGGTGGCGTCGAACAGCACCGAGCCGCCGACGATCAACATGGGCGGCGAGTAGGTGTGGCGGGAGACCGGCGGCGAGCGCGCCGGCGGGCCGTCCACGTCGAACGGGTTGGAGGTGCCGTTGAGCGCGCCGGAGGTGGCGGTGAGCGTGCGCGCCGTCCCGGAGACCGCGCCCAGCGTGACGCTGCCGGTCCACACGCCCGCGGTGAACGCCGAGGTGACCGAGGCGCTGGTGCAGGAGGTGGTGCAGGCCACCGTCCCGGCCGGGGCGAGCGTGAGCGTGGCGGTCCCCACGAAGGCGGGCGTGGGGTTGCCGTAGGTGTCCCGCGCGCGCACGGTGACCGGGAAGGCGAAGCCGAGCGCCTGCGGCGAGGGGATGACGTCCCAGGTGAAGCGGCTGGTGGCGGCGGGGTTGATCGTCTCCGTCTGGCTGGCGCCGGTGTAGCCGGGGGCGCTGAAGGTGAAGGCGAGCGAGCCCACCGCGGTGGCGGTGAAGCGGAAGGAGAGCTGGCTGGCACCGGCGGCGATCGTGGCCGTCCCCAGCGCGGTCCCGCAGCCGGCCGCGGACTGCCAGAGCGAGACGCCCGCGGAGGGCGCGGCGGCGATCGTCACGGTGACCGCGGAGGGCACGGCCGAGGCGTTGCCGAAGGGATCATTCGCCTGGAGGGTGACCAGGTTCGAGCAAGCGCCGGCGAGCTCGGTGCGCGCGGGCGTGGTGACGACGAGCCGGTCCGGCGGCGCGGCGTTCACCGTGGCGGTCTGCGTGGCGGAGGTGAGCCCGGCGGACGCGGCGGTGAGCGTGCGTGCCCCGGCGGTGGTGCCGCGCACGTAGAAGCTGCCGCTGCTCGCCCCCGCGGCGAGCGCCACGGAGGTGGAGGCGGTGGTGCAGGCGGCGTCCGAGTAGAAGGCGAAGCCCGCCGAGGGCGCGGCGGTGAGCGTGACCGTGGCGGCCGCGCCGGTCGCCGCGTTCCCGGCGGCGTCCCGCCGCTGCACGGTGAGGACCGCCGAGCAGGCGCCGGCGATGACGGTCCGCGCGGGAGTGGTGAAGACCAGCTGCGTGGGCGCCCCGGCCGTTACCGTCTGAGCCTGGCTCGCGGGGGTGAGCCCCGTGGCGGTGGCGGTGACGGTGAGCGCTCCGGCGGCCGTGGCGCGGAAGGCGAAGCTGCCGCTCTGGCTCCCCGCGGCGAGCGTGATGGAGCCGGCGGCGGTGGCGCAAGCGGCGTCAGAGTAGAACGTGACGCCCGCGGCCGGCGCCCCCGCGAGCGCCGCGGCGGTGGAGGCAGTGACGTTGGCGGGGTTCCCGTAGGGGTCTCTCGACTGGAAGGTGAGCGCGCCCGAGCAGGCGCCCGAGGCCACCGTCTTCGCCGCGGAGGTGAAGACGAGCTGGCTGGGCGCGGCGGCGGCCACCGTGTGGCCCTGGGTGGCGCTGCTCAAAGACGGCGCGGAGGCCGTCACCGTCACCGCGCCCGCGGCGGTGCCCCGCACGTAGAAGCCCGCGGTGCGCGTGCCTGCCGCCACGGTGACCGAGGTGATCGCCGTGCCGCAGGCGGCGTCCGAATAGAAGGCGAAGCCGGCCGCCGGCGCCGCGGCCAACCCCACCGCCGTGGCGGCGCCCACGTTCTGCGGGTTGCCGAAGGAGTCCCGCGTCTCCACGGTCACCTGGGCGGAGCAACTGCCCGCGGTGAGCGCCAGGGAGGCGGTGGTGAAGGCGAGCTGGCTGGGGGCGGCGGCGGGCGTGAGGGTCTGCGCCTGGCTGGCGGCGGTGAGCCCGGTGGCGCTCGCCGTCACCGTCACGGTGCCGGGGCTGGTGCCGCGGAAGTAGAAGCCGGTGGAGCTCGTCCCGGCCGCCAGCGTGGCGGAGGTGACCGCGGTCGCGCAGGCCGCGTCCGAGTAGAACGTGAAGCCCGTGGCCGGGGCCGCCACCAGCGCCACCGCGGTGCCCGCGCCCACCGGCGCGGCGTTGCCGAAGGGATCCCGGCTCTGCAGCGTGGCCAGCGCGGAGCAGGCGCCCACGGTGACGGACTGCGCGGAGGTGACGAAGGCCAGCCGGTCCGGCGGGGCGGCGGTCACCGTCTGCGCCTGGCTGGCGGAGGTGAGCCCCGCGGCGGAGAGGGTGACGGTGAGCGCGCCGCTGGTGGAGGCGCGCAGGTAGAGCGTGCCCGCGGAGGTGCCCGGCCCCACCGAGGCGGACGCGGCGGGGGTGGCGCAGGCGGCGTCCGCGTAGAACGTCACCCCGGCAGCCGGCGCCGCGGCGAAGGAGACGGTGGTGGCGGCCGCCGGCGCCGAGGCGTTGCCGTACGGGTCGCGCGTCTGGAAGCTGAGCGCGGCCGAGCAGGCGCCGGCCACCACCGTGCGCGCGGGCGTGGTGAAGGCGAGCCGGTCCGGCGCGGCGGCGGTCACGGTCTGCGCCTGGCTGGCCGGGGTGAGCGCGCCAGAGCTGGCGGTGACGTTGACGCTGCCGGGGGCGGTGCCGCGGAAGAAGACGCTGGCGAAGCTGCCGCCGGCGGCGATGGAGGTGGTGGTGAGGGCGGCGGTGCAGGCCGCGTTGGAGAAGAAGCCGAAGCCGGTGGCCGGGGCGGCGGCGAGCGCCACGGTGGTGGCCGCGCCGGCGGTGGCGAGGTTGCCGCTCGCGTCCCGCAGCTCCACCCGCAGCGCGCCCGAGCAGGCGCCGGCCGCCACCGTCTGCGGCGCGGTGGGGATGGCGAGCCGGGTGGGGGTGGCCGCCACCACCGTCTGCCCCTGCGAGGCGGGGGTGAGCCCGGCGCTCTGCGCGGTGACGGTGAGCGGGCCAGCGGTGCCGCCGCGCAGGTAGACGCTCAGGCTGCTGGCCCCGGCGGCCAGGTTCGCCGTGCTCACCGCGGTGGCGCAGGTGGCATCCGAGTAGAGGCTGCCGCCGCCGGCTGGCGCGAGCGAGACGTCCACCGCGCGGGGGGCCACGTCCGCCGCGGGGTTGCCCAGCGCGTCCTGCAATTGCACGGTGAGCGCCGCCGAGCAGGCCCCGGAGGCCACGGTGCGCGGCGGCGTGGAGAAGGCCAGGCGCGCCGGATCCGCGGAGGTCACCAGCTGCACCTGCGCGGCGGAGGTGAGTCCGGGGGAGGACGCGGTGACGGTGATGGAGCCGGCGGCGCTGCCGGCGAAGTAGAAGGTCCGGTTGCTGTTGCCGGCGGTGATGATCTGGGTGGACGCCGGGCTGGTGCAGGTGTCGTCCAGGAAGAAGGTGAAGCCAGCCGCGGGCGCCGCGCCGAGCGTCACCTGCACCGCGCCCACGCCGGCCACCGCGTTGCCGAACGAGTCCTGGGTCTGCACGGTGACCAGCTCCGAGCAGCTGCCGGCCCGCGCCGCGCGCGGCGGGGTGACGAAGGACAGCTTGGTGGCGAAGCCCTCGGGGTTCACCCGCACGTCCTGGACGGCGTCCGTGAGGCCGCCGCTGCTGGCCGTCACCGTCACCACGCCCGCGGCGGTGCCCATGACGTGCAGGCGCGCGCCGCTCGCCCCGGACGCGACGGGCAGCTGGGTGACCGGCGTGGCGCAGGCGGCGTCCGAGAAGAACTGGAAGCCCGCGGCCGGCGCGGCGGCGAGCGCGATGGCCGCGGCGGCGGGGGCGGGCGCGGGGTTGCCGTAGGCGTCCTGCAGCTCCAGGTCGAGCGGCGCGGAGCAAGAGGCGGCGCTCACCACCTGCGCCGCCGAGGTGAAGGCCAGGTGCTCCGGCGCGCCGGCCTGCACCGCCTCCGCCTGGGAGGCCTCCGCCAGCCCGGCTGAGGCCGCGGTGAGCGTCACCGCGCCCGCGCGGGTGCCCTGGAAGTAGAGGCGGGCGCTCCCCTCCCCCGCGGCAAGCGTCACGGTGCTCGCCAGCGGGGAGGCGCAGGCTGGGTCCTGGAACAGGCCGAAGCCCACCGTCTGGCTGGCGGTCAGCTCGAGCGGCAGGTCCGCGCCCGCCGCGGAGGGCGCGCCGAACTCGTCCACGAGGGCGAGCTCCACGGCTCCGGAGCAGGCGCCGGCGGCGGCGGTGCGCGGCGGGGTGGTGAACGCGAGCGCCACCGCCGGCCGGGGGGCCACATCGAACGGGTTGGAGGCGCCGCTGCGTCCGGCGGCGTCAGAGACCTGGAGGACGTCCGCGCGCGCCGGGACGCGGATCTCCACCGGCCCCTGCCAACGCCCGGCGACGAACGGCCCCGCGGTGACCGGGACCACCGTGGAGGTGGCGTCCGCCAGCGTCACCGTGCCGGTGAAGGTGCTCACCAGCTGCCCCGCCGAGTCCACCGCGGTCAGCTCCACCTCGAACGGGGCGAAGGCCAGCTGCGGCCCCACGGGCGCCACCTGGAACGCGGTCACCAGCGCGTCCAGCTCGGTGGAGGCGAGCACGCGGTAGGCGCCCTCCAGCGCGGCCTCGCGGCCGAGCGGATCCACCAGCATCAGCGCGTAGGTCCCCGGCGGCAGCCGCATGGGCACGGTGGCGGTGAGCGTCCCGTCCTCATGCAGCGTCACGTCCCGCAGCGCCGCGCTGCCCAGGCGCGCGGTGAAGCGGCTGTCCAGCCGGCTCTGCGTGGAGTCCTTGAAGTCCGTCACCAGGCGCGGGGTGAGGTTCTCGCCGCGCACGGTGATGGAGACGTCCAGGTCCTCCGGCCCGCGGTCCGGCGTCACCGAGACGACGGTGGGCTCGCCCGGGCCGCTCTCGCGGCAGCCGGCGGCGAGCGCGCCGAGCAGGCACAAGAGCCGCGCGCCCCTCATGGCACCACCGTCTGCGCCTGGGTGGCGGCGGTGAGCGGCTGATCCGGCGTGGCGCTCAGGGTGACCGTGCCCGGCGCGCTGGCCCGGAAGTGCAGCTCCGCGCTGCGCTCCCCCACGCTCAAGTCCAGCGCGGAGAGCGCCGTGGTGCAGGCGTCATCCGCGAAGAAGGCCACGCCCGCGGCCGGGTTGGCCGAGAGCGCGAGCGAGACCGCCTGCGCCACCGGGGCCTCGTTGCCGTAGCCGTCCTGCGCGGCCACCCGCAGCTTCGCGGAGCACGCGTCGGCTTTCAGCGTCAGCGCGGGGGTGGTGAAGACGACGCGGGTGGCGGCGCCGGGGAGCACCGTCTGCAGCTGCAGCGCGCTGGGGACGGTGGCCGGGGCGGCGCGGACGTTGAGGCCGCCCGCGCGCAACGCGCGGAAGTGGAAGGTGGCGCTGGCGCTGCCCGCCGCGAGGGTGAGCGCCTGCACCGCGGTGGCGCAGGCGGCGTCCGCGTAGAAGCTCACCCCCGTGGAGGGGCCGGCGGCCAGCGCGAGCGTGAGCGGCGCCTCCACCGCCGAGCCCACGCCGGCGTGATCTCTGGCCTCCAACGTCAGCGGCTGCGAGCAGCCGCCGGCGGCCACGGTGTGCGCCGCGGAGGTGAAGGCCACCTGCGTGACCAGCCCGTCCTTCACCTCGAACGGGTCGCTGCTGCCGCGGTGGCCGAGCGCGTCCACCGCCTCGAGCGTGAGCGCCGGCGCGGCGGCCGCCGGGGTGAAGGTGGCGCGCAGCCGGCCAGCCACGAACGGCCCCACCTCCACCGGGGCGCCGGGGCTCCCCGAGGACGTGAGGGTCACGGTGCCGGCAAAGCCGTCCACCACCCGGCCGTCCGCGTCCACCGCGGTGAGGCTCACCGCGGCGGGGACGCGGGCGCGCGCCGGCGCGGCCACGTCCAGGCGGAAGGCCGCCACGTTCTCCGCGCTGGTCACCACCCGGTAGGCGCCCTCGAGCAGGCCGGCCTGGCCGGCGGGGTCCACCACCTCCAGGTGGTAGAGCCCCTTCTCCAGGCCGCTGGGCACGGTGGCGGCGAGCGTGCCGGGCGCGGTGAGCGCCACCGCGAGCAGCGGGATGGAAGGCAGCGCCGGGTCCGCCGGCACGAGCGAGGCGGTGAAGGTGGCGTCCAGGGAGCTGCCGGCGCGCTGCTTGAAGTCCGCCCGGACGCGGGGCACCAGGTGCTCGCCGTGGATCTGCAGGGGAACCTCGGCCTCCGCGCTCGCCTGGGACGGCGAGACGGAGGTGAGCAGCGGCCCCGCCGCCGGCGCCTCGCTCCGGCATGCCGCGAGCGCGAGCGCCAGCGCCACGAGCACGGGCAGTGCCCCCCGTTCACAGCCTCTCGGGGTGACCGGGGGGCCCATCAGAACACCCCGAAGCGGTAGCCCAGCTCCACGCCGAGCCCGCCGCCGTCCAGCCGGAACTGGGCCGTCTCCACCGGGGCGAAGGCGTACGAGACCTCCGCGAAGAGCTGGCCGGGCCCGAGCACGTAGCCCACGCCGGCGAAGCCGAGCGCGCCGATCCCCCAGCGCTGGGTGCGGGCGTCGTCCAGGCTGGAGTGGAAGGCGGCGAAGGTGGCCTGCGGCCCGGCGCCGGCCAGCACCGAGAAGCGCCGCGAGGCGTAGAGCTCGTAGGCCAGCCGCAGGGTGATCGGCACGTAGGTGGCGTCGTTGACGCTGGTGAAAGTCCCGTCGCTCACGCTCTGCGAGGCGCGGGCGTACTGGGCGGAGAGCCCTGCCCCGAACGTCGCGCCGAAGAGCTGCAGCGGGACCCAGAGGTCCGCGCCGATCCGCGGGCCGAGCTGATCTCCCAGGCTGTGGGTGAAGCCGGCGCGCACCCCGAAGAGGAAGCTCCCCACCCGCTCGCGCACGGGCAGCGGCACCGAGCGCTCGAAGCCGCCCACCTGATCCACCACCCGGAGCACCACGTCCCCGTCCGGGGCGGACTTGGGCGCGGTGTACCGGGCCTGGTACTGGCCTTCGCTCACCTCGGTGAGGGGTCCCACCGTGCCGTGGCTGGCCACGAGGATCAGCTGCGCGCCCTTGAGCGGAAGCCCGGCGCCGTCGCGCACGTCGAGATTCAGCAGACCTTCGCTGTGGCCATCCGCGGGCAGCGGCGCGGGCGAGAGGCGCGCGCTCACCGCCTTGGGCGAGGCGGCCGCCTGGAGCTGGTAGTTGGCGCTGCCGCTGGCGGCGCCCGCCTTGGCCACGAACTGGACGAGGCCGCCGGCCGGGTACGCGGCGGGCGCCACGAACTCCGCCTCGTAGACGCCGTCCCCCTTGTAGGTGACGGGCGCGAGCGGGGCGCCGTTGGCGCGCAGGGCCACCGGCTGCTCCGGCAGCCCCAGCCCCATGTCGTCGAACACCAGGACGGAGACCTTCGCCTTGGACGTGCCGTCCGCGGCCAGCGCCTTCTCGGGCGGCCGGACGACCATCCGCGACGGCGAGGGGAGGCCGAGCTTGAGCTTGGTGAAGGCGGAGGCGGCGGCGTCTCCGTCCACCGAAACGAAGAACTCCACGTCCTTCGCCTGCGCGCCCGAGGGCGGGACGAAGCGGTAGGTGTAGCGGCCGCGCTCGGCGCGCTGGAAGGTGGGCGCGCCCAGGGTGCTCGAGGGCTTCACCTTCTCCGCGGCCACGTTGACGCCGCCGAGATCGTAGAAGACCTCCAGCCGCGCCCAGGAGCGGCCGTCCGCCACCACCGCGTGCGGGACCAGCGCGGCGGTGAGGCGGTTGTAGTCCGGGACCTCGATCGGCAGCTTCTTCTGGGTGACCAGCCCGTTGGGCTCCTTCACCACGAGCGTGGCCTCCCTGAAGTTGGGCGGCACCACCACGGGCAGCTGCGCCTTGCCGGTCTTGTCCACGGTGAACGGGCCGAAGGTGTCTGGCCCCACCGCCACGTTCACCTGCGAGCCCGGCTTGGCGGTGAGCGGCAGCTTGCTGGAGCCGTAGAGGGAGATCTTGAGGAAGTCGATCTGCGCGTCCGGGCCGGTCTCGCGCCACACCGCCACCAGCGCCACCTGCGGGAAGCGGGTGGAGGGCGGGACGTAGACCGCGCGGTACACGCCGGGCTTGACGCGGGTGACCTCGCCGAAGGTGCCCACGTTGACGGCGAGCCGCAGCGGCCGGTCCTCGGTGCCGGGCGGCTCGTCCACCCGGATGGTGACGCCCACGGACTCGGTGCGGCCGAGGATCACCGGTCCGCGATCCAACGAGATGGAGGTGGCGAAGCTGCTCCCGGCAGCGAGCAGCGCCGCGAGGAGGAGGGCGCGCGAGGGCACGAGCCAGATCGTACCTTCCGCCTCGGGGCCGCTCGATTGAGGGCCCTGTAGTCAGATGGACCTACGGGTCCCGCTTGGGCCCACTGGAGCGCACCGAGGCCTCGAGCTCCTCGAGCGCCTGGGCGGTCTGCGTCCGGGACGGGTCGGCCAGCACTGCGGCCTGCAGCGCCGCGGCCGCGTCCGCCTTGTCCCCCGCTTCCAGCGCCTGCTTGGCCTGAGCCTCGAACCGGTCCGCCAGCGCCGAGAGCCGCGTGAGGACGCGCGGATCTCCGGGGGCCAGCGCCTTGGCGGCGAGCAGGTGATCCAGCGCCTCGTCCCGCGAGGGGCCGACCAGCCGCTGCGCCGCGAGCCGCTCGTCCGCCACCTTCAGCTCGTCCGCCACCGGATCCGCGGCGGGCTTGTCCCGGGCGGCGCCCCGCCGTGAGCCGGAGGACGCGACGACCACCCCTCCCACCACCACGCAGAGCAGCGCCGCCCCGGCGCCCACGAGCAGCCACTTCCGGGGCAGCCGCGCGGAGGACGTCAGCGGGACCTCGGCGCGGCGCTCGCCCGGGTCCACGGCGCGGCCGCTCTCCTCGCGCAGCTCCTCGGGGATCTCGTTGGGGACGTCAAACAGGGAGTCCAGGCTCTTGGGCTCCGGGCTCGCCGCGGGCGCGCTGGGCTCGGAGGGCGGCAGCGGCGTCTGCGGCAGCGGCTCAGCCTCCATCACCTCTTCGGGCTCGCCCTCCAGCCGGAACTGGACGCTCTCGGGGTGCAGCCGGGTGAGCGTGAGCGACATCCCGGGCTTCTTGGCCTGCACGGCGTGCTTGGCCACCACCGCGTCCGCCACCACCCAGAGCCCCGCGCCCAGCTCTATCTTCAGCAGCACCTTGGAGCCCACCGGCCGGGCGTTGGCGGAGGGGACGAACAGCCCCTTGTTCGCGAGCGTCCCGGCGAAGCGGCGCTGGAAGTCCGCCTCGTCCTTGCAGCCCAGCTTCACCCGGACGAGCGACGCGTCGCTCACGGCTTCTTCACCAGCTCCACGTGCAGCGGCTCGGTGTGCTGGCTCACGGTCACCTCGGCGCGCCAGGTCAGGAAGCCCTCGCGCTTGAGGCTCACCTGGTAGATGCCGGGGCCGAGCGGCACGAAGCCCCCGGTGATGGAGAGATCGGACACCTTCCCCATGGACTTGCCGTTGAGGGTGATCTGCGAGTCTTCAGGGGTCACGGAGAAGCGGATGCCGCTCCCCTCCTCCGCGGCCGGCGCGGCCTTCGCCTCCTCGGCCGGAGGGGGAGCCGGCTGCTCGTTGGCGGAGACCTCTGGCTCGGCGGGGCGCGTGGGGGTGGTGGCGCAGGCCAGGGAAGTGGTGAGGAGCAGCCCCAGCGTGAGGGAGGAGCGCATGCGCCGGCGAGCCTAGCGCGACTTGACGGCGGCCCGCGCCTGGGTCAAAAGGCGCGCTCCCGCGTACCCACACCACCGCCTCAGGGGCCTGCCATGGGGGCAGGATGCCGAGGGTGGCTGGAAGGGACGCAAACAGAAAGCTGAAAGGAAGCACCATGTCCGTCGATCGCGCCACGCTCGAGGCGAAGTCCCGTGAAGGCTCTGGCAAGGGCAGCGCCCGCCGCCTCCGCGCCCAGGGGTTGGTCCCCGCCATCGTCTATGGGCGCAACATGGAGAAGCCCTCCCACATCGCGGTGGACCCCCTCCTGGTGAAGAAGGCCATCGCCACCCCGCACAAGTTCAACACGCTGATCACCCTGAAGGTCCCCAGCCAGCCGGACCGCATGGTGCTGCTCAAGGACTACCAGCAGGATCCGGTCACCCGTGAGGTCCTCCACGCGGACTTCCTGGACGTGAAGGAGAACGAGCAGGTGAAGGTGAAGGTCCCGCTGGTGCTCACCGGCAAGGCCGTGGGCGTGGCCGAGGGCGGCATCCTCTCCCAGAGCCGCCGCGACGTGGAGGTCTACGCGCTCCCCACGGCGATCCCGGAGAAGATCGAGGCGGACGTCTCGCACCTCAAGGTCGCGCAGGCGCTGCACATCAACGAGGTCAAGATGCCCGCGGGCGTCACCGTGAAGTCGACGGTGAACTACACGGTCGCGGTCGTGGCGATCCCGGAGAAGGAGGAGGTCGCTCCGGTGGCGGCGGCTGCGGCGGCGGTTCCGGGCGCGGCGGGCGCGGCGGGTGCCGCGGCTCCGGCGGCGGACGGCAAGGCCGCTCCGGCGGACGGCAAGGCGGCGGCTCCTGCGGCGGACGGCAAGGCTGCCCCGGCCGCGAAGAAGGACGACAAGAAGAAGTAGCCAACGGCACCGCACCGCGGGTCTCCTCCGGCGCGCGCGCCGGGCGGAGGCCCGCGGTACCTCTTTCGCCTCCTTCGCCTCTTCGCCATGAAGCTGATCTGCGGCCTGGGCAACCCCGGGCGCGAGTACGAGCGCCACCGGCACAACATCGGCTTCCGCGTGGTGGAGGCGCTGCTCCCCAAGGCGTCCGCCCAGCTCAACCAGGACAAGTTCGAGGCGCGCGTCGGCTCGGGCACCCTGGGCGGCGAGAAGCTGCTCTTCGTCCTCCCCCAGACCTTCATGAACCTCTCCGGCAAGTCCGTGGCCGGGGCGGCGCGCTTCTACAAGGTGGACCCGGCGGACGTGCTGGTGATCCACGACGAGCTGGATCTGCCGTTCGGCCGGCTGCAGCTGAAGGCGGGCGGCGGCGCGGGGGGCCACAACGGCCTCAAGAGCATCCTCGAGCACCTGGGCACGGACGCCTACCCGCGGCTGCGCTTCGGGGTGGGAAAGCCAGAGGGGCCCAACGCCAAGGAGAGGGTGGTGGGCCACGTGCTCTCCGGCTTCCGGGGCGAGGAGGAGCAGGCGCTGGGGGAGCTGATCGACCGGGCGGTGGAGATGGCCGCCTGCTGGGCCACCCAGGGACTGGCCACGGCGATGAACCGCTACAACAAGCGGGGGTGAGCGGCTTGACATCCCCCGGTGCCCCCCCTACAAGGCGCCCCTTTCCTGTTCTTTCTCAGTGCAAAGCGCGAAGGTCGACGGGCGCGCTTCCTACCCGTCCCCGGAAGGTTCTGGCGCAATGCCAGGCCCGGCCGTTTCCCCGCTCCTGCAGTCACGGGGGGCACAACCCAGGGGGAGAGAACCCATGGCAGACACGAAGGCCGCGAAGCGGCTTCGCGAGTACGAGACCATCTTTTTGGTGAAGCCGGACCTGACCGACGACAACGTCGACAAGGTCAAGGAGCGCGTGCGCGGGATCGTCAACCGCGAGGGCGGCAAGCTCCTGCGCTTCACCGTGTGGGGCAAGAAGCGGACGATGTACCAGGTGGCCAAGGCTCCGCGCGCCATCTACGTCCACACCAGCTACCTCGGCGCGTCCTCGCTGGTCGCCGAGATCGAGCGCAACCTGCGCAACTACGACGAGGTCTCCCGCTACCTCTCCGTGAAGGTCGCGGACGAGGTGGATCCCGAGACCCGGCCGGTCCTCGAGGACCTCAAGCTGGCGGGTGACGTGGACGAGACCCGTCCCCCGGATCGCGAGGGGGCGCCTGGCGCCTTCGCGCGTCCTGCCGAGGCGGAGGGCCCGGCGGCGCTGGGCATCGGCATCGCGCCGGAGTCCGAAGAGGAGCCCGCGGAGGAGGCGTAAAGCCCCCCGCGTTGATCTCGAACCTTTCGAAAGACTGAAGAGGAACCCATGAACGGAACGACGGACAAGGGCGCAGGCGGCGGTGGTGGCCGCAGCTTCGGCGGTGGCGGTGGCGGTGGCGGTGGTTATGGCGGCGGTGGCGGTGGCGGCGGTCGCAGCTTCGGCGGCGGCGGCGGTGGTGGTGGCTACGGCGGCGGTGGCGGTTACGGCGGTGGCCGTGACGACCGCGGCGGCCGTGACGACCGCGGCGGCGGCATGGACGACGAGAAGCGCGGTGGACGCGGCGGCGGCTTCGGCCGCAAGAAGGTCTGCCGCTTCTGCGCGGAGAAGAACGCGAAGGTGGACTTCAAGGATCAGGCGACGCTCAAGTACTTCGTCACCGAGCGCGGCAAGATCATCCCCCGCCGCATCTCCGGCAACTGCGCCAAGCACCAGCGTCAGGTGGCGGTCGCGATCAAGCGCGCTCGCGGCCTCGCGCTCATCCCCTACGTCGTGTTGGTGGGCTAGGAGCAACGACGATGAAGCTCATTCTCAGAGAAGACGTCTACAACCTCGGCAAGTCCGGTGAGCTGGTCACGGTCAAGCCGGGCTACGGCCGCAACTACCTCCTCCCCCGCGGGATCGCCGTCCTGGCGAACGCGGAGAACGTGAAGCAGCTCGAGCACGAGAAGGCCGTCATCGAGGCGAAGTCCGCCAAGATGAAGGGCTCGGCCGAGGAGCAGGGCAAGAAGCTGTCCGCCATCAAGGTCACCATCAAGCGCAAGGTGGGCGAGCAGAAGGCGGCGGAGGGCGAGGCTGCCGTCCAGAAGCTCTACGGCTCGGTCACCGCGCTGGACGTGGCGGAGGCGATCGCCGCCCAGGGCCAGAAGGTGGACCGCCGCCACATCCACCTGCCGGAGCCGATCAAGGCGCTCGGCAACTACGAGGTGGAGATCCGGCTGCACCGCGACGTGACCGCCAAGGTGAAGGTGGAAGTCGCCGCCGAGGCGTAAGCTCCTTCCGGAGCCGGTTTCAAGCTTCAACGAGGGCCGCTCACGGGCGGCCCTCTCCTTTTGCGGAGGGCGCTTCCCATGCTTGCCACCCGGATCCACGAGGATCTCGCCGCCGAGCGGGCGGTGCTGGGGAGCGTCCTCGCCGACAACACGGTGATCGCCAACGTGGCGGAGGTGGTCCACCCGGACGACTTCTCCAGCGCGGCGCACACGCAGATCTTCGCGGCGATGCTGCAGCTGGACGCCACCTCGCGGGTGGTGGACCACCTCACCATCGCCGAGGAGCTGAAGGTCCGCGGCCAGCTGCAGAGCGTGGGTGGCCCGGCCTACCTGATGGGGCTGGATCAGGTGGTGCCGCTGGCGTCCAACGCCACCGAGTACGCGAAGATCGTCAAGGACCAGGCGATCCGGCGCCGGCTGGCGGGGGTGGGCAAGGAGATCCAGGAGCTGGCGAGCTCGGACACCGGACAGCTGGACGTGCTGTTGGACGAGGCCGAGCGGAAGGTCTTCCTGCTCGCGGAGAAGAAGCGCGAGGGCGACCTGCGCCCGGTGCGCGAGCTGATGGAGCGCACGCTCGATCTGCTCGACAAGATGAAGCTGTCGTCGAGCGGGGTGACCGGGCTCTCCACCGGCTTCGTGGACCTGGACCTGCAGCTCACCGGCCTGCACGCGGGCGAGCTGATCATCCTCGCCGCGCGCCCCGGCATCGGGAAGACGTCCTTGGCGATGAACATCGCCATGCACGCCGCGCTCAAGGAGGACCGCGCGGTGGGCATCTTCTCCCTGGAAATGCCCTCGGATCAGCTCCTGATGCGTCTGCTCGCCTCCGCGGCTCGGGTGGACATGAAGAAGCTGCGCGGCGGCCGGCTCACCCCGCACGACGAAGAGAAGTTCCAGGAGGTGGCCGGCTCGCTCTTCAACGCCCCGCTCTACATCGACGACTCGGGCGCGCTCTCCCCGTTCGACCTCCGCGCCAAGGCCCGGCGGCTCAAGCAGAAGGATCCGCGGCTGGGGCTGATCGTCATCGACTACCTCCAGCTGATGCACCAGAAGGGGCGCGTGGAGAGCCGGCAGCTCGAAGTCTCGGAGATCTCCCGCTCGCTCAAGGCGCTGGCCAAGGAGGTCAGCGTGCCGATCATCGCCCTCTCCCAGCTCAACCGTAAGGTGGAGGAGCGCAAGGGCGGCAAGCCCATGCTCTCCGACCTGCGCGAGTCCGGCGCTATCGAGCAGGACGCGGATGTGGTGATGTTCATCCACCGCGAGGACTCCGGCGGCGAAGGCGGCGGCGATGGAGGAGGCGGTGGGGGCGGCGGCGGCGGCGGGGGGGGTGGAAGCCGGGGCGCGGAGCCCGTGGAGCTGATCGTGGCCAAGCAGCGTAACGGCCCCACCGGCTCGGTGGACCTGATCTTCCTCGCGGAGTACACGCGGTTCGAGAGCAGGGCCAAGGGGGACTGGCAATGACACCCAACGCCTCCGCCACCGACCGGACCATCCTCGTCGTGGACGACGACGAGCACACGCGCAACCTGCTCCGAGATCTCTGCGAGGCCTCCGGCTACCGGGTACGCGTTGCCGAGGACGGGCTGCAGACCCTGGCCTCGCTCGCCGAGCAGCGGCCGGATCTCGTCCTGCTGGACCTGATGATGCCGCACAAGGACGGCTTCGCCGTGCTCAAGGAGATCCGCGAGCACGCCACGCTCTCCGACCTGCCGGTGATCATCCTCACCGCCATGGGGGACATGGACGGGAAGATCCGCGGCATGGAGCTGGGCGCGGACGACTACATCACCAAGCCCTTCAAGCTGATCGAGCTGCAGACGCGGATCAACTCGGCGCTGCTGGTGCGGGACTACCGGCGCAAGCTCCAGGCGGCCGAGGAGGAGCTGGCGCAGCTGCGCGCGCTGGATCCGGTCACCGGCGCGGGGACCTACTCGCAGCTCAAGGCCTCGCTGGACGGGGAGATCGCCCGCTCGCGGCGCTACGGCCGGCCGGCGGCCGCGCTGATGCTCGGCGTGGATGACTACCAGGGGCTGCGGTACAAGCTCGGGCGCGACAAGTGCGATGAGTTCATCGGCGTGATGGCCAACGCGATCCGCGGCTCGCTCCGCGGCGCGGACCGGCTGTTCCGGCTGGACGTGGACGAGTTCATCGTCCTGCTCCCGGAGACGGATCTGCGCGGCGCCCGCATGGCGGCGGAGCGGATCGCCAAGCTCGTCAACTCGCTCAAGGGAGAAGGGCGCGAAGGGCCAGTGGAGATCCGCGCCCGCGTGGGCGGCGCCGTCTTCCCCCACGACAACGTCCGCACCAGCGAGGACCTGCTGCGCGAGGCCAACCGCGTGTACCGCGCGCTGCGCGCGGTGGGGCCGGACAAGCTCGTGTTCGACGTGTAGCGAGTTGACCCGAACGTGGAGTCGGCCACCCCACCGTTCACCTCGAGCGAAGTCGAGAGGCGCTCGTGCTCGCGCCCCACCGTTCACCCCGAGCGGAGGACCGAAGGTCCGTAGTCGAGGGGCGGCACAAAGTTCGCGATCACGCGGAGGCGGCTTCGAGCTCTGTGGCGCCCCTCGACGACGCGCCTGCGGCGCTGCGCTCGGGGTGAACGGAGGGAGCTACGCGCCCGAAAGGTTCACAGCCTCTCGGGGTGAACGGTGGGGGGCTCCGAAGACAGCTCACACCTGCGTCAGCCGCCGCACCCGCGCGCGAGCCAGCGGTCGATCTCCGCCCGCAGGCTCCGCTCCGCCCTGCCCGCCTGATCGCTCAGCAGCGCGCGCGCGGCGGTCGCCTTCGCGCGGGCCTCGGAGCAGCTCGGCAACGTCCGGGCGAGCGCGAACAGGCTGCGGCCGCGGTTGCGCGGGGCCCCTTGCGCCTGCAGCGCCACGGCCCTCTCCGCCAGGCGCCCCGCTTCGGCGATCCGGCCCAGGCCAAGCTCGGCCTCCGCCAGGCACGTGAGCGAAGGGACGAGCCCGGGGCTGTCCGGGGGCAGCGTCCGGGAGTCAATCTCCAGGCTGTGGCGGCAGTGCTGCGCGGCCTCCTTCAAGCGACCGCCCTTGAGCGCCAGCTCCCCCAGGTTCTGCAGGGGCTCGGCCGCGTCCGGAGCGTCAGGCTGCGCCGCCAGGGCGATCTCCACGGAGCGGCGGAAGGCCCGGTCGGCGGCGGCGAGCTCGCCGCTCGCGAGGAGCGCGAGGCCGAGATCGTTGTAGGGCACGGTCAGCGCCGGGTGCTGGGGGCCCAGCTTGCGGAGCCTCGCGGCGATCACCTCCTCGAGGAGCGCGCGGGCCTGGGGCAGGTGCTCGAGCTCGATCTCCACCGTGGCCAGAGATCTCGCCAGGGCCAGGGTGGTGGCGTGCTCCGGACCGAGCTGGCGCCTCGCCTGGAGGAGCGCGGGGCCCAAGAGCTGCGCCGCCTCCGCGTTCCGCCCCAGCTGCCGGAGCACCTGCCCTAGGTTGTTGGTGGAGGCCAGGACCGCCCAGTCCTCCGCGCCGTAGACGCGCTTGCGGATGTCCACCGCCTCCTGAAAGGCCTCGAGCGACAGCACCGGCTGCCCGGCCTGCTGGAGGATCGCCCCGCGCAGCGTGCTCAGGTCCGCCATCAGGGGGTGGCTGTCCGGATAGACGCGGGACAAGAGCGTCCGCGCGCGCTCCGTCTCGCGTTGGGCTTCCACGTGGCGGCCGGCCTCGTAGAGGCTGCGCGCCTCGTCGATCACCACGCGGGCCAGCGCGCGGCTGAACCCGGGCTCCTCCAACGCCCCCGCCGCCCGTGCGGCGGAGAGCTGCGCCTCGGCGGCCGGGGCCAGCTCGAGCGCCTCCTGGAAGTGCCCTTCCGCGAAGCGCAGGCCGAGCTTCGCGGCCTCGAGCTCCGCGCGCAGCGCGGGGCTGCGCGCGCGCTCCACCGCGCTGAGGACCATGGGCTCCAGCGTGCGCGCCGCGTCCAGCTGCTCGTCCTTGGCGGCGATCCCGTAGAGGGCCAGCGCCGCCTGCGCGGCGTGGGCGTCGTCGCCGAGCGCGTTGGCTTTCGCGAGCACCTCCCGCCAGAGCGGCTTGGCCTCCTCCGAGGCGCCGCGGGTGAGGACCTTCGCGCGCGCGGCCTGAAGCTCCAGCCCCAGGGGCGCAAAGCCGAGCGCGTGCACCGGCGGGTCCAGGGCCTGAAGCCGCGCCCGCGCCCCGGCCTCGTCGCCCGCTGCGGCCTGCAGCGAGATCTCGGCGAGGCGGGCGCGGAGCTCCTGGACGGGCGCCTCCTGGCCCGCGGGCGCGGGCGCGAGCCCCCCGCGCGCCAGCCCCACCGGATCGTCGCAATCCGAGATGGAGGGCAGCTCCGCCACGAAGTCGTTGGCCTTGTCGACCAACCGGGCCTCGAGCGGCCGCGTCCAGAGCGCCCCCAGTTGCGTCAGCGCGGTGAGGCGGCTCTCCAGGCAGCGGACCTGCGCGGCGGGCAGCTCACCGGCGGTCGCGTCACAGGCGCGGCCGTAGCTGCTCGCCCAGCGGTCGCGGTAGCGCGCCAGGTCCGCCGCGAGCCGGGCGTGCACCTCGGCTGCGTTGGGCTTCTTCGTCTCCAGGAAGCGCTGGCGGGTGAGCGTCTCGAGCTCCCCGCTCCAGGCAGCGCCGGCGCGCAGCTCGCCGCGGGCGCACGCCGCCCTGAGCCGGGCCATCTGGTTGGTCCTCACCCCGGCGCCGGCCACGCCGACCGCCGCGAGCACGACGAGCGCGAGCGCCGCGAAGGCCCGGTTGCGCCGGCGCGCCTGCAGCACCCCGCGCAGCTCGCCGAGCAGCTCGGCCATGGAGGGGTAGCGCCCCCCTGGTACGGCAGCCATTCCCCTGGCGAGGATCCGCCGCACGCCCGGCGGCGCGAGCTCCCCGAGGCACTCCGCCACCGTGACGCAGTAGCTGAACTGGTCGCTGCGCTCGTCGCTCGCCAGGCCCGCCGCCTGCTCTGGCGCGGCGTACCCGGGGGTCCCGGCGGCCTGGCTCTTGCCGCTGGGGGCCAGCGCCGCCGTGGCCGCCAGCTGCCGGGTGAGCCCGAAGTCCACCACCATGACCCGGCCATCGCTGGCGCAGAGCACGTTCTGCGGCTTGAAGTCCCGGTGCACCAGCCGCTGCCCGTGCGCGGCGAGCAGCCCCTGCCCCGCCTCCAGGCAGGCCTGAAGCACGCCGCGCCAGTCGCCCGAGGCCCGGAGCCGCTTGGCCTTGCTCGCCAGGTCCTCGCCCGCCACGTACTCCATGGCGATGTAGAGCACCCGCTGATCCACGCCCACGTCGTAGACGCGGACGACGTTGGGGTGGACGAGCTGGGCCATGGAGCGCGCCTCCTCCCTCAAGCGCTCCTCGGCCCTGGCGTCCTGCTCCAGCAGCTCCGCCCGCACCACCTTGAGGGCGACCCGGCGGTCCAGCTCGGGATCGTACGCGGCGTACACCACGCCCATGCCGCCGCCGCCGATCCGGGCCTCGATCACGTAACGCGACAGTTGCTGCCCGGGGCTGAGCATCAACAGCTCCTGGATCGCCGCCGCCGCGGCCGGGGAGACCGCGGCCGAGCGGTCCGTGGAGCTCTGGAGGCGGACGAGCTCGCTCACCCAGCGCCGGCAGCTCTCGCAACCTCCGAGGTGCGCCTGCACGGTGGCGCGCTCCTCGGGGGAGAACGTCCCGTCGACGAAGGCAGCGGCCGCGGCCTCGGTGATGCACGGATCTGGGGCCATGGCCTGGAGCCACGCACCGGTGGCGCCAGGACACTACCCGCGAGCGCCGATCCGAGTGAAATCGGCCTAGTCCCTCGCCACACTGGTTCTGCTCGATCGCCCGTACCCCGCTCAGGCCGAGCGAAGTCGAGGCCCGTTGCCTGGGCGCCCCTCGACTTCGCTCGGGGTGAGCGGGGGCGGATCGACCGGTCAAGATCACTGTGTCCCGGCACTAGTTCAGCAGGGCGCCGGCGAGCACGCCCTGCCGCACCAGCAGGCCGATCAGCGCCGGCTCACCGAGCCGCCAGTCCCGGTGGACGCGCACCCAGCGCTCCTTGGCGCCCGCGGCCTCGAGCAGCGCGTTGAGCCGGTCCACCAGCGGCACGAAGGTGGGGAGCGGATCTTCCCGGCTGGCCTCGAGCGGCACCACGGGATGGCCGCCGGGTTCGACCTTGAGCGCGCGGGGCGCGGCCGGATCCGGCGCGATGCTCAGGCCAGGGACCCACGCCTGCATCCGCTGCGCGGTGCGCGCGAGCAGCTCCTCGTCGTCGAAGGGGTGGAGCTGGTCGTCGAAGAACGTGGGCAGCCGCTGCGCCAGCTCGGCCTCCAGCTCGCCCACGTCGCGCGCCCTGCGCCAGCTGCGCTCGGCCAGCACGTGCGCCGGCGGCACCGCGGTGAAGCCGGCCTGGGCGAGCGCGCGCGCCGCCTCGCCGAGCTTCTGCACCAGCTCCTCCGGTGGAGGCGCCTTCGTCACCCACGTCAGGCGGGAGACGGCCTGCCCGCGGCGCAAGCCGCGCACCACGTCCCCGGGCCGCAGCTGCAGCGCACCCGGCGCCTCGCCGTCGTCCGGGTAGAGCTCGGCGTGCAGCAGCTCCTCGCTCCCCTCCCCCTTCAGCCGGGCGAACCCGAAGCGCTCGTTCGCCTCCACCACGCGGAACGTCTCGTAGGCCATGGCGCCTTCCTAACGCGAGCGCCGGGCGGACGCAGCCCCTCTAGCGCGAGCGACGGAGGATCGCCCCGTCCAGGCCGACCACCCAGAGCTGGTTCCCCACGCCAAAGAGGTCGAAGTACCAGGTGAGCGTCTCCGCCCACTGCACCGTCCAGGCGCTGCCGTCCCAATGCGCGAGCACGCCGTCGTCGCCCGCCACGTAGACGTCGTTGGGGCCAAAGCCGAAGACCGAGCGCAGGAACGCGGACTGCAGCTCCGGCGGGGTCCGGTCCTCGAGCGTGGCGCCGTTCCAGCGCCAGAGGGTCCGCCGGTTGGCGCTGGAGCCGTAGCCCGCAACCCAGAGGTCGTCCGGGCCGCTCGCCCACAGCCCCAGGCAGTGGCCTCCTCCAAGGGTGGCGCGCTGGGTCCAGGTCGTCCCATTCCACTGATCCAACGTGCCGTTGCACGCCCAGGCGTTGCTCTTGGCGAAGGCGTGAACCGCCGCGTACACGGTGCTGGACTGCTGGCTCCAGCTCACGCCGTTGAAGCGCCAGGTCCCGGCGTTGCCCACTGCCCAGACGTCGTCCGCGGCCGAGCCGTGCGCGTCCATGAAGATCCCGCTGGTGACGTTGCTCTTCTTCCAGGCGCTGCCATCCCAGTGGTTGATGCCCGCCGTGCTCACCGCCCAGAGGTCGTTCGCCGCGCTGCCCCACAAGTCCCAGAGCTGCACCGACGAGGTACCCGTGTTGAAGCGGTTCTCGACCTCCGTCCAGGCGCTGCCGTCCCAGTGCCACATCGCCTCGCCATGGCCACCGGCCCAGACGTCGTTGGGGCCGCTCGCCCACGTCGCGTACAGGTCCCGCCCCCCGCCCTCCCGAGTCACCTGGGGCCCGCCAGCCGTCAGGCGCACCAGCGTCCCGCCCGGGCCCACGAACCAGCCCTCGGTGGCGCTCTGGATCCAGGCGGCGGAGTAGGAGCGCGCCGAGCCAGCGGAGACGGGCGCCCAGGCGCTCCCCTGCCAGCGCAGCACCGCGCCCGCGCTGCCGGCGACCCACGCCTCGGAGGAGGAGACCACGCCCAGCCCCACCAGATCTTCAGTGGTGCCGGACGCCACGTCAGCCCACGAGCTGCCGTCGAAGTGGCGGAGGATTCCGTTCCACCCGCTCGCCCAGATGTTGGAGGGCGAGGAGCCGTGGATCGCGCGCAGCTCCCGGTCGGTGGGGCCGTGCACGGTGGACCAGGCCGTGCCGGTCCACTTCACGATGTTGCTCGAGCCGGACGTGGCCGCCGCGTTGGTGACCGCGTAGGCCTCGTTCGGGCCGGACGCCCAGATGGCCGGCACCCATGAGCCGAGCCCGCTGGAGGTCAGCCGGGTCCACTGGCTCCCATCCCAATGGATGACCGCATTCGGGTAGCCCGAGGCCCAGATGTCGTTCGCGGCCCGTCCGGAGAGCGCGTGGAGCTCCCAGACCTGGTTCCAGAGTGCGGGGGGCGCAGCGAACGGCTTCCACGTCTGCCCATCCCAGCGCAGCAGCACCTTGTCGCCCGCGACCCAGACGTCATCCGGCGCCGCGCCCCACACCGCGCGCAGCTGGTGCGTCCCGGAGTAGGAGACGGTCCAGCGGACGCCGTCGAAGTGCTGGATCATCGTGTCCCCCACCGCCCAGACGTCGTTGGAGGCGAAGCCGTAGACGCCGAAGAGGCCATTGCCCAACGGCAGCGGCCTCCACCAGCACCACCCGTCCTTCGAGCAGCGCCCCACGCCCGGACAGGTGGCCTCGGTGCACGCCACGCAGACGCCCGCTTCGCACGTCTTGCCCACGGGGCAGGAGCCGGTCTGACACGCGGGCCCCGCGTCCGCGGAGCCCCCGTCCCGGGTACCGCCATCCTCCACCGGAGTGCCCGCGTCTCCGCCGTCCACTGCCGTGGGGACCGAGGCGTCACCGGCGTCCGCCAGGGACGTGGCGCCATCCTGACCCAGGACGTCCGGTAGGCCGACCACCACGGTGCGGTCGCATTCACAGCCGGCAAAGCAGAGCAGCAGAAACGGGAGAGCCCAACGCCACGAGGAGGTCTTCATGCACGCCCTTCTTGTGGGCTCATTTCAAATCCGTCACACCCCCGTCAACCCAGGCCAGCACCTCGTCCACGACCGGGCCGAGCAGGCTGTTGGGGAACGCCCGGTGGAACCTGAGGCCACGCGCCTTTGCGGCCGCGAAGTCCCCTTTGGCCACCAGCGCCCGCACCGCCAGGCTCTCCCGCTCCTCCTCGAGCTGGCCCTGCGGGAAGTGGCGCTCGTGGTCCCGGCACGCCTCCAGCGCGCCCGCGGCATCACCCCGGGCCAGCGCCACGCCGGCGCGCTCGATCAACAGCCGCTCCCGCTCGCCGGCGGAGGGGCCGCGCGGCTCCTGGCGGACCGCGGCCTTGGGAGCAGGCGCAGGCGGCTCGGGCTCGGCCAGCACCGGGGCGGCGGGCGGCGGCGGCGCGGAGGGAGGCGCGATGGCGGCGCGTGGCGGCTCGGGGGGCAAGGGCTCCGGTGCAGCCCACCGCGCGTGGAGCGCCGCGCCGCCCACGCCGCCCAGCCCCGCACCGAGCGCGAAGATCAGCGCCACCTTCTTCACTCCCAGCGCCGCGGAGCTCGCAGGGAGGACGGAGCCCCCGAGCGACGAGGCGATGCGGTCCATCACCGGCGCGAGCGCCGCGGGCGGGGGCGGAAGGCGCGCGGCCTCTTCCTGGAGCGCCTTGCGGATGTCGTCCGGCAGCGGAGGCAGCTCTTCGGTCGTCATGGGGATGCCTCCTGGGCCTGCCGGTACGCCTTTTCGAACGCCGCCCGCGCCAGTCGCAGGCGCGAGTACGCCGTGTTGAGGGGGATCCCGAGCGCCCGGGCCACCTCGGGGATCGCGAACGCCTCAATCTCGTGGGCCACGAAGACCGCGCGCTTGTCCGCGTCCAGCGAGGAGAGCGCGGCGTGGATCAGCCGCTGGGTCTGCGTGGCGGAGACCAGCGCCTCCGGCGTCTCGCTCGAGGCGCGCTCGAAGCCGCCGCCGGGCAGCTCCTCGTTGCCGCTGCGGCGCGCCCGCCGGTTCGCCACCACGCGCGAGGCGATCCCGAAGAGCCAGGCGCGCAGGTCCCTCCCCGGCTCGAAGTGGCCCCTGCGCTCCCAGGCGATCACGAAGACGTCATGGCAGACGTCCGCCAGGTCCCGCTCGGGGACCCCCAGGCGCCGCGCGGCGTTCCACAGCCAGGGGAGGAGCTCTCCGTATGACTCGCGAAGCGCTTCGCCCGTGGCCATGCCCGTCCTTGTACGAAGTCCCTGATTCCGTCAGAAGTGGTAGCCCACGCCCGCGCCCAGGTGCCCAGTCACCGGCGGGACGCGCCAGACCACTTCCTCGCCGAACGCCATGGAGGTCCGGGTGAGCGGGACCGCGGCCTCCCCCTGGAGGCGCAGCCCCCAGGCGCCCGCCACGCGCCATTCGGCCGCGGCGCGCAGGCCGAGCTCCAGGTGGGGCACGGTCTGGGCCGCCGCCGCGGTGAGCCCCTCCCCCGAGAGCCGCAGCCCGCCGAGCGCCGCGGTGGCGCACAGCGCGAGCGGATCCAGCCGCAGGCAGGGCGCCACGACCAGCAAGGTGCTGGAGGCCTCCGCCCACCCCGAGCCGACGGCGACCGAGCTCGGCGCGTGGAAGCGGCCCTCCACGCTCAGCGCGCCCCGGCCGAGCCTCCCGCTCACCTCCAGCCAGCCGCCGTACGCGAGCGCGGGCCCCGCCCCGAGCGCGCCGAGCGGGCCGGCGAAGAGCGCCAGCTGAAGGGGCTCAGGGGATGGCCTGGGCGCGTCAGGAGGTGGAGGCGCCGAGACCGGCACGGGCGCTGCCTCCGGGGGCGCGGCCTGCCGCTCCGCCTCCCGGCGCAGCAGGGGATCCAGCGCGAGCGCGGCCGCCACCGCCACGCTGCGCGCCAGCTCGTTGCAGGAGGCGGCGCCGGCTTCGATCCGCCGCTCCCCTCCGCTCGTCCCGTCCGAGCGGGTGAGCAGAAGCTGCGCAACGAGCGGGTCACCGGCGGCGAACCGGACGGAGAGCGAGGGCGCGCCGTCCAACGAGAAGGGATCCCTGCCCAGCCTCGCCGCCACCAGCGCCCGGAACTCCTCTTCGTCCGGACAGCCCGGCGGGGAGGCGGCGTAGTCGAGCCGCACGGTCGCCGAGGAGAGCGCGACGAGCGCGACGATGGTGGGAAACCCCATCCCGCGTATCTACAGGCCGCGAGGTGCGCGATGCAAAGCGCGCGGAGGACGGGCCCCTTTTACCCGTCCTCCGCGCGGAAGAGCGTTTATCGGTCCTCGTCCGGCGCCTTGGCGCCGATCACGCCCGCGCAGGCGCAGGCGTTGAGGTTGCACTGGGTCCCGCTGGGGCAGCCGCCGCAGTCGGGCTTGCAGACGCAGGCGCAGGCGTTGGCGTCCGCGGAGTACTCGTTGCCGCAGTTGAGGGCCGCGGTGTCGCAGACGCAGCCGCAGACGCCGCCGCCGTTCTGGAACTTGAACCCGGGGGCGCAGGTGGCGTTCTGCACGCACTGGCAGGCGCAGCTGGCGGTGTCGCACGTCTGGTAGCCGGTGCAGGTGCCGCCGCAGTCCGGGGTGCAGACGAAGTCACAGACCAGCTTGTTCTGGTTGCAGACCTTGCCCGGCGGAGGCGTGGCGCCGCCGCAGTTCTCCGCGCACTCGCAGACGTTCGTCACGCGGTTGCAGGTGAGGTTGCCCTTGCAGAAGTCCGGATCGTTCGGGTCGAAGAACGGGTCCGGGAAGCAGGGCGGCGGGCTGCCGTTCGGGTTCTGGGTGGTGTCGATCCAGTAGCGGTAGCTCACCGCGGCGGCGGAGGTCTGCGCGCTCGGGCGGCAGGCGCCGAAGAACGAGATGGTGTTGTTGACGCCGTCGAAGTCGAAGCCGTTCACGCGGCTGCGCGGCAGATCGTCCGGGTTGCAGGAGAGGCTGTTCTCCACCGCGTCCATGGCCAGCTTGATGGAGGCGCCGATCGGCGGCTTCTGCGTCTTGTGGCCCGCCTGGCCGATCGAGCTGTTCACGATCGCCGCCATGGCCACGGGGATCCCGGCCGGCGGCGTGGCGCCGCAGCCGGTGGCGGGGCAGATGTCTCCGCGGATGCCGCCGGTGGCAGTGACCACCGCGGCGTGGCGCTGCGGCCGGGCGCCGTAGAAGTCGCCGCAGTTGGCGGTGCCGCCATCCGGGAAGGCCGGGCAGATGATCCCGTGCACGGGGATCTTGGTGCCGAGCTTGTTCATGGTGCCGGCGTCCAGCGTGCCGCCGTCCGCCGCGGTGAAGAAGGACACGAAGTTCGCGGCGGGGACGCAGGTGTTGCCGCCGTTCGAGTCCGAGCCGCCGCAGGCAGCGCTGACACTGGTGTAGCCACTGGTCTGGTCGTCCGCGTCACCCAGGAGCACCACCACCAGCGAAGCGCCGGGCCGCAGCTTGTTCACCACGTCCGTGACCGAGGGGGGAGTGATGTCGTCGGTGGCCTTGCGGGCCGCGCCGAGGAGCCCCTCGTTTCCTGTGCCGCTGGTGTCGATCCAGCAGCCGTTGTTGGCGCCGCCGAAGCCGCCGTCCGCGCCGCCGCACGGCGCGCCCGGGAAGCCGCCGCCGTCCGCGAATGCGCAGGTCTGGCTTCGGCAGGTGGCGCCCCGGCTGAGCCACGCCTTGAAGAGGTTCACGTTGCGGCTGAAGCCGCGCATCACGCTCGAGTTGGGCTCACCCGTGATGTGGTAGCTCGTCGTCACCAGGCCAACGCGCCAGTCCAGCGTGGAGTTGGAGAGGTTGTCCGCCATCGCCTGCGCGGAGTTGGCGAGCGCCAGCTGCTTGTTCGCCATGGAGCAGCTGTCATCCACCACGAAGAGGAAGTCGATCTTCCCGTTGGTGGGCGCGAAGGTCTCGCACTGCACGGCGTTGGCGTCCCCGAACTGGGCCAGCGCCGAGCCGCCCGCGGTGTCCCCCACCGTGAAGATGGAAGGCTCCACGAAGTTGGAGAGCGGGGTGAGCGCCACCAGCACCACCACGCTGCCGCCGTTGACGCCGCCGTCCGCGGAGTTGGCGCGGTGCACGTACTCCACTTGAAGCTTGAACGGCCCCACGCCCGCGGAGGTGCCGGTGAGCACGCCCGCTCCGTTGCCGATCAGCGCCTTGGCCAGCTCATTGGCGCGCGTCTTCACGTCCGCGGTGCCCGCCTGCTCGTAGAAGGCCTGCAGGGCCGGGTACCCGTCCCACGTCGTGAAGGTCTGGGTCGTGCTCGTGGGGCTGAGCGTCCCCACCGCGTCGATCTTGGACTTGACCAGGATCTCGTCGTTCGTGGCGCTGGTGGAGCTGCCCGCGGGCTGCCGGAAGGCGAAGAAGGCGGTCTTGTGGGCGTCGTCGTAGCCCATCAGCCCCTTGGCCTCGCCGCCGATCATGATGGTGGCCAGCTCGGTGAACGAGGTGGGCAGCGCCAGCTGGAGATCCGGCGCGCCGGCCTCCTTGAAGACCACCGGCCGCAGCGTGCTCACGGTGCAGACCTTGGCCGCCGGGCCCTGGCCGCCGTCCGGGAGCTTCAAGTCGAGCGGGTTGCGGGGGTTGAGCTCGCCCGGATCCACGCGCCCGTTCTGGTTGCCGTCCTCGGCGCCGTCCGCCACGCCGTCACCGTCCGTGTCCGAGGCCGTGGGATCCGTGGTGGTGCTGGGGTCCGCGTCCGCCACGAAGTCCGGGCAGCCGGTGGGATCCGGGTTCACCGTCACGCCCAGCTCCACGCCGTCCCGGACGCCGTCCGCGTCGCTGTCGCGCAGGCGCGGGTCGGTCTCGCCGGTGTCCACCATGCCGTTGGAGTTCATGTCCTCGCCCAGCGTGGCGCCCACGGTGGGCCCGTCAATCAGGCCGTCGCAGTCGGTGTCCTTGCGGCGCGGGTTGGTCTCGCCGGACTCGAACTGGCCGTTCTTGTTCTTGTCCTCCACGCCGTCCTTGAGGCCGTCACCGTCGGTGTCGTCGCTCTGGAAGTTGGTCTCGGTGGCGGGGTCGTACATCCCGTTGCGGTTGGAGTCCTCGATCAGATCGGGGATGCCATCGCTGTCGGTGTCCATGATGTTCGCCGGGCCGCAGTCGGTGGCGAGCTTGGGGTTGGTCTCGCCAGACTCGAGCGTGCCGTTCTGGTTGAGGTCCTCGAACCCGTCCTTGCAGGTGTCGCCGTCGGTGTCCGGGTTGAGCGGGTCGGTGAGGGTGACGTTCTTCTCGATCCCGTCTCCGATCAGATCTCCGTCCGAGTCCTTGGCGCGCGGATCCGTCTCCATCCCGTCCACCGCGCCGTTGTGGTTGGCGTCCTCGTCGCCGTCCTTGAGGCCGTCACCGTCCGTGTCCGGGTTGGCCGGGTCCGTCTCCGCCGCGTCCCGCTTGCCGTCGCGGTTGGCGTCCTCCACGCCGTCGTTGATCCCGTCCGCATCCGAGTCCGCCTCGGTGGGCACGGTGCGCGTGTTCGAGTCCGCGTCCCCCACGAAGCCGCAGTTGGGATCCACCGAGGTGGTCCGGCCGAGCTCCACGCCGTCCTTGATCCCGTCGCCGTCCGTGTCGGCGCGGCCCGGATCCGTCTTCTTCCCGCCCGCGTAGATGCTGGCGAACTCCTCCTGGTCGGTGAGGCCGTCGCAGTCGGAGTCCTTCATGGTGTTGTTCGGATCGTACGGATCCGTGGGCACCACGCCGCCGTCGCCCGCGCCGCCGTCGTTGCCGCCGCCGCCGCCGCCGTCGTCCCCACCGGGGTTGCCGGAGTCGTTCTTCGGCGTCACGCCGGAGTCGACGGTGCCGGGCGGATTGCCGCCGCAGTTACACGCAGGAAGGGACGCCGCGAAGAGCAGCGCCGAGAGCACAACCAACTTGTTGGGGGACATTCAGGCTCCGAAGCAAAGCCGAGCTAAGAACTCGCCGGAAGTATAGCGATGAACTCGCGGACCCAAGCCTTGGCGTTACGGACGGCGGAGCGCAGCTCCGCGCCCATCGCACGGTGCGCGGCGAGCGCGCACGCGAAACGACATCCGGTGCCGCGGTGGGCACGTGTGCGGCGCAGCCGCGTGGCGCGCAGCCAGGTGAATTGCTCGCGCGTGGCCAGCAGATCCGCGGCCGCGCCGCGCAGGTGACCGCCCTTGATCACCACCGCGCCGAAGCCGCGCGCGCACAGCTCCGCCGCCGCGTCCTCAGCACCCGCCCTGTCGGTGATCGGCGGCCGCTGGAGCAGCCAGCCGGCCTCCACCGCGTTGGGAGTGAGGACCGCTCGCACCCGCGCCAGCGCGAGGTAGTCACGCGGGGTGAGCCGCGAGAGGCACACGCCGGCGCTGCTGCGCACCACGGGATCCACCACCCACTCGCAGTCCACGCCGCGCAGCGCGCGGCGGAGCGCGGTGAGCGCGCCGCGGTCCGGCACCAGCCCCAGCTTCACCACCGCGGGCGGCGCGCCGAAGTGCTCGAGCGCCGAGGCCACCTGCGCCTCGATCATCGCCGGGCGGACCGGCTCCACGCGCGCGCGCCTGCCCTGGGCGGTGAGCGCGGTGGCCACGCCCGCGGCGGCGACGCCAAGGCCTTGCACCGTGGCCACGTCCACCAGGAGCCCCACCCGCCCGGTGGGCTCGTGCCCGGCGGCGATCAGCACCCACGGCGCGCGCATCGCGGCTCACCGGCGCTGTTCGCGGGCCTTGTGGATGAAGGCCTTGTAGACGCCGAGGTGGCTGGGGACGGTGTTGAGCAACAGCTCCGGGTGCCACTGCACGCCCACCGCGAACCCGTAGCTGGGAGACTCGATCGCCTCCACCACGCCGTCTGGCGAGACCGCGCTCACCACCACGTTCTTCCCCGGCGTCTTCACCGCCTGGTGGTGGGTGGAGTTCACCATCACCTGCCCGCGGCCGAGCAGCTCCGCCAGCTGGGTGCCCTCCTTCACGTCAATCGGGTGGTGGGGCTGGGTGCGGTCGTGCTTCTGCTCGTGCTCGCGGGCGTTGGTCACCTCGCGGCCAATGTCCTGGAAGAGCGTGCCGCCCATCACCACGTTGAGCAGCTGCATCCCGCCGCACACGCCGAGCACCGGGAGGTTGCGCGCCAGCGCCGCCTGCATCAGCAGGGTCTCGAAGGCGGTGCGCCCCTGCTTGATGGGGCCCATGCCTTCGCGCGCGGCGTCCCCGTAGGCCTCGGGCGGGATGTCGAACGCGCCGCCGGTGACGAGGATCCCCGAGACCCGGTCCAGGTACGCGTCGATCACCGCGCGATCGTCCGAGTACGGGAGGACCAGCGGCAGGCCGCCGGCCTTCAGCACCGCGTCCGCGTAGGCGACCTTGAGCTCGTAGAGCGGGACCGGGAACTGCGCCTCCGGTCTGCCTTCAGAGAAGTCCGGGGTGATCCCGATGTTGGGGCGGCGCGCGCCGCCGGAGCCGTGGCCTGGGGTGTGGGGTCGATGGGGGGGTCGCATGCGTGGCGGGGGAGCGTAGTGCCTCTAGGCCCCCCGGGCGAAGGCTTCGGCCAGCCGCCGCGCCCGCGCCTCCACGTCTCCCCGGTAGAGGTCCGAGAGGACAGCCGCGCCGTGAACGCCCGTGGCGGCCACCTCGCCGATGTTGCCTTCGTCGATCCCGGCGATCGCCACCACCGGCAGCGGGCTGGCGCGCGCGATCTCCGCCACCCGCGGCAGCCCCAGGGGCGCGTGCGGCACCTGCTTGGTGCGCGTGGGGAAGACGGGGCCCAGCCCCACGTACTGCGCGCCGGAGGCCCGCGCGGCCACCGCGCCGGCGAGATCTCTCACCGTCACGCCCACCACCGCGTGCGGCCCGAGGATCACGCGCGCCGCCTCCGCGGGGACGTCCTCGTCCCCCACGTGCACGCCGTGCGCTCCGCCGAGCAGGGCCAGGTCCACCCGGTCGTTCACCAGGCACAGCGCGTTCGCCTCGCGGCAGAGGGCGGAGATGGCGCGGATGCGGGAGAGCGCGTCCCGTGGGCCCATCTGCTTGATCCGCAGCTGGAGCACGCGCACGCCTGCGCGGATCAGCGCCTGCGCCTTGAGGACGAGGCACAGCTCGGGGCGGATCCCGTCGTCACACAGCGCGTAGAGCCCTTTGGGGATCGTCATGGCGTTCTTGAGCGCCCTGCTATAAGGTGGCGCGCCTTTTTCCAAGGAATCTCGGAGCTTGACGATGGCAGACACCCTCGACCCGAAGCACCTCGACAAGCGGACCCTCGCCCGGTACGTGCGCAGCGGTCAAGTCGACGAAAAGCTGTTGGAGAAGCACCTGAAGGGCCTCCCGGATCTGACCGACCGTCAGTCGCAGGTCGAGACCAAGATGGACGAGGACGGTGACGACGATCTGTCGGACGCCGGCGACGAGTGACCCGCGAGACCCGCGGCGAGACCTTCGTCATGAAGGACGACGAGGGCGGCGCGGGCAAGCCGATCGAGTTCACCACCTTCCTGCTCGGGCTCGCGTCCACCACGCTGATCCACCTCGGTGAGTCTCCGCACCCGGAGACGAACAAGCCCGAGGTGGACCTGGTGCTCGCCCGGCAGAGCCTGGATCTGCTCTCGCTGCTGCGGGACAAGACCCGCGGCAACCTCACCGCGGATGAAGAGCGCGTGTTCGAGAACCTGCTGGCGGACCTGCGGCTGCGGTACGTCGAGGCGAGCAAGCGCTGATGACCCCGGCCTCCGCGCTGGCCCCCGGCACGCGGCGCGCCGCCGTGGCGGGGGTGGTGCTCTCGCTTTTGGTGTCCTTTGCCGCCAGCAGCAACGCCATCGGCGTCAGCAAGATCGATGAGCGGGTCCCGGAGGAGGAGGAGCAGGCACCGCTGATCCTGCCCGGAGAGACCGCCAAGTACCGGGCCGCCGTCCTCGAGGCCCACGCCGAAGCGCTGCGCCCCATGCCTCCCAGGCGCTGCTGGCCGCCGCGGTGCTGCGGGTGCTGGACGGCGCGCAAGAGACCTACGTCTACAAGCACGTGGGCCTGGCCGCCGGCAAGGTGGTGGCAGCGGACCCCGCGAACCAGATCGCGGTCCCCGCGGAGCTGCACGCGTACGCGATGGCGGCGCTGGCGGTGGGACTGACCGTGGTGTTCGCCGGCGGCTTCGCCGCGCTCTCCCAGTACTTCCGCTCCGAGCGGGTGAAGGAGCAGATCACCTCGCTGGACCGGCTGGACTCGGTGGAGTGACCCGCCCTACGCGCGCGGCGAGACGAGCAGCTCGCGGATGCTGCGCTCGGGCTCGGTGCCGTCCAGCGTGAGCAAGAGGCTGGTGGTGCGCGGCATCCGGATCAGCTCCTCGCGGGCCACGCCGTACACCTTGGCGAGGTGACCCAGCGGCCACTTCGTCTTCATCCGCTCGAAGGAGAGCTCGTCCAGGTCGTCCTCGTCATCCGGGAGCTGGGCGTCCGCGTAGCGCATCCGCTCGCCGCCCACGCGCGCGCCGTCCCCGTACGTCATCACCTGTTCGAACTCGTCCGGGTCCAGCACATAGGCGTGGACAGTGGTCTGGTACTGGCGGGAGAGGATCCGCGGGAGGGCGTGGTGGTCCTCGTACCACTGCGCGCCGCGCCGGCCGTAGGTGAACGGCGCGTCGTACGCCAGCCGCACCACCTTGTGCATCGGGATGACGGAGACGATGAGCGAGCAGTCCATCGGGTCTTCCCCGTCCTCGCGCACCGCCAGGCGGGCGGCCTTGACGAGATCTCCCGCGTCGAACGCGTTCAGCCGACAGAGATAGCCGCCGTGGGCTTCGACCATCAGTCCCCCCGCGCGATGCCGCAGACCAAGAGAAAGGGACGGGCCGTATACCCGCCGCGCACGGCCACTGACAACCCCGCCCGAGGCGGCCTCGGCGCTTTTCATGCGAGCGTGACGCAGCGCGTTTGCGGTGCCTTGCCAAGAGTGAAGCGGGACTTAGGTTCGAGACCATGCGACTCGACAAGTTCACGGTGAAGGCGCAAGAGGCGATCCAGGACGGCCAGACCCTGGCGAGGCGGGCGAGCAACCCCACCTACGAGCCCGAGCACCTCCTGCAGGCGCTGCTCTCGCAAGAGGACGGGATCATCGAGCCCATCCTCCGGAAGATCGGCGCGGACGTGAAGCTGGTGGGCGGCCGGCTCGAAGAGGCGCTCGGGAAGCTTCCCCGCGTGCAGGGTGCGGAGGCCGGCTCCCTGGGCAGCCGGCTGGTCCGCGTCTTCGACAAGGCGGAGGAAGAGGCCAAGGCGCTCAAGGACGAGTACACGTCCTCGGAGCACCTGCTGCTGGCGCTGGCGCAGGACAAGGGCGCGGTGGGCGAGCTGCTCAAGGCCTCCGGGGTCACGCGTGACCGCGCGGCCGGGGTGCTCAAGGACGTCCGCGGCAGCGGGCGGGTCACCAGCCAGGAGGCGGAGTCCACCTACCGCGCGCTGGAGAAGTACGGGCGGGATCTCACCGAGCAGGCGCGCGCCGGGAAGCTGGATCCGGTGATCGGCCGCGACGAGGAGATCCGCCGCGTGGTCCAGGTGCTGTCGCGGCGGACCAAGAACAACCCGGTGCTGATCGGCGATCCGGGCGTGGGCAAGACGGCGATCGTGGAGGGGCTGGCGCGCCGGATGGTGGATGGGGACGTGCCGGAGGGCTTGAAGAACAAGCGGCTGATCGCGCTGGACCTGGGCGCGATGGTGGCGGGCGCCAAGTACCGCGGCGAGTTCGAGGAGCGGCTCAAGGCGGTGCTCAAGGAGATCTCCGCGTCCCAGGGCGAGCTCATCCTCTTCATCGACGAGCTCCACACGCTGGTGGGCGCGGGCAAGGCCGAAGGGGCCATGGACGCGGGCAACATGCTCAAGCCGGCGCTCGCGCGCGGCGAGCTGCACTGCATCGGCGCGACCACGCTGGACGAGTACCGCAAGCACATCGAGAAGGACGCGGCGCTGGAGCGGCGCTTCCAGCCGGTGGTGGTGGGCGAGCCAACCGTCCACGACACGATCAGCATCCTGCGCGGCCTCAAGGAGCGGTACGAGGTCCACCACGGCGTGCGGATCCAGGACTCGGCGCTGGTGGCCGCGGCCACCCTCTCCCACCGCTACATCGCGGACCGCTTCCTGCCGGACAAGGCGATCGATCTGGTGGACGAGGCCTCCTCGCGGCTGCGGATCGAGATCGACTCGATGCCCAACGAGATCGACGACATCCGCCGGAAGATCACCCAGCTGGAGATCGAGCGCGAAGGCCTGAAGAAGGAGAGCGACGCGCACTCGCGCGAGCGGCTGGGCACCATCGAGCGGGAGCTGGCGGACTTGAACGAGAAGTTCTCCGGCCTCAAGGCGCACTGGGAGGCGGAGAAGGCGGCGATCGGCGCGCTGCGGACGCTCAAGGAGAAGCTGGAGAAGGCGCGCAACGAGCAGGCCGCCGCCGAGCGCGCGGGGGAGCTCAACCGCGCCGCCGAGCTCAAGTACGGCGCCATCCCTGGGCTGGAGAAGGAGATCGAGGCCCAGAACAAGAAGCTGGCCGAGCTGCAGAAGAAGCAGCGCTTCCTCAAGGAGGAGGTGGACGCGGAGGACATCGCCGAGGTGGTGGCGAAGTGGACCCACATCCCCGTCACCAAGTTGCTCGAAGGTGAGGTCCAGAAGCTGGTCCACATGGAGGACCGGCTGGAGCAGCGGGTGATCGGCCAGGAGGACGCGGTGGTGGCGGTCTCCAACGCGGTCCGGCGCGCGCGCAGCGGCCTGCAGGATCCCAACCGGCCGATCGGCTCGTTCATCTTCCTGGGCCCCACCGGCGTGGGGAAGACGGAGACGGCCAAGGCGCTGGCGGAGTTCTTGTTCGACGACGAGAGCGCCCTCATCCGGATCGACATGTCCGAGTACATGGAGAAGCACGCGGTGGCGCGGCTGATCGGCGCGCCTCCGGGCTACGTGGGCTACGACGAGGGCGGCCAGCTCACCGAGGCGGTGCGGCGGCGCCCCTACTCGGTGATCCTGTTCGACGAGATCGAGAAGGCCCACCACGACGTCTTCAACGTACTGCTGCAGATCCTGGACGACGGGCGGCTGACCGACAGCCAGGGGCGCACCGTGGACTTCAAGAACACGGTGCTGATCATGACCTCCAACATCGGCTCCGCGCTGATCCAGGAGGGCATGGCCGGCAAGAGCGCGCTCGACGAGTCCACCAAGCGCGAGGTGCTCGAGGCGCTGCGCCGCGAGTTCCGGCCGGAGTTCTTGAACCGCGTGGATGAGGTCGTGATCTTCGAGTCGCTCAAGAAGGAGGACATCAAGCACATCGTCGAGATCCAGCTGGGCCGCCTGCGCAAGCTGCTCGCGGACCGGCGCCTGGAGCTGGAGGTCTCCGACAGCGCGAAGGCCTTCCTCGGCGACCGCGGCTACGATCCCGTCTACGGCGCCCGGCCGCTCAAGCGGGCGATCCAGAAGTACCTGCAGGATCCGCTCGCGATGCGGGTCCTCTCCGGCGAGTTCCCGCCGGGAGAGACCGTGGTGGTGGACGCCGGCAAGGACGAGCTGCGGTTCACCAAGCGCGCGAAGGCGTAGGGGGATGAGGCATCGGGCACCTCCCCCGCCCCGTTCACCTCGAGCGTAGTGAGGCCGCCGCCCGTTGGGCGGATCAATCAGGGATGAAACTTCCCCCGTTCACCTCGAGCGTAGCGCCGTAGGCGCGTAGTCGAGAGGCAGCACGCACGCTCGGAATCACCTCTGGGCGAACCGAGCTTGCGTGCAGCCCCTCCGACTACGGCCTGCGGCCTACGCTCGGGGTGAACGGGGGAGGTCGCGACCCTCAAGTTTCAGGTCAGGCCGTCAGGCCGTAGTCGAGAGGCGGCACTGCGCTCAGCTCCTCGAACACCTGCTCCGTGCCGCCCCTCGACTACGGCCTGACGGCCTACGCTCGGGGAGACCGGTGGATGCGGTTCAAGGTTTCTTGGGAGCGTTCTCGCCCGCGATCGGCACGGACTCGCGCCGCTCCGCCAGCCGCTGCGCCTCCTGCGCGAAGGTGTCGTACTGGGCCTTGTTGGCGGCGGCCTTCTCCTTCGCCTGCGCCTCCACGCGCAGCGCCGCGGCGCGCGAGCGCTGGATGGCCACCCGGGTGAGGAAGGCGCCGGCGGCGGTGAACGCGAGCCGGACCAGGTTGGGCCCCAGCTGCTCGCCGAGCGACTCCAGCCCGCCGCCCACCACCTGGACGCCGAGCATGAAGACCAGGCCGGTGGCGATCGCCCCCAGCGCCGTGGGCCAGGGCCGCAGATCGATCACCCGCGCCAGCGCATAGGCGGTAGGCGGGAGCACCAGCCAGGCCCAGAAGGTGGAGATGAGCCCGTTGAGCAGCAGCCGCACCACGAGCGGAGCGCCGGCGAGCGCCGAGAGCGCGAGATACAGCTTTCCGGCGAGCAGCGCGCCGATCACCACCGAGAGAAAGCCCATCCCCACCACGAGCTGGAAGCGGCGCACGCGCGTCCGCAGGGCGTCTAAGGGCTTTGGGGCGCGCGCTGCCACGCCCAATCTCTACCACGCTCAGCGCTACTCCTCGTCCGGCTCCTCCGGCGCGGGCCTCTCCGCCGCGCCCCGCCCGAGGAACACCTCCATCAGGGTGAGCCCCTGCGGCGGCGCGGTCTGCCCGGCCTGGGTGCGGTCCTTCGACGCCAGCACCCGCGCCACCCATTCGGCCGGCTCGCGCGCTCGCCCCACCTCCACCAGCGTCCCGACGATCGCGCGCACCATCTGCTTGAGGAACGCGGTCCCCTCCACCCAGAGCACCAGCTCGCCCTCCCCTCCCCGCGTCCACTCCACCCGGGTGAGCTCGCGCACGGCGTGGGCGGCCTGGCAGTTGGCGGCCCGGAACGCCGAGTAGTCATGCCGGCCGACGAGCGCGCGCGCCGCCCGCTCCATGGCGGGCAGGTCCAGCGGCTGGAAGAGCTCCCAGTGGGTGCGCCGCCGCAGCGGCGAGGGGTGGCCCAGGTTGCTGATCAAGTACCGGTAGCGCTTGCCGGCGGAGTCGCGGCGCGGGTCGTACCCGTCCGCCACCTCCTCCGCGCGCACCACGCCCACGTCCTCCGGGAGGATGTTGGTGAGCCCCACCGCGTAGGCCTTCATCGGCAGCGCGCGGGGGCTGTCGAACGCCACCTTCTGCCCGAGCGCGTGGACGCCGGCGTCCGTGCGGGCGGCGGCGCGCACCGGCGTGGGGACGCCGAGCAGCTTCTCCAGCCCTTCTTCGAGCACCGCCTGCACCGAGCGGCCGTTGGGCTGCCGCTGCCAGCCCACGAAGTCCGTCCCGTCGTACTCGAGCGTGAGCAGGACGCGGGGCATGGCTAGCGGTACTTCAGCCAGCCCGCGAGCACGTCCCGCACAAGCGCGTCCAGGGTCACCCCGTTGCGCTGGGCAATGCGGGTGAGGTTGGTGAACTCCGCGTCCGTGAGCGACAGGTGCAGGGGGTGGATCTCGCCGCTGCCCGCGTCCGCGTTGAGCCGGGGGGCCGGGCGATCCAGCCCGGTGGGCCCGGCCATCAGCTCGGAGTCGGAGAGGACGTCCTCTTCGTCCAGCTCCTGAGGCACGGCCGCCGCCGCGGCGCCGCTGCGCGAATGCAGCCGGGCCTTCTCCTGCTCCAGCTCGTCGAAGAAGAGCTGCTTGAGGAAGTTGGAGAGGTGGATGTTGGAGGGCGTGAACTCGTACTGGGTCAGGAATTGGTCGATGTCGTACTGCATCTCCCAGGCGGACTGGTACCGGCGGTCCCGGTCCTTCTCCAGCGCCCGCATCAGGATGGACTCCACGGCCTCCGGGATGTCCGCCTTGAAGTAGGAGGGCGCGTAGATCTTCCCCTCCGTGATGCTCTTGAGGATGGCGACCTCGGACTCGCCGGTGAAGAGCTTGAACCCGGTCAGCCACTCGTAGAGCACCACCCCGAGCGAGAAGATGTCGCTGCGGCAGTCGAGCGGCTTGCCCATGCACTGCTCGGGGCTCATGTACGAGAGCTTCCCTTTGATCTCTCCCGCCTTCGTCTGCTCGATCTGGTTGGCCGCCTTGGCGATGCCGAAGTCGAGCACCTTCACCGTGCCGTCGAAGGAGACGAAGATGTTCTCCGGGGTGACGTCCCGGTGGACGATGTTCAGCGGGTTCCCGTACAGGTCCACCTTCTGGTGGGCGTAGTACAGGCCCTCGGAGACCGACGAGGCGATCTTCAGCGCGTAGACCATGGGGAACGGGATCCCCATGGCGTCCGCCTTGGGGATGATCCGCCGCATGTCGCGGCCGAAAATGTACTCCATGGCGATGAAGTAGCTCTCGCCGATCTTCCCCAGGTCGTAGATCTGAACGATGTTCTGGTGGTTCAGCTGCGCCGCCAGCTTCGCCTCGTTGAGGAACATCTTCACGAAGCTGGTCTGCTTCGACAGGTGCGGGCGGATCCGCTTGATGACGATCGTCTTCTCGAAGCCCTCCAGCCCGGCCTGCCGGGCAAGGAAGATCTCCGCCATGCCGCCCACGGCGATGCGGTCAATCAGCGTGTACTTGCCGAAGCGGACTTCGCGCGGCTGTGCGTGCTCGGCGGTGGCCATTCCCTGTCGCGGACAATAGCCGTCCGTTCCCGCCGTCGCGAGCCTTTACAAAGTGCTACACGCCTTCAGGCGGGCGCACGCCCAGCTCGCGGGCCAGGAGCGCCAGCTGGGTGCGGTTCTCCGAGCCGAGCTTGCGGTAGAGGCTCGAGACGTGCGCCTTCACCGTCCGCTCGGAGATCCCCAACAAGGTGGCGATCTTCAGGTTGTCCACCCCGCCCGCCACGTACGCCAGCACCTCGCGCTCGCGGTCCGACAAGATCCCCAGGGACGGCCCGCGCGAGGACGGCAGCTGCGGGGGCTGCGTGAAGGGGTTGAGCTCGGCCGGGAGCAGCCGCTCGCCGCGCGCGAGCGCGCGCACCGCGGTCACCACCGAGTCCGAGCCAGCGGTGGCCTTGTCGAGATAGCCCGCGGCGCCCGCCCGGTAGCACTCCTCCACCATGCGCGCGTCCCGGTTGCCGGAGACGACCAGCGCCTGGACCTCGGGGAGCGCGGCGCGCATCTGCCGCAGCACCGCCAGGCCGTCGATCCCCGTGCCATCCGGGGATCCGCGGAGCGACAGATCGATCAGCGCGACCATGGGGTGGTACGAGGCAACTCGCCTCAGGAAGTCCGCCGGGTCGGAGTACTTCGCGACCACGTTGATACCTGAGTGTTGCAGCACCTCCGCCAAGCTCTCACGGACCAACAGCTCGTCCTCGAGAATGGCTGCGCGAATCTCCGTTCCCGGCTGCTCTTGCGTCTGCATGAAGACGGCCCCCCGACTGCGTGGAAGCGTCCCAATTAGAGTTGCGATTAACCCGGGTCAAGCGAACACGCCGGAACTCCCGGGAGCGTCGACGCTTCAACAGATTGCCCTCACGCACGGTCCAGTGGGCAACGCCAGCACTCGCCCGCGCACTTAGGTGATTGTCAACGCCACGACCTTGAGCGGAGGCGGCCGGCCGGGCGGATCCGGAAAGTCCACCGCGGACGCGCGGAGCCGGACGGCCCCCCGGGACGCGCGGCCGGCCTGCGCCACGCCGCGATCCACCAGCGCCTCGAAGGCGGCCACGGCGAGCGTCGCGAGGTTGCAACAGGCCAGCAGCACTCCACCCTGCGCCACCAGCGGCGCAGCGAGCGCGACGAGCCCGGCGTAGTCCCGCGCCGCCGAGAACGCCACGCCCTTGGCCGTGGAGAACGAGGGCGGATCCAACACCACGAAGTCGAACCGCTCGCCCTTCTTCCCCAGGCGCCGCAGCCAATCGAACACGTCCCCCGAGACGTAGTCCCGGGGGTCCACCGGCTGGCCGTTGAGCGCGGCGTTCTGCGCGCCCCAGTCCAGCACGCGGCGGGAGAGATCCAGGTTGAGCACGCGGGCGGCCCCGCCGGCGCGCGCCGCCACCGAGAAGCCGCAGGTGTACGCGAACGTGTTGAGGACGGTCTTCCCGCGCGCGTGCTCTCTGAGCCAGCCGCGGACCTCCCGCATGTCCAGGTAGAGCCCCACCGAGAGCCCCTGCCCCGGGCGGATCAAGAACGAGAGCCCGTCCTCTTTCGCGGTGAGGCTCTCCACCGTCTCGCCGCGCTCGGCGTTGGCCGGCGCCAGCGCGTCCTTGCGCGTGCCGGCCTCCACCCGCGCCTCCTTCGGGCGGCGCTTCACGAAGAGGGCGCGAGAAGGCACCGCCGCGCCGATCGCGTCGAACAGGGCCTGCTCGCGCGCCGGGGTCAGCGGCTCGTAGAGGCTGGCGCAGAGCACGTCCCCGAACGCGTCCACGGTGACGCCGGGCACCCCGTCCCCCTCGCCGTTGAGCAGGCGCAGGGCGGTGGTCTGACCGCCGCGGCGGAGGGGCGCGCGGCGCGCGGCGGCGGCGCGGATCCGCTCTTCGAGTGGGGCGGCGCTCACGGAGGGGAGGCGCTGGCGCGCGCCCAAACCTCGGAGAGGACCCGCGCGGCGTCCGCGGCGAGCGCGAGATCATCCTGGCCCAGCAGCTGCCCCTCCCGCACCACCACCCTGCCCGCCACCACGGTCCAGGCCACCGGCGCCTGGCCCAGCCGCATCATCAGGGAGGCCGCCACCTCGCCCGAGCCGTGCTCGGGGGGGACCAGATCGTAGAGGACCAGGTCCGCGATCGATCCCTCCTCCACCGTCCCGGAGGGCAGCCCGTAGAGCATGGAGCACAGCTCGGCGGGGCCGCCGATGAGGATCTGCGCCATCAGCCCATCTGGATCCAGCAGGCGCCCCACCCGGGAGATCTGCAGCACGTTGACGAAGGCGCAGAACATCTCCTCCCAGAGCGAGCCCAGCCCGCCGCTCCCCAGCCCCACCAGGTTCTCGTGGGCGAGCAGCGCCTCCAGGCTCCCCGCGCCCGTCTCCACCATCAGGGTGGAGCGCGGCGAGAGCGCCATCAGGGTGCGGGTGCGCGCGAGCCGGTCCGACTCGTTGCGGTCCACCCCGCGCGCGTAGGCGGCGACCGCGCCCGCGCCGAGCAGCCCGAAGGACTCCAACCGCGCGACAATCCGCTTGCTGTGCAGCGCGTAGGTGGTGGTGAGGTCGTCGTCGGTCTCGCCCAGGTGGAAGTGCGTCCCCAGCCCGAGCTCTTCGCGGGCGCGGCCAATGCGGCGCAAGAGCTCGTCCCCGCAGGTGGAGGAGGATTGGAAGCCCAAGCCCGCGCGCACCAGCGGGTGCGCCCCGTGGCGCTTGGCGTAGTCCACGTTCTGCTCGAAGCGGGCGATGGCGCGGGCCTCGCCGTCGAAGCTGTAGGTGGCGTGGCTGTTCACCAGCCGCACCCCCACCCGCTCCGCCGCGCGCGCCTGCGCCTCCAGCCCCGCGCTCACCGCGCCAGGACAGGAGAGGTGCTCCACCACCAGCGTCACCCCCGCGCGGGCGGCCCGGGCCAGCGCGTGGGCGGTGAGCACCTCCACGTCCGGGGCGGTGAGCAGCGCGTCCAGCCGCCGCTGCAATTCGCCGCGCGCCTGCGGGGTGCGCATGAGCAGCTCCCCCGAAGGCGGCAGCAGCTGCGCGTTGGCGAGGTGGCAGTGGCAGTCCACCAGTCCGGGCGCGAGGATCCGCCCCCGGCAGCGCACCTCCCAGTCCCCCGGCAGCACCGGCACGTCCTTGTCGTCCGCCGTGCGCAAGATCTGCCCGTCCGCCACCACCACGGCCATCCGCGGGCGCACCCGCCCGTCAGGGTGAAAGACCGCGCAGTCCTTGAAGACGAGCCGCCCCTCCATGGAAGGCGCGACTATAAAGGGACTCCAGAAGATGTCGCGCGTCCGCCTCCGAGTTCTCTTCGTGGCCCTGGGGCTGCTCTCGGGCGTGGCGCTCGTCTACTGGCCCATTCTCCAGGACCGCGTCCTCGCCGGGCGGGACATCTTCCGCCTCTTCATCCCGGACGCGGCCTTCCTCGCCGAGTGCCTCTCCCTGCGCGAGTGGCCGCTGTGGAACCCCTACCAGCGGCTGGGCCAGCCCTTCGCGGCCACGCTCTACTCGCAGGCCTTCTACCCGCCGCGCGTGCTCTTGGTGCTCCTCACCGACCCGGCCATGGCGATCACCCTGGAGCAGGTGCTCCACGCGCTGGTCGCCGCGCTCGGCACCTACGCGCTCGGCCGCACCCTGCGGCTCTCGCCGGTGGCCAGCTTCGCCGCCGGCGCCCTCTTCGGCTTCGGGGAGACGCTCACCCACCTGGCGATCCAGCAGAACGTGGTGGACAGCGCGGCCTGGACGGGCTTCCTGCTCGCCGCCGCCACGCGGCTGGCCCGGCGTCCCACCGGCCCGAACGCCGCGGCGATCGCGCTCACCTTTGGACTGTCACTGCTCGCCGGCTCGCCGGAGACGGCGCTCTGGCAGCTTCTACTCGTCGCCGCCATCTGCTTCACCGAGCGCAGAGGCCGGGCCTCACTAAAGGCGGCGTGGATCGCTGCCAGCGCCGGCGCACTTGGGCTCGGAGTGGCCGCGGTGCAGGTCCTCCCGGCATTGGAGCTCACCCGCCACTCCATCCGGGTCGTGGAGCTGGCCGGCCGCTTCGAGTGGTCCATGCCGTGGGTAGGGCTGGCGGCGCTCGGCTGGCCCAATGCGGACCGGCCGCGCGAGAGCTACTGGGGCAGCGAGCAGAACTTCGTCCCCAGCCTCTTCGTTGGCAGCCTCGCGGTGGCGCTCGCAGTGGCTGCCATCACCTTGCTCGTCAGGCGGCGCCGCCGTTGCTGGCCGTACGTGGGAGGCGCGGTCCTCTTCGCGCTGCTCGCGCTTGGGGCGCACTTTCCTCCGGCGACATGGCTGCTCCGGCTCCCGCCTTTCTCGCTCTTCCGCTACCCGTCGAAGTACATCATCGGCTGCGTCTTCTGCCTCTGCGTGCTCGCCGGCCTCGGGCTGGACCGGGTGGCGGCCTACAGCGCGCGTGTCTCCCCCTCCGCCGCGCTCCTCCGCCGCGCCATTGCCCTCCTCGCAATGCTGCTCGCGGCCGCGGTCACGGTGCTGGTCGCCGCGCCGCTGCGGACGGGCGCGGTGCTTGGGCTCTTGTGGGCCATGACGTTCGTCTGCGCGGCGACAGCGCTCTTCTTCACAGTGCGCAATCCCGCCGATGTCTGCTCACCCGAACGGTCCCGGGGGCGGCGGCTCCGCGCCGCCTGGGCGGTCATGCTCGCCGTGGAGTTGATCTGCACGCACCAGTTCTTCGACGACACGCTCTGGAACGACCGCGCCCGGCTGATGCGCCCTTCCGCGCTCGCCGCCCAGATCCCTCGCCCCGCCCGCGGCCGCCTCTCGGTCGGCCTCTCGCAGGACGACGAATACCTGAACATGTCTCCAGAGACGTACGTGGAGCGCAGCCGGGACGCGCTGGTGCCGTTGCGCGCGATGGAGGAGCACCTGGCGCAGGTGGAAGGCTACGGCGCGCCGGAGCCGCTCAAGATCACCCGCGCGCTCGACCGCGAGTCCCGCGCCTTTTTCGACTTCGCCGGCGCGGAGTATTACGTGCGCCGCTTCAAGGCGCCCTTCGCGGATCTGCAGATCGTCGTCGCCCCGGACGGCGTGCTCCCAGGCCTCTACCGCTCGCGCACCGCCCAACCCCGCGCCTTCGTGGTGCACCAGGTCGCGCACGGCGACGCGAAGGCCGCCTACCAGTGGCTGGTGGATCCCGACCAGCCCTTCCGCAAGAGCGTCTTCCTGGAGGAGCCGGCGGCGCTGCCGCCCAGTGATTGCGCCACGTCCACTGCGGAAGTCGTCTCCAGCACGCCCTCACACGTCGACGTGCTGGTCAACGCCTGCGCGGAGGGCTACGCGGTGTTGACCGACACGCACTACCCGGGCTGGCAGGCGGAGTTGGACGGCGCCCCCGCTCCGCTCTTGCGGGTGGACTACCTGGTGCGGGGGGTGCGCGTGGGACCTGGAGCCCACCGCCTCAGCTTCCACTACCGGCCGAGGAGCTTCCTCTTCGGGGGGTTGGCCAGCCTCGCGGCGCTGGTTGTGGCGGCGGCGATGGCGCTGCGACGCAAGAACGCCGGCACCCCGGGTGAGTGAGGGGGCGCCGGCGTTCTGAGCTTGCGGGAGACTCTTCGAGGCCTAGTAGGCGTTGTTCTCGCCGAAGGACTTCATGGTCTTCGTTTCGAGCGTGGCCTTCGACACAGTGGCTCGGTTCTGGACCTGGGAACTGCCGGAGAGCGCGTCCGCGGAGACGCCAAAGAGCTTGCGGATGTTGTCGCCGAACAGGGTGATCACGCCGATCGCAGCGATCGCGATGAGCGCGACGATGATGATGTACTCCGTCATGCCCTGGCCACGGGCCTTCTTGAGGGAGCGGTTCTTCCGGGTGTTCAGCTTCATTTCGACGGCCTCTTCGGTGGGGTGGAGGGACGACGGAGAGCAGAGTAGAGGAGCGGCACCGACCTCCCAATACGTCATCAGGAGGACGGCTCCTCTCTCCCGACAAGCGACCGGGCCGAAGTTGCAGGGAAAATGCGCCGGGCGCACGGGGTGTGCGTAGGAAGGCACAGGTGCGCGCCGGACACTGTCCGTTAGCGGGAAGCCCCCTTATTTCGCCGTTTACGTGCTGTGCCAGGTCGCGTACGAGGGCTGCCCCCACCGAAGCACCATGGATTTCGAGCTTGCCCAAATAGCCCAGCTGGAATGGGCGGAAGACCAACGGATCCTTCGCGCGGAGGGGGCGTGCGAGCGCGTCCTCGGGCGGACCGCCGCGCAGCTGGTGGGGCGCCCCGCGCGCGAGCCGCTGGCCTGCACCGAGGCCAAGATGGCGGAGCTGGACGCGGCGGCGCGCGGCCCCACGCGGCCGGAGCCCGTCTTCCTCCCCTTCCAGCGCGGCGAGGAGCGCACCTTCCTGCGGGCGGTGCTGGGCCACGCGGACGGCGTGGCGCGCGCGGCGGTGGTGGATCTGGGCGCGTTCCTCGCGGGCGCACCGCCGATCCAGATCTCCAAGCTCTCCTCTTCCCTCTCCCACGAGATCCGCAACCCGCTCTCGTCGGTGAAGATGGCGGTCCAGACGCTGGCGCGGCACACCGGGCTCTCGGAGAAGGATCAGCGGCGGCTCGTCATCGCCAACCGCGAGGTCCGCACCATGGAGCGGATGCTCTGGCTGCTCAGCGAGTACGGCCGGGACACGCCGCCGAATCTCGAGCTGGTCTCGCTGCGCGCGCTCACACTGGAGGCCGCCGCCCTGGTGGAGCCGGAGCTGGCGGAGCGCAGCCTCAAGGTGGAGCTGAACGAGGATGGCCACGTCCCGCGGGTCCGCGCGGACGCGGCGAGGCTGCGGCCGGTGCTGGCGCAGGTGCTGATCAACATCGCCATGGGGCTGGAGCCCGGCGGCGCGGTGCGCGGCGAGGTCCGCCCCGCGGCCGGCAACGGCGCCCGGCTCCTGCTCTTCGATCCCACTGCCACCCTCCCCCCGGACGAGCGGGCGCGCCTGTTCGAGCCCTTCGCCTCCATGCTGGCGCGGGGCGCCGGCCTCTCGCTCGCCGCGCTGAACCGGGTGATGCAGGGCCAGGGGGGGACGATCAGCGCGGAGCCTGGAGACGGCACGCCGCCCGCCGGCACGGTATACACGCTCTACTTCCCGGGCTGACCCACGCGGGTCAGAGCGTTCGCAAGGAGCCTCGAAGAGTCCGTATGGAGACTCTGCTCATCGTCGACGACGACCTCTCGCTGCTGGAGTCCTTGAAGATGCACTTCGAGGACTCGGCGGACGAGGCCGGCGCGCGCTTCCAGGTCGTCACCGCCACCAGCGCGGGGAGCGCGCTCAGGGCCGCGCAGGAGCACCAGCCCTCGCTGGTGATCCTGGACATGATGCTGCCTGACCGGACCGGGCTCTCCATCGTCGAGGAGCTGAAGACCATCTGCGGGGACGCGCCCATCCTGATCGTCACCGCGCACCACGACATGGAGACGACCATCCGGGCGATGAAGCTCGGCGCGTTCGACTACATCCACAAGCCGTTCGCCGAGCTGGCGGCGCTGGACATGGTCGTGGCCCGGGCGCTCAAGGTGCGCCAGCTCTCCCGCCGCGCGGCCTCGGTCAGCGTGGAGGGGGCCGGGCTGCGGCTGGGGGACATCGTCGGCACCAGCCCGGTGATGCAGCAGCTGGTGAAGGAGATTGGCAAGGTGGCGGCCTCGCGCGCCTCGGTGCTGATCAACGGCGAGTCCGGCACCGGCAAGGAGCTGATCGCCCGCGTCATCCACCACTACTCGTATGACGAGTCACGCCCCTTCGTGGCGATCAACTGCTCGGCGATCGTGGACACGCTGCTGGAGTCCGAGCTGTTCGGCCACGAGAAGGGCGCGTTCACCGGCGCCGCCGCGCTCAAGCCCGGCAAGTTCGAGCTGGCGGAGGACGGCACCGTCTTCCTGGACGAGATCGGCGACATGTCGCTGATGCTGCAGGCCAAGCTCTTGCGCGTGCTCCAGGAGCGCGAGTTCGAGCGGGTGGGCGGGGTGAAGCGGATCAAGCTGCGCGCCCGGGTGATCGCCGCCACCCACCGGGACCTCGCGGCGGAGGTGACCGCCGGACGCTTCCGCGAAGACCTCTACCAGCGCCTCAAAGTCATCACCCTGCACATCCCGCCCCTCCGGGAGCGGCGCGAGGACATCCCTGCCCTGGTCCACCACCTGCTCGAGCGGATCAACGAGAAGGTCCACAAGCGGGTGACGCGCGTCCCGGAGGAGATCCTGGCGCACCTCACCGAGCTGCCCTGGCGCGGCAACGTGCGGGAGCTGGAGAACGTGCTCACCCGGGCGGTGGTGCTCTCCTCGGGCGAGGTGCTGCTGGCAGACAACCTGCCTGCCCTGGAGGCGGGGGAGCGCGCGGCGGCCCCCACTGGCGCCGCCGAGCCGAGCTGGATGGGGAGCGCGGACTCGCTGCCCACCCTGGCGGAGGCAGAGCGGCTGCTGATCTTCCGGGCGCTCGAGCTCACGCGCGGCCACAAGGGGAAGACCTGCCAGATGCTCGGCATCTCCCGCCCCACGCTCGAGCGGAAGCTGAAGCAATATGGCGTCGCAGGTGCGCGCGACTCCGACGTCTCCTGAACAGTGTTCTCCCCAGCACGTTGGCGGCGGCGGATTGAACGTCTCGTTGCATCCGGATGCAGACGTTTAAACGTTTCGTTCCAGGCGGGCGGGCGCTGAAAGGTTTACCGGTCAGCACTGCGCCGTAACCGGCCGGAAACCATCGGATTGTGATCAATCCGGGCGTGTTGGGTGGATGGCACGGACGTTGGAAACGCCCCCAGCAACCTTCCCCACCCCTTAGGAGAGCGCGCATGCACGGCTTCAATCGTCCCGCTGGCCCGATCGGCTCCAACTCCGTCGCTCCCATCCAGACGAGTCAGAGCGGAATGATGGTGACCGCCAACAAGATCGTCCCTGGCCAGGAGGTGATCGACTTCAAGGGGTACTTCAAGGTCGAGTCCTTCCCGCACAACTCCGTCATCTACCGGCCGGGCGACATGTCGGACCGCGTCTACCTGCTCAAGGCGGGGCGCGTGCGGCTGATGCGGCTGGGCAAGAACTCGGTGCGCTCGGTGGTCTCCATCCTCAAGCCGGGCGACCTCTTCGGCGAGCTCTTCCGCCCGGAAGGCACGCCGCTCGAGGAGCTCTCCGTGGCGGCCGGCGAGGCCGAGGTCTGGTCGATCGAAGGGCGTGACTTCCGCGCGCAGCTCGAGGCGCGGCCGGCCCTGGCGGTGGACGTGGTGCGCGCCTACGCGGACCGCGTGCGCGGCCTGCGCAAGCGCGTGCTCGGGCTGACCTTCAAGGAGGTCCCGGCCCGGCTGGCGGACACCCTGCTCACCCTGGCCGAGGCCCACGGCGAGCGCTGCCCGCACGGCGGCGAGACCGACCTGCGGGGGATCACCCAGCAGGATCTGGCCGACCTCGTGGGCGCCTCCCGCTCGTTCGTCTCCACCCTCATCAACGAGATGAAGCGCGAGGGCGTGCTCGGCAACGTGGGCCGCATCCTCTGCGTGCGCGACCAGAAGGCGCTCCGGCGGATCGCCTCCAAGGAGAAGTAACCCGCCCTCCAGCGCTCGAGGCTTTTCGTGAAAGGCCCCACGCCCCTCGCACGAGGTGGCTGGGGCCTTCCGCGTTTGCGGGTAGTGTCCCCCGCCCGATGAGCACCGAGCCCGCCCTCTCCTCCCCCGCCGCGCGCGCGAGCGCCGAGGCGTACGCCAGCCGCCTCTCCGCCGCCAAGGCGCTGTTGGCCCAGCTGGACGCCCGCGCCGCCCGCCTGGCCAACCTGCGCGGCGTGGTGTTCCTCTCCGCGGTGGGCCTGGCGGTGGCGCGCATCTTCGAGAAGCTCCCCGGCTGGGCCTGGCTGGCAGCGCTGGGGTGCCTGGCGCTCTACGCGGCGCTGGCGCGGATCCACGCGGGGGTGATCTCCCGCGAGGAGCGCGAGCGCCTCCGGGTGAGGCTCAACGAGCGGGGGCTGGCGCGGCTGTCCGAGGGCTGGCACCGCTTCCCGGAGACGGGCGAGCGCTTCGCCAACGCCGAGCACCTCTACACGCCGGACCTGGACGTCTTCGGCCAGGGCTCGCTCTTCCAGCTGATGGGGGAGACGGCCACCGTGGCCGGCGAGGAGCGGCTGGCCTCCTGGCTCTCCGCCGGCGCCGCGGCGGCCGGGTGCGAGGAGCTGCGCGCGCGCCAGGCGTGCGCGAAGGAGCTCACCCCGCTGGTGGACTTCCGCCAGGGCCTGCTCGTGGAGACCGGGCTGGTGAGCAAGACGCGCGCGGATCCGCGCCGCTTCATCGCCTGGGCGGAGGGCGGGCCGTACCTCGGCTCCGCGCGCTGGGCGCGCCCGCTGGCGGTGCTGCTGCCCCTGGCCACGCTGGCGCTCTACGTCCTGGGGCGGTTGCAGCTGGTGCCGCGGCCGCTCTTCTGGGCCGGGCTGTTCCTGCAGCTGGGGGTGACGCTGCTCACCCGCAAGGCGCTCACCGCCTTCTACGACGCGATCGTCGCCGGGGAGCACGGCTTCGTCCGCTTCGAGGAGACGTTCGCCCGGATAGAAGCGCAGCCCTTCACCCACCCCAAGCTGCAGGCCATGGCCGGGCAGCTGCGCGCTCAGGGCGTGCGCACGGTGTCGCAGAGCCTGCGCCGGTTCTCCTTCGACTTCGGCTTCGCCGAGCTGCGCCAGTCCGGGCAGTTCTACGCGGTCATCCAGCTGCTCACGCTGTGGGACCTGCACTTCCTCTTCCGGCTGGAGGCCTGGCGGCGCGAGCACGGGTCGCGGGTGCGCGGCTGGTTCGAGGCGCTGGCGGAGCTGGAGGCGCTCTGCGCGCTGGCCACGCTGGCGCATGACCGGCCCCACTTTCAGTACCCGGAGCTGGTCGAAGAGGGGCCGCTGTTCGTGGCGCAGGGGCTGGGCCACCCGCTGCTCCTGGCGCCGGTGGTGAACGATGTGGAGCTGCCCTCCGGCGGCCACGCGCTCTTGCTCACCGGCTCCAACATGTCCGGGAAGACCACCCTGCTGCGGGCGATCGGCGCCAACGCGGTGCTGGCGCTGTGCGGCGCGCCGGTCTGCGCCAGCGCCCTGCGCGTCTCCCGGGTGCAGCTGCTCACCAGCATGCGGGTGAAGGACTCGCTGGAGCGCGGCGTGTCCTACTTCTACGCGGAGGTCCAGCGGATCAAGAAGGTGCTGGACGCCGCGGTGGCGGTGAAGGGCCAGGCGCTGTTTCTGCTGGACGAGATCCTGCTGGGCACCAACACCCGCGAGCGGCAGATCGCCTCGCGGGAGCTCCTGCGGCAGCTGCTGCGCACCGGCGCCTGCGGCGGCGTCACCACGCACGACCTGAGCCTCACCCAGCTCGCGCTGGAGGCGGGGCGCGGCCTGCACGTGCGCAACATGCACTTCCGGGATCAGCTGGTGGACGGGCAGATGGCGTTCGACTACCGGCTGCGCGAAGGCGTGGTGGACACCACCAACGCGCTGCGGGTGCTGGAGCAGGCCGGCATCCACCTGAGCCCCGAGGCCCTGGCCGCGGACGCCTCGTAGGGAGCGGGTGGAGAATTTCAACCCGGCGGGCCGTTGCCCGCACCGCCGGACATGCACCTCCTTGCTGCGCCCAGGGGCTGTTGGCCTGAAATCCTTTGGCCAGCACCGCCGGAGGTTGCACCCCATGCCGAACCTGATTGATCGCGTCCGCTCGCTCCTCTCCCCCACCCCCGTCCCCGAGGCGCCAGACGGAAACGCGGAGCAGCTCAAGTCCGGCAAGTGGGCCACCCACCAGACCATCCCGGTGAAGGCCTTCCCGGCGGAGCTCTTGCTGGGGGACGGCGACGCCAGGCTCTACGGCCGGGTCTCCGAACAGATCGTCCTCGCGCAGACGCGGGTGGGCGCCCACCAGGTGGAGCTGCTCCTCTGGGCCAGCGGCCCCAAGGCCGTGGGGCTGGGGCTGCGGATCCCCACCGCACCCAACCAGTACAAGGAGCCCTACCTCCTCATGGAGGCGGAGAGCGGCAACACGGAGGAGGAGGCGGTGCGGGAGATCAACTTCCACCTCATGGGGCGCGTGAGCGAAGAGGACATGGGGCGCGTGGACTGGCGCGCCTACTTCGCCGGCGCCCTGAAGAAGCTCGCGGCTCTCCGCGCCCTGCCCTAGTAACTCGCCACACTCGTTTTGCTCGATCGCCCGTACCCCGCTCAGGCCGAGCGAAGTCGAGGCCCATTGCCTGGGCGCCCCTCGACTTCGCTCGGGGTGAGCGGGGGTCGGATCGATCGGTCAAGATTCACTGTGTCCCGGTACTAGTTCTTGGGCGGGCGCACCAGCAGGACCGGGCGGCCGGTCTTCCCAACCACGGCCTGCGCCACCGAGCCGAGCACCAGCTTGCCCACCCCGGTGCGGCCGTGGGTGCCCAGGCAGAGGAAGTCCACGCCGAGCCGCTCCGCCGCCTGGCAGATGGCCTCGGCCGCGTCCTTGCCCTCCACCACGAGCGCCTCCGCGTTCTTCTCGTCCAGCAGGCCTCGCACCGGCACCAGCGCGCGCAGCCGCTCCAGCGCCGCGGCCTTCTCGCCCGCCAGCGCGTGGGAGACCTCCAGGACGTCCCGGGCCTGCATGGGCGAGGCGCGCGGGGCGGACGGGAGGACGTGGAGCAGGTGCACCGTCCCGCCGCGCCCCACGTGGCCGTAGGCGTGCGCCACCGCGGCGTTGCCCGCCGGGGAGAAGTCCGTGGCGACGAGCGCGGAGCGCGGCTCCACGCTCGGCACCGCCGCGCGCGAAGGCGGGCTGACGCAGGCCACCGCGACCGAGGCGTGGTGGAGCACCGCGCGGGAGATGGAGCCCTCCCAGAGCGCGCCGAGCGCGCTGCGGTGGTGCGAGCCCACCACGATCAGGTCCGCCTTCTCCTCGCGCCCCAGTGAGAGCAGCGCGTCCGAGGCCCGCCCCAGGCTGGGGAGCAGCCGCAGGCGCGGGGTGAGCCCGGCGCCGGCGCGGAAGCGGGCCTCCAGCTCGCGCGTCAGCACCCGGTCCACCTCCGGGTCTCCCTCCACCAGGCTGCGAGGCCCCTTCAGCCCCAGCCGCTGCAGCTGCTCCGGGGGCCAGTACACGTGCGCGGCGGTCACCTCCAGCGGCCCCACCCGGGCGAGCCCCTGCAGCCAGCGCCAGGCGTGCTCGGACGCGGCGTCCATCGCGGCGCCGAGCAGGACGCGCAGCGGGCGCTCTCCCTTGGCCCAGGCCTCGAACGGCTCGGCGGAGCGGATGACGAGCGCCGGCACGTGCGCCTGCTGCGCCAGCCGGTCCGCGGTGCTCCCCACCGGCCGGCCCGCCGGCTCGCCCTCGCCGGTGGCGCCCAGCACCATCAGGGTGGCCCCGCGCTCCTCACAGACGGAGAGCAGCGCCTGCGCCGGCGGCTTGAGCTCCAGGTGCGCCTGCACCTCCGCGCCCAGGGCGCGCAGCGCGTTGACCTCGGCCTCCAGCGCGCGGCGCGCGGCGGTGAGCACCCCCTCTCCCTCCCCCGGCTGCAGGTTGCGCGGCCAGGCGGGGAGCGCGTGCACCAGGTGGAGCGGCGTGCCCAGGCGAGCGGCCAGCAGCGCCGCGACCCGCGCGGCCCGGGAGGAAGACGGCGAGAAGTCGATTCCGCAGAGGAGGCTCATGCCTCCTACGATTTTCACGCCGCATGCCAACGCAACGCGCCAGCGGACGGCCGGTCGTGCGGCCACGCGCGCGCACCTTCTGCGCCGGCACCCTGCCCCGCGCACCGCCTGCGCGCGGTGGCAGCGGCACGCGGCCTGGGAGCGGCCGGCACCCTCCTTGCGTCGCGTTGGCCTGTGCGAAAGGAGCCATCCATGTTCACCGTGGGCGACGTGATGAGCCGGGGCGAGTTGATCACCCTCAAAGAGGGGGACGACCTCGGCCTGGCCGAGGCCATGTTCCAGTTTGGCCGCATCCGCCACCTGCCGGTGGTCCGGGATGGCACCCTCCAGGGGCTGCTCACCCACCGCGACTTCCTCCGCGCGCTCTCGCGGCGGGGCGAGGTGGAGGGGCGCCGGACGCTCGCGGGCGAGGTGATGCGCCGGGGCGTCCGCTGCACCGAGCCGGGCACGCCCCTGGCGCACGCGTTGGGGGTGATGATGCGCCAGAAGTACGGCTGCCTGCCGGTGGTGCTGGATGGGCGGCTGGTGGGGATGCTCACCGAGACGGACGTGCTGGGCTTCGCGCGGAACGTGGTGACGGAAATGGACGCTGTGGAGCGGTTGGCGGAAGGGCTGCGCCACTAAACGCGCGCGAGTTGCTAGGACGGAGCGCGTCATGGACGCGGACGCTCCCCTTCACGCTTCGACTTCGGACGGCCTGACCGCCGCCGAGGCCGCGGCGCTGCTCGCCCGCCACGGCCCGAACACGCTGCGGCGGGAGGCGGGCCGGCCCGCGTGGAAGCTGTTGGTCGACCAGCTCAAGTCGCCGCTGATCGCGCTGCTCGCGGGGGCGGCGGTGATCTCCGGGGCGATGCGGGAGGTGGCGGACGCGGTGGCGATCAGCGCCATCCTCGTCCTCAACGCGCTGGTCGGCTTCTTCCAGGAGCACAAGGCGGAGCGGGCGGTGCTGGCGCTGCGCTCCATGACCAGCCCGCGGGCGCGCGTGCGCCGCGACGGCCGGACGGAGCTCATCGCCTCCAGCGAGCTGGTGCCCGGGGACCTCCTGATGCTGGAGGCCGGGGACGTGGTGGGCGCGGACGCGCGGCTGCTCTCCGCGGACGCGCTCTTTGCCCAAGAGGCGGCGCTCACCGGGGAGAGCCTGCCGGTGGCGAAGTCCGCCGAGCCGGCCCCGGAGGACGCGCCGCTGGCGGAGCGCGCGGACCACGTCTTCCTGGCCACCTCCATCGTCGCGGGCACCGGGCGGGCGCGGGTGGAGGCCACCGGGATGGCCACCGAGCTGGGGAAGATCGCCCACCTGCTGCAGACCACGGACGAGGGGCAGACGCCGCTCCAGCTGCGCCTGGCGAAGGTGAGCCGGACGTTGCTCTTGCTCTCGGCCGGGGTGGTGGGGCTGGTGGTGGCGATCGGGCTCGTCCGGGGGGAGGCCCCGCTGCTGCTGTTGCTGGCGGGGATCAGCCTGGCGGTGGCGGCGGTGCCGGAGGGGCTGCCCGCGGTGGTCACCATCGCCCTGGCGGTGGGCGTGCAGCGGATGGCCGAGCGCAGCGTGCTGGTGCGCCGGCTCCCCGCGGTGGAGACGCTCGGCTGCGCCACGGTCATTTGCACCGACAAGACCGGGACGCTGACGACCGGGCAGATGAAGGTGCGCCGGGTGTGGGCGCAGGACGAGCTGCTCGCGCTGCGCTGCGGCGCCGCCTGCAGCGACGCGGAGCTGGACGCCACGGCCGCGTGGGGCACGGGGGATCCAACGGAGGTCGCGATCCTGGTGGCGGCGGCCGAGCGGGGGATCTCGCGCCCCGCGCTCGAAGCCTCAGCGCCGCGGGTGAAGGTCCAGCCGTTCGACACCGGGCGCCGGCGGATGTCCATCCTGCGCGCGGATGGCGTCCTCTACGTGAAGGGGGCGCTCGAGGCGCTCCTGCCGCTGTGCGGCGAGGTGCCCGCCGGCGTGGAGGAGGCGCACGAGGCGCTCGCGGCGCAGGGCTTACGGGTGCTCGCGGTGGCCCAGGGGCGCGGACCGGAGGAGCAAGGGCTCACGCTGGTGGGGCTGTTGGGGCTGGCGGATCCGCCCAGGCCGGAGGCGATCGCCGCGGTGGCGGCGGCCCGCCGCGCGGGGATCAAGACGGTGATGATCACCGGAGACCACCCGCGCACCGCCCACGCCATCGCCCGCGAGCTGGGGATTCTGGAGGAGGGCCCCGCCCCGGACGGCGAGCCACGCGTGCACGCCCGCGCCACCCCGGAGCAGAAGCTGGAGATCATCCGCCGCTGGCGCGCCCGCGGGGACGTGGTGGCGATGACGGGAGACGGCGTGAACGACGCCCCGGCGCTGCGGCAGGCAGACGTGGGGATCGCCATGGGGCGGACGGGGACCGAGGTCACCCGCGAGGCGTCCGACATGGTGCTGGCGGACGACAACTTCGCCAGCATCGTGGCCGCGGTCCGCCAGGGGCGGGCGATCTTCGACAACATCCGCAAGACGCTGGTCTACCTGCTCGGCGGGAACACGTCTGAGCTCTTGGTGATGCTCGGCGCCTCGCTGCTGGGGCTGCCGCTGCCGCTGATGCCGCTGCAGCTCTTGTGGATCAACCTCGTCACGGACGGACTGCCCGCGCTGGCGCTGGTGCTGGACCCGCCCGAGGCGGACGTGCTGGAGCGCCCTCCCCGGCTGCCCGCCGAACCGCTCCTGGGGCGGCCTGAATGGAAGCAGGTGCTGGCGGTGGGCGCGCTGGAGTCCACCGCCGTGCTGGCGGCCTTCGCCCTGACGCTGCGGGCCCAGGGGCTGGAGGCGGCCCGGACCATGGCCTTCTCCGCGCTCGTCTGCGGCGAGGTGCTTCGGGCGATCGCCGCGCGCAGCCGGACCCGGCTCTTCTGGGAGGTGGGGGCGGGCTCCAACTTGCGGCTGCTGGCCGTGGTGGTGGTGACGCTCGGGCTCCAGCTGCTCCTGCCGCGCGTGGCCTTCACGCGCGAGCTGTTCGACGTGGGCGGCTTCACCTGGGCGGATGGGGCCGTGGCGCTGGGGGTGGGGCTCATCCCCGTCTCGGTGCTGGAGGGCGCCAAGCTGTGGCGCCGGGGCAAGGCTCAGCGCTCGCCTGCCACTGCGGGCAGCGCGAAGCCGCCCAGCTCGGCCACGTAGCGCAGCAGATCCAGCGTGCCCACCAGCCCCACCACCTCGCCGGAGTCCGCCACCACGGGGAGCCGGTGCACGCGGTGGTAGGCCATCTTGGCGGCGGCCTCGGCGATGGAGGTCTCCTCGCGGATGGTGAGCGGGCACTGCGTCATCAGGTCGCTCGCCGTGAGCAGCCCCTCACTCTCCGGCCCGCCGCCGTCCTGCTCGTCGTAGCGCTCCTCGAGCAGATCCGCGCTGCTCACGATCCCCAGCGGCCGGAACTGGGTGTCCACCACCGGCACGCCCGAAAAGCCGCGCTCCACGAGCAGGTTGAGCACCAGCTCCGCGGGGACGTCCGGCCGGACGGCCACCACCTCGGCCCCCATCAGCGCGCCCACCGGCGCGGACAGGCCCTTCTCCACCACGTCCGCCGGCGGCGTCCTGCAGAGCACGTAGCTCTCCCGTCCCAGCGGATCCAACTTGGTGGCGATCCGCCGGGGACAGCTGGCGCAGTCCTCGAGCGGGACGCAGTCCTCGCTCGCGGCGCACTCCACGGTGCGGTGCAGCATTTCCCGCTCGTCCGCGCCCACCACCACCAGGGTCCGCACCTTGTTCCGGCTGGTGCTGCCCAGCGCATGCTCGCGGTCCATGAAGCACCTCCTGCTTGAAGGTCGGTGGTTCAGCACGCGGCATGCCCACGCAGATCCGCCCATGGGTGCCGGCCCACCCGCGCAGGAATTGCGCCGCGGCCCGCGCCCGGCCGCAGGGGCTGCGCGCCGCCCGCAGGGCCTCCGAGGGAGAGCGGGGGCACGGTCGCTGCAGTCCCACAAGGACGAACCCGCAGTCAGGAGGAGGACGCCGAAATGAAGCTGGCACCTCGAATCACCTACCGCTCGATGGAGCACTCGCCAGCGCTCGACGAACGGATCACCGAGGAGCTCAACGAGCTCTCGGCACTCGCTCCGGAGGGCAACTGCCACGTCACCGTGAGCCAGCCGCACCACCACTCAGGCGCGCTCGCGCCGGTCCACGTCCGCGTGGTGCTCACCCTCAACGGCCGGCAGTTCGTGGCCGAGCGGCCCACCGAGGAGCCCGTGAAGGAGGACGCGTACCAGAGCGTGCGCGGCGCCTTCGAGAGCATCCAGCGGCAGGTGACCCACGCGCGCGAGCGGGCGCACGCCGGCAGTCACGGCAGGTAGGTGACCCGCCCGGGGGCGCCGCCCGTCCCGCGCTCGGTGTGGCAGGTGTTGCAGTCGCCCACCTGCTGCGGCGTCACCATGGCGTTCACCTTCCCGTTGGACACCACGCGGGCGCGGTACGGGAGCGGGAAGCCGGCGGTGGTGGTGGAGGAGTAGAAGTTGCCAACGCTGTTGGGCGTGAGGGTGAGCCGCACCACGCCCGCCGAGTCCAGGATCTCCACCACCGTGCCGCTGGGGACGCGGTTGTCGTTGCAGCGGTCCTTCTCGTGGAGCGACGGGTAGAGGCTGCCCATGAAGAAGAAGGCCTTGCTCGTCTTGCTCTCGCCGTTGGGGTTCTGCCCCATGAAGTTCTGCCCGAGGTGGCAGGCCTGGCAGGCCATGCCCGGGTTCATGGAGCCGCTGCCGCTGTTGCCCTGCGTCCAGTAGCTCCCGCTCGCGCAGGTGAGCGCCGCGGTCCCGGCGTCCACGCCGGGGAGGCCCGCGTCCACAGGCGTGCCCGCGTCCGACGCAAAGCCGGCGGTGCAGGCGCCGTCCGGCGTGCCCGCCTCCACCCACTGCGCGAACGCCGCGAGCTCGGCGGTCCGAGCGGGAGCGAAGGTCGCCGGCGGCATGGGGGCGATCGCCTGCCTCATCCGCACCAGCGAGCGCTGCGCCACCGTCTGGCCGGGATAGGTGGGCGAAGGCTTGCGGAGATCTTCGAGCGTTTCGATGGGGTACGGGGCCGCCTGCGAGACCGGCCGGCCGTGGCAGGCCGTGCAGCTGGTGCGTAGCAGGGCCGCGACATCGCAGCTCGCCGCAGGGACTTCGCCGCCGCCACCGCCACCGTCCGTGGGCAGGGCGGTGCCGCCGCCGTCGGCACGCTCCACGGCGGTGATGCCGCTCAAGGGCAGGAGATCGTCATAAGGGCTCTCAGCAGCTCCGACGCAGCGGGTCAGCGCCGGCAGGAGCAGCGCCAGGAGAGGAAGGCCCGGGCGGTTGAGGCATCGCATGTGTGCGCGTGGAGCACCGCGCGCGCCAGCGGCATCCTATTGAAAAAATTGGGAGACGACGGGTGGTGGGGGGGATGCAACTGGAGCAGCGCCGTCCATTCCGTTTCAGCGTTGAAACACCCTTCCCTGGGCCGGGAGCCGCCAGGCGAGTAGGAGGACGAGCCCACCCCAGGCCGCCGTGACGGGCTGGATCCACGACACGTAGCCGATGATCCAGAGCTGCACGGAGATCCACACCAGGAGGATCGCCCCCGCGGCCGCTGCGAACAGCCGCGAGGCCGGGCGCCGCCGGAACACGGCGAACGCGGCGATCCCGCACGCCCCGCCCACCACCACCAGGAGGATCAGGCTGGGGACGAAGTAGCTGGAGAAGGGGCTGCCCTCCAGCCACTGCGTGGGGACCGACTTGGCGCCGGAGAGGCCGTACCCGCCGCCGCCCAGCGCGTTGAGCGCCGCGAACGCGAGCAACCCGCCGAGCGCCCACCGGTGGAGGTTGCGAGGCGTCTCGGGTCCCTGGGTGCCCATGCGCTCGAGTGCAGCAAGCCGCACGCCACGGGGCTTCGGGCACAGGCGTTGCTCATCCTTGGAGGGCATGAAGCTCGCGCTCCAGCTGCTGATGGTCCTCCACGGCGCCGTCCACCTGCTCGGCTTCTTCGCCGCCTTTGGAGGCGCCGGCGCACGGCGCTTCCAGCGGCCGCTGGGCCGGACCGCGGGCGCGCTCTGGGGCCTGGCCGGGCTCGCCTTCTTCGCCGCGGCTGCGCTCTGGCGCTTCGCGCCAGGGGTCTGGTGGGCGGCGGCACTGCCCGCGGTGCTGCTCTCGCAGGGGTTGATCCTCCGCTGGTGGGCGGACGCGAAGGCGGGCACCGTGGCCAACGCCGTGCTGCTGGTGCCGGTGGCGCTCGCCCTCGTCGCCCTGCGGCCGGACGGCTTCGGCGCGCTCTACCGGGCAGACGTGCGCAGCTTCGCGGCCGCGCCGCGCGCCCCGCCAGCGCGGGTGACGGAGGAGGAGCTCGCGCCGCTGCCGCCGCCCCTGCAGCGCTACCTGCGCCGCGCGGGCGCGGTGGGGCGGCCGCACGTCCAGAGCTTCCGCGCGCGCTTCCGCGGGACGCTGCGCAACGGCGCGGACGCCGGGTGGATGGAGATCTCCGCCCAGCAGCACGACTTCCTCGCGCCGGCCCCCGCGCGCCTGTTCCTGATGCAGGCCTCGCGCTGGGGCGTCCCGTTCGAGGCGTACCACCGGTTCGCGGACGGCGGCGCCACCATGCGGGTCCGGCTCGCCTCCGTGGTGGAGTTGATCAACGGGCGCGGCCCGGAGCTGACCCGGAGCGAGACGGTCACCCTCTTCAATGATCTCTGCCTGCTCGCGCCGGCCGCCCTGCTGGACGCGGACGTGGGCTGGGAGCCGGTGGACGCGCGGACCGTGCGGGGGACCTTCGCGCACGCGGGCAACCGGGTGACGGCGCAGCTCAAGTTCGACGCGCAGGGAGATCTGGTGGAGTTCCGCTCCAACGACCGGTCCCAGTCCGCCGACGGCAAGGTGTTCCGGCAGCTGCCCTGGACCACGCCGCTGAGCGAGTACCGGGACTTCGGCCCGGCTCGCGTGGCGGCGCGGGGCGACGCGGTCTGGGAGGAGCCCGGAGGAGCCTTCGTCTACGGGCGGTTCGAGCTGGTGGAGCTGGCCTACAACGAGGCGCCCTGAAGCGCTAGTGCGTGGCCTCGAGCCGGCGCCGGGTGAGGTCGAGATAAGCCTCGTCCATGTCGATCCCCACGTAGCGGCGGCCGTGCTTCACCGCGGCCACGCCGGTGGTCCCGCTGCCGTTGAAGGGATCGAGCACCAGCTGATCTTCGCCGGTGGTGGAGAGGATGATCCGCTCCAGCAGCGCGAGCGGCTTCTGGGTGGGGTGAGCCCCCAGCGCCTTCTCCGACTTGCGCGGCGAGATCTGCGACCAGACCCGGCCGGCGCCGTCCGCGGTGAGCTCCTCTTCACCCGTGCGCGGGAGGTTCCACACGTCCCGCATCTGCTTGCCGCCGTTCTCGGCCTTCATCGCCGGATAGTTGAACGTGTGCAGCAGCTTCCCCTTGGGGTTCGGCGAGGCCCAGATCAACAGCTCCGTCGAGTGGGTGAAGTAGCGGCAGGAGAGGTTCGGGCTGGCGTTGGGCTTGTACCAGGTGACCGTGTTGAGCAGCTTGAAGCCCAGCTTCTGCATCGCGAAGCCGACCGAGAAGATCACGTGCTGGGTGCCGGAGACCCAGAGCGAACCGGAGGGCTTGAGCACGCGCTTGCAGGCGGCCAGCCAGGACATCGTGAACTCGTGATCGTCCTCCACCCCGCGGGACTCGTCCCAGGCGCCCTTGCGCACGGAGACCCGCTTGCCGCCCTTGCAGGTGAAGCCGCCGTTGGAGAGGAAGTACGGCGGATCCGCGAAGACGAGATCGAACTTGCCGGGCTCGAAGCGCGAGAGCAGCGAGAGGCTGTCTCCCTTGTAGAGCGCGTAGCCGTCACCGCGCGCGTACTGCGCGTCCTTCAAGGGCGGGACCGAGTACTGCCGCGCGGCCGCGCCGCTGGAGAGATCCTCCGCTCGCATCACTCCTCCAAACACAAAGTGGGTGCGAGGAACGGTACAGCGGATGGATCCGCGGGCAATTTTTCGACTGCTCGATTGCCTTAAGCGGCCTGCGCGCGGGCGTAGTCCGGGAAGATCTTCACCCCGCCGTCACCCTGCGCCCGCCCCTCCTCGCGCGCCAGCGCGCGGGAGAGCGAGAGGACGGAGATCTCCAGCTGATCGTCCGTGGGCGGCTGCGTGGTCACGTTCTGCATCCACATGCCCGGCCGGGTGAGCAGGGTGATCGCCCGCGGGCACTGCGGTTTCGCCGAGAGCCGCTGCAGCTCGTAGGCGACGCCGGCGATCGGGAAGGCCAAAGGAATCTTCACCGCCACCAGCAGGAGCTGGTTCACCAGCGCGTTGGGGTGCAGCTGCGGCACCAGCGGCAAGAGGATGATGTGCAGCACCACCGCCACGAAGACCACCACGAAGAGGAAGCTCGTCCCGCAGCGCGGGTGGAGCGTGGTGAACGGCTTGGCGCCCGCCACGGTGAGCGGCGCCCCGCTCTCGTAGGCCCAGATCGCCTTGTGCTCCGCCCCGTGGTACTGGAACAGCCGCTTGGCGTCCTTGGTGCGGGAGATGGCCAGGATGTAGCCCACCAAGATCGCCACGCGGACGATCCCGTCCACCACCTGGAAGAGCGCCCCGCCGCTGTCGAGCGCCGGGCCCACCAGCCGGCCGATTCCAAAAGTGATCAGGTGCGGCGCGGCGATGAAGAGCCCCACCATCACCGCGGTGGCCACCACCAGCATGGCGCTGTTCGCCCAGTCCGCCTTCCCCTTCCCCGGGGGCGCCGGCTCCTCCACGTCCGCCGCCAACAGCGGCAGCGCCAGCGCGTGGCCCAAAAGCGAGCCCACCGCGGCGGCGCCCTTGCCGCCCTTGCCGTCATCCTCGGGCACGGCGTGCTCGGCGGAGAACTTGAGCGCGGAGAAGCCGTTGTGCAGTGACTCCAGCAGCACCACCGCGCCGCGGAAGAACGGCCAGCGCAGGAACTTGAGCTTGGGGAAGAGCGTGGTCCAGGGCTGCTCGCGGACGGCGATCCCACCGTCAGGCCGGCGCACGGCGACCACGAAGCTGCCCGGCGAGCGCATCATCACGCCCTCCATCACCGCCTGCCCACCGATGTACGGCTTGCTCACTGGCGCTCCCATGCGAACCCTTCTAACGGCCGGCCACGCACCCAACAGATAGAGCACGGGCGAGCTTCCAGCGGCAACCGCGGCAAGCGCCTCGGTGAGCGGAAAGAACACGAACGCGCCGCCGCGCTCCACGCTTGCGCCCTTCGAAGGGGCAAGCGCGAAAACGCAGCGGCGCGGGTGCTTCGAGACGGCGCGGCGTTACGCCTTCGCGGCGTCCTTGGCGGCCTTCTTCGCGGCCTTGTCCGCCTTCTTGGCGGCGACCTCGGCGGCGGCAGCGGCCGGCTCCGGCTGAGCGGAGTACTTCTTGCGGAAGCGCTCCACGCGGCCCGCGGTGTCCACCAGCTTGTACTTGCCGGTGAAGAACGGGTGGCAGTTGGAGCAGATTTCCACCGAGAACGAGCCGCGGGTGGAGCGGGTCTCGATCACGTTCCCGCACGCGCAGGAGATGCGGCAGGGGGGATAAACCGGGTGCAGATCGGGCTTCATGTCTTCCTCTTCTCGCCTTTCCCCACGGGGATAACCCCGCGGAGGTGCTGGCGGTCCATCAATGGGAGGGGCGCTTATAGCGGCGGGGCCGCCTTCGCACAAGTCGCCTGCACCAGTCGCCTAGTGCGCGGCCGTGCCCGGCGGCTCGAGCTTGTCCACCTGGGCCTTGAGCGCCGGATCATCCCGGATGTCCGCCCCCAGGTTGACGAACTCCAGCCGCAGCGAGCGCCCGGCCTTGGAGGGGTCCGCGATGGCGGCCTTGGCCGCCTCCTTCCGGCGCCCCTCGAACTGCGCGAGCGTCTCCTTGAGCGCCTTCTTGGCCTCCGGGTCGGTGGCCGCGTCGTGCCGGCGCTTCACCTCGGCCACCTGGCGGTCCAGCATCTCCACCAGCTGCTTCTGGCGGTCCAGGTCGGAGAGATCGGAGAACGGCCCCTTGCCCGTCACGTCCAGGAACAGGCGGGCCAGCTGCCGGCCGCGCTCTCCGGTGGGGAGCAGGAAGTTCCGCTCGCCCTTGAGCGGCACCCCCACCCCGCGCGAGTCGTGCGAGTGGAGGACGAAGTCCACGTCCGCCCCGCCCTCCTTGGAGAGCTGCAGCGCGTCCGCGAAGGGCACCGCCGCGAGCACGAAGACCAGGTCCACCTTCGGCCGCAGCTTCTTCGCCTCGGCCACCGCGGCCGCCACCGGCGGCTCGCCGGTCACCACGCCCGGGCCCGGGAACGCGCCCAGCGGCGAAACGCCAATCAATCCGATCTTCAGGCCCGCCACCGTCACCACCGTGGAGGGCTCGAAGATCCGCTTCTTGTCCGGGCCCATCAGGTTCGCGGAGAGCACCGGCACCTTCGCCTTCGCCGCCGCGTCCTTGAGGAACTTCGTACCGTAGGCCAGATCCCGCGCGCCCGCGGCCATGGCCGCGGTGCCCAGCTCGCCCATCGCCTTGAGGATCAGCTCCGCGCGGGCCCGCTCCTGCGCGGCGCCCGGGGCCTGCCCATCCGGGAGCTCATCCGGGCGCAGCTGCGCCGGCGCCTTGAAGAGGGCGTTGCCCGCGTCGAGCACCAGGACCGGGCCCGCCGCGCGCGTCTTCTCCACCAACGTCTTGCGCCTGGCCAGACCGCCGGCGGGGTTGGCGCGTCAACCACAGGGGGCGATCTCGCCCCCGTTGTCTCCCGTGAAGAGGACGGTGAGCGAGCGCTTCTCCGCCGCCACCGCGCTGCCCGCCGCGGCGGTCGCGAGCAGCGCCACCAGCCCTGCCGCCGCGCGCGTCACTTCTTCCCGCCCGGCTTGGCCGGCCCCTTCGGGGGCGCCTTCTTCGCCTTCTCCAGCTCGGCGAGCTTCACCTTGGCCGTCTTCGCCGCGTCCGACTTGGGGAAGCCCTTCACCACCTCTTCGAGCGCGATCCGGGCCTCCTCCTGCATGTTCAGCTTCCGGAAGCAGTCCGAGGAGCGCAGGTAGGCGCCCGGGGCGGTCTTGCTCTTGGCGAACTCCTCAATGACCTTGCCGTACTCGTAGAGCGCCTCGCGGCACTTGTCCTCGTTGAAGAAGGTCTCGCCCAGCCCGTAGTGGGCCTCGGCCACGCTGTCGTCCTTGTCCTTCGACCACTTCTTGAGGAACTGCGCGTAGAGCGCGCGCGCCACCGCCAGATCTCCCGAGGTGGCCTTCTCCCCGGCGAGCTTGAGGCAGTCCGCCTTCTCTGGCGGGCAGGTGGACTCCTCGGCCTTCTTCTTCGCGCTCGCGGTGTCGTCGGTGACCTTCTTCACCGCCGCTTCGAGCTCGGTGAGCTTGAACTGGGTGGTCTCCACCTGGCCGCGCAGCGCCGCCACGTCCTGCACCGTCTTCTCCAGCCCCACGCCGATGTCCGCGCCGCTGCGCCGGGCCGCCTTGTCCAGGCTCTCCATCGCCCGGGAGACCTCGGCGATCTTGCCGTCGATCTTCGGCATGGTGGTGGTGAGCTTGTCCTGCGCCTCCCGGAGCTGCGCGGCGAGCTGCTCGTTCTCCGCGGTCAGCTTGTCCACCCGCGCCTCGAGCGCGCGCCCGCGATCCGACGGGTAGAAGCAGCCGGGCAGCGCCGCGAGGGCAAGCCCAAGCGCGGCGGCCTGCAAGGGCATCCGTTTCATGGCGGCGGATACTACAGCGTCCCGCCCCGGCTACACTGCCAAACCGACTTGAACCGGCTGGGTCCCTACGAGTTGCTCCGCCGCATGGGTGCAGGCGCCACCGCCGAGGTCTTCCTCGCGGCCGGCCCCAACCCGCGCGGCGCCGAGCTGGTGGCGCTGAAGATCGTCCTGCCCCACCTGGCGGAGGACGAAGATCTGCGCGGCATGCTCCTGCGCGAGGCGCGGACCTCCTCGCTGTTGCGCCACCCGAACCTGGTGGAGATCTACGAGGTGGGCGAGCTGGAAGGCCGGCCATACCTGGCGATGGAGTTCGTGGCCGGCTGGTCGGTCAGCACCGTGGAGAAGAAGCTCAAGGCCGCGGGCCAGCGGCTCACCCCCAGCGAGGCCTGTCACATCGTCGCCGAGGCGGCGAAGGGGCTGCACTACGCGCACGAGGTGAAGGGGAAGGACGGCCTGCCGCTGGGGCTCATCCACCGGGACGTCTCGCCGCAGAATCTGATCCTCGCCGAGGACGGCGCGGTGAAGGTGGTGGACTTCGGCCTGGCCAAGGCCACCAACAGCGGCACCAGCGCGCGGACCGGAGGGATCAAGGGGAAGCTCCCCTACATGCCCCCCGAGCAGCTTCGCGCGCAGGCGCTCGATCGGCGGCTGGACGTGTTCGCGCTCGGCGCCGTCCTCTGGGAGCTGGCCACCGGCACCCTGCTCTACCCCGGCAAGACCGAGGCGGAGATCTTCCAGCAGGCGCTCTTCCTGCCCCAGCCGCACCCGGACGAGGTGGCGCGCGGGCTGCCGCGCGCGCTGGTGGACGTGCTGCTCAAGGTGGTGGAGCGGGACGTGGCCAAGCGCACGCCCACCGCCGAGGCGCTGGTGCGCGCGGTGGCGCCGCTCATCCAGCCGGACGCGCCGGCCTGTCTCGCGCGCCGGATGCGCGAGCACTTCGACCCGCTCCCCAGGAGCGCGGGCGAGGCGCTGGGCCTGCCCCCCACCCCGCGCGCGCCCCCCCGCGGCCGCCCGGTCCTCCCCCGCCCCCCCGGGCGCGGCCGCCCGGAGGACGAGCGAGAGCCGGACTCCACCCTGCTGGATCCCACCGCCGGGCAGGAGCCGGTGGACCACACCGTGCTGGATCGCCAGGGGGTGCTGGATCAGACGCAGCTGGACCTGCGCCCGCCCAGCGCCGTGCGGGCGCGCGCCACCACCCCGGACCTCGCGCCGCCAGACCACACCGTGCGCCAGAGCCTGCCGGACGTGGCCGCGGAGGACACCGTGCGCCGCCCCGCGCCGGTGGCGCCTGCTCCGCGCCACCCGCCGGCGCGCGAGCCGCTGCGCCTGGAGGAGACGCAGCCGGGGACCTCGCCTTCGCCGATCACCGTCCACCGCTCCCAGCAGGCCCCTCCCACCGCCACCACCGCGGTGCGCAGGGAGCTCATCCGCCGCTGGGCCCCGGGGATCGCCGTGGCGCTGGCGCTGCCCACCATCGCCATCGCCGCCACGGTGGTGGCCCGCGCCGGCCTGCGGGTCCTCTCCAGCGCGCCTCGCCCGGCGCCGGCCACCGTGGAGCCCGCGCTGGTGCCCGCCCCCGCACAGCGGGAGCCGGCGCGCCCGCGCGGCAAGGGCAGCCTGGTGCTCCACTCGGACGTCCCCGCCTTCGTGCGCGCCAACGGCAGGGACCTGGGGATGACGCCGATCACCGTCAGCTTCCCGGCCGGCCCGGTGAAGCTGCAGCTCTCCTCCCCGGACGGGCGGCGCTCTGCGCTGCTCGAGGTCACCATCCTCGCCGGGGAGCAGGTGAACCGCCGCGTGCAGCTGGCGCCCTGAGGGCGCCCCCCGTCCGTTCGGCTCGAGCGTCTGACCGGCGCTGGTCTAGCCCAGCCGCTTCATCGCCTGCGAGCAGGCCAGCTTGAGCCGCTCGTCATTGAGGAAGAACGGCGTGGGGCGGCTGCGCCCCTCGCTCAAGGTGGCGAGCGCGCGCCGGTACTCACCTACGGCCTCGCCGCGGGCGCCGCGCTGCTCGAGCAGCATGCCCAGCAGGTAGCGGGCCTGGGCGAAGTGCGGATCGAGGTAGAGGCAGCGGCGCAGCCCCTGCTCGGTCTGCGCGTCCGGCTCGCCGGCGGCGGCCCAGTCCAGCACCAGCTGGAAGGTGCGGACCGCCTCCTCGCGGGGCTCCTCCGGCTGGACCGAGCTGACGCCGCCCGGGGGCGTCAGCCGCGGCGCGATGTCCCCGAGCGCCAGCTCCCCGCAAGGGGTGCGGCGGGGGGCGGGCGCGCCGGCCGGATCCGTGAGCGGCGCGCCGGCCATCTCGGCGGCGGTGCCGGGCTTCCGCTTCCGGTAGAAGAACGCCTGCGCGCAGCGCAGGGTGGACAGCAGGGGCTGCACCCGCAGGATCGGCTCGGCGGCGGAGAGCACCAGCACCCCGTCCTGGACCAGCTGCTCGGAGAGCGTGGCCACCACGAAGTCGAACGCCGCGTCCGTGAAGTAGATGAGGACGTTGCGGCAGAAGATCACGTCGAACCGCTGCGCGCCGGTGGGCACCGGGTAGGGCCGGTCCATCAGGTTGTGGCGGAGGAACGTGGCGCGGTTGGCGAGCGCGCGCGAGAGCGCGAAGCCCTTGGGCCCCTTCTCGAAGTACTTGTCGCGCAGGGCGGGGGGGACCCGCCGCAGCATCTCCGGGTGGAAGGTGAGCGCCCGGGCCTGCTTGAGCGCGGACTCGGAGATGTCGCTGCCCACCACGGTGCTGGTGGGATCCGCGCCCGCCTCCTCGAGCAGGATCAGCAGGGTGGCCACCTCCTCGCCGGTGGCGCAGCCGGCGCTCCACAGCCGCAGGGGGCGCCCCTTGGCCACCAGGGGGGCCAGCACGTGCTCGCGGAACGCGGCCAGCTGCACCTCGTCCCGGAAGAGGTCCGTCTTGTGGACGGAGATCACGGACATCAGCTCGGCCAGCTCGCTGGCGCCGTGGGACGTCTTGAGGAAGCGCAGGTACTCGTCCTCGTCCCGGCTCTTGAGCCGGACCGCGAGCAGCTCCTTGAGCCGCCCCAGCTGCTGGCCGCTGAGCGAGGAGCCGGTGCGCTCCGCCACGTAGGCGCAGACCGGGGAGATCTGCTGCGTCCCGCCTCGCGCCATCGCCGGCGGCTACCGCGCGAGCGCCAGCGGCTCGCCGCGCGCCAGCTTGAGCAGGGCCGAAGAGAGGTCGTCCCCGTGGACCACCTGCTCGGCGGCGTTCTTCGCGATCGCCGCGCCGGGCATCCCGAAGACCACGCAGGACTCCTGGTTCTGCGCCACGGTGCGCCCGCCGGCGGTCTTGATCGCCATCATCCCGTCCGCGCCGTCCGTCCCCATCCCGGTGAGGATCACCCCCACCGTGCGCCGGCCGTAGGACTTGGCGGCGGACTCCAGCATCATCGAAGCGGACGGCATGTGGCCGTCCCGCGGCTCGCCCGGCCGGAGGGAGACGCGGCCGCGCGAGGGGATGACGAGGTGCTGCCCCGGCGGGGCGATCAGCACCTCGCCCGGCACCAGCGCGTCCCCGTCCTTGGCGAGCTTCACCTTGAGCTTGGAGCTCGCCGCGAGCCAGCCCGCGAGCGACTCGGCGAAGGCGGAGTTGATGTGCTGCACCACCACGATGGGGGCCGGGTAGTCCCCGGGCAGCTCGGAGAAGAGCTTGTGGATGACCTGCGGGCCGCCGGTGGAGGCGGCGATCGCCACCAGGCCGATGGGCGAAGTGGAGAAGGCGGCCGCGTCCGTGGGGCTGCTCACCGCGGGCGCGGCGGGCTTGGCGGCGGCCTTCTTGGCGTTGCCGCGCAGGTGGCGGATCACCTTCACCGAGGAGAGCAGCTTCACCTCGCGCGCCAGGTTCCAGGCTTCCGGCCCGGCGTCGAGCGCGGGCTTCACTTGCAGGGCGAGCGCCCCCAGCTCCAGCGCGCGGCAGGTGAGCTCGGGCGCCTGGTTCCGGGGATCCGCGGTGAGGACGAGGATGGGCGTGGGGTTGTCCGCCATGATCAGCTCGACCGCGGTGAGCCCGTCCATCACCGGCATGTCCACGTCCATGGTGATGACCTGGGGCTTGAGCTCCTGGGCCTTCATCACCGCCTCCCGGCCGTCGTTGGCGGTGGCGATCACGTCCAGATCGGGATCCTTCTTGAGCGCGTCGCTGATCAGCTGCCGGCAGATCGGCGAGTCGTCCACCACCAGCACCCGGATCTTCTTGGTCATGGCGCCTCGAAGCATAGCGGCCAACCGCGCGCGCGCAGCGATGGGTCGAACGGTTACAGCGACCTACAGCCTGAGCCTGCCTCAGCCGAGCAGCCGGGAGACCACGTCCACCAGATCCTGGCGGACCAGATCTCCCTTGGCGATGTAACCGTCCGCGCCGGCCTCCATCCCCTTGCGGCGGTCCACGTCGCCGCCGCGCGTCGTGACGATGATCACCGGCAGGGTGCGCAGGCTGCTGTGACCCTTGAGCTTCCGGGTCAGCTCCAGCCCATCCATCCGGGGCATCTCCAAATCCGTGACCACCATGTCCACGGTCTCCTTGGAGAGCCGGTCCAGGGCATCCACCCCGTCCCTGGCGTTGACGATGTGGTACCCCACCGCCTCCAGCAGCGAGGAGATGAGCTCCCGGGTGAGCGGCGAGTCGTCCACCACCAGGATCCGCCGCTTCCGGGCGTCCGCCTTGGGCGTGGGGGCGTGGACCACCCGCAGCGCGGAGAGGCCGTGCGCCGAGGAGATCAGGTGCGCGGCGGAGAGCACCAGGGCCAGGGAGCCGTCCGCGAGCGGGGTGGCGCCGGAGAGGTGGGCGAAGCGCGAGAGCATCCCCTTGAGCGGGAGCACGGCCTGCATCCGCTCCTCGAGCACGCGGTCCACGGAGATCGCCGCGGTGGAGCCCTGCCCCTTCACCAGCAGCACCAGCTCCCCGGCCTGGGGCGGCCGCTCCGGGCTCATCCCGAGGATGGAGGCGATGGAGGCGAACGGGAGCACCTGATCCTCCACGCGCAGCGCTGGCCTGCCCGCGAGCTGGCGCACCTGCGCGTCATCCACGCGGATGGCCTGGGTCACGTGGGACGCGGTGACGCACAGGCGCTCCTCTCCCACCTGCACGAAGAGCAGCGGGGCCACGGTGAGGGAGACCGGGACGCGCAGCTCGAAGGCGCTCCCCCGGCCCACCCCCGAGTCCACCAGCACGTCTCCGCCCAGCCCCTGCAGGCGCACCCGCACCACGTCCAGCCCCACGCCGCGGCCGGAGAGATCCGTGGCGGCGTCCTTGGAGGAGAAGCCGGAGACGAAGATCAGATCCCTGGCCGCCGCGTCGCTCAAGTTGGCGGCGCCGGCCTCGTCCATCATCCCGCGCCGCACGGCCACCTTGCGCAGCGCCGCGGGGTCCAGCCCGGCGCCGTCGTCCTCCACGCGGATGAGGATCCGCTCCCCTTCGCGGGCCGCGCGCAGCAGGAGCCGGCCGCGCGGCGCCTTGCCGCCGGCCACCCGGGCGTCCCGGGTCTCCAGGCCGTGGTCCAGCGCGTTGCGGACCAGGTGCAGGAGGGGGTCCCGGAGCGCGTCCAGCACCGAGCGGTCCGCCTTGGTGTCCTCGCCCTGGATGACCAGCTCCACCTCCTTGCCCAGCTCCTTCGCCAGATCCCGCACCATCCGCGGGTAGGGCTCGAAGAGGACGGAGAGCGGGACCATCCGGATGTTCTGGATCTCCGCCGTGAGCTGGGTGAGGTCCCTCAGCTCCTCGTTGGCGTTGAGCTTGCTCTCGCGGTGCAGCTGCGCGGCCACCTCCTTGGCGCGGTTGAGCCGCGCCGCGAGCGCCGCCGCCGCCGGGCCCAGATCCTCCGCCGCGCGCGCCAGCTGGGAGAGCTCGCGCGAGAGCAAGAGCCGCCGGACCGCGGAGAGCTCGCGGCGCCGGGCCACCTGGCTCAGGTTGGTGACGGAGCTGGTGAGCACGTCCAGGCTCTGCTGGGAGATCCGGATGCTGCCGGCGTCCGCGCGCACGTCCCCGGCGCGCTGCCCGGCGGGGCGCGCGGGCGCCTCCGGCGCGGACGCGGCGGCGGGCCCCGCTTCGGCGCTGGGCGGCCGCGGGGTGAGCGCCGCGCCCGCGGGCGCAGCGGGAGGGGACCGTGGGCGGCGGGGCGGGGGCGGCGGCGGGCGCCGGGGCAGGCGCGGCCGCGGGCTTGGCGCTCTTCGCGCGCACCGCCTGCTCGGCGGCGGTGCGCTGCTTGAGCCACTCCACCAGCTTCTCCACGTCCGGCGGCGTCCCCGCCGCCTGCGCGGCGCCGGAGAGGACCATCACCGCGTCCGCGGCGGCCAGGAGCGAGTCGGTGGAGCCGCCGGTGAGGTTGTAGTTGCCGTCCTGGGTGGAGCGGACCAGCTCCTCCATCTCGTGGACGACCTTGTTGATCTCCGGGAAGCCCATCATCCGGGCTTCGCCCTTGAGCCCGTGCAGCTCGCGCAGGGCGTTCTTGCCGGACTCCAGGTTGGGCGAGGACTCCAGCTCCATCAGGTTGCGGGTGATCTTCTCCAGCCGCTCGCCCACCAGCTCGCGGAATTGCTTGAGCAGCCTGTCGCGGGAGGACTCGGACATGGGCGCCCTCTTTAAGCCTCGAACCGCTCGACCGCCGCCTGGAGCTCCTTGGCCAGGGCGGCGAGATCGTGGTTGGCGCTGGTCACCTGGCGGGTGGCCCCCAGGTTCTGCTCCGTCACGCGGAGGATGTCCGCCATGGCGTCCGCCAGCTGGTGGGTGCCGCTCTGCTGCTGCTGCGTGGCCAGGGAGATGGCCCTCACCGCGGAGGAGGTGAGCTGCGCCAGGGAGACGATGCGGGCCAGGCTTTCGGTGATGGACCCCGCCACCGCGGTGGAGGTCTGGGTGGTCTCCAGCCCAGCCTCGGTGGCGAGCACCGCGTCCCGGGTGGCGTCCCGGATCTCCTCGATCAGCCCCTCTATCTCCTTGGTGGACTCGATCACGTTCTCCGCCAGCCGCCGCATCTCGGAGGCCACCAGCTGGAACCCGCGCCCCACCTCGCCGGCCTTGGTCCCCTCCAGCTCGGCGTTGAGGGCGAGCAGGTCCGACTTGTCCGCCACGCCGTTGATGAACTCGACGATCCGGCCGATCTGCTGGACGCGCTTGGAGAGCTTGAGGACGGAGGCGGTGATCGCCTCGTTGTCCTGGCCCATCCGCGCCATGGACGCGGCGAAGGCCTGCGCGCTCCCCTGCCCCTCCTCCGCCGCGCTCAACGTCCGGGAGGCGATCCCCGCCACGCTCCCGGCGTTCTCGGCGATCTGCGCCGCGCTGCGCGCCAGCTCTTCGGTGGTGGCGGAGGTCTGGTTGAGGCTGGTGGCCTGGTCCGCGGCGCCCCCCTCGTAGCGCTGCGAGGTGGCGACGATCTCCTGGGTGGTGGCGCCGATCTGCATCCCGGCCCGGCGCAGCTGGGTGAGCACGCTCGCCAGCCGCCCCTGCATCTCCGTGAAGGCCGCGCTGGCGGCCCAGACCTCGTCCTCGGCGGGGATCAGCTTGGGGGCGGCGAGCTTCCCGCCAGCGAAGCGGCGCGCCTCCTCGGCGATCTCCTGCATGGGCCGGCCGATCGCCGTCCCCGCGGCGAAGGCGGTGATCAGCGACAGGAAGAGCACCACCCCCGCCAGCGCCGCGCTCCCCACCAGCGCCTGGGAGCGGGCGCGCTCCACCACCGCGCGCTGCTGGGCCGGCGGGGCGGCCGCGGCCTCCTCCAGCCCCCGCGCGTTGCGCGCCACCGCCAGGTCCGCGGTGAGGATGGAGGGGCAGATGACCGAGATGGCGGTGAAGATCACCAGCCGGCGCCTCAGCTGCCGCCGCACCGGGGGCACCGCTTCAATCAGCTCCCCCGCGGTGAGCCCCACCTCTCCGAGCAGCGCCAGCGTCTTGCGCGCCCGCAGCAACACCAGGAAGTAGGCGAACATCGCGGTGACCGGGCCGAACAGAGCCCCCAGGAAGATCACCCGGACCAGCGTGCCCGCCGTCAGCTGCGGCGCGAGCACGCGCAGCACGCCGGCGGCCACCAGCGCCGCCCCCACCCAGTGCTGGAGGGACGCCTTGAAGATCGCGTCCGCGATCCCGTGGACCTCGCGGGCCGCGGCCTTGAGGTTCGGCGAGGTGGGCGGCAGCCCGCCGAGCGCCAGCGCGCGCAGGGTGGCCAGCCGCCGGGCGGCGCGGACGCTGGAGAGCGCCACCGCCAGCGGCACCAGCGCCGCCACCGTCCAGAGGAAGGTGGAGACCGCGTCCCCCAGGCGCAGCGCCGCGGTGCCGTAGAGCGCCGCGAACGAGGCGCCGATCAGCGCGGCCGGGCCGGTGGGGTTGGAGAGCGCGCGGTGCTGACCCTTCAGGAGCCTGCGGGCGAGCCGGTCGTTCATGCGCTCCCCTTCCCTACGCGGAACCGCTCCACCAACGCCTGGAGATCCCGCGAGAGCGCGAGCAGCTCCGAGTTGGCGTCCAGGATCTTCCGGGTGGCCTGGGCGCCGCTCTGGGTGACGGTCAGGATCCCCCCCATGGCCTCGGCCAGCTGATCCGTCCCGGTCTGCTGCTGCTGGGTGGCCAGGGAGATGGAGCGCACCGCGTCTGACGTGCTGGAGGCCAGCTCGAGGATCGCCCGCAGGCTCTCCGAGACCTGGTTGGCCAGGCTGGCGCCGGCGTCCGTGGCCTTCACGCCGGCCTCGGTGGCCATCACCGCCGCGTTGGTGGCGTCCCGGATCTCCTCGATCAGGGTCTCGATCTCCCGGGTGGAGCGGATCACGCTCTCCGCCAGCCGCCGCATCTCCGCCGCCACCAGCGAGAACCCGCGCCCCACCCGGCCGGCCTTGGTCCCCTCCAGCTCCGCGTTGAGCGCCAACAGGTCCGACTTGTCGGCGATCTCGTGGATGAACTCCACCACCTTGCCGATCTGCTGCACCCGCTTGTTGAGCTTCACCACCGAGTCCGCGATCGCCTGGTTGTCCCGCTTCATCCGGGCCATGGCGGCGAAGAACGCGTCCGAGCTCTTGCGCCCGCCCCGGGCGGCGCTGAGCGTCTGCTCGGCGATCTTCGCCACCTCGGCCGCGTTCTCGGCGATCTGCCGGGCGCTGCGCGCCAGCTCCTCCGTGGTGGCGGAGGTCTCGTTGAGCGCGCTCGCCTGCTCCGCGGCGCCGGCGTCATGCCGCGAGGAGCTGGCCACCAGCTGCTCGGTGGTGGAGGAGATCCGCATCCCCGCGCTGCCCAGCTGCGAGAGCGCCCCCGCCAGCTGCGTCTCCATGGCCATGAAGGCGGAGGCCGCCGCCCACAGCTCGTCCTCGGACTGGATGGCGTAGTCCGCGCGCAGGGCCCCGGAGGCGATCCGCTGGGCCTCCTCGGAGATCTCCTGGAGCGGCCGCGCCAGGGTGCCGCCGGCCAGGTACGCCGTCCAGAGCGCCACCACCACCACCAGCCCCCCGAGCAGCAGCGTGGTCAGCTGCACGCCGCTGCCCTGCTCGGCCACGTACGCCGCCTGCTCCCCCCGCGGCAGCGCCAGCAGCTTCTCGTAGGCCTCGCCGGACTTCACCAGGGAGACGTCGGTGACCAGCAGGGTGGGCACCATCACGATCACCGCGGCGAAGATCACCAGCCGCGGCCGCAGCTGCATCCGCTTGGGGAGCGCGGCCACCAGCGCTTCGCCGGCCAACCCCGCCCGGCTCAGCTGCGCGAGCAGGACGCGGCTGCGGCCGGTCATCAAGAGGTGCGAGATGGTCTGCGCGAGCAGCCCCATGCTGCTGCCAATCAGGAGGATCCGGCCGAGCTGCGAGAAGGACACCCCCGTCCACAGGCAGAAGGCCACGCCGATGCACAGCGAGCCCAGCACCCACACCGCGGCGTTGAGCCAGAGCGAGCGGTCCGGGATGGCAGCGGTCTCCCGCGCCGCGGCGGCGAGCGCCTCCGTGGGGAAGGGCTGCGGAGTGGTGCCCAGCCCCTTCAACGCGCGCAGCCCCTTCTGCTCGAGGATGTCCCCGGCCACCGTCCCCACCACCACCACCACCGTGGCGATCACCCCGAACGCCATGCGCGTACCGGGCGGCAGCGCCAGCGTGACCATCCCGTACACCACGGCGATCACCGCGGCGAGCGCTCCGCCCCACAGCGACGGGGCGGTGACCCAGCGGGAGAGCCCCTTCCAGGGCAGCTCGCTCACGGCTCCCTCCGGCGAGAGAGGAGGAAGCGCGAGAACGTGCCCAGCTGCAGCACCGGCCACAGCTGCTGCTGGATCTGCGCGAAGCCGTGCAGGCTGCCGCCCACCGCGGCCCGCATCAGCACCGGCGGCAGCAGCAGCGGGTAGCTCTCCTGCTGGACCTCGAGCGCGTCCACCACCACCGCCTCTCCTTCAGCGGAGAGCACCGTCCTGCCGGACGCGGCGCCGGGGAGCGAGAACGCCACGCGGGCCTGGGGGAAGCGCTCGGGGGTGGCGCCGTACGCCTCGATGGTGACGACCTCGGTGGCGGGGAAGGCCAGCCGGTGCTCTCCCACGCGGCAGAGCACGACGCCCGCGACGGTGGAGGGCGCCTCGGGCATCCGGTCAGGCCCCCTGCGAAAGCAGCTCGAACAGCCCCTCCGGCTCGATCACCGCCACCTCGTTCTCCTGCGCGCGCGCGGGGCCGCGCAGGTGGAGGTGGACGCCGCTGTTGCCCAGCGGTTCCAGCTTGCCGGTCAAGACGGAGACGCCGGCCACCTTGCTGGCGGTGAGCGCCAGCGAGCCCTTGCCCAGCCGCAGCAGCACCGCGCGGCGGGTGAGCTCGGACTTGTGGCCGGTGAGGGTGGAGAGATCCACCACGGGGATCACCTCGCCGCGGTGGGCGAAGACCCCGAGCAGGTGCGCGGGCGCGCCCGGCACTCGGGTGAGCTCTGGGAAGCTGACCACCTCGGCGGCGCGCTCCGCTGGGACCGCGTACCAACTCGCGCCGCACGCGAAGACGAGGTGCGACTGCCGGTGCTCGGACACGCAGCAGTCATAGCACAGCGATCCAAACGCCCGAGTTACCAGCCGCCTCCGAAAAGGCGGCGCGGTTCACCCACCGCGGCGGCAGATCTGCGGCAAACGCCTACCGCTTGCTGAACTCCACCCGGCGGTTGGTGGCCCAGGCCTCTTCGGTCTGGCCGTTCACGGCGGGCCGGTTCTCCCCGTAGCCCACGGTGTCCAGCTTGTTGCCGGCCACGCCCAGGTCGGTGAGGTACTTCTTCACGGCGGCGGCGCGCTTGTTGGAGAGCTGGAGGTTGTACTCCTCGGTGCCGCGCTCGTCCGCGTGCCCCTCCACCGCCACCTTGAGCCCCTGCTTCTTGATGCAGTCGGCGATCTGCTCGAGCTTGCTGCGGGACTCGCTGGAGAGGGAGTACTCGTTGAAGGCGAAGCGGACGGGCTCGAGGTCGCACCGCGCGGCGGCCTTCTGCGAGCAGGTGCCCCCCTGGCACTCCTGACCGCCGGGGCAGTCCTCGTTGGTGGCGCAGGCGTCCGCCGCGGCGCACTTGTTCCGCAGGCACTTGCCGCCGTTGCAGTCCCCGTCACTTTGGCAGGGCTTGTCCGCGCTCGGCTTCTCCGCGGGCTTGGGCACGCACTTGTTGCCCTGGCAGGTGAAGCCGGCCTTGCAGTTGGCGTCCGCGGCGCACTCCTGACACTGGCCCTGGACGCAGACCTCGTTGTGCTCCTTGCAGGCCGCGTCGTTCTCGCAGTTGGGGTAGGGCTTGGGGCAGCCGGTGAGCACCGCTGCTGCAGACACCGCGACGAGGAGGGCGATCCGCTTCATGGGGTCCGAAGTACCCCTCTCGTCCGCCATTAGTCAAAAACAAATTCGCTCCGGCCGGCCGCTTGCACGAGCGAAGGGGACATGAACGTCCAAACCTTGAACGACCCAACCCTTTCCGGTTCAGTGCGGCCCTCGGGCCACACCCCACTGCGGCAGAGCGAGGTCGGCATGAGTCCAACGGTCCTCGTCGTGGACGACGAGAAGAACATCCTGCTCACCCTCAGCCAGAGCCTGCAGCTGGCGGGCTACAAGACCGAGCCGGCGAGCAGCGGCCAGGTGGCGCTGGACGTGGTCGCCGGCAAGCCGGTGGACGCGGTGCTGATGGACGTGAAGATGCCGGACATGGACGGGCTCACCGCGCTCGCCAAGCTGATGCAGGCGCGGCCCAACCTCCCGGTGATCATGATGTCCGGCCACGGCACCATCGACACCGCGGTGAAGGCCACGCAGCTGGGCGCCCGGGACTTCCTGGAGAAGCCGATCGCCCGCGAGCGGCTCCTGGTGGCCCTGCGCAACGCGCTCGCCCACCAGGCCGTGGTGGAGGAGCTGCAGGAGCTCAAGGCCGAGGCCGGGCAGTTCGAGATGGTGGGCAAGGGCCCGGCCATGGAGCGCGTCTACGAGCTCATCCGCCGCACCGCCCCTTCCGAAGGGCGGGTGTTGATCACCGGCGAGAACGGCACCGGCAAGGAGCTGATCGCCCGGGCCATCCACCGCCACTCCCGGCGCAAGGACGGCCCGTTCGTGAAGCTCAACTGCGCGGCGGTGCCGCACGAGCTGATCGAGAGCGAGCTGTTCGGCCACGAGCGCGGCGCCTTCACCGGCGCGGTGTCCGTGCGGCGCGGGAAGTTCGAGCTGGCGCACGGCGGCACCCTGTTCCTCGACGAGATCGGCGACATGCCGCAGGCGATGCAGGCCAAGCTCTTGCGCGTCCTCCAGGAGGGGGAGCTGGAGCGGGTGGGCGGGAGCGAGACCCTCAAGGTGGACGTGCGCGTCATCGCCGCCACCAACCAGGATCTCGAGGAAGAGATCGCCCAGAACCGGTTCCGCGAGGACCTCTACTACCGGATCAACGTGGTCCACCTGAACAGCCCGCCGCTGCGGGAGCGCAAGGAGGACCTGCCGGATCTGATCGAAACCTTCCTGCGGGAGGCCTGCCAGAAGAACGGCCGGCGCGCGCTGCGCCTCTCCCCCGAGGCGGTGGCGGTGATGGCCAGCTACGACTACCCGGGCAACGTGCGCGAGCTGCGCAACCTGGTGGAGCGGCTGGCCATCCTCTGCGAGGGGCCGGTGGTCTCCGGGCAGCAGGCGCAGGATCTCCTCCCGCGCGGCCGCAGCCAGGCCCCCCGCCCCGCGGCCGCCGCCGCGCCCTCCCCCGCCGTCTCCAGCGAGCCCCTGCCGGGCCCCGCGCCGCTGTTGGGCGGCAACCCGCCGCTCGGCCCCTCCACGGGCGGCGCCCCGCGGCCGGTGGAGAAGCCGTTCCGGGATCAGGTGGAGGACGCGGAGCGCGAGATCATCTTGAACGCCCTGGCCTTCACGCGCGACAACGTGACCGAGGCGGCGCGGCTGCTGGATCTGGAGCGCGGCCACTTCTACAAGAAGATGAAGGCGCTCGGGCTGCGGCGCGGCCAGGGCGACAAGGAAGGCTAGGCGATCAAGAGATGAGCGAGGCGGTGGGCGAGGCGCTGGCCAGGCAGATCCGCACCGAGCTGTCCGAGAAGGCCCCAGAGGGCTTCCACTTCACGGATCACGTGGCCCGCCAGGATCAAGCGCTCCAGCGCCTGTCGGACCAGCTCGCCGCCCACGACGACCGCGCCGAGCTCACCTTGGCGCTCTCCCGCGCGCTGGCGGACGAGCAGGACGGCTGGACGCTGCTCAAGCTGCTGGAGCTGGCGGACCGGCTCAGCCTCCCCGGCACCGCGGACGCGCTGATCTCCGTGGTGCAGCGCAGCGCGGGAGAGGACGCCCGGGCCCGCTTCCTCTCCGGCCGCGCCTGCGAGGTGCTGCTGCGCCTGCCGCTGGATCTGGCCCAGCGCGCCAAGGCCAACGCCGTCTCCGAAGGGCGGCTTGAAGACGTGCAGCGCTACCGGCTCGGCGCGCAGCGCGCGGTGAGCCTGCACCGTCCGCGGCGCGTGGAGTGGGCGCTCTTGGTGGGCGTGATGGTGGTGGGGCTGGTGGGGCTCGTCGTGGCGTTCCTCGCGCTGGAGCGCTGAGGCCCGGCGTTCAAGACAGCTCGGCCCAGACGGGCGCGTGATCCGAGGGCTGCTTGCCCTTGCGCATCTCGCGGTCGATGTCACTGGCCGTGCAGCGCGGCACCAGCGGCGCGGTGACGAGCAGGTAGTCGATCCGCAGGCCGCGGTTCTTGGGGAAGGCGAGCATCCGGTAGTCCCACCAGCTGAAGCGGGCGTCCTGCGGGTGGTGTTGGCGGAAGGTGTCGTGCAGGCCGAACGCCTTGAGCTGCGCCAGGGCCGCGCGCTCCGGCTCGCTGAAGAGCGTCTGCCCCTGCCAGACCTTGGGATCGTGGACGTCCAGCGGCTCGGGGGCCACGTTGAAGTCCCCGCAGAGCAACAGCGGCGAATCCGGCTTGAAGCGCGCGTCCAGGTAGCGCCGCAGCCGCGCGTACCACTCCAGCTTGTACGCGTAGGCGGACGAGCCCACGGACTGGCCGTTGGGCGCGTAGAGGCAGAGGATCCGGATCCCCTGCACGGTGGCGGCGATCAGCCGGCAGTGCGAGTCCTCCACCCCGTCCTGGAGCCCGCGCTCCACCTCGACTGCCGGCTCGCGCGAAAGGATCGCCACGCCGTTGTACGTGCGCTGGCCGTGGATGGCGGCGTGGTAGCCCAGCGCCTGCACCTCCTCGAGCGGGAACTCCTCCTCCTGGCACTTGAGCTCCTGGAGGCAGAGCACGTCCGGCTTGGACGCCCCCAGGTAGGTGAGGAGCCGGTCTTTACGGGCGCGGATGGAGTTGCAGTTCCAGCTGGCGATCTTCATGGGCGGACGGAAGCGGCCCTATGGCACATCAGCGCGGCAACCGCACCTCGAAGCGCGCGCCCTGGCCCAGCGCGCTGTGCACCTGGACCTTGCCGCCCTGGGCCTCCACCAGCTTGCGGGTGATGTAGAGCCCCAGCCCCATCCCGCCGTAGTGGCGGCCGGAGACCGCGCGCTCGAAGCGGCCGAAGATCCGCGGCAGATCCTCGCCGGCGATGCCGATCCCCTCGTCCCGCACCGTCAGCCGCGCGAAGTCACCCTCCGCCATGGCGCTCACCCAGACCGGCTTGCCGGCGCCATACTTGAGCGCGTTGCTGAGCAGGTTGTTGACGATCTGCTCCACCCGCAACGCGTCCCAGCGCCCCACCAGCGGCCCCTCCACGGCCACGTGCAGCGCGGAGCCCGCCTTGGCGGCCTGCGCCTCGAAGCGCCCCGCCACCTCGGTCACCACGTCCGCCAGGTCCACCTCGTCCAGCGTCAGCGAGAGGCTGCCCGCGCTGATCCGCGCCACGTCGAGCAGCTCGTTGATCAGCGCGCCGAGCTGGTTGACGTTCCGGTCCAGCGCGTGGAGCTTGTCCTGCATCCGCTCCGGGGTGAGCGGCGGCCCGCGGCCGCCCAGGCTCTTGCCGAGCGTCTGCACGTTCAGCTTCAGCGCGGTGGTGGGGGTGCGCAGCTCGTGGGCGGCGATCTGCAGGAACTCGTCCCGCACGCTGACGGCGCGCTGGGCCTCGAGGTAGAGCTGCGCGTTGTCCAGCGCCACCGCCGCCTGCGCCGCCAGCGCCTCCACCAGCCGCTCGTGCTCGGCGCGGAACTGGCCGGGCTCCGGGTGGCCGAAGAACAGCCCTCCCAGCACCTGGCCGGAGCGGCTCATCACCGGGACCGCCAGGTAGCTGCGAACCGGCAGGTGCCCCTTGGGCATGCCGTGGTACGGCGGGTTCTGGGCGTAGTCCGAGCTCCGGGTGACGTCGTCGTGGCGGACGGTCCCCCTGCCTTCGAAGGTGGGCGCGAAGATCTTCGTGTTGCGCGGCATGGGGAACTTGGAGAACGCCTCGCGCGACGCGCCGGAGAGCGTGTAGAGCTGGTAGCTCTCCCCACGGTCGTCCACCAGGTTGTGGAAGAACGCGCCGAAGGCGGCGCGGGTGAGCGCGGTGGCCTCGTCGGTGATCCGCTGCACCAGCTTGTCCCGGTCCAGCTCCGAGGCGAACGCCAGCCCCAGCCGCGCGAGCGTCTCCGCCGTCCGCTTCTCGCGCTCGGCGAGCCCCAGCGCCTGCTCGGTGGCGGCGGTGGCCTCGCGGTAGCGCTGCTCGGAGGCGCGCAGGGCCTCCTCCGCCTCCCGCCGCGCCGTCATGTCCTTGCTGACGCCCACGAAGCCCAGCGGCAGCCCCTGCGGATCGCGCATCACGATGGTCTGGATGTCCACCCAGATCTCCGTGCCGTCCTTGCGGCGCGCCTTCCACTCGCCGGTGTACGGCTCGCCGGCGAGGATCCGCGCGAGATCCGAAGGCAGGTGGAGGTTGGCGCTGTCCGGGTAGAGCAGGGACGGGGTCTTGCCCAGCATCTCCTCGCGCAAGTAGCCGAAGAGCGCGGTGGCCCCCGCGTTCCAGAAGACGATCTTCCCGTCCAGGTCGGTGACGATGATGCTGTCCTGGACGTGGGCGAGCACCTGCGCCTGGAACTCCAGGCTCGCGGTCGCCGCGTTCGGCGCCTGTACAGCGTTGGGGGGAGCCGCCATCTCTTTTGAACCGTACCGGAGGCCCCCGCCGTTCCGCCCCGCAGTTCGAGCGCTTCGCTCGATGCTCAACAGCGCGCCCAACGCCCGCCCGGCTACTCCCAGGTCAGGGCGCCGCGGCGGGCGTTGGCGAGCACGTCCGTCATCTGGTGCGAGAGCTCGGCGGGCAGCTCTTCCTCCCGGAACAGGCGCACCTCGAGGATCTCCAGCGGGTTCACGGGGGGCCGCGCGGGCGGTGAGACCTTCGCCGCCACCACCACGGTGACGGCGTGGAAGCGCATGTCCCGCCCCGGCGCCGAGTAGACCCCGAGCAGCTCGCCTTCGGAGAGCACCTCCACGCCCGCCTCCTCGAGGAGCTCCCGCCGCAGCGTGGAGCGCAGCGTCTCTCCCCACTCGAGCGTGCCGCCGGGCAGCGCCCACTGCCCGGTGTCCGAGCGGCGGATCAGCACCAGCCGGCCGTCCTCCGTGCGAGCGAACGCCACCAGCCCGATCACCGGCCGCCGCAGCAGGTGCCGAGCGACCTCCTTCACCAGCGTCCACGCCCCTTGGGGGATCTTCATGCGCGGGGCGTGTCGTAGCACCCTTTGCCGGCGCGGCCAGCGGGCCGCGGTTGGGCGCCCGCGTCCCCCTTCTCCTTAGGCGATGCGGGTGGTTGGCCCCTGGCACATCGCTGGCAACCGACGGGGTGCGAACCCGCTTCAAAGGACACCCCACCGTGAAGACCTTCCTGCTCACCGCCTGCACCGGCGCCGCGCTCGCCCTCTCCGCCTGCCGCGAGCCCGCCCCCTCCAGCCCGCCCTCCCCCGCGCAGGCCGCGCTCGCGCCGATCGCCGCCGCGCCCGCCGCCCTCGCCGGTTTCGACGGCGGCAGCGCCGCGCTCCCAGTGGATCCGCTCGCCATCGAGCACTCGCACCGCACGGACGTGGACCACCTCGCCCGCGCCAAGGTGCTCAAGGCCACCGGCGACTTCGAGGGCGCGCTCACCGAGGCCCGCAAGGCGCTGCACCACGACCCCGCGGAGATCGAAGCGCTCAACCTGGTCATCCGCGTGAGCGAGCTCACCGGTCCCAGCCAGGTGCTGGCGGACGCGCTCGGCCGCGCCGCGCAGCTGGCCCCCGCGGATCCCGAGCCGCTCATCCGCCAGGCGCGGGTGCTGGTGGGGATGAAGCGGACCCGCCAGGCGCTCGAGGCGGCCCAGGCCGCGCTCATGCGGGACGGCGAGCAGGCGGAGGCCTTCCACGTGATGGGGCGCGCCTACCTCACCCGCGGAGAGCTGGCCCGCGCCATCGAGCTGTTCCGCAAGGCCACGGAGCTGGACCCCGAGCACGGCTACGCCCTCAACAACCTGGGCTTCGCCTACCTGCGGGCCAACCAGAACGAGGAGGCGGTGGAGGTCCTCACCCGCGCCGCGGACCTGCTGCCGATGGTGGCCTACGTGCAGAACAACCTCGGCGTGGCGCTGGAGCGGGTGGGCCGCGTGGAGGAGGCGAAGCTCGCCTTCAGCACGGCCACCAGCCTCTCGCCCAAGTACGTGAAGGCCCAGGTCAACTCCCGCCGGGTGGCGCGCGTGGCCTCCTCCTCGCCGGGCGAGGCGCTGGAGGCCCCCGAGGCCGACCTGCTCCCTGAGCCGTGAAGCCTCTTCCTCGAATTGCAACGCTCGGCCGCCGGGTGACCTGAAAAGCCATGTTCAAGAGCCACCGGACAGACGCAGGTTCCCGCCGCCTGCGCGCGGCGCTAACCTCCCGCCGCTCTCCCATGGACGCCGCCCGCTCGCTTCGACCTGCCACCCCCAGGCCCCCGCCGTCCCGCTCGCGCTCGCCGCAAGGGTTGCGCAGCCGCCTCTGGCGCTACTTCAAGCGGGCCGTGCTGCTCGGCGTGCTGGGGACGATCGCCGCGGTGCTCGCCGGCGTGGGCGCGTTCCTCTACTACGGCCGGGCGCTCCCCTCCGTGGAGGCGCTGCGCGTCTACAAGCCGCCCCAGGTGACGAAGGTGACCTGCGCGGACGGGAAGGTCTGCGCCGAGTACTACAAGGAGCGCCGCACCCTGGTGCAGGTGGAGTCTTTGCCCACGTTCGTGCGCAACGCCTTCCTCGCCGCCGAGGACGCGGACTTCTACCAGCACGAAGGCCTGGACTACGTGGGCATGCTGCGCGCCGGCGTGATGGGCGTGCTGCGCGGCCACGCCACCGGCGCCTCCACCATCAGCCAGCAGGCCTGCCGCAACATCCTGCTCAGCCAGGAGCGCACGCTGAGCCGGAAGATCAAGGAGTGGATCCTCACCCCGCGCATGGAGAAGGCGCTGACCAAGGATCAGATCCTCGGCCTGTACCTGAACCAGATCTACTTCGGTCACAACCGCTACGGCATTGAAGAGGCGGCGCTCTACTACTTCGGCAAGCACGCCAAGGATCTCTCGCTGGGCGAGGCCGCCTCGCTGGCGGGCACGGTGCAGATCCCCCAGCGGATCAACCCGGAGACCAACATGGTCCGGGCCAAGGCGCGCCAGAAGTACGTGCTCACCCAGATGGCGCGGCACGGCTTCATCCCGCAGGCGGTGGCGGACAAGGAGTTCGCCAAGCCGCTGGTGCTCGCGCCGCGGCCGCCCAGCGCGGTGGGGCCGTACTACGCCGAGGAGATCCGCCGGATGCTCCTCTCCCGCTACGGCGAGCAGGCGATCCTGGAGAACGGGATGCGGGTGGAGATCGCCATGGACGTCCGGCTGCAGCAGATGGCCGACGATGCCGTGCGCGAAGGGCTGGAGGCGGTGGACCGGCGGATGGGCTACCGCGGCCCGCTGGGCACCTTGAGCGCCGAGCGGTTCGCGCAGCTCAAGCCGCTCATCTCCCACCGGATTGACGAGGCCGGCAAGCGCGCCCAGGACGACGTGATGCTCGCGGACCTGAGCCGGCTGGCGCAGAAGGACGCGCCGGAGAGCGAGGACGAGGGCGCCGAGGAGAAGACCGAGGTCCCCGCCGAGGAGGGCGAGGCCCCGCCTTCGCCGGACGTCCTGCTCACCCGCGAGGTGGCGCTGCGCCCCCTCCAGGAGGGGATGCGGCTCACCGGCTGGGTCCGCTCCGTGGACGACAAGGCCAAGCGCGCGGAGGTGGACCTGATCGGCCGCACCGCGCTCATCTCCTTCTCCACCGTGGGCTGGGCGCGCCCCCGCGGCGTGGGCAAGTTCACCCCCACCCCCAAGCAGATGTCGGACGTGCTCAAGGTGGGGGACCTGGTCCGGGTGAAGGTGACCCGCGCCGTCCCCGCGCCCGCCGCGCTCGAGGCCACGCTGGATCAGCTCCCCGAGGTGCAGGGCGCGCTGGTGGTGATCGACCCCGTCTCCCGCCACGTGGTGGCGATGACCGGCGGCTACGACTTCCTGCTCTCCCCGTTCAACCGCGCCACGCAGGCCAAGCGGCAGCCCGGCTCCTCCTTCAAGCCCTTCCTGTACGCCGCGGCGCTGGCGAGCCAGAAGTACACCTCGCTCTCCATCGTGAACGACGCGCCGGATCCGATCCGGGACCCCTACACCGGCAAGGTGTGGAAGCCGCGCAACTTCGAGGACGGGATCTTCAAGGGGCCGATGACCCTGCGCGAGGCGCTCACCAACTCGAAGAACACCGTCTCCGTCCGGCTGATCGAGGACCTCACCCCGGCGGTGGCGATCGACTTCGCCAAGAAGGCGGGCATCTCCTCGGAGATGCCGGAGAACTTCACGCTCGCGCTCGGCACGGGCGAAGTGAAGGTGCTGGAGCTGGCCAACGCCTACGCCACGCTCCACTCGCTGGGGCGCTACGCCGAGCCGATCACCCTCATCCGGGTGCTGGACGCCAAGGGCGTGGTGCTCGAGGAGCACCAGGCCGCGTTCGAGGAGCACCTGCCGCCCAACGTGGCGTACATGGCCACGTCCCTGATGCGCAGCGTGGTGGAGCAGGGCACCGCCACCGCGGTGCGCGAGCTCAACCGCCCCGCCGCGGGCAAGACCGGCACCGCCTCCGAGTACCGGGACGCCTGGTTCTCCGGCTACACCGCGGACTTCGTCACCACCGCCTGGGTGGGGTTCGACAACCACGACAGCATGGGCACCGGCGAGACCGGCGGCCGCACCGCTTTGCCGCTCTGGCTGGGCTTCATGCGCGCCGCGCAGGAGGGGCTGCCCGCCCGCGAGTTCGAAGTCCCGCCGGGGATCGTCACCGCCCGCGTGGATCCCCAGACGGGGCTGCTCGCCGGCGCGCACGTCCCGGGGCGCAATGAGCCCTTCCTGGAAGGCACCGCCCCCACCACCGAGGCGCCGCCCCCGGGGCAGGCGGACCCGAGCCGATTCCTGATGGAAGACGGCACCAAGAAGGGGCCGTGACCCGCCTCACGAACTCGGCGGCCGGAGCGCTAACGTGCGGAGCCAGGATGGATGCCGCTCGCGCGCGCTGCCCTGAACTGTGCATGGAAACGGGGATTTCTCCCCCGCAACCCTTCACAGTTCCGCAAGTGGCTCGTCACGCCCGAAGCGGGCACGGCAACCCGACGCGGCCCGAGGCGCCACCGCGGGGCCCATGCGTGCACAGCGGCGCACGCACTCGAACCCAACCGGTCCGCTCGAGGCGGGCCGCGCTCCGCTGGCTCCTCCCGGCGTTCGCGCTCTGGAGCACGTGGGCCTGGGCCGCCTCGCCCCAGGAGACCGCGCTGACCCGGCTCGCCGCGGCCACCGCGAACGAGCTCTCCCGCCAGAAGGTGGAGCCGCCAGTCGCCCTGCACGTGCGCGCGGCGAGCCCAGAGCTGGCGCGCGCCTTCACCACCCTGCTCGCGGCGCAGCTCTCCCGCGCCAAGCTCTCGCCGCAGGCGCTGGACGCGCCCTCCGCGGACGCGGCGGAGGGGCTGGCCCGCGACGCCGGCGCCCGCTCGCTGGTGCGGCTGACGCTGGCGCTGGAGCAGGGCGCGCTCACCGCCCGCGGAGATCTCCTGGGCACCTGGGTGAACTTCTGGTCCGGCGCCGCGCGCACCCGCCCGCCCGCGCCCGCCGCCGCGCTCTTGAGCTCGGTGGAGGCGGACGCGCAGGCGCTGGCGCTGCTCTCCGCGCCGCTGGTGGGGCCCGCCCCGCCCGGGGAGCTCAAGCTGGCGTTGGCCACCTTCGCCAAGCTGCCGCTCCCCTCCGCCGCGCTCGCGGCGGGAGATCTGGACGGGGACGGCAAGGACGAGGTGGTGGTGCTCACCGACGAAGAGGTGATCGCCCTCTCGTCCACCGGCGCCGTGCTGGCGCGCCGCGAGCACCGCGCCCTGCCCGCCTCCCCCACCCCGTGCCGCGAGCCGTTCGGCGCGGTGGCGGTGCTCGGGGGCCGCCCCGGCAAGGTCGCCTACGCGTCCGGGCGCCGCGCCAAGGGGGAGCTGCTCGCGTTCGACCGCCAGGGCTTCCGCCCCACCGCGCAGACCGACGACGCGGTGCTCGCCCGCCACCGGGACGCGCAGCTGACCGGGAAGCTCCTGGCCGGGCTCAACCTCTTCGCGCCGGAGGTGACGCTGACTGGCGCGCCGCCGTCCGCCGCCCCCGCGCCCTTCACCACCGCCTCCGTCTTCCAGGGCGCCGCCGGCCCCGAGCAGCTCTACGTCTTCCCGGACGGCGGCGGCCGCTGGCTGCGCGAGCGCGCCGCCCTCTCCCTCCAGGGGTTGGGAGCGGGCAGCGCGCTGGTGGACCTGGACGGGGACGGGCGCGCCGAGGTGGCCACCAGCGCGCCGCAGTTCTCGCCCGAGCCGGACGCGCTGCGCGTGCTCAGCGGCGCGGAAGGGCCCGCGCGCTGGGAGCAGCCGGTGCCGCGCGGCCGCGTGCTGCAGCTGGCGGGGGCGGATCTGGATGGGGACGGCAAGCAGGAGCTGGTGCTCGGCGTCTGGCTGCCGGACGGCACGGGCGAGCTGATCGTCGCCAGGAGGATCTCCCCGTGAGCCGCCACGCGGTACGAGCGCTCTTCGCCGCGGCGTTGGCGCTGGCCCTGCCCGGCCTGGCCGCCTCGCGGGCGCGCTACGGCGGCACGCTGAAGGTCGCGGCGGTGGCCCCGGCCCTGGAGGCGGATCCGCTGCTCGCGGACACCCCGGCGGAGGCAGCCGTCCTCGCCGCGAGCGCGAGCGCCCTGTGCCGGCTGGACCCGCAGGGGCGGGCGCTGCCGCTGCTCGCCCAGGAGCTGACCTGGGCCTCGCCGTCGCAGCTGCGCGTGCTGCTGCGGCCGGGGCTGCGGCTGTCCGGAGGCACGCCGCTCCTGGCGCGGGACGTGGCGGCCAGCCTCTCGCGCGTCCTCGCCTCACCGTACCGGGCGCTGCTCGCGCCGCTGAAGCTGCAGAGCGGGAGGCTCCCCGCCCCGGCCAGCTCCTCCTCGCTGGAGCTTTCGCTCAGCTACCCCTTCCCGGATCTCGAGCGGGCGCTCTGCGCCCCGGCGCTGGCCGCGGTGGTCACCCGGCCGGGAGCCACACCGCGGCCCCAGGGGCTGGGGCCCTTCTCGTCCGAGGCCTCGCCTCTGACGCTCGCGGCGCAGCCGCTGTACCCGCAGGGGCGCCCCTTCGCGGACAAGCTGACCGTCACCGCCACCGACGAGCGCGGCGCCAAGCAGCTCTTCGCGCTGGAGCAGGCGCAGGTGGTGCTCGGGGCGCCGCAGATCACGGGCGCGCAGCCGGACGCCGGCGGGCCCGCGCTCTACGCCACCTACCTGGTGCTCCAGCCCACCCGCACCAGCGAGGCGCTGCGCCAGGCGCTCGCCTCGGGCGTGGACCGGGCGGATCTCACCCACCTCTTCGTGCGCCAGCCCGCGGTCCCCATGAACGGCCTGCTCCCTCCCGCGCTGCTGCCGCAGGAGCCCGCGCCGCGCCCTGCCCCCGTCCCCGCGCGCCGCGCCGCCGCCGGGCAGGTGAGCGTCCTCTATGACGCCCAGAACCCGGATCACCGCGAAGTGGCGGAGCGGCTGCAGCTGATGCTCCACGACCGCGGCTACGTGCTCCACCGCCTGCCCCTGCCCCGCGCCCAGCTGCGCGCGCGGCTGGCGGCGCGGGATTTCGATCTCGTCCTCCACAGCGTGCTCTTGCCGCCGGTCCCCTCGCTGGCGCTGGCCCTGGCCCTGGACGCGGCGGGGCGGCCGGAGCTGCTGGGCCCGGAGCTCTCGGCGATCGGCGCGCTCCCGGACCCAGCCGCGCGGGACGCCCGCGCCCGCGAGCGCGCCAACGCGCTGGCCCCGTCCCTCTCCCTGGTGCCGCTCTACGCGCAGGGGCTCTCGGTGCAGAGCGCCCAGCCGGTGTGGGGCCTCATCCGGGACGGCCAGGGCCTGCCTTCGTTCGCGGACGCGTTCCTCGGCGCCGGGCCGGAGCACTGAGAACCCATGCGCCTGCGCTCCCGGCTCGTCCTCGTCTTCGCCCCGCTGGCGGTGGTCCCGTTGATCCTGGTGGTCCCCAAGGCGATCGACAACCTCCGCCACACGCTGGAGGCGGAGCTGGCCTCGCGCATGGTGCGCGCCAGGGACGCGGCGGCGGCCTCGCTGGAGCAGCGGGGCACCGAAGTCCGCCAGGCGGTGGTGGACCTGGCCGGCAGCGACGCGCTCACCCAGCTCGCCCAGGACGTGCTCGCCAAGCGGAACACCGCGGACATGAAGGACGCCGCGCGCCGGCTGATGCAGGCGCGCGGGCTGTCCGTGCTCACCCTCCTGGACGACTCGGGGACCATCCTCTCCTCAGGCCAGGTCCGCGCCCGCATTGGCTATCCGGACCCGGCGCTGCACGCCTTCGCGAAGGCGCGCCCCGCGGGCGCCGTTCCCCTGCGGGTGGAGGTGGCCAGCGAGGCCGGCGTGGGGTGGCGGCCGGCGCTCGTGGCCGCCGAGCCCATGGAGTACGGCGAGCTGAAGATCTGGGTGGTGGGCGGCGCGCTGCTCGACGAAGGCGTGGCCGCCCGGCTGGCCAACCTCACCTCCGCGCGGGTGGAGCTGCTCTCCAGCGAGAACGAGCTGGTGGCCGCCGCCGGCGCAGCCGAGCCACCCGTGCTCGAGCGCACGCTGGAGCTCTCGCCGGAGGCGAGGGTGCGCCTCAAGTTCTCGCGCGCGCCGGTGCTGGCGGCCGAGCGGGGCATCCTCACCGCCTTCGCGATCGTGGTGGTGGTGGGGGTGCTGCTCGCGGTGGGCGTGACGCTCCTGGTGGCGCGGCGGATCACCCGCCCGCTCGAGGCGCTGGCCGCCGGCGTGCGCCGCGTGGGGTCGGGCGAGTTGGATCATCAAGTGCCCGTGCAGGGCGGCGGCGAGGTGGCCGAGCTGATCAGCGCCTTCAACCGGATGACCGGGGAGCTGCGCCGCACCACCGCGCAGCTGGTGGCCTCCGAGCGCGTGGCCGCGTGGGAGGAGGTGGCGCGCCGGCTCGCCCACGAGATCAAGAACCCGCTCACGCCCATCCGGATGTCCTTGGAGACGCTGATGGCGGCGAACCAGGCGCACAGCCCGCGCTTCCCCGAGCTCTTCCAGGAGAGCGCGGGGGCGGTGTTGGAGGAGGTGGACCGGCTGCGAAGGATCGTGGACGAGTTCTCCCGCTTCGCGCGGCTCCCCAAGCCGGTCCTGCAGCCGCTGGAGCTCGCCGAGCTCACCGGCCAGGTGCTCTCGCTCTACGCCTCGCCGCCGCCGGGGATCTCCCTCTCCTCCGCGCTCGAGCCGGGCGTCCGGGTGCAGGCGGACCGGGATCAGCTCACCCAGGTGCTGGTGAACTTGATCAAGAACGCGCAGGACGCGCTCTTGGGCGGCGGGAAGATCTCCGTGCGCGTCCGGCGCAGCGGCGCCTGGGCCTGCGTGGACGTGGAGGACTCGGGGCCGGGGATCAAGCCCGAGGACCGGGCGCGGATCTTCGAGCCGTACTTCACGACCAAGGAGGGCGGGACCGGGCTGGGGCTCGCCATCGCCGCCCGCATCTGCCAGGAGCACGGGGGCCGCCTGGAGGTGGGCGGCGAGGTGGGGCGCGGCGCCCTCTTCAGCGTGGTGCTGCCGCTCTCGCCCTGATCCGTTAGGAAAGCGGCGGCGCTACGGGGCCTTCAGCACCGGGGTGGTGGCGTTGGCGTCAGGGTGGGTGTTGAGGCAGGGGATGGGGTCCTGCGGGACCGCGAGCGGATCCACGGCGGTGGTGAGCGGCTGCACCGTGGAGGTGGCAGTCACCGGCACGTTCCCCACGGTTCCCGGGGGCGTAGCGCCGGGGGTACCCGGGTTGATGGGCGCGGCCCCCAGCCCCGCCTGGGACGTCCCGAGCGCCGGCGCGGGGGCGGAGGCCGCCTCCTCACCGGGGAGCTCCGGTCCACAGGCCGAAAGGGCCATCGCCAGGAATGCAACGCTCATCCACTTCATCATGCTGGACTCCTGCAAGCCCGGGACCCGGCTCTCAGCGGCCATCGGCCACCTCCTTGAGCGAGGGCTCCGAGTTGACGATCTGGGAGAGGCGGGAGCGCTTCACGCCCAACAGCCGCGCGGCTTCGCTGATGTTTCCGTTGGCGTCCAGCAGCGCGCGGCGGATGCACTGCATCTCCACCTCGTGCCGCAGATCCCGGAGCGACAGCCCGCGGCTGCGCGCCAAGGCGTAGTAGTCCAGCGCCGGCTCGGAGCTGACGGCGGCGCCCGGCGAGGCAACGGCAGCGGCCGGCGCCAGCGGGGCCTCGTCGTCGTCCTCGAAGGGCTCCTCGATGGCGAGCGGGGCCGGCGGGAGGCGAGCACGTTCTCCAGCTCGCGCACGTTGCCCGGCCACCCGTGCTGCGCGAGCAGGGCCAGCGCGTCCTCGGAGAGCCGCTTGGGGCTCTCGCGCCGCTCCTTGGCGACCTTCTCCAGGAAGTGGCCGGCCAGGACGGGGAGATCTTCGGGCCGCTCGCGCAGCGGCGGCAGCTCCAGCATCACGCCCTTGAGCCGGTAGTAGAGGTCCTGGCGGAAGCGCCCCTGGGCGATCAGCGCCTCGAGATCCCGGTTGGTGGCGCAGATCACCCGGACGTCCACCTTGAGCGTCCGCGTGCCGCCCACCCGCTCGAACTCGCGCTCCTGGAGCACGCGCAACAGCGCCACCTGGCACTTGGGGGTGATGTCGCCGATCTCGTCGAGGAACAGCGTCCCGCCTTCGGCCAGCTCGAAGCGCCCCTTGCGCTCGCGCACCGCGCCGGTGAAGGCGCCGCGCTCGTGGCCGAAGAGCTCGGAGAGCAGGAGCTCCTCCACCATGGCCGCGCAGTTCACCTTCACCAGCGGCATCCCCTTGCGGGAGGAGAGCTGGTGGATGGCCTCGGCGAGCAGCTCCTTGCCGGTGCCGCTCTCGCCGCGGATGAGGACCGTGGCGGAGGAGCGGGCGATGGGCTGGAGCTGCCGCACCACGCGGGTGAGGGACGGCGAGCGGCCGATCAGCCCGTGCAGCGCGCCCGAGGGCTCGGCGGCGGGCTCCACCGAGAGCCGCGGCAGCCGCAGCTCCGGCTCCACGGACGCGCCCAGGACCTCGGCGCGGCGCGGGACGGCGGCGAAGCGCGCCCGGTGCGCAGGCGGCACCCGCGCGAGCAGCTCGTCCAGCAGCCGGTTGGCGCGCGCCATCTCCGCGGCGGCGCCCGCGGCGTCTCCCGCGGCGTGCTTGAGGCGGCCGGAGAGGAAGTAGACCCGGAACGGCCCCTCCAGCTCCGGCTGCGAGAGCAGCGCCTCGCGCGCCCGCGCCACCGCGCGGGAGGCGCCCAGCAGATCTCCGTGCGCCAGCGCCAGCTCGCCGCGCGCCAGCTCCACCTCGATGCAGGCCGCGGACAGCTCCTGCGCCCCGCGCTCCACGTCTGGGCGCGAGAGCTCCGCGGTGGCCTGGGCGCGCTCCCCGAGCGCCAGGTGCGCCCGCGCCTTGAGGGCGGCCGCATAGGCGGCGAAGCCCACGCTCCCCACCTGCGTGAAGCCGCCGCGCGCCTCGTCCAGGAGCGCGCGCGCCTGCGCGGGGTCCGCGCGGTCCAGCGCGGCGCTGCCCAGGTTGAGCAGCGCGCTCGCCTCCAGGTAGGGGTCCTTGTTCTCCCGCGCCAGCCGCAGCGCGTGGCGGGAGAGCTCGCCCGAGCGCTCCAGCTCTCCCAAGAAGAGCGTGAGGCGGGCGAGGTTGGAGGCCGCCTGCGCCACGTCCCGCTGGCTCCCCAGGCGGGAGAAGGCCTGCAGCGCGCGCTCCAGGTGATCCAGCGCCAGCTCGAACTGGCCGGCGTCCGCGTAGAGGGACCCCAAGTTCGCGTGCGCGCGCATCTGCACCGGCCCGCGGGCCGCGCCGGCCTCGAAGGCGGCGGTGTAGCAGGTGAGCGCGCGCTCCTTGTCCCCGCGCTTGTGGGCCACCACGCCCAGGTTGACCATCGCCTCGGCCGCCAGCGGCGCCAGCCCCTGCGCGGTGGCCCCGGCGTGGTTGGCGGAGAAGGCGGCCTCGGCCTCCGCCAGCTCACCCTTGAGCAGGTGGGCGCGCCCCACGAAGTTGCGCACCGCGAGCGCCTGGGCGGGAAAGGACGCCGCCAGCTGCGGCAGCCGAGCCCGCGCGAGCGCCAGGGCCTCCTCGGGGCGGCCGCGCAGGAAGAGCAGCTCCACGCGCGTGGCGGTGAGGTGCGCGGCGAGCGCGGCGTCCGCCGGCTCCCCGGCGCGCCGCAGGAGCCGCTCCGCGAACGCCAGCCGCCCCAGCTTCACCAGGTACCGGGCGCCGAGGTTGGCCAGCTCCGCGGTCTGCTCCACGTTGCGCACGCCGCGGCCCCGGGCGCGGCCCAGGTGGCCGAGCGCGGCGCGGAAGTCTCCCTGCGCCGCGCAGATCTCCGACAGCCGCCGGTGCGCCAGCGCGCGGGCGGCCTCATCCAGGTGGGGCAGCGCCCGCGCGTAGAGCGCGGCGGCCTCGGCGTGGGCGCCGCGCGCGGCGAGCGCGTCCGCGGCGGCCACCGCCACCTGGGCGCCGTGCGCGTGCGGCTCCACCTCCAGCAGCAGCTCCGCGGCGGCCGGCAGCTCCCCTGCGCGCCGCAGCTCCTCGCCCAGGGCGCGCCGGAGCGCCGCCGCGCGCTGGCCGCTGCGCTCTTGGCAGGCGCGCTGATCTCCTTCGCGGCTGAAGCGGTAGAGCGGCTCGCCCGCGGCCACCCGCACCGCCAGCATCCGCTCGCGCACCAGCGCGTCCAGGGCGGCGGCCAGCAGCCCCGCCTCCACGGCGCCAGTGAGCCCGCCGAGCGCGCCCGCCAGCCGGGCCGCGGGGAGCGCCTGGGGCGAGACGGCGAGCAGCGCGAGCACGTCCTGCGCGAGCCCACCCTGCCGCTCCACCCGGCGCAGGAACAGCTCCACCGGCTTCTCGGAGCGCTGGCCCAACAGCTCCTCGAGCGCGTCCGGCAGGCCGCCGGTGGCCTCGAAGAGGCGCTCCGCCACCGCCTGGCGCGCCAAGTAGGTGCGGATCCCCTCCAGGTCCAATCCGCTCAAGGGGAGCGTCCGCGCCTCCACGCGCGCGAGCACGTCCGCGAGCGCGGCGGGCGCCGGCGCGTCATCCCGGTAGCTGGCCACGAAGAGCCCGGCCACCCGCGACTCGGGGGCGCTGGCCACCGCGGCCACGAAGCGGAAGAGCTCCAGCGAGGCGGGATCCGCGGCGTCCAGATCCGGCAGCAGGTAGACCGGCTTGCGCGGGGAGACGAGCGCCATCAGCTCCCCCACCGCGTCGTAGAGCTCCACCCGCACGTCCGCCATGACCCCGGCGGGCGCGCCCGCCCCGAGCAGCGGGGCCAGCCGCTTGGAGAGCGCCGCGAGCGCGGGCATGGGCGTGCCGGCGTGGCCGGCGTGATCCAGCAGCTCCCGGGTCAGCTCGGCGAACAGGCCGAAGGGGCGGCGGGCCTCGCGGCCGGACGGAGCCTCGAAGACCACCGCGCCCTGCGCGACCGCCGCGCGCCGGAACAGGGAGAAGAGGTGGCTCTTGCCGACCCCGCGGGGCCCCTTCACGAAGACGAACCGCGCCCGCGCTTGCGCCTGGGCGTCCTCCCGCTCCCTCAGGAGCGCGGACAGCTCGGCTTCACGACCGGATGCCCCCTCCGGCTCTCTCCACAGCGAAAGCACACCGTTCGCCATCGCGGCTCCAACCCACGCGCGGCTAGCCAACTCGGACCCTTCACCTGGATCGGGCGCGACCGATGCACCTACTGAATGCCACATCGGCCCGCCAACTGGAACTGGGGTAGGCGACTTTCCCCTACTCCTTCACGGGCGTTGCCTTGAGGGCGGCCTTGCCCTCCTTGACATACACCTGGAAGCGCACCGTCTTGCAGTTGTACTTCTGGATCAGCTGCTCGCGGTTCTTCTTCAGCTTGGCCGCGAACTTCTCGTAGGTGAGGCCGTCCGCCGCCTCCCCGCAGCGCTCGCGGGTGGAGACGAACTCCCGGTAGACGTCCTGGAAGTGGGCCTCGTCCCCCTGGGGGCTGGCCCCCGGGTTGGTCATTGGCGGGGGCGGCGGCGGGATGGCCGGGGCCCGCATCCCGGCGCGGGGCGGGGCGCCGTTGGAGACCTGCTGCGCGGGCTGCTCACCGCTGGGCCGCGCGCTGGCGCGCAAGAGCTCGTCGGAGACCGCCGCCACCCGGGTGGCGTCCGGGTTGAACGGCTCGCCGTCCGCGGGCTGCTCCTGGCCGCCGAACGGGTCTTCCCCGGCCACCGGGTACGCGCGCGTGGGGGCGCGGTCCGAGTCGAACGCGGCGAAGGGATCCGCAGCCGCGGTGCCCGCCGGCGGCGGCAGCGCGCTGTCCGGCACCGGCGGCAGCTCCAGAGAGGAAGGCGGAGACGGCGGCTTGGGGGCGAACTGGAAGTCGTCCGGGCTGGGCTCTGGCGGCGGGGGCTCCGCGGGTGGCGCGACCGGGTTGGCGCCGGAGGCGTCGAAGCCGAGCTTGAGGACCTCGCCCTTGTTGGCGGCGCGCAGCGCCGGATCGGTCATCGGTTCGCGCTCGCCGCGCGCGGCGCTCGCGCCCGAGCCGATGAGGAGCATGAAGACGAACGAGCAGACCAGGAGCCCCGCCAGCGCCAGCACCGCCACCTGCTGCGCCTCCGCGAGCCCCTTCATCGCCGGGCGCAGGCTCACCACGGCGAGGACTTCGAACGGGGTGCCCTGGAGCGCCTGCCGCGAGGCGATGGCCACCGGCGCGGATCCGCCCAGCACGTCCCCCTGCGTGAGCAGCGGCAACTGGATGGGGCCCAGCCCCAGCGAGCCGCCCCGCTCCACGATCCCCACGCTCCCCAGCGGGATGTTCTTCTCCGCGCCCGCGGCGGCGCCCTTCACGCCGCCCTCGGCCACGACCTTTCCGCCTTCGAGCAGCTTGACGGTGGACAGGCCGAGCTCGCGCACCAGCCCCTCCGCGAAGCGGGCCGGCAAGAGCGGCAGCCCCACCGCCAACGTCCCCACGCGGCGCGGCTCGGGCAGCCCGGCGGTGACGATCGGCGTGCTGGCGAACTGGTGCTGGGTGGGGCCCACGGCGACGATCGCGCCCTCGCCGCCGGCCTTCATCACCGCGGCCGCGTCCAGCCCCTCCACCTTCTCTTCTCCGGCGGGGCCGCGGGTCACCAGCGCCTCGGCGCCGTCCCCCTCAGGGAGGAAGGCGACGATGAGATCTCCGCGGACGTCCTCCGGCGTGGCCGCCGCCGCGGCGGTCCGCACCGCCTCGAAGAGCTTGGCGTGCGCTTCGGCGGTGCGCCCCTTGGCGGCGGCGTTCACCACCGCGCCTTCGCCCAGCGGCGCGAGCGCCACCTTGAGCACCAGCGCGCGGCGTACGCCGGCGGAGCGCGCCGCCGCAGCGGCAGCGACCTCGGCCTGGCGCCCGCCCTGCTCGACGAGCGCCTGACCGAGGATCGACGAGAGGGCGGCGAGCGCGCCGACCCACAACCCCATCACCAACAGGGCGAAGAGCAGAAACTTGAGCCGCACCGTGCCGTCCTTCCCCTAGGGACAACAAGTGCTTATAGCGTCAGGAGTTTTCGCCCGGCAAGGAAATGGCCGCACCCTCACAGCTCGGCGAGGTCCTCCTCTGTCTCCTGTCTCAGTACCTTTCCCGGCTTCTGCGGGCGGGAGGCCGGCCTGCGCTTCTTCTCGATCTCCCGCTTGGCCACCCGCGAGATCCGGTCCCGCGCCAGGTCAATGGACTTGTGCAGGCTGTCGCTCATCTCGGTGACGTGGATGGCCGCGGAGCCCGGCATCCGGATGGTGACCCGGCACTCGCGGTCCTCCCCACCCTTGGGGCCGTTGTTGTCGCAGAGGTGGACCTCAATCTCGGCCGCCTCATCCTGGTAGAAATGCTCGATCGGCTCCACCAGGTGCTCCTGCACGTACTCCTTCAGGCCCTTGGTCAGCTTCACGTGGACGCCCTTCACCAGCACTTTCATGTGCTCCTCCTGACGAGAACCTACGCAGGGGCGAAGCTTAACCAACGCGGCCTCGTTCGCTAGCCCGGTCCCCGGCCTGCCGTTGGCAGGCAACGGACTTGCCGGGCATGGACGCGCTGTTGACGCAGCGTGGAAGAGAGCCGCACCGCCATCAAAGTGCTGCTGATCGAGGACGACGAGGACACGCTCGCCCTCCTGGCGGAGCTGTTGCGCGAGCGGTTCGAGGTGCGCACCGCGCTGTCCGCCGAGCAGGCGCTGGCCGAGCTGGACCGCTATGACGCGGACGTGCTGATCACGGACGAGTCCCTCCCGGGGCTGGCCGGCACCCAGCTGGCGCGGCAGGTCCGGCAGACGCGCCCGGACGTGACGATCATCCTCGTCTCGGGCTTCGCGGAGATTGACGGCGCGGACTCCTGCGACCTCGTCCTCTCCAAGCCGGTGGACGTGGACCGGCTGACGGAGGCGGTGGCCGCGCACTAGCGCGAGTCCACCATCGCCCTGCCCGGCTCCTTCACGGCGAAGAGGCTGACGCCGTCCACCTTCCACTTCCCGTACTTCGAGTTGCGCAGCAGGAAGGACTCGAGATCCTCGTCCACCGTCTTGCCGAAGCTCCGCGCCGCGTGGCGCAGCCAGGTCCGCTTCCCCTTCTGCACCACGAACCCCACGTGGGTGATCCGCGTGGCCTTGAGCGGCAGGTCAGCCCGGATCACCGCCAAAAGCGTCCCGGAAGGGACCGCGCGCGCGTGGGCGAGCACCTTCTCCAGGGGGATCATGTTGAGCGCGAAGCGCCCCTTCGCCTGGCGCGCGGGCGGCAGCCCCAGCTCGTGGGAGGACTTGGAGCTCCAGTTGCGCTCGGAGAGCACCTTGTAGGTGACCTCGGTGTCTTCGCCGCCATACGCGCGGGTGACGTCCACCAGGAAGCCCTTCCTCTGGTTGGAGGGCAGCCACTGCGCCTCCATCAGGTGGTTTCGCTCCTCGTAGAGCGGGGTCTGCCCCTGGTAGCGCAGCGCCACCAGCAGCCCGTCGTAGTCCTCCGCCCGCCGGGCCAGCGCCAGCGCCAGCGTCTGCTCCACGAAGGTGAGGCAGTCCACCGCGTCGAAGCGCGAGAGCGGGTCCGGATCCACGCCCTGCCCCTCCCCTAGAGGAGAGATGACGTACGGCGTCCCCAGGAAGCCTGCGGAGGCCGCGAGCACCCGCTCCGCCAGGGGGGCGCCGGCGCGCGCGGAGAGCTCCGCCCGCCGCTCCGCTTCGCTCACGCTCGCCCAGTGGGAGGGCACACCGCCGTCTGGCGCGCTGGGCAGCGGCCCGGCGGTGAGCGCGAGCGCGAGCGCGAGCGCGGCGGAGATCATCGGCTCACCCGCTTGAGCACGCCGGCGCGGGTGAGGATCTTCGCCCGCTGCTCGTCCGTCAGGTGCAGCAGCTCCAGCTGATCCTCGTGGGCGAGCTTGGCGTCGCCCGTGGCGTTGTAGGCGCCCACCACCAGCCACTCGAGCATCTTCGGCTCGCCCGCCTGGAGCAGGAGCCGCGCGCTGGTGGTGGCCACCACCGGGTCCTTGTCCGTCAGGAGCGGCCGGAGCAGCTCCCCGGAGATCTTGAGCGGCACGCCCTCCAGGAGGTCCAGCGCGCGGCGGCGCTCGTAGCGCTCCTTGGAAGCCAGCCGCAGCCGCACGAAGGCGAGCCCCTTGGGCGCTCCCAGCCGGCACAGGCCCTGCGCGGCCCCGTAGCGCGCGCTCTCAGAAGAGTGGCGCAGGAAGCCCTCCAGCGCGGGGATCTGCTTCTTGTCCTGCGCCGCACCGGCCGCCGCCAGCATCGCGGCGCGGACCTCGGGCTCGCCTTCCCTGCGGGCGGCGTCCACCAGCACCTTGCCCGCGCGCCGGTCCTGGCTGGCCCCCAGCGCGGTCGCGGCCTCGCGCCGCACCCCGAGCGAGGGGTCGGTGAGCAGCGGGAACAGCCCGTCCGCGGCGCGGCTCTTCAGCCGCCCCAGCCCCTGGGCCGCGCTCATCCGGATCGACGAGTCCGAGTCCTTGAGCAGCCGCACCAGCGTGGGCTCCGCGGCGCGCGCCTTGAGCTGGGCCAGCGCCAGCGCCAGGTCCCTGCGGGACTGCTCGTTCACCGCGTCCAGCATGGCCTCGGTGAGGCGGCGCGCGGCGTAGTCCGGCTCGTCCAGGAACGCCATGCGGGAGATCGCCGCCTGGACGCCCTGGCCCTGGATGATCTGCGAGATCAGCTGCTCCACTTCATTGCGACGCTTGACGTGGCGCTCGGCTTCCCATCCGGCAAACGCCGTGAGCGAGCAGAGGCAGGCGGCGAGGAGCAGGGCGCGGCGCAGCAAGGCGGCCGAAGTCTAGGGCAGCGCCCCGCCTTCCGCTCGCGCTCCTATCTCCGCGAAACCCAAGGCCAAATCCTTGACGCTCCCGGAGGGGGCTGCTACGCCTTTCGCAGGGAGATTCGCTCATGCGTCGTCTTCTGCCGGTCCTCGCGGTGGGTGCGCTCGTCGGTTGCGGCCCGGTCCAGTCCACGGCCTACCTGCTCGATGCGGACGTGCAGATCCAGGCGGCCAAGACCGCCGGCGCGGAGAAGTACGCGCAGTACGAATGGACCAGCGCGAACCTGTACATCAAGAAGGCGCGCGAAGAGGTCGGCTACTCCGACTTCGAGGCGGGCGTGGAGTTCGCGCAGAAGGCGTCGAAGTACGCGAACGAGGCCCGCGAGAAGGCCATGAGCGCGGTGAAGACGGACGCGCTCCCCACTGATCTCGGCACCGACGGCCAACCCCGGCGAGCCCCGTGAAAATGCCCAGACTTCTCGTAGTGCTGACGGCGGCGCTGGCGTTCGGCTGCGTGAGCGGCAGCAAGATCCGCGCGGAGGCGGAGGTGATCCGCGTGGACGTGGAGCGCGCCCGCCGCGGCGGCGCCCTGCGCTGCGCGCCGGTGCAGCTGGCCACCGCGGAGGCCTCGCTGGACTTCGCCATGGGGGAGCTCTCCCAGGGCAACAGCTTCCGCGCCAACGATCACATCCGGGACGCGGACAACGCGGTGAAGAAGGCGCTCTCGCTCTCCCGCGACTGCGGCCCCAAGCAGGTGCTGGTGAAGGAGCGGCCGGACCGGCCGCTGGTGGTCCGGATTGAAGAGACGGACACCGACGGGGACGGGATCGCCGACAAGGACGACAAGTGCGTGGACGCGCCCGAGGACCGGGACGAGTTCCAGGACGATGACGGCTGCCCCGAGCCGGACAACGACAACGACGGCGTCCTCGACGGCAACGACAAGTGCAAGCTGATCCCCGGCCCGCTCTCCAACCAGGGCTGCCCGGAGGAGGCGCCCAAGGACCGGGACAACGACGGCGTGGTGGACCCGCTCGACAAGTGCGTAGACCAGGCCGAGGACAAGGACGGCTTCCAGGACGACGACGGCTGCCCGGACCTGGACAACGACAACGACGGCCTGCTCGACAACAAGGACAAGTGCCCCAACGAGGCCGGCCCGATCCAGAACCTGGGTTGCCCCGTCGTCGACAAGGACGGCGACGGCATCAACGACGACGTGGACAAGTGCCCGGACGAGCCCGAGGACAAGGACGGCTTCCAGGACACGGACGGCTGCCCGGACCTGGACAACGACAACGACGGGATGCCGGACGCCCAGGACAAGTGCCCCAACGACGCCGGCTCCGCCGAGAACAACGGCTGCCCGGACTCGGACAAGGACGGGGACGGCGTGGTCGACCGCGCCGACAAGTGCCCTGACGAGTACGGCGTGAAGGAGGAGCAGGGCTGCCCCAAGAAGTACAAGATGGTCGTGGTCAAGAAGGACAAGATCGAGATCAAGCAGCAGATCAAGTTCAAGACCGGCTCGGCCAAGATCATCGGCAAGGAGAGCTTCGCGATCCTCGATGACGTGGGGCGGGCGCTCGAGGACAACCCCCAGATCAAGAAGATCCGGATTGAGGGCCACACCGACTCGGTGGGCCCGGACGCGGCGAACCTCAAGCTCTCCCAGAACCGCGCCAACTCGGTGATGGCGGAGCTGATCAAGCGGAAGGTGGATCCAGGCCGGATGGAGGCCGTGGGCTTCGGCGAGACCCAGCCGATCGCCTCCAACGCCACCGCCTCCGGCCGCGCCGAGAACCGCCGCACCGAGTTCAACATCGCCGAGCAGTAGGCCGTCCGCCTGGCCTCCGGCCGGGCGGCTCGGGCAGGATGCGCGCGGGCGGCACCCGCGTTCTTCTGCACTGGGCCGCCCGCCTCGGAGACTTTCGCATGTGCCGCAACATCAAGACGCTCCACCACTTCGAGCCGCCGGCCACGCCGGATGAGGTCCATGCCTCGGCGCTGCAGTACGTCCGCAAGCTGTCCGGGATGAACGCGCCGTCCAAGGCCAACCAGCGGGCCTTCGAAGAGGCCGTGGAGGCGATCGCCAAGGCCACGTTCAAGCTCTTCGACAAGCTCGAGGTCCACGGCCCGCCCCGCTCCCGCGAAGTGGAGAGGCTCAAGGCGCAGGAGCGCGGCAAGAAGCGCGACGAGGCGATGCGGGCGCGGGTGCTGAAGTCGCTCGCGCCGGCCTAGCGGACCTGAAAGTTGAGGCGAGGGCCCTCCACCGTTCACCCCGAGAGGCTGTGAGCCTTTCAGGCCGCGTGGCGCCCCCCGGTTCACCCCGAGCGTAGGGACTTCAGTCCCGTAGTCGAGGGGCGGCACCCAAGCTCGAAATCACCTTTGGGCAGACCAGGCGTAGGTGCCGCCCCTATCGGGATAGGGGGGCGGCTCACGCCGCGCCCCCTCCCACACCACCGGACGTACGGGACCGTATCCGGCGGTTCGGTGAGTTGAGGTTCGAGCGGCGTATCGCGATTTCCCGCCTCTCTGCCGCCAGTTGCGCGGCCTTTCCTGAACGTCTCGTTCGCTTCGCGCCCACTCTGTCTCGTCACCCGTGTTGTCGGGTTGGAGCTTCACCCCTTCCCTTCAAGCGGGCCTCCTCGTCAGGAGCTTGTGAGTTCACGACAGTGTCGAGCTAGGCGTGAGTTCGCTCTCCTCACCGTTCGGCCCTTCACCCTTCGCTGCCCTTCCGACTTCCAGTAGGCGGGTGGCCATCCCTGTCGGCGCGCTCGTGGCTACTACGGCCTCTGCTGACTTCTCGCTCCGGCCTCATCGGCCGTCGCCCTTTCAGGCGCGAGGCGAGATCTCCCCAGGTAAGGGCTCCGGTCTTCGCCCCGCGCTCGCCGGATATACGTCCACGCGCCTAGGTCGTGGGAGTTTCGCGGTCGTCGGTCCGCTCACCCCTCGCATGTCCGCCTCGAATCCGGTTCCTGTACGTCGAGCCGTGGCTTCGCTATCGCTTCTTTCAGTCCCGGCCTCGCGGCCGACAAACCTTGCGAGTTGCTTGGGTCGCTACGACCTGCTTCCCAGAGGACTTGCACCTCCTGACCGTGCCCATGCTGGGCACACCGACTACGCGCCTGCGGCGCTGACCTGAAACTTGCCGCGCCCCGCTCAGCCCGAGCGAAGTCGAGGGCCCGCCGATCGTAGGGACTCTCGCTCGTGGGGCCCTCGACTTCGCTCGGGCTGAGCGGACGGCTCACGTTTCTTGCCTTGATTGATCCGCCCAAGGGGCGGCGGCCTCACTGCGCTCGGGGAGACCGGGGGGGAACCTCGACTGCGGCCTTTTGGAGCAACTCGAACTCAGGGAGCACCGGCCGGTAGAGCAGCACCGCCGCCACGCCGAGCAGCGACAAGCCCGCCGCCGCCAGGAAGTGACCGCCGTAGCCCAGCGTCTGCGCGGAGAGGCCGGAGAGCGCGGACGCGGCCCCGGTGGCGATCACCACCACCGAGGCCTGCACGGTGTAGTCGGTCCCCGCCTCCTCCTCCCGGGAGAAGTCCATCATCGCGGTGAAGAGCGCGGCGGTGGCCATCCCGCTGCACAGGTGCTCCGCCACCGTCACGGCATAGAAGATGGCGCGGGTGGGGCTCACCGTGGCCAATGCGAAGGAGGCGATCGCCGCCGTCTGCAGCGCGCCGAACAGCAAGAGCGCCCGCCTCCGCCCGAGCACCGGGGTGAGCGCGCCGCCCGCCATGGCCCCCACGAAGCCGGCGAAGAACCCCACCAGCCCCAGCATCGTCCCCAGCTCTTCCAGGGTGACCCCAGCGTCCGCGAAGAAGGTCCGCAGCATGGCGGTGGCGAACCACTCGCCGGACTTGTAGAGCGCGAGCACCGGCAGCCAGCGCGGCAGGCCCGGGCGCAGGAACGCCGTCTTCAGCAGCGCCAGCTCCAGCCGCGGCGCCTGCACCGCCACCGCCGCCGTCTCGCGGTAGAGCGCCACCGGCACCGTGGCGACCAGGAGGATCGCCGCCAGCCCCACGAAGGCCGTCCCCCACCCCGATCGGGCGAACACCCAGAGCATGACCCCACCGCCGATGATCATCCCCACCCGGTAGGCGCCCACCTGAAGCCCGTTGCCCAGCCCCCGCTCGCTGGGCGAGAGCAGCTCCACCGCCAGCCCATCCGTGGCGATGTCCTGCGTGGCCGCGCAGAGGTTGACGAGCAGCACCGCGCCAAAGAGCAGCCCGGTCGCCTCAGGGGAGCCCGCCAGCGCCAGCGCCGCCAGCGCCAGCGCCGCCCCCAGCTGCAGCGGGAGGATCACCGCGCGCCGCCGCCCGAGCCTGGGCGCCTGCACCGCGTCCACCAGCGGCGCCCAGGCGAACTTGAAGGCCCACGGCAGCGACAGCAGGCTGGCCAGGGAGATCTTCGGCAGCGGCATGCCCTGCTCGCGCAGGAGCACCGGGAGCGCCTGGGTGAAGAAGCCGAACGGCAGCCCCTGGGAGAGGTAGAGGCTGCCCAGCAGAAGCATCTTCGCGGGCGCCCTCACCGGTCGGTCAGCTTCGAACGCGCCCGCGGCCGCCCGGCCCCGCGTCCTCGGACTCGCCCACGGAGGAGACTGGCGCGAGCGGCTCCATGCCGATCTTGGAGAGGATGGCCTCGTGCTCGCGCGCGGAGGCCTGGATCGCGTCCACGCCCACGATCAAGTCGTCCAGCTGATCTCCCAGCTCGGTGGGGCTGGCCATGGTGAGGACTTGATCTCTGAGCAGGCGCACCGAGTTCTCGATCAGGTTCATCTGCCCGCGGGCGCGCGCGAGGAAGTTCTGGATCTCCGCGATCGTCTCCGTGCGGCGCTCGAGCACCTGGATGTTCTTCCGGGCGATCTCCTGCACCGTCGGATCCTTCATGTTCTTCTCCACTCCCTTCTGGATCTCGATCTGCTTGGTGAGCTCCTTGGGGTCCATGGCCGACAGGTACGTCTCCGCCCGCGTGCACGCCGCGGCGAGCGAGACGAACGACTGGTGCAGCTGAGAGAGCTTGTCGATCTCCGTCTGCATCAAGATCGCCTGGAAGGACGGGTTGTGCTGCATGTCCCGCTCGATCTCCCGGCGCAGCTCGTCCAGCGCGTGGGCCCGCTGCCACTCCCGCTGCGGCAGCGTCTCCATCAGCTTGGCCACGCGCGCCCGGTCCGCCTTCTCCTGATCCTCCCGGTGCGAGCGGTCCACCGCCCGCTGGAACGGCTTCAAGTCCGGGCCGAAGAGCAGCCACAGCGCCTCCGCCCCCGCCGCGATGATCGCCGGCAGGTAGTCCCCGGTGGCCAGGCTCAGCGTCGCCGCCCCGCCGAGCAGGCTGAGGTTGTAGACGTTGAGCACCGCCGCCTTGAGGTAGCTGGGCTTCTCGGAAGCCATCTACAGCCCCATGCGGATGTTGCCGTGGACTTCCAGCGAGTGGAGCAGCTCCAGCACGTGGTTCTCCAGCTGCTTGAACTTCGCGCTCTGCTTGAGCGCGGGCTCGCGCTCCGCGAAGTACGGCACCTCTATCCGGTGGAGCACCCGCGCCGGGCGGTGGGAGAGGATGAAGATCACGTCCGCCAGGAAGACGGCCTCGCTGATGTCGTGGGTGACGAAGAGGACGGTGTTGTCCTGCTTCTTGAGCACGTCCAGGATCAGCGCCTGCATCCCCCAGCGCGTCTGCGGGTCCAGCGCGCCGAACGGCTCGTCCATCAGCACCAGCTTGGGCTGGTTGATCAACGTCCGGGCGATCGCCACGCGCTGCTTCATGCCGCCGGAGAGCTGCCGCGGGTAGGACTCGGCGAAGTCCTTGAGCCCCACCTGCTCGATGATCGCCAGCGCCTTCTCCCGCCGCTCCTTGGCCGGCACGCCCTGGAGCTTGAGCCCGTACTCCACGTTCTTGCGCACGGTCAGCCAGCCGAAGGACGTGTAGCTCTGGAAGACCATCCCGCGATCCCGGCCGGGGCCCTTTCCGTCCACGGAGACGCCGTCGATCTCGATGGTGCCGGAGTCCGGCGTGAGCAGCCCGGCGATCGCCTTGAGCACCGTGCTCTTCCCGCACCCGGAGGGGCCGAGGAAGACCGCCAGCTCTCCCACCCCCGGCTTGTTCGCCACCGTGAGGCTGACCCCATCCACCGCCTGGACGTGCTTCCCCTTCCGGTCCGTGTAGCTGATGGAGAGGTCCTTCAGCTCCAGCTTGGGCCGCGAGCCGGCCGAGAGCCCCAGCCCTTCGCCCATCAGCTCCACCTTGGGCTCAGGCATCTTGCTCCCTCCACCCGAAGAGCAGCCGGTTGATGCCCACGATCAGGAGATCCGTCAGGATGCCGATCACCCCCACCACCAGAATCACCGCGAACGTCCACGCCGGCTTGGTGTGCTTGGAGGCGAGGTCCAGGATGTAGCCCAGCCCGCTCTTCGCGTTCACGATCTCCGCGAGCACGATGTACGTCCAGGCGATGGCGTTGAGCACGCGGAAGCCATCGAAGATCGCCGGGAGCGCGGCGGGGATCAGCACGCTGGTAATCACCTGCCGCTTCGAGGCGCCCAGCGTGTACGCGGTCTGGACGAGATCGTCCGGCACGCCGCGGATCGCGTCCACCACCGCAGGCAGCAGGTAGACGAACGTCCCCAGGAAGAGGAAGCCGATCTTCAGCCCTTCGTCTATCCCCAGCCAGAGGATCAAGAGCGGGATGAAGGCGGTGATCGGCAGATAGCGCAGCGGCGCCAGCACCGGGTCGAAGAACCGGTTCACGGTCTCGAAGGAGCCCATGAAGATGCCGAGCGGGAACGCCAGGGCGATCGCCAGCCCCACGGCGATCAGGATCCGCAGGATGCTCATCCCCACCGCGCCGAAGAGCCCCTGCGCGAAGATCAAATAGACGAGCGAGCGCACCACCTCGTCCGGCGGCGGCAGGAAGAAGTGCGAGACCAAGGGCTGCTTCACCGGCTCCACGTCGCACCGGACGGTGGGGACGGCGGCGGTGCCGGTGCCTTCGCAGACGCCGGACACGCAGGCCACGCCGCTGGCGCAGCTGCGCGTGCGGTCCACCTTCACGTAGCTGGCGATCCCCCAGGCGAGGAAGACCAGGCCAATGGAGATGGCGCCGAGCAGCCGGCTGGTGGTGCGGGGGATGGGCGAGCGCAGCCCCCACAGCTGCGGCTTGGCCCGCGCCCTTGCCGGGGCGACCGGAGCGGCCGGCGGCGCCGGGGGGGCGGCAGGGACGGGAGGCGTGGCCACCTTATGCCCCCCTCCCTACTGCGCGTTCAGGACGACCTTGATGTCCGTCCGCCGGTTGAGCGCGCGCCCATCCTCGGTGGTGTTGGGGGCGATGGGCTTCTCCGCGCCGTGCCCCACCGCCACGAAGCGCTGCTCGGGGATGTTGAAGTTCTTCACCAGGTACTGCTTCACCGACTCGGCGCGCCGCTGCGAGAGCGTCTTGTTCGCCGCCGCGGAGCCGCGCGCGTCCGTGTTGCCTTCGATCTGAAGGTACGTGTTGCCGAAGGCCATCATCGTGTCGCCGAGCGTGTCGAGCGTGAAGTAGCTGCCCGGCATGATCTCGTCCGAGTTGGTGGTGAAGTGGATGGAGAGGCTCTTGTTCACGATCGCCCGGTCGCTCACCTTGGGCTTGTCCTTGAACGCGAAGCCTTCGCTCACGCTCTGGCCCTTGTACTGATCCGCCAGCGCCGCCACGAAGCGCGAGTCGAAGTAGTCCTTGGCGTCCACCGCCTTGCTCACCACGCCCTTCTTGCGCCAGATGATGAACGCCGAGTCGAAGAGCTGGTTGAAGTACGGCTTGGGACCGGTGAGCCCGTAGAACTGCGCGTTGTCCGCGAACGGGGTGAGCTTGAGGCCGGAGAGCATCCCGGAGACGTCGTCCTCGGAGAGCTTGAGCGACTTGCCGACGATCGCGTTGGAGCCCTTGGGGTCCTCGCCGATGATGGAGATCCCATCGAACCAGCCCGCCACGAAGTCCTGCAGCGACTTGGGGGCCTCGTCGATGATCTGCTGCCGGGCCACCAGCGTGTCGGCGATCACGTGCGTGGCCGCGGTGGTGGAGACCAGGATGTGCGCCTCGCCGTCCCGCGCTGACACCGCGCCGGAGAGATCCGGCTCCCACGTCACCGCCGCGTCCACCCGCTTCGCCTTGAACGCCTGGGCCGCCTTCGCCGCGTCGTCCGTGAAGACCAGGTTCTTCTCAATCCCGTTGCGGTCCTCGGCGGAGAGGCCGGACTGCGCCAGCATGTAGAGCAAGAGGAAGTGCGAAGGCGTGTAGCGCGTGGTCGCCACCTTCTTGCCCTTGAGGTCTTCGATCGACTTGATCTCGTTCAGCGAGACGATCCCGTCTCCGCCGCGGCTCCAGTCCTGCTGGATGATCGACTTCGCCGCGAAGCCCTGCTCTGCCAGCCGCGAGGCCTCGTTGGCCCACGAGTCCACCGTGTCCCACATCACGTCCACGTCGCCCTTGATGAAGGCGTTCAGCTTCGCCACCGGGTCTTCGATCAGCAGGAACTGCACGTCCAAGCCGTACTTCTTCTTGTAGAGCGAGTTGGCCGCGCCCGGATCGAACCCGCCGTTGGCCACGATCCCCGGCGCGTGGCCGGCCCAGGTGTTGATGGCCACCTTCAGCGGGCGGCCGAGCTTGCCGGCACCGACCGCGCCGCTGTTGGCGTTGACCGCCACCTTGCCGTCCCGCGGGGCGTCCTCCAGGCCCTTGGTGAGGTTGGCGAAGTCGTCCTTGCCGACATGACCGCCGCCCTTGCCGTCCCCTCCCCCGCCGCTGGGCCCCGCGCCGGACCACTGGCGCAGATCGTCCCCGAAGCGCTTGTAGACGACGACGCCGACGACGCCGAGCACCACCAACGCCAGGAACAGCTTTCCGAACGGCGTGAGCTTCATGGAGCGTTGACCTTTTGCCAGGGTGAGAGGGCTACCTGCGGGCACAACGTGCGGCGGAGGGACGCCATTGCCTCTTCAGGGCACCGGCCCCGCCGGGGCCGCGAAGAAGTCGAGCACCTTCTGGACGTCCGTCTTGCGCGCCATGGCCGCCTGCGTGAGCGAGCTCAGGTTGGCCGTGCGCTTCTCGATCTCCTGCCGCAGCGAGGCGATCTTCTCGTTCAGCTGCTGGATCTGCGCCTGCGCGTCCTGGATGCCCTTGGTGGTGGCGGTCTCGTTGACCTTGACGTACGCGTCCAGCGCCCGCTTCTGGTTCTGCGCGGCGGCGACGATCTTCTCCACCTCGAAGCCGAAGGCCCGCAGCGAGGCTTCCACGATCTGCTTCTTCACCGCCTGGGGCGTGGCGTCCGGGAGGCTGCGCAGGAGCTCCTCCGCCTTCTTCACCCGGTCCAGCTCGCCGGCGTCCATGCCAGCGTCCCGGAAGATGGCGTCGAAGTCCGCGGGAGCGCCCTGCGTGGGGAGCTTGTCGAGCTTGAGCGAGGGCGGCGGGCCGGCGGGTGTAGGTGCGCCTGCGACCCCCGGTGCGCGCTTCACGCCGGCCTGACCGGCCAGCTCGGCCACCAGCTCCGCGGGAGACTTCTCCCCGTCCGAAGGCAGCGGCTCGCCCTCCGGCTTCTCCGCGTTCTCGACGAAGATGCCCAGAATCTTCGAGCCCAGCCCCTTTTGCTCAGCCATGGCGGCGGTTTCTTAGCAGAGGGAGGATTCGTTGACGCGTTGAAAACGAATTGGTAGCGAACAGGACATGGCCAAGTTCGAGGTGCACATCCCCGGCGACGAAGGGCTGAACGTCACCTTCCGCGTCGACGCCACCAACTGGATGGCCGCCCTGAAGATTGGAATGCAGAAGCTGGGCGAGCAGGGCTCCTCGGTGCAGAACGTCCTGGTCGACATCCAGGACGACAACTCGGTCCACGTCACCGAGTCCCAGACCGGCCGCGTCTTCCGCATCCGCGAGCTCTCGGACGCCGAGGCCGCCGCCGCGCAGGTGAAGAAGACCACGGACCGCCGGCCCTCCCTGGGCGGCACGCCGCTGCCGCCGCCGGCCCGCCCGGACGCGAAGACGCTGGTGGATCTCCCTGCGCTCCAGCCCCTCCCGATCCGGCCGGACGGCAGCCCCGCCGGAGAGCCGTTCGCGCAGGCGCGCGAGCAGACTGCCCCGGACGCCCGCCCCCCTACGCCCGCCGCCAAGCTGGATCCGGCGGTGCTGCTGGCCACGGTCTCCGAAGTCAGCCCGCGCGGGATGGGCGGCGGCGCGGGCCTGGCCTACTCCAGCGAGGGCACGCCCATGCGCCCGGTGGACATCGGCCGCGCGGACGTGCTCGCCAAGGGCCCCTCCAAGGGCCACCGCGCGCATGAGGCCCAGGCGGTGGTGGAGCTGGAGAAGCCCGCCACGCCGGTGGCCGGCCCCATCGGCCGTCCCCGCGTCGCCCGCAAGGACAAGAAGCTCGAGCTGGAGGACATGCTCGCGGACGTCTTCGAGCGCGTGCAGGAGGTCTACACGAAGGACAGCGTGCAGAGCGCGCTCTACTTCCTGCTGGACCTGGCGCTGGAGAAGATCCCCTCCGAGGCCGGCTCGGTCTACCAGGCGGACGCCGGCACCGGCGACCTCACCTTCGTGGCCGTGCGCGGACCGCGCGCCTCGGAGATCCTCCAGGCGAAGATCACCGTGCCCTCCGGCACCGGGATCGTCGGCTTCTGCGCCACGGAAGGCGTCTCGCTCGCCCTCTCCGAGGTCCAGAAGGACCCCCGCTACTACTCGGCGGTGAGCGAGAAGGTGAACTTCGAGACCCGCTCGGTGATCTGCAGCCCGATCATCTCGCACGGCCGGACCTTCGGCTGCGTGCAGCTGATCAACAAGAAGGGGAACGCCACCTTCACCGACCACGAGGTGGGCCTGCTGCACTACGTGGCCCACCAGGCCGCGCTCTACCTCAACGCGCGGTCTTGAGCAGCTCGCGCAGCACCACCGTGGCGTAGCTGCCCTTGGGCAGCTCGAAGACCAGCCACAGGTCCGCCCCCGAAGGCTCCACCTTCACGTCCCGCAACGGCAGCCGGTAGGGCCGCCGCGTCCCTTCGGCCTCTCCGCCGCCGCGCCGGAAGTCCGTGGCCACCAGCATCACCTGCGCCAAGAGCCGCTCCTCCGCCCGCGCCACCTCGCCCTGCGCCGCCTCCATCTTCGGCCCGAAGATCGGCCCCGCCGGGCTCACCTCGAACGCCTCCACCCGCGGCTGATCCGCCGCCGGGTCCGCGCAGACGAACACGCCCCCGGTGGCGAGCTTCTTCATCACGTCCCCCAGCAGGGCCGTGGCGAAGGTCCCCTCGCGCAGCCGCTGCGCGAGCGCGCGGTTGAAGAGCAGCGACTGCGCCGCGGAGAGGAAGAGCCGGCGCTCGAAGCGCGAAAGCTGCCCGGGCAGCCGCTCTCCGCGCAAGAGCGTGAGCCCCTTGTCCGCGTTGTCCCCGTGCCGGCCAAAGCGCTGCGCGCCGAAGAAGTTGGGCAGCCCCTTCGCCGCCAGCGCTGCCAGGCTCTCCCGCGCCGCCCCGGCGTCCTTCACGTCCCTCAGGCGGATCCGGAACCGGTTGCCCTTGAGGTGGCCCGTCTTGAGCTTGTTCCGGTGGCGGCGGGCACAGTGCACCGTCACCCCCTGCTCGCTGAACAGCGCCAGCCGCTCCTGCGCCTTCGCGGGCACGCAGAACAGCTGCCGGGTGACGGCCTGCCGGTCCTTCTGGCCGGCGTAGGAGATCTCCCGCTCGGAGAGCGACAGCGCGCTGGCCAGCGCGCGCGCCACCTCCTGGGTGGAGCGCCCCACCTTCTCCACCCAGAGGAAGAGGTGCTCGCCTTCGTCCACCGGGAGGTAGGCGGGCACCTCCTCCACTTCGAAGTCCTCGGGCACCGCCTTGAGCGAGCCGCCGCAGCCGGGGATCCCCTCGGTCACGAAGGGGAGTGGCTCGGCGGAGAGCGGCGCGTCGCCGGCCGGGAGCTGCGCGTCGTCTTCGTCGTGCAAAAGAGGGCCGATCTGGGGGGTGAGCCTACGCCCCGCTCAGGCCGAGCGGAGTCGAGGCCCGTCGACTTCGTTCGGGGTGAACGGTGGGGCCACTAGTCCGACTCGATGGTCGCCAGCAGCTCCTTCACGCGCCGGGCGAGATCTTCGTCCGCGCGGGACTCGAGCAGCTCGCCGGCCTGGAAGAGCATGAAGAACATCACGTCCGAGAGCGCCTGCTTGAGCGAGGCGAGCGGCTCGGAGCCCAGCTGCGGGCGGTTGGCGGCGAACTGGCGCAGCACCTGCTCCTCGGGCAGCGAGCCGTCCGGGGCGAACTGCAGCCCGGCGAGCACCGGCGAGGGGGAGAGCGCCTGGCCAGCGAGCGCGGCGTTGGCAGCGGCGATGAACTCCTTCTCCATCCGCTGCTTGGACATCTCGTCGCGGATCTCCCGGAAGATGAAGTTGAAGACCCGCGCCAGCGCGGCCGCGTCCTTGCCGCCGGCGCCGGCGCGCGCCGCCGAGCGGGCGGTCTCCGGCTTCTTCTCCGCCACCGCCACGAAGCCGCCCTCGAGCAGCCGGTAGATGATCTTGGTGACGTCAAACTCGGAGAGCTTGGCCGCCTGGCCCAGCCCGAGCACCGTCCGCTCCCCGTCCACCAACCCGAGCACGCGGTCCTCGGTCTCCTCCAGCTTCCCGTCCGAGGCGCGCTTCTTCTGCACGAAGAGCCGCCCGTGGGCGATCCGCTTGCGGAAGTGGGCCAGCTCGTCCACCTGGCGCACCGAGTCCATCAGCAGGCTCTGGGTGGACAGCTGGATGCTCTGGCCTGCCTTGTCGTCCAGGTCCTGATCCAGCAGCACGAACGCGCCCTGCCGGCAGGTGACCACCGAGTGGAAGATGTCCGAGACCTGCTGGGTGACGCAGCGGAAGACCTCGTGCGCCTGCAGCACGCCCTTCTCCACCAGCGCGCGGCCGAGCTTGGAGGGCGGATGATCCTTGAGCGCCTCGTCCACCACGTTGCGGGGGACGTAGCCGAGCCGGATCAGGACCTCGCCCAGGCGGTCCGCGGGGTCCTCGGAGAAGGCGCCGCGCACGTCACCGTCGTTGAAGTAGATGCTGCGCTCGCCCTGCGCCGCGTGGAGGCGCAGCACCCCGGAGAAGCGGGACTGCCCGAGGAAGGCGATGAAGTCCGAGACGGCGAAGGCCGAGGCGTCCCCGGCCAGGATCACCCGCGGCCGCTGCGCGCTCTCGCCGGACGGCGGGACGCGGAACAGGCACAGCCAGTCCGGGTGGGTGGGCTGCAGGTGGAAGGTGCCGGGGCGCGTGGCCAGAGCGCGGGCGGCCTCCGCCCCCTCTCCGGAGATCCCCCCCTTGGCGTCTACGGTGAAGCGCGCGGCCATAGAGTCAGTCGGCCCAGGCGCCCTTGTTGGAGATCCACTCGAGCTCGTCGTCCGTGGTGTGCGCGAGCAGCTCGCTGGAGAGCGGCAGGTTCAGCTTGCGGCCGTTGAAGAACAGCGAGGGGGTGGAGTCCACGCCCGCGCCCTTCCCCGTCTCCTTGGAGGTGTTCAGCTCCTGCGTGTACTTCCCGGAGGCCACCGCCTTCTTGAAGTCCGCCACGGAGAGCCCCGCCTGGGTGAGCACCTCGTGGATCGCCTCTGGCGTCATCCCAAAGGACTTCTCGAAGAGGCCGTCATGCACCTGCCAGAACTTGCCGCCGTCCCGGGCGAAGAGCGCGGCCTGGGCGGTGAGCTGCGAGTGCGGGAACAGCAGCGGGAAGGGGCGCCAGCACAGCCGCACCTTGCCGCTCTGCTTGACGAACCCCTCCACCAGCGGGAGCGCGGCCACGCAGTGCGGGCACTCGAAGTCCGAGAACTCCACGATGGTGACCTTGGCGTCCTTGGGCCCCTGGCACTGCCGCTCGTCGATCTTGAGGTCTGACCGCCCCTGCCCGAACGACTGGTAGTAGCGGGAGAGGGCGTTGATCACCTCGGTGGCGGGCGCGCCGGCGGCCACTTCACCCGCCGCCAGCACCGCCATCCGCTTGGCGTGCTTGCAGCCGCCGTGGCTGCGCAGGCAGGCGCCCAGCGTGTGCGGGCAGCCGCAGTAGCAGAACTCGTCGGTGAAGACCGTGGCCAGCTCGCCCTTGGCGGCGTCCGGGAGCGACGAGAAGTCCATGCCGGGGATGCCCGAGAGCACCGCGGACGGCTTGGGCGCGGCGCTGCCGCCGGTGGCCGGCTCCACGGGCTGCGGCTGCCCCGCCTGGGCGGACGGCTCGGCCGGGGTCGGCTTGGGGGCCTCGCTCGCGCCCTTGTTGCACGTGGCCCCCACCGAGACGACAGCGGCCAGGAGCAGCGCGACGGATGACCAGCGGTTTGGGGTCAAGAGCATCCTCTAGAGGCTTGGCGAAGAGCCGGCGCTTCTTTAGCCATCGATTTGGGGCTTGTAAAGGAACGCCGGCCCCTGGTTCCCTCACCTCCCTTCATGCCCCGCGTCCTTCTCCTCCACACCGGCGGCACGCTCGGCATGGCCGGCGGCAAGCCCTCCGCTCTCAAGCCCGCCTCCTTCTTCCGCACGCTCAAGGCGCGCGCGCCGGAGCTGTTCTCGCTCGCGGACGTGGAGTTGGAGCTGTTCTCCAACCTCGACAGCAGCGAGATGCAGCCCGAGCTCTGGAGCCAGCTCGCCGCGCACCTGTACCGGCGGCTGCCGGACTTCGACGGCGCGGTGGTCACCCACGGCACGGACACGCTCGCCTACACCGCGAGCGCCCTCTCCTTCCTGCTGCCCGGGCTGAACAAGGCGGTGGTCCTCACCGGCTCCCAGCGCCCGCTCGGCGAGGTGCGCAGCGACGCGCGGCTCAACCTGATCGACGCCGTCACCTCCGCGCTGCGCGGGCCCAAGGAGGTGTGCATCTGCTTCGACTCGCACCTCTACCGCGGGAACCGGACCCGCAAGGTGAAGGTGGCCGAATACGACGCGTTCGAGAGCCCCAACTTCCCGGTGCTGGGCGTGCTCGGCGTGGAGGCCACCTTCTCCCCCGGCCTGCGCCCCAGGGGCCGCTTCGGGCTCAAGGAGCGGCTGGATCCGCGCGTCTTCCTGCTCAAGGTCTTCCCCGGGATGGATCCACAGATCCCCCTGGCGATCTTGCCGCACGTGCGCGGCCTGGTGGTGGAGGCGTACGGCGCGGGGAACTTCCCCGTCTCGCAGCAGCTGGGGCGCTCGCTGCTGCCGCTCTTCAAGGAGGCGCGCGCGCAGGGCAAGCCGATCCTCATGGTGAGCCAGGCCTACCGCAACGGCGTGGACCTCACGCTCTACGAGTCCGGCGCCGAGGCGGCGGCGGAGGGCGCGCTCTCCGGAGGGGACATGACCCCCTCGGCCGCGCTGGTGAAGCTGATGCACGCGCTGGCGTACCAGAAGCGCCCCGAGGCCCTCCGCCGGTATCTGGAGACCCCGGTGGCCGGGGAGCGGACGTGAGCGGGCAGCTGCCGGCCCCGGGGGGCCGCGCGGCGAACGCGATCCTCTTCGGCGCCGCGCTGACGCTGCACGCGGTCTGCATCCCCAACGGGCTGACCAACTGGGACGATGACCGCTACGTGGCGGCCAACCCGTTCGCCGCGCTCGGCGCGTCCGGGCTCTGGACCGCGCTCACCTCCACGTTCGACCGCGCCTACTACCCGCTCACCCAGGCGCTGCAGGCCCTGCTGCGGCTGGTGTTCGGCACCTGGGCGCCGGGGCACCACGCCGCGCAGGTGCTCCTCTTCGCCTGCGCGGCGGCGCTCGTCCCAGGCGCGCTGGGCGCCTTCGGGGTCAAGCGCGCGGTGGCCTTCTGGGCCGGGCTCTTCTGGCTCGCCCACCCGTTCCGGGTGGAGTCCGTGGCGTGGGCGGCGAACCTCAAGGACGTCACCTCGCTGCTCGCGGTGCTCGGCGCCTTCGCGCTGCTGGAGCGGGGCCGCACGGCGCTCGCCGCGCTCGCCTTCACGGCGGCCGTCCTGTGCAAGACGATGGTGTTCCCCCTGGCGCTGCTGGTGCCCTTCGCCCTCCCGGGGAAATCTCCGCGCGAGCGCGCGCTGCGCACGCTGCCCTTCGCGGCGGTGGCGCTGGTGGCGGCGGCGGTGGGCGCCCGGCTCCACTACTTCGGCCCGCCGCCGGAGGATCAAGCCTTCCTCGGCGGCAGTTTCGCCGCGGCGCTGCCCTCGGCGCTCTACCTGCCGTGGTTCTACCTGCGGCAGGTGCTGCTCCCCTCCCCCATCGCGGCGACGTGGGCCTTCACGCCGGTGGCGTGGTCGGACGGGCGGCTGTGGCTCGCGCTCGCGCTCTACGCCGCGCTCGGGGCGGCGGTCTTGCGCGCGCGGCGGCGCGGGGCGCTGGGGCCGGCGCTGGCGCTGGCGCTCGGGTGGCTCCTCCCGCTGGCGCCGGTGGTGGGGCTGGCGCCGCTCGCCTTCCCGGTGGCGCTCCGGTACACGCTGCTGCCCTCGCTCGCGCTGTGCTGCGCGCTGGCGCTGTTGGCTTCGCGCCTGTGGGCTGCGGGGACGGCGCAGCGGCGGGGGTTGGCGGCCGGGGCCGGGCTGCTCCTGCTGTTGGCGGGCGCGGCGAGCGTGCTGCGCGCGCGGGAGTGGCGCAGCGCGCAGGCGCTCTGGGAGGCGGACCGGGCGCGGCAGCCGGAGTCCTGGGCGGCGCGGGTGAACCTGGCCGGCGCGTACGGCGGCGAAGGGAGGTGGAAGGAGGCGATCCTGGAGCTGGACGCCGCGCGCCGGCTGCGCCCCTTGCGGCTGCGCACCAGCGCGGACCTCTACTTCGCGCTCGGCGCGGCCGGCGGCATGAACGCGGCGCTGCTGGACGCCCGCCACGACGAGCTGCTCGCCACGCGCGGCCACCCCGAGGCCTGGCACCGGCTGGCGGCGCTCACGCTCAAGGAGGGCAACGCGGACGCGGCGGCGGTGCTGCTCGAAGGGCTGCTCGCCCACGGGCCAAGCGCCAAGGCCCACGCGCTGCTGGCGAAGGCGGAGATCTCCCGCCGCCGCTTCGGCTCGGCGGTCACCCACGCGCGGGCGGCGCTGGCGCTGGAGCCCGCGGATCTGGCCCCCACGGCGGACCTTTGCCTCGCGCTGGTGGAGGACGGTCACCCGCAACAGGCCCTGGACGAGACGAGCGTGGCTCTGCCCGATCCACGCACCCAGGCCACCGTGAAGGGGCTGCGCGCCTACGCCCTCTTCCGTCTGGGGCGCAACGACGAGGCCGCCGCCCTGCTGGAGGAGGCCCGCAAGGAGCTGTCCGCGCTGGGGGCGCCCCTCCCGTAGCCAAGGCCTCCCACCTGCGCGCACAGCGGAGGGTGCCAGAGGGCAAAGCGAGCGAAACGACGAGCGAAAGCCTTTGGCTCGTACCTTGGCGACCTCGTGCAACGGCCGGTAAGATGGCGCGGATATGTCCGAGGAGAAGACGTCCGTCTACTCCATCAATGAGCTCGTCGGCAAAGCCGAGGCGCAGGGCGCTTACCTGATCGTCATCAGCGCCAAGAGCGCCGCGAGCATCGGCCGCATGCACAAGTTGGAGAAGGCCGAGGTGGTGCTGGGGCGGAGCTCCGAGGCCCACTTCCAGGTCGAGGACGATGGGATCTCCCGCAAGCACGCCAAGGTGGTGCGCGGGCCCAACGGCAACTTCCAGGTGGTGGATCTGGGCTCCACCAACGGCACGTACCTCAACGGCGCCAAGGTGCAGATCTCCGCGCTGGCGGACGGGGACAAGATCCAGATCGGCAGCAACACCGTCCTCAAGTTCTCCCTGCAGGATCAGCTCGAGGAGCAGTACCAGCGCAGCATCTACGAGTCCGCCACCCGGGACGGGCTGACGCGCCTCTACAACAAGAAGTTCTTCCTCGAGTCGCTGAAGAAGGAGTTCGCGTACTGCCTGCGGCACCGCGTGCCGCTGTCGCTGGTGATGTTCGACGTGGACCACTTCAAGAAGATCAACGACAGCTACGGCCACCAGGCCGGCGACTACGTGCTGACCCGCATCGCCATGAAGATCAACGAGGCGGTGCGCAGCGAGGACGTGCTGGCGCGCTACGGCGGCGAGGAGTTCGCGCTGATGCTGCGCGAGTCGCCGGAAGAGAAGGCCGCGGTCTGCGCCGAGCGCTGCCGCCGGGCGATCGACGGCGCCACCTTCACCTACAGCGGCACGCCGATCAAGGTGACGATCAGCTTGGGGCTGGCCACGCTGCTGGACTCGGACTTCTCCCAGCCGGAGGAGCTGCTCGCGGCGGCGGACAAGTACCTCTACCGCGCGAAGCAGGCGGGCCGGAACCGCGTGGACGGGAAGATGATCAGCGGGATCTAGGAATCTTTCCCCCGCCTTCTGCTGTTGGTGCGCTCCGCATGGCCCGTCCGAAGTTGAAGTCCCTGCTCTCCCGGCGCAGCGCGAAGCCCCGCCGCCTGGTCGGCGTGCGGCCGCCCACGCTCTGCGCGCACGACTGCGCCTCGCCGCGGATCCACCCGGGCCTGGACGGCGTCCGGTTGGGCCAGCTCTCGGACATCCACGTGCGCAGCGGCGTCAAGCCGCGCCGGCTCCACCACGCGGTGGAGATGATGAACGCGCTGGCCCCGGACTTCGTGGTGCTGACCGGGGACTACGTCTGCATGTCCGCGCGCCCCTTGCCCATGCTCACGGAAGCGCTCAAGGCGCTGCGCGTCCCCGCCTACGCCACGCTCGGCAACCACGATCACTGGAGCGACGCGCGCAAGGTCCGCCGCGCGCTCGAGGACGCCGGGGTGGACGTGCTCACCAACGAGCACCGCGCCCTGCGCGTGCGCGGCGCGCCGCTGCACCTGGTGGGCGTGGATGACTCGGTCACCCGGCACGATGACCCGGACGCCGCGTTCGCCGGCGTGCCGGAGGACAGCACCCGGATCGTGCTCTCGCATGATCCGAAGAGCGCGGATCACCTGCACCGCTGGTCCCCCGCGCTGATCCTCTCCGGCCACACCCACGGCGGTCAGGTGTACTTCAACAAGCTCACGCCGTTCCTCTCCGCCAAGGTCGGGATCAAGTACCTCTCCGGCTTCTTCGAGATTGAAGGCACCCTGCTGTACGTGACGCGGGGACTGGGCGCGAGCCTCCCCGTCCGCTTCCGCGCACCGACCGAGGTGGCCCTGCTCACGCTGCGCTCAGCGGCCGTGGCCGCGGCCTAGCTGGGCCGGCTCCAGGACCTCACCCGTTGACGTTGACGTTGACGTTGACGTTGACGTGAACGTGGACGTGAGACGTGAACGACCTGTGGACGGCGGCGCCTGTCGGGGCAACGGCCGTCGCACGTCGCCGTCCACGTCGCACGTCAACGACCACGTCAACGTCAACGTCAACGTCAACGGGTGGGTGCGCGGGCTACTCCGGGAGCTTCGTGTCCGGCGGGGCGGCGGGATCGTAGAACTCGATCCGATTGCCGCCCGAGGACATGGCCTCTACCACGCAGCTGGCGGCGCGCCGGGAGAGCTCGGCGAAGGAGATCTCCTTGCCCGCCTCCGGCGCGGCGAGCCCCAGCGACACGGTGGGGTGCAGGACCTCCTCGCCGAGCGCGAGCGTGGAGCTGGCGACGCGGGCGCGGATCCGCTCCCCCACCACCACGGCCCCCGCCAGCTCGGTGTGCGGCATCACCAACAAGATCCGATCCGGCGAGTACTGCACCGCATAGTCCGTGTCCCGCAGCGACAGGCGCACCGCGAGCGCCAGCCCCGCCATCAGCCGCTCGCGCGCCCTCGGCGAGCGCGTCCACGCCGGGGGATCCACGCCGATCAGCGCCACCGACAGCGCCAGGCCGTACCGCCGCGAGCGCTTGAGCTCCACGAACAGCAGGTCCTTGAACGGCTGGAAGACGTAGAAGCCGGTGACGGGATCGATCAGCGAGCTGGCCTGGGCCAGCCCCTTGGGGCTGGGCGCCACCGCCCGGCGCAGCAGCTCCGGCAGGCGGGCCTGGAGATCCCTGGGCGAGACCGGCAGCGGCACCACCCCATCCGCATACCGGGGCGCCTTGAGCGCGCGCTGGGCGCTCAGCACCACCACGTCCTCGCGGGCGCTGCGCACCTGGGCCGCCACCGCGCCGGCCTTCTTCAGCCCCGGCCCGAGCAGCACCAGCTGCTCCTTCTCCAGCGCCTCGGGCGCCTGCGCGGCGCTGACCATCAACCCCGCCTTCTTGAGCGCCGCCACCAGCCCCCTACGCTCCTTGGCAGCGGGCTCGAAGACGGCGGCTCGGACGCGGGGAGTGGCCACAGTGGCGGGAGTGTAGCCCCGCCTCACCCGCCCTCCGAATTTCAGGGCGGCGCCGCCCCGTCCCGGACGAAGCCGAGCCGGTGCAGCGAGCCCCGGGCGAGGTAGCGGACGCGGTCGTCCGCGTCATGGGCCGCGGCGTGGGTGAGGGCGGCGGCGGCGTCCGGGCCGCCCATCCAGCCCAACGCAGCAGCGGCGGCGCCGCGCACCTCGCTCGAGGCGTCCTCGCGCAGCCGCTGTCCCACCGCGTCCGCCGCCTTGGGTCCCCCCACCCCCTCCAGCGCCTCCACGGCGGCGCGCCGGACCGAGGCGTCCGCGTGGCGCAGCAGCGCCAGGAGCCGGGGGGTGGCCCGCGCCTGGCGCTGCTCCCGCACCACCCGCGCGGCGGCCACCAGCACCAGCGGCTCGCCGTCCTCCAGGCCGGCGAGCGCGAGCGCCTCGGCCTGGGGCGAGCGCGGGATGGCGGCGAGCGCCTCCACCGCCGCGGCGCGCACGGGCGCGCTCTGCTCTTTCTGCGCGGCGAGCACCGTCAGAGCGCCCTCCCCGGCGCAGGCGGCCAGCGCCTTGAGCAGCGCGCCGCGCAGCGCGGGAGCGCGGGGCTCCGGGAGCGCGGCGTGCAGCCGCCCCTGGCAGCCCGGGCCGCGCGCGCCGCCGGCGGCGAGCAGCCAGCCGGCCCGCACCGCCTCTGGCTCGTCCGCGGCGTCCAGGTGGGCGAGCGCGGCGTCCAGCAGGGCCAGCCCTTCGCCCCGCGCGAGCGCCCGCGCGGCCGCGGTCCGCAGGGCGGGCTCCTCTTGCGCCAGGAGCGGGCGCAGCTGCGGCGCGCTGAGCGGGGCGAGCTCTCCGGCGGCCTCCACCGCCTCCAGCCGCTGCTGCGGCGGGGCGCCACCCTGGAGCGCGGGGAGCAGCGGCCCCAGCCGCGCGGACCAGACCGCGAGCAGCCGGTCCACCCGGGGCGCGTCCTCGCGGCGCGCCTCGCGCAGGACGGCGCCCGGCGCGGTGGTGCGGCCGCGCGCGGCCCAGGTTTGCAGCGTGCCGGCCACGATCTCATCCGTGGAGGCGGGCCGGCTGCGCATCGCCTCGAGGGCGACCCTGGCCTCGCCGCGGCCGGTGAAGGCGGCGAGATCCGCGAGCGCGGCGAGCCGCTCGCCCGGGTCGATCGCGTAGAGCTCCACCTCCAGCGCGGCGGACACCTTCTCCGCGAGCGCCCTGAAGCGGGCGGCGGCGCGCGGCTCGATCGGGGCGAAGGCGGGACCGCCCCGCGCGGCGACCAGCGCGAGCTGGAGCGCCTGCGGCTCCTCCGCCTCGCGCAGGCGCGCGGAGATCAGCGCGGCCGGGGAGACCCCCGCCCTGCGCGCGGCCACCTCGAGCGCCGCCGCGCGGACGCGCCAGTCCGGATCCGCGAGCGCGGCGCGCAGCGCCTGCTCCGGGAAGGGCACCACGCGCAGGAGCCGGGCCACCCACCCCTGCGCCAGGCCGGGATCCTGGATCGCCGGGGAGCAGCCGGCGCTGCACACCCGCGGGTGGAGCCCCACCGGGACCGAGCGCTGGCACGCGGAGAGGCAGCGCACCGCCGGCGCCTGCGGCCGGTAGGGCTCGGCGGGCGCCGGCGCCGGGGCACCGCCGCAGAGCGCGCCGGCGGAGAGCAGCAACGAGAGCGCGGCGCGCGAAGGTGGGGAGCGCGGCAACACGGGCGGACGGTAGCCCTTCGGGAAGACCGGCGTCGCGCCTTGCCTTTTGAAGCCCGGTGGGCCATACCCCGCCCACTTTTTTCATCCCCCAGACTGTCCCCAAAGATTGGCGTGAAGGAGGTGAACGCATGCCCGGTATTCGCGTGAAGGAAGGCGAGTCCATCGAGAGCGCGCTCAAGCGCTTCAAGAAGGCCACCGAGAAGGCGGGAATCCTGTCGGAGATCCGCAAGCGTGAGCACTACGAGAAGCCTTCGGTGAAGCGGAAGAAGAAGGCGCTCGCGGCGAAGAAGCGTGCCGTGAAGAAGCTCCGTAAGAACTTCTAGCTGTCAGTGGCAAGGCGCAGCCGCGTCCTCACGCGGCTGCGCTGCACTCACCTCGCCTCCACCGAAGGTCCCTGCCATGCCCACCCTCAAGGAACGACTCGACGCGGAGCTGAAGGACGCCATGCGCTCGAAGAACGAGCTCACGACCAACGTCCTGCGGATGCTCAAGAGCGCGATCAAGTACAAAGAGGTGGAGCCGGGGGCCAAGGCGCTCGATGACGCGGGGATCCTCCAGGTCATCGCCACGCTGATCAAGCAGCGCCGGGACTCGGCGGAGCAGTTCAAGACCGGCGGGCGGCAGGAGCTGGCGGAGAAGGAGGAGAAGGAGATCGCGGTCCTCCAGACCTACCTCCCCCAGCAGCTGTCTGCCGAGCAGCTGAAGCAGGAGGTCGCCGCGGCGATCCAGGCCTCGGGCGCCAAGAGCGCCAAGGACATGGGTGCGGTGATGAAGGCGCTGATGCCCAAGGTGCAGGGGAAGGCGGAGGGAAAGGTGATCAGCGAAGAGGTGAAGTCCCAGCTGTCCAAGCTGTCCTGAAGCGCTGAAGCGTTGCCCTGACGGGCGCACGTCAGGGCGGCCGGGTAGAAGGTCGTTCGCCGCTTGCTGATCCCTGAGCACAAGATCGAGGAGATCCTGGAACGGGCGGACATCGTCCAGGTGGTCTCCCGTTACGTGGAGCTCAAGAAGTCCGGCCGCAGCCTCAAGGGCTGCTGCCCCTTCCACCAGGAGAAGACGGCCTCCTTCTACGTCACGCCGGAGATGCGCCGGTACAAGTGCTTCGGCTGCCAGGCGGGTGGGGACGCCATCTCCTTCCTCCAGCGCTACCTGGGCAAGACCTTCCTGGACGCGGTGAAGGATCTCGCCCGGGAAGTGGGCGTGGACCTCCAGACGGCGGAGGACCCCGGCGCCAAGGAGCGGGCCCAGCTGCGCGAGGTCACCGACCTGGCCTTCGAGCACTTCAAGAAGCGGCTCTGGGAGTCCGACAAGGGGAAGCAGGCCCGCGAGTACCTGGCCGGGCGCGGCGTCTCCGAGGAGCTCTCGCGCAGCTTCGGCCTGGGCTGGGCGCCGGCCGCGTGGACGGAGCTGGCGGACGCGTGCCGGGAGGCCGGCGTGCTCGAGTGGGCCGTGCAGGCCGGGCTGGTGCAGAAGCGGCCCCACGCGGACGGCTACTACGACATGTTCCGCGGCCGGTTGATCATCCCGATCCGCGCGCCGGAAGGCCGGACCATCGCCTTCGGCGGGCGGCTGCTGATCGGCGAGGACGGCCCCAAATACCTCAACTCGCGCGAGTCCCGGCTCTACAACAAGAGCGAGACCCTCTACGGGATGGACGCCGCGCGGGACGAGATCCGGCGCAAGAAGAGCGCGGTGCTGGTGGAGGGCTACTTCGACTGCATCGGCATGCACCAGGCCGGGGTGAAGAACACGCTGGCGCTCTGCTCCACCGCGCTCACCGCGGGACATTTGGGGCTGCTCGCCCGGGCCGAAGCCAAGGAGCTGGTGCTGCTGCTGGACGGCGACGAGGCCGGCCGCAAGGCGGTGGAGCGGCTGGCGGGGGCGCTGCTCGCGGCTGGCGCGGTGACCCGGGTGGCGGTGCTGCCGCAGGGTGAAGATCCGGACACCTTCGCCCGGAAGGAGGGCCAGGAGGGGGTGGCCCGGCTGCTCCAGTCCGCCCAGCCGCTCACCAACCACCTCTTCGCCACCCTGCTCCCCGAAGGAAAGGCCGCCAGCTTCGAGGCGAAGATGGCCGCCCTGGACCGGCTCAAGCCGGTCACCACCTCCCTGCCGGTGGGACTGACCCGCTCCGCCTTCTTCGGGGGGCTGTCCACGCACTTCGGGTTGCCCGCCTCGGAGCTGGAGACGGCGCTGCGGGGCAAGGTCCCGCCGGTGAAGCCGGTGCCCAAGCCCTCGGCGGGGCAGCAGGCGGCCGGCCCCGGCCCCGCGGCAGGCCCTGCGCCCGCCCCAGCGCCCCAGCGGGAGCGCCCCCCGGATGAGCTGGAGGCGCTCTTCCTCGCCCTGGCCCTGCGGGAGCCCAAGCTGTTGGCCTCGGACGTGTTCCGGGTGGGGGACGAGCTGGCCCACTCCGGCCTGCGCAGCGCGCTGGCCCACATCGGCGCAGGACGTGCGCATGAAGATGTGTTGTTCGACGCCAGCGAACCCGTTAAAGCCGCCCTCCAACGCGTCAACCGGCAGCTTCCCGAGGGTGACGGCCCCATGGAACAGACGTTTGCGGCGGTGTGTCGCAAGTTGAAGGTGCGCCGGATTGACGAGCAGCTGTCCTTCATCGCGAAGGTCACGGGTCAGACGGCGGGGGCCCACGAGCTGACGGATGAGACGCGCCGGCTCATGGAACAACGCGTCGAGTTGCTGGCTCTGAAGAAGAAGGTCCTCAGCGGTGCATGAAGGCGGTGGATCCGGGGAACAAAGCGATCGCCGGATCCTGTTTGAAAACGCGTTTGTAACTCTCGGCCGGTTTGCGGTAGACCGGCCGGCTTATCCGGCAAGCGGCGGTAATCGTTAAGGAGAAGTCCCCCCAATGGCCACGCAGAAGTCCGCGCCCAAGCCTGCGCTCAAGAAGAAGAAGGAAAAGGATCCGGCCAAGGATCTGAAGAAGAAGAAGTTGGCCGCTCCTGCGAAGACCGCCAGCGCGAAGCCGGCGGCGAGCGCCCAGGCCTCGATGGAGGAGGCGCGGGAGAAGCTGAAGAAGGCCGGCCGGGGCGTGACCCAGGCCACCGGCGATGACGTGGATCCCGAGGAGGCCGCCGAAGAGGCCGCCGCCGCAGTCGAGGTGGATCCAGACGCGGTGGAGGACTCCGTCGAGGAGGAGGCCATTGGCGAGCGCAAGGAGGTCAAGGACCTCATCGCCGCCGGCCGCGAGAAGGGCTACGTCACCTACGAAGAGGTGAACGACGCGCTGCCGGACATGGTCTCGGCCGATCAGATCGACGACGTCATGTCGATGTTCGGCGACAACGACATCGAGATCGTCGACGCGCAGAAGGCGGCCAAGGCCTCCGAGGCCAAGCCCACGGTGGTCAGCTCCGAGGAGCAGGCCAACGAGAAGGAGGAGGAGGACGAGAAGGAAGAGGACGAGCCGGGTGGCAAGTCCAACGATCCGGTCCGCCTCTACCTGCGCAAGATGGGCTCGGTCTCCCTGCTCACCCGCGAAGGTGAAGTGGAGATCGCCAAGCGGATCGAAGAGGGCGAAAAGGAAGTGCTGCGCGCCCTGCTCGCCTGCAAGGTCGCCGTGGCGGACATCCTGGACATCGGCAACAAGCTGAAGGCCGGGAAGCTGCGCATCCGCGAGGTGGTGAAGGACGCCCCCGAGGAGCCGCAGAAGGAGGGCGAGGAGGTCGAAGAGGTCGCCGAAGGGACCGAGGGCGGCGCCGGCGAGCTCCAGCTCAACCAGAGCGAGCTCAACCGCATCGAGCAGATCTGCAAGCAGATCGAGAAGATCCGCAAGTTCGCCAAGGACTGCGAGACGCTCGAGGAGAGCCCCGCGGCGAAGAAGGTGACCGACGTCAAGCGGAAGGAGTCCCGCTCCGAGGTCAAAGAGATCCGCGTCAAGATGATGGAAGTCCTGGAGGAGATGCGGCTCAACAAGAAGCAGATCGACCGCATCGTCCTCAACCTGCGCGGGCTGATCGAGCGGGTGGAGAAGGCCGAAGGCGAGCTGCGCGAGTACGAGCGCGGCTACGGCATCTCCATGCGCGAGCTGCGGCCGGCGCTGCGCGAGGCCCGGGAGAACCCGGCCGGCGCGAAGAAGCTGCAGAAGCGGCTCAACCTGATGCCGGAGCAGCTCGAGGCGCTGGACCGGGACGTCCGCATGGCGGTCCGGAAGATCAAGCGCGTGGAGGAGGAGGCCAACCTCCCGGTGGAGATGCTCCGCCGGAACTACGAGGCCATCCGGATCGGCGAGCGGAAGGCCGAGCGCGCGAAGAGCGAGCTGGTGGAGGCGAACCTGCGCCTGGTGGTCTCCATCGCCAAGAAGTACACGAACCGCGGCCTGCAGTTCCTGGATCTGATCCAGGAGGGCAACATCGGCCTGATGAAGGCGGTGGACAAGTTCGAGTACAAGCGCGGCTACAAGTTCTCCACCTACGCCACCTGGTGGATCCGCCAGGCCATCACCCGCGCCATCGCCGATCAGGCCCGCACCATCCGCATCCCGGTGCACATGATCGAGACGATCAACAAGCTCATCCGCACCAGCCGCTACCTCGTCCAGGAGATCGGCCGCGAGCCGACGCCGGAGGAGATCGCGGAGAAGATGGAGCTGCCGCTCGACAAGGTCCGCAAGGTCCTGAAGATCGCCAAGGAGCCCATCTCCCTGGAGACGCCGATCGGCGAGGAGGAGGACTCGCACCTCGGGGACTTCATCGAGGACAAGACGCTGGTCTCCCCGGCGGACGCGGTGATCAACATGAACCTGGCCGAGCAGACCCGGAAGGTGCTCGCCACGCTCACCCCGCGCGAGGAGAAGGTCCTCCGGATGCGCTTCGGCATCGGCGAGAAGAGCGATCACACGCTCGAAGAGGTGGGCCAGGACTTCGAGGTCACCCGCGAGCGCATCCGCCAGATCGAGGCCAAGGCGCTGCGCAAGCTGCGCCACCCGTCCCGCTCCAAGCGGCTGCGCTCCTTCGTGGAGAGCTGACCTCCCAGCAACCGGGTGCAAGTCACGAACGCCCGCTGCGCTCATGCGCGGCGGGCGTTCTCGCGTTGTGGCGCGGCCTGCGCAGCGGCGTGTAACGCGCTGCGCGGTTGGGGCGCCGGTGGCAGCGCAACCGCGCGAACTGTCTACCGGCCGGGAGACGGAATGGCGCTTGAAACAGGAGCGTCCATGCCCACCGCCGCTGGTAGCGTCCGCCGCCATGCCGAAGCCCGAAAACCCGTTCGTGCAGGCGGTGGCCCGCGCGGTGAAGGCCATTCCGCGTGGCCAGGTCCGCTCCTACGGAGAGGTGGCGGCGGCGGTGGGCCGCCCCGGCGCCGCCCGCGCGGTGGTGCGGGTCCTCAATGGCGCGAAAGGGCTGCCGTGGTGGCGGGTGGTCCGCGCCAACCGGACGCTGGCGCCGCAGGTGGCGCCCGAGCAGCGACAGCGACTCGCGCGCGAAGGGGTCAAGGTGGTGGGGCTGCGGATCATCCCGCGCTAGGATGGCCGGGCGACGAAGGGCCCTTAGCTCAGCGGTCAGAGCTGTCGGCTCATAACCGATTGGTCCCTGGTTCGAATCCAGGAGGGCCCACTTCCTTCCCGCGTGGCGAGCGATGAGCGAGCTGGACACTCGCCGGCTCGACGACCGCGCCGCCCCCGCCGCCACCGGCGCGCTGCGCCTCTTGGTGCTGGGCCAGGGGGAGCGCGCCTTTGCCACCCATGCGCTGCCCGCGCGGGGCAAGGTGGTGATCGGCCGGGCGGAAGGGGTGGACGTGCGGTTGGAGGATCCCTCCATCTCCCGCAGCCACGCCGCGCTCCACGTGGAGGACGGTGTCCGGATCGAGGACCTGGGGAGCGCCAACGGCACGCGGGTGCGCGGCGAGCCGCTGCCCTCCGGCGGCTCGCAGGCGCTCTCCCCCGGGGACACGGTGGAGCTGGGCGAGACGCTGCTGGTGCTCCAGCGAGACGCGGCGGCTGGCGAGCTGGGCGCGCCGGTAGGCGAGCTGGGCGCGCCGGTGGTGGTGCAGGACGCGGCGATGCAGCGGCTGCACGGGCTGGTGGAGCGGGTGGCGCGCAGCGCGATCAGCGTGCTGATCCTCGGCGAGACGGGCGTGGGCAAGGAGGTGCTCGCCGCCCAGCTGCACCGCTGCTCGCCCCGCGCGGCACGGCCGTTCCTGCGGCTCAACTGCGCGGCGATCAGCGAGTCGCTGCTGGAGTCCGAGCTGTTCGGCTACGAGAAGGGCGCCTTCACCGGGGCCACCAGCGCCAAGCCCGGCCTGCTGGAGACGGCGGAGGGCGGGACCGTGCTGATTGACGAGGTGGGCGAGCTCACCCTCCCCCTCCAAGTGAAGCTCTTGCGCGTGCTCGAGGAGCGGCAGGTGCTCCCGGTGGGCGGCCTGCGCGCCCGGCCGATCGACGCGCGCTTCATCTTCGCCACGAACAGGGACCTCGAGGCCGAGGTGGCGCGCGGGCAGTTCCGGCAGGATCTCTTCTTCCGCCTCAACGGGATCAGCCTCTCCATCCCGCCGCTGCGCGAGCGCCCGGGCGAGGTGGAGCCCCTGGCCCGCGCCTTCCTGGACGAAGCCGCGCGCCGGGACGGGCGGGAGGGCGTCCCGCGGATCTCCGCGCCCGCGCTGGAGCTGCTGCGCGGCTACGGCTGGCCGGGCAACATCCGCGAGCTCAAGAACGTGATGCAGCGGGCGCTGCTGCTCTGCCCGGGGGACGTGCTGCTCCCGGAGCACCTGCCCGCGGAGAAGATGCGGCAGGAGGGCAGCCCCCCGACGGAGCCGCGGGCGCCGAACGAGGTGACGAGCGTCCCCACCGGCCTGAAGGCGGAGGTGGAGGCGGCCGAGCGGCGCGCCATCCAGGACGCGCTCGAGCGGTGCGCCGGCAACCAGACCCGCGCCGCCCGGTCGCTCGGCATCTCCCGCCGCACGCTGATCTCCCGGATCCACGCCTACGGTTTGAGCCGGCCCCGCGGGGTGAAGCCGTGACGAGCGAGCGCCAAAATGCACACGCCCTTGTGCGGCCGGCCGCACAACTTGTCACCGGCGCGGCACGCCCCTTCAAAAATCGCCTGATTTGACGCCGTGCATCGCATGGTACGGGGGCTGCTACGCGTGGAGGTGGTGAACAGGCGGCGGGTCTCGGGAAGGTCGGGCAGATCTTCTCCGTTGGGCCAGCCGTTGAAGCAGAACGAGTTTGAAGCGCGCCGGAGGCACTTCCTTCGCCTCCTGGTCGCGCCAGGTGCGGCACGGTACCGGGAATGCCGTGCCGCACCGCTTTTTTTCCCATGACGCCCATGGACGAAGCGTTCGCGGGCCATGCGCGCTACGCGGCGGTGCGGCGGCTGGGCGCGGGCGGGATGGGGATCGTCTACCGCGCCTATGACCGCGAGCGGGGCGTGCCGGTGGCGCTCAAGACGCTGAGGGCGCTGGACGCCGCCTCGCTCTACCGCTTCAAGCAGGAGTTCCGCGCGCTGGCGGACGTGGCCCACCCCAATCTGGTGACGCTCTACGAGCTGGTCTGCGAGCACGGCGACTGGTTCTTCACCATGGAGCTGGTGGACGGGGAGAGCTTCATCTCCCACGTGCGCCCGGGCAGCGCGGTTGAGCCGCAGGACGCGCCCACGCTGCCCACCGGCGCGGTGACGCCCTCGCCCCTCCCCTCCCCCGCGCCGGCCCCGCCGCTGCGGCTGGAGCGGCTGCGCCCTGCCCTGCTGCAGCTGGTGGACGGCCTGTGCGCCCTCCACGCTGCGGGAAAGCTCCACCGGGACGTGAAGCCCACCAACGTGCTGGTGGACCGCGCGGGGCGGGTGAAGCTGCTCGACTTCGGCCTGGTGGCGGAGGTGGAGGCCTCGCGCGCGAGCAGCACCGAGCCGCAGCTGGTGGGGACCGCGGCGTACATGGCCCCGGAGCAGGCGGCGATGGGCGCGCTCACGCCCGCGAGCGACTGGTACAGCGTGGGGAGCATGCTCTTCGAGGCGCTCACCGGGCGGGTGCCCTTCCTCGGCGGGCCCATGCAGGTGCTCCTGGACAAGCAGCGGCTCGTCCCGCCCGCGCCGAGGGAGCTGGCGCCGGACGCGCCGGCGGACTTGAGCGCGCTGTGCGTGGAGCTCTTGCGCAGGGATCCGCGGGCCCGGCCCGGGGCGGAGGAGCTGCGCGCGCGGCTGGCCGGGCGGGGGCAGCAGCGGCCGCGCCCCACCACCCCGCTGCCGCGCGCGCCCTTCGTGGGGCGGGCGGACGCGCTCGCCGCCCTGGAGCGCAGCTACCAGCGGGCGCGGCAGCAGGCGCGCGGGTGCGTGGTGCTGGTGGAGGGCGAGAGCGGGATCGGCAAGACGGCGCTCGTCCGCCGCTTCCTGGAGGGGCTGGAGCCCGAGGCGGTGGTGCTGGCCGGCCGCTGCTACGAGCAGGAGTCGGTCCCTTACAAGGCGCTGGACAGCCTGGTGGACGCGCTGTGCCGCCACCTGCTGCGGCTCCCCGGGCTGGAGGTGGAGGCCTGCCTGCCCCGGGACGCGCTGGCGCTCGCGCGGATCTTCCCGGTGCTGCGGCGGGTGCGGCAGATCGCCGAGGGGCCGCGCACCGCCGCGCAGGCCGAGCCGGAGGAGCTGCGCCGCCGCGCCTTCTCCGCGCTGCGCGAGCTGCTCGCGCGGGTGGCGGACCGGCACCCGCTGGTCCTGTTCATCGACGACCTGCAGTGGGGGGACGTGGACAGCGCAGCCCTGCTCGCGGAGCTCCTGCGGCCGCCGGATCCCCCCGCCCTCCTGCTGATCGCCTGCTTCCGCGCCGAGGACGCGCCCGCGGTGGCGCCATTGCGCGCCCGGCTGCTGCACCGCCCGCCGGTGGGGGCGGAGGGCGCCGCGCGCGTGGAAGAGCTGCGGCTGGGCCCTCTGAGCGAGCCGGAGGCCCGCGCGCTCGCCGCCGCGCAGCTGGAGGACGCCTCCCGCGCGGAGGCGCTCGCGCGCGAGGCGGGCGGGAGCCCGCTCTGGGTGGAGATGCTGGTCCGCCACGCCCGCGAGGTGGAGGCGCCGCCCGCCGGCGGACCCGGGCTGACCCTGGAGGGCGCCCTGGGGGAGCGGATCGCCCGGCTGAGCGGGCAGGAGCTGAGCGCGCTGGAGCTGGTGGCCGTGGCGGGCCGGCCTTTGCCGATCGCCGTGCTCCAGGCGGCGGCGGGCCCCGGGATGGACGCGCGCGCCGCCGCGGCCAGCCTGCGCTCATTGCACCTGCTGCGCGCCACGCCCCTGCAGGACGGCGAAGGCTGGGTGGCCTACCACGATCGGATCCGCGAGGGGGTGAGCGCGCGGCTCACCGCGCCCGCGCGGCGCGCGCTCCACGCCCAGCTCGGGCGCGCCCTGGAGGCCGCGCCGGGCGCGGACCCGGAGGCGCTCGCCGTCCACTTCCGCGAGGCCGGGGACGCGGAGCGCGCCGCGCGCTACGCGAACGCCGCCGCGGACCGCGCGGCCGCGGCGCTGGCCTTCGAGCGCGCCGCAGCGCTCTACCGGGAGGCGCTGGCGCAGGTGCCGGCGGAGAGCCCCGAGAACCTGGAATTGGGCCGGCGCGCCGCGGACGCGCTCGCCCTGGCGGGGCGCGGCGCCCAGGCCGCGCGGGCCTACCTCGCGCTGGTGCAGGCGCACGGGCCGCGGCTGCGCGCCGCGGAGGCGCTCGAGCTGCGGCGGCGCGCGGCCGAGCAGCTCTTGCGCAGCGGCCACCTGGACGAAGGGCTGGCCTCCCTGGGCAGCGTGCTCGGAGAGCTGGGGATGCGGCCACCCGGGACGCCTCGGAGAGCGCTCTTTGCGCTGGCGCGCCGGCGCGCGCGGCTCTGGGTGCGGGGGCTCGCGTTCAGGCGGCGGGACGAGAGCCAGGTGTCGGCCGAGGCGCTCACCCGGGTGGACGTGTGCTGGACCGGCGCGGTGGGGCTGGGGATGGTGGATCCGATCCGCGGCGCCAGCTTCCAGACAAAGCACCTGCTGCTCGCGCTGTCCGCGGGAGAGCCGGTGCGGGTGGCGCGGGCGCTCGCCGCGGAGGCGGCCTTCGTGGCGACGGCGGGCGCCGGGGGCCAGGCGCGCGCGGAGCGGCTCATCCTCCGCGCGCGGACGCTGGCCGAGCAGACCGGCCACGGTCCCACCCAGGGGCTCACCCGCTTCGTGGAGGCGCTCACCGCCTTCCTGGTGGGGGACTTCGCCCGGGCCCGCGCGCTGGCGGACGGCGCGGAGGCGCTGTTCCAGGACCTCGCCCGGAGCGTGGTGTGGGAGGCGGCCAGCGCGCGGCTGGTCTGCCTCTGGTCGCTCTTCTACCTGGGGGACGTGGCGGAGCTGTGCCGGCGGGTCCCGCGCCTGTGCGAGCAGGCGCAGGCGCGCGGAGATCTCTACGCCCTCACCAGCCTGCGCTGCGGGCTCACCAACGTCACGCTGCTGGCGGCGGACGAGCCGCACGCGGCGGCGGACGAGGTGGCGCGGGCGATCTCCGCCTGGTCCAGCCAGGGCTTCTGGTTCCAGCACTACTGGGCGGCGCTGGCCCGCACCATGGTGGATCTCTATCTCGGGGACGGGGCCGCGGCGCAGCAGCGGGTGCAGGCGCTCTGGCCGAAGCTGGGGGCGGCGCTCCTCCTGCGGATCCAGAACGTGCGGATCGAGGCGCTCCACCTGCGCGCCCGCGGCGCAGTGGCGGCGGCGCAGTCGCTCCCGCAAGGGCAACGGGCGGCGCTGCTCGAGTCCGTGCGCGCGGACCTGCGGGCGCTGCGCGCCGAGCGGCGCCCCTGGGCGGACGCACTGGCCACGCTGGCGGAGGCGGGCGCGGCGCAGGTGGGCGGCGCCCCGGAGAGAGCGCGCGCCCTGCTCGCCCACGGCGCGGAGCAGGGGCAGGCAGCGGACCTGCACCTCTACGCGGCGGCGGCCAAGCTCCACCTGGGGCTGCCGCAGTCCGCCGAGTGGATGCGCGCCCAAGGGATCCGCCAGCCCGCGCGCATGGCGCGGATGCTGGTGCCCGGGTTCGACGGCGGCGCGTTGGGCGCGGGGGCCTGACTACGCGCGGGGAGACCGGTTGAGCCGCTCCTCGAGTTTCAGGTCCGAGCTTCAGCGAGTCACGGCTCCGTCCGGCGGGCCGCGCGCCCCAGCGCGAAGAGCCCCAGCAGCGCCAGCCCGAGCGTCACCAGGCCGCCGCTGCCGCCGCCGGTGGAGGAGCAGCCGCTGGTGACGAAGCAGGTGGAGCCGGGGCCGCCCTTGAGGCCGCAGGTGCCGGGCGTGCCGGCGTCCGGGTTCCTCCCGTTGCAGCCGCCGGTGGCGCACTCGAAGTTGACGCTGCAGGTGGTGCCGTCCGCCTTGGGCTTGGCGCACTTCGTCCCGTCGCAGTAGAGGCCCGCCGCGCAGAGGTCATTCGCGCACGAGGCGCCCTCCTGCGCGAACGCCTTGCACACGCCGTCCGCGGTCAGCGAGGCGCCCGAGCAGTGACCGCCCACGCAGGACTCGCTCATCACGCACGCGCCGCCGAGCGCCACCTTGGGCTCGAGGTACGTGTCGCAGGCCGTAATGCCGGAGGTGGCGTTGCTCTTCATCTCCTGGCACTTCTTGGCCGCCAGCTCCGCCACGCACTGCGCCGCGATCTCCGGGTGGTAGACCAGCCGGCCCTTGGTCTGCTCCGAGGAGATCAAGTTCCGCCGGGCCTCGTAGCTGGCCTTCTGGGTGGCCTCGCACGCGGTCCGGTCCGGGCCCACGCTGCCGGCGTCCTGCACCTCGGCCGCGGTGCAGCACTCGTACACCTTGGAGCAGATCCCGCTGGCAGCGCGGGTGGGCAGCTCATCGAGCGCCACCCCGCCACATCCGCCGCACGCCGTGAAGAAGCCCGCCAGTCCGATGAGCAGCTTTCGCATGCCCGCCTCGCGAAGCAGCGGGTGTGCCAACTTCAGCGCGGCGGCGGGCTGCCCTCCTGGAGGCGGCGCGCCAGAAGCGCGAAGAAGGCCTCGGGGGTGAAGAAGCGCGCCTGGATCCGGCCGAAGCAGAGCGGCGTGTCCGGCCCCAGGTCCACCGCGTGCTTGGCGGTGAGCTTGGTGCCGCCCAGCAAGGTGCCGTTCTTGGAGCCGGCGTCCACCACCCGCCAGCGGCGATCTTCGCGGCTCCACTCGAACCAGCCGTGGAAGCGGGAGACGGACGAGTGATCCAGGACCACGTCGTTGTTCCGGGTGCGGCCCACCGTCACCCCGCGCGGGAAGGCGTTCTCCTTCTGCTTGCGCAGCTCGAAGACCTGCGGCTCACCGCCCACCCACAGGACCTCGCCCACCGCGCTCACCGTGCGCAAGCGGTGGGTCTCGAGATCCGGGTCCTCGCTCGTGGCGGAGGGCGGGGAGGCGTCCGTGAAGGCGTCCACCAGCAGGACCGGGACGATCAACGAGCGGCTCAACGCGGCCGGGTCCTTCCGGTACCGCGTGAGGAACGACACCAGCGGTGCACCCATGGAGGGAGATCCTGTGCGAACACGGGGGTGCGCACGCAAGGCCGGGCCCCATCCCAACAGGTCCGCCGAACGGCCGCGGCGCCCCGCTCACCTCACCCCACTGAGCAAAAGTTGGCTCAATGTGTGAGCCGTTCTGCACGCGACGGTTGCCCGCGGGCGGCGCGCCCCGCGAGAACCGGCTCCCTCGGAGAGGCGGCCGCGCATGTCACAAGTGAGCAACTTTTGGCCAGCGTACCTACCTTGACGCCTGCGCTCGCGGGCAGATAGGAACGCACCGCCGCGGTGGCCGGGGGGCTGCAAGAAGCCGCCGGCAGTCAACGCTTCGGGAGGAGGGCACGTGCCATACACGTACGCGCAGACGGTGGTGCACGCGATCGAGGAGGGCCGCGGCGAGCTCGCGCGGGGCTACACCTTCACCGGCCCGGACGGGAAGGAAGACTTCTACAGCTTCGATCGGCTGCGCGCGGAGGCGATGAAGCGCGCTCGCCACCTGCGCCGGCTCGGCCTGCGCAAGGGTGACCGGATGGCGATGGTCATCCCGGACGGCGCGGACTTCGTCCCCACCTTCTTCGGCGCGCTCTGGGCCGGGATCATCCCCGTGCCGCTCTACCCGCCGCTGTCTTTGGGCAAGCTGGACAGCTACCTGGACTCGCTCGTCAACATCATGGGCAAGGCGGAGCCCAAGGCGCTGTGCACCACCAAGCGGGTGCAGCAGATCCTCTGGTCCGTGGTGGGCAAGCTCCCCTCGCTGCAGCAGGTGGTGCTGGCCGAGGACCTGGCGCAGGAGCCCGAGGTCGCCGAGCCGTTCGAACCGGTCACCCCCGAGGACACCGCGTTCCTCCAGTTCACCAGCGGCAGCACCTCGGCCCCCAAGGGCGTGGTGGTGACCCACGCCTCGCTGCGCGCGAACGCGTGGGGGATCATGGTGGACGGGCTCAACGCGGACGAGAGCGACGTGGGCGTGAGCTGGCTGCCGCTCTACCACGACATGGGGCTGATCGGCTTCGTGCTGGCCCCCATGTTCCACAAGACGCCGGTGGTGTTCCTGCCCACGCTCTCCTTCGTGAAGAGCGCCACGCTGTGGATGGACACCCTCCACAAGAAGCGGGGCACCATCACCTTCGCCCCCAACTTCGCCTACGCGCTGGTCACCAAGCGCGCCAAGCCGGAGATGCTGGCGCGCTGGGACCTCTCCTGCGTGAAGGCGTTCGGCTGCGGCGCGGAGCCCATCAACCCGGGCACCATGCGCGCGTTCCTGGACACCTTCAGCAAGGCCAAGCTGCGGCCGCAGGCGCTGCTGCCCTGCTACGGGATGGCGGAGGCCACGCTGGCCATCACCTTCATCCCGATGGACGAGCAGCTGAAGACGGACACCATCGACGCGGACACCTACCAGGCGCACAGCCGCGCGAGCGCGGTGAAGTCCCCCAAGCAGGGGCAGAAGACGCTGGAGTTGGTCTGCTGTGGCAAGCCGTTCCCTGGCCACGAGGTGGCGATCTTCGACGACCGGGATCGCCCGCTGCCGGAGCGGCAGATTGGCCAGGTGGTGGTGCGCGGGCCGTCCGTGGCCGCGGGCTACTACCGGGATCCGGACGCCACCCAGCGGACGCTCGCGGGCGGCTGGCTTCACACCGGGGACCTGGGCTACCTCGCGGGCGGCGAGCTCTACATCGCCGGCCGGCAGAAGGACCTGATCATCGTCAACGGCCGCAACTACGATCCGCAGCGGATCGAGTGGCTGGTGGATGAGCTCCCCGGCGTGCGCAAGGGCAGCGCCGTGGCCTTCTCCCGCCCCGGCCCCTCCTCCGAGGAGCTGGTGGTGGTGGCGGAGAGCCGCGAGAAGGACCTCGCCGCGCTCACCGAGACCCTGCGCCAGCGGGTCAACGAGCAGATGCAGCTGGTGGTGGCGGACGTGGTCCTCGTTCCCCCCGGCTCGCTGCCCAAGACCTCCTCCGGCAAGCTGCAGCGGCAGAAGACCCGCGCCCAGTACCTGGCGAGCACGCTGGGCACCGAAGGCGTCCGCACCATGGGCGGCACCGCGCAGCGGCTGATGCTGGCCAAGCACTTCACGCTCTCGCTGGTGGGGCGCGGCCGCCACGTGGCCCGCGGCCTGATGCGGGTGACGTTGGCCCGCGTGACCGACACCCAGACCGTGGCCGGCCGCTCGCTGGTGGGCCGCACCGTGGCGCGGCTGCTCAACCCGCCCGCGCCGCAGGACCGGAACTGATCAACCGCAGCCCTTTTGGCACCTCACACCCAACCGCAGCACCCTTTGACAGGAGCACAAGCACCATGGCCGAGCAGACGGTGGACATCCTGAAGTTGTTCGCGCAGGCGGCGCTCGAGGTGAACAACAAGAAGCTCGACAACCTCTCGCGCGGCACCGTGATCAGCCAGCTCGGCATGGACTCGGTGGCGGTGATGGAGCTGGTCAGCTACTTCGAGGAGAAGCTGGAGATCCGCCTCCCGGATGACGAGCTGGCGAAGATCTCCACCATCGGCGACCTCTGCGACGTGATCGCTCGCATCCTCCCCCCCGGCAAGCGCGTCGCCGCTTAAGCCTTAGGTCCCTCCATGACCAGCCGAGCCCTGAACGAGAAGTTCTACCGGGAGTACATGACGTTCTTCGAGCACGCCGAGCGCAGCAGGCGCTGGTCGCTGTTCGATGACGTCCCCTGGGACAAGCTCGCGGCCGAGCCGAAGAACGACTCGCTCGCGCTCTGCGCCGAGACCTTCTGCGGCGTGGAGATGTACCTGCCGGACTACATCTCCGGGCACCTGGAGATGTTCCGCGGGAACTTCGCGCGCGCCTGGTTCGCGGCGAACTGGGGCTACGAGGAGTCCAAGCACGCGCTCGCGCTGCGCGAGTACCTGGTGCGCAGCGGCCACCGCACGGAGTCCCAGATGTTCGACTACGAGGAGCGGATCCTCGGCGGCCAGTGGAAGAAGCCATTCGATGACGGGCGCCAGATGACGGCGTACGCCGCCCTCCAGGAGATGGCCACCTTCGTCATCTACAAGAAGCAGCAGAAGGCGGCGGAGGCCTCGGGCAACGAGATCCTCGCGTCCATCTACAAGCTGATCGCCAAGGACGAGATGGCGCACTGCCGCTTCTACGAGCGGATGATGGAGCTGCACCTGGACGAGGACCGCGAGGGGACCCTCCGAGATCTCGCCCTGGTCTTCCGCGGCTTCACCATGCCGGCCTTCGACCTGGTGCCGGACTACGACAAGCGCGTGGAGGTCATGCGCAGCGCCGGGATCGACCGCGGCGTGTTCCTCACGGAGATCTGGGGCCCGGTCCTCAAGAGCCTCAAGCTCACCCGGCACGACCTGCCGCGGCTGTGGAAGCGCGAGGAGAGCGCCTCCCCGGCTCCGCTGCAGCCGCCCCCGAGCCAGCCCCAGCTCAAGTCGGTGTCGATCTAGCAGCGGGCTGGGAAAAAGCAGCGCCCGAGCACCTCGAGGTCAGACATGAGCGACATCGCAGTGGTGGGCATGGCCTGCCGCTTCCCCGAGGCGCCCGACGTGCCGGGCCTGTGGCGCGTGGTGCGGGACGGCGTGGTCACCTTCCGCGACATCCCCGCCGAGCGGTGGAACCACGCCACCTTCTACGAGCCCAACGACGTCCGGGCCACCGACAAGACCTACGTCCGCAAGGGCGCCTTCATCGACGGGGTGAAGGACTTCGCCGCGCTCCACTACGGCCTGGCGCCGCGGCGGGTGCAGGTGATGGATCCGCAGCACCGGTTCCTGGTGGACTCCGTGCGGGTGGCGCTGCAGGACGCCGGCTATGACCGGCAGGAGCTGGACCGCGCCAACACCGGCGTCTTCGTGGGCGCGTCCGTCTCCGAGTACAAGGACCTGCTGCTGGCCCGCATCCGCGCCATGCAGATGGCGGACGGGACGTTCGGGGACGCGCCGGCCAACGCCGGCGAGCTCACCGGGCCGCTCACCCAGGACGTGGTGCCCAGCCGCGCCTTCACCATCGCCGGCACGCTGCTCAACATGGGGCCCGCCACGGTCAGCCAGGTGTTCGACCTGGGTGGCCCGTCCTTCAGCATCGACGCGGCCTGTTCCTCCGCGCTGGTCGCCGTGCACGAGGGCGTGGTCCACCTGCGCTCGCGCCAGTGCAACGTGGCGATCGCCGGCGGCGTCTACCTGAACCTGACGCCGGACAACCTGATCGGCTTCGCGCGCATCGGCGCCATCTCCAAGCAGGGGCTCTGCCGCCCGTTCGACGCCCACGCAGACGGCTTCGTGATGGGCGAGGGCGTGGGGGTGGTGATCCTCAAGCGGCTCGAGGACGCGCAGGCCGCCGGCGACCGCATCTACGCGATCATCAAGGGCTCAGGCTGCAACAACGACGGCCACGGCGAAGGGCCGATGACCCCGCGCCCCCAGGGCCAGGTGGACGCCATGGAGCGCGCCCACCGGGACTGCCAGATCCCCGTGGAGACGCTGGGCTTCGTGGAGACGCACGGCACCGCCACCACCGTGGGAGACGTGGTGGAGGTGGGCGCGCTCAAGGAATTCTTCTCCCGCCGCGCCAAGGCGCAGGGCGAGGACGGCAAGCCCTGGTGCTACCTCTCCTCGGTGAAGGCCAACATCGGCCACACCATGTCCGCCGCGGGGATCGCCGGGTTCATCAAGACCTGCCTCGTCCTCCACCACAAGACGATCGTCCCCCAGCCGTCCGTGGAGGAGCTCAACCCCAAGCTGGAGCTGCACCGCTCCCCCTTCCAGATCGCGGATTCCGCGCGCGCCTGGGAGGCCTCGCCGCTGCACCCGCGCCGCGCCGCGGTCAGCTCCTTCGGCTTCGGCGGCACCAACGCGCACGTGGTGCTGGAGGAGGCGCCCCGGCCGCTCGACTCCGCTCGGGGTGAACGGGGGGCAGAGCTGTTCCTGCTCTCCGCCGCCACCCCGGCGCTGCTCGCCGAGCACGCCAGGAACCTCCACCGCACGCTCACCGAGGACCCCGCGCTGCCGCTCGCCGGCGTCGCGCAGGCCCTGGCCGCGCGCGCCCTGCTCGCGTCCCGCGCGGCGATCGTCGCCGTCAGCCGGGAAGAGCTCCTCCCCGCGCTCGCGCTGCTCGCCGAGCAGGGCGCGGCGCTGACCGCCCCCACCCGCCTCTCTCCCGCGCTCTTCGCCGCCCCCGGGCCAGCGGAAGGCCAGACTCCGGCGGCGCCGAGCGTGGCGTTCCTCCTCCCCGGCCAGGGCGCCCAGCGCGTGGGGCTCTTGCGCGAGCTGTTCGATCGCTCACCCCGCTTCGCCAAGCGGATGGCGGAGCTGGACGAGGCCGTGCGGCGCGCGGCGGACGTGAGCGTGCTGGACGCGCTCTACCCGGACCGCACCGGCCGTCCGTACGATCTCGCCTCCGCCACCGCCCACCTCACCCAGACGCAGCTGTGCCAGCCCGCGCTGGCCGCGGTGGCGATCGCCCTGGGCGAGCTGTTCGTCTCCCTGGGCGTGCAACCCAAGGCGCTCTTGGGCCACTCGCTGGGCGAGTTCGCCGCGGCCGCGTTGGCCGGGATGATCTCCGGCGAGCAAGCGGTGGCCCTGGTGGCCGAGCGCGGCCAGGCGATGCAGACGCTGCCGCTCGCTGACCCCGGCGCGATGCTCGCCGCGATGGCGCCGCGCGAGCGCGTGGAGCCTTCGCTGCAGGGGCTCTCCGGGGTGGCGGTAGCCAACCTCAACCACCCCTCGCAGGTGGTGGTCTCCGGGCTCACCGCGGAGGTGAAGCTCGCCGCCGAGCGGCTTGGCGCCGCGGGCGTGAAGGTGACGCCGCTGGAGGTCTCGCACGCCTTCCACTCGCCGTTGATGGCCGGCATCCGCCCGGAGATGGAGCGGCTGCTGGCGCCGCTCACCGTGCGCGAGCCTGGCGTCCCGCTCGTCTCCTGCATCTCAGGCGCGGTCTACCGCTCGGCCGCCGAGGCCAAGGAGATCTGGCTGCGCCACGCCACCGCGCCGGTGGACTTCGTCAGCGCGCTCAAGTCCTGTGAGGCGCAAGGCGCCACCGCGTACCTGCAGCTGGGCGCCGGCGGCGCGCTGCTCTCCTTCGCCAAGGGCACCGTCTCCACCGACGGCGTCACCTTCCTCTCCGCCGCGGCCACCGAGCCGGACGGCCTGGCGCAGCTGCTGGGAACGCTCGGGCAGCTGGCGGTGCTCGGCGCGGAGCTCAACCTGCTGCCGCTCTTCGAAGGCGCCGGCCGCGTGGCCTCGCCGCTGCCGCCCACCCCGCTGGAGACCCAGCCCTACTGGGGCATCGAGCGCACCCCGCGCAAGGCGCCGCTCTCCTTCACCGTCACCAGGCCTGGCGAGCGCAGCCACGCCGCCCCCACCGCTCCCGGAGCGTCCGTCCCCATGAACGATCTCGTCGCCCTCTTCCGCGAGCAGATGGCCGTCCTCCAGAGCCACGCGGAGATCATCCGCAAGCAGAACGAGGCGCTCGGCGGCGCCGCGCCCGAGGCCACCGCGCTCGTGGCACAGACCCCCGCGCCGGCAGCCCGCGCCACCTCGCTCCCCGCCGAGGTCCCGGCGACGAAGCCCGCGGCGAACCCGCTGGCCAACCTGGTGGGAAGCAAGGCCGCTGAGCGGCCCTCGACTTCGCTCGGGCAGACCGGTGCTGCCGCCCCGAAGCCCGCGCAGGCTGCCGCCGTGGACGCCGCCGCGGTCCAGGACAAGGTGCTGGCCTCGGTGGCGCGGATCAGCGCCTTCCCGCAGGCCACGCTCAAGCTCGAGCAGACGCTGGTGGGCGAGCTCGGCTTCGACTCGCTGATGCTGGTGGAGCTGGACGGGGACGTGGGCAAGGCCTGGCCGTCCCTGGGGGGGCTGCCGCGCGAGCTGTTCGGCGCGCAGACGAAGATCGCGGACGTCACCGCGCACATCGCCAAGGCGCTGACCGAGAAGGCCACCGCGGCGGTGGCCGCGCCCGCGGCTGGGGCGGGCGGCGCGCCGCAGGCGCTCGTCTCCTGGCGGCCCGAGCCGGTGGCGCTGCCGCTGCGCGCGCACGCCGAGTCGGTGCTGACGCTCGCCGGCCCGGTGCTGGTGGTGCGGGATGAGCTGGGCGTGGCGGACAAGCTGCTGGCGCTGCTGGGTGAAGCGGGCGTGGAGGCGAAGGCCGCCGAGGCCGGCGATGAGGCCGCCTTCGAGGGCGCGCAGGGCGTGATCGACCTCGGCCTGCTCTCCCTGCGCAGCCAGGACGTCCGCGCCCCGGCGCGGCGCGCGCTCTGGCTGGCGCGGCGGCTGCCGCAGGAGCCCTCCTGCTTCGTCACGGTGACCGGCCTGGGTGGCCGCTTCGGCTTCGGCGGGCTGGCCCGCGAGAAGCTGGGCCAGGTGGGCGCGGTGGGCTTCACCAAGGCGCTGGCCAAGGAGTGGCCGGAGGCGCTGGTGAAGGCGGTGGACGTGGACCCCTCCGCGGCACCGGACGCGTTGGCCGAGCTGCTCTTCGAGGAGCTCCGCTCCGGCGACCGCGCGGTCGAAGTGGGCTACGCTGGCGGGCAGCGCTCCGGCGTCGCCCTGCGCCGCGCGCCCGAGGCCAAGCCGGTGGCGCTGGGCAGTCAGAGCGTGGTGGCGATCACCGGCGGCGCCAAGGGCATTGGCGCGAAGCTCGCGCTCGCCCTGGCGAAGAAGCACCCGCTCAAGCTGGCGCTGCTCGGGCGCTCGGCGCCGGACGCGGAAGTCGAAGGCGTGCTCGCGGGCCTCAAGGCGGCCGGCGCCACCGCCAGCTACCACCGCGCAGACGTGCGGGACGCGGCCTCCGTGAAGGAGGCGCTCGCCGCGGTGCGCGCGCAGCACGGCGGGCTGGATGGCCTCATCCACTCGGCCGGCCTCATCCACGACAAGCTCGTCCGGGAGAAGGAGCAGGGCGAGCTGGACGCGGTGCTGGAGACCAAGGCGCTGGGCGCGCTGAACCTCCTGGACGCGGTGGGGGACGCGAAGCTGGCGTTCTTCTCCGTCATCTCCTCCTGGTCCGGCCGCTTCGGCAACGCGGCGCAGTCGGACTACTCGGCCGCCAACGAGCTGGCCAACCGCTGGGTGAGCGAGCTGGCCCGCGCCCGCCCCGGCACCAAGGCGCTCGCGGTGCTCTACCCGCCGTGGGAGGAGAGCGCGATGGCCCGGCGCATCCCGGGCTTCAAGAAGGCGGAGCTGCGCGCCCAGGGCGTGCCGTTCCTCACCGATGACGAGGGCGTGTCCGCCTTCCTCGGCGCGCTCGAGCGCGGCGAGGGCGAGCTGCTGATCGGCGGCGAGCTCCCGGAGCTGACCGCGGCCCACCGCGCCACCTTCCCGGTCTCGCGGCTCACCCACGTCTACCTGAACGACCACCAGATGGCGGGCACGCCCGTGCTGCCGCTGGCCTCCGCAGTGGATCACGCGGCCGCGGTGGTGGCGGAGGCGGTCCCCTCCCGCGCCCAGGCCTTCACCCTCAAGGACTTCCGGCTCCAGCGCGGCGTGCTGGTCCCGGACACCACCTGGCTCGAGGTGGCGCTCAACCACCAGCTGCGGAACGGAGACGCGGGCGAGGTCTCGGTGGAGATCGCCTCCACCACCGCCGGCGCCTCCGGCGCGGTGAACTACAAGGGCAGCTCGCTGCCGGCGCGCGCGGCGAACACCCTGCCCGCCCCCGCCGTCTTCGCTCCCACGCCCGAGCTGCCGCTCTCGCTCCAGGACTTCTACGGCGCCTTCACCTTCCACGGCCCCAAGCTGCAGGGCGTGCTCTCGATTGACGCGCTCTCCGCCTCCGGCGTGAGCGGCTGGGTGAAGTGCAGCCGCCCCGCGGACTGGATCAAGGATCCAGCGCGCGGTGAGTGGACGGTGGATCCGCTGGCGCTCGACTCCAGCTTCCAGCTGGCCGGCTACTGGGCGTGGGTGAACCACCAGCGCGCGGGCTTCCCGCTCGGGTTCTCCGAGTACACGCAGCTGGCGCCGTTCGGCGAAGGCCCCATCCGGTGCACCGTGACGCTGGAGCAGAGCCAGGGCGACGTCTTCCGCGGCACCATCACCTACCAGTCCAAGGATGGCCGGCTGCTCGCGGTGATGACCGGCGCCGAGGCGGAGTTCAAGCAGCGCGACCCGCAGTTCCGCGCCAAGGACGCCGCGGCCGCCGCGCCGGGTGCGGGCGCCGAGGCCTCCGCCATCCCCGAGGCCTACTACCAGTTCGACAAGTTCCCCGAGTACGAGGCGCTCAACGAGCGGCTGCAGCTGGCCGAGGCGTTCGGCCTGCGCAACCCGTACTTCTCCGTCCACCAGCGCGTCACCAACGACACGTCGCTGATCGACGGGCGGGAGATGATCAACTTCTCCTCGTACAACTACCTGGGCTTCTCCGGGGACGAGGCGGTCAGCCGCGCGGCGAAGGAGGCGATTGACCGGTACGGCACCTCCGTCTCCGCCAGCCGGATCGCCTCGGGCGAGAAGCCGCTGCACCAGCAGCTGGAGGGGCTGATCGCCGAGATGCTCGGCGTGGAGGACTCGATCGTCTACGTGAGCGGCCACGCCACCAACGTGACGACGGTCGGCCACATCGTGGGCGCGGGGGATTTGATCCTTCACGACGCCCTGGCGCACGACTCGATCGTCCAGGGGGCCAAGCTCTCCGGCGCCAAGCGGCGGCCGTTCCCGCACAACGACTGGCAGGCGCTGGACAAGGCGCTCACCGCGCTGCGGCCCCACTACAAGCGGGTGCTGATCGCCATCGAAGGCACCTACAGCATGGACGGGGACATCCCGGACCTGCCGCGCTTCATCGAGGTGAAGAAGAAGCACAAGGCGCTCCTGCTCGTGGACGAGGCGCACTCGCTGGGCGTGCTCGGCGCCACCGGGCGCGGCGTGGGTGAGCACTTCGGCGTCCACGGCCCGGACGTGGACCTGTGGATGGGGACGCTCTCCAAGACCCTCTCCTCCTGCGGCGGCTACATCGCGGGGACCCGCGCGCTGGTGCAGTACCTCAAGTACTCGGCGCCCGGCTTCGTCTACAGCGTGGGGCTCTCCCCGCCGAACACCGCCGCCTCCATCGCCTGCCTGCAGCTGATGAAGCAGCAGCCCGAGCGCGTCACCCGGCTGCGCGAGCGCGCCAAGCTCTTCCTCACCTTGGCCAAGCAGCGGGGGATCAACACCGGGATGAGCCAGGCCTCGGCCGTCATCCCCTGCATCGTCGGCAACTCGGTGCACTGCCTGCAGCTGGCGGACGCGCTCAACAAGCGGGGGATCAACGTCCAGCCCATCCTCTACCCCGCGGTGGAGGAGCACCTGGCCCGGCTGCGCTTCTTCATCTCCGCCTGCCACACCGAGAAGCAGATCCACTACACGGTGGACGCGGTGGCCGAGGAGCTGGCGCGGATCACCGCGGACGAGCAGGCGCAGTCGGCCTAAATGCACACCTTCTGCCCCCAGTGTGGCACGAAGCACGAGCTGGCCGCTCGCAAGAGCGGCGAGCGGTTCACCTGCACGTGCGGCGCGCAGATCGTGGCGCCCAAGAAGCCCACGCCGGTGTGGCTGATCGTCCTGTTGGTGTCGCTGCCGCTGGTCTGCATCATCCCCGGCATCCTGGCCGCGATCGCCGTCCCCAACTTCATCCGCTACCAGGGGCGCGCGAAGCAGAGCGAGTGCCGGGCGCACCTCAGGGCCCTCTACACCGCCGAGAAGTCCCACTACGCGGAGTTCGAGGCCTACTCCACCTCGATGGACAAGGTCGGCTTCCACCCCGAGCGGGGCAACCGCTACGCCTACTTCGCCGCGCCGTTCGGCCCGCTGGAGGACCGCTCCGCGCAGTCGATCCGGCCGGAGCCGGAGTCGGTGGGGATCGGCGTGGACACCTACAAGCACAAGGGGGCGACGCAGCCGTCACCGCCCCAGCGGGTGGCCGGGTCCCTGCCCCTGGGCCTCTCCGGCGAGTGCCCGCGCTGCGAGCTGACCGCGGCCTGCGCAGGAAACCTGGACTCGGATGGGGACCTGGACGTCTGGTCCATCTCCACGGCCGAGCGAACGGGGCCGGAGGGCGAGCTGATCCCTGCGGGGACGCCCTTCCACGACATCGACGATCTCTGACCTCGAGCGCCCCGCTGCACAGCAGGGGACGCTCGGGGGTAGGTGCAGGCATGAACCCGTTCTCGGTGCTGCTGGTGATGAACCCGGACCAGCGCCTGGGCTGGCTGGACGGCCTGCGCACCGCGGGCGTCCCCACCAGCACCGCGGATGACGCCACCTCGGCGGTGGAGCAGTTCCGCAAGGACCGCCCGGCGGCGGTGATCTTCGGCCCCGGGGGCAAGAAGCGGCTGGCCATCTACCGGGCGGCGCAGCAGATCCGCGCCGTGGACCCCAAGGTGCGCGCGGTGCTCGTGGGCGAGGCCGCGGACCCCTCCGAGCTGCCGCCCGGCCTGCGGGTGGTGCCGGAGACGGGCGAGATGAGCGGCGTCCTTCGCCAGGTGCTGGAGCTGGCCGGGGCGCGCCCGTCGCGCCGGCTCTCGTTGCGCACGGTGCAGCCGCTGGACGCCCGCCTCTCCACCGAGTGCGCGCGGGTGGTGGATGCGCGGGGCGCCTCGCGCCTGATGATCGCCTTCGACACCCCGGAGGCGAAGGCCGAGCTGGCGCCGAAGCTCCTGCGCGCCGCCGCCGTCCGCCACCCCAACTTGCCGGCGCTGCGCGAGGCCGTGCTCGACGACGCCTCCCCCTTCCTGCTCTACGAGCTGGACGAGGGCTGCACGGTCCGAGAGGTGGAGCGCTTCCTCGGCGCGCGCCGGCTCTCGCTGCGCACTGCCCTGGAGGTGGCGCTGGAGGTGGCCTCCGCGGTCTGCGCGCTCCACGAGAACGGGCTGACCCACGGCTGCGTGCGCCCCTGGAACTTCTGGGCCACCCGCGAGGGCGCGCTCCGGTTGCTCTTCACCGGCCTGGCGGGCGAGGTCCGCACCCGGGGCTGGAGCAAGCTCTCCGGGATGGGGCTGGCGCAGCCCAAGCACGACCGGGCACCGGAGGAGCTGGAGCACTCGGCGCAGTTCGCCACGGACGTCTACCACCTGGGCTACTCGCTCTTCGAGCTGCTCACCCGCCACTCGCCCTTCCAGGACCCCAACCCCGGCGCGCAGCTGCGGCGGATCCGCACCGAGCCCGCGCCGCTGCTCAAGGACTGCCCCCGCGAGCTCACCGCGCTGGTGGCGGCCATGCTCGCCAAGAGCCCGGGGGAGCGGCCGCGCGTGGATGAGGTGGTGGGAGCGCTCGGGACGCTGCTGCACACCAGCCCGCACAGCGGCCCTGGCGAGCTCAAGAGCCTCGTCGCCGAGCGCCTTTAGCCGTGAGGCCCCGGCGGCCTTAACACTTCTTCACCCCCGCCCCTCCGGGGGCTTCACACGGCCTTTCTATCTCTCTGACCGTGGGACGCACCGGTACCTCTCGCGTCCTCGAGGAGAGAACAATGTTTGGCTTTGTCGTTGGAGCGCTGTGCCTGGTGGGGCTGCTGAAGGTCGCCCGGCACGGCGGGCATTGGCACGGGGGCGGCTTCGGCCGCGGTTCCAGGGGCGGGCGCTTCGGACGCGGCCGCTGGATGCTCCGCTGGCTGTTCGAGCGGCTGGAGACCACCCCGGGCCAGGAGAAGGTGATTCTCGAGTCCGTGGATCAGGTGCGCGAGGCGGCCTTCAAGGCGCGGGGCAGCTTCCGCGACTTCGGCCCGGACGTGGCGCGGGCGCTGCGCGGCGAGAAGCTCGATCACGAGCAGCTCAAGCAGGCCTTCACCCGGCAGGACACGGAGCTGGAGGAGATCCGCCGCACCCTTCTGGTCTCGCTGGAGAAGATCCACGAGGCGCTGGATGAGAACCAGCGCAAGGAGCTCGCCGAGCTGATCGAGCGCGCGCCCATGTTTGGTGGCGGCGGCTACGGCTGGCGCGGCCACGGTCACCACCACCACCACGGCTGGGGGCACGGCTGCCGCGGCCGGATGCGCGGCGGACCGATGGACGACGCCTCGATGGCCTGACCCGTACTGAACCCCTGAAAGAGAGAGACGACCATGAGAAGGACTGCACTGATTGCACTGCTGGGGATTGGAACGGTGGTGGGCTTCGGCTCCGGCTTCGCGAGCGTCCGCCGCCACGCGTATGAGCGCGCGCAGTGGGGCAGCTGCGACCGCTGGCGCGGCGAGGGCTACTCCCGCTGGAGCCCGGCCGCCGCGCCGGTGGCGCCCGCCGCACCGGCCGCCGCGCCGGTGGTGGTGAACACCGTCCCCGCCGCACCGGCCGCCGCGCCGGTCGTGGCCTCCCCGGCCCCGAGCACCACCGTCATCCTCATCGGCGGCGCGCTGCCCCAGGCGCCGCAGGTGGTGACGGTGCCGGCCGCGCCTGCGGCCCCGGCGCACTGAGCGGCCGGGAGCCTTAGGGCGTCAAGGCGGCGCGGGCGTGGGCTACGCTCGCGCCGCCTCTTCTTCTCCCTTTCACCGAGCACCCCTTCGATGGCCATCCGCGTCCTGCTGATCGACGACGACCGCCGGCTCTTCGAGCTGCTCTCGAGCTACCTCGAGCAGAACGGGGTGAGCGTGACCGGCGCCCCGGACGGACACAGCGGGCTGGCCAAGCTCTCCACGGACGTCTTCGACGCGGTCCTGCTGGACGTGATGATGCCCGGCATGGACGGCCTGGAGGTCTGCCAGAAGATCCGCGCCAAGAGCCGCATCCCCATCCTGATGCTCACCGCCAAGGGCGACGAGACGGACCGCGTGGTGGGGCTGGAGCTGGGCGCGGACGACTACATCGCCAAGCCGTTCGGCCCGCGGGAGCTCTTGGCGCGCCTCAAGGCGGTGCTCCGGCGAGCGCAGCCCACCGCGGTGGCCGAGCAGCTGAAGATCGGCGAGATCACCATCGACATCACCGGCCGCGAGGTGAGCGTGGGCGGCAAGACCGCCGAGCTGACCGGGATCGAGTTCGACATCCTGGTGGCGCTGGTGCGGCGCGCGGGCCGGGTGGTGCCGCGGGACTCGCTCCTGGCCGAGGCCGGCCGCAGCGACGTGATCGTCTCCGAGCGCACGGTGGACGTGCACATCTCCCACCTGCGGCAGAAGCTGGGGGATGATCCCAAGGTGCCGCGGTTGATCAAGACGGTGCGTGGCGTGGGCTACGTGCTGGCGAAAGATCCGTCGTGACGCCCATTGGCCGCTACGTCCGTGGCTACCTGCACCGGCGGCTCTTCGTCTGGTTCGGGGCCACCATCTTCGTGACCGGCGCGGCGGCCTTCGTCTCGATGAGCCTGATCCGTCCCGGGGACGCGCCCACTTGGAGGAGCGAGCTGGACTCGGTGGAGCGCTTCGCCGTGGGGCGCTTCGCGCGGGTCTGGGACGACGAGGCCCAGCGCAGCGAGCTGGCGCGCGCGGTGGCGGACCAGCTCTCTGCCTCGGTGGTGCTGGCGGATCCCAACCGGCACATCTTCGCCAGCTACGGCGGGCGGTGCCGCAACGCCTGGGTGGACTCGCCGGTGACGCGGGACGGGCAGACCCTGGGCTACCTGCGCGTCTGCGTGGAGCGGCGCTGGCCGGTCAGCCCGCTCAAGGGGCTGCTCCCGCTCTTCTGCGCCCTCTTCGTGCTCTGGGCGGCCACCGGGAAGATCTCCCGGCGGATCACCCGCCCGCTCGCTGAAGTCGTGCGCGTGGCCGAGGAGATCGGCAAGGGGAACCTCTCCGCGCGCGTCGTCTTTCCGCCCCGCCACCGCCACCATCATCATCGCCACCGCCACCGGGGCGGGCTCCACCCGCACCACCACCCCGGGCACCGGCACGGTCACCCCAACCTCCACGGCGAGGAGGCCGCCCTCGCGGTGGCGATCAACGACATGGCCGCGCGGATCGAGCGGCAGCTCGCGGATCAGCGCGAGCTGCTCGCCGCGGTCTCCCACGAGCTGCGCACGCCGCTGGCGCGGATCCGGATCCTGACCGAGCTGGCCCGCGAGGACGGGGTGGCCACCAAGCCCCTGGACGAGCTCGATCAAGAGGTGGTGGAGATGGACGCGCTGGTGGGAGACCTGCTCGCCAGCAGCCGGATCGAGTTCGGCACGCTGACCGTCCGCCCGCTCGATGCAGGGGACGTGGCCCGCCGGGCGCTGGAGCGCGCGGGGCTGCCCGCGGAGGCGCTCTCCCTGGAGACGCAGGAGACCGCCTTCGAAGGGGACGCCACGCTGCTGGCGCGGGCGCTGGCGAACCTCCTGGAGAACGCGCGCAAGCACGCCGGCGGGGCGAAGCGGCTGCGAGTGCGGCGCGGCGAGGGGCGGCTCTTCTTCGAGGTGGAGGACGCGGGCGGAGGCTTCGCGGCCGGGGACGAGGAGAAGGTCTTCCGGCCCTTCTACCGGCGCCCCAAGGCCGAGGACGACGCGGTCTCCCTGGGGCTGGGACTGGCGCTGGTGAAGCGGATCGCCGAAGCCCACCGGGGCCGGGCCTACGCCGCCAACCGCCTCGAAGGCGGCGGTGCGGTGGTGGGGCTGGAGCTTCCGGCGCGTCCCGTTTGATCGCCTTCGGCCCCCTGCGGCATCAGACTCCTTCGAAGCCACACGGAAATCTGAGAGCCAAGGGGTGTGCCCCGAGGTGAGTTCCTCCCGTTGTTTCGGTAGTTTGGGTGCCCTGGAAGTGTGGCGACACGGTTGCAGCAGGACCGCTGTCCCACCCAATCACCAGGCGTGTCCAACGCGGGAGTTTCTCGATGAAGCGGATTCTTCTGATGACGGGAGCCGTGCTCAGCGCCGCGATCCTCACCCTCCCGCAACGCGCGGAGGCCTGCGGCGGCTTCTTCTGCAGCCGCACGCCGATCGATCAGTCCGGCGAGAAGATCGCCTTCGCGGTCGGCAAGGACGGGATCGAGGTCCACGTGCAGATCCAGTACGTGGGCGACGCCAAGCAGTTCTCCTGGGTGGTGCCGGTGCACGCGAAGCCCGCGCTCTCGGTGGGCTCTCCCCAGTTCTTCAACTACCTGGACAACGTCACCAGCCCGCGCTTCCAGCTCGACTGGCAGCAGAGCAACGCCTGCTTCGGGCGCGGCGGCGTTCTCGCGGGGGCGGAGGACGCCAACGCGGGCCCGCCGCAGGCCACCGGGGTCACGGTGGTCTCCCAGGAGCAGGTGGGGCCGTATGACGCCGCCATCCTCCAGGCCACGGACGCCAAGGCGCTGACGGACTGGCTCACCCAGAACGGCTACGACCTCACCCCTGCCGGCCAGACGGCGATCGGCGGCTACGTGGGGCCGGACTACTACTTCGTCGCCCTCAAGCTGCAGCAGGACAAGGGCACCGGGGACCTGCGGCCCATCGTCCTCAAGATGACCGGCGTCCCGCCCTGCATCCCGATCAAGCTCACGGCGATCGCGGCGCGGCCCAACATGCCGATCATCGCGTACGTCTTCTCCGACACGCGCGCGGTGCCGCAGAACTACCGCCACGTGCTGATCAACGAGTCGAAGATCGACTGGCTCAGCGGCGGGAGCAACTACCGCACGGTGGCCACCAGCGCGGTGGACGAGGCCGGCGGCAAGGCCTTCCTCACCGAGCTCGCCGGCCCGGTGAAGCCGCTCACCGACCGGTTCGGCGGGCTCCGGCAGCTCGCCCGCTTCGACACCGCCAAGCTCTCGCTGATCCCCCACCCGGTGGACTTCGCCGCGGAGCTGCTCAACCAGGGCTTCGCGCAGGACCCGTCCATCCAGTCCTTCCTCCGCAAGTACATCCCGATGCCGAAGTCGCTGGTGGGGGCGGTGAGCGAGCAGCAGTTCTACAACCAGCTCGCGCAGTACCGCTCGCAGATCGACTCGGACCCGGGCCGCGCCCCGTTCGACGCCAAGGGCTTCGCGCTCGAGCTGCAGGAGGTGATCGTCGTCCCGCTGCAGGGCGCGCAGAAGATCCTCGACACCCAGCCCTACCTGACGCGGCTGTTCACCACCATGTCCGCCGAGGAGATGGATGTGGATCCGGAGTTCCAGTTCAACCCGGACGTGGGTGACGTCTCCAACATCCACAGCGCCAAGGCCACCCTGGTCAGCAGCTGCGACACGCCCTTCAACCAGCAGAAGGTGAAGATCGAGCTCGCGGACGGGCGCTGGTTCTACCAGCAGTTCAACGGCGGCCCGCTGCCGGACGGCCCGAGCGCCGCGCGCATCGAGGCGATCGAGACCTCTGGCGCGCCGGTCGTCCTGGTGGACAACACCGCGCTCATCAACAAGGCGATCGAGAACGTGGGCGGCCACGTCCCCGGCGCCGGCTGCGGCGGCTGCGGCGCCGCGGGCGGGATGGGCGGAGTGCTGACCGCGCTCGCGCTCGCCTCGGCGGCGCTCTGGCGGCAGCGGCGCGCGCGCCGGTAGATCCTTTCAAGCTCCCTTCACGGAGGTATGCGCTGGTGAGATCCACACGACGGCTGGTTCTGGCGATGGCGGCGGCAGCGGCGACCCTCGCGGGCTGCCAGGACCCGTGCGACGCCACCGGCGCCATCTGCACCTGGGCGGGCACCGGCGAGGCCGCCTTCAACGGCGAAGGGAAGCAGCGGCTGGAGGCCGGGCTCTACTGGCCGGTGGACGTGAGCTTCGCGCCGGACGGCACGCCGTACGTGCTGGACTTCAACAACCACCGCGTGCGCAAGGTGGATGCGAAGGGGCAGCTGGTCACCGTCATCGGCAACGACAACATCGGGGACGGGCCGGCGGACAACTCGGATCGCACGGCGGACGGCGCCCTGGGGACGGACGTCAACCTCAACCACCCCACGCAGATCGTCTTCTTCCCGGACGGCAGCGGGCTCTTGGCGGCCTGGCACAACCACAAGCTGCGCCACTTCGACCCGGCCACCGGGCGCGTCACCATCAGCTGCGGCTCCACGCCGGGCTTCGCGGGGGACGGCGCCTCGGCGCGCACGGCGCTGCTCAACCAGCCCAAGGCGCTCGCCTTGGACAAGAGCGGAAACATCTTCGTGGTGGATCAGCGCAACCAGCGCGTCCGCCGCATCCGCGCCAGTGACGGCGTCATCGAGACCGTGGTGGGCACCGGCACCAAGGGCTTCGGTGGAGACCAGGGAGAGCCGCTCGGGGCGCAGCTCTCCATGCCCACCGGCAGCAACCCGCAGCCCGGCGGCGCGCTCGACTTCGACGCCCAGGGGCGCCTCTACGTGGCGGACACCGAGAACCACCGGATCCGCCGCGTGGACTTCGCCGCCAACAAGATCGAAACCGTGGCCGGCAACGGCACGCCCGGCTACGGCGGGGACGACGGCCAGGCCACCGCGGCGCAGCTCAACTTCCCGCGGGACCTCGCCATCTCCGGAGAGGTCCTCTTCATCGCCGACACCGAGAACCACGCCGTCCGCCGCGTGGACCTGGCCAGCGGCACCATCACCACGCTCGCCGGCAACGGCCAGAGCGGCTACGCCGGGGACCAGGGCCCCGCCAGCAAGTCGCAGCTCAACCGGCCGATCGGCGTGACCGTGGGCCCCGGCGGGACGGACCTCTTCGTCTCGGACACGTACAACCACCGCATCCGGAAGATCTCCCTCGGGGGCACGCCATGAAGACGCTCTCCACCACCGCCGCCCTGCTCGCCGCCGGCCTGCCGCTGCTCGGCTGCGGCGGCGCGCCCGTCGCCCCGTGCGAGTCCATCTCCGGCAACATCTGCACCGTCGCCGGCAGCGGGATCGCTGGGCTCGGCAACGAGGGGATCCTCGCGGTGAAGAGCCCGCTCTACCTGCCGGAGGACCTCACGGTCGGGCCGGACGCCAAGCTCTACATCATGGACTGGAACAACCACCGCGTCCGCGCGGTGGACGGGGAAGGCCTCATCCGCACGGTGATCGGCGATGGGCAGCTGGGAGACGCGCCGGACGGCGCCGCGCTCTCCGTCTCCTTCAACCACCCCACCCACCTGATCTTCGACAAGGACGGGACGATCATCCTCTCCGCCTGGCACAACTCGAAGCTCAAGCGGGTGAACCTGGCCACCGGGGAGATCAAGCACCTCGCGGGCAGCGGCAAGCGCACCTTCGGCGGAGACAACGGCCCGGCCGCCATGTGCGACTTCGACCTTCCGGTCGCCACCGCGCTCGCGCGGGACGGCTCGCTCTACGTGGCGGACCAGGCGAACCAGCGCGTCCGGCAGATCTCGCTGGATGGCACCATCCGCACCGTGGTGGGCACCGGCGAGGCTGGCTTCGCCGGCGAGGGCGAGCCGGCGCTGACCGCCAAGCTCACCCAGCCGGTGGGCCAGGCGGCCTCCCCCTCTGGGAAGATCGCCACCGATGCGCAGGGCAACCTCTACATCGCGGACTCGGGCAATCAGCGCGTGCGCCGGGTGGACGCCGCGAGCGGGATGATCTCCACCTTCGCGGGCACGGGCGTGGCCGGCAGCAGCGGGGACGGGGCCGCGGCGCGCCAGGCCCAGCTCAGCCGCCCCACCGACGTGGCGCTCGGCCCGGACGGCTCGGTCTTCATCGCCGACACCGACAACTCCTGCATCCGCAAGGTCGACCCCGCGGGCGTCATCTCCACCGTGGCGGGCGTCTGCGGCCAGACCGGCTACGACGGAGACGGCAAGGCCGCCACCTCCGCGCAGCTCGCCCGGCCCTTCGGCATCGACGTGGGCCTGGACGGCAAGCTCTACATCGCGGACACGTACAACCACCGGATCCGCGTCGTCATCCCCTGAGGCCGCTCGCGCGCGCAGCGGTCGCTTTCGCCGCGTGCCTCGCGTGTGCATGCGAGGCGCCGCGCGCGGAGAGCAACGGACCCACGCCGCTGCCGCCGGCGGATCTCACCCAGTCCCTGGTGACGGTCCGCGAGTGCCGCGCCGGCGTGGGCCATCCGGCCGCCGGCGTGCGGATCTTCGCCAGCCCGGAGGTGAGCGGTAGCTACGCGGCGGGCCCCTACCCGCTCCCCACCGGCGCGCTGCTGGTCGCCGCGGAGTACGCGGACGCCGGGTGCGGCGCGCTCACCGGCCTGGCCGCCATGCGCAAGGAGCCGGTGGACGGCGGAGCCGCTTGGCACTGGCAGCGGCTGGATTCCCAGTGGCGGGTGCTGGAGGACGGCGCGCCCGGGCCTTGCGTCACCTGTCACCGCGCCTGCACGCCCGATCGCGATCGGCTCTGCGGCGGCTAGGAACCTCCGGTCACCCCGAGCGAAGTCGAGGGGCGCCCGTGCTCTCATCCCCGTTCACCCCGAGCGAAGTCGAGGGGCGCCCGTGCTCTCACCCCCGGTCACCCCGAGCGAAGTCGAGGGGCGCCCGTGCTCTCATCCCGCGCGTGCGAGCTACTTCAGCTCCGCGCGCGCGGCGTCGCCCCAGACCTTCCACGCTGGCAGCGCGCGCACGGCCTGCGCGTACTGCGCCGGAACGCCGGAGAGCTCCACGCCGTAGGTGAGGAAGCGCGAGACGACCGGCGCGTACATGGCATCCGCGGCGGACCAGGCGCCGAAGAGGAACGGCCCGCCCTGCCCGAACCGCGCGCGGCAGTCCGACCAGATCTCGAGTATGCGGGCGATGTCCTGCTCCACCTCGGGAGGCCGCGCCCGGCCGAGGAGGGACTCCGCGAAGTGGAACGGCAGGTGCTGCCTCAGCGCCGCGAACCCCGAGTGCATCTCCGCGCTCACGGCGCGCGCCACGGCGCGGGCCTCGCGCGAGGCAGGCCAGAGCTGAGCGCCTGGCGCGAGCTCGTTCACGTACTCGAGGATCGCCAGGGAATCCCAGATGAGGAGCTCGCCGTCCTTCAGCGCCGGGACGCGGCCGGAGGGAGAGCGCTCGAGGATCTTCGCCTTCGTCGCCGGCGTGTCGAGCGGGATCACCACCTCCTCGAAGGCGATGCCGGCCTGCCGCAGCGCCAGCCATGGCCGGAAGGACCACGAGGAGAGGTTCTTGCTGCCGAGATAGAGCGTGAGGGTCATGGCGCGCCCTTGTAGCGCAAAGGATCAGCCCACCCAGGGCGAAGGCACGGGCGCCCCTCGACTTCGCTCGGGGTGACCGGGAGGCTCACCCCACCGCCACGTCCAGCGCGTAGATGAAGAGGTCCACGTAGAGCTGCAGCGCTTCGATCAGCGTGGGACCGAAGCCGGAGTAGACGAAGCCGATCAACGCGGTGAGCGCCAGCACCGCGGTGAGCCACGTGTACTCGAGCATGGCCTGCCCTCGCATGCCCTTGTGCGCGCTCATCGTCCGACCTCCTGCGGCGCGCTGGAGGTGGCGACCACCACCGTGCGCCCCTCGTGCCGGGTGAGCGCGAGCGTCCAGCCTTGCTCCCCCTTGGCGAAGGCGAGCTCGCGCACTGGCTGCAGCGCCTCGCCGCCGCGCTCGCGGTAGCCCATGCCCGCGAGCCGTTCCCGGTAGAAGGCCGCGACCTTCTCCGCCCCGTCCGCGGTGTCGAAGCTCACCGAGATCGAGCGGCGCAGCTCGTCCGTGGAGATCAGCGCGGTCGGCCGGGTGCCGGGGTAGCGCGGAAGATCTCCCGTCCCCTGCTCCGTCCCGAAGCTGTCCACGTAGCGCATGTCCGCGAGCGAGAGCACCACCGTGCTGCCCTCGTCGTCATCGTGCGGCAACACCAGCACCGAGAGCTGGACGTCCTGATCCAGGTCCGTGGCGCTCAGCGCCGGATACGGCACCACCGTTGCGTTCCGGCGCGGCCCTTGCCAAGGCAACCGCGCCCGGTCGAAGTGCGCCGCGTAGAACTTCAGCACGTCGATCGCGTTCGCCGTCGTCTCGAACGCGGCCAGGTTCATGGGTAGCCCGTACGCCACCTGCTGCTCCCCGATGGAGACGAGCTCCCCGCCCCCGGGCATCACCGGCAGGCGCCGGCGCAGCGCCTGCTGTCCGGTGCGGCGATCCTCCGCCTTCACTCTCGGAGCCGGCGGCGGGGGCGCCTCGGCGAGCGCGGGGGGCGGCTCCGGCGGCGCCGGCTCTTCGACGCGAACGGAGAGCACCAGCCCCAAGCCCCCCACCGCGAGCGGCACGAGCCACTTCTTCTTGCCGGGGCTCATGGGCCGACGAAGCCTCCGCCCCGCCCGAGGTAGCCGTCGGTCCGCTCCGAGTACACGTCCGAGGTCTCGCGGAAGCCCGGGTCCTGGTCGTCGTGGAACGGCGTGGGATGGACCGCCTTCACGCCCTGATCCGTGTGTTGCAGCTCCCCGTCGTGCAGCGGGCTCTGCGAGCCCATCTTGAAGCGCGAGGTGAGCCCGTAGTCCCGGTCGGTCTCGTCGGTGAAGAACTCGAGCGTGTTGGCGACCTTCCGGGCGCCGATCCCGCCCCAGTACTTGTCCACCCCGTCCGCGTTGTAGACGGCGCGGCCTACCAGGTACATCCGGTCGTTCACGCCGTCCCCCACGTCCGCCGCCACCTTGCTCGTGCGGCCATCCTCCACCGCCCAGTCGTCGGTGAGCAGGACGATCCCTGGCCCCTGCCCCGAGCCCACGCACCCGCTCGGCCCGCGGCCGTTGCCGCAGAGGGAGAAGCTGGTGAGGTTCCCGGTGAGCAGCGCCCGCTGGCCGCGGTCCTCGTGGAAGGACTCGAGGAAGCGGTTGGGCATGGCGTGCGTGCCCACCCGGACCCGCGCCGAGCAGCCCACGTAGCCGCCGCGGTGCAGGTACTGCCTGGCGCTCACGTACTTGTTGCCTGGGTCGCTGAAGGCGCCAAAGGTGTCGAAGGTGAGCAGAGTGTCCGGCACGTCGCGCCGCTCGCACTGCAGCGCCTCCACGGAGCGGCTGAGCACCACGCCGCGCACCGCGGGGTGCTGCCCCTCCTCGGCCAGCGCCGCGCGCGCCTTGGCGTACGCCGCCGGGTAGAGCGGGCCTTCATCCCCGCCGATGAAGTCGTGCAGGCGCCGCGCGCTGAGGTCCCAGGTCGCGTCCAGCTCCACCTGCTGCGCCTGCATCCCGGCCACGTAGGCCTCGCCCACGTAGAGTGAGTAGAGCAGCGTGGGGATGATCAGCAGCATCGCCACCGCGAGCTCCACGGTCGCCGCGCCGCGTTCTGGAGAGAGCCGGGTCATGGAGCACCTCAGAAGTTCAGCGCGCGCCCGCCCAGGCGCGGATCATCCAGGGTCGCCTTCGAGGCGGCGTGATCGGAGAGCGCGCGCCGGGCGTCCGCAGGCACCAGCGGGTGCAGCTTGGCGCGCCAGTAGGGGTTCCACAGGTTCGGCGGCTCGCGCTCGTCCCCGGGCGGCGGGCGGTGGAAGTAGGTGAGCCCGCCGGAGAGCGCCGCCATTGCGTCCGCCTCCGGCTCCGCGCCCACGCCGCTGGTGGTGAAGCGCAGGCTCCGCGAGCCGGTGGAGAGCTGCTTGTCCAGGGTCCACGGCAGCGGCGTGCCGTCCGGCATCCGGGTGAGCTCGGCCCGGTCGCGGGTGATCAGCGCGTAGGTCCGAGGCATGTCCCAGAGGTTCTGCCGCGGCCCGGTCTTGAAGCGCATGTGGCCGCGGTAGACGCCCTGCCCAAGCGGGCTGGTGTCCCCCAGCTCGTGTGCGAGCACGCGCGCGCCGTAGCCGTGGAAGTAGTGGGTGCTGTGCACGGTGGGATCCGTGGGATCCGTGCGCTGCTCGTCGTGCGAGTCGGACCACAGCCCGCTGCGCCCCTCCCGCTGGTAGACGCGGACCTTCACGTCACAGCCCGGGTAGGACCAGCGCGAGGTCACGTAGCCGTGGTCCTCGGCGACGATCGCGTCCGTCCCCAACGGCCCGTGCGCCTTCTCCATCAGCTTGTTCCCGTGCGGCCCGCGGTAGCCGAACCAGGAGCCGTCGTACTCGTTGGGCGGCGGCGCCCCCGGCTGCGGCAGCGCGTACTCGTCCGGCACCAGGTTGGGCGACTCGTCCTGGCCCGGCCGGTACGGCTTGTGGGTGCCGTTCCAGAGGCCGGGATCGCTCTGCGCGTTCTCGTCCGGAGCGCGCGCCAGCTGCGCGCAGCCCTGGTGGAAGGCCCGGGAGATCGCCGTGTCGTTGAAGGCCCCGTGCCGGGCGATGGTGGAGACGATCCGCTCGTTGAGCCGCTTCCAGTTGAGATCGTCGATGTCCTCGCCCTTGGCGTCCCGGTTGATCAACCACTCCGGGAAGCGGGTGGCCTGCACCACCTGGAGGAAGTCCCGGGAGGCGCTGCTCCCGGTGCCGTCGCTCACCGCCGCGCGGTAGCGATCCAGCGTCACCTCCTCGGCGACCGACTTGGAGTGGAGCGTGGGATCCACCTGCCGCGCCAGCTCCTGCGGCAGCGAGTCCCCGCGCTCCGAGCGGGTCTCGTACTCGCCCGGTTTGGGCGGCCGGGGCTGCCGCACCTTGGGGCGCAGGTCGTCCACGTTCAGCAGCCGGTCCGTGTCCCAGAGCGGCTTCTCCCGCCGGTCCCCGGTCATCATCCACTGCACCTGGTGGTGCACGTTGAGCTGGTGCGCGCGCAAGAGCTGCACCCGGCCGAAGTGATCTCGCGTGGCCTCCACCAGCCGGTAGCAGAAGTTGGTGTTCTCCATCGGCTTGCCGGTGGCCGGGTCGTTGCGGTCCTTCTCCTGCCAGTAGTCGTGGAACCACTCCGCGCCGCGGACGAAGTCCAGCTTCTCCAGCTTGCCCTCGCAGTCCGCCTTCCCCGCGCAGGGGTCCTTGAAGTCCCCGAAGACCGTCCGCCCGGAGGTGCGGATCTCATCGGCGATCTTCTGGGCCTTCACCGCCGCCGCCAGCCGCCGCCCGGAGGCCGGGCAGGAGCTGCCCGCGGGCATGGGCTGGCTGCCGTCCAGGATCCGCGAGAGCAGCTCGTACGAGCGGACCGTGCCCTGCAGCATGTCCTCGTACCAGGAGAGGTAGCTGGTGTGCGCGTGCACTGAGAGCACGCTGACCATGTGCGAGACGATCGCCCGGTTGGAGAACGCGTAGAAGTTGAGCGCGCGGGCCTCCGCCACCGCCATGCTGTAGGCGGCGGAGTCCGCCACCGCCTGCAGCTTGATCTTCTCCCGCGTGCGGTGGCCGATCGCGAACGTCACCAGCACCGCGAGCACCGCCACCAGCATGATCCCGCACACCAGGACCAGCGCCTGGCCACGCCGCGCGCTCATTGGCACCTCCCCGCGGTCCGCCGGGGGCTGGGCAGATCGCTCATCATCCGCATCGTCCAGGTGGCCACCACCGGCGTGACGAAGTAGCCGCGCGCCACCGCGCTCTGCACCGTGGCCAGATCCGCGCCGCGGTAGGTGCCCTCCGGCGTCCCCGGCGAGCGCGCCTTCGCCACCGGCAACGTCGGATCGCTCGTCCCCGCCCACGCCGCGCCCGTCTGCAGCGCCAGCCAGAAGCGGGAGAGGATCCCGTCCACGAACGGGAAGCGGTACCGGTAGAAGTAGGTGACCTTGACGTTCACCTTCATCGCCGGCTCGGTCACCTCGAGCGCGTCGTCGAAGCGGTCCCGCGGCCGCGGCACCGCGTAGTCCACCACCACCAGCGGCGTGGCCACCCCCTTGTCGTCCGAGGCGTCCCGGTTGCTCCCCAGCGTGGCGGCGGCGAGGTCTCTGTACCGCGAGCCCACGTCGCTACCGGTGCGGGCCCCCTTCGGCGCGGGCAGCGTGGGCAAGATCCCCAGCAGCGCCGCGTTGACCATCTTCTCGCAGTCCAGCCGGTAGACGCTGGCCGCGCGCGCCGCCCGGAACGCGGCGTACTCGGTGGAGATCCGCGCGTGCAGCGCCACCGTCAGCTGCAGCATCCCCAGCAGCGTGAAGACGAGCAGCGGCAGGACGATCGCCGTCTCCACCCCTGCCTGCCCGCGCTGTGTCTTGCGTCCGCCCATGGCCTTCCTTTGCTGGAAGACCAACGAACCGGCTCCGGTTGCGGGCGAATAAATGGCACAACCGTCAATAAAAACAAAAGGCGCCAGCCTCCCGCTGAAGCTCGGGGGGCTGGCGCCTCGTTGCGCGCTTGGGAGCTGTGGGCTCTAGCGGCGGCTGGCGCGCGGCTTGTTCGCCGTCGCCGTGGGCTCGTCGGTGAGGGTCATCAGGTAGTCGCGCAGGGCCTCGATCTGCTTCTGCTGCGAGCCGCCGAAGTACTTGGGGTACATGACCGTGTCCATCGAGTCCGGCGTGAAGAAGCTGGGCATCCGCGTGCCCTCCTGCAGGCTCTGCGGATTCTTCAGCCACGCGGCCACCCAGTCCGGACGCAGCCGGTGCTTGGCGATGAGCAGGTTGGGCGCCGCCGAGGACGGATCCTGGCCCGGCCGGAGCTCGCCGGTGGTGTGGCAGGAGAGGCACTTGAGCTCGGTGAAGAGCGCCTTCGCCTCCGCCAGCTCCGCCGGGGTCGCCGCCGGCACCCGCACCGAGAGGTACGGGAACGGCACGTTCGAGGCCGCTGAGAAGCCGCGCACCAGCGTGGTGGCCCGCTCGTCGTTGAGCGGGAAGGTGGGCATCCGGATGTCCAGCCAGGGCCGCAGCCGGTTGGAGGGATCCTGGAGGAAGCCGAACAGCCAGTCCGGCTGCACGCGCCAGCCCTGCTGCTGCAGCAGCGGCGGCGCCTTGTAGATGTCGTCCTCGGCGTAGACGTCCCGGACCGCGCCGCCCACCCCATCCACCACGTGGCAGCCGCGGCAGTTGAAGTACTCGATCGTCTGGTCTCCCTTCGCCACCGCGCGGCGCCGCTCATCCGCCATCGGCTGGAAGGCGACAGGGACCTGATCCGAGACGCGGGAGCGCAGGAAGACCAGCAGCGACTTCACCTCGTCGTCGTTGAGGTCGAACTGCGGCATGCGCGTGTCCACGCGCTCGTACTTGTAGATGCGCGGCGCCCGCAGCTTCAGGTCCGTCCAGTTGAACCAGCTGTGGTGGCGCGGGTTGGGGACCGCATTGCCAAAGTCGAGCAGGTCCACCGTCTTGCGGCCGAAGTCGTCCAGCGGGGCGCCGATCTTCGCGTCCAGCTCGTGGCCCTTCACGTCGTGGCAGCCGGTGCAGCCGTACTTGGTGATCAGCTTGCTCCCCTCCTCCGCCGCGGCGGCGAACTCGGGGCTGGCCTCGTTCTCGAACAGCGCGGCGCTGGGCAGCTCGGGGCCGTCCTTGAGCGTGGTCAGGTACGCGGTGATGTCCGCCGCCTCCTGATCCGACAGGCGCAGGTTCGGCATGCGCGTGCCGGCCCACATCGCGGTGGGGTTCTTCACCCAGGCGTAGAGCCAGCCGTCCTTCGCCTTGCGACCGATGTTGGAGAGGTTGGGGGCCTGGTCGCGCGCCTCCGAGCCGGACATGGAGCGCGGGGCCTCGCACTCGCCCGGGTCCTTGGCGGTGCCGCGCGTCTTCCCGGCGGCGATCTGCTCCGGCGTGCAGAGCTTCTCCGGCGGGCTGAAGGTGTGGCAGCCGCGGCAGCCCACCTGCTGGACCAAGAGCTTGCCGTGCTCGGCGTCACCGCGCGGGGCGGGCGGGAGCTTGGAGTCCTCCGAGTGCTTCCAGAGGTACGCGGCGATCTGCTGGACTTCCTTCTCGCGCAGCTGCGCCTCGTGCGAGCCTTCACGCAGCTTGAGGTTCCCGTCCAGCGCCTCCGGCCAGAAGTTCGGCATCTTGGTGCGCGGGCGGAAGCTCTTCGGGTAGGCGATCCACTGGAGCAGGAAGGACGGCGTGGTCTTCCGCTTCAGGTCCGTCAGCGTGGGACCCACCTTGGGGAACTCGCGGAAGGCCTCGATCGGGTGGCAGCCGTGGCAGCCGATCTCCGCGATGAGCCGGCGCCCCTTGGAGTAGTCATCCGCGAACTTGAGGTGGATCTCCTCGGTGTGGCACTTCGCGCAAGAGGCCTGGTTGAAGTCCCCCTGCTTCTTCCAGCGCCACACCGTCTCGTCGTGTCCACCGCCGTGCCCGCCTTCGGCGGAGGCGCGCGCACCCACCCACTGGCCCGGCACGCCGGAGTTCGTGTTCGGCGGCGCGCCCCACGGCGCATCGCCCATCTTCTCCGGCCGATGCTGCTTGTAGGACACGTAGTCCAGCATCGGCTTCTCCCAGTAGTGGTCGTCGTAGCCGTGCTGGAAGCCGCTGCCCGCCACGCCCTTGGTCTGCGAGCCCTGCCCTTCGTGGCAGGCGGTGCAGCCGAAGCGGTCCGGCGGGTGGACCGAACCGAAGATCTCCGGGCGGTGCGGGTGGGTCTGCGCCCAGACCGGGAGGTCGTAGAGCACCGGCCGCAGCGCCGCGAGCTTCTTGCCGTCCTCGCCCGCCGCGCAGGCCTTGGGGTGCTCCTTGAGCCCCTTGATCGCCGAGGTGGTCTCGCCGCAGTGGTGGGAGAGCCAGGCCAGCGCCTGATCCCGCGCAGCGCCCTCGAGGCAGGTGGCGCCCTCGCCCGCGCTCTCGGAGATCTTGAGGTTGCAGTCCCCGCGCTTGGCCGGGTCGTCCACGTAGGCGGCGAGCACCTTGCTCGGCTCCGCGCCCACGCACGCGGCGTGGAGCGAAGTCTTGCGCAGGAAGGCGGACTGCTTGGAGCGCGGGCCGCAGTAGGCGTCGAAGAAGGTGAGCACCGCGTCGCGCTCGTGGTCCGCGAAGCAGCGCCCGTCCTTGGCCGGCTGACCGTGGCCCGAGGCCTCCTCGTCGAACTCCAGCGCGCACACCTCTTCAGCGGTCTTCTTGTACGCGTCCGCGGTGTCCGGGTTCACGCAGTACGCGTCCCCCACCTGCTTGGGGTCCGCGTTGGTGGCGTTGAGCGCTTCGACGATCTCGTGCGGGCGGGAGAAGCCGCACTTGTCCACCGCCGCATGGCAGTTCTGGCAGCGATCCACCGAGCCGTCGTACGCGGTGAGCCAGTACTGGGTCAGCTCGGGGCCCTTCTTCGCCGCCTTCTCCGCGGAGCTCTTGGCGGTGAGCACCGGGTCCTTGGCCGCGGCGATGGCCGCCTTGAGCCGGTCATGCGGGCCCACCAGCGCGTCCAGCCGCTTCAGCCCCTCCTCGTACTTGGCCTGGGCGGCGACCGCCTCCTTCTCCGCCGCCGCGATCTCCGCGTGCTTCTCCGCGCGCTTCTTCTCCACCTCCACGCGGTGCTTGCCGTGCTCCTCGGCGGCCTTCAGCGCCGCCTCGGCCTCGTGCTTCTTGTTCTCCTCCTGCAGCTTCCGCGCGACGGTGCGCTCGTTGGCCTCCTCGTGCTCCGCGTGCTGGAACTCGTAGAACAGGCCGTCGTCGTCGCTCTTGAGGTACTTGACCTTGAGGTCCGCGTCGCTGGCCGCGATCTTCAGCTGCACCAGCTCCTTGTTGACCTTGTCGATCTCGGAGCGCTTGGCGGCGAGCGCCTTCTCCTGCTCCGCCAGCTGCTTCTCCGCCTCCACCAGGGTGAGCGTCTCCTCCGGCTTCTTCGGATCCGGCACCACCTTGAGGTCCCCTGCCTCGAGCTTGCGCTCGAAGTAGCGGACGTCCTGGTTCAGCTTCTGCGCCTCGTAGTCGAAGATCTTCGACTGGTACTCCCGCCACGGCCGGCGGCCGAGGAACTCCTCGTAAAACGCCCAGGCCGTGCAGATCGCGATCAGCATCGCGAGCAGGAAGAAGGAGAGCGAGTGGTTCTGTCGTTCGACCGGCTTGCCCATGGAGGGGTGCTCGAAGGAGGAGCTGCGTGAAGAGGGAGCGAGAAGAGGTGGAGTCCGCTTCGGCTAGATGTTGAAGACGTTGGGCCAGACCCAGACGTACTTGATGTGCAGCACCAGGCGCAGGAGGATCTTCACCACCGTGCCGCCCATGCAGAGGAAGAGGAAGGAGACGATCCCGTAGCGCGCCAGCCCGAGCTTGCGCATGGCAGGGGTGTTCTTCTTCCAGATCCAGACGAGCGGGCCCAGGCCGAACCAGGCCCCCACCGCGATGAGGCCGGTGAGGAAGGTCAGGGTCTCGTCGCGGACGCCCAGCCAGTAGGGGAAGTCCACGTTGGTCATCGGGACCACCTTGTGCGGATCCCAGAAGTCCCAGGGCGCGTAGAGGTTCCAGCCCGGGCCGCGGAAGAACACGCCCAGGATGATGAACCCCACCCAGAGGCCGAGGAAGCCGAACAGGTAGGTGATGATCGCGACCGGCCGCTCGCGCAGCGTGTAGTAGCCGTTCCCGTTGGGGTTGATGTCCACGTACGGGATCACCATCAGCCCCACGATGATCAGCGTGGGGAGGATCACGCCGGCGATCCAGGGATCGAAGTAGACGAGCATCTCCTGGAGGCCCAGGAAGTACCACGGCGCCTTGGACGGGTTGGGCGTCTTGGACGGGTTGGAGGGCTCCTCCAACGGCGCGTCGATCACGATCGACCAGATCAGCAGGCCGAGGATCATCACGCAGCCGGAGATGAACTCCGCGCGCACCAGATACGGCCAGGTGTGGACCTTGTCCGGCAGCTGGGTGTCCGCGGGAGCCCGGGCCTTGCCCGAGTCCACCTTCACCTGCTCCTGGTTGTTCGAGACGGGCTTGAGCGCTTCGGCCATCTGTCGATCTCCTAGAGCGGGCCCGAGATGCCGCCGTCCTTACGAACCCGCCAGAAGTGCAGGATCATGAGGATGCTGACGATGATCGGGATGAAGATGCAGTGCAGAACGTAGAAGCGCAGCAGCGCCGGCGGGCCCACGATGGTGCCGCCCAGGAGCAGCGCGCGCATGTCGTAGCGGGGCGTGACGCCGAGCTCCGGGCCGAACGGCCCTTCGTGACCGAGCAGCGGGGTGGCGCGCGCCATGTTGGTGCCCACCGTGACCGCCCAGATCGCCAGCTGGTCCCACGGGAGCAGGTACCCCGTGAAGGACATCAGCATGGTGAGCACGAGCAGGTTGACGCCCACCACCCAGTTGAACTCTCGCGGCGGCTTGTAGCTGCCGGTCATGAAGACCCGGAACATGTGCAGCCAGATGAAGATGATCATCCCGTGGGCCGCCCAGCGGTGCATGTTCCGCATGAGCATCCCGAAGGGGACGTCAAAGTCGAGGTACTTGATGTCCGCGTACGCGTACTCCTGCGTGGGGCGGTAATAGAACATCAGGATCACGCCGGTGACGACGGTGACCAGGTAGAGCAGGAAGGTCAGGCCGCCGGCGCACCAGGTGTGGCGGTAGCGGATGCCGTGGCGCCGCACCTTGGACGGGTGCAGGTGGAGCCAGACGTTCGCGGAGACCTGGAGCACGCGGTTACGGGGCGTGTCCGCGTAGCCGTGGCGGAAGATCGAGCGCCAGATCGGGCTGGTGAAGACCTTGTCCAGCGCGCTCTGCTTGACGGGCTTCTGAGGGTCAGCTGCCATGAGTCGTGGTGTCCTCGTGCTTTAAGCGGATGCGCTGAACTTGGCGAACGAGCCGGCCTTCTCCCACTCGCCGAGCTCCTTGCGGAACTTCACGGCCTTGTCGATCACCAGCTGGCCGTCGACGATCTCCACCTTCACGCGCTCGAGCGGGCGCGGAGCGGGACCTTCGAAGTTGGTGCCGTCCTTGCGGAAGCCGCTGCCGTGGCAGGGGCACTTGAACTTGTTCTCCGGGCCCAGCCACCGGGGCGTGCAGCCCAGGTGCGTGCAGATGCCGGAGAGCGCGTAGAAGCCGGTGTCCTCGCGGACGATCCAGACGCGCTGGCTCTTCATGAAGCTCTCGTTCACCTCGCCCACGGTGAACACGCCCGGCTTGCCCGCCTTGAACGAGGTGGGCGGCTCGAAGAGCACGCGCGGGAAGAGCAGCGCCACCAGCGCCGCGGCGCCGGCCTGCAGCGCTCCGAGGATCGCCAGCCACCCGCCGACGCCGAGCACGTTGCGCCGGGACCAGATGTGCTCGCCACTGCCGCCGTCCTGCAGATCCGCCATGGGGCGCGTCTCCTTCCAAAAAAAGCGCGCGTGCTTTATGCCCGCGTCCCTACCCTGTCAAGGACTGAGGGCCTTCGAAATCCGCGCACTTAAATCGTCTTTTCCGAGACCGCGACAATGAAAAAAGATCGGTCCTCGAATAAGCGGTGGCGCGTGCGCGGCGCTTGACCGACCTCGCCGCCTCCTCTACGAATGCGCGCTCCAAAGGAGCCGCTCCGATGACCTCGCCGTTCGTCCTGCTCGCCAACTCTGCCGCTGCCACCAGCGACGTCGAGCCGTTCACCGGCTGGGAGAACCTGAAGCTCATCGCCAGCAAGCCGGACAACGTGCCGATCATCATGATGATCGTGATCTTCGCGTTCTTCACCTACATGGCGCTGAGAGACGGCCTCAAGCACGACCGGCTGATCAAGCAGGGCCGCAAGCAGGACATCCTCAAGTCCATGCAGGAGTAGCCCGCCTCACCGGGGGCAGTTGGATCTTTGCTGGCGCCCGTGCGTTGGTGTGTTCCTCCGCCATGCCGCGCCGCCTGCTCGCTCTCTTGCTCTGCGCCTCCACCGCCCGGGCCGCCTGGCCCGCCGCGGATGCGGCGCTGACGCCCCCTCCCCTCCCCGCTGGAAAGCGCGTGCTGCGCGTCTACCTGGACGCGGGGCACGGCGCGCCAGGGAACAAGGGTGCCTCGTCGGTCTTCTGCGAGGACGAGCAGGTCCACACCCTCTTCGCGGCGCAGCGCGTGGCGCAGGCGCTCGAGCAGACCGGCCGCTTCAAGGTGAAGGTCTCCCGCAAGGCGCACGGCGAGGCCCCCTACAAGCGGCGGCTGGAGGCGGCGCAGGCGTTCGGCGCCGAGGCGATCGTCAGCCTCCATTCGGACGCGCGAGGCACCGCGCGCCCCTGGGAGACGCCGTTCGGCAAGGCCTGCCTGCGCAACGACGACACCCCGGGCTTCGCGGTCCTCTGGTCTGACGACGCGGACCCGCCGCTCAAGGGGGCGCGCGAGCGGCTGGCGGTGAGCGTGGCCCGCCGGATGGCCCGGACCGGCTTCCTCCCGTACGACGGCGCGGACTACCCGGGGCTGTACGATCCCACTCCCGGACAGGCGGGCGCGTTCGTCGACCGGCACCTGCCCGGCTTCCGGATCTTCTTCCTGCGCCGCCCGGAGATCCCTTCGGTGATCGTGGAGACCCACCACGCGCTGGACCTCCTGGAGGTCACCCGCTGGCGCGAGGCCCGGACCCTGGACGCCTTCGCGGCGGCGCTGGCCGCCGGCCTGCTGGACGCGCTGGACCCGGAGGCGGCGCCGGTCAGCGCCACCTCCAGCCCCTGAGCGCTCGTAGCCCTTTGGAGGAAGCGCGTCTGGCCGTACGCTGTGGCCCCGCATCCGGCCATGACGAAGAACGCCGACTTCGGCGCCTACCCAGGCACCCTCACCCCCGTCCTCACCGAGCTCTCCCGGGCCCCGGAGACGCCGCTGTGGCAGCGCGCGCTCGTGCCGGGCGAGGTGCTGGACCGGTACGAGATCATCAAGGCGCTGGAGGTGGGCGGGAGCCTGGGCACCGTCTATCAGGCGCATGACCGGAAGAAGAACCGCCCCGTGGCGATCAAGGCCCTGCGCTACTTCGCCGGCGAGCACCTGGAGGACCGCGTCCTCAACGAGGCCGAGGCCGCCGTCCACCTCACCCACCCCAACATCGTCAAAGTGCTCGAAGTGGGGCGCAGCAAGGACGGCCCCTATCTGGTGATGGAGTGGCTGCGCGGCGAGTCGCTCGCCTCCCGCCTGAAGAAGGGGAGCGGGACCCTGCCGCTCAAGCAAGCGCTGCAGGTGGCCACCGAGGTCGCCCGCGCGCTCGCCCACGCCCACAAGCACGGCGTCATCCACCGGGACCTGCGCCCCTCCAACGTCTTCCTCTGCGACGACGGCACCGCCAAGCTGCTCGACTCGGGCCTCTCCCGCGTCTTCGGCAAGCCCGGCGCCTCGGCGGACGCGCCCCGCTACCTCGCCCCCGAGCTCAAGGAGGGCGCCCCCGGCAACGCCCGCACGGACGTGTACGCGCTGGGGCTGATCATCTACGAGATGCTGGCGGGCCAGCTCCCGCCGCAGCCCGAGCCGCCGCCACCGCCCAAGAAGCCGCTCGGCACGCGCAAGGGCTCGGCGATCGTCGACCGCGCGGTGGCCGCGGACGTCCCGCCCCCGCGGATCAAGGGCGCCCCCTTCGCGCTGGTGCGCCTGCTCACGCGGATGCTGGACCGGGACCCGGCTCACCGCCCCGCCACCGCGCACGAGGCGCACGCCGCGCTCGCGGCCATCCGCCGGTACGTGAACCCGCGCAAGCCCTACGCCCTGTGGATCGGCGCCGGGCTGGCGGTGATCGCGGCGCTCGCCTTCGCCCTGCGGCCGCTCCCGCCTCCGCCCGCGGAGGTGCCACCCCTGGTCTACGCGGTGGCGGACGCGCGCAACTCCACCGGGGAGGGCGTGCTGGACGCGCTCGGCCCGCTCTTGCGCCTGTCGCTGGAGCAGTCCGAGCGGGTGCGCGTGCTGCACCGCTCGGCGCTGATCAACGCGCTCTCCCGCGCGCGCCGCACGGCGCCGGCCGAGCTGGACGAAGCCGCCAGCGGCGAGGCCGCGCGGCTGGCGCGGGCGGATGTCCTGCTCATCCCTTCCATCTCACGCGCGGGCCAGGGCTACGAGCTGTCCCTGCGCGCGCTCGAGCTGGCCAAGGGCGGCGGCGAGCCCTTCGAGCTGCGCGAGCGCACCGCGGGCACCGGCGGCCTGCTCGCCGCGCTGGACCGGCTGTGCGAGCAGCTGCGGGAGAAGCTGGGGGATGTACCGCGGGCGCCGCAGCCCCAGCCGGCACCCCCGCCGTTGCAGCTGGCGCGCCTGCTGCCCCCCGCCCCCGAGGCCTGGGGCGCGCTCGCGGAGGGGCAGCGGCTGGTCTCCGAGGGGCAGACCGCGCAGGCGCTGGAGGCCTACGAGCGCGCGCTGGTCCTCGCGCCGGACCTGCCCTTGGCGCACGCCGAGCTGGCCATCCACTGGCTGGGGCGGGACGCGGCCTCCGCGCGAGACCACCTGGACGCGGCGCTGCGCGCGGCCGAGCGGCTGCTGCCCCGCGAGCGCGTCCTGGTGGAGGCCACCGCCGCCCACCAGGAGGGGCGGCTGGGCGAGGCCATGGAGGGCTACGACCGGGCCGTGGCGTCCTGGCCGCAGTCCCCGGAGGCGTACCTCGGCGCCGGCAAGCTGGTGCTGCTGCACTGGGGGGACGCGCGCAAGGCGCGCCCATATCTGGAGCGCGCGGTGGAGCTGGGCGCGCTCACCGCGGATGACGCGCTGGACCTGCTGATCGAGCTGGGGCGGCTGGACGAAGCCCTGGCCCGCGCCGAGCGGCTGGGCGCCGAGGCGCCCGGGCCGCACGCGCTCACGCGGCTGGCGGAGATCCACGCGCTGCGCGGGGAGACCGAGCCCGCGCTGGAGGCGGCGCGCGGGGCGCTCGCCTCAGCCGCGCAGGCCGGCGTGGAGGAGGCCCTCTTCTGGACGATGGTGAACCTGGGGGCCGAGGACGAGCTTGGCACCGCGCTCCAGTCGCTCTCGCGCAGCTCGTGGCCGCTGCTCGCCGTCACCGGCCAGCGCAAGGCCGCCCGGGCCGCGCTGGACGCCGCCGCCCCCGGGGACGAGGCCACGCCGCAGGAGCAGGCCGCCTACCACGCGGTGCGCGGCGCCTACCTGTGGGGCGAGCAGGACGCGCCAGGGGTCTGGGCCGAGGCGGAGGCGCTGCTGCAGCTGGGCGCGCCCGAGGTCTCCTGCTTCGCCCACCTGCTCACGTCCTTGGGAGACGTCACCCGCGCGGACAAGCTGCTCCAGCTTCAGGGCCCCACCCGGGACGAGCGGCTCTACTGCGCCCGGCTGGACAAGAGCCTGCGCGAGGCGAAGGCCGAGGGGCCTGACCGCGCGCACGGCCTGGCCACGCTGGGGGGCATGTACGGCCCGGCGCCCGCCTACGCGCTGGGGGCGCTGCTGGCGGAGGCCGGCCAGGGGACGGACGCGGTGGCGGCGCTGCGCCAGTTCCGCAAGCGCCCGCAGTGGCGCTTCGCGGGGGGCAACGTCTTCGCCTTCCCCAGGAGCCTCTACCTCGAGGCCCTGGCGCTGGAGAAGCTGGGGGAGAAGGACCAGGCGCGCGCCGCGGTGGGGCGGCTGCTGGAGCTCTTCGAGCACGCGGACCCGGACCTGCCCGCGCTGGCGGAGGCCAAGGCGCTGGCGGAGCGGCTCGGCCCCGGAGTGCCCCGCGCCCCGTGAGCCGAGCCCAGCTCCAGGGCGATCAGGGGATCCCCAACGCCTGCTTCAAGCGCTGCACGGTCTGAGCATCCTTCGCCGCGGAGCCGAGCCCGTACATCTGGATGACGAACGGGTCGATCTCACGGGCACCGGGGCCCGCCGCGCTCTGCAGGTAGTCCATCAGGTCTGCCTGCATCGCCATGCCGGACTTGTACTGCGTGTACTGCAGGCCGTTGAAGGCGCGCTGAAGCAGCGTCTCCGTCTGCTCGGGCGTGAGGCCCCACTTCTTGGCCACCTCCTTGGCCGCGGCGATCCCGTCCTCTTTGGGACCTGCCTGGAACGCCACCTGGGTCGCCTCGCTGCGCGCCCCATAGCGGGTGTCCGTGTTGATGAGGGAGAACTTCGCCAGGGCCGCCTTCTTCGGATCCGCGGCGAACGCCTCCTCCAACAGCTGGCGCGTGGGCCGCTCCTGAACGAGCGTCGCCGCCCCCTCCCAGGCGGAGCCCTCCACTTGCGTGTCGACCTTGGTGAGGAAGTCGAGCGCGTGCTTGGCCTCGTGCAGCAGCATCGCGTAGAGGCCGGCGGTGTTGGTCACCGGGCGCAGGTCGATGGTGATCTTCCCCGTGCGGTCCGTGGAGGAGCCCATCGTGGTGGAGGTGGCGATGTCCTTCTGAAGCAGCGCGGCGAGGTCGAACTTGCCCCCCGAGTAATGCCGGCCGATGAAAGCCTTCACGTCGTCCCACGCGGCCTGCACCTTCGCCTGGTCCTCCGGCTTGATCGCCGCGCCGTCGTCATAGCCGCCCACGCTGCCCAGCCCCTCCAGCTCCTGATTGAAGAGCGCGCTCGCTTGGGTGCCACCCGTGGCCGCGTCGAGCGAGGCCGGGATGGCGGCCATCAGGGTCCCGAAGGTCGGCTGGGCCTGGATTTCCGCGAGCACCTTGGCGCGCGCAGCGTCCGAGACCAGCGGCCCGCCGGGCGGGAAGAGTGCTTCGATCGCCGCGCTCGCCGCGGCCTTGTACTGCTCCGTCTGCTTCGCGGTGACCGCCTGCAGGGTCTTCCCGTACTCCTCCACCGAGAGCTGGCTGGCCTCGGGGACGAGCATGTCCGCCTGGAAGCTGCGCCACATGGTGTCGCGCTCCTTGGGGGACAGCTTCCAGCCCTGCTGGTTCGCGTCCGGGTGCAGCGCCAGGCGCTCCGAGAACCAGCTCCCCAGCAGCATCGCCGCCTTCGCCGGAAGGCTTGTGGCCGGGTCGCCGAGCTGGTCCTTGATCTGCTGAGGGTCCAGCGTCATCGGCATCGTGTCCTTCGTGGCGGAGAGGACCGTGCCCGCGTTGACGCGCGTCAGCTCCGGGGAGAGCCAGTAGGCCGTCGCGTCCTTGATGAAGTCCTCATCCCGGCCCTTGTAGATGGCACCGCCGCCGTCGGTCATCGCGTTGTTGAGGTCATAGCCCCAGCTCGCCCTGCCGTAGGGGGTGAGCAGGTCATCCCCGCCCACCCCGTAGCTGCCGAACGAGCCGGTGGCCAGGCCGGTGAGCTTGAGCACCGCGCGATCGCGCACTGCGCGCTCGACCTCGCTCAGGTCCCCGTCCGGGATCTTCCTCGCTCGCTGGATTGCCTCGGCGGCCAGCTTGCTCGTGGCGTGGATGACGGTCTTCGAAGGGAGCGCGAACTCCGGGTACTTCTGGCCGTCCCAGTCCTTGCCGGTACCGCCATAGAACTCGCTGGCGGAGCGGGCCTGCCCCGCCTTGGCCAGATAGAGATCCTTGAGCACGTTGAGCAGGGGCTTGTTGGTGATCGCCTCGCTCGCCTTGAAGTCCGGCCCAACCTGGTTGGGGAAGCCCGCCACGATGAACTCGTTGAAGGCCTGGATCATCTCCGGCGTCGGCGACTCGCGCAGCACGTGCTGCTTGGCGCGCAGCCCCTGCGCGCCCCACGCCTTCTCGAACGCGCCCAGCCGCTCCTTCACCACGCGCTCGAGCTGAGCGCGCGTCGCAACCGGCAGGTCCGCCCACTTGGTGTCCGGCGCGATCGACTCGAACAGCTCGAGCACGCTCACCCGCGGCGCGGCCGAGGCGACGCCAGCGGCCGCGGCGCCCGAAGAGACGAAGTCGTCAGCGGGGACGCTGCTCGGAGCGGGGGCGCCCGTGGAAGACGCGGTGCTCGGAGTGAGGGATGACGGCGAAGAGACGCTGCGCGGCTGCGGAGCGCTTGAGGAAGAAATGGAGGTCATACGAACGCCCTGCCCATTGAGAGAAGTGAAGGAGTGATCCGCCAGTGCACTCCTTGTCGACAGGCGCGCACATGCAGTTTCGCACGCTGCGCGCTCGCACCTCTCCAGACGGCTCCGTCAGCTCCGGCTGCAGACCGGGCGGCGCGCTTGCCCCTCGAGCCGTTCAAGGCCAGAGACCGGACGTCAGGCCTGTCCGCCTACCGCGTTCCGCCGTCCGCCGGCTCCTCCAGCTGGGGCGGGCCGTTCTTGCGCAGCCCCTTCGGAGACCAGCTGTCCACCACCAGCTTGGTCATCTTGCCGATCAGCTGCTCCGGCTCGCTCTCGCAGGTCCAGCGGGCGTCCGCGTTGTCGGTGGTGAAGGCGGAGACCACCAAAGGGCCGGCCTCGGTGTAGACGAGCGCCACGTCGTTGCGGGTCTGGTTCAGCTGGCCCACCTTGTCGGCGACCGCGGTGCGCCCCTCGTCCGAGACCTCCAGGTAGCGCGGCGCCATGCTGCGGTACTGCTGGGAGATCAGCATCTCCAGCATCTTCTTGCAGAGCCCCTTGTCCCAGCCGTCACACCGCTCGATCGCCTCGAGCAGCGCCGCGGCCTCGCGCGCAGTGGTCTTCCCCAGCCCGAAGTCCTTCTCGTTCTGGTCTGGGACCTTGGGGTACTTCCCCACCTTGCGGAACATCCGCGTCTGCGTGAGGCCCAGCCGGGTGGAGACGGCGTTCACCGCCTCCAGCCCCACCGCGTCCACGACGAGATTGGTCGCGGTGTTGTCGCTGACGATGATCATCAGCGAGAGCGCGTCCGAGAGCTTCAGCTTGAGCCCCGGCTCGAGGAACCAGAGCACGCCCGAGCCGCCGACCACGTTCTCCTTGTCCAGCGTCAGCACGTCCGCCAGCGTCCGCTTGCCGGCCTTGAGCTGGTCCGCCGCCGCCAGCAGCACCGCCAGCTTGATCACCGAAGCCGTCCGCATTGGGCGGTCCGGGGAGATGGCCACCGTGCGGCCGGTGGTGAGGTCCTTGGCGTAGAAGGACACCTTGCCCGCGTGCTTCTTGGCGAGCGCGTCCAGCTTCTGCTGCAGCGCCGCGTCCCCGGATGAGGGCGCGGGCGCAGCGGCGAGCACGGCGGCGGCGAGCGTGGCGAGCATGGTTCCTAATTCAGCCCTACCCGCCGAACGTGAAGGTGGCGCTGGCCGGCATCCCGTCCATCACCGTCACCTCGGTGGTCTGCGTCCCCAGCTTCTCGTGCCAGGCCTCCACCGTGTACTTGCCGGGCGGGACGTCCTTGATGGTGAAGGCGCCCTTGGCGTCCGTGGTGGCGAAGAACGGGTGATCGCTCACCACCAGGTAGCCCGCCATCCAGGGGTGCACGTCGCACTTGAACTTGATCACCCCCAGGTCCTTGTCGTTGAGCGCCTCGCTCAACGGCGGCGCGGAGGGCGGCTGCGCGCGGTTGAACATGGTCGCGGTGCCCTTGTACGAGTGGACGTTGTGCATCGTCTTGTCGCCGTTGTGGACGATCACCGTCTGCCCCACCTGGGCGCCCTGGACGCGCGGCCGGTAGGCGCAGCCCTCCTGGTGCACGGTGACCTCGCCAGACCCCTTCGACTTCGGCGCGTTCTGGGTGATCCGCACCAGCACGTTGGCCAGCTTCCCGCCCTCCACGAGCACGCTCTCGTCCAGCTCCGTGCCCTTGGCGGCGTTGCAGAACGGGTCAGACGAGCGCGCGAGCTTGCTGCGCTCCGGCGCCTTCCCGGAGAAGAGCGCCTCGCCGGTGATGCTGCCGGGCTTGCCGCCCGCCGCGGGCTCCGCGGGCTTGTCCGGCGTAGGCGTGGGCGCGGGCTCGGCTGGCTTCTCCGCCGGCGCGGGGGGCGGCGGAGCGGGCTCCTCCTTCTTGCAGCCGGTACAAGCGGAGGCGGCGAAGGCGAGAGCGGCGACGGCGGCGAGCGACAGGCGGCGCATGGCGTTCCTTTCCCGAAGAAGACGAGCGGCTTGGTGGAGGAGCTAACAGACGAGCGTGCGAAGTCAACGCGCGTGCGTTCAATCGCGCCGGCTGACCCGCCATGCGGAGATGCAGAGCACCACCGCGGCGAACGCGCCGAGCGCCCCCAGCTGCGCGTAGCCGGAGGAGGCGTGGCCGGTGACCGCGGCGCTGGCCGCGTCGCCATAGAGCGCGCTGCGCAGCGCCTCCACCGCGAAGCGCATGGGGTTGACGGTCATCACCGCCCCCAGCACCGGGCCCGCGCCCTTCACCGGGAACATCGCGCCGGAGAGCACCCACATGGGGATGAGCACCACGCTCATCACCGCGTGGTACCCGGTGGCGGAGTTGATCCACCAGGCGAGCGCGAACCCCAGGCCGGTGAGCGCCAGCGCACTCAAGGTGAGCGCTCCCAGCAGCAGCGCGAAGTCGACCTGGCCCAGGCGCACCTCGGCGAGCGGCGCGAAGCACAGGAACAGCCCGGCCTGGATCAGCGCCACCGCGGAGGAGCCGGCGCACTTGCCCAGCACCACCGAGAGCCGGCTGCCCGGCCCCGCGAGCACGCACTGCAGGAAGCCCTCGCGCCGGTCTTCAATCACCGTGATGGTGGCGAAGATGGCGGAGAAGAGCAGCACCATCGTCACCACGCCGGGGAAGAAGAACGGCATGTAGCCGAGCCCCTCGGCGCCGGCGACCTTGAAGGAGCCGGCGAAGCCGCCGCCGATCACGAACCAGAAGAGGATGGGCTGCGCCAGCGCGCCGACGATCCGGGTGCGCTGCCGGAAGAAGCGGACCACGTCGCGGCGCGCGAGCACCGCCACCGTGGCGAAGTTCAGCCGGGCGCGGGAGGGCACGGCCTCCGGGGCCACCGCGAGCGAGGCCGCCGCGCTCATCGCCGCTTCCTCTTCGGCGCTTCCGGCGTGGGTGCGTCCGCGCCCAGCGCCTGGCCGGTCAGCTTGGCGAAGACGTCCGCCAGCGTGGGCCGGCGCAGGCTCACCGAGGCCAGCCGCCCCTTGGGGAAGGCCTCCACCAGCCGGGGGATCCACGCGTGGCCTTCGGACTGCTCGATCAACAGCCGGCCGTCCACCACCTGCGAGGGCAGAGAGAAGCGCTCCGCTACCTCGCGCTGGAGCGCCTCCAGCTCCGCCGCCTCCACGGAGATGACGTCCCCGCCCACCCGCGCCGCGAGCGCGGAGGGCGTCTCCAGCGCCACCCGCTTGCCGCCGTGGAGGATCGCCAGCCGGTCGCAGAAGGCCGCCTCTTCCGGGCGATGCGTGGTGAGCAGCACGGTCAGCCCGCTCTGCTCGCGCAGCGCCTTCAGGTGGGCCCAGAAGCGCCGGAACGAGGCCTCGTCCAGCCCCTGCGTGGGCTCGTCCATCAGGAGCACGCTGGGTCGGTGCACCAGCGCCCGCGCCAGCTCCAGGCGCCGCTTCATCCCGCCGCTGAAGGTCCCCACCCGCTCGTCCGCGCGGTCCGCCAGCTCCACCAGCGCGAGCATCTGCTCCACGCGCTCGGCGGCCAGCTTGGGCGGCAGCGCGAAGAGGCGCGCCATGAGGACCAGGTTCTCCCTGGCGGTGAGCTGATCATCCAGGCTGCTCTTCTGGAACACCACGCCCAGACGAGTCCGGAGCGCCGGATCATCCAGCGTCAGCGGCGCGCCAGCGAAGCGCACGGTGCCGGCATCCGGCCGCAGCAGGCAGGCGAGGATCTGAAACGCGGTGGACTTGCCCGCCCCATTGGGACCGAGCAGCCCGAAGGTCTCGCCCTTCGCCACGGAGAAGGAGAGCCCGTCCAGCGCCACCCGCCCCTTGAACCGGCGGGTGAGCCCCTCCACCTCGAGCAGGGCCGGCGTGGCCGCCGCGTCCACCGGCGCCTGGGACAGCGCCGCCACCATCAGGCGCGCCCTCCGCCATTCATCATCAGGGCCGCGAACAGCCCGCTCAGGTGGAGCAGCGAGAGCAGGAACACCCGCCGCGCCCACGCCGCCCCAAGCCCGCGGACGAAGCCGTAGGCCCCCAGCCCCACGAAGGCCGCACCGAGCCCTACCGCCGCGCCCAGGTACCAGCTCCCCGCCACCTGCAGCGCATAGGGGAGCAGCGTGATCGGGAAGAGCGTCAGCAGGTAGACGAACAGCTGGGCGCGCGCGTGGGCGTCCCCCTTCTCCAGCGGCAGGGAGGTCAGCCCCGCGGCCGCGTACTCCTCCTTGCGGAAGAGGGCGATCGCGATGAAGTGCGGCAGCTGCCAGAAGAAGAGGATCCCGAAGAGGACCACGCCCGGCAGCGTCACCGCGCCGGTGACCGCGGTCCAACCCATGAGCGGCGGCAGCGCGCCGGGGATCGCGCCCACCAGCATCGCCAGCCAGCTGCGGGGCTTCATCGGCGTGTAGACGAAGACGTAGGAGAGCAGCGCGGTGAAGCCGAGCGTGCCGGTGAGCGGGTTGGCCGCCAACACCAGCGCGGGCAGCGAGACGGACGCGAGCCCCACCCCGAACCAGAGCGCCGCCTGCGGATCCATCCGCCCCGCGGGCAGCGGCCGGCCCCTCGTGCGCTTCATGAAGCGGTCGCTGTCGCGCTCGATGAAGCAGTTGAGCGCGTTGGCCGCGCCCACGATCCCCGCCGTGGCCAGCAGGGTGACGAGCAGCCGCACGGGCGGCAGCGTGCCGGGCGCCAGCCAGATGCCGCCCGCGGTGGTGATCAACACCAGCGCGGAGAGGCGCGGCTTGGTCAGCGAGAGGTAGTCCGCTGCGGTGGCAGGGACGGAGACAGCCCGGACGGTCACGCTCGCTCCGAAGCGAAAAAAACGAACGGCCCCCAATACTCTGGGAGCCGCTCTGATTCAAGGCAGGGCCAAGCCCGGCCGTTGAGGACCTTCGCTTAGCTCTTCTTGTCGCTGAAAGAGAACTTCGCCTCGGCCGGCTTGCCGTCGGTCACGGTGACGTCGGCGGTCTGGGTGCCGAGCTTCTCGTGCCAGGCCTCGACGGTGTACGTGCCGGCCGGGACGTCCTTGATCTCGAACTTGCCGTCCTCACCGCTCACCGCGAAGAACGGGTTCTTGTTCACCACCACGTAGCCGGTCATCCACGGGTGAACATCGCACTTGAGCTTGATCACGTCCCCGCCCTTGGCGTCCTTGTCCAGGGGCTTGGAGTTCGGCGGCTGGGCCTGGTTGAACAGGGTCTTGGTGCCGGCGTAGCTGTGCACGTTGTGGAGGGTCGGATCGTCGTTGGTGATCTCGATCTTCTGGCCCTCGACCGCGCCCTGCACGCGCGGGTGGTACATGCAGTCCTTCTGCTCGACCTTGACCGGGGTGGTCGGGGCCTTGGCGCCGGCCGGGGCGTTCTTGGTGATCCGCACCAGGACGTTCGCGAGCGCCTTGCCGTCCTTAGACAGCAGCACGGTCTCGTCGTTGAACTCCTTCTTCGCGCAGACCGGGTCGGACTGGCGCTTGAGCTTCTCCGCCTTCACCGGGCCGCCGCCCCAGGCGATGGTGCCGTTGATGCTGCCGGCAGCGAACGCGCCGCCCGAGACCAGCATCGCCGACGCGGCGAGGACTGAGGTGATCTGCTTCTTCATGGTGTGGCTCCTTGGATTGGGTGTGTGGCTGCCGACGAATGCGCAGCGCCCCTATTCGAAGCGGCGCGGACCTTAAGGACGCCCCCCGGGTGTGTCAAACAGTTCCAAGAGGCGCCAAAGGCTTATGCGTTCAGTCTCAGACGCGCTTGGCCACGGCGATCGGCGGGAGGTGTTTCTTGATGAGTCCCATCAGCGTGGCTCCATCCAAGAGCTCCAGCGGAGCGCCCTCCGCCGCCGCCTTCGCCTCGGAGGAGAAGATCCCCCCGGTGGCGACCAACGCCTTGCCGGCCATCTCCGCGCGCGCCGTGTCCAGCGCCACCCGGACCTCGTCCTCGCCCACCACGCCCAGCGGCGGGTGGGCGATCCCCCGGATGTAGACGCGCCCGCCGGTGATCGGCGTGGGGTTCACCGCGAACAGGTCCACCACCCCGTCTGACGAGCGGGCGTCCTCCACTTCGAACTTCAGCTCGGCGAAGAGCATGGACAGGAGCTTGCCCAGGTCCTCGGTGTCCAGGCGGCCAATCCAGGCGTGCGGCGTGTCCACCGTCCCGTCCGGGGAGTGGCCGTCGATCGCGGCCATCTCCTCCGCGCGCGGCGCGGTGAGGGAGATGAGGATGATCACGAGGAAGCCGAGGACGAGCGCCCCAACGCCGATGACGACGATGCCCATGGGGGCGCTTCTCTACTACAAGCCGCCCGCGAGCTTCTTGGCCTCGTCCGCGTACGGGCCCTTGGGGTCCCGCTTCAGATACTCCTCGAACAGCAGCTTGGCCTTGGCGGACTCCTTCTTGTCCCCCGCCTTGAAGCTCCCGTAGAAGAAGTACATGGGCGCGTAGTTGGCGTCTTGATCCAGCGCCTTCTTGAATGCGTCGTCCGCCTTGGCGCGGTCGTTCTTCTTCTCGTAGGTGCGCCCGAGCTCCGCGTACGTCTGGGAGAGCTTGGTGGACTGGCCGAAGTACTCCTGCGCGGCCTTCTCGTAGGCGTCCTTCGCCTTGTCCCAGGCTTCCTTCTGGAACTGGATGCTGCCGATCGCGAAGCGGGCGTCCGGGTTCTTCGACTTGGGGTCCCGGACCGCCTTCTCGAACTCGGCCAGGGCCTCGTCCACGCGGTTGGTCTTCCGGTAGAGGTTGCCCAGCAGCACCATCAGCTTGGGGCTCTCGCCGATCGTCCGCATGGCGGTCTTGATCGCCTCGATCGCGTCCTTCTCTCCGCCGGCCTTCTCGGTCAGCGCCTTCGCCAGGTCCACGTAGGACTGGGCGCGGGAGGGATCCATCTTGATGGCCTCACGGATCTCCCCGACCGCGGAGTCCACCTGGCCTTCCGAGAGCAGCCGCCGGCCCTTGATCAACCGCAGCTCCGGGTTGTTCCGGTCCAGGTCGAAGGCGGTGGCCTCCTCCTTGTTGATCTCGTTCTGGGCCCGCCCCTTGTCGCCGTTGACGCCGGTCGCCTCGGCGACCTCCTTCTTGAACTTCTCGTCGATGAACAGCGGCAGGTCCTTGGTCGCGCGGGACACGAGCAGCGCGCGCGCCATGTGCGCGGTGGCCAGCTGCCGCGGGGAGGGCGGCGGCTCCATGTCGATCAGCTTCTTGATCATCCGGGCCGCCGGCGGGTACGGCACGTCCGCCTTGTCCAGCAGCAGGAGCGACTCGCCGAGCAGGGACTCTGGGTGATCGCGCTCGTAGCGGAGCGCGAAGGCGAAGTTGTTCTGCGCCTTGTCCTCTTCGCCGCGGCGGCGGTAGAGGTTGCCCAGCGCCGAATAGACGCGGGGATCGCTGGGGGCCAGCCCCTGGGCGATCTCCAGGTTTTCGCGCGCGTGCTCGAGATCCCCGGCGTTCATCTGGATGAGGCCGAGCGTCAGGTAGAGCAGCGAGCTGCGCTTGCCCTGGGCGTCGAACTCCTTCACCCGGGTCTCGAGCTCTGTCAGGGCCTGGCTGCCCTTGCCGGCGTAGGTCTTGATCAGCGCGTCCGCGGCGTACATCTGCGAGCTCACGTCCCCGCCGCCCTTCGCCTCCTCCAGGTGCTCCTCGGCCTCCTTGCGAGCCGGATCTCCGCCGCCGTGCTCGCCCCAGAGAATGGAGCTGGCGTAGGCCAGATAGCCGTGCGCGGCCACCGAGCTGCCGTCCACCTCGAGCGCCCGCCGCGACGCGTCCGCCGCCTTGCGGTAGGCGTCGTAGCTGTCGTGCCGCAGCTGCTCCGCGGCCTCGGCCAGGAGCTTCTTGACCTCCTTGTTCCGCTTGGCCCGGAGGTTGCCGACCACCAGGTACCCCGCCGCGCCGAGCACCACCAGCACCAGCAGAACCAGCGTGGGACCGGCGCCTTTCTTCTTCCGCGGCGGGAGGCTCTCCTCCTCCTCGTCATAGCTGCGCGCCACCGCGGGCCGCTCCGCCGTCCGGCGCACCGCCGGCTGGGCGCCGCTGGGGCGGGGCGTTCCGTTCACCGCCGGGCGCTGCCCGGTCTCCCGCGCCGCCGGGGCGTTCGCGTTGGAGGGGCGGGCCTGCTGCCCCTGCGGGGCCGGCTGGCCCATCGCCGGGACGCCGGCCCCGCGCGTCCCGCGCTGCACCGAGGCCATGGCGCCGGGGCCCGCCATCGGCACGCCCACCGGACCCGCGGCGGGCGCGGCGGCCATGGCCTCCGGGGGGTGGTGGTGCGCGGCGGCGGCGCCGTTGTTCAGGGGCACCCGCTCGGTCGGAGGATCCGCCTTCGGCAGCTCCACCTTGTACTGCTCGAGCAGCGCGCGGGTCTCGGCGTCCGCCGGATCCGCGTTGAAGGCCTTGAGGAGGTTGCCTTTTCCGGCGTCCCCTTCCCCGTTCTTGATCTGCAGCGCCCCCACCATCCGGAGCACCTGCTTGTCCGACGGGGCAACCTGCAACGCCCCCATCAGCTCTTCAATCGCCTTCTTGTCCTTCCCCTGCTCCGCGTAAACGCGCGCGAGCAGGACCCTGGGATCGGCGATCGCAGGATGGGCTTTGACGCCCTTCTTGCAAACGACCATGGCCTCCATGAACCGGCCCATGCCGAGATAGGCCTCGGCGAGCGGCTTATAGGCCTCCGAGGCGGGATCTGTCGCGAAGGCGTGCTCCAGCTTCGCGAGCTCGGCAGGGCTCAACGTCTTCGTGGGCGAGGTCGGCGGCATTTGGGTTGGGAGGAGCAGCCTGCGAAGGCAATTTTTATGGCACCCGCTAACTGATCAGTCAAATGCCTGGTTTACCCCGGGAAGCGAGCCTTGACACACCGAAGTGGCTCCGATATCTGACCGCCCGCTCGCGCAACGGGGGTGTAGCTCAGTTGGGAGAGCGTCGCGTTCGCAATGCGAAGGTCGTCGGTTCGATCCCGTCCACCTCCACTTGAGAGCTTCGAGCGCAAAGGGCCCTGTCGGTTCGCCGGCAGGGCCCTTTGTCTTTGCGGGCCCCTGGCACCACTCGACACCCGCCCACACGCCTGCAGGGCGTCCGGCCGGGCAGTGGGCTCATCTGCGCGCGTTCGCACAGTGGGGCAGCGGCGCGCCCGCCAGCCCCGCCAGGAGGTTCTCTACGGCCAGCTCCGCCATTCTGCTGCGCGTGGCCACGGAGGCGCTCCCGATGTGGGGGGCGACCGTGAGATTCGGGGCCGCGAGCAGCGCGTCCGAGCCGGGCAGCGGCTCGGGGGTGGTGACGTCCAGCGCCGCCCCGCCGATCGTCCCCGCCTTCAGCGCCGCCGCGAGCGCAACCTGATCCACCAGCCCGCCGCGGGCGGTGTTCACGAGGATCGCGTGCGGCCGCATCCGCGCCAGCTCCGCCGCGCCGATCAGGCCGCGGGTGGCGTCCGTCAGGGGCGCGTGGAGGGTGACGAAGTCCGCTTCGGCCAAGAGCGCGGGCAGCTCCCGGTGCTCCACCCCCAGCGCCTGCTCCCGCTCGGGCTTGCGGGTCCCGCTATAGAGGATGCGCATGGAGAAGGCGCGGGCGCGCCTGGCGACGGCCGAGCCGATCGCCCCCAGCCCCACGATCCCCAGCGTGGCGCCGAAGACGTCCCGGCCGAGCAGCAGGTTGGGATCCCACGTGGTCCAGCGCCCCTCCCGGACGTAGCGGTCCGCCTCGGTCAGCCGCCGCGCCGCTGCCAGCAAGAGCGCGAAGGCGAAGTCCGCGGTGGTCTCGGTGAGGACGCCGGGCGTGTGGCCGACGGGGATCCCCCGCGCCGAGCACGCGGCGAGATCCACGTTGTCCACGCCCACCGCCACGTTGCTCACCACCTTGAGCTGCGGCGCCGCCGCGAGCAGGCCTTCGTCCACGCGATCGGTGAGCAGCGTGATCAGCCCCTGCGCGCTCCTGGCCTCCTCGAGCAGGACCTCGCGCGGCGGCGGCCGCGGCTCGCGCCAAACTGACAGCTGCGCCTTCCCTTCCAGCCGCTCCAGGGCGCGGCCTGGGAGCAACCGGGTGACGAACACGCGTGGCAGGGCCATGGCGCGGACGCTACCGCACGGCTAAGCAGGCGCCATGAGCGTGAAGAGCTTCTGGGCGTGGGGCTACGAGGAGCGCTTCCCGGACGCGGCGCGGCTGGAGGGACTCGCGGCCCAGGCGCGCGCGCTGCTCGGGGAGGACGCCCTCCACCCGCGCCCTCCCCCGTCTTTTGACGCGATCCAACTCCCCGCGCCGGAGGTGACGCCGCCCGCCGCGCTGGCCGCTGCCTGCACGGTGGATCGCCGGGAGCGGGCGCTGCACACCTACGGGAAGGCCTACCCGGACCTGGTGCGCGGCTTCACCGGGGACTTCTCCCGCGCGCCGGACGTGGTGGCGCTCCCCGCGGACGAGGCCGAGCTCACCGCCGTGCTCGAGTGGGCGCAGCGCGAGCAGCTGGCGGTCATCCCCTTCGGCGGCGGGACCAGCGTGGTGGGCGGCGTGGAGCGCCCCACCGGCACCCGCTTCCGCGGGGCGGTGAGCGTGGATCTGCGAAAGCTCCACCGGGTGCTGGAGGTGGACGCGGTCTCCCGCGCGGCGCGGATCCAGGCGGGCGCGCTCGGGCCTCAGCTGGAGGCCCAGCTGGCGGAGCACGGGCTGACGCTGCGTCACTTCCCCCAGTCCTTCGAGTTCTCCACGCTGGGCGGCTGGCTCGCCACCCGCGCCGGCGGCCACTTCGCCACGCTCTACACGCACATCGACGAGCTCACCGAGGCCGTGCGCATGGTGACCCCGCGCGGGCTGTGGCAGACGCGGCGGCTGCCCGCCAGCGGGGCCGGGCCCAACCCGGACCGCCTGGTGCTCGGCTCGGAGGGGACGCTGGGGATCATCACCGAGGCCTGGATGCGCGTGCAGCCGCGCCCCGTCCACCGCGCGAGCGCCAGCGTGCTCTTCAGCGAGTACGAGGCCGCCGTGGCCGCGGCGCGCGAGCTCTCCCAGAGCGGCCTGCACCCCGCCAACTGCCGCCTGCTGGATCCGCGCGAGGCCTTCCTCAACGGCGTCTCCGGGGACGGCAGCAGCGTGTTGATCCTCGGCTTCGAGTCGGCGGACCACCCGTTGGACGCGTGGATCTCCCGGGCGCTGGAGGTGACGCGCAACCACCGCGGCGTCTGCGAGGCGGGCCCGCTGTTGCGCAGCGGCGGGGAGAAGGTGGCGGACGGCGCTCAGGCCTCGAGCTGGCGCTCCGCCTTCATCGATGCGCCCTACCTGCAGAGCGGGCTGGTGAGCCTGGGCGTGCTCGCGGACACGTTCGAGACCGCCTGCACCTGGGACCGCTTCCCTGCCCTGCACGCCGCGGTCACGCAAGCCGTGGAGGGGACGCTGCGGGACGTCTGCGGCGGAGGGGTGCTCACCTGCCGCTTCACCCACGTCTACCCGGACGGGCCGGCGCCCTACTTCACGTTCCTGGCGCCCACGCGCCCCGGCGCGGAGCTCGAGCACTGGGCGCAGGTGAAGCGCGCCGCGAGCGAAGCCCTCTCCGCCAACGGCGCCACCATCACCCACCACCACGCGGTGGGCCGCACCCACCGCCCCTGGTACGACCGGGAGCGCCCAGAGCCCTTCGCGCTCGCGCTCAAGGCTGCGAAGGCCGCGCTGGACCCGCACGGGGTGCTCAACCCGGGTGTCCTCGTGGACTGAGCGAAACTGACAGGCGGGTTGACAGGACCGGCCGGCGGGCGTTCTCGACAATTGAAACCAAGGAGCCCTTCTTCATGGAAATTCCTAGGTTTCGCGTTCCGACCGAGTCCATCCCGGCCACCTACGGCGCCCGCTTGGCGACCGCGCAGGACGCCCGGGCGCTCGCGGCGCTGGATGCGCAGGTGTTTGGAGCTGCGGATGGCTGGTCCGAGGGGCTCTACGCGCAGCTGCTGCGTCACCCCAACATCGAGGGGACGCTGGCGCAGCGCGTGGGCGGCGGAATGAGTGCGGAGCAGCTCGCGGGGGCAATCGTGATGGGCGCGGAGCGGGGCGAAGGCGACCTCCGGCTCGCGCACGTCCTGACCGTGGGCGCAGCACCGAGCGAGCGCGGGCAGGGGCTGGGCGCGGGCTTGATGGCCACCGGCATGGAGAACGCGCTGCGCCGCGATCCGGACGTCATGTACCTCGAGGTGGAGGCCGACAACGCCGCGGGGCGCGCGCTCCACGAGAAGATGGGCTTCCAGGTGGTGGGCGAGCTGCCGGGGTTCTACCGGGACGCCGCCACGCCGGGGGATGACGGGCTCTTGATGGCGCAGCTCGTCCGCGACCTGCCGCCGGATCAAGTGGTGCCGGCCCTGCAGCGCGCCAGCGCCGACCCGTGGTTCAACTACGGGATGTGAGGCGGCCGTCGGTCTCCGGGGCGAACTGAGGTGGCCGCGCCCCGCTCAGCCCGAGCGAAGTCGAGGGCCCCCGCTGGTAGGGACTCTCGCTCGTGGGGCCCTCGACTTCGCTCGGGCTGAGCGGAGGCTCCAAGCTCTTGCCTTGAATGATCCGCCCAACCTGCGGCGGCCTCACTGCGCTCGGGGAGGCCGGTGGCTCCCCAGCGCCACCACGCCCCGGGCCACGAGCCCGGAGATCTCCTCGGGCGCGAGCCCAAGCCGCTCGCGGAGGATCTCCGCGGTGTGCTCGCCCAATTCGGGCGGAGGGCTGAAGCGGGCGTCCCGCGCCCCCTCCACGCGCAGCGGGCTGCCCAGCATCCGCACCGGCCCCGCGCGCGGGTGCGTCACCTCCGCGATCATCCCGCGTGCGGCGAGCTGCGGGTGGGCCAGCGCCTCGCGCAGATCGGAGATCTTCCCCGCGGGGATCCCCACGCCCTCCAGCTTCTCCACCCAGCCCTGCACGGTCCCGCGCGCGAAGACCGCGTCCAGCGCCTGCACCATCTCCTCCCGGTGCTCCACCCGGCCGGCGTTCTTCTCGAAGCGGGCGTCACCAGCGAGCTGGACCAGGCCGAGCAGCTCGCACAGCTTCTTGAACTGCGCGTCGTTCCCCACCGCCACGTTGAAGTACCCGTCGGACGCGCGGAAGGTCTCGTAGGGGGCGATGGACGGGTGGCGGTTCCCCATCCGCCCCGGGTTGCGGCCGGCGATCAGGTGCGAGGTGGCCTGGAAGGTCAGCACCTGCGCCGTGGCGTCCAGCATGGAGATGTCCAGGAACTGCCCCTGCCCGTTGCGCTCGCGGGCGAAGAGGGCGAGCAGGATGGACTGGAAGGCGGTCATCCCCGAGAGCAGATCCGAGATGGAGACGCCCACCTTGGTGGGCGGGCCGTCTGCCTGGCCGGTGAGGTGCTGCAACCCGGAGAGCCCCTGCACCACCACGTCGTAGCCGGGCAGGCGGGTGTACTCGGGAAGGCCTTCGTGTCCGAAGCCGCTGATCGAGCAGTAGATCAGCCTCGGGTTCTCCGCGCGCAGGGCCTCGTGCGAGAGCCCCAGCCTCGCCGCCACGCCGGGACGGAAGTTCTCCACCAGGACGTCGCTCTCGCGGGCCAGGCGCTTCACCAGCGCGAGCCCTTCAGGGGCCTTGAGGTTCACCGCGAGCGACTTCTTGTTGCGGTTGATGGAGAGGAAGTAGGTGGAGACGCCCTCCACGAACGGCGGCCCGAAGCCGCGCGTGTCATCTCCCGTCCCCGGCTCCTCCACCTTCAGCACCTCCGCCCCGGCGTCGCCGAGGTTCATGGTGCAGAACGGGCCGGAGAGGATGCGCGAGAGGTCGAGGACCTTGAGGCCGTGCAGGGGGAGCATGGGCGCTACGGCCTATGGCGAACGGCGCCGCCGCGCAAGCTGAGGGCACACGGGCGCCCTCGCCTCCCCTCGACTTCGCTCGGGGCGAACGGGGCGGAGGCGGGCTGGAAGGACGAAGTGCCTGCGGTGCTCGGGGCCGCCTTACGGCGCGGCCGGGACCGGCTCGGAGCCACCGGCCATGGGCTGGGTGGTCTCCTCTTCTCCGCCGGCGGCCTCCTCGGCGTGGAGGACCGGGGCCTCCTCGGCGGCGGCGGGCACCTTCTCCGCGCTCGCCTCAGCCTCGGCCGGCTTCTTGGCGCCGGCGCCGGAGCGGCAGCCGCGGCACCAGGGCTGGTTCCGGATCGCGCCGTCCGCCATCTTCCGCAGGCCGAACTGCATCAGCGGGCGGATCTGCCGGCACTTCAGGCACATCAGGGTGATCAGGACCTCGTGCCCCTCGTGATCGTAGACGGCCGTCTTGCGCCGCTTGCGCGGCTGCCCCGGCTCCCGCTTCTTCTTCTCGGGGACCGCGGGGGCCATCATCGGGGTGACCTTGTAAAGCATTTGCGCCTCCTCCCAGTGCGTTCCGGCGAAGAGGGCGCGGGTACACGCCGCCACCCCCTCGAAAGGGCTCTCGCCAGTTCGCGTGCGCAAACCCTACTGAGCGGGTCTGACACCCAGAACGCCGCCGGGGCCGGAAACTCGGCCTCGGAGCGATTTTCCGCCGATCTCGCGGGCGCTTAGGAGGCCAGCGCCCCGCCGCGGGTGGACGGCTCCGCGGACGGTCGCGGAGCGGATCGCGCCACGGCAAAGGGACCGCCCGGCCGACCGCGGCGCGAGCAGCCTGGCTACTTCTGGGCCTCGGCGCGGCCTTCGGGGCAGCTGGCGGCATCGTCCAGGAAGCTCAGCCGTCCGGGCTTGGGTGCGCCAAGCTCGCCCTTCTTCTTCTGCCAGTAGCCGAGCAGCGCGTCCCGGAAGTTGAGCTCGCGCTCCGCTCCGAGATCGATCTTCCCGGGCGCCAGGGACGCGAGCACGGGGCCCAGCCCGTCTCCACCGCGCGCGAGGAAGTCCGGCATCACCACGCGGTACTTGCGCTCGGGGGAGATGGCGCGGCCGTCCGGCTGGGTGAAGGCGCGCAGGCGCCCCTGCCCCGGGCAGCGCGAGAGCGTGACCTTGAGGCCGGAGATCTGGAACACGCCCTTGCGGCCGCCGTATGCCGCCTGGAGGAGCCGCCTAAGCTCGTCCCCGGTGACGGTGACCGTGGCGATGGTGTTGTCGAACGGGAGGACCTCGTAGACTTGGCCGTAGGTGAGCTCGCCGCCGCCGAGATCCGCGCGCAGGCCGCCGCTGTTGAGCAGGGCCACGTCCGCGCGCTCCAGCTCGCGCAGCGAGTCCGCGAGGAAGCTGCCCAGCGGGCTCTCGGCCTCGTAGTCGCGGGTGAGCCGCTCCTTGATCTTCACGCCCACCGGGCGCCGCTGCTCCTGGGCCACCCTCTCCAGCGCGGGCGCGATCAGCGCCGTCAGGGCGGCGTCCGGCACGACCTTCTGCCCGGCGAAGGTGGCTGGCACCACGCGCGCCTCTGGGGCCTGCAGCTCCTTCTCGTCACAACTGCCGCTCTTCTCCTCCACGGCGGCGCAGAGCGGAACGGCGGGGGAGATCTTCGTCTGCGCCGGGAGCACCTGGTGGGTGGAGGGGTCCAGGTAGAGATCGATCATCCCGAAGGCGCGCCCCAGGCCCCAGGTCTCGATCACCGGCACGCCCTCCACGAAGTGGCCCATCACCGCGTGGGTGTGGCCGGCCACCACCGCGTCGATGGCGTGGGGTGGGAGGTCCTTGAGCATCTCGAAGACCTCACCCACGGACGTGTCGCACGTGGAGAGATCGTTCGGGTCCTTCCAGCTGCCGCACTTGCCGCCTGCGTGGGCCACGCCGATGACGACCTCCGCGCCCTTCTCGCGCAGCCGCTTCGCCGCGGCGAGCGCCTCCGGCAGCAGGCTGCCGAAGCGGAGCGAGGCGACGTTGACCGGGTTGGTGGTCTGCGGCGTCTGGGGCGTGACCAGCCCGAAGATCCCCACCTTCACGCCCTTGAGCTCGAGCAGGGTGGTGCCGTCGTTGCCCAGCCAGTCCGGCCGCTTCCCGGTCTTGGCCTCGTACACGTTCACCGCCAGCAGCGGGAAGCGCGCCTGGGCGATCCGCGCCTTGATCGCCCCGAACGGATCATCGCCTTCCCGCGCCACGGAGATGGGGCCCACCGGGCCGTAGTCGAACTCGTGGTTGCCGAGCGCGGCGGCCTGGTAGCCGAGCTTGTTGTACGCGTCGATCACCACCGTGCCTTCGGTGAGGTTGGCGGCGAGCGTGCCCTGGAAGAGGTCTCCGGCGTCCACCAGCACCACGCCGCCCGGGTTCTGCGCGCGCAGGTTGGCGAGGTAGCCGGCCAGGAGCGCCACGCCGCCCACCTCCGCGGTGGCGCCGTCCTTGAGCTTCACCTGCCGGGGGTTGACCCAGCCGTGCAGGTCGTTGGTCCCCACCACCGTGAGGTGGATGGGCTTGGCGGGGGCAGCGGCCGCGGGGCCCGGAGCGGGGGCGGAGGGCGCGGCGGTGGACGGCGTGCGGCAGGCGGGCGTGAGCGCCAGCGCCAGCGCGGGGAGGAGTCGGATCAGGCAGGTGCGTCCAGGCATGGAGGGCGGGCATCGAACAAGGCTCCGCGCCCTAAATCAACTGCGGCCTCCCCTCACTGTAGGGTGAAGGTGTAGCCGGGGTCCGGGCGGCAGGCCGCCGCCACCCTGAGCAGCCGCAGCGCGCCGTCCCGCGCAAGCACCTCGCCGGCCACGCCTTCAGGGGCGATCGCGTAGTTGTAGTGCTCCGGCTCGCCGCTGCCGTCCCCCGCGTAGAGGGGCACCGGCCGGTGCAGGTGCGAAAGCCCGCCGGTCTGCCAGACCTCGCGGGTGTAGAGCTTGAGGCCGCAGACGTCCGGCCGGGCGCTGGCGGCGAAGAGCAGGCGGTTCTCCGGCCCTGCCCAGTCGAACGCGGAAAGCTCCGGCGCGTAGTACTGCCCCAGCCCCAGCCGGCCGAAGGTGAGCCACGGGTAGAGCCCGGCGGAGAGCGCCACCAGCGCGAAGCAGGCGGCGGTGACGAGCGCGCCAGCCCGGGGGCGCCACGCGCGCGCCGCGTCCAGCCCCACCGCCGCGCCCGCGGCCCAGAGCGGCAGCAGCGGGTAGATGAAGCGCAGCTCCTTGTGGGTGATCACCGAGTGCAGCAGCAGGAAGGCGGCGCTGGAGAGGAAGAGGACCCACGTCTTCCGCGCGCCGGCGGCCGCGAGCGCCCAGAGCGCGAGCGCGAGCGGCCCCAGCGCCTTCACCAGCGTCACCGCGTAGAACGGGAACGGCTGCCGGCCGAAGCTGCCGATCTTCCCCTCCACCACGTTGAAGCGCAGGTAGACCCAGGCGGACTGGAAGGGGACGCCCCAGGTCAGCCAGTCCACCGCGCCGAGAAAGAGCGCCCAGCCAAAGAGCACGGCCAGGCACTCCAGCGCCTCGCGCCGCTGCCGGCGCACGAGCAGCGCCACCAGCAGCGCGATGCAGAAGACCGCGGACTGCAGCCGCAGCATCACCGCCAGGCCCAGCAGCGAGCACCCGAGCACGCGGTGGAAGCGCGAGGCCTCCCGGGGGAGGGCGAAGGCGAGCCCGAGCGCCAGCGGCAGCGCGCTGGAGGTCTCGCTCATCGCGCGGGGGCCGAAGTACAGCGGCACCGAGCCCAGGGCGAGCGCCGCGGCGGCGAAGGTGGCGGACGCGCGGCTGGCGCCGCTGCGCCGGGCGAGGAACCACGTGGCGGCGGCGGTGGCCACGCCCAGCGCGCAGAAGGTCAGGCGCACCACGGTGAGGTACTCCCGCGGCGCGGTGAGGCCCAACGCCTCGGCCACCCAGATCAGCACGGCGACCAGGCCAGGCAGCGTCCAGTGGCGGGCGCCCTCCACCATCTCCCAGGCGCGCAGGCCATAGCCGTAGACGGCTCGGTGGGCCGGCTCGAGCGATTGGTAGATCTCGTCCGGCCACTGGATCCCATCATCCGTGAGCGCCTGGTGGACGCGGATGGCCGCCCCGGCGACGAGGACCCCGGCGAGCAGCCACCCCCACCCGCGCGCGTCCCACGTTGAGGGTAAAGGTCGGCGCTCTGGCGCGGGGGCGGCCATCGGGGCGCGGGAGACTGCGTCCCTCATCAAGGATCGTCAAGCCGCCGCGCGTGGGCTAGAACGCTGCGCCCATGAAGGCACTGATCACGGGAATCACGGGGCAGGACGGCAGCTACCTCGCGGAGCTGCTGCTGGAGAAGGGCTACCAGGTGCACGGGATGGTGCGCCGCTCGTCGGAGGAGAAGTTCGAGCGGATCGCCCACCTGAAGGACAAGATCACGCTGCACCAGGGAGACCTGCTGGATCAGTTCTCACTGGCCGCCCTGCTCTCGCAGATCCAGCCGGACGAGGTCTACAACCTGGCGGCGCAGTCGTTCGTCCCCACCAGCTGGAGCCAGCCGGTGCTCACGGGCGAGTTCACCGCGCTGGGCGTGACGAAGATGCTCGAGGCGCTGCGCCACACGCTGCCCAAGGCGCGCTTCTACCAGGCGTCCTCGTCCGAGATGTTCGGCAAGGTGTTGGAGGTGCCGCAGACGGAGGCCACGCCCTTCTACCCGCGCTCGCCGTACGGCGTGGCGAAGGCGTACGGCCACCACATCACCGTGAACTACCGCGAGTCCTTCGGGCTGTACGCGGTGAGCGGGATCCTCTTCAACCACGAGTCCCCGCGGCGCGGCCTGGAGTTCGTGACGCGGAAGGTCTCGTACGCCGCCGCGCGCATCAAGCTGGGGCTGCAAGAGCGGCTGGCGATGGGCAACCTGGACGCCAAGCGCGACTGGGGCTTCGCCGGGGACTACGTGGACGCGATGTGGCGGATGCTCCAGCAGAAGGAGCCGTCCGACTACGTGGTGGCCACCAACGAGACGCACACCGTGCGCGAGCTCTGCGAGATCGCCTTCGGCCGCGTGGGGCTGGACTGGCAGAAGCACGTGTACATCGACCCGGCCTTCGTCCGGCCGGCGGAGGTGGACCTGCTGATCGGGGACTACGCCAAGGCCAAGCGCGGCCTGGGCTGGGAGCCGAAGGTGAAGTTCAAGCAGCTGATCGAGATGATGGTGGACGCGGATCTCGAGAGGCTGAAGTCCGGGCAGAGGTGATGCGGGTCCTCGTCACGGGGGCGGACGGGTTCGTGGGCGGGCACCTGCTGCCCGCGCTCGCGGCGCGGGGGCACGAGCCGATCACCGCCGGCGGCCCGGGGGCGCAGGGCACGCAGCTGTCGTTCGATCTCAATGACGCGGAGAAGGTACGGGCCGCGGTGCAGCAGGCGCGGCCGGACGGGGTGATCCACCTCGCCGGCTTCAGCTCGGTGGCCAAGAGCCACCAGAGCCCGGCCACGGCGTTCGCGGTGAACACGCTGGGGAGCGTGCAGCTGCTCTCCGCGCTGAGGGATCTCGCGCCCGCCGCGCGGGTGGTGCTGGTGGGCTCGGGGGAGATGTACGGCCCCGTGCCGGTGGGCCAGGCCGCGGACGAGCGCACGCCGCTCAACCCGACCAACCCGTACGCGGCCTCGAAGGCGGCAGCGGAGCAGGCCGGGTTCCAGTTCTTCAAGAGCTACGGGCTGAAAGTGGTGAGCGCCCGGCCGTTCAACCACCTGGGCAAGGGGCAGCAGCGGCACTTCGTGGTGCCCTCGTTCGCGTCCCAGCTGGTGGAGATCAAGAAGGGCAAGGCCGAGCCGGTGCTCAAGGTGGGCAACCTCGAGCCGCTGCGGGACTTCTCGCACGTGGATGACGTGGTGGAGGCCTACGTGCTGCTGCTCGAGCGCGGCGTGGCCGGCGAGCCCTACAACGTGGGCAGCGGGAGCGCGCGGTCGATCCGGAGCGTGCTGGATGAGCTGATGGAGCTCGCGGGCGTGAAGGCGAAGGTGGAGGTGGATCCGGAGAAGCTGCGGCCGGCGGAGATCCCTTCGCTCGCGGGGTCGCCCGCGAAGCTGAAAGCGCTGGGCTGGAAGCCCTCCCGGACCGTGACGCAGGCCCTGCGCGACGTGCTCGAAGAGCTCGAGCCGAACCACACAACTCGTTGACGTTGACGTTGACGTTGACGTTGACGTTGACGTGGTCGTTGACGTGGACGTGGACGTGGACGTGGACGTGCGACGTGGACGTGCGACGAATCAACGGCACATCTTCGTCAGCATCGCCACGATTCGTGCCAAGAGCTCGGTCGCCTTCCGATGAACCGAGCTCTCCACAAGCTTGAGCACCAGCAGCGCATCGAGGACGGCCGCACACTCCATCGCCGATCCGCGCGCGATGGCGTAACACCGCGCCGCATCCGCATCACCCGTGCGGCCCGCCGCCTCGGCGATGTTCAGAGGGATAGACGTTCCCGCACGCCGAAGTTGGTCCAGGAGTGGACCGTGACCTCGCGGGACGTCCCCCTGCACCTCGGCCGTAAGAGCCAAGAACTCGATGGCGCGCTGATAGACGTCAAGGTTTCGGAAGCTGAGCATGGGCAAGGAGTACTACCCGGCCCTGACAGCCTGCTCGATCGTCCACGTCGCACGTCCACGTTCACGTCAACGACCACGTCAACGTCAACGTCAACGTCAACGTCAACGGGCTAGCGCTCGAGCGCAGCGCGGTAGACCTCCGCGGTGGCCTGGGCAGCAGCCTTCCACGTGAACCTCTCCGCGCGCGCCCTGCCCTTCTCGCTCCAGCGCTTCCGCTCGGACTCGGAGCCCAGGAGCGTGCCGATGCGCTCCGCCAGCCCCTCCGCATCATCGGGGTCCACGGCGATCGCGCCCTCACCGCAGATCTCCGGAAACGCGCCGGCGGTGGACACGACCGTGGGCGTCCCCAGCCGCATCGCCTCGAGCGGAGGCAATCCGAAGCCCTCATACCGGGACGGGAAGACCACCACGGCCGCGCGCCTCATCAGCTCGTAATAGAGCGCATCCTCCAGGTACCCGAGCGGCCGCAGGTCATGCCCGTTCGCCCGCAGCTCGGCGACGCGGGCTTCTATCCGCCCGGACCCGAACCAGCGCTGCCCGGCGAGGACGAGCGTCACGGGCGAGCCGCGCGCGTCCAGCCGCTCGCAGGCATCCAGCACCAGCTCCACGTTCTTGCGCGCCTCCAGCGCCCCCGCGTAGAGCACGAACCGCGCAGGCAGCCCGAGCGTGCGCAGGTACTCCATCCCCGTCCCGTCCGGCCGGGGCACCGCGTCCACGTGATCCACCCCGCTGTGCACCACGTGCACGCGCGCCGGATCCACCTCGTGCCGCGCCAGCAGATCCTCGCGCGTCCGCTGGCTCACGCAGATGATCCGATCCGCCAGCTGCGCGCTGCGGGAGAGCCACAGCTTGAACTGCCAGCGGAACGCGCGGGACACCGTCTCCGGGAACAGCTCGGGGATCAGATCATGGACGGTCAGCACGAACCGCTTCCCCGGCACGCGCGTCAGCGGAAGGTTGAAGTTGCAGACCGCATGGAACAGCGGCGCCTCCACGGACGCGAGCGCCGCGGGCAGCCCGCCCAGGAAGTACGCCGTCCGAGACCTCTGCCCGCGCGGCAGCTCGCCGCTCTTGCGCGCGCCCACCTTGAGCACCTGCCAGCCCTCGCCCTCCAGCCCCCGCGCGAGCGCGCGGGCGTAGAGCCCGATCCCGGTGGTGGGCTCGTCCCAGAGAGAGGCATCCAGCGCGACGGCGTCCGGCACGCGCGGCGCTATAGCACCGGAGCCTGTGCTAGGTACGCCCGCTTCATGGCGGTCCACCAGCTCCTGCCGCGCTTCGCGCCTGGCGAGCCTCTCCCCGAGCTCGCGCTGGAGCTGCGCCGGCTCTTCGCCACGCTCGGCGAGCCGGGCGGAGTGCACGCCCCGGAGATCTCCCCGGGCTACGAGCTGCTCGCCGCCCCCACGCACGCGCTGAAGGCCGCACCGCAGGACGTGGTGCTCTACCACCATGCCTGCGCCTCGCCGGCGGCCAACGTCTACCTCCACGCCCGCGCCCGCCGCTGGCTCTTCGTGCACTCGGTTCCCCGCGGCAAGGACGTGGCCTCGCGCGCCGCGCGGGCGGAGCTCACCGCGCTCGCGCCGCACACCGAGCTGGCGCTGGCCTTCGACGCCCTCACCCGCGCCCAGCTGCAGGCGCTCGGCTTTCCCCGCGTGGAGCGCGCCCTCCCGCTGATCGATCCGCACCGCTACGCCTTCGCCGCCGGCCAGCCGGGGCGCGAGCTCAGCCGGCCGAGGATCCTCCTGCGCGCCCGGGGCACCACGCCGCGCGAGCTGCAGGCGCTGCGCTCCGAGCTGCGGCGGCTGGCACCAGGCGCCGAGCTGGCCCTGCTCACCGCGGAGCCCAGCCAGCACGCGGGGGAGAAGGACTTGCGGATCTTCAGCTCGCGCGAGCTCGAGCCGCGCGCCCGGGCGCTCGCCTCCAGCTCCGTCTACCTCTCGCTGGCTGAGGAGGGGGTCAGCCCGCTGGAGCTCGCCGAGGCGCTGGCGCTGCACGTCCCGGTCCTGGCCTTCGACGTCCCGCCGGTGGAGGCCGCGCTGGGCGAGTCCGGCGTGCGGTTCACCCACAAGCACTTCGCGCTGATCGCCGAGCTGTGCCTCGAGCTGCACCGCGCGGGCGAGCTCCGGGACGAGGTGCTCTCAGGGCAGGCGCGGCGGCTGCACGCGCTCACCGCCGCCGCCCAGCGGCCGCAGTGGCGCGAGCGGCTCGCCCCCGTGAAACGGCCCAGCCCCTCGCGCAAGAGGCGACGCAAGCTGGCGATCGTGGTCCAGCGCTACGGGGACCGGATCGTGGGCGGCGCGGAGCGGCTCGCGCAGCTGGTGGCCACGCGCCTGGCGGCCCGCTGCGACGTCACCGTCCTCACCACCTGCGCGGTGGATCACCTCACCTGGGCCAACGCCCTGCCGCCGGGCCGCAGTGTCGAGTCGGACGTGGAGGTCTTGCGCTTCCCCGTCTCGCGCGAGCGGCGGATGCGGGACTTCAACGCGCTCTCCCGGCGCCGCTACGGCCGGCCGCTGGAGCGGGCCGAGGAGGAGCAGTGGATCGCCGCTCAGGGCCCCAGCGCCCCCGCCCTGCGCGAACACGTGGCCCGCGAGCGGGACGCGTACGACGCCTTCCTCTTCTTCACCTACCTGTACGCGCCGACGGTGGAGCTGCTGCCGCTGGTGCACCAGAAGGCGCTGCACCTGCCGACCGCGCACGACGAGCCGCCCTTCGCCTTCGAGGTCTACCGGGACCTCTTCGAGCTGCCGCGCGCGCTCCTGTGCAACACGCCCGAGGAGCTGGAGCTGATCTCTCGCCGCTTCCCCGGCCACGCCCGGGCGCGGGTGATCGGCGCGGGGGTGGAGCTCACCGCGGGGCGGCCGGAGCGCTTCCGGAAGGCGCACGGCGTGGAGCGTCCCTACCTCCTCTACGTAGGCCGCCTCGAGGGCGGCAAGGGCATCCCCGAGGCCCTGGCCCTGCACGCGCGCCTGCGCTCCGAGTTCGCGGACGCTCCGGACTTCCTGATCGCCGGCAAGGGCGAGCTGGCGATCAAAGGGGACGGCGTCCGCGCGCTGGGGCCCATCAGCGAGCAGGACAAGCACGACGCGCTGGCGGGCGCGCTGGCGGTGGTGGTCCCCTCGCGGCTCGAGAGCCTCTCCCTGCTGGCGCTGGAGGCGTTCGCCGCGGGCACGCCGGTCCTCGTCAACGCGGCGTCGGAGGTGCTGCGCGGCCAGGTGGCGCGCAGCCAGGCAGGCTTCACCTATGAAGGGTATGACTCGTTCGTCGAAGGGGTGCGCCGTGCGCGGGACGAGCGAGCCGCGCTGAGCAAGCGCGCCAGGGCCTACGCCAAGCAGCACGCCTGGCCGACGGTGATCGCGGCGTACCTCGAAGAGATCGAGCGCGTGGCGAAGGAGAGCACATGAAGCTGTACGGCAAGGACTTCGACGGCGCGGCGCTCCTGCGCAAGCTGGAGGCGCGGCTCAAGGAGCGCGGCCTGGCGCCCTCGCAGCTCACACCCGCGGGCGGCGCGCCGCTGGCGGAGCGGGTAGACCCCGTCGCCTTCAACCTGGAGATGCTCGAGGAGCACGCGGATGCCACGCGCGCGCTGCCGCTGGAGACCCACCGCTCCGGGCTCGGGCGCGCGGTGCTGTTCGCGAAGTGGACCTTCCGCAAGACCTGCCAGGTCTTCATCAACGAGGCGCTCGGCCGGCAGCGCCTCTTCAACGGCCACGTCCGGGACTCCTACGCCCAGCTGACCGCCGAGGTGACGCGGCTGCGCGCGGAGGTGGAGAGCTTGCGGGCGCTGCAGAAACCACCCGCCAAGCCGCGCCGCAAGAAGGGCTGAACCCGGGACCGTCCCCCGCTCAGCCCGCGCGAAGTCGAGGGCCCTCGAAGCACCGCCAGGCTACCGGACCGCCTCGGCTCGGGGCTTTCCGCGCAGGCGGCTGACCAGCCCCGCGGAGGTATAGAAGGTGAAGTCGACCTGCCCCGCCTTGAGCTTGGTCCCATCCGACAGGCGGAAGGTGAGGTCCTTGAGCAGCTTGGAGCCGTCCACCCAGCTGCCGTTGGTGGAGCCCACGTCCCTCACCCGCCACCCGCCGACGTGCGTGAACACCAAATGGACCGTGGACACGGTCCCGTCGTTGATCACCAGGTCGCAGGAGGGTCCACGGCCGAGCCGGATCTCATTCGCATCCGGCTTGAGGATCAGCGCGAGCGCGAGCCCCTCGCCCGCCGAGTCCGGGGTCTCTTCCTTGAAGGGCTGCGGCTTGACCAGCGCCGTGCCTGAAGAGCCGGGACGCCACGAGCCCGGCTCCCACAGGAGCCAGTCGTGCGGGTGCGCGCGCAGCAGCTCCTTGTCACCCTTGCGGTTGAGGGTCCCCCGCAGCATCGAGAGCAGGTAGCTCTTCACGCTCGGCAGTCTATGCAAGAACGAACGGCGTGAGGTCGTGGGGAGACGTGGGCGCAGGGCCTTCAGAAGACCCAGCTCGCCTCATACAGCCCAGCCGCGAGCTCCATCGGCTTTGCGCGGATCGAAAGGTAGGGCGTTGGCTGCTTGGGCCGGATGCGCGTGGTCAGGTCGAGCCCGCGCGCGCCCTGGGGCCCCGCGCGAAAGCCGTGGACGTACCCGCGCTCGAGGTTGACGACGTTCACCTGCCGCGGCCCGAGCAGTTGCTCCATCGTGCGGCGCACCTGGAACGAGCCCGTTCGGCTGAAGTCGCGCTCGCCGACCATCTCGTAGTTCTCGATCCGGACCTCGCCGTCCAGGCCCACGGTCATCACGTTTCCGTAGGTGTGCGCGTGAGGGCGGATGCCCGCGCCCGGCTCCATCTTCCAGTGGAGGACCGTGAAGGGATCTCCGCCGGGGTTTGCACCCAGCGTCGCGCCCGGGTCTCCGGGCGTTGGCCGCTGCTCCGGGACCGGGACGTCCGCCAGCCGCACCGCGTGCGCGGCGAGCGCGTAGAGGTAGCGATCCTGGCCGAGCAGCGAGGTGTCCGCGACCAGGGCCTTGGCGATGGGGATCACCTCCGCGAGGAACTGCTCGTACGTCAGCCGCTCGCCCGCAGCCGCCAGCCCAGCGCGCGCCACACCCGGCACCACCAGCCCACCCAGGGCGAGCGCGGCCGTCCGCAGGAAGCAGCGCCGCTCCACCACGACGCCTGGACACAGCTCCACCGCTTCGCCCACCGGAAGGTCTTCAACGTCGAACGCGCCCATGCGGTGAATCATCCCCGTCCGGGAGGTGCGCCGCCAGGGGCCGCAGCGAGGCGGGCACGGGGTGCAGCGAGCGGGCCTGTCAGCCGCGCGTGGGCTTGCGCGCGGCCACGGGGCTCACGGCCTTATCGGGTGCGCCCTCTGGCTCGGTCAGGCTCACTGCGCCGGAGACCGGGGAAGGATCTACCAGGGAGAGACCACCGCTGCCGCCCACGCTGTGGCGGGACTGGATGGCCCGCACGGCGTCTCGGGCGGCGTCCCGGACACCGCCTTTGCCGGTGATCGGCTTCGAGAGCGGGAGCAGCGCCTCCACTGCGGTCAACGTCCCCACTGTCTCGAGCGCCTTGGCCGCCGCGAGCTGAACGGAGTCGCTGTCGTCCGACAGCAGCCGGATAAGCACAGGCTCGGAGCTGGGCTCCTGAAGGTTTCCCAGAGCGCGCGCCACTCCCTCGCGGATGCCTTCGTCGGCCGACAAGGCCAGCGTGAGCACCGCTTCGAGCTGCGAGCGATCTCGCCTGCTCCCGGCCAGCCGCAGCCCGGCGCGCTGTAGCGCCAGCGCGGGCGATTGGAGCGCGCTCGTCGTGAGCGCCGCGAGGTCCAGATCCCCGTGAAAGCCCACCAGGCGCTCGAGCGCCTTCGCCCCCACTTCGTCGGCCCTCCCGCGGTCGCCTCTGACCAGCGCCTCCAGGCACTCGCGGGCCCGAGCTCCCTTCGAGAGCAGCGCGGCGCTCAGCCGCACCTCACCGTCAGAGTCGTCCAGCCCCGCCTCGGTGACGAACTCCAGCTCTGCGCTGTTGGGATAATGCGCCGCGAGGACCTGCAGGATCCGCAAGCGCACCGCGGCATTCGGCTCGGAGGAGAAGCGACCGACCAGCCGCGACGAGACGGGCTCCGCCTCTTGCTCCAGCGCGTGCGCCGCCTGGCAAAAGGTCTGGACCATGCTCCTCAACTGCTCCGGATCGGAGGTCGCGCCACGCACGTCCAGCCGGAAGGTGCCGGCCTCCATCGTGGCCCCGCGCTCCGTCAGCTCGGCCACCTGGCGGCGCGCTTCAGGCCCGAGCGTCGCGAGCACCTCTGCCTCTCCGGCTCCACGGACGTGAACTTGCCCATCGAAGGCCACCGCTCCGGTCCGCACGTCCTCTCCGACGAAAAGCTTGGTGAAGCTCCTCCAGCCGCTCTCGCTCGCGAGCGCGAGCCCGGGTGGGATCTTCGGCGAGTGGATCTCGTAACGGGTGAACGGCACCTTCTGCTTGCCGCCCTTCATGACGATGGAGACCTGCACCACGCAGCCGTCGAACCGGCCGTCCATCTCTCGCGGTTGGGTCCAGCGAGGGGCGCGGTACTGGAGCCCGAGCTCGTTTGCGACCTGGGTCCAGGCCTCGGTGACGCGGCGCTCGCGGTCCTGCGCCGCCTTCACCAGCGCGGCGAGCCCCAGGCCGCCGCCCACGCTCGCCAACAGAATCAAGAACAGCGACATCGCTCGCTCCTCTTTACAGCAGCTTCACCACCGGCTCGTCCTTAAGCAGGTGCTTCCGGGTCTTCAGGTCGAAGACCGTGGAGCAGAGCCACCGCTCCGCGTTGATCCCGAAGCTGACCTCCAGGCGCGGGGCGCGGTCGCCCGGCGCGTGGGGCGGATCGAGGTGGCCGATGGCCGGGTTGGCCTCGTTGAGCTTCACCACCACGCTCTTGCCCTCGCCGCCTTCTGGCACCCGGTGGACCCTCCCCTGCGCGTCCCAGACAAAGCCCTGCGCACCGGCGCCGATCTCACAGATGACGAGCTTGAAGACCCGCTCCGGCTCTCCCAGGCCACAGGTGGGCACCAGCTGCCGCTTCCAGAGGTCCGGCGCGGTGGGGAAGCGCGTCTTGCGCGGGACGATCACCGCGTACTGCGGCTCGCCGGACTTCAAGTCGTGCGTGAGCAGCGCGTAGTCGTGGACGATGAAGTCCGCGGGCAGCGCCTGGCCCCCGGCGAAGACCGCGGCGCCGTAGGCCACCGCCTCGAAGGGCTGCCACGCCCGGACGCGGGTGCGGCCGAACCGCTCCTCGAAGAGCGAGTAGACCCTGGGCAGGAGCGTGGACCCGCCCACCATCAGCACGTCATCCACGTCCGCCTCGGAGAGCCCGCCGGCGCGCGCCTGGGACAGCACGTCCTCCAGCCCCTGCTCCAGCATCCGGTAGAGCCCGCGCCGGGTGAGCAGGGAGATCAGGTCATCGCGCGTCAGCTCCAGCGAGGCAGCCTCGCCGCGCACGCGGGCCTCGAAGCGGGCGCGCGTCTCCGGCACCGAGAGCTCGAACGCGGCGCGCTCGTCGAAGTAGACCGCCTCCTTCACCCGGCACGCCTCGGCGAGCATCAGCCGCTGCCACAGCTGCGCATCCTGCGGCGCGTCGTCCTCCAGCGACCAGCCGAGCCGCTCGCAGAACTCCTCGAGCACCCACCGGTCCACCAGGTTGCCACCCACGTCTTGCGAGGCCTTGGCGATCACCTCCGCCCGCCCCTCCAGGGTCTGCGCCGCGCTCAAGCGGACCAGCGCGAAGTGGAGCGTGCCGCCGCCGAAGTCCACCACCAGGACCCGCCGCTCCCGGCTCTGGCCCAGCCCGTAGCCGAGCGCCGCCGCCACCGGCTCGTCGAGGAAGCGCAAGCGCCGGACGCCGAGCCGCTGCGCCAGCTGCACCAGCTCGGCGCGGTAGGTCTCGTAGGCGTCCACCGGCGCGGTCACCACCAGCTCGCGCGGGCGCTCACCGTGGACGCGCTGCGCCTCGGCGAGCAGCTCGCGCAGGAACAGGTAGGCCGCGTCGCGCGCGGTGTAGGCGCGGCCGCCGGCGTGCGCCACCGCGAGCAGCGGGCTGAGCGTGAGCGCCCGCTTGAAGCCCGGCACGAAGTTGGGCCGCACCTGGACGTGGTTCAGGTCCAGCGCGGGCTGGCCGATCTTCGCGAGGCTCCCCAGGAAGAAGCGGCGGGCGAAGGCGGGCGCGCTGCCCAACCGCGCCCAGAGCGAAGGCTCGTCGAGGACATGCAGCGCGGAAGGCACGCCCCGCGCCAGCTCCCCTTCCGTCCTCGTGGTCCGGCGGGCCAGCGACGGCAGCGCCAAGAGCTGGGGCTTGTTGGCGGCGGTGTCCCAGCGCGCCAGCAACGTGTTGGTCGTCCCCAGATCCAGCGCCCACATCGTCTTTGGCCGCGCCTCCAGTCGCGCCGCACCTTCGCACAGACGCCGCGCTCTACGCGCGAACTGGCGCGCGATTGCTTCGGTGAGGGTCAGTCGCCGGTGCGCGAGCGACCGGGTGTCGGGAGGCTGAGCGCGCCGCTGCTCGCGGGCTCGTCCACCAGCGACAGCCCCCCGCTGCCCACCACGGCATGGCGGGCCTGGATCGCCCGCGCCGCTTCGCGGGCGGCCTCGCGGACGCCATCACGAGACGTGATGGTCTGTGCGAGCGGCAGCAGCGGCGCCACCGCGGCCAGCGTCCCGATCCCTTCGAGCGCGCTCGCCGACTCCCGCTGCACGGCGGCGACGGGATCTGCGAGCAGGCGGATCAGCGTTTCCTCTGCGCGGGGTTGCCCCAGCGCGCCCAGCGCACGCGCGGCGCCCTCACGCACGCCGTCGTCCGGTGATTGCGCGAGCGGCAACACCTCCTCGAGCTGCGCTGGATCGGGCCGCTCGACCGCCAGCCTCAATGCCTCGCGCTGGAGCAAGGGCCCACCGGACCGGAGCGCTTCGAGAATGAACGCGCGCAGCGAAGCGTCCTCCGAGCCCAGCGCTTCGAGCGCGGCGAGCGCCTTCGCTTCGACCGCGTCCTCGGACCCGGCGAGCAGCCCCTCCAGACACGCGCGCCCCGCCGGCCCGCCCGCCAGAACCGCGGCCTCCAGCCGAAGCTCTGGGTCCTCGTCCTCCAGCGAGTGCTGGAGCGCGCGCTCGAGGCCGGGTGAGCCCTTGCAGTGCGCGGCGAGCGCGCGCAGCAGCCGGAGGCGGATCTGCGGGAGCCGCTCGTTCGCCAGGTTCTCCGCGAGCCGGATCGACACGCCCTTGGGCGGTACGCCCAGCGCGCGCACCGCGGCCACGCAGCGCCGGAGGATCGCCACCAGCTCGTGACCCTTCAGCCCAGCCCCTTCGAACTCCACCGAGAGCGTCCGCGCGGAGACCCGGGCGTCGTAGTCCACCAGCGCGGAGAGGTGCCGGCGCGCGTCTGGCCCCACTGCCGCAAGCGCGCTCGCCTCCTTTCCGTCCACGCGGAACGTGCGATCGAACTGGGGGTCTCCGGTCGTCAGCCCGTCCCGATCGAAGAGCAACGGGCGGTCGTAGTCGACCACCAGCTGGGCCGGCACGTCCGAGCTCTCGACTTCCACGAGCGTGCACAGGTCGTCGCTCTTGCGACCGTGCCTCACGGCCATCGAGACGCGGCACCCGTCCAACCAGCCAGCGACATGACGCCGGCCGGTCAACCTCTCCGGCTCGAAGGTCAAGCCGAGCGTCTGCGCCGCCTCCTGCCAGGCGCGATCGAGCCCGCGGCTTCCAGCGCGGTGCGCGGCGAACAAGCCGACGAGGAGAGCGGCGATCACCGCCAAGAACGTGAAACCGAGGAGATCCACCTGGGCGGAGCCTATACCGCTGTCCCCACGGGCGCTGCACACCCGGGCCGGCGGCGGTGTCACTCATGGCATGGCGCTCGAATGTCCCCGCTGTGGCCTGCTCAGCCCCGACAAGAGCCTGCAGTGCGAGTGCGGCCAGGCGCTCGACGGCTCCGGCGCACTGCTCTCCCCCCTGGGACCGGCGGCACAGCGAGCCGCGGCGGAGCCGGCCGGACCTGGCGTGGCGTCTGGGGTGATCCTCCTGCTGCTCGGCATCGGGCTGACGTTGGGTTCGATGGCGGTCTCGAAAGGAGGCGGCGGGACCCGCTACATCCTCTTCACCGGCCTCATCGCCTCCGGTGTCATCTCCATCGTCCGCAGCCTCGCGGCGGGGGCGAGCGCTCCGGGGCGCCGGCCCTGATATGCCGCAGGGACGGTGAGCACCTGTCCCGCCTGTGAGCTCTGTGCCGATCGCCGCGCGCCCCCGGGCGGGGTCCTCGCGCGCACGACGCACTTCCTCCTGCACGGGCTGGACGGCCCCACACCCCTGCGCGGCTGGACGGTCCTCACCAGCCTGCGCCACGTGCGGGCGGTGGACGGGCTGAACGACGAGGAGCTGGCGGAGCTCGGGCCCCTGGTGGCGCGGGTGATGCGCGCGCAGCGCACGGTGCTGGGCGCCGAGCACGCGTACGTGCTCGCGCTGGGAGACGTGCTCCACCATTGCCACGTCCACGTGGTGCCGCGCTTCGCCGATACGCCGGCGAGGCTCCGCGGGCGCGGCGCGTTCGATGCGGCACCGGAAGATCACCTCCCGACCGGGGACGCAGAGCTCGCGTTGGCGGCCCTGCGCAGCGCGCTCGCTCAGCGCTGATAGACGCGCACGTAGTCCACCTGCATCGACTGCGGGAACACCGCCGGATCCACCGCGCCCACGAACTCGCCGCCCACCGCCACGTTGAGGATCAGGTGGAACGGCCGGTTGAACGGCGCCGGCGGATCCGCGGTGACCGAGAACCAACCCTCCTTGGGCTCCTTCACGTTCGCGTTGACGTTCGGGGTGGTGGCGGTGCCAGCCGCGTTCTTGCAGATGGCGTCCGGCTTGGCGCCTCCGCGCGGAGCCTGGGTCCCATAGACGACACCGTCGACCGACCACTCGATCTTCTCCGCGGTCCACTCCACGGCGTAGGTGTGGAAGTCCGCGCTGAGCTTGACCGGGCTCTCGAAGTTGCAACCGACGAACGAGTTCTTCGGCCACATGTTCCCGTAGTGCAGCGTCCCCAGGGCCGTGCTCGGGGCCTGACCGCGCGCCTCCATGATGTCGATCTCTCCGCTCGCGGCCCACCCGCCGTACGTGGACTCGGTGGGCAGCATCCAGATCGCCGGCCAGATCCCCTGCCCCTCCGGCAGCTTCGCGCGCACCTCGAAGCGGCCGTAGACGAAGTCCGCCTTGCCGCGCGTGTGCATGCGCGCGGACGAGTACTCGTAGGTAGAGGCGTACGCCGGGCCGTTCGCATGGAACGGCCCATCCTTCAGGGCGGTGAGGATCAGCTTGCCGCCCTCGACGCGCGCGTTGGCGCTGCGCTCCGTGTAGAACTCCTTCTCCTGGTTTCCCCAGCCGGGGCCTGAAGGAAGGAACGCGCCGTCCGCGAGGTCGAAGCCCCACTTCGCGCGGTCGATCTGGGAGCCCTCGAACTCGTCGCACCAGACCAGCCGCCAGCCCGCGCGCGCGGCGTCCGGTCCGGCCGTGCAGGGGGTAGCGACCGGGGTGCTGCCGGAGTCGATCCCACCGCCTGTGCTGCCTGTGGACCCAGTGCTGCCGGTCGAGCCGGTGCTGCCGGTCGACCCAGTGCTGCCGGTCGACCCCGTGCTACCGGTCGATCCGGAGTTCCCCGAGGTCCCGGCATCCGAGAGCTCGAACGCCGTTCCCGAGCAGGCAGCAGCCCCGAGCGACAGCACCGCGATGACGACCGACAGGTTCCGCATGGCTTCTCCGAGCGAAGAGGTGCTCGGCGCCACTGCAGGATGCCGGCCGCGCGTGACGCGACGTGTCCGCGCCGCGTTGCGCCGGGCGCTTGGTCAACTCCCGGTTGACCGGTTGACCGGCGTGGAGCGGCCCTGTTCCAGCCGTTCTACGGGAGCTGGTTCCATTGCGGTTTCAGGAGCACCCACTGGCTTCCCTCCGCACCCTGGCTGATCGCCCCGGAGGCGTCGCGCGTGGGCGAGGGGATCAGCTTCAGGTGCTGCAGCGTCCCGCTCACCTCCAGCGCCTTGCCGCGCACTTCGGTGGGCCAGGCAGACACGTCCTTGAGGTAGAGCGGCTCGCGCTCGAGCAGCAGCACCGCGCCGCCCTTCGCGTCTTCCGCGCGGCCCTGGAGGCGCACCTGCTGGCCGGCGAGCCGCTGCAGCTGCCGCGCGGTGGGCTCGGGCTTCGCCGCCTCGATCAGATGCGGCGCGCGCAGCGACTGCTGTGGCGCCGGGAGCTCTGGCGCGAGCGTTCCCTTCACCCGCACGTACTTGCCGACGAGCTCGCCCCAACCCTTCGGCGGCTCCGAGTAGTTCACGTAGACGATCGTCCCATCGTCGAGCACCACGCCCGTCCCCTCCCAAGCGTGGGGGCCCTTGGACATCGACACCCGCCGCACGGTGCCGTGGATCAGGGCCGCCTTGCCCATCGCGGCTTCGACGTCCTTCGCCAGGAACACGTCCATGGGAGCACCGTTGACCGCGAGCGCGAGCAAAAGGGAGAGCATCTACGCCGCAGCGTAGCCTACCGGACGGGCGCCGCCCTGCGCTGCGGCGGCCGCGGAACACCGTGCAGCACGCCGCGCAGCGGGACGGAGTAGACGGGGAACGGCTGCAGCCGCTCCGCCTCGCACACCTGATTCACCGCGAGCAGCGCTGACGTGTGCGCCGCCTCCATCAGCATCGCCGGCATCGGCAACGCGACCCAGTCGCCCGCGAGGTGGAGCCCCTTCACCCGCGTGGACACGCCCGGCCTCGAGGCAGCCATCCCCACGTGCAGCGCGGTGAAGTCGTTTCGGACCTGCAGGTGCTCGTGGACGACCTTCGCCTCGCGAAGCTCCGGGAGGAAGTGGTGCAGCCCGGCGAGCAGCCCGTCCCGCACCGCCTGCTCGTCGGCGCAGCCGTCGCTCACCGCGTAGCTGTGCAGCTCGAGCACCGTCCCGCCGTTCGTTTTCGCCCAAGCCGCGCATCGCGGATCCGCCTGCTCGAGGAAGGCGACTGCATCCAGCTCCCCCACCCGCTCGGTGGAGACGAAGACGGGGAAGCCCTCCCGAGCGCGGCGGTCCAGCCACAGCCTCAGCACCGCGTACCGCCGCCCGGCGCGCATGGCCGAGAGCCGCTCGAGCAGCTGCGGGTCCTCGGCCTGCACCAGGGGCTGCGCGCGCAGGAGCGCCTGCGCGGCGCGCACGTCCGCCGCCAGCACCACGTGCTCGAAGAGCTGCCCGTCCACCTCCAGCGCACCCGACGCCGCCCGCCGCAGCTGCCCCACCGGAGTGGACCGGCGCACCACCACGCCGCGCGCGGAGAGGTAGCGCTCGAACGGCGCGAGCAGGTCCGCGTCGTAGCCGCCCGCGAGGTAGTCGTAGACCAGGCCCCGGTCGTGGCTCAGGTAGTAGAAGTGGAAGCTCTTGATCAGCTCCGCCGTGGAGAGCTCATCCTCGTCCGCGAAGAAGGCGCGGGAGAAGGTGGTGAAGACGGTGCGCAGGCTGCCCGGGAGCTGCGCCTTCGCGGAGAACGCGCTGAAGGGCACCGAGTCGAACTGGGCGAAGGTGGCCTCCCGGTCGTAGCGAAGGAAGGCCTCCATCTCCTGGCCGGCGGGTCCGAGCGCCACCTCCTTCAACCGGTAGAGCCCGCGCCGCGCCAGCGCCAGGAGATTCAGCACCGGCACCGAGTCCCGCCCATCGAAGGAGAGCTCTTTCCCGTCCCGCGTGAGGATCAGGTACCGCGGCACCGGCACCAGCTTGCGGCGCACGCCCACGCGCGAGAGCAGCTCGTTGAGGTTGTAGTAGTGCCGGAAGAAGGCGTGGAAACCGTGCTCCACGTCCGCCTCGAAGCCGTCCGTCAGCCGCTCCCTCCACGCGCCCAGCTTCCCCCCGAGGTAGGCGTTCTTCTCCAGCAGCGTGACCTGGAAGCCGCGCTCGGCCAGCAGCGCTGCGGCCGAGAGGCCCGCGAGGCCGCCGCCGATCACCGCCACGCGCCGCTCGCCGCTGACCTTCTCCGGCAGCGAGCGATCTACTCGGTTGAGCTGCTGCCGGTAGCCGCCGAGCTTCCACTCGATCAGCTTCGCCAGGAGCGACGGGCCGGGCCCGCGGTGCAGGCGCCAGTGAAAGAGCGCCGCCACGCTGCTGGTCATCGCCGCGCCGTAGACGAAGTCCTCCAGCGGAACGGGCCCGAGCCGGAGGCCGAGGAAGTACGGCGCGCCGTAGAGGACGATCGGCCGGCCGGTGAGGTAGCCGTTGAAGAGCAGCCCGAGCGCGGAGACGACCGCCAGGAACAGCCAGTAGCGCGGGTGCTCGAAGAGCCGCGTCCCCAGCGCCCGGTCCAGCGCCGCGGAGAGCGCCAGCGCCGCGAGCGCCGCCGCGGTGTACTCGCGTCCGGCGCTCAGCGCGTAGGCCGCGGGGAGCAGCAACGCCATCACCGCGAACGGGGCCAGGCGCAGGCGCGAACTGAGGGCCGCACGCGGACCGCCCAGGAGCGTCTCCCAGGTGAAGAGGCAGGCGAACGGCACGGCCACGAAGAAGAGCACCTCCTCGATGGGCAGTCCGAAGAGCCGCACGCCGAGCACCCGCGTGGGCTCGAACGACCAGTGCCGCCCCGCCACCGCCGCGTCCCAGGCCACGAAGGGCACCGCGGTCGCGGCAATGGCAAAGAAGAGCGCCGGGAGCCTGGCGCGCACACCGGCGACGCGCGTCAGCGAGAAGAGGAAGGGCGGGAGGAAGACCAGCGCGTCGAAGAGCAGGTACTCGGCGCGCATGGGTGGTCCCTCACCAGCGGGAGGCCACGGCGATCAGCGACACACCGAATGGGAGCGACGCCCGCTTGAGCAGGTGCCGCTCGGCGGAGAAGAGCCGCTTGAGCAGCCCGTTCACCAGCGGCGGAGCTTCGTCCAGGTCGCCCGCGCCGGTGGAGCCAGGCTTCTCCGGCATCACCTTCTGCAGCAGCCGCACCGCGGCGATCGGCGGGAAGAGGAGCGAATTGAAGTACGACGTGAACCGCAGCTCGAAGCCGGCGGTGGACAGCTGCGCTTTCAACAGCTCCGCGTCGTAGCGCCGCTGGTGGTGGTTGAGATCGTCGTGCACGCTCCAGAGGAACTGGAAGGCCGGCACGGTGCAGACAAAGACCCCGCCCGGCTCGAGCGCGCCGTGGATGGACTTGAGCGCCGCCACCGCGTCCGGGATGTGCTCGATCACGTCGAACGCGGTGATCAGCTGGTAGGTGCGGCCCTCGGGGATGCCGTCGGGGAGCTCGCCCTTGCCGAGCTTCGCATCCGGGCCGAGCCGCTCGCGCGCGTAGGCGAGCGCCTCGTCGGAAGAGTCGATCCCCTCCACGTCGCCGAACTCCCGGAGCATGGAGAGCATCCCTCCGGTGCCGCAGCCCACGTCGAGGATCCGCCGCCCTTCCACCGGGGCCACGCGCTGCTTGAGCACCTCGCGGACCACGGCGCGGCGCCCGGAGAACCACCAGTGGTGGTCCTCCAGCTTGGCGTGCGCGCTGTAGAGCTCAGACTCCACCTAGCACCCCCGCGGAGCCAGCCGGTCACCTCGAGCGTAGGGCCGCAGGCCCGTAGTCGAGAGGCGCCCCTGAGCCCGAGCTCTCCCCACTCACGCCACCAGCGCGAGGCCGGCCTTGTCGTCGACCAGCTTGTACTTGCGGCCGCAGCCGCAGGAGAGGCTCGAGGGGAGCTTCTCGCCGCAGGAGCAGATCCAGCCGATCCGCCGTGCGGGGTTGCCCACCACCATCGCGTGCGCGGGGACGTTGCGGATGACCACGCTGCCGGCGCCCACGAAGGCCTGCTCGCCGATGGTGGTGCCGCAGACGATCGTCACGTTGGCGCCGATGGACGCGCCCTTCTTCACCCGGGTCGGCAGGAACTTGTCGGCGGCCTTCTTGAAGGCCACGCGCGGGTTCATGTCGTTGGTGAAGACCATGTTCGGACCGAGGAAGACCTCGTCCTCGACGGTCACCTTGTCGAAGACCAGCACGCAGTTCTTCACCGTGACCTTGTTGCCGAGCTTCGCGCCGCTCTCGATGAAGGCGTGGTCGCAGACGTTGCAGTCCGCGCCGACCTGGGCGCCCTTCATCACGTGGGCGAAGGCCCAGACGCGGGTGCGCGCGCCGATCTCGTCGGACTCGCAGAGCGCCTGCGGGTGGACGAAGACGGAGGGATCGCGGGCCATCAGCTGAGCGCCTTCTTCAGCGCGGCGGCCACCTGCTCCTGCTGCGCGGCGGTGATCTCCGCGAACATCGGCAGCGAGAGGATCTCCTTGGCCGCCTTCTCCGTCACCGGGAAGTCGCCCTCCTTGTGGCCGAGGTGCTTGAAGGCGCCCTGCAGGTGCAGCGGGACCGGGTAGTGGATGCCCGCGCCCACGCCCGCGTCGTGCAGCTTCTTGAGCACCGCGTCCCGGTTCGGCACGCGGATCACGTAGAGGTGCCAGATGTGCTCGTTGCCGGGGAGCGTCTTGGGCAGCACCACGCCGGACAGCCCCGCGAGCAGCTGGTCGTAGCGCTTGGCCGCCTCGCGCCGCTGCGCGTTCCAGCCGTCGAGCCGCTTCAGCTTCGCGGAGAGCACCACCGCCTGGAGCGTGTCCAGCCGGGAGTTAAAGCCCGTCTCCGGGTGGTGGTACTTCACCTCGCTGCCGTAGTTGCGCAGCGCCTTCACCTGCTTGGCGAGGTCATCGGAGTTGGTGATCACCCCGCCCGCGTCGCCGTAGGCGCCCAGGTTCTTGCCCGGGTAGAAGCTGGTGCCCGCGCCGAGGCCGAACGTCCCCGCGCCCTTGCCGCCCTGCTTCGCCCCCTGCACTTGCGCCGCGTCCTCGTAGACCGCCAGCTTGTGCTTGTCGGCGATCGCCAAGATCTCCTTCATCGGCGCGATCTGCCCGTACAGGTGCACGGGCATGATCGCCTTCGTCTTCTTGGAGATCTTCGCTTCGATCTTCTTCGGATCGATCAGGTGGTAGTCCGGATCCGCGTCCACCAGCACCGGCGTCGCGCCGGCGCGCGCCACGCCGAGCGCGGTGGCGATGAAGGTGTTCGCCGGGACGATCACCTCGTCACCCGGGCCGATGTTCGCCGCGCGGACCAGCAGCTCCAGCGCGTCCGTGCCGTTGGCCACGCCGATGCAGTGCTTCACGCCGACGAACTGGGCGAACTGCGCCTCGAAGTCCGCCACGTCCTTGCCGAGGATGAAGGAGGTGTTCTCGAGCACGCGGGAGAACCCCTGCGCGACCTCGTCCGCCACCTGCTTGTGCTGCGCCTTCAGATCGACCAGTGGAATCTGGGACACGGTTACACCTTCTCCTCTCGGCCCGCGTTCTTCACGGACCTTGCGATGGCCTCGAGGGCACGCACGACGGCAACCGCCTCGCGTCCGCCCGTCAGGGGCTCCTTGCCGGCCTTGATGCACTCCAGGAAGTGGTCGCACTCCGACTTGAGCGGCTCGCCGGGGGAGACCTTGGGGATGGTGATGTCGCCCTCGCGCACGCTCGCGCGGAAGGAGGCGAAGGAGTCCACGAACGCCGGCTTGGTCCGGGCGTCCGTCACGCCCTTGTCGTAGACCCGGATCGGCTCGTTCAGGTTCATGTCGTCACAGGTCAGCATCCGCTTGTCGCCGACCACCGTGATGTCGCGGCTCTTGCGCGGGTTCAGCCAGGACGCGTGCAGGTTCACCAGCACGCCGTTCGGGTAGCGCAGCGTCGCGAAGACCGCGTCCTCGATCCCGGCGTTGATCCAGGTCCCGCCGACCGCGGACGCGCTCTCTGGCTCGCCGCCGAGCCAGTAGTTGACGATCGAGATGTCGTGCGAGGCGAGGTCCCACGCCGCGTTCACGTCCATCCGGATGGGGCCCAGGTTCGTGCGCACCATCGAGACGTAATAGATGCGGCCCAGGTCGCCAGCCTCGAGGTACTGCCGCACCTTGCGGACCGCGGCGTTGTAGACGAAGACGTGCCCCACCATCAGGACCCGGCCGACCTTCTTGGCCAGCTCGGTGAGCTCCACGCCTTCCGCGGTGTTGCTGGTGATCGGCTTCTCCACCAGCACGTGCTTCTTCGCCTCGAGCGCGGCCTTCACCAGCGCGTAGTGGGTGACGGTCGGGGTCGCGATTACCACCGCGTCCACGGAAGGGTCCGAGAGCGCGTCGTTGGCATCCGCGGAGAGCTTCACGTCCGGGAAGCGGGCCTTCACCTGCTCCAGCCGGCCGTTGTCGCGGTCCACCACCCAGGCGACCTCGCTGGTCTGGTGGTTGTGGAAGTTGCGGATCAGGTTGGGGCCCCAGTGGCCCGCGCCGATACAGGCGATGCGGATCATGTACTCCTCACTTCTTCAGTCCGAGGCCCATGTACACCAGGGGCCGCAGGATCGACCACCAGCCAGTGATCGGCTTCATCTTGGTCTGACCCAGCTTCTTGGGCGGGTAGACCTTGGTCACCGGGACCTCGGCCGTCCGGTAGCCCAGCTGGATGGTGCGCAGGTACAGGTACGGCTCCAGCTCGTATTCGTCCAACCAGGCCTGGTCCAGGTTCAACCCGGGATCCTTCAGCACCCGCGTGTGCAGCGCCCTGAAGCCGTTGGTGGACTCGGTCACCCAGCGACGCGCAACCGCCGAGAACAACAGCGGATGCACCCGCGTGGCCAGCTTCCGGTAGGCCGGCATCGGACCGAAGTTCGCGTCCCGCTTCAGGAACCGCGAGCCCTGGACGAACTCGGCGCGCCCCTCGGCGATCGGGTCCACCAGGATGGGGATCTCCTCGGGCGAGTCCTTGTTGTTCCCCGCCATCACCACCGCGACGTCGTAGCCCTTCTCCGCCGCGTACTTGTAGCCGGCGCGCAGGGCGCAGCCGACCCCGGCGATGCGGCCCATCGGCAGGACGGTAGCGCCCAGCTCGCGGGCGACCTCCGGCGAGCGATCCGTGCAGCCGTCGTCGATCACCAGCATCTCGTCCACCAGCGGACGAGGCGTCCGGCGGACGACTTCGCCGATCTTCTTCTCCTCGTTCAACACGGGAGCCATGGCGAGGATGGAGAGGCCTTTGTACATGGGGCGGGTCGGGGCGAAAAAAGGCGAGCAACTGACCACCGTTACCGAGGGGCGGTCAAGGAGTGGCACGCGTAACCCGGCACCCGGCGCGCACGTACCGCCGAGGCAGGCCTCTCACTGGAGAACGACATGAAGCTGCTCGCACTGGCGACGATGCTGACCCTGGGGTGCGTAGGCTGTGGGGGCCCGGAAGAGACGAACCCGGAGCAACTCGGCTCAGACGAGCAGGAGCTGGTCTATTGCCGGGCGTACAACGTGGGGCCGGTCTCCGTCACACCCCTGTCGTACTGCAACACCCGCGGCTACAAGTACGGCGGGCAGAAGTCCCCGGGCGTCTACCTCTGCTGCGTCCCGCTGTGGGTCTGAGCGGCGCTCCTATTGAAGCGCCGCGCGGCCGAACTCCCAGCCAATGCCGATGCCGCCCGAGAAGCTCAGGCCCGTGCCCGTGCTCATGACCGTGCCGTTGTTCGACGTCCACTGAACCCCCAGGAACGGCAGGACACGGAAGTCGCCTACTCGCGCGCCCAGCATCAGCCTCCCGCCGGCGCGTGGGGCGAATGCGGTTGCGTAGTGCGCCTTGCCGAGCAGCAATCCCACGTAGGGAATGGCCGTGAGCTCGAAGGTTGCGCCCAGGCGCAACCCCAGCAGCAGCGGAACCTCGGCGTCTAGCAACGGCGAGATTCCGCCGTTGTCCCCGTCAAGCACCTGGTGCACCGCGAACCCGAGCGAGAGCCCAATCGCTCCATCCCACCCGAGGCTGTCGTCCTCCGCTCGAGCGAAGGCGATCCGCGCGTCGCCCGCCACGCCTGCAGGGCCAAGACGGCCACCCACTTCGAGCCAACGGGAAAGACCCGCGCGGACCTCCAGCTGACCGCCCTTTCGGACCTCCTTCCCATCCTCGACGACGCCCGAGACGACCACCGCCTTCCTTCCTGGCTCGAGCAGCCGAGCCGAGGTCAACGAGCCCGGAGTGGCACACGCCGAGCAGCAGAGGAGCACGAGAGACAGGCGAGGGAGCATGAGACGTGCAACAGCGTCTCGCACCACCCACCAGAGGTCAAAGCGGGTCGGAGCGCCAAGCCGACGGTCATGCTCCGCTCACCGGACTGGCGGCTCGACGTTGCCTTGGCGCGGCTAACGCACTCAGCGTGTGCAACATGCTGATCGAGTTCCAGTTGCTCCTGGAGAGCGACGTCCCCACACGAATCAGGAGTTCACTCAGTGCGACTCAAGCAACACCGCGCACGGCGCGGAATTGCGGTGCAATCACCAAACGGGTCCGGAAAACTCACCAGGCCCAGAGAAACCAATCGCAGTTGATAGCCGGGAAAACATCGGGTGACGGTCCAACCCGCCCTTGCCTCACTCTGTGGCATGCCAGTGTCGCGACCTCGTCGACCTTCTCCGCCGCGTACTTGTAGCCGGCCGGCCGGCCGTGCAGTCGACCTCGGCGATGGCCCATCGGCAGGACGGTGGCCCCGAACTCGAGCGCGAGGCGTCCGTCGGACGACCTCGACGATCTTCTTCTCCTCGTTCGGCCGGGAGCCATGGCGAGGATGAGGAGACCTTCGTACATGGGCGTTCAGGCGAAAGGCGAGCAACTGACGACTTGCGAGTGAGGGTCAAGCAATCAGGGGGGAGCCAAGCGCCACCAGGCTTTCGGGTTCTGCGTCGCGAAGTGGCGGGACACGCAAGTCGTGCACGGCCTTCCACCTCCTGTGGAAGCACCCGAGGCCTGGCCGTCGGATGCATTCCGCCAGAATTATGAGGTTCGTCGCATCCCAATCTCCGTGACAGATAGGCTTTCCTGGACAATCATGGTTATCCGGCCACGCGTCGTTCCGGACTGCTAGGTAGCGCGGCCGCCCAGCTGAGAACGGATGTAAACTCCTGCCACCGCCAATGCTGTTGCAACACAACTTTCCGAACGGATTGCCGCCAGCGTCGACCGTCCCCCCCATCGGTGCCGGCGTCATTGAGGTGCAAGCCGCATCACAGCAGCGCCGGTGCGACACTCAGTTCTACGGATGCCAAACCGAAGTTGTGGTCCGGCCGCACAGAGCAGGTCGTGGGTAGCATGGGATTCAGCAACTCTCATTAGGCAAGGGACACAAATGAACGCGCGGATTTCAATTGCATTCGGATTTACATGTACAGCTCTAGCTCTCCATCCGACTCAAGCAGTTGCAGCCGTGATCGACGCCACGCAACCACCATACAGCGCCACAGGGAATGGCACGACGCCTGATAACGCTGCCATCAACAGTGCACTTGCGACCGGCAAAACGGTCTACCTGCCGGCAACGCCGAATTGCTACAAAATCACCGCACCACTCATTATGAGCACGCCCGACCAATTGATGTACGGAGATGGCCGGACACGCTCAACCATATGCGTGACATCGACGTTTTCGGGTGGCGCCATTCAGTTCACCTCGGGTGAACCGGGACCTCAGCTTCGCGACCTCGGCATCCGCTTCACACAACCAGACACAGCCAATCGCAGCTCGTTGATTCAGTACCAGCCTGCGATTCTCGCGCAAGGAACTCCGCGATTCCGAATTAATGGGCTTAGAATATCTGGGGCATGGGTCGGAATCGATATGTCGGGTAATTCGGGGGGCGCGACGATAGATGACCTTGAGATCAGTGCTTTCAGCAAGGGAATCTGGGTCGATGGCAGCCAAGACACGGTCCGACTGAACAACGTCCATAGCTGGCCATTTGGTCTCACGACAGCTCAAACCGCAGCATTCTATGATCCCAATTCTGTCTCATTCTACGTTGGTCGATGCGACGGAATTGTGATCAACAATGGCGTCTCCATCGCTGGCACCGGGATCGTATTCTTCCAGGGGACCAGCGGCCCACCCCTCGGTCAGGTAACAAACTTCTCGTTTGACTCATTTAATGGCGTTGTAATGAGTGCCGGGATGATAACCATGTCTAGCGTATATTTCACGCTCGTCAGCAATAAGCCCGTCCAGGCGATCAAAATTAATGGTGGAACACTTACTGTTTCTTCATACTTCGCTTTGGCTGGGCCAACGTCGGTTCCCATGGTGGAAATAACGGGGTCGGGCAACGGGACCGCACTCAACTTGACTGGGGGGATTGTCAATCTCGGGAGCCAAAACTCGACATTCCTATCGGCTGTCCCTGCCGGAGGCTCAGGTCGCGTCGGCTTGATCAATAACTACTTCCAAGCGGTACCGAACGTGCTGCATACGAATCCTGTCATAAACGTGCCTGCGCCTGGGGGAATTCGAATTGCTGCCTTTGGGAATCAGATTCAGGACAAGGGCTCGAATACGGGCACTTTCTTCAGTGTCGGCCGAGATGATTGGGACAAGATCGTCGGGAACGCTCCTCTCGGTTGGACCAACACCTTCCCTGCCCCTCCATCGTCCGGCACCTACCAATGGAGCAACCCGTAGTTCTTGGCAATTGTATTTGACCCACAGCTTGAGCTGTATCGAGGGCTGACCCTATCTATGTCGGGCGACTGGGCACCGCGGATGGGATCATTAAGGACCTCCTGACATTCATGTGGGTTGCCGAGGGAGCGGCGGGTCGAGCGGAATGCCGCCACAGCAGAGGTGGATCAGTGCGGTCAGGGCCGCGGCGCTGTGGAAACCGTAGGCGCGACGGGTGATCAGCCGGGTCTTGTT
>JBGATB010000063.1:0-49565 GCA_044229415.1 Myxococcaceae bacterium | reverse complement strand
CGCTTCTTTCAGTCCCGGCCTCGCGGCCGACAAACCTTGCGAGTTGCTTGGGTCGCTACGACCTGCTTCCCAGAGGACTTGCACCTCCTGACCGTGCCCATGCTGGGCACACCGACTACGCGCCTACGGCGCTACGCTCGGGGTGAACGGGGGGAGCTACGCGCCCGAAAGGTTCACAGCCTCTCGGGGTGAACGGGGGGTGGGGTGGAGCTCGGATTCTACAGCCCGTAGGCGGACCGCACCGCCTGCACCACCTGGCTCCCGGAGCAGCCGCCGCCGCAGCGGCTGGAGATCTCCTGGTTGGCCACGAAGGCGCGCGCCCGGAAGTGCTCGTTCGAGCCGGACTCCCAGGAGCGCTTGTGGTTCTCCAGGCACTGGTTCGCCCAGCCAGAGGTGAAGCCCGAGGAGCCGACCTGGCCGAGGCAGCTCGAATAGCTCTGCGCGCCGATGCCGGCCTGGTACTGGCACCACTGCGTCCGGTGCAGCGAGTTGATCCGGCAGTAGCAGCCGGAGCCGCAGGAGGAGGTCACGCCCTTCTCGAAGTTGTAGTTCACGTACCCGCTTCCCATGTTCTCGATGACTCCTCCCGAGAGCGGGAAGATCCGCGAGGACTGGTAGAGCATGGCCAGGCCGATCGCCTTGAGCCCCTCTTCGTACGCGCCGCGGTCCGAGTCGCGCAGGCGGTCCAGCGCCGGGATGTACCGGGCGGCGTCGACGATCCACTGCGCGGTCCGCTCCGGCGAAGGGTTGGCGACCACGACGTTGGTGGTGATGCCGCCGGCGGAGTAGCGGCAGTTCTGCGCCGGGTACGGCCAGCCGGGGTAGCTGGCGGCGGAGCAGCTCTGCTCCACGTAGGGCTTCACCGAGAGCATCGAGACGAGCGAGCCGGGCGCGGACCCGCCGCCGGTGCTCGCCGGGCCGCTGCTGGCCAGCACCAGGACGCCGCCCCCGCCCATCCCGAGCGACGGCCAGTCAGGGCTCCAGCCCGAAGCGCCCTGCCACTTGTGCTGCACGGTCTTGTCGCTGCCGGCGATGAAGAGCTCCAGCCGCCCGTCCGCGTTCGACCCGACGGCCGGCTCGAGGATCGCATTCCCGCCGAGCGACTCCGGAGGGCTCCACTGACTGTCGAGCCCCTGCCAGAGGTGAACCACCTCGCCGCCCTCCCCTGCGTAGAAGATCTCCAGCCGCCCGTCCGCGTTCCGTGAGGCGATCGGATTGGAGCGAGAGCTCCCCCCGAGCCCGGCCCAGTCGCTCCAGCCGCCCCCCGGGGAGAGCTGCCACCGATGGTAGAGCGCGCGGTCCGTCCCCACCGCGAAGAGCTCCAGCCGCCCGTCCGCGTTGGGAACCGCCGCGGGTGCGGAGATCCACCGGCCGCCCATCCCGAGCCAGCCGTCGCTCCAGCCGCCGCCGGCGACGAGCTGGAACTTGCTGTAGAGGCCCCCGTCCTCGCCTACCGCGAAGAGCTCCAGCCGCCCGTCCGCGTTGACCGTCACCGCCGGCCCGGAGACGAACGTGCCGCCCAGGCACTCCCAGTCGCTCCACCCGCCGCCGGGCCCGGTCTGCCAGATGTGACAAATCTCCTGATTGTCGCGGAGTGAGAACAGCTCGAGCCGCCCATCCGCATTGCGCGCCACCGCGGGCGGCGCCCGCCAGCTCCCGCCGAGCGGGCCCCAGTCACTCCACTCGCCGCCGGGACGCAGCTGCCAGAGGTGGTACAGCTGGTTGTCCGTGCCGAGCGCGAACACCTCCAGCCGCCCGTCCACGTTCGAGGTGGCCACCGGCGCGGAGGCGAGCTTGCCGCCCAGCCCGTGCCAGCCGTCCACCCACTCCCCATTCGCGACGACCTGCCACTTGTGGTGCAGCTGGCCGTCCGCGCCCGCGTAGAAGAGCTCCAGGCGGCCGTCGCCGTTCCGCGCGACCGGCGCGCCGTGCATCCGCAGGCTCTCCGCGGTGGGGCGCTCGAGCGGCGCCTCGCTCTCGCCCAAATCGGCGGGCCCGTCATGTGAACAACCCGTAAGTGGGAGGACGGACAGCAGGGCGAGACAGGCGATGCGCAAGCGTTGGGATGGATCGACGTTCATGACGAAGCCTCGCAATTTCGAGTGGCCACCGAGCCACGGGACAGCAAGAGCCGGACCCCGGACCGATTGCAGTCGTGGCGAGACGACGCTTGATAAACGGCGATACATCCGGATTTGTCTCATCACAGGCCAGGTGCGCGGCCCGGATGTACTAGCCGCCCAACTCGATGGCTTCGTCACCTGCCGCGCCACTGCCTGGGTTAGAAGTGCGCGTGGCCATCTACCTGGTCGTCACCGTCGATGCGCCGGCCCGCGCCTCGGAGCTCGCCCAGGCGCTGCTCCACCTGCACGAGCCGCTCGGGCTGGAGCTGCGCAAGGGCGCCAAGGGCCGTGAGCTCACGCTCGCCTACTTCTCGGACGTGGACGAAGCGCTCGCCGCCAAGGCCCGCGTGGCCGCGGCGCTGCCCAAGGTCAAGCTGGAGCTGTCCCAGCTGGTGGACCGCGACTGGACCGAGAGCTTCCGCAAGCTGCGGCGGCCGATCGTCGTGGGGCGGCTGTGCGTGCTGCGGCCCGAGGAGGTGGCGCGCGCGCCGCGCGGGCAGCTGCCGGTGCTCGTCCCCGCTGGGGAGGCGTTCGGCAACGGAGATCACCCCACCACCTGGATGTGCCTCGAGGCGCTGGACGGATTTCTCGCCACGCAGCCTGGCGCCAGCGTGCTCGATGTCGGCACCGGCACCGGCATCCTCGCCATCGCCGCGCGCAAGCTCGGCGCCGGGCGCGTGCTCGGGATCGACATCCGCCCCGCCTCCGTCGACGAGGCGCTCGCCAACGCGCGGCTCAATGACGCGGCGGCGCTCGAGCTCACCACCACGCCCGTGGGCGCAGTGGCGGGCCAGTTCGACCTCGTCATCGCCAACATGCTGGCCGAGCTGTTGATCGCGCTCGCTCCGGAGATCGCCCCGCGCGTGGGACGCCAGCTGCTCCTCTCCGGGATGTTGGTCCACCAGTGGGAGCAGGTGGAGGCGGCGTACGTGGCGCAGGGACTGCGCTCCGAGGCGATCCAGGGAATGGGCCAGTGGGTCCGGCTGACCCTCCGCGCGGGGCGCTAGGGAGCCGCGGGCGTCAACCGCCGGGCCCGCCACGCGTCCATCTCTCGCACCAGCGGCTCGCCGTCCGCGCGCGAGCCCAACGCCGCCCGTGCCGCGTCCACCAGCACCCGCAGCTGCGCGGGGGACGCCCCTGGAAGCTCGGCGCGCGCCTTCGCCAGGCCGAACCTGGCCAGCGCCACGTCGCGCGCCTCACCCCCCGAGCTCTCCGCGAGCGCCACCGCGCGCGCGAGCAGCGCCTCCGCCTGGTCCACCGCGCCCTCCGCCAGCGCGAGCAGCCCCAGGCAGCGCAGCGCCGGGAGCGCGGCCGGCACGTCCTTGCCGAGCGTCTGCCCGGCGATCGCCAACGCCCGCTCGCACGTTGCCCGCGCCTGCCGCGAGTGCCCCTGCGCCTGCTGCACCTCGCCGAGGTGGGAGAGGATGACGACCCGGTGGGGATGCGCCGGGGCCTGCGCCTCGTAGACGGCGTCCGCCGCCGCGAACCGGGCGCCCGCATCGTCCCGCGCGCCCTGCGCGAGCAGCGTCTCCCCGAGGTTGTTGTCCACCAGGGCCACCGCGGGTGACCGCGGGCCGTTGCTCTTCTCGAAGACCGTCCTCGCCGCCGCCAGCTGTGCCAACGCCTCCGCGTAGCGGCCGTTCCCGGTGAGCGCCGCTGCCACGCCAACCGCGCCGGCGGCGGCCATGGTGTGCTCCTCGCCGTAGGTGCGGACCAGCCCCGCGTAGGCCCGCTGGGCCAGCGCCAGCGCCTCCGCCGGCTCGCCCAGCTCGAGCCGCAGGTGCGCCAGCTCCCGGAGCGTGGTGACGGTGGACGGGTGATCCAACCCCATCACCCGCTCCTGGACCGGCAGCAGCTGCTCCAGCGGCGCCCGCCCCTCCTTGAGCCGCCCGGACTGCACCCAGGTGTCCGCCACCGCCTGGAAGAGGATCAGCATCCGCGGGTGCTCCGGCCCCACCCGCGTCCGCCCCCGGGCCAGCGCCGCCTCGAACGTCTGGCGCGCGCCCGCCATGTCCCCGCGCGCCATCTGCAGCCTCCCTTGCGCGAGCGCGAGCCGCAGCTCGTAGAGGTCGCCCCCTCCGCGGCGCGCGAGCAGGGCGCGGGCGTGGCGCAGGTGGCGGTCCGCCTCTTCGTAATCGTCCCGCTGGCCCGTGAGCACCCAAGCCAGGCGCAGGTGCGCGCGCAGCGCCGGCTCCTCGTTCGGGCAGGCGTCCGCGAGGACGAGCGCGTCCCGGAGCGTGGTGACGCCCTCGCGGCCCGTCACGCTGGAGTTCACCTGCAGCTCGCCTTTGAGCTCCTGCGCTTCGGCTTCGGCGCAGACCGCCCCCTGCGCGTGCGCGTCCGCCAGCGCCCGCTCCACCACCACCCCGGCCTCGCGGAACCGGGCGGCGGCGTCCAGCGCCCAGGCCTGATTCAACAAGAGGCGCAGCTCTGCCAACGCCGCTGGATCCACCGACCCGCGCTCGGAGGGACCGGGCTGCGCCAGGGACACGCAGTCGTCCAGCTGTGGCAGAACTTCGAGCGGGGCGCTGGGCCAGCTGGACGCGTTGGGCTCCGGCCGCGAGAGCACCTCCACCAGCGCCTGCGCCCGCCGCAGGTGCGCGTCCAGGCACGCCTGGCGGTTGGCGCGCTCCGCCTCCGGCTGCACCTGCCGCACCCGCGTGGCGGCGCACACCTGCCGCGACAGCGCGGCGTACCGGGAGAAGTACGCCTCCAGCGCGCGCTGCTGGGCCGGCCAGCGGCGCGCGCCCAGCGCCGACTGGAGCTCGGTCCGCCGCGGCTCCGTCCAGATCGCCGCCGCCGCGCTGCCCGCCTCCGCGCAGCGGTCCGCCGGAGCCTCCCGCAAAAGCGCGTACGCTCCGAGCGCCAGCGCCGCGCCCAGCCCCAGCAGGCGCAGCCGCGGCCTGCGCGCGCGCCGGCGCTCCAGCTCGCCGAGCAGGTCTCCCATCGAAGGGAAGCGGGCCGCCGGCTCGGGCGCCAGGCCTCGCGCGAGCAGCCGCGCCAGCCACGTCGGCGTTCGCCCGGTGCCCTTCAGCCCGTCCTTGAGCGCCACGCAGAAGCCGTACTGGTCCGCCGCGGGCGCGAGCTGCTCGCCGCGGAAGGACTCGGGCGCCATGTAGCGCGGCGTCCCCACCGCTTGCTCGCTGGAAGGGCGCGGCCGGGCGCCCGGAGCGCTGCTGTCGTCCGCCAGGCCGAAGTCGCAGACGCGAAAGCGCCCGTCCGCGCCGAGCAGCACATTCTGGGGCTTGAAGTCCCGGTGGATGAAGCCCGCGCGGTGCGCCGCCTCCAGCCCGCGCCCGGCCTGGAGGAAGGCGTCCAGCACCTCGCGCTGGCTGCGCGGCGCCGCCTCCAGCCAGTCCGCCAACGTCCCGCACTCGCCCCACTCCATGGCCACGTAGAGCTGGTCCTCGCGATCCAGGACCACGTCGAAGACCGCGTTGATGTTGGGATGGGAGAGCCGGGCCATGGCCCGCGCCTCGAGCTCCAGCCGCGCCTGCAGCTCGCGCCGCTGCTCCCGGTCCGCCACCGGGTGGACGCGCTTGAGCGCCACCTTCCGCTCCAGGGCGTAGTCGAACGCCGCGTAGACCACGCCCATCCCGCCCGAGGCCACGCGCTCTACCACCACGTAGCGGCCCACGGTGGCGCCGCGGGCGAGCTCGGGGGCTCCGACCGGGCGCGCACCGCCCCCGTTCCCGCTCAGCGTCGACTCGTCCGGCTCATCCACGGCCGCACGGGCAAAGCACAGTTCGCGAGGTATGGTCCAGCCAGAGGTCCTTTCGACGGTGCCGCAAACCCGCACGCTGACCGCGCGCCCCGCCCGCGGCGCCAACGCCGAGCGCTCCCCCGAGCCAGTGCTGGTCATCGCCCTGCACGCGGGGCAGCCGCTGCTCGGCTCCAGCCGGCACCGGCTCGCCGGGCTGCGGACGGTGGAGCTGCGGCGGGCCGCCGCGCGGACCTGGGAGCGCGAGGACGCGCGCCTGGTGCTCGGGCTGCCGGATCCCCGCGTCTCCGCGCCGCACGCCCGGCTCTCGCTGCAGCACGGACGCTGGGTGCTCGAAGATCTCGGCTCCAAGAACGGGTCGCGCGTGAACGGCGTGCCCCAGCAGCGCGCGCTGCTCTCCCCTGGCGACCGGGTGGAGGTGGGCCAGACCCTGCTGCTCTTCCTCCACCGCAGGGTCGGCCGCGCCGCGGAGTGGGATCTGGACACGGACGGGCTGCGGGCGCTCCCGGACGGGCTGCCCACGCTCCACCCCGAGCTCGCCGAGGAGCTCTCGCGGCTGGGGGACGTGGCCAAGAGCCCGCTGCCGCTGCTGGTGCTGGGGCCCACCGGTACCGGCAAGGAGCTGGTGGCGCAGGCCACGCACCGGCTCTCGGGGCGCGGCGGCGCGTTCGTGCCCATCAACTCCGCCGGGCTCCCGGTGTCGCTGCTCGAGGGCGAGCTGTTCGGCTACCGGCGCGGCGCCTTCTCCGGCGCCAGCGAGGGACACCTGGGACTGGCCCGCGCCGCCGAAGGGGGGACGCTCTTCCTCGACGAGGTGGGGGACCTCCCGGCCGGCTCGCAGGGCGTGCTGCTGCGCCTGCTCCAGCAGAAGGAGGTGCTGCCGCTGGGGACGACCAAGCCCCTTCAAGTAGACCTGCGGGTCATCGCCGCCACCCACCGCGACCTGGAGGCGGCGGTCCGCGCGGGCGCCTTCCGGGAGGACCTGCTGGCCCGCCTGGCCGGCTACACCGTCCGGCTGCCGCCGCTGGCGGAGCGCCCGGAGGATCTGGGGCTGGTCACCTCGCGGCTGCTGGCGCGGCTGGCGCCGCAGAAGGCCGCGCGGCTCTCCTTCGAGCCGGAGGTGGTGGAGGCGCTCTTCCGCCATGACTGGCCGCGGAACATCCGCGAGCTGGAGCAGGCGCTGGCCTCGGCGCTCGCCGTCTGCCACGGGGAGACGCTGACGCTGGGCCACCTTCCGCTTTCGCTCCGGGCGCTCCCCGCTCCGGGCGCGCTGCCGTCCGCGGACGCCCACGACGCCCGGCGCAAGGAGCTCCTGGAGCGGCTGACCGAGCACCGCGGGAACGTGAGCGAAGTGGCGCGCGCCATGGGAAAGGCGCGCGCCCAGGTCCAGAGGTGGATCCGCCGCTACCGGTTGGACGCGGCGGCCTTCCGGCGGTGAAGCGCTACTTGATGCAGTTCGCGTAGATGCCGTAGTCGCGGCAATAACGGTCGGTGTCGCTGCAGTTGACGGCGCGCGTGTAGAAGAGGCGCCCGTCCGTGTCCCGCAGGCAGCCGGCGCGAGCGACGTTGCCGCTGCACCACGCGGTGGGGTGGTAGCCGCTCGGGCAGGACGCCTGGAGCTCGGCCTCGGTGGAGGCCACGGCCGGGTCCGCCGCCTCCGGGGTCTCGGTGCCCACGCCACAGCCGATGGCGCCCAACAGGGTGGCGGCGATCGCCGCGATCAGCAGGTGCTTCTTCATCTGGGTTGCTCCTTGAGAGTGGAACTGCGGCTCGCCGGTGAGCAACCCCGATGCCGGCGTCAGCGCTGGCCTCCACGTTCGCAAGTGTGCGTTCACCCACCTCCGCGCTGCGACGCGAGGGCGGGTGCCACCGGTCGCAGGGGCGTCGCATGCGACCGTCGCAGGCCCGGCCCAGATCTCGAGCGCAGTCGGCCCATAGGCTCAGGGACCGGAAGGGTCGCGCTCCCCGTACGCGCATGGGTCCCTCGGAGGCGCGCTCCCGCCCGCGGTGGGTTGCCGTGCCTCCGCTCGGATGCAGCGGGCGCTCGTTCTGCCCGCTCACCGCTCACCTGTCCCGAATGACCGCAAGGTCGCAGTGGTTGAGGTGCCGGAGGAGCCGTGGGGGTGCCTGAATTGGGCGACCAGCCGCCCAACGGGCCCGTCCCCCCAGAGCGGCGCCGCAACCCAGCGAGTTCTCGAGGTCCGCGGTTTGATTCGCCTCGTTTCGAGTGGGCGACCAGCGTGGGCGACCAGTGGGCGACCAGCGACGAGGCCAAATCCGCGCGGCGTGAGCGCGTTGCTGGCCGACCACTGGTCGACCGCGCTGGTCGACCAGCGTTTGCGACGCGTCGGGCGAGGAAACTCGCGCCGGAATCAGCGCTTGAAGGCGCGACGCTCCGACGGCGTCTCGTTGGGCGGCTGGTCGCCCAATTGGTCCCTCCCCCTGCGGGAGGCCCGTGGCCCAGGTCGATGTCAGCCAGGATCGCTACCGTCCCGCGCCGTCTCACGACTTAACGGGAGGATGGGGATGGGGATGGAGCTTGAGTCGGAAGTGGACCGGTCACCAGCGCAGCACGCGCTGCTCGCGTTGAAGAACGCGCTGGAGCGCGGGCGGTTCAAGCCTGGCGAGCAACTCCCGTCAGAGCGGAGCCTCGCGAGGGCATTAAAGGTGAGCAGAGCGGCCGTGCGGGAGGCGGAGCTTCAGCTGGTGGCGGAGGCACGGCTGTCGAGGGTGAGAGGGCGCGTGGTGGTTCCAGGAGGGTTGGGCCTCCCGAAGATCGCCAAGCCCGCGAAGGCATCAACCCATTGGCGCCAGCTGCTCGCCGCCCGCCGTTGCTTGTGGGCCGAGCTGGTGCGGCTTCTGGCGCGCCGGAAGCGGCCGCTCTCGGGAGACAAGCTGGACGACGCGCTCTGTGGGTACTGGTTCAGCTACATGGGAGGCGGCCGGAGCGAGGGGAGCGCGCGCAGCTACTCGGAGCTCGGACGGGCGCTCGCCCTCGAGACGGGAAACAGCGCGCTGGTCGCCCTCACGGACTTCTTGCACCGTGAGCTCGAGCAAGCGCTTCCCCTGTGGCAAGTGGATGGCCTCGTCTCGCGAGAGGATGAGCAGTCCGTCCATCAGTGCCTGATCAGGGCGCTCACCGGCGAAACACCCCGCGCTGCCCTCCGCATCGTCCGGGGCCAGCTGGCTCGCTACGACGCCGCTTGGGTGGAGGCCGCGCTCCGCTTCGCCCGGCAGTACGGACCGCCCGGCGCCAGCCTCTGAAAGCGCCTGTCGCAGCCGTAACGCAGCTGCCTCAAAGTTGCTTGCGGAGAATTCCGGTAGGCGACGTCACCAAGTAGATCGCAGCGCCATCGGCTGCCACGGATCGAATGGCGGCAGGACCCACGGGAACGACACGCCACGAGGCACCGTTCCACTCGAGCAGGGAGCTGGTCAGATTGGTTGCCAGCAGTTTGTCGCCCACCTTCGTGAGCCTGTAGAGGTTCGCGGCGGGCGCAGCCTGGGGCGCCCAGCTCGTGCCGCTCCAGCGCAGCGTCGCGGTGCCACCCACTGCCCAGACATCATCAGGCGTCCGTGCCGCAATGGACGTGAGGCTCTGGGTGGTACCGCTGCTGACCGGAGACCACGAAACCCCGTCCCAATGAAGGATGGACCCTGCGTCCCCGGCTGCCCACACGTTCTTTGACGAGATGCACGCCAGGGCTACGAGCCTCCCACCGGCGGTGCTGCTTCGAACCTTCGTCCACTTCGCGCCGTCGTAGCGCAGCACTGTCTGACGCCCTCCCACCGCCCAAACGTCATCTCGGGCGAGGGCGCAGGTGTCGAGCAGGTCCTCGGTCGTATCGGACGCCTGCGGCGACCAGTCGCTGCCGTTCCAATGGAGAATCGTGCCGTCCGCGCCGACCGCCCAGACCGCGTCGCTGGCGGCGCCCGAGATGGCGCTCAGCCCGACGCTCACTCCTGTCTGTACGGGCACCCAAGTTTTGTCGATGCGGCGCAGCACCCCACCGTGGAAGTCAACGGCCCAAGCGTCATGACCGTTGCTCCACAGTCCCACGAGCGTGGTCTGGTAGTTCACGCCGCGCGAGGTGCTTTTCCAGGCGCCCCCCTGGAGCCGAGCCATGGATCCGGCCACTCCCACCGCGAACGCCTCGGTCGGGCTGGCCATCCAAACCGCGCCAAAGCCTTCGCCCTCGCTGCCAATCCGAGAGACGCTCCAGCCCGAACCATCCCAGCGGGAGGCCCAACGATCCCCGACTGCGAGCGCTTGCGTCCAGGAGACGCCGTCAATGGCGTTCATCGTGAAGGTCGAGTTGTTCACCGATGCCCAGCTCGCGCCGTCGTAGCGAAGGGCGTTGCCGGAGCCCCCCACTGCGAGGAGCTTCTCGCCTGCCCCCCACAGCCCAACCAGCGGCGTCACGCCGGTGCCTGGCTCGAGCTGGAACGCGTCTCCGGCGAGCTTCCGGTAGACGTCTCCGTCCTCGGTGAGAAACCAGACGCCGTTGGCAGAGGCATGAACGGCGGGGAGCAGCTTGGGGGTGCCAGAGCTCACCGGGCTCCACGCCGCGCCGTTCCAGCGCAGCACCGTACCCAGATCGCCCACGCTCCAGGCAACGTTCGGAGAAACCACGCTCAGCCCGAACAGCTCCACCCCCACGCCGGACGCCTGCGGCGCCCAGTGGGCACCATCCCAGAACAGGATCCTCCCCCCGAACCCGACCGCCCAGACCGCGTTCGATCCGATACCCCGGACGGCGTAGAGGCTGTCCGACGTGCCCGTCTCCACGTACGACCAGGTCGTCCCGTCCCAGTGCAGGGCCATCCCCGCGGACCCCACCGCCCAGACGTCCGAGGTCGAGCTGCCCCAGACCGCATTCAAGTGGTTGCCTTGCGGGTACGGGGACTCCCAGCACCAGCCGCTCGCGTAACACAACCGGGGGTCAACCCCCGCGTCGGTGAGGCTGCCAGCGTCGGAGCGACCCGCGTCAGGCATCCCTGCATCCGGTACCGGTAGCCCACCATCCTCCATTCCCGCGTCTGCGACCGGCTCACCGCCGTCCGGATCGACCGGGGTCCGAATACACACGCCCTCCCTTCCGGAGGGTCCGTCGGATGCCCGGAAGCACTCGAGCACCTCTCCTGGTCCGAGTGTGCCGCCGCGCGCCGCGAGGTCCGCCTCGCAATCGGCAACCGTCTGGCACGAGCCGATGACGCGGCGAGCGCAGGCGCTGCCCCCGGCGAGCGAGACGAGCAGCGCGAGCGCGAGGCGCGAACGGTGGAGCAGAGGTCGTGGGTCGGACATGGGGGCGGGTGGCTAGCACGCCCCACCCGAGCGCCACAACGCTCGCACCTTCGGGGGCTGGACCGGCCAAGACGCGGCCGGCCCAACCTTCGACCTACTGACTCAAGGCTCGGTTCCGCTGTCCCTGCCCTGAGGATCCCTGAACCCGCGCGTAACGAGGTCCGCCGAGTTGTTGTCCGAGTCGAGCCCGTTGCCGGCAACGCTGTCGGTCCCGCCGTCCGCCATGGTGCCGGCGGTGGAGCTGGCGTTCGCCTTGCGCTCGATCGAGCCTGCCGCCGGAATGGTGCCCACGTAGCGGGTGCCTTCGGTCCCATCACGGCCGCCGTCCCAGCTGATTCCGCTGGTGCCGCCGTCGACCATGGCCCCGTAGCCGATGGAGTCCACCACGCCCGCAGGGGAGATCACGCGCACGATGCCGGCTGTCCCGCTGAAGTTACCGCTGCAAGTGAGGTCCGGCTTCACTGGGTTGGCGGCATTGCTGGCGTACGCAGTGGTGGCGAGCAGCAGGTACCCGTTGGGGGCGATGGTGGTGTTGGCGGGGAAGGCCGCGCCGTTGCCCTGGAAGTCCGAGGTGACGTTGTTGGCGCGGTACTGCAACTGCCAGCCACTGGCGTTCACCGCGGTGGGCGTGGGGTTGTAGAGCTCCACGAACTCCACGTCCGTGTTGCCAACGCCGAGCTCGCTGATCACCACGTGGGTGGCGGTCAGGGTGATGTTCACCGTGGCAGTCGCCATGTCTGCGCCCAGCGTGGCAGTCAGCGTCGCCGAGCCGGAAGCCCCCGACGCGACGTTCACGTCGAAGCTGGCCGAGGTCTGCTTGGCGGCCACCGTCACCATCGCCGGCAAAGTGCCAAACCCGGCGGGCGAGAGCGCCAGCGCCACCTGGGTGTCCATCATGGCCGGCACGTCCAGGTTCACCGCGAGCGTCGTCTTCCCTCCCGCCGAGGCGTATGCCTGCGCGGGAGTGACCGAGACGAGCTTGCCGGTCTCGGCCAGGCCGAGCACACGCACCGAGGCGTTGAGCACGGCAGCGCCGAAGGTGGCCACCACCGGCACGGCCTGGTTGGCGTTCACGCCGGTGAGGATGACCTGGCCGGTGATGCTCCCGGGCGGAATGGCGACGCTGCCGTTGTCGACGACGAGGTCCGTGGCGAGAGTGGAGGTGACCGTCACCGTCGTGATGGTGGACACCGGACGCTTGAGCTTCACGGTGAGCGGCTGCGGGAACGAGGGGCCGGTGTAACCGACGCGCGCGAAGGTGGTGGCTGGCGAGAAGTCCACCAGCGCGGTGGAGACGAACGCGAAGTCCGAGAGCGACCTCGGCTCCACCTTGTAGTGGTCGTTGCGGAGCTCCAGCACGCCCGTGAGCGAGGTGAGCTGCTCGTTGAGCTCAGCGAAGGGGGCAATCAGGTAGAGGTAGTCGTTTACACGCAGGGAGCCGTCCACCACGAACTCGTTGGCCGGCGCCCGGTCACCGCCGCCGAGTGGGGGGTTGATGTCCGTGACCGTGAGCGTGGAGAGCTTGACCAGCACGCCCTCGAGGGCACGCGAGCGAGTGCCGGTGTCGTTGACCTCGGCCACCGTGACGGCGACGGGCGCCGGCAGCGGGTTGTTCGAGCTGACGACCGCCGCCGTGGCGCCGGTAAGCTGGATCTGGCCGAAGTAGTCGGAAGGGACACCGGTGAGGTTCACCTTGTCGCCCGCCTTGACGGCCGGGTTGCCGCCGAACACGAAGAGCCCGGAGTAGTCCGGCGTGGCCGCCGGGTCCGCCTGCACGAAGTAGCCGCCCGAGCCGGTCGCGGTGACCAGCGCGTCCTTGATCGCCACCGCCTGGCCCACGTACTTGCTTCCCGGCGTCTTCACCTGCTGGATGGTGGCGGGGCAGGCCGCGGTGCCGGGGTTGGAGTCCGCGGGGCAGAAGTCGCAGGCATCGCCCTTCTGGTCGGCGTCCGCGTCCGCCTGGGAGACGTTGTAGTCACCCGGGCAGTTGTCCGTGGCATTGGCCACGCCGTCACCGTCGAAATCGGTGTCCGTGGCGCTGGTGCAGGTGCTGCCCGCCCCGAGCGGGCAGGTGTCGCAGACATCGCCCTTGCCGTCGCCGTCCATGTCCGCCTGCTTCCCGTTGTCCATGGGGCGGATGGGGTTGAAGACGGAGGGGCAGTTGTCCATCGCGTCCGCCACGCCGTCCGCGTCCGAGTCATCCGCCGCGGGCATGCCGGTGTACATGCTCGAGCCGTTCACGGTCCAAGGCGCCACGCGCGAAGGCGTGCAGGTGGGCTCGTCCTTCGGCGGCATGCCGCAGAAGAAGAGCGGGTACGTCTTGGGGTTGGGCGTGGGGTTCATGTTCTCGGTGGTCAGCTGCGCCAGCGGGTAGCCGATCTCCGACTTCACGCAGGCGACCTTGGCGCTGCCGCAGACGTCGATCGCGTCGCACTGGTCCTGGGTGAGCGCGGCCACCAGCGCCGCGTCGCCGTAGAGCGGCTTGCCGCCGCGCACGGTGAGCACCACGTCTTCGGGGTTCGCGGCGATGACGGCCCGGTACGCGCTGTTGGCGCCCTTGCGGAAGATGGCGATGTCCGCGACCTTGCCCTTGGCCAGCACGCCCACCTTGGAAGAGACCTGCATCGCGTTGGCCGCGTTCACCGTCACCAGCCGCCACAGCCCGTCATCGCTGAGCGCCTTGTTGAAGAACGAGGAGTTCAGGTAGTCGGCGCACTTGAGCTCGCGCAGCAGGTTCATCGAGCCGGAGCGCACCCAGTCGGTGCCCAGCGCGATGTTGGCGTTCATCTTGAGGTACGCGGGGACCGCGGCGGTGTCGCCATAGAGATCGATGTTGGAGCGCGGGGACCAGATGAGGCTCGACTCGTGGTTCACCGCCAGGCTGATGTCGGACGCCTTCATGCCGATGCCGTGGATGATCGCCGTGCGCGGCGTCAGCAGCTTCTGGCCGGTGGGGTCGATGCCCGAGGTGCAGACGAACTCGTTGCGCGCGGACGCCTCGATGCCCTCGGCGATGTGCGGGAGGTACGCCGCGTCATCCGGGATGTTGCTCGGCTTGTCGGGGGTACCGCCGTACGCGCAGCCCTTGGTGAGCTCGCGCGAGTCGTTGGTCTCGTCCAGCGGGAAGGTGGAGTAGTTCAGCCCGCCCGTGTTGGCGCCGAGGTTCTCCTGGCTCGCCGCGGAGCCGCCGTCCGCCTGCGGCGTGTCCTTGTTGTCCAGGTTCCGCAAAAAGCCCTTCTGCCCGCCCGAGCCAGCCACGGAGGTGGTGCCCGCCATCACCTGCCGCAGCTCCGCCCAGCGGATCTGCGTCTGGATGGCCTGGCCGCCGTTGGAGATGCGCGAGTGGCCGTCATGCCCCACGCGCCAGTCGTGGCGGTGCTCGTAGCGCTCGGTGCCGCCGTCGGTGAAGACGAACGGGTCGCCCTGGAAGGTGATGTGGTCGTGCGAGTTGATGAGGCCCGGGGAGACCACGCCCTCGGGGCAGACCACCTTGGTGGCGGTGGCCGCGCCGGTGGCCGTGGAGCAGTCGCACCCGGTGCACTGGATGACGCCCGCCGAGTCGAACAGCACCTGGCCGCCCTGATAGATGGCGCCCGGGGTGAGGATGATGCCGGTGATCAACCGGCCCTGATCTCCCGGCGTGACGGTGCAGGTGCCGGCGTCCGGCGGCGGCAGCCCCGCGCCCGCGCAGGTGACCTGCTTGCCGCCGGTCACGGTGCAGTCGTTCTCGCAGCCGTCCCCGCCCACCGCGTTGCCGTCGTCACAGGCTTCCGGCCACTCCTTGGTGTTGTTGCCGCACGTCCCCTTGGGCGTGTTGGTGCAGTTGGCCTCGCAGCCGTCCCCGCCCACCGCGTTGCCGTCATCGCACTGCTCGGTCCCCTCCTTCAGCCCGTTGCCGCAGCCCGCGGTGGTGGCGGTGCAGTCGTTCTCGCAGCCGTCCCCGGCCACCATGTTGCCGTCGTCACAGGCCTCGCCGGCCTCCTTCACCCCGTTGCCGCAGTCGGCGCCGGTGGCGGTGCAGTCCGGCTCGCAGCCGTCCCCCGGGACCAGGTTGCCGTCGTCGCAGATCTCTCCGCTCTCGCGCGTCCCGTTGCCGCAGGTGGCGGGCAGGGTGCAGTTGCTGCGGCAGCCGTCTCCGTCTCTCAGGTTGCCGTCGTCGCACTGCTCCTTGCCGGTCTTCTTGCCATCGCCGCACACGTCTCCGCCGGGACAGCCGGCGAGCGCGAGCGCGACCGCCGCCAGGGCAGCCAGGAGCGCGAACCTCAGGGTCTGCGTCATCTTTGAGCCTTTTCGTCTTTCGGTAAGGGGACTAGGGAGGGGAAAAGGGCGCGCATTTAACCCGAAACGCCCCCTGCACGCACGGCAGCCCTCCATGTCCAGCCCACCCCCAGATCGGCGCCTGGCCAAGCTGCTCCCGGTGCCCCGATGGCCCACCGCGGCAGAGGCCTCCGGCTCGCGCTGGTTCTCCCCGGCGCAGCTGGGCCCCTGCGCTCTGGCGGAGCGGACCTGGGTGCCCGCCATGGTCCCCTGGCGCGCCACCGGAGAGGGCTTCGTCACGCCCGAGGTGCTCGGCTGGTACGAGCGCTTCGCCCGGGGTGAACCGGGGGTGATCGTGGTGGAGGCGACCGGAATCCGGGACGTTCCCAGCGGCCCGCTCCTGCGCATCGGCCACGACCGCTACCTGGACGGCCTGCGCGAGCTCACCTCGGTGGTGCGGGGCGCCAGCGGCGGGCGGACCCGCCTCTTCATCCAGCTGATCGACTTCTTGGCCATCCGCCGCCGGCCCACCCGGGAGAGCTACTTCGGCCGCTACCTCCAGCTGGACGACGCGTGGCGCGCGCGGGCGTCAGCGGCGCTCGGGCGCCCCGAGTGGCTCACGCTCCCGGAGCCCGCCCTGAGGGCGCAGCTCGCGCAGCTGCCAGAGGAGGCGCTGGCGCAGGTGCTCTCCGCGCGCGAGCTCGAGGCCTACCGCTTCGGTTACCGCGAGCGGGTGACGGACGTGCACCTGCCGCAGATAGAGGAGCTGCCGCGGGTGCTGCCCGGTCTCTTCGCGGACGCGGCGGAGCGCGCGGTGGCCGCCGGGTTCGACGGCGTGGAGCTGCACTACGCGCACGCGTACACGATGGCGAGCTTCCTCTCCGCGCGGAACACCCGCGAGGACGGCTACGGCGGCCCGCGCGAGAGTCGGGTCCGGCTCCCGCTCGAGGTCTACGCGGCGGTGCGCGCCCGCATTGGCCAGAAGGTGGCGGTGGGCTGCCGCTACCTCTCGGACGAGGTGATTGAAGGCGGCAACCGCGTGGAGGACGCGGCCTGGTTCGGCGTGGCGCTGGCGCGCGCGGGGATGGACTTCCTCTCGCTCTCCCGCGGCGGGAAGTTCGAGGACGCCAAGCAGCCCAAGGTGGGCGCCGCGGCGTACCCGTACACGGGCCCCTCCGGGCACGAGTGCATGCCCACCACGCAGATGGGTCCTCCCGGCCCCTTCGGCCGCAATGCGCCGCTCGCGGCACAGGTCCGCGCCGCGGTCCGCGCGGCCGGCCTCTCCACGCCGGTGGTCTACGCCGGCGGCATCGCCAGCTTCTGGCAGGCGGAGGAGCTGCTCGCGCAGGGCGCGGCGGATCTCATCGGCGCGGCGCGCCAGACGCTCGCGGATCCAGACTGGTTCCGGAAGCTCCGGCTCGGGCGCGGCGAGGAGATCCGCCGCTGCCTCTTCACCAACTACTGCGAAGGGCTGGACCAGGCCCACAAGGCCGTGACGTGTCAGCGCTGGGACAGGTTGCCGGACGACGAGGGAGAGGCGCCCCGCACCGCGGATGGGCGGCGGCTGCTCGCGCCCCCCTGGTCACCGCTGTGATCGTGTTCCCCTCGTAACGCAGTGGCCTGATACCTGGGGTTCTCAGCGATTCTGGATTGACGAAGCTCCAGGGGGTTGCGTGCCCACTGCTGTGGTCACCGGCAAACCCCGGGTTTCCGCCGCCGTTCTCATTCCCTGTGCACTGCACATCCGCGCGAATCGAAGGGCACGACGGTTGCTCATGGGTCCGGCACGGGCATCGCGCTCGCTAAGGGGAGAGGCGGAACACATGAGACTGATCAAGCATCAGAGGAATCTGCTCCTGGCCTCCTGGCTGACCCTCGTCCTCGTCGCGGCTACCGCGCAGGCACAGAGCGCCACCGGGGCCAACGAGCGGTGTGCGACAAGGCTTTCAGTGGCGTTCGTGGGCAAGGCCCCCACGGCCGCGATGACCAGCGCCGCGGACCCGAAAACGGCCGTGGATCAGATGCTGACCAGCGCGGACTTCATCGAGCGGTTCTCCCGCTTCATCAACGCCAACTTCAACGCGGACCCGGGTGAAGTGCCGGAGCAGGACTCGGCCTACTACCTCACCAAGTACGTCCTCCAGAACAACAAGCCCTGGGCGGACATGTTCACGGGCGGCTACAAGGTGGAGCGCGCCGCCGGCGCGGCCGCCAACGCCGAACCGGTGGTCACGGTGGACGCGAACGGCCTGGGCTACTTCCGCAGCCGCCCGTGGCTGGTGCGCTACGCCGGCAATGAAGAGCAGGGCATCAAGCTCTCCACCGCGTACCGGATCATGAACAACACCATCGGCCTCAAGCTGGTCGCCGCGACCCAGGTTCCGGGTCTGGACCTCACCGCCACCGGCCGCCAGGCGGCGCAGTGCCGCGGCTGCCACTACGACCCGTGGTTCGCGCTCGACAAGGTCGCCTCGGTCCTCACCAAGCGCGTGGGCATCGACGCCGCCACCATGACCTTCTCGCCCCCCACCGCCGGCCCGCAGCAGCTTCTGGGCGGCATCACCATCTCGGATGACAAGTCGCTCGTCACCGCGCTGGTGAACTCGGAGGCCTTCAAGTTCCGCGCGTGCCGGATCGCCTTCGAGTTCCTCTACGGGCGCGCCGAGTACACCTGTGAAGGTCCGGTGTTCGACCGCTGCATGGACGCCTTCGGCTCCACTGGGCTCATCCAGTCGGCGCTGTCGTCGGTCGCCAAGGACCAGAGCTTCTGCCAGTAGGCACGAGGAGAAAACGCCATGACAAAGACTCTGTGGATTGCAGTGGTGAGCTCCTCGGCGCTGATGCTCTTCGGGTGCGACATCGGCACCTCGGGCACGGTGATCAACGGCAAGGGCCCCGGCGGCGGTGACGTGACGCTGCCCTCTGACCCGGCCAACCCGAACAACCCCAACAACCCGACCGGGCCCATCTCCAACGACCCGACCGGCCCGGAGACGCCCACCAACCCGGTGGATCCGACCGTGCCTGCCCGGTGCGACATGGGGAAGAAGTACTCGGGCTTCGCGGCGACCGACCTCGTCGGTGACCGCATCGACGCGGACCTGGGCGTGGACCGCTCCCGCGTGAAGCCGTTCTCCTCGCTGGCGGGTGAGTACACCCGCGTGCTGGGGGCCCAGCCGGGGCTGATCGCTGGCCTGGGGACGACCTTCGGCGAGTCCGCGGCGCGCTGGAACGTGGAGCCGCAGTCGAGCGCGGTCTCGCTCTACACGGCCTACCGCGTGGCCTTCCAGGGCTGCCTCACCCTCACCGCCACGGCCAACGCCTACGCGGCCGCACCCACGGACGCCACCGCGCGCACCGAGTGCGGAAACTTCGCCCAGAAGTTCTGGAGCCGCCCCGCGGACAACGCGGAGCTCGACGCGTGCGTGAAGGCCACCGTGGCCGACACCGCCACCGAGACCAACGTACGCCGCAAGTGGGGCTACGGCTGCGCCTCGGTGCTCACCTCCGCCGGCTTCCTCTCCTACTAACCGCTCCCGCGAGGACACCACCATGAAGAACAATCGCTTCAGTCGTCGCAGTCTCCTCCAAGGCGCGGCCGTCACAGCTGGCGCGCTGGCCTACAACGGGCTGCCAGGCACGAACCTGGTGAACCGGGCCTTCGGCCAGGCCGCTGAGAAGTCCGCCCTGCTGCTCATCTACTTGCAGGGTGGCTACAACGCCGTCTTCCCGAGCGCGGACTCCTTCCGCACCACCGGGACGTTCGGCATCACCGGCGACAACATGCTCAAGCCGCTCGGTGGCGTGAACAACCTGGTCGTGGATGCGCCCACGTTCGGCACGCTGCCGGACTTCGCCCTCACGCACATGGCGTCCATCGGCGTGAAGCACGGCATCTCCGACCACGGCAACGCGCAGACGCGGAACGTCACCGACGGCACCCGCGCCTACTACCTGCGGCTGGCCTCGGCCATGGGCGGCGAGGCGGCGATCAAGGCCGCCGTCGTCGGCGCGCAGAACCCGGCGGGCCCCCGTCCGGCGGAGAACGGCGTGTCGCTGCAGTCCATCACGGACATGCAGACCACCATCGCCGCGCTCGGCGGAGCGCAGGACCCGACCATCCCGGACCGCGGTATCGCCGGGAAGGGCCTGGTGGCCGCGCAGAGCCAGTCGCTCACCCGCCTCACCGGCAGCCCGGTGTCGCTGAAGTCAATGAGGGAGGGCTACCAGGCCTCCATCGAGACCCTGGCCAAGCCGGTCCAGGCGTTCGACTTCCGCAACATGGCGCTGGCCTACAACCCGGCGGCAGGGGCGGCTCCGGCCACGGCGGTCAACAGCTTCACCCAGCAGATGCTCGCCGCGGAGCTGATGATCCGCGCCGGCAGCAACGTGGTCCTCGCCTACAACGGCGGCTGGGACACGCACGGTGACCGCACGGCCGCCAACGTGCGCAACATGATGAACACGCGGATCCTCCCCCCGCTGAAGACGTTCATCACCCGCACCTCCACGCTGCCGGAGTTCGCGGACAAGAACGTGGTGGTGGCGATCATCGGCGACTTCTCCAGAAGCCTGCCGGGCTCGGATCACCAGAACAGCCTCACCGCCACGGTCATCGGCAAGTACGTGAAGACGGGCACCAGCGGCAAGCTCCGCGTCACGGGCACCAACACCACGGACGCCCGCATGACGCTGGATCCGGCCCCGGGCCAGGCGGAGTTCTGGGCGTACCTGGCGGCCACCCTCAAGGTGCCGGGCACCCCGTTCGTCGCCAACCCGCACACGGACCTGCTGGCGGTCTAGAGAAGCAGAAGTTCTGATCGAGCGCCGGAATCGGCGCGGCGCTCGATAGGGGCGGTCGGGAAACCGGCCGCCCTTCTTCTTTTCTAGAAGCTCCACCGCGACAGCCACTTCTGGGGCGTGAACTCGGGGATGGGCAGCGGGGTGAGCGCCTCGCCCTCGCCGGGCCTCAGCAGCCCCCTGAAGTCCAGCTTCTCGCCGGTGCGGTAGTAGTGCGCGAGGTAGCGCCAGTCCGCGTGCCACCAGTCGGAGACCCAGCGGTCCAGCCCGGTCACGCCGGCGTCGTGCAACAGCTGCAGGCTGTAGCGGGTGGCGTTCTTCTCGTAGTCGTAGATCTGCGCGAGCACCTCGTCGCTCTTGCCGATGGAGAGGTCCGCGCCGAGCGCCCGGTAGTGCTCGGAGAGGTTCCACTGCACGGTGTGGCCGAAGAGGTGGACCAGCACGAAGAGGGCGGAGTCGAGGTCCTGGTCGTAGTCCACCTGGATCCGCATGCCGTCGAAGTCGCCGGTGTTGGGGTCCAGCACGTCGCTGATGCTGACGGGGATCCCGTAGCGCGCCTCGATCCGGCGCTCCACGGCGTCGTAGGCGGACTTGAACGTGGCGGCGGGCTGGGAGCTCATGGGCGCCCTTCATAGCCCGCCTTGGGAAGAAGCGGCGCGCGCGCCGTTGCAAGCGGCATGAGCCCTTCCCGCCTGCTGTCCTGGTTGTGTCCCCTTGCCCTCCTCTTGGCCTCCCCCGCGCTCGCCGCGGCCGACGCGCTGGAGCTGCAGCTCCCCGCGGACAAGGTCCTGCCCCTGCTGGCGGACCGCGCCCGCGCCGGCGTCACCTGCTTCGCGCCGTTCCAGGCGTTCGGGACGGACATCTACGTGGACCACCTGGAGTTCCCCTCCCCGCCCACGCTGCGGCGCAGCCCCGCGCTCAAGCCGGTGACCATCAATTCCTCCCTCACCTTCAACGGCCACCCGCTGCAGATCGTCCTGCCGGTGCAGGCCTTCCTCAAGACCAAGACCGCGCTGGAGGACCCCAACGTGCCGCAGGAGCAGTACCTCTCCTCGCCCACCGCCTCGGTGATCCTGGATCTCGCGGTGGGGCCCAACGGGAGCGGGCAGCAGCAGCTGTGCGCCACGCCGTCCGCGATCGAGCCCTCGGTGCTGGGCGGCCCCGAGCTGCTCTCCGCCCTGCAGCAGCAGATGGGCACGCCGTGCTTCCCGCTCACCCTGGACGGGCTGGACGACATCCTGGACGGCAAGGTGGCGCAGACCGGCCAGGCGATCTCGGCCAACGCGGCGCTGGACCGGCTGGCGATCCGGTTGGAGTTCGATCACCCCACCCCCTCGCTCTCCAGCTGGCAGTCGTTCGTGGACTCGGGGACGCTCTCCTCCGGCGCGGGGAGCGGCTTCGCGCTGATCTTCGACAAGGCCCTGCTCGCCCGCGTCCTGCGCTCGCGCTTCAACGACGAGCTGAATGACCCGCAGCTCACGGTGGAGTCACCCGGGCTGCAGACCCAGTGGTCCCCCTATGGGCTGCCCGCGCTGAACGTCTTCTTCAACGCGCAGATGGACATCGTGGGCTGCGCCAACACCATCGGGGCGCACCCGGTGAACATCGGCATGGGGTTTGGCCTCAACGGCGCCGGGGACGCGGTGACGCTCAATGGCCAGGTGAGCTGGGACCTCGTGGACAGCGACGTGGCGCTCTGCGCGCTGACGTGGGGGTTGATCAGTGGCCACTGGGGGATCCTCCTGGACGGCGCGGTGCTCGGCGTCATCGGTGGGATCACCAGCAACCTGAGCTTCCCGGGGGACAACCTGCCCGCGCAGTGCAGCCAGGGGGCGAACAACAGCTTCTCCTGCGGCTTCCCGCTGGTGCTCCCCTCGCTCGCGGCCGGCGGCGGCTCGGCCCTGCACACGGATCTCAAGGCCACCGCGCTGCAGATGGTGGGCAGCGGGCTGGTCATCTCCGGCACCGCCACGCTGGGCGGCTACACCCGCGCCGCGCCGCGCGCGCAGATCACGGCCGGCCCGGTGCAGTACGGGATCCACGGCGGCTGCAGCAGCCTGCACACCGGCTTCGAAGGCAGCTTCGTGGCCACCGGCGCCGGCAAGGTCTGCGAGACGATGCAGGTGAAGGGCGATCCGCTGGGCGTCTTCGTCATCCAGGGGCTCTCCCAGGTCTACGCGGCCCCCTGGGACAAGGACGTCCTCTTTGGCTTCGGGGACACGGCGGCCTACGCGGCCAGCCCCTACGCCGCCAAGGTCACCGCTCGGACCTCGGGCGGCGGGCGGACGGTGAAGCTGGGGCCGGTGCAGATGCCCACCGCGGCCGAGCAGTTCGAGATCAGCAACGAGTTCATCCAGGCCAAGGTCAACTGCATGGCCAAGCAGACCGGGCTCTTCGGGATCCCCGGGAAGTTCGATCCGCGCTGGCACGTGGATCCGCCGGTGGACCTGGTCGGCACCATCCGCACCTACGACCCGCGCTACGCCGGCGTGGTGGCGAAGGTGACGCTGGAGAACGTGGTCGCCGAGACGCTGGGCCGCACCACCCGCCCGCTCGGCCTCACCCGCTTCAACCTCGCCGAGCAGGACGTGCGGCTCTCCGCCACGGCGGTGGTGAGCTACGGGCGGCTGGGGACTCAGAAGGTGCCGGTGAGCACGGTGGTGCGCGGGACGCTGGTGGCCTCGGAGATCGGCCGGACGGAGATCATCCTCACCAAGTTCTCCGCCCCCACCCGCGCCAACTTCACCCTCCAGAAGGGGAGCCTGCTCTCCGGGATGGAGGGGCTGGACTTCAGCGTGGACGTCTCCCCCGGGAAGTTCAGCATGCAGGGGACGCTCGAGGCGCGCTGAGCGCGGTGCCATGAACGTGAACGTGCTCGTGAACGTGAACGGCCGTTGACGTTGACGTTGACGTTGACGGCGACGGCGACGGCGACGGCGACGTGAACGTGGCCGTGACGTGATCTCCGCGGAGGGCGACCAGGGCCACGTCGCCGTCGCCGTCGCCGTCGCCGTCCACGGCCACGTCAACGTCAACGACGTCAACGTCAACGGCCGTTCACGTTCACGAGCACGTTCACGTTCACGGGGATGGCCGGTCCCGCGCTACGCGCGGCCGACGGCGGAGCGCAGCGGGCGGTTCTCGCGGTCGCGGTGGCTCACCTGCTCCAGGCGAGCCACCGGCAAGAGCCCCACCACCTTCACCAGCGAGTGGAGCGCCACCCCGTCCATGCCCTGCACGCGGCGGGCGGCCTCGCGCAGCTCCGCCATCCGGACCCGGGTGCAGGTGCGGGCGTGGGAGCGGCGCAGCCGCTCCAGCACCAGCTCCCGCATGGCGGCGGAGGGCTCGTAGCGCACCGCGGTGGCGGTGGCGTACGCGAGGTAGCGCTCGTCATCCGCGGCCATCTCTTCCAGCGCGCGGGCGGCCTCGGGATCCACCTTGGCGTAGGCCTTGGCGCAGCCCTTGAGCACCACCACGAAGGTCTCGAAGAGCACCTGCAGGGTGAGGAAGGTCCACATCACGTCGCAGGCGTCCTCCACCGGGAACTGGAGCAGCCGGTGCAGCGGCTGGGCGGTGAGGGTCAGCTCCTCGGGGGCGCCAACGGCCTCGCCGGAGCGGGCCAGCAGGGTCCGGAAGAGCTCATCGTGGCGCAGCTCCTCGGCGCGGCGGCGCTCGCAGAGCCGGTCCAGCGCGGGGTCCATGAGCGCCTTCACCTGGAGCTCCACCGGCGCCACGGAGAGGTTGCGCTTGTAGGCCCAGAGGCGGCGGAGGCTGTGCTCCCGCGCCTCGGGGGCGCGAATGAGCTTTCGCGCGCACTTGAGCTCGAGAGAGTGACGGAAGAGAGAGAGGTTCTGCGAGGCCATCATCGGTGGGTCTCCGGTGAACAACTGACCAATTTGGTTTTTGAGTCATTATCGAAGACGGGTCATCGGCGGTTGCGTGCGAACGCAAAGGAGAGGTCTTCGGGGTCTAGGCCAGTCAGTTCGAGCGCTTACGCAGCCCGTTCAGGACCAGGTCCAGGCCAGCGGCCCGGCGCGCCTTGAGCTGCTCGGAGCGGCCGGTGCCCTGGCTGTGGAAGAGGTACGCCGAGTAGACGAGGTCCTGGAGCAGGCTCGCCACCATGTCCACGTCCACGTTCTCCCGGAAAATACCCTGTCGAATCCCGAGTTTGAGGGCCTCGACGATGTTGGTGAAGCCCAGGGCCCGCAGCTCCTGGAGCCGGGCGGCCCAGTCCGGGAGCAGCTGATAGGTGCGGCCGAACATGAGGTCGCGGACGAGCGGATGGGTCTCCAGGAAGCCGGTGGAGGTCTCGAGCATGGCGCCCAGGAGCTGATCCGCGGGCTGGCGGACGTCCATGGTCCTCGCCACGGCGGCGGTCCAGGCGCGGAGCTCTCGGTGGAGCACCTGGTAGAAGAGGTCCTCCTTCGAGTCGCAGGCCAGGTAGACGGTGCCCTTGGCCACGCCAGCGCCCTGGGCCACCTCGTCGATGGTGACCTTCTTGTAGCCATGCCGGGTGAAGAGCTTCCCGGCCTCTTCGAGGATCAGATCTTTCTTGGCGGCTTCCATGGTGACTGGCCGGGACTTCTAGTCACCGACTGACCAAACGTCAAGTTGGGTCAGTGGCAAGCGAGGCCATCCGGACGGAACGTGGAGAGCAGGCCCGGTAACCTTCGCTGCCAGTACGGCCACTCGTGCTGACCGCCGGTCTCGGGCACGTCCTGCACGGGGTAGCCCTTGGCCTTGAGCTCGGCCACGAAGCGCTGGTTGGGCTGGCAGTTGTCATCCGGGCAGCCGTAGTCCACGTAGAAGCGCAGCGGCAGCGCGCTCGCGGCGTGGTACCGGGCGGTGAGCGCGTCGCCCTCCCACTGGTAGGTGCCGGACTGGGAGCCGACGAAGCCGAAGCTGCCGCTCGCCTTGAGCGCGGCGTAGGAGGAGATGAGCCCGCCCAGCGAGGCCCCGGCCACGCCGTGGTCCGCGGCGGAGGGGCAGAGCCGGAAGGCGGCGGTCAGCGCGGGCAGCAGCTCGCTCTCCAGGAAGGTCACGTAGCCGTCCCCGCGGGAGCCGGCGGTCTGGAAGGTGTACTGGGCAATGCGCACGGCCTGGCTGGGGAGCGCGACGAAGGCGAGCACCGCGGAGCGCTCGGGGCTCTGCGCGTAGAGGGTGTCCGCGGGGACGGTGAAGGGGGCGCGGGTGAGGGACTCGTTCCCGTCATGGAAGACGAGCAGCGGCAGGCGGGGGCAGCCTGGCGCGTCGTACGCGGGCGGCAGGTAGATGAAGACGTCCCGGTCGTCCGAGAGCGCGTTGGAGTGGACGCCGCGCCAGGCCACCAGGCGCCCCTTCTGGGCCGGGGAGAGCTCCGGGTAGACGAGCGCGTTGAGCTCCCCCACCCCGCCGCGGTCGATCCCGTCCCACACCGCGTTTTGGGCGCGGCGGTCCTCGTAGAACCGGGTGCCGTCCACCAGCTTGTACTCGTGCGCCGCGGTGCGCGGGACGGTCAGCTCCACCGCGTAGAGGTTGCTGCCCGCCACTTGCGAGAGCAGGTCCTTGCCGGGGGTCCAGCCGTTGAAGGTGCCCGCCACGCTGTAGCGGGTGACCGGGGGGTCCACCGCGAAGAACGCCACGCGGGCGCCTCCGGGCGAGGTCAGCGGGGTTCCGCCGGCGCGCGCCACCGCGTCCACGAAGGCGGCCACCCGGGCGCGGCGCTCCCCGTCGGGCGCGAGCGTGGCCAGCTCGGCGCGCGCCGCGTCCAGCAGCGCGATGTCCGCGGTGCGCGCGGCGAAGGCGCGCTCGCAGGAGGTGCCGCCGTCCGGGAGCGCGCCCGCGTCTCGGCCCGCGTCTGCGGCGCCGGCGTCCTGACCGCCCCCCGCGTCCTGACCGCTGCCCGCGTCGGCGCCCGGGCCAGCGGGTGCACCGCAGCCGGCCAGCAGGAGGAGCGCGAGCAGGGCGAGGCGGGCGGTCGGCATGAGGCGGTGGGTTCTACCGGCGCCGCCGCGAGGCCGTCCACCGCCGGTCCCTGAGGTGTGCTCAGGGCGTGACGGAGAACTCGAAGGGGTGGACGGCGCCGCTCTCCACCCGCCAGAGATCGTACGGGGCCACCACGTCCCCCTGCTCGTCGAAGTCGAGCGCGCCGGAGGCCCCTTCGAAGTCGAGGTCCCGCCCCTCGGCGAGCGCGCCCACCGCGGTGTTGTACTCCACGGGGCCAAACGGCTCGCCACCGGAGGAGATGGCGGCGAGCGCGTCCCGGACGGCGGGGCCCTCCGCCTTGCCGGCGGCCTGCAGCGCGAGCGCCACCAGGTACACCGCGTCGTAGTAGTTGCCGGTGAAGATGGTGCCCAGCGGATCCCGCTCGAAGCGGGCGCGGAAGGCGGCCTTGAAGGCCTCGTACCGCTCGCCGCGGGGCGAGGCGCCGCCGGTGCCCTCGTGCTTGAAGGTGAAGTTGGCGCCGCCCACCGCGGTGACGAAGGTCGGCTCGGCGAGCCCGTCCGGGAAGAACCAGAAGGTCTCGTTGCCGCCGTACTGCGCGAGGTAGGCCTTGATCACCGAGGAGCCCTCGGCGGCGTAGGCGACGAGCAGCACCCCCTGCGGCGCGGGGTTGGCGGCGTAGAGCTCCCCCAGCATGGGACCAAAGGCGGTCTGCCCGTTCACGTACTCCTTGCGGGCGGTGAGGGTGCCGCCGCCGGCGGTGAAGGCGGCGGTGAAGGCGTCCGCGAGCCCGTTCCCGTAGGCGCCGGGCATGTGGATGATCGCCGCGCGGCGCAGCGGCAGCCCCTTCACGGTCTGCTGCAGCGCCCGCTGGGCGATGAGCCGCCCCTGCAGCGCGTCCGAGGGGCAGGTGCGGAAGAGGTAGCCGTCGTCCTGGCTGGAGGTGAGCGAGGGCGAGGTCGCGGAGCCGGAGATCAACACCACCTTCTTGGGGACGGTGACCTCGGCGGCGGCGAGCGTGGCGGCGCTGCCGGCGGCGCCGATGATCACCGGGATCTCCCCGTCCGCGGTGAGCTGCTCGGCGGCGGCGCGGGCGCGGGCGGCGTCCGTGCCGTCGTCCTGGATGACCAGCTCGAGCTTTCTGCCGAGCACGCCGCCCGCGGCGTTGATCTGCTCCACCGCCAGCGTCACCCCCTCCAGCCGCTCCGCGCTCTTGCCCGCGAGGCTGCCGGTGAGCGACTGGATGACGCCGAGCTTCAGGGTGGGCGGCGCGGGAGGAGCGGAGCAGGCGGTGAGCCACAGCGCGGCGGGCAACAGGTGTCGGACGTTCATCGCGCCTTGCATCTTCTCCAGCGGCGCCCGGGCGCGCACCCGGACAGCCGCCTACAGGCGCGCGTGTACGCGGCCGTGATATCGCCACCCGCCGTGCGCCTGGTCTCCTCCCGCAGCGTGGGTCTTCTCCTCGCGTTGGCCCTGTGCGCGTGCGGCGCCGCGCCGCCGCCGGTGGCCACGCTGGACTGGCAGGCGCCCACCGCGCCGACCGCCGCGCCGGCCGCCTTGCTGCCGCGCCTGCGCGTGGAGGGCACGCGGCTGGTGCGGGAGACGGACGGCGCGCCGGTGCGGCTGCGCGGCGTGAACGTCTGCTCGCTCGAGTACGACCGGGACGGCAAGAAGTGGGAGCTGGACGGCGACGGGAGCGGGTTGCTCAAGACCCTGTGCGACCGCGGCCGCTGGAGCGTCAACGCGGTCCGCGTGCCGGTGAACCAGCAGTGGTTCCTCGAAGACGACGACTACGTCAGGACCGTGGAGCGACTGCTGGACGAGGCGAACGACCGGGGCGCCTACGTGCTGCTCGACGTGCAGTGGGAGGTGGGGCGGACGCTGGACCCCTACCACCGCAACATCCTGCCGCTGCCGACCTTCGGCGAGGGGAACACCACCGAGGCCTTCTGGCACAAGGCCACCTCGCGCTGGGCCAACCGCACCAACCTGCTCCTGGACTTGATCAACGAGCCGCACGACCACGGCGAGCAGGAGACGTCCGCGGCGCTGCAGGTGCTGGTGGATGCGATCCGCGGCCGCAGCACCGAGCCGTTGATCGTGGTGGGCGGCCCGGACTGGGCGCACTCGGTGGACGGCTACCGGACCCGGCCGCTGCGCGGAGAGAACCTCGTCTACTCGGCGCACCAGTACCTGCCGTACGACGCCGCGGACGGCTTCGAGCGCCGGTTCGGCGCGGCCGCGGCGGTGGTGCCGGTGCTGGTGGGCGAGTTCCTGGCCAGCCCGGAGGACGCCAGCTACGCCACGTCCCTGGTCACCTTCGCCGAGGGCCACGGCGTCAACGGCTGGTTCCCCTGGGCGGTGGGCTGCGGCTTCGAGAAGGACTCGGACCTCACGCAGGAGCCGTTCACCACGCTCGCGCGGACGATGCGCGAGCTCAACGCGCGCTGAAGAAGCGCTAGCGGCCCCGGCCCGCCCGGCGCGTGGGGCGCTTGCTGGCGCGCGCGGGAGGCTTGACCGGCGCAGCAGCAGCGACGACGACAGGCGCCGGCGGCGCGGCCTCGACGACGGGCGCGGCGGCCGGCTCCGGCGCGGCAGCGGGCGCGGGCGGCGCGGCCTCGGCCACCACGGGCGCGGGCTCGGCCTGGGGCGGCGGGACATGCGGCGCGGAGGGGCCCGAGCTCAACAGCAGCGCCACCACGGTGAGCGCGCCGGCCACGCCCCCGCCGAGGATCGCCATCCGCTTCCGGTTCGCGGCGGAGAGCGAGCGGCGCAGCTCCTCGAGCGCGCGCTCGTCCCCGGCCTCATCCAGGGGGGCAGGCGCGGATGCAGGGACAACGGCGTCCGTGGGCGACAGGGTCTCGTTCGGGTCCAGTTCCATGCCTCGTTGGCTGAGCAAGCGGCGTACCCGACAGTCCCCCCGGGGAGGACGGGCCTGGCGCCTGGGGACACCGCTTCGTCGCACCCGCGCGCTGTCTGCTCGACCAGACAGAAGGTGTTGAGTCCTCCAGACAGCCCACACCCTCGGATTTGTTCGACTGGCGTCCCACCTTGCCCGCCACCGTCTCCCGCGACAGCGCTGCCCTGAGCTGACCCGGAACGTGCATCCCTCCCCGGCGACGCGCGGCGCCGAAAGCTTCCCCGCAACCGTTCCTTCCCGCGCGTGTTGAGGGCGCTCAAATGCACGCACGCCTCGCCCGGCTGTGTTTCCTGCCCCTGCTCGCCGCTTGCGGCGGCGCGGTGAATCCACCTCCTCCCGCCGTCGCGGTCCGCTCTGGCGCGCCGCTGCTGCCCGCCCCGGTGGCGTACGCGCCGGTGAGCGGCGTGAGCGGCGCGCGCTTGCTCTCCACGCTCGCGGGCGGCGTGGCCGCGGGCACCGCGAGCGGCGTGCTGGCGGCCACCGCCGCGGCGCCGGCCTCGCTCTCGCCGGTGGGCGTGGCCAGCGAGCCGGGCGAGCCCACCAGCACCGGCGCCATCCGGCTCTTCGCCCGGCGCGGCAGCGGCCTGCTGGTGGTGGGCGAGCGCGGCCTCTTCCACGACGGCGCGGGGTGGCTGCTCCCCTCCCCGCTGACGCAGAGCCTGGGGGAGGAGCCGCTCTCCGCCCTGGACGCGTACGGCGCGGGCGCGGCGGAGGAGCTCTGGCTCACCTCCGCCAGCGGCGTGCGGCACCTCGCGGGCGGGCAGCTCGAGGCCGTCTCGGTGGAGGGCGCCGCGCCGCCAACCCTGGCGATCGGCGTGGCGCAGGGCACGGCGCTGCTCGCCGGCGCGGGGACGGCGTGGCTGGTGGACGCGCGAGCCGGCACCGCCGCGGTGGTGGCGCGGGACCTGGGCGAGCTCTACGACGCGGACCGCGGCGACGACGGCACGGTGTACCTGGCCACCGCCGCGGGGCTGCTCGCGCGCGAGCGCTCCGGCGCGGTGACGCTCTGGACGTTCGCCCCGGAGGGGCAGCCCTCGCCGGGCGCGCGCGCGGTGAGCGCGGCGTACGGTGGCCTGGTGGTGCTCACTGCGGGGAACGTGGTGGGCGTGGACAAGGACGTGGCCACCGCGCTCGCCCCGGTGGCGCGGCCGAGCGCGCGCGGTCTGACGCTGGACGCCAACGGGGACACCTGGGCGCTGGACGGGGACGCGCTGGTGCGGCTGCGCACCGGCAAGCCGGTCTCCTTCTCCGCGGACGTGGCGCCCTTCCTCGCCGCGCACTGCACGCGCTGCCACGCGCAGGGGCTGGAGCACTCGCCCCAGCTGGACCTCACGAGCTACGAGGTGGCCAAGGGGCTCTCCGCCACCCTGCTCAAGCGGCTGCGCGCGGTGGACGCGCCGCCGATGCCGCCCGCCAACATCGAGACGCTCACCGCCGCGGACTACGCCGTGGTGACGCGCTGGGTGGGCGGAGGGCTTCTGCCATGAACCGCCGCAACGTGGATGGAGGTGCGCCGATGAGGAGCGAACACCCAACGACGAGCGCCTGCCGGCTGCTGGCGCTGCTCGCCCTGTGCGCCGCGCCGGCCGCGCTCGCGCAGCAGAGCGCGCAGTGCGAGGCCCCGCATGAAGTGGACCGCTACCAGCTCCTGCGCCGGCTCTCGCTGGACCTGCGCGGCCGCATGCCTTCGGTGGAGGAGTACCAGGCGCTGGACGGCGCGGCCTCCGTCCCTACGGCCACGGTGGACGCCATGCTCGCCAGCGACGAGTTCCGGCTGGCGATGCGCCGCTACCACGAGGCGCTCTTCTGGCCGAACCTGAGCGCGGTCCGGCTGCACGGCGCCAACAGCGTCATCGCCCAGCGCGCGGGCGAGCCCGCCTTCCGGCTCACGCTGGGCGGACGCACCCGCACCTTTCGGCTGGACGCGGACACGCACTGCGGAGACTTCGAGCAGACGCACTTCGACCCCGCCTACCCCGGGCAGTTCCGCCCGGACCCCGCCTACGTGCAGACCGTGACCGTGATGGTGAACGGCGCGCCGGTACAGGCCAAGCAGGAGGGCTGGCGGTACGTGACGCCCTACTGGGACCCCACGCTGCAGCTCAAGGTCTGCGCGTTCGACGCGCAAGAGACCCCGAGCGTCACCGTGGGCACGCAGACGGTCTCCTGCGCCAGCATCAACGGGAACGCCAACCCCGCCTGCGGGTGCGGGCCGAACCTGGCGTCCTGCTGGCCGGGCTCCGGGGTGGTGGACCGCGCCGTCCAGGGCGCGCTGCGCGAGCAGCTGGCGCTCTCGGTGGACCAGGTCACCACCGGCGGCAAGCCGTACACGGACCTGTTGCTCTCCACGCAGGCCCAGATGAACGGGCCCATCGCCCACTTCAAGAAGTACCTCGCGCCCAACCTCTCCTTCGCGCAGACGTTCAACCTGCCGGACCCGCAGGAGCAGCTCTCCCCCAAGCCGTACACCGACGCCGCGTTCGAGCCGGTGGACCGCAAGGGGCTGCACGCCGGAGTGGTGACGCTGCCGGGCTACCTGCTGCGCTTCCAGACGGACCGCAGCCGGGCCAACCGCTTCCGGATCGACTTCCTCTGCGAGTACTTCGTGCCGCCCGCCACGCTGGCGCCCGCCGCCGGCTGCTCGGAGAGCAGCGGGGACCTCACCGCGCGCTGCAACTGCCAGTACTGCCACAAGCAGCTGGAGCCGCTCGCCGCGCACTGGGCCTTCTACGCCGAGGCGGGGACCACGCAGATGACCAACGGAACGCTCTACCCGCGCACCCGCCCAGCCTGCGTGGGCAGCAACGCCGCCGTCTGCAACCGCTTCTACGTGACCCAGCCGGACGCCCACAACCCGGGCGCGCTGCTGCCGCTGCAGTGGATGGACGAGCACCCGGACTTCCTCGCCAACGCCGAAGGCGGGCCGCGCCTGCTCGCGAAGCGGCTGATCGACGACGGCAGCTTCGCGCAGTGCACGGTGAAGAAGGCCTTCGCCTACTTCACCAAGCGCCCCATGCGCGTGGCCGGAGAGCAGGCCGAGGAGAAGCCCACGCTGGACCGGCTCGCCCAGGGCTTCAAGGACCACGGCTACAGCTTCCCGTGGCTGGTGAAGGAGCTGGTCTCGCTGCCGCAGTACCGGAGGGTCCGCTGATGAACCGCCTCTTCTTCGCCGCGCTCGCCGCTGGGCTCGTGCTCTTCGCCTGCAAGGGCGCCCCCGCTGACGGGACCGTGGCCACCACGCCGCAGGGCCCGGGGCTGCCGGTGGATCACCCGCCGGTGGACCTCGCCTCCCAGCTCTCCACGCAGACCGGACGGCTCACCCTCCCGCAGCTGCGCGCCTCCCTTCCGGTGCTGCTCGGCAACGACGCCGCGGGCAAGCCGATCAGCTGGACGGTGGGCCAGGCCGAGGGGCTCACCGCCTTCGCCAGCACCCTGGGCGAGGCGGACTGGCTCGTCGTCACCGAGGACAATGTCGAGCCCTCGCCCGTCTACCTCAAGTTCCTGGACGACGCGGCGCGGGACGTCTGCAACAAGGCGCTGGTCGCCGACTCCGGCCGCGCCGCCGCCGCCAGCCGCGTGCTCCTGCGCCACGTGGAGAAGGGGGACACCGTGGCCAGCAACCCCACCGCCGTGGACCGGAACCTGCGCTACCTGAAGCTGCGCTTCCACGGCGTGAAGGTGGCGGACGCGGACACCGCCAGCCTGGATGGCTACCGCGCCCTCTTCGCCAAGGTGAGCGCCGCCGGCACCGAGGCCGCCGTGCGCGAGGGCTGGCGCGCCGTCTGCGTGGCCCTCATCACCTCCCCCGAGCTCAACTTCTACTGAGGCCAGACGCCCATGATCCACTCCCTTTCCAGAAGGCGCTTCCTGGAGATCTCCGGCCTCGCGGGCGGGCTGCTCGCCCTGCGCACCGGGCTCTCCTCCCCCGAGGCGCGCGCCTCCACCGCCGACCCCCAGCTGCTGCTCCACGTCTACTTCTCCGGCGGCTGGGATCAGCTCCTGGTGCTCGACCCACGCCCCAACGACGTGGCGGCGTTCCAGCGCGCCGGCGCGTACGCCGCGGGCGGCAGCGGGATCTACCCCGCGTACGACGTCTCGCTCGACGCGGGCGTCCGCGCCGTGCTCGCCGGGAATCCGTCCGGCGTGCAGACGGCCGGCGGGCTCACCTTCGGCCCCGCGGTGCCCAGCGCGCTGCTGGACCACGCGGCGGACCTCTCCATCGTCCGCGGCGTCTCCATGGACACGCTCACCCACGAGGTGGGGCGCCGCTACTTCCTCACCGGCAAGTTCCCCCGCGGGGTCGCCGCCAACGGCAGCTCGCTGGCCACGGTGGTGGCCGGGCAGGAGCAGAGCGCGCTGGAGCTGCCCAACCTCGCCGTGCGCACCGAAGGCTACAACGAAGGTTGGCCCGCCGCGGTGAGCCCCATCAGGGCCAACAGCGCCGCGGACGTGCTCAACGTGCTGCGGCCCATTGGCGTGCCGCTCGCGGCCGCCACCGACCAGGCGCTGCGCGAGTTCGAGTCCACCAGCGACTCCTGCGAGGCCCACGCCTTCGACCAGAACGGGCTGGTCTCGCTCTTCCGCGCCAGCCGCGGCCGCGCGCGCTCGCTGACCGACTCCAGCGCCGCGGCGCTCTTCAACTTCAACCTCGCCAACCCGCCGGCCGAGGTGAAGGCCCTGTTCGACGCGTTCCAGATCTCCACCCAGGCGGACCTCGCCGGACCGCGCGGGCGGGCCGCGCTCGCCGCCCAGGCGCTGGCGCGCAACATCTCCCAGGCGGTGGCGCTGGAGATCGCCGATGACCTGGACGACCACGCGGACTGGGACCAGGCCCACGCCACCACCCTGCGCGGCGGCCTGGAGGCGCTGGGGCGGCTCATCTCCTTCCTCAAGGCCTCCCCCTTCCGCGGCGGGCCGGACAGCGTCTGGAAGCACACCACGCTGGTCGTCTTCAGCGAGTTCGCCCGCACGCCGCTGCTCAACGGGCGGGACGGGCGAGACCACCACCTGGCCTCCAGCTGCCTGCTCGCCGGGCCCGGCCTTCGCCCCAACGTCGTCGTCGGCGGCACCACCGACAAGGCCATGGCGGTCCGCAAGGTGAACCTCGTCACCGGCGCCCCGGACGACGCCGGCGGAGCGCTGCTCAAGCCGTCAGACGTGCACGCCACGGTGCTCAAGTCCATGGGGCTCTCCGCCGACCATCTGTCCAACCAGAGCCCCCAGGTGGTGCAGGCGCTGCTGCGCTAGGGCGAAGTTGGGTACGCTGGCGCGCAGCCATGGTCCAGGTGGGAGAGCGCGCGCCAGCCTTCGAAGGAGTGGACTGCCAGGGCCGGCCGGTCTCGCTGGACACGCTGCGCGGGCGGCGCGCGGTGCTCTTCTTCTTCCCGCGCGCCTTCACGCCCGGCTGCGTGATCGAGACCCGCCACTTCCGGGACCACCACGAGCAGATCCGCGCGCTGGGGGCGGAGCTGGTGGGCGTCTCCGTGGACGACGCGCAGACCCAGTGCGACTTCGCCGCCCAGGAGCAGCTCAACTTCGCGCTGCTGGCGGATCCGGCCCGGAAGATCTCCGAGGCCTACGGGGTGGTCTGGCCGGTGCTCAAGGTGGATCGCCGCGTCACCTTCATCCTCGACGAGGAGGGCAAGGTGGAGAGCGTGATCAAGCACGAGGTGCGCGTCTACAAGCACCTGGAGGACGTGCTCGAGCACCTGCGGCGCCCGCGCGCCGGGCGTCAGGGCAGCGTGCCGGGGCAGCCCACGTAGGCGAAGTAGATCTCCGTGTTGCTCGCCGGGCCGTCTCGATCATCCCGCCAGCAGAAGGCGAACTGGGAGCCGTTCCAGAGCGCGGTGGTGAACTCGCTGCGCCCACTGCCGCGGCTCACCTTGAGGTCCGCGCCGTTCTTCACGCCGCCCGAGGAGACGGAGGCGAAGTAGATGGCCGGCTTGCCGCCGCTGCGCTCGTCCTGCCAGGAGAGGCCGTACTGGAAGCCGTTCCAGTCGATGGACGGGTTGCTGGAGCTGGCCGGGTCCTGGGTGATCCGCACGTCCCCGCCCAGCTTCACCCCGTCCGCGGAGATGCGGGCGAGGTAGATCTCCTTGTTGCCGTCCCGGTCGTCCTGCCATGCGGTGGCCCACTGCCCGCCGCCCCAAGCCAGGTCCGGCCAGGAGGACTCGCCGGCGTCGTTGGTGACGCGCAGCTCGTCCCCCACCAGCTCCCCCTTGGCGGAGAGGCGCCGGAAGTAGATCTCCCGCGTGCCGTGGCGCGTGTCCGGCCAGACCACGCCGAACTCGCTCCCGCTCCACTTGAGGATGGGCGAGCTCTGGCGGGCGGGGTGGTTGGTGACCTGGACCTCGGGCGCCAGCGGCGCGCCCTCCGGAGAGAGCCGCAGGAAGTAGACGTCTTCGGCCCCGCTGCGCGAGTCCTGCCACACCACGCCCAGCTCGGTCCCGTTGAAGGCCACGTCCGGCCAGTCCGAGGCGTTGGCGGCGTTGGTGAGCCGCCGCGCCGGGCCAATCCGCGCGCCGTCCACGCCCACCGCCTGCGAGTAGAGCTCCGGGTTGCCTTCCGTGGCGTCCACGTAGACGAGCACGTACTGGCTCCCCGTCCAGGCCAGCGCCGGCCGGCCAGTGGCGCCGCTGGTCTGCGTCACCCGCACGTCATTGGGCAACAGGCGGGCGCCGCTCTTGGTGAGGCCGGCAAAGAAGATGTCCCCGTCGGTGCCGTTGCGCTTGTCCTGCCAGACCACGCCGAAGCGCTCCCCGTTCCAGTGGATGTAGACGTAGTCGGAGGACGAGACGTCGTTGGTGAGGCGCCGGTCATTGGAGATGTTGGCGAGCAGGTCCTCGTCCACCGTGCCGTCGCAGTCATTGTCCTTGCCGTCGCAGCTCTCCACGCCAGGCGCGGACGGCATGCAGGTGACCGGCGCGCCGGCGCGGCAGCTGGGCGCCACCGCGGCGCACTCCCCCACCCCGCACTGCGCGGGCAGCAGGTCCTCGTCCGACAGGCCGTCACAGTCGTTGTCCTGGCCGTCGCAGACCTCGGCCGAGGGCGGCAGCGGCGCGCACTCCACGGTGGCCCCGGCCACGCAGGTGGGCTGGCTGTGGGCGCAGGCGCCCACGCCGCAGCGGACCTCGGGCAGCCCCTCGTCCACCTCGCCGTCGCAGTCGTTGTCCCGCCCGTCGCAGACCTCGGCCACGGGCTCCACGCACTTGGGGCCCGGCTCGGGCTCGGCGCTCTTGTTGAGGCGGTTGTCGCGGCACTGACAACCAGCGACCACGGCGAAGGCGAGCACCAGGCAGGAACGCAAGGGGACCGTCATGAGGGCGCCCTTCCTACGACATTGGCGCCAGGAAGTGGAGCCACCCCCCGTCAGAGGGGCTTGGCGCAGCGCGGGCAGACCGGCTTGTAGCGGCTGACCTCGCCGCTCCACCCGCAGGCGCAGCGCCGGCGCGAGAGGTGGGGCGAGGCGCGGGGCGCCCGGAAGAGCCGCCGCGCCAGCCAGAGCGCCGCCAGCGCCGTGAGGCCGCCCGCCGCCCAGCGGAGCTCCCTGGGCCAGTCGAGGTAGCCCGCGCCGAAGTCCATGGCCAAGGGGTATAGGTCAACCGCATGGCAGACGGGAGAGTCCAGGGGCTGCGGTTGGCGCAGGCGCGCGGTGAGCCGATGGCGAGCGTCTCGCGCGCGGTGGCGCTGCCGGGGCTGGGGCTGCGCGGCTGCCGCCACGCCACCAAGAAGCCGGGCGGGAAGCGGCAGCTCTTGCTCCTGGACGAAGCCTCGCTGCGGGAGCTGCGCCTGGCCCCGGGGGAGCTGAAGGAGAACGTGCTGCTCACGGGCGTGGCGCTGGAGCAGCTGCCGCCGGGTCAGCGCCTGCGGCTGGGGGAGCGGGTGGTGGTGGAGCTGACCGGCCCGTGCGTCCCCTGCTTCAAGCTGGACCGGCTGCGGGCGGGGCTGCTCAGTGAGGCGTGGGGGAAGCGCGGCCAGCTGGCGCAGGTGCTGGAGGGGGGCGAGCTCCGGGTGGGGGACGAAGTCTCTCTCCTGGACGTGAACCCGAACGCACCGCGGCAAGTGACCCCGCGGCTGCCCTAGCGCTGGAGGTGGCACGCACGCCCACCTCGCGGGGGCGAAGGCGGCGGGTAGACTGTCGGCCGCATGGACGGCTCCGCGGCTCGTCCGCTCCCTCCGCCCGCTCCCGCTTTCATCAGCCGCCCGGCGGCGATCGCCGGTTGCGCCGGGATCGCCGGGGCGTGCCTCTACGGCCACTGGCAGCTGCCGCTGGCGCGCGCGGAGGTGCTGGCGCTGTGGGGGATGGGTGCCCTCTTCGCGGCGGTCATCCTCGTCACCACCGAGCTGCGCTGCCGCCGCGCGATGCAGACCTGGCGGCGGATCGCCGACGGGTCGCTGGAGGAGACGGAGGAGTCGCTGCGCCAGGCGGTGGTGGAGCTCTACGCGCTGCCGCCGAAGATCTTGCGGGCGCGGATGCAGAACTGGCTGATCGCCGGGCTGGTGATCGCCTTCGCGCTCTTCGCGATGGACGCGGGCGGCGGCGTGGGGACCACGGTGCGGGTGCTCACCTTCACGGTGGTGTACGGCCCGTGGATGGGGCTCTTGGGCCACTATGGGCTCTTGCGCCGGAGCCGGGCGCTGATCTCCGAGGTGGCCGCGCGCGGGGTCCCGCCGCAACAGGTCCTGGCGCTCGCGCCGCGCGGCGCGCGGCCGGTGAGCCAGCAGGTGCTGATGCTCGCCATCGCCCTGCTCGCGCCGCTGCTCTTGTTGGCGGACGCGGCCACCACGCTGGCCGCGCAGCAGGGTGAGGCGCTGGCGCAGGTGGCGGACGCGGCGGCGCGCGTGCAGCAGGCGGCGGCGATGGCCTCGCACCTGCGCTGGACGGTGGCGGCGTTCGTGGGGATCTCGATCATCGGCGTGGTGGTGGTGGCGCGGCTGGCGGGCCTGACGCTGGAGGAGCCGCTGCGGCGGCTGGCGCAGGAGGCGCACGCGCTCTCCAACGGCAAGCTGAGCGAGCCGGTGGCGGTGCTGGGGGACGGCGAGGTCATGCAGCTCTCGCGCTCGCTGGTGACGCTGCAGCGGCACCTGGGCTCGATGCTGGGCGAGCTGCGCACCGCGGGCGCGCGGATCGGCGACACGCTCACGCAGATCTCCTCCACCTCGTCCGAGTACGAGACGGGGGCGGCGGCGCAGAGCAGCACCCTGGCGCAGACGGCCGCGAGCACCGAGGAGCTGGCGCGCTCGGGCCGGACCATCGCCGAGCGGGCGGAGCAGGTGGCGGAGATCGCCCGGCGCACCCTGGACTCGGCACAGAACGCGCAGAAGCAGGCGGACGCCTTCAACGTCTCCATGCAGCAGATGCGGGGGAGCAACGCGGCGATCAACCACGCGGTGAACGAGCTGAACTCGCGGGTGGGGCAGATCGGCCGGATCGCCGAGTTCATCCACAGCGTGGCGGACAAGTCGGACGTGCTCGCGCTCAACGCGGAGCTCGAAGGCGTGAAGGCGGGCGAGGTGGGCACGGCCTTCTCCCTGGTGGCCACCGAGATGCGGCGGATGGCGGAGAACGTCACCCGCTCCACGCAGGAGATCGAGCAGGTGATCGATCAAGTCCGGGACGCCACGCGCGGCGCGGTGGCGGCGGTGGACGGCGGCGTGAAGATGACCGAGCGCGGCAGCGAGCTGATGAGCGAGGTCTCCTCGCAGCTGAGCAACATCCTCGGGCTGGCGCAGCAGACCACGGAGGCGGTGGAGCAGATCACCCACTCCATCCAGCAGCAGCAGTCCGGGACGGATCAGCTGGCCGAGGCGATGGTCAGCCTGATGGGGGTGACCCAGCAGACGCAGAACGCCACCCAGACCGTGCTCACCGCCAACGCGGCGCTGGCGCGCGTCTCCACCAACCTCAAGGCGACGGTGGAGAAGTTCGAGCTCTAGTGCGGGGCGCCCGGGCCGGAGCCGCCCACCGCGGAGTCCGTGGGCTGGCACGTGAGCGCCTGGGCCTCGGCGCGGGCGAGCACGGGGAGGATCTCCCGCGCCGGCGTGGCGATGTGGCAGGCGGCGCCGCCGTGGACGAGCCCCACCACCTCCAGCCGCTCGTTCACCAGCGGCGCGCCGGAGTCGCCGGGCAGCGCCTGCACGGTGGTGAAGAGGGCGTCCGGCACGGCGGGGAGCGAAGGGCAGCGGCCCAGGCGGGCCAGCGTGGCGTGCTGCAGCGGTGGGGCGCGGTCGTTCCGGCCGGCGAAGAGCAGGCCGGCGCCGGGCGCAACGGGCGCGCGCGCCACGCCGAGCGTGGGGGTGCTCAGCGGCACGTCCACCGAGAGGACGGCGACATCGGTCGCGCGGTCGATCGCGAGCAGCGAGGCTCCGGTGCTGCGCCCGTCCGGGAGATCCACCGCGAGCGAGTGCTCATCGTCGAACAGGCAGTGCGCGGCGGTGACCAGCCGCGTGTCCGCGCCGGAGGAGACCAGGACGCCCGCGCAGCGGCCAGGGGCGAGCGTGACCGTGGCCGCGCGGATCTGCTCCAGCTCGCCGGCCAGGGCGGAGCTGCCCAACGAAACGCCCACCACCAACGCCCACGCGCGCAGAGCTGACATGCCGCGAACGGTGCGCACGAAGGGCGCCGCGCGGGACCGTGGCGCCCGGAGGGCTGGCTGGGCGGCGAGGAGGCAGGCTGCGGGAGCTGCCCGTACCCCGGACCCGGTTTTCGCCTCGCGCGGGCTCAGCGGCTGCTCATGGCCTCTGCCGGTCGGGTTCGCGTTCGCGTTCGCGTTCGTTGACGGGGTCGGCTCACGGGGAATGGCGGAGACGGGAACGGGAAAGGAGACGGGGTGCTGGGAACGGGAAAGGGGACGGGGTGCCGTGAGCCGCCCCCACCCCTCCGTCGCCGTCACCGTAGCCGTGTGCCTTACCCGTCCCCGCACCCGTCAACGAACGCGAACGCGAACGCGAACCCGAGCGCCGAGTGCCCTGAGCAGGCGCAGAGCCGGCGCGTGGCATTGCCTCGGTCGGGTCACGGGCGACCTCCCCCTCCCAACGCTCACGCCGTGCGGCGGCGCACGTGGATGATCCGCCGCGCCCGCACCGGCGGCACCGGCTCCGCGGGAGGCAGGATCAGCTCCGCCGTCAGCTCCTCCGGCACGTCCGCGGCGCCGAACCCCGACGGCAGCTCCGTCTCCAGCTGGAACCCGCCCGAGGCCTCCTCCAGCCTCGCGTGCGCCAGCTCGGTCAGCGCGTTCAAATCCACCACCTGCGTGGCCGAGTCCGCATCACCCAGCGGCTCCACCACCTGCGTGAGCTGGATCACCTCCGTCCGCGCCACGTCCTCGCCGAGCGGCACGGCGAACGGCGCGGTGGGCTCGGCGTGCCCCTCGACCTCCAGATCTTCGTAGAGGGTGGGCGTCGCCAAGAAGACGCGCGTGGGTGCGGACGGACCGCCAAGCGCCACGTCCTCCAACCCCGGGCAGAAGTCCCCGCGGTCCGCCGCGGAGAGCGGCTGCGTCGGCGGGGAGAGCTCAGGCACGAGCTGGCTGACGGGGGTGGGCTCCTCCGGCGCGTGCGCCAGCTGATCGAACGGAACGTGGTGCTCCACGCGCTCGTCGAAGACCACGGCGCTGGAGAGCTCCGGGGCCAGCAGCGCCGCGGCCGGCTCCAGCGCGGCGAGCGGCGGATCGCAGGCGAGCAGCGTGGCCGCCGGCTCCAGCGCACGCGGCGGGACGCGCGAGGCGGCGCGCAGCAGCGCGGCCGGCTCGAGCTCGGAGGACACCTCGCGCAGCACCGGCGGCGTGTACCCCGGGCGCACCAGCCGGCGTTGGCTGCTCACGTCGGCGAGATCTTTCTGCAGCCCCTTGTCCGCCGGCGCCACGCGCAGGGCGCTCTTGAGCACCGCCTCCGCCCGCGCCCAACTGCCGCTCTCGCGGAAGAGCGCCGCGGCGACCCGGTAGGACGCCAGCGCGCGATCCGGCAGCTGCGCCGCGACCGCTGCCTCGGCCGCGCGCAACCACAGCTGGGGGTCCTTCGGCTGCTCCGCCAGCTGCGCCTCGAAGCGCTCCAAACGGCGGAGCTGCTTTCGTTTCTCCAGCGCCCCAGTCAAGCCCACGTCTCACCTCGTGCGTACCCCTTACAACGCAAGGAGCAGGCCGAATTCCAGATCCGCTCCGTCTCTCGACTTTTCTGCTCCCGGCCCCTCGCCCGGGGTGCGCCTGCAAGCTCCACTGAGCACGCCACGCTCCAGTGATCTGGCGGACCTAGGGTACGGCGGCCGCCACCACCGCGTCGAATGCCTTGGGGTGCTCTGCCAAGAACTGGATGGCGCGGCGCCGCAACCCCGGCCTGCGGACCAGGGCCAGCACCGCCCGCGTGGTGATCGCATACCGCCGGTACGCGGCGTCGAACGCGCGCTGGTAGCCCGCCAGGGCGGCGCGGGTGGCGCCCCGCTCGAGCGCGCCCGGCGCCACCTCCGCGAGCGCGCGGGCGCACTGGAAGGCCAGCGTGAGCCCCTCGCCGGTGACCGCGTCCACGTAGCCGGCCGCGTCTCCCATCAGCACCAGCCGCTCCGCCGTCTGGGACGCCGCGCGCTGCGAGAGCGGCCCCGCGCCGCGCACGGCGCTGGAGGCGGGCGCCCCCGCCAGCCGCTCCAGCAGCCGGGGAAAGCGCGCGAGCAGCCCGTCGTAGCTGGACCCGCCCCGGTCCTTCCACCAGAGCAGCGCCACCCCCACCTGCCCCGGCCCCACCGGCGTGACGTACGCCTCGGCGCCATCGCCGAGGTGGATCTCCACGAAGCGCGTCCACGGGGCCAGCGCGTAGTGGCGCCGGGCGCCGAAGCGGACCAGGCCCCGCGGCCGCCGCTCCAGGCCCGCCGCCTTGCGCAGGGGGGAGTGCAGCCCATCCGCCGCCACCAGCAGGCCCGCGCTCAAGACGCCTTCGGAGGTGCGCACGCGGATCGCGCCCGGCTCCAGCGCGTACCCCTCCACCCGGCAGCGCTCGCGGACCTCCACGCCCGCGCGGGAAGCGGCCTTTGCGAACGCGGCCGCCAGCGCCAGCCGGCGAACGCCGAGCCCGGGGTGCCGCGGCATGCCCCCCTCCACCGCGGTGCCGTCCTCCTGCACGTAGCGAAGGCCCTCCAGCGGACAGCAGTCCGCCGGGTCCAGCAGCGCGCGCACCCCCAGCCACTCCAGCGCGTCCACGCCGGCGGGCATCAGCCCTTCGCCGCACGCCTTGTCCACCGGGCCGCGCTGGCGCTCGAGCACCACGCAGCGCAGCCCCACGCGCGCCAGCGCGATCCCGGCGGCGAGCCCCGAGGGGCCGCCGCCGCAGATCGCCACGTCCACGTCGTGTCCGGGTGCGGGAGAGATGCCCTAGAAGCTAGTCACACTTGACCGCGGCGCAGTTCGCGCTGTTCAGCGTCTTGTACGCGTCACAGGTGGCGGCCTCGACGTCCGCGGTGCAGGCCACCAGCTTGCCGGTGTCGATGCTCTTGCCGTTGAGGCAGCCGCCGCTGCTCAGGGTGCAGAGGTTGTCGTAGGTGCTGACGCAGTCCGCCTGGTCCTTGCCGAGCTTCACCACCGCGTCCGTGCAGGTCCACATCTTCTTGCACTCGGCGGCGCCGCGGTCCTTGCAGGCCTGAAGGGGGCTGGTGCCACAACCCACGGCGAGGGTGGCGAGGAGGGACGGCAGAACAAAGCGCAGCATCTTCATGGGTTTCTCCAAGGGGTTGAGGGTCACCAACCGGCGACCTGCCCCCGGGAGTCGCATGAGGCCGGGGATTGGGGAATTAATTCACCGCGAAACCTTTCCGGGCCGCCGGTCACCGGGAGGGGGGAGGCTCCTTTCGTGCGAAAGCCGCTGCTCGTCGCCGCCGTCGCGCTCACCGCCGCGCTCGCCGCCGGCGGCCTCTACGCCCTCTCGGGTGGCGAGGATCCGCCCACCGCCGCCGCACCCGGGGAGCTCCCCGCGCCGCTCGAGCGCCACAGCGTCAGCCACCTCGGCAGCGCCCAGGCAGGCACCGCGCCCGCGTCCTCGAGCGCGCTGGTGCTCGAGGTGCTCGGCCCCTCCGGCTCGCCGCTGGCGCTGCCCGTGCGGACGTGGAGGCTCCTGCCGCGCGGCGCCGGCCCGCGGTTCCGCGCGGCGGCCCACGGCGAGACGGACGGCCAGGGCGCGCTCAGGCTCGCGCTCGCGCCGGGCCGGTACCTGGTGGTGGTGGACGGCTCCAGCGGCGGCCTGCAGACGGAGCGGCGCGAGGTCTCGGTGCCGCTCGGCGGACCGGCGCGGCTGGAGGTGACCCTGGCGCGGGAGCTCGCGCTGCAGGCGCAGGTGGTGAACGCCGCCACCGGCGCGCCGGTGCCGCTGGCCACCGTGAAGGTGGCGCCGCAGTCCCCGGACGAGCTGCCGGAGGAGGAGCTCCCGGGCGCGCAGAGCGATGCGCAAGGGAACGTCCGGGTGGGCACGCTGGGCGCCGGCGACGTGCGGGTGGACGTGGAGGCGGACGGCCACGCGCCGCTGCGCGGCCACCCCGCGCTGCTCCCGCATGCCGGCCGGCTGCGCCTGGCGCTGCGCCCGGCGATCACCGTGGATGGCTTCGTCCTGGACGAGGCGGGCGCCCCCGCGCCAGGCGCGCAGGTGACGTTCTTCACCAGCGGCGAGCCCGCGCGCAGCGTGGTGACCGGAGAGGGCGGCGGCTTCGCCGCGGAGGTGGCGCAGGGGACCTACCGCGTGGTGGCCCGCCGCGGGACGCTCAGCGCGGAGCTGCCCGAGCCGCTCTCCGTGCTCGATGGCCAGTCCGTGCGCGGGCTCACGCTGCGGCTGGGCCGGGCGCCCGAGGTGAGAGGCAAGGTGGTGGACGCGCGCAGCGGCGAGCCGGTGGCGGGCGCGGAGCTCTTCGCGGAGCTGCCGGGCTACGCGGGCGCGCTGGTTAGCTCCACCAGCGCGGGTGACGGCAGCTTCGCGCTCGCGCCGCTCGCGGTGGGGACCGTCATGGTGCACGCGCGGGCCCCCGGCTACGCGGAGCGGGTGGAGCCCGTCACGCTCTCCCCCGGCGAGCGCGCGGAGCAGGCGGTGGCGCTCCACGCGCTGGGTGGGCTGACCGGCAAGGTGCACGACGCCGAAGGCGCCCCGCTGATGGGCGTCACCGTCCGCGTGGGGCGGCTCGGAAGCGTGGCCGAGGACCCGCCGCCCGAGCAGCTCACCGGCGAGGAGGGGCGCTTCACCTTCTCCGGGCTCACGCCCGGGGAGGTCCGCGTCACCTTCACGCGAGGCGGCCAGGAGCTGGAGCTGGAGAAGACGATCCGCTCCGGCGAGCTGACGGAGGTGGACGCGTTGTTCGAGCGGTCCGCGCGCCTGCAGGGGGCGGTGCTCGGTGACACTCCGGGCAGCAGGCTCCGGGTGAGCGCCGTCAGCGTGGCGAGCGGGAACCGCTTCATGGGGCTGCGCTTCGCGCAGGTGGTGGGCGGCCGCTACGAGCTGGAGCTCCAACCGGGGGACTACCAGGTCTTCGCGCAGGACTCGGCGGTCATGACCGCGTTGGGCGAGGGCGAGGAGGTGACGCTCGCCGCAGGGGAGATCCGGACGCTGGACCTCACCTACGAGAACGAGCGGCCGGTGGAGTCCGCCGCGTACGTGGAGGCCGGGACGCTCGGGGCCGCGTACGAGACCCAGGCCGGCGTCACCCGCGTGACCTGGCTGCAGAGCGAAGGGCCGGCCGCACGGGGCGGCCTCCGGGTGGGGGACCTCCTGCTGGCGGTGGACGGCGAGGCGGTCCGGGACGGCGTGGACGCCTACGCGCGGACCTCGGGCGCGCCGGGCTCGAAGACCCGGCTCTCGGTCCGCCGGGAGGGCGCGGACCTCACGCTGGAGCTGAACCGCCAGTCCCGGGGCGGCTGGGCGATGCGGCTGCCCCACCACGCTGACGCGGGCCGCTGAGCACGAAGGAGAGCGCGCCCGCGCTCCACCCGCGCCCTCGAGAGCACAGGCCACCGTTGCCTGGGCGCGGCGCCGCGCGAGCGCCTTTTTGGGAAATTCCGCTCTGGGCTCGTGGGGTTTCGCCGCGCCCCGGCCTTTCGCCGGGGCCGCACTTCTTCACCCGTCAGGGACGGCATGTGCGTTGCTCTCTCCTGGACACACCGAGGTGCCCCATGGCGATTCGCCCACTGGTGTTGGCAGTCCTGACGTTCTCCTCCGCCGCGGCCGCGGACCCGCTGCCGCGCCACATCGTCTGGAACATCCAGCACATGGTGCGCTACGCGGAGGCGGTGGCGATCGTCACCGTGGACGCGGCCAAGCCGGAGCGCGTGGTGCTGGATCTCGCGCGCCAGGTGGTGGGGCAGCAGCCCCAAGAGGTGGAGATCCCCAGCGCCGGCTTCGACGAGCGGGACCTGGTCCCCGGCACGCAGCTGCTGGTGGCGCTGCGGCACGCGCCGGACGGCAGCTGGGTGAGCGCGGGGCGGTACGAGCTGGTGGCCGAAGGCAAGGTCCGCGAGTACCCGCTCGAGCAGTGGCTCGCCCAGACGACGGAGCAGAGCGCGCTTCGCGGCCGCCGGGCGCTCCGGGAGCTGCCGCGCGCCCGCGTGGCGCCCAAGGTCGTCTCGCAGGCCGCCCCCGCCCCCGCCGTGGCCCCCGTGGAAGAGGCGAAGGCGCCCTGCGCGGGCCAAGGCTGCACCTGACGCTCGCGCCCCCGGCTGCCCCCCGGCCTGACTGTCAAGGGGGGAGCTGACAGGCAAGCGCGCGGGGAAATCTCGCGCCCCCGCGGAGTGTCCGAAGCTCCTCACGAAAGGAGCTTCACTTTGCAGCGAACCATTCGCAGCGCGGCGCTCAGCCTCGCCCTCTTCGCCACCCTCGCCATCACCGGGTCCGCCTTCGCGAACGTGGTGTGGAAGGGCGACTTCGAGACCGGCAACACGTCCCAGTGGGCGAAGGAGGAGATCCGCAGCCCGGATCGCCTGCAGATCGTGGACACCCCCGTCCGCGAGGGGCGCTACGCCATGCGCCACCTGGTGAAGCAGGGGGACTCGGTGGTGGGCAGCGGCAACCGCAGCGAGCTCTTGTCGATGACGATGGAGCCGGTGGGCTCCGAGTACTACTACCGCTGGAGCACCTTCTTCCCCTCCACCTTCCCCAGCGCGGACACCTGGCAGGTCTTCACGCAGTGGCACCACGACGGCTGCTGCGGCTCCCCGCCGGTGGAGTTCTTCGTGGTGTCGGACACGCTCTACCTGAGGACCGGCGGCTCGAGCGGGAAGGTGCACTGGTCCGCCCCGCTCAAGAAGGGGCAGTGGCAGGACTTCATCTTCCACGTGAAGTGGTCGGCTGACCCGAAGGTCGGCTTCGTGGAGCTGTGGCACAACGGCGCGCTCGCGCTGCCGAAGACGCCGGCGCAGACCATGTTCGCGGGCAGCCTCAACTACCTGAAGACCGGGCTCTACCGGGACGCGTCCATCTCGCAGGACGGCGTGCTCTTCCAGGACGCGATGGTGCAGGCCACGCAGCTCTCGGACGTTCTGCCGCCCGCGCCTCCGCCGGCGCCCACCGCGTCCACCACCCCGCCCACCACTGGGCAGGTGGAGGTGGCCTCCGGGAAGGTGCCCGCGCCGGCGCCCACGCCCGCGGAGCCGGACATCGTCTCCAGCACCAGCCCGGGGCTGGCCAGCAACCCCATCCCGGGCACGGACGCCAAGGGCGCCGGCTGCACCGCGGGCGGGAGCGGGCTGGCCGCCTTCGCCGCGCTCGGGCTTGCCGGGTTGGCGCTGCGCCGGCGCCGCGTCCCTGTCCAGCTTCGGACGCGCAGCCGCCGCTGAACATCCGGCGGTGCCCGGAAGCGGGAATTGCGTGCGTGGAGGGGCGCGGCGGGGCATGAAGGCCGCGCCCCCTCTTCAGGAGCGCCTGGCATGAACCGCCGCCGCCGTCTTGGGCCCGCCCTCCCGCTGGCCTTTCTCTTCGCCCTCCCCGCGCTCGCGGTGGAGGCGCCGAAGATCCCCTTCACGAAGTACACGCTCCCCAACGGGCTGGAGGTCATCCTCTCGGAGGACCACCGGCTGCCGCTCACCGCGGTGGACCTCTGGTACCACGTGGGGGCGATCAACGAGGTGGCTGGGCGCAGCGGCTTCGCCCACCTCTTCGAGCACATGATGTTCCAGGGCAGCCGGCACGTGGGCGACGACGTCCACATCTCCCTGCTGGAGCAGCTGGGCGCGTCGGACCTCAACGGCACCACCGACTTCGACCGCACCAACTACTTCCAGACCGTCCCCGCCAACCACCTGGAGACCGCGCTCTGGCTGGAGAGCGACCGGATGGGCTTCCTGCTCGACACGCTGACCGAGGCCAAGCTCGCCACGCAGCGGGACGTGGTGCAGAACGAGCGGCGCCAGAGCGTGGAGACCCGCCCCTATGGGCTGGCCCGCGAGAAGCTGGTGCAGACGCTCTTCCCGCCCCCGCACCCCTACTCCGGGGACGTGATCGGCTCGATGGAGGATCTCTCCGCGGCCCGGGTGGAGGACGTGAAGGAGTTCTTCCGGACCTACTACGCACCCTCCAACGCCACGCTGGCGATCGTGGGCGACTTCGACCCCGCCCGCGCCAAGGAGCTGGTGCAGAAGTACTTCGGCGGCCTCCCCTCCCGCCCCAAGCCTCCGCCCCCTGCCCTCAAGCCGGTCCAGCTCACCCGCGAGGTGAAGGTCCACGTGGACGAGCAGGTGGCCACGCTCCCGGCGGTGCTGATGGGCTGGCACACGCCTCCCGCCTTCAAGCAGGGAGACGCCGCGCTCGACCTGCTGGGGCGCATCCTCTCCGACGGCGACTCCAGCCGCCTGGTCCGCGCGCTCGAGCGCGACCGCGCCCTGGCGCAGTCCGTGACCGCGGGCCAGCAGTCGCTCCAGGCGCAGTCCATCTTCCGCGTCTCCGCCATCGCCCGGCCCGGCGTGGCGCCGGAGGCGCTGCAGAAGGAGATCGACCGGGTGCTGGAGGAGGTGCGCAAGAAGGGCGTCACCGCGGACGAGCTGTTGCGCGCCAAGCGCAAGCAGCTGACGGGGATGATCTCCGGGCTGCAGAAGATCGGCGGCTTCGGCGGCAAGGCGGACATGCTCAACGCCTACAACCAGCTGCTCGGCCGCCCGGACGGGTTGGAGGAGGACCTGCGGCGCTATGACGCCGTGACCCCCGCGGACGTGCAGGCCGCGGCGCGCGACTTCCTCAAGCCAGACGCGCGGGTGGTGCTCACGGCGGTCCCGGAGAAGACGCCGCGCGCGGACGCGCGGACGGAGGTGGTCCGATGAAGCGCGCGATCCTGTGGCTCTCCCTGGGCGCGCTGGCGGGCTGCGCGACCTCCTCGAAGACCGGCGCCTCCGCCACCCCTCCCGTGGAGGCCAACAAGCAGGCTCCGGCCCCGCAGCCGGCGGACGCGGAGCCCTGGCGCGAGCAGGCGCCCGCCCCGGGGGCCGCGCCGGAGCTGGTGGTGCCCAAGTTCGTGAAGCAGGTGCTGCCCAACGGCCTGACCGTGATGGTGAGCGAGGAGCACTCGCTGCCGCTGGTGGGGCTGGCGGTCGCCACCGGCGCGGGGAGCTCGGCGGACCCCAAGGGCAAGGCCGGCCTCGCCGCGCTCACCTACGACATGCTGCTCCAGGGCGCCGGCCCGTACGACGCGGTGGCGCTGGACGAGCAGTTCGCCAAGCTGGGCGGCAGCGCGTTCGCCGTCACCCGGCCGGACGGGGCGATGGTGGGCACCCGGGTGCTCAGCACGAGCGCGGTGGAGGCTACCCGGCTGCTCTCGCAGGTGGTGCGTGGGCCGCGCTTCGAGAAGGCGGAGTTCGAGCGGCAGAAGGGGCGCCGGCTGGCCACGCTCGCGCTGTCGGTGGGCTCGCCCGAGTACCTGCTGAACGAGGCGCTCGGGCAGACCCTCTACGGCGCGGACCACCCCTACGCGCGGCCCGGCAGCGGCACGCCCGAGTCGGTGGAGAAGCTCACGCTCGAGGACCTGCGCGCCTTCTACAAAACGAACCTGGGCCCCAGGGACGCGGTGTTCATCGCCACCGGGGACGTGACGCTGGATCAGGCGGTGGCGTGGGCGAAGGAGGCCTTCGGCAGCTGGAAGTCCCCCGCGGTGCGCCCGCCCGCGCCGCCAGACGTGCCGGAACGCCCGCGGCAGGTGGTGATGGTGCCCAAGTCTGGCCTGGGGCAAACGGTCATCGCGGTGGGGCGCCCCGCGGTGCGCGCGCAGAGCGAAGAGGTGGCGCCGCTGGAGCTGGCGAGCACCGTCTTCGGCGGCTTCTTCGGCAGCCGGCTGAACATGAACCTGCGCGAGGCCAAGGGCTACTCCTACGGCGCCAACGCGTACCTGGACGCGCGGCGCGGCGAGGGGCCTGTCATCGCCACCAGCGCGGTGCGCGCGGACGTGACCGGGCCGTCCCTCAAGGAGTTCATCAACGAGCTGGAGGGGATCAAGCAGCGGCCAATCCAGCCCAAGGAGCTGGAGGCCGCGCGCGAAGGGCTCATCCGCTCGCTCCCCGGCAGCTTCACCACGGTGGGGGACCT
>JBGATB010000013.1:0-227272 GCA_044229415.1 Myxococcaceae bacterium | reverse complement strand
TACCACCTCCACGCGTCGTCCACAGCGTCCACGTCTCAGCAGCGAAACCCGCGTATTGAAGAGCCGGATGCGGGAATTCCGCACGTCCGGATCTGTGGGGGGCCAGCAGGAGGAAACTGCTGGTCTACCCGACCATCTTTCGAGCGGCGCGCCCAGCGCGCTCACACCGCGGCCCGAACCTTCACTGTGGAGCAAAGCGTGCCCTCCAGGGCACTGAGCGCTCCACACTGCGGGGCACGCCGGACGGAGCGGTGCGTGGCGAGCGCCCACTGCGTGGGCTGCAGCTGTGCAACCCACCGCGGCCTCGAGCGCACCACCGAGGGACCCATGCGGGTGCTGCGCAGCGCGACCCTGAACGTCTCGCTCCCTACGGGCCCTCCACGCCCGAGCCCGGCCACGCGACGGTGGCTGGCATTTCGTGATCTGGGTCAAGAAACGCGCTCGGAGGGGGCGGCGATACATGAAACATGTCTCAGCCCATCTCGAATCAGCGCCGTCCCGCCGCGCCGGACACCACCACCAAGACGGTGGACCTCCCGGGCGTGGGGCGCCGCACGTACACCTTCCCCACGCGCTTTCACGCGGTTGACGTCCTCACCGCCCGGTTCCCGCTGCCGGCGAAGGCGGTGGACGAATGGCTTGCGCCCACGGGCTTGAAGCCGGTCTCCTTCGCCGATCAGGCGCTGGGGCAGGTCACCGTTCAGCACCTGGGCGCGCCGCCGGACGGGATGAAGCCCTATACCGAGGCCTCCTTCGCGGTGAAGGTGGAGACGCCGGACGGCGAGAAGGGCTGGCACACGCTCACCATGCCGGTGGACAGCTTCGAGAACCGGCAGCGCGGGCACTTCATCTTCGGCTACCCCAAGGAGATGGACGCGCTGCAACTGAGCGGGAACACCGGCTCGGTGAAGGCCGAGGACGGCAAGGAGCTCTTCTCCGTCTCCGTGCACCCGGCCCCCGTCGGCGTGAACCAGACGCTCAACACCAAGAACTTCCAGACGCTCAACGGCGAGCCCGTGGAGCTCTCCGCCGAGGTGAGCGGGCGGGTGCAGCCCGGCCTGGCCAGCGTGAAGTTCGGGGAGGAGATGCAGCGCCGCTACCCGGGCCTCCCGGCCGAGCCGCTCGCGCTCTTCGGCGCGAAGGTGACCAACGCGGACGTCAGCCTGGAGCTCCCGAAGCCCGCCTGAGCCGGGGGACGTCGGTGGGAGTGCAGCCCCCGTCGCGGATGCGCGCCTCCTCGACTTCGCTCGGGGTGACCGGGTCACTCGTCGAACAGCGAGAGCTGCTTGCGCATCGGCGCGAGCGGCGCTGCAGGCGCCCTGCTCGGGAGCGCCTCAGTCGAGGGCGGCACCGCCTCGGCCGCGGCCGGCGAGGTGGGGAAGCGCACCCAGCTGGGGCCGGGGTTGCGGACGTAGAGCAGCCCCACCTCGTCCACGCGGCGGCCGCTCGCGGTGAGCAGGCGCCGGTAGGCCTCCAGCTGCAGCGCGTAGTCGTTGAAGCCGGGGATGTCGTCCAGGCCGTGGGCCACGCGGCTGCCCGCCTTGAAGTCCACCACCACCAGCCCGCCGTCCGGCTTCTCCACCACCAGGTCGGTGCGGCCCGTCACCACGCTCCCGTCCAGCCGCCCCAGCACCGGCCACTCGAAGTGGAGCTTCCCCTCCAGCAGCGCGGCGAAGCCTGGCAGCCCGTCTCGAATGGCCTCAGCCGCGGTGCGCAGCCAGCTCGAGAGCAGGCCGCGGACCTCGGGCGCGCTGCCTTCTTCGGTGAGCCCCCAGCGCTCGCGCAGGTACGCGTCCGCCTTGGTCTGCGTGGCGGCGCCCTGGAACGCCCAGTGCTCCAGCCAGCCGTGGATGAGCTCCCCCAGCACGTTCTCCGGCGTGGCCCGAAGCAGCGGGTGGTCCGGGAAGGCCGGCGCGCCGCTGCCCAGCGTCAGCGTGGCGGCGCCGCGCAGCCGGGCGCGGATCTCCGAGCAGACGTCATGGCTCAGGTAGTCCCCCAGCGCGGTGGGCTGGGAGAGCTGCCAGCCGCTGGGGAGCGCCGCCTGCGCGGTGAGCTCCGCGCGCCGCACGGTGGGCGCGCGCCAGGGCAGCTCCGCCGGCCGCACCGCCACGGAGCGGGCCGCCACCCACTGCACCGCCTCGCCCAGCTCCTCCTTCCGGGTGAGCAGCGCCTCCCGCACCACTTCATGCACCTTCACCGCGCGCCGCGCCTTCGTGGCCGGGAAGCCCAGCGTCACCGTGGTGCGCGCGCGGGTGAAGCCGACGTAGAGCTCGCGCAGCGTCTCCGCGCGGTCCTCGCAGGCTTCGTGCAGCGTCAGGAGCGCCGCCACGGGATCTTCGCTCGCCCGCAGCGCGCCGGACGGGTCCAGGCGAATCCCCAGCTGCGCCTTCCCCAGAAGCCGCCCGAGCTTGAACGTCCGCGGCGCGTACTCCGGCCCGCCGCCGCTGTGCCCCACGCCGAGCAGGGCCACGTGGTCCCAGGCCAGCCCCTTGGCGCCGTGGAGCGTCACCACCTCCACCGTCTGCCCGCCCGCGTGCAGGCGCACCGGCGGCAGGTCCTCCTGGCGGTGCGGGTCCGGCGTCAGCACGTCCAGCGCGTGGCAGGGGTCCGTCCCCCGCTCCTCGAGCGCGCGCACCAGGTCCAGCAGGAGGTCCAGCTGCGCCAACCCTTCGCCCGGGGCGATCGCCTCGAAGCCCTCCGGCCCCGCGGCCAGCAGCGCGCGCCAGCGCAGCCCGTGCACCAGCGCCTCGAGCACCTCGGCGGTGGGGCGCCGGCCAACGCCCCGGCGCGCCTCGCACAACAGCGGCCGCGCCCGCTCCAGCGCCCGCGCGTCCTTGTCCCCCAACCCCTCCACCAGCACGGAGAGCGGCCCGGCCTCGTCCTCCTCGAGGAAGACCGCCGCCAGCCCCGGCCCGCGCGAGAGCCGCAACAGCCCCGCATCCGTCACGCCAATGGACGGGTGCTTGAGCACGCCCACCACCGAGACGCCGTCCGATGGATCCAGCAGCGCCTGCATCAGCCGGCGCAGGTCCTTGGCCACGCGCGACTCCAGCAGCGCCCGCTCGCCCCACAGCTGCGCGCGCACCCCCGCCTGCCGCAGCTGCTCCACCGCCCGGCGCCCCATCACCCAGCTGGGCACCAGCACCGCGGCGCTCTCCTTCACGTTGCCCGCGTCCGCCCAGCGCTCCTTCAGCCGCGCGGCGAAGAGGGTGAGCACCCGCTCGTGCACCTCCGGCTTGCCGATCGCCTCGTCCTCGCCCGCGTCCACCACCACGACGGGCGATGGCCACGCGCTCCCGCCCAGCGTCCCGTACGGCGCCCCCGGCCGCGCCCCCATGCCCGCCAGCGGCGCCAGCCCCTCCTCGCCCGCGGCGCGCAGCGCGTCCACCAGCACCCGCTGCGCCTTCACCAAGAGCTCGCTCGAGCGGTAGTTGGTGGTGAGCTCCTCCAGGGAGCCGGTCTGCCGCGCCAGGTCCAACAGCGGCGTCCAGCCGTGGGGATCCGCCGCCCGGAAGCGGTAGATGGACTGGCGCACGTCCCCCACGAAGACGGCGCGGAAGCTGCCCGGCTCCCCCACCGCGTGGAACGCCCGGTAGAAGTCCAGCTGCGCGGGGTTGGTGTCCTGCACCTCGTCCACCAGCAGTGCCCGGTACCTTCGCGCCAGGAGCGGCCGGGCGGTGCGGCACAGCTCGGTGGCGGCCACCAGCATCTCGTCGTAGCCGAGCCGCCCGCGCTCGGCCATCTGCCGCAGGGCCCGCCCGCGCGTGGCCGCCGCGAGCCGGGTGAGCGCCCCCGCCAGCGCGTCCGCCTTCTCCAGCGCCCCGTCCTCCGTCCAGCCATCGTCGAACTTGAGCCCTTCGCAGGTGGGCACCACGCCCGCGAGCCCGTGCGGCTCCAACACCTGCGCGAGCAGCGCGTCCCGCTGGGCGTACGCGTCGCTCTTCTTGCCGAGCAGGAGCAGCCACACCAAGAGCCCCGCCGGCGGCGGCAGCTCCGGCTGGGCCTCGCGCGCCGCCATCCACTGCGTCACCGCGTCGTGCACGCGCTTGCCGGCGCCGTTCACCTGGCTCTCTGGCAGCGCGCGGAAGAGGCGGGCCAGCGCGTCCGTCACGGCGCTGCCCACCGCCGCGCTCAAGCCCCGCGCGGACAGCCGCCCCACCGCGCTCTCCCGCGCCAGCAGCGCCAGATCCGCCGAGGCGTCCTTCACCGTGGCGTGCACCAGCACCGCGCGCGCGTCCTCGGAGAGCTCCTCCAGCACGTCCCGCGCGGCGGTCCGGTACACGTCTTCGACGTGGCCTTCCAGCTCGAGCGGGCCGTCCACCGGCACCCGCGTCCCGTCCGGCAGCGGCAGCGCCGCGTCCAGCAGGAACTCCTGGAGGAGCGCCAGCACGAAGCTGTCCACGGTGGACACCGGCGCCGCCGGCAAGAGCGCCAGCGCCTGCGCCGCCTTCTCCCGGGAGAGGTAGACGCCGTCCGCCAGCTCGCGCTGGCGCGCGTCCAGCAGCTTCCCCTCGGCCAGCGTGGCGAGCACGTCGCTCACCCGGTCCAAGAGCTCGGCGGCGGCCTTGCGGGTGAAGGTGATGGCCACCACGCTGGGGACGGGCAGCTCGGCGATGCAGCGCAGGTACTCGCGCACCAGCCGGGTGGTCTTCCCCGAGCCCGCCGGCGCGCTCATCACCAACAGCCCGGTCTCACTCATCGCTCACCTCGGCGGACGGCGCGGCCTCCCCTTCGTCGCGGAAGGACTCGCGGAAGCGGCAGACCTCGGCGAAGTCGCACCGCTTGGTGGAGTCCACCAGCGGGCAGCGCAGCGGGTGCGGGTGCAGGGCGAACTGCCCCTCCTGGGCCCGGTCCAAGAGCGCGCCGAAGCTCTCCGCCGCCTCGTCCAGCTGGGTGGGGCCGAGCGTCACCCGCACCGGCTTGTCCTTCACCGCGTCGTACGCCACCTCCTTGATCGGCAGCGGCGAAAGCTCCCCCGGCGCCTCCGCCAGCCGCTCGCGCAGCGCCAGCCCGTAGAAGAGCAGCTGCGGGTGGGTGAGCGCCTCCACGTCCTGCAGCGCCGTCTGCGCCGGGCCGCCCGTCTTGTAGTCCACGACCTTGTAGTGGCCGCCGCCCGCCTTGCGCCCGCGCGAGAGCACCACCGCGTCCAGCCGCCCCTGCACGGCAACCCCGTGCGCGCCCAGCGCCAGCACGGCCGGCGCGCCGCGGCTGTGCTCGGCCGCGCCAAACGGCAGCTCCACCGCCACCACCTCCTGGTCTCCCTCCGGCGCCGCCAGCTGCCCCTCCGCCACCGCGCGGAACTTGTCGAAGAGCTTGCCCACCCGCGCCCGCGCCTCCGGCGTGGCCAGCCGCCGCTTCACCGCGCCGATCTCGTCCCCCGAGCGCGGGCCGTCCTTGAGCAGGCAGAGCAGCGCGCCGGTGTCCAGCGCCTGCTCGAAGTCACCCTGGCTCTCCAGCAGCCCCGCCGCCACGCTCTTCTCCAGCCGCTCCTTGGCCGCCTTGCTCGGCAGCTCCTCCCGCCCGAGCGCGGTGAGCGCGTCCGAAAGCTCCGGCCAGCCCTTCATCACCCGCGCCACCCAGCGGAACACCTCCGCGTTGTGCGCCTCCACGGAGGTGATGCGGGCGTCCAGGTACTTCGCCCAGTGGCGCTTCCAGCGCTCCACCACGCCGGCGCGCGCGGAGAGGATGGCGCGCGAGAGGTCCGACCCCAAGTCCGGGTCCTCCCGCGCGAAGCGCTGCTCGGTGGCGGCGCAGAGCGTCTCCAGCGCCTTGGCGCGGGTGGCCGAAAGCTCCGCCTGCGGCACCACCCAGCGCAGCCCGCCGGTGGCCTTGGCCAGCGCGTCGTGGAGGAAGTCTCCAATCTCCGAAGGCGTGTACTCCTCCTCCACGTCCTGCGGGGCCTTGAGCCGCAGCGCGTGCGCCAAGAACGCCCGGAAGAGGCACTGGGTGAAGTCCGAGAGCCGCGTGGCCGAGAGGACGAAGCGCTCGGGCAGGGCGGGGCCGCCCACGTAGCCCAACAGCGGCCGCAGCGAGCCGGGCAGGAGGCCTTCGCGCTCCTGGAGCAGCCGCGAGAGCGGCGCGCGGGTGTCCAGCGGCGGGGTGGGGGGCAGCCCAGGCGCGGTGCGGCCGTGGATCCGGTAGCCCGCGCGCACCCACTCCGCGTCCAGCTGCTCGCAGGCGTCGTCGTCCGAGGCCTCGGCGCCGGTCACCTCGGCCGGGCGCAGCGCGAGCAGGTCCGCCAGCTCCGGGAGCGCGCCTGCGTGGTGGCCTTCGCCCGGCAGCGGCAGGCCGTACGCGGCGTGGCGCCGCCCCGCGTCCAGCGCCACTTCAGCGGCCAGCTCCGCGGGGAGCGAGACCCGCCGGCCGCTCGCGTCCGTCTTGGTGGAGAAGGCCGCCGCGGCCCCGGCGCGGCTCACCGCCCAGCGCAAGAGGAGCAGCCGCTCGTGCACCTTGGCCTGCCCGTGCGCCAGCCCGAGCGCCGCGTGGTCGCTCTCGCCGAGGAAGGGGTCGTGCACCCCCGCGCGGGAGAGCCCCTTGTCGTGCACGCCCGCGCACAGCACCAGCTTGCTGCGCCGCCCGTCGTAGTCCTCGTACGCGAGCACCTCCACGCCCTCTTCCAGCCGGGAGCTGGCCAGCGCGCCGGAGAGCACCTCCTCGAAGGCCTCGGCGCTGGCGGGGGTGGCGCCGGCGGCGGCGAGCGCGCGCGCCACGGCGTGGCCCAGCTTGTCGGACTTCTTGTCCGCCAGCCCCACGGTGCGCACGAAGCGGGCGAGCCCCGCCAGCGTCCCTTCGCGGGCGCACTCGAGCAAAAGCTCCAGCCGGTCGATCAACACCTGCGCGGAGGAGAGCCGGCTGCGCAGCGCCTTCTGCTGGGCCTCGTCCCGGGCGTTGCCCTCCTTGCCGGTCAGCTCGAAGGCCTCGCCGCGCAGCCGGTCCCGCCACTCCGGCAGGGTGGCGCGCACGCGGCGGCAGCGCAGGAGCAGCTCGCGGGCGTGGCGCGGGGAGAGCCGCGAGCGCTGCTCGTGCGTCTCGTCCGGCTCCTCCTCCGCGAGGAAGTCGTCCTCGTAGGCGAAGGGGTCCTCCGCCACCTCCTCCTTCGGCCCGGTCAGCGCGCGGCGGGAGAGGACGGGGCTGAGCAGCAGGTGGACGATGGCCTCGTAGTCCACCGGCTCCTCGCCCTTGCTGCCCACCAGCGGCACCAGCGGCCGCAAGAGCGCCACCAGCGCGTGGTGGCTGAGGGCAGAGAAGCCGCGGTCCGCCACGCGCACGCCGTTGCGCCAGAGCGCGGCGCGGACGCGGGAGTCGGTGGCCTCGTCCGGCACCAGCACCAGCACCCCGTCCGGCTGCCCGAGCGCGGCCTCGGCGATGGCGCGGGCCTCCGCGTGCGGATCCGCCAGCACGTGCGTGGTGAGCGAGCGCGGGGGCAGCTTCGCGGGCGGCGCGGAGGCGTCCAGCGGCGCGGCGCCCAGCGTCCGCAGGAGCGCTCGCTCGAGAAGTCCCACCTGCCCGGCGAAGGAGAAGCCCTCTGGGCCGAAGCCCACCGAGACCACGCGCGTGTCCTTGGGCACCCGGCGGCGCAGCTGCTCCGCGGCGCGCACCCGCGCCGTCTTGCCCCAGCCGGCGGAGAGCAGCGCGGTGAGCTCGGGGCGCAGGCCAGAGGGAGTGACGCCCGCCGCGCAGAGCAGGTGCAGCCGCTCCAGGTGCCCGCGCAAGAGCCGCCGCAGCCCGGGCCGGGTGGCGAGCTTGGCAGCCCACGGGTGCGTCTGGGGGAGCAGCGGCGAGGAGACCTCGCGCGGGGCGCCCAGCAGCGCCGCGCCCGAGGCCTCCGCCAGGACCGCGGAGAGCGTGGCCACCCGCAAGCCGGCGTAGCTGGCCGCCTGCGGCCGCCCCGCCAGCGACAGCAGCACCGTCCGCGCGGTCTGGCGGCCCCGGCAGATCAACCAGAGGTCCTGCTTGCCGAGCGCGTTGAGGCTGGTGCCCAGGAAGGGGAAGGGGTCATGCCCCGCGCCCGGCAGGTCTGCGCTCACCCCCAGCGAAGTCGAGGGCTCTCCGGTCACCCCGAGCGAAGTCGAGGGGCGCAGCGGAAGGACTGTAACGGTCGAAGATTGCTCGGCAATTCCAGCAGGGGCCGGCGCTCTGGCCGGCCTGGGCAGGACCCCCACATCCAGCAGACTGAGCTGGTTCTTGTTCGCCTTCTTCGCCATGTCGCGGGAGGGTCATTCTACTGCCCGGACCGACATTGCCGGCCGGGGTTTGTCCGGCTTCGATCTCGGCTGTTTGGGGCCTTCCCTGCACCGTGCCGCCGCCCTCGCCTTGGCGCTGCTGGCCTTCGGCCGCGCGCGCGGGGAGACGCGCGTGTTCCAGCGGGGCGCCGCGCCCGGCGCCGTTCGGGACGTCACCATCACCGTGACCAACGCGAACGAGCCCTACAACGACCCGGACACCGTCTACGCGAACAACAACCTGCGCGTGGACGGTTGGCCCAACGACAACGCGTCCCTCATCCGCTTCGACCTCTCCTCCATCCCGGTGGGCACGGCGATCACCTCCGCCCAGCTGGAGCTCAACGCGGTGGATGCCACCACGGAGTCCGTCCCCTTCTTCGTCCGCGAGCTGCTCGTTCCGTGGACGGAGGGCGAGGCCACGTTTCACCTGCGCTCGGCGGGCGTGCCGTGGGAGGTGAGCGGGGCACTTGGGGCGACGGATCGCTCCCCGGTCGCGGTGGCCCAGGGGATCACCAGCGCCGTGGGGCCGTTCACGCTGACCTTCAACGCGGCCGGCGTGGCGCTGGTGCAGAAGTGGGTGGATCAACCCGGCGCGAACTTCGGCGTCCAGCTGGAGAACTACGGCTACGAGGACGCGTCCACCTACAACGGCTGCGAGGCGCCAACGGTGGCCTCCCGGCCGGCGCTGCGCGTGGTGGCGGGCGGCGTCAGCCTTTTGTTCCGTGACGGCGAGTCGCCCTCTGCCGCCTATGCCGGCTGCGAGGACACGGTGATCGCCCACGGGCCACCCACCGGCGGCAACCTGGACGAGAGCGGCCTGCGGCTCGCGGGCTCGACCCAGTTCAACTCGGCGGGGCTGCTCTGGTTCGACCTCTCCAGCCTGCCGCAGGGGACGGTGGTCCAGTCCGCGTCGCTGGGGCTCATGCTGGAGCGGCGCAACGGGCAGATCCAATTCGAGGCCCACGTGTTGGCGCGCCCCTGGACCGAGCTTGGCGCCTCGTGGACCACGACCGATGGCGGGACCCCCTGGGAGCAGCCGGGCGCGGCCGGGCTGCTGGACAGCGATTCTGCGCTGGTGTCGGTCCGAGCCCCCACGGCGCTCGGGCCGTTCGAGCTCCCGCTGGGCGACGCCGGCGTGGCGGCGGTGCAGGCGTGGGTGAGCGGGGCGCGCCCCAACGACGGCTTCGCGCTGCGCAACGGGCTCACCGGGATGATGACCTTCAAGGACAGCGAGTGGCCGGTTCTGGCGCAGCGGCCCACGCTCACGCTGGAGGTCCTCATCCCGGACGCGGGGACGGAGCCCCCCGACGCGGGGACGGAGCCCCCGGACGCGGGCGAGCCGCTGGCCCCGCTGACGCTGACGGTGGCGTGCAACCAGATGCCGGGCGCGGGGCTCCTCGCGGGGCTCGCAACGGGTGCGCTCCTGCTTCGCCGCCGCCGGCGCTAGCCCCGGTCACCCCGAGCGAACTCGAGGGGCGCACGTGCGCGGGGAAGACCGGCCGTCAGTGCTTCTCCACCACGTCCTTGAGCCCGCCCAGCATCGCCTGCCACGCCTTCTCGAACTCGGCGCGGCGCTCGCGGTCCGCCTGGGTGACGCCGCCGGTGAGGTTGGACTGGGTGAGCGTCACCTGGGTGGAGCTCTGCGTGGGCGTCAGGTCGATCGTCACCAGGTGGTAGCTCTCCGGCACGTCCGGCAGACCGCTCATGGGGCTGTAGTGGGAGAAGGAGAGCCGCCGCTGGGGACGGACCTCCTGGAGCTCACCCTTGTCGGAGTACTTCATCCCCTTGAACTCGCCGCTCCAGGTGATGGGGCTGCCCTCCTTCCAGTCCGTCTTCACCTCGGCGTTCATGAAGTACGTCTTCACCTTCTGTGGATCCGTGAGCGCGTCCCAGACCTCGGATGCGGGGGCGTGGATCACCTCGGTTGCCTGCGCGGTCGTCTCGGCCATGGCTGGAAGTGCCTCCTTTCGCTTGTAAGGTAGGTCGCGCGCGGCGGGCGGAGGCCCCACGTCCTGCCGAGCGAGCGGACGCATGGCGAAGGCACCCAAAGGCAACCCGTTCGAGTCGCTGGCGGCGCTGCGAGATCAGCTCCGCCCGAGCGCGCCGCAGGTGGACGCCCGGGACTTCCCGGACGAGCCGCCGCCGGATGGTCCCGCGCGTGCGGTGCTCCGGCTGCTGCACCGCGAGGGCGCGCCGCAAACGGCGGTGGAAGAGCTCGGCCTGGACGAGGGCGCGCTGGAGCAGTGGCGGCTCGCGCTCCAGCGCGGGCTGGCCGCGAACGTGACGCGCGAGGGGGCCACGCTCGTGGCCCAGGGAGATCACCGCCTCAAGCTGCCCGACCTGCTGCTGCGCCGGGGCGTCAAGCGCGTGGTGCAGGCGCGCTGAGAGGCGGTGGAGCTCCGTTCACCCCGAGCGGAGTCGAGGGGCGCGGGTGCTCTCGCCCTTCGCTCGCCTCTCGGCTGCGCGCTTACGACACCCGAGCCAGGACGAGCCCGTCAGCATTCCCCCGAGCGGAAACTCGCGCCGAGCGCCGCTCTGTAAGCGGAAGCTGCGGAAGCGACGCATCGAGCCGCTCGCGCGAGAACCTCGCAGGAGGCGTCATGGACACGAGGGTTACGACGAACCTGGTGCGCCGGGCGGTGGAGCGCACGTACACCCCAGCGCGGCTGGTGGTGCCTCGGTCTGCGCGCGGCCCAGAGGAGCGCGCCGTGGCGGAGCTGGAGGCGCAGATCGCCCGCGCGCAGACGCGCATCGCGCAGCTGCAGCAGGAGCTGGAGGCGCTCGGCGACGGGTTTACGCCCGAGGGGCTGCGGCGCCTGCCCCGCTACCGGATCGCCTCGCAACTCAGCCCTCAGGAGCAGAAGCAGCTCGCGGCCTCGGACGCGTGCTTCGCCGAGCTCTCCCAGCTGGAGAAGAAGATCTCCCTGCTCCAGGACTCCGTGGGTGAGGCCCAGCGCTCGCGGCTGATGGCGTCGCCACTGACGGCGGACGCGCGTTACCTCCTCTACTGAGCCGCCCAGGGCCCAACATTTCCCCTGACCGTGGGTGGACTTGACCCATGGCCCGCGCTTATCAACTTCGCGCCTTGGGGGGCGGGAGGGAGCGCGGGTGAGCGACCAAGACATGTCTGTGAGCAAGCGGGCGCGCAGGGCGCTCGCGGCGGTCCCGGCGCGCAGCCGCGTCCGCTCCATCGAGGTGCTGCACGCGGCCCTCGCCTCGCCGCTGGTGAGCTGCAGCGCCAGGGCTCGCCTGCTACGGCTGCTCTTCGGCTTCCGGGTCCACGGCCGGCTCTCCTCCGGGGTGCGGCTCACCGGCGTGGCGCGCCTGACCGTGGGGCGCGACTCGTTCATCAACACCGACTGCCTCTTCGACCTGAGCGAGGAGATCCAGATCGGCCGCGGCGTCCACGTCGCGCCGCGCGTGAGCATCTACACCAGCTCGCACCGGCTCGGCGGCGCTGCCATGCGCGGGGGCGAGGTGGTTCGCGCGCCGGTCACCATCAGCGACGGGTGCTGGGTGGGCGCCAACGCCATCCTCCTCGCCGGCGTGACGCTCGGACCGGGCGTGGTGGTCGCCGCGGGCGCGGTGGTCACCAAGAGCCTGCTCGAGCCGGGCGTCTACGCGGGGACGCCCGCGCGGCGCGTGAGAGACCTGGAGGACGAGCTGCGTCCTCTGCGCGCGAGCGGGGACTGGCTCCGCTGAACACCTGCGCCGTTCGCTAAGAACCCCTGAGGGCGGTGCCTGTCCCCCCGCTGCAGCGCTCATCGAGGCAGGGCCTTGCCTCGATGAGCGCACTGCCGGGGGGACAGGCGCCGCCCTCGAGGGCTTCAAGCGAAAGACGGATGTCTTCAGCGGAGCCAGTCCCTTACGGGAGCCCCGGCACGGCGAGCCGCACGCGGTAGAGCCCCGTGCGGGCGGTGATGTAGAGCGTCCGGCGGTCCGCGTCTCCGAAGGAGCAGTTCGCCGGCTGCTCGGGGATGACCAGCGTGCGGCGGTAGCCGCCGTCCGGGCGGAAGACCTTCAGCCCCGGCGTGGTGGCCACGTAGAGGTTGCCGTCGTCGTCCACGCAGACGCCGTCGCCGCCACCTCCGCCGCCGCCCACGGTGGTGGGCGTGAAGAGCGCGCCCGGGCCCACCGTGCCGTCCGCGTTGACGGCGTACGCCCAGAGCTGGCTCGCCCCGAGGTCCGCCACGTAGAGCACCTTCTCGTCCGGGGACAGCACCACCCCGTTGGGGCGCGTGCGCGCGTTGGTGACGAGCGAGACCTCGCCCGCGGGGTTCACCCGGAACACGGCCGGCGCGGTGGTGGAGAAGTCGGTGAAGTACACGGTGCCGTCCCCGCGGACGACCAGGTCGTTCGGCGAGAAGAGCAGCCCGCCGTCCGGCCCCTTGTCGGCGAGCGCCACCACGCCGCCGTCCGAGAGCTGGCGGGAGACGCGCCGGTTCCCGCCTTCACACGCGAGCAGCTCGCCAGCGGGGTTCAAGCCCAGGCCGTTCGCGCCGCCGGTGTTCTGACGGTACGGCGTAAAGGACGCCTGGCCGGGCGGGGTGTACTGCCAGATCCGGTTGGCCTGGACGTCCGAGAAGAGCAGCGCGCCGCGGCTGGCAACCCAGTACGGCCCTTCGGTGAAGACGAAGCCGCCGTCCACCCTCTCCACCGCGCCGGCGTCGGCGAAGGGGTCCCGATCCCCGGTGGGGCCGGCGTCCGAGCCAGGCGTGCCGGAGTCGGAGCCGGGGGTGCCGGAGTCGAAGCCGGGGGTGCCGGAGTCGGAGCCGGGGGTCCCCGAGTCAGACCCACCGCCGGCGTCCTGGACGTTGGGCGGCGCGTCGCCGCAGGCGAGCAGCCCCGCGCAGGCGAAGGAGGCGAGCAAGATCCGGTAGCGCATGGGGCACCTCGAAGGCGGCTGGGTAAAAAAATTGCCCCCGTCAGCGGGCCGGCGGACCATCGCACGCTACAGGCGACTACAGGGAGGCAGCATGCCGTCGATCGCGTTCGCGACCATCAAGGGGGGCGTCGGCAAGACGACGTTGGCGGTGCACACCGCGGCGGCGCTGGCGGACGAAGGGAAGCGGGTGCTCTTCCTGGACTTCGACCCGCAGGCCCACGGCTCGCTGGTGCTCGGGCTCGAGCCCATGGAGCGCCCCTGCCTGGGCGACACCTTCGGCCCGCGGCCGCGCCACACGCTCGCGCAGGTGGTGCAGCCCGCGCCGCGGCGGTCCAACCTCTTCATCGCGCCTTCTTGCCAGCGCATGGCCGCGCTCGAACGCGAGCTCTTCGGCTGGGGCCGGCGGCTGGAGGCCATCCCCCGCGCGCTGGCCGGGCTCGGCTGGGTGCCGGACGCGGTCGTCATCGACACGCCGCCCGCCATCGGCGCCTTCACCGAGGCGGTGCTCGCCTACGCGGACGTGGTGGTCGCCCCGGTGCCCACCGGCGCCTTCGCGCTGCAGGGGCTGCAGGAGATCGAGAACGCCTGGAAGGAGCTCCACGAGTCCAGCGGCCAGCTGGTGGCCGTGGTGAACCTCTGGGATCGCCGCACCCAGGCCACCAACGACGCCATGGAGCAGGCGCTGCGCGAGCTCTCGGTGCCGGTGCTCAAGGCGCGCGTGCCCCGCTCGGAGTCCATCAACCAGGCCGGGCTCGGCTACGAGGTCGTCTACGACACGGCCCCCAACGCCTCCGGCGTGGACGAGCTCAAGGCGCTCGCGCGCGAGCTCGCGGTCCGCGCCCGCGTCAGCCGCGCCGCCCGCGCCGCCTAGAAGCCGGCGGAGCCGGCGCGGTGCGCCGCGCAGCCGCGGGTCAGCGTGTAGAGGTAGGTGCCCAGCTCGTCGCGCCAGTACTCGCCCTTGAGCGGCCAGTACACCTCCCCCTCGGAGACCTCCACGGAGTACGCGTAGTCGCTCAGCGCGTCCGTGCGCAGCTCGCCGGTGCGCAGCGCCACCTCCAGCTGCTCCTTCTCGTGGCCGGAGATCTCCACCCGCAGCCGCAGCCCGTTGGCGAGCAGCGTCCGCAGCTCGGCGCTCTGCACCCCCAGCCGCTTCTTCACCACCGCGCCCGCGCGCTCGCGCAGCGCCTGGCGGTTGGCCTTGAGCTGCTCCCCCAACCGCTTCGCGAGCGCGGAGTAGCGGAAGGACTCCGGCTGCGCCTCCAGCGCGTCCAGCTCCCCCTCCAGCTCCACCACCGTGGCGTCCAGCGCCTCCAGCTCCTTGTCGGTGAGCGCCGCGCGCAGCGCCCGCTGCACCACGCCCTCCTGGGCCGCGCCCGCGTCGTCGCGGAAGCGGTCGTACGCCTCCGCCGGGGCGAGCTCCTCCTGGAGCAGCGCGCTCAGCCTGCGGTGGAGCGGACCGTAGGTCGCCTCCAGGTCATCCACCACCGCGGCCGCCTCCGGGAAGCGGCAGTTCTCGTAGTAGATGAGCGCCCGCAGCAGGTACCCCTCCGGGTAGTACTGGTCCTTGAAGAACGGGGAGGCGAGCGTCACCAGGTTCCCCAGCGCGCGGTCGTCGTGCCCCAGCCGGAAGCTCGCCCAGGCGCTCTCGAAGAGCGCGTCCAGCCAGCGCGCGGAGCCCGCGGAGAGCTTCCGGTAATAGGCCGCGGCCGGGCGGAACTGCTTCTGGCCGTAGGCCAGCCGCCCCAGCTGCAGGAAGGCGAGCTCGCGCAGCTGGGGATCCGCCCCCTGCGCGCCGGGCGCGGTCAGCTTGAGCACCTGGCGCAGGGCCGCGACCGCCGGGGCGAGCTCGTCCGCGCGCACCCAGGTGAGCGCCTCCACATAGCGGCCGGTGGCGTACTCCTTCGACTCGCGGGGCAGCTCCTGCGCCAGCCGCCGCGCCTTCACCGCGCTGGCATCCGCCTCGGCGCGGCTGCCGGCGCGGTCCTGCTCCAGCGCGCGCTCCAAGTGGTAGCGCGCGAGCAGCAGGGCGATCTCCGCGCGGTAGCGCTCCGGCAGCTCGGACTCCTGGAAGCGCGCCAGCTGCTCCTGCGCGCTGCGCGGGTTCTTGCCCTTGCGGCTGATGAAGACGAGCCACTCGATCGCCTTGCGGGCCTGCGGCGTGCCGGAGCCGCCCTCGAGCATCCCCGAGAACTCCGCCAGCGCCGCCTGCAGCAGCCCCATCCGGTAGAGCGACTTGCCCACCACCAGCCGCGCGTCCGCGCCGTCCAGCTCCGAGGCGGCGACGGCGGCCTGCGCGTAGTCGCCCGCCTTGAAGAGCTCCTGCGCCTCCTCCACCCCGCCGGTCGCGGAGGCGATCAGCACTGCGAGCGCTGCCGCGTTCATGAGCCCTGCTCCGAGAAGGAGGGAAGGAAGAAGGAGAGCCCCAGCTCCACCATCAGCTGCGGCCGCACCGCGGACTGGAGGGCGTCGTTGCGGCGCAGCACCTCCAGGTAGACCAGCTCCTGGGCGCAGGCGCGCAAGGCGAGCCAGCGGGTGAGGAAGACGTGCGCCCCCAGCCCCAGCTTGCCGCCCACCCCCGGGCGCAGCGCCGTGGTGTCGGGCGCGTCCCCCGGCCCTTCGTAGAGGACGGCCGCGCCGCCTGCCACCAGGTACACGTCGAAGCTCACGAAGCTTTCGGCGAAGAGCGAGAGCTTCCCGTAGAGCGGCGCCAGCTGCAGCTCCAGCCCGGCGACGCCCAGGAGCCGGCCCGGCGCCCAGCCGCGCAGCGTCTCCTCGCTGGGGAACGCGCAGCCATCCGGCGCCTGGGCCGTGCCGCACAGCTGCATGGAGCGGGCGGGGGTGCTGAGCGCGTAGCCCGCGTAGCCGGCCACCGCCACGGTCTCCCCCAGGTGGTACGCCGCGCCGAGCCCGAAGACGGACTTCCGGTAGAAGGCGTCGTTCACCGAGAGCGTCGCCAGCGGAGAGAGCTCCAGGCGCCCGCCGCGGGTGAAGACCTCGCCCGACACGGCTGGGATGACCGGGAGCTCGCGCTCGCGGTCCGGGACGGCGGCGGCGGCGGCGAGCGCGGCGAGCAGGAGGGTGGAGATCACGTGCGCTCCAGGTGGGCCGGCCGGAAGGGCAGGAAGAGGGTGAGCCCGGCGTTCACCGAGACCAGGGACTGGAGGATGGCCACCGTCCCGCCGGCCGGCGCGCTGCTGTAGAGCGTCTGCTGCAGCGACAGGTTGAGCGCCAGCCAGGACGTGGCGCCGAAGCGGAAGCCCAGCCCCGCCTCGAAGGCCATGTTCCGGGTGCGCGTGGCCACCACGCCGCCCCCCGCGAAGAGGTAGCCGTCGAAGTGGTGGATGGAGTCCCCCAGCGCGAGCTTCCCGTAGAGCGGGCTCCACTCCAGCTCCGCCATCGCCAGCCAGGCGGGGGGATCCGCGAGGATGGCGGTCTCCACGTTGGCGCGCGCGGTTTGGAGGTCTTGCGCCGGGAGCGCCCGGAGCAGGCCGCCGCGCAGCCCCACCCCCACCGCGTCCGTCAGGTGGTAGGCCAGCGCCAGGCTCCCGCCGGCCTTGGTGAAGAACGGGTCGTTGATGGAGACGCTCCCCTGCGGGGTGATCGACAAGCGCCCCCGCTTGTAGAGCTCCTTGCGCTGCACGCTGCGCACCCGGTCCGTCTCCACCCCCTCCGGGGTGGGCGCCTGCGCCTCGCCCTTCGCTGGCGCGGCGCGGGGCGGTCCCGAGTCGGCCGGCTCGAGGTCGGCGGGGGTGGGCGCGGCCACCAGGAGCAGCGAGGCGAGCGCGGCGAGGGAGGAAGACACGGGACGGCTCCTTCGAAGGCGCGCGGCTAGAGCGCGAACTGCACGTTGGGGGTGATCGCCAGGCTGAAGACGGAGAGGCGCGGCGAGTACGCGGGCGTGGCCTCCAGCCCGAGCGCGAAGTGGCGCAGGTGGGTGCGGTACTCGAAGCCGAGGCCGGCGAAGAGGAGGAGATCTCCCCGGGGCAGCAGCGCCGTGGGCCAGAAGAAGGTGTAGCCGCCCCCCACCCGCGCGTAGAGCCACCAGCGCCGGCCGTCTTGCGGCGTGGCCCCGCCGCCCAGCAAGTTCACCCGCGCCGCCAGGGCCGGGGTGAGCGAGGTGAAGTCCCCGCGCGCCTCGCCATCGCCCAGGCCGGTGTAGGACGGGCCCATCCGGTGGGCCGCCGCCAGCCCCAAGAGCGACACCGCCAGCCGCTCGCCGAAGTCGCGCTGCAGCTCCACCCGGAGCAGCTGCCCCACCGAGCTGCGCTCCGGCGCGCCGGGCGCCTGCAGGAAGGCGAAGGCGCCCAACCCCAGCCCCAGCCGCGTGGTGGGCAAAGAGGCCTCCACCTCCGCCGGCTGCGCGCGCGCGGGGAGCGCCGCGAGCGCGAGCAGCAGCGCGGCGAGTGGACGGAGCGGGCTCATGGGTCCCTCGCGCAGAAGAGCGGGTTGTAGTCCCCGGAGAAGGCGCGGCAGCGGGCCGGGTCCGCCGCGCACATCCCCTCCAGCGCGGACCGGTCGAGCAGGAGCGCCCGGCAGCTGTAGCCCTTGCCGCAGCCGGCGCTGCTGCCCTCCTCGGCGCAGGAAGAGGAGCAGTAGCCGCGCGCGGGCAGCGCGTTGTCCCCGGTGCGCGGCGCGTCCGCGTCCCGCACGCAGGCGGTCGCGCAGTCGGTGGAGTCGAGCGCCACGTAGTCCGCGCGGGCCAGCGGCAGCTCCCCTTCGAGGATGGAGAGGGAGTGGCCGCCATCCGGGTTGCGCCGCACCAGGGTGCACGGGGCGCCCAGATCCGCCTGGGCGCAGCCCGGCGCGGCCAGGGCGGCGAGCGCGAAGAGCCACGGCAGCAGCCTCACAGCCGCTCCAGGGAGCGCAGCTCCACGCGCGCTGGATCCGTGGGCGTGGAGCCGGTCAGCGTCTGGCAGGCGGCGCCGTGGAAGGTCACCACCGCGCCGTCGTAGGTCCAGGTGTCGGGGCCGGCCGCGAGCACCGCGCCGTTGAGCCGCACGCTGATGAGGGACGGGTCCGAGGGCGCGCCCTCGAGGTGGAGCTGGCAGGCCTCGGCCTTCGACAAGTCGTAGCCGATGGTGGCCAGCGCGTCCGCCAGCTCCTTGGAGTTGGCCGCCTGGTAGTAGCGCATCTGGCAGATCCGGCTGGAGGGGTCACAGCTGTTGTAGGTGCCGCACTCGGCGTCCGTTCCGCGAGGGCAGGTGCGCGGCGCGCCGCCCTCGCTGGCGATGGCGTTGAGCACCAAGGGCCCCACCCCCTGCAGCGCGTCCGCCCCGAAGCCCACCACCGCCGTCTTGATCCCCTTGGCCAGCAGCAGCTTCACCGCGTCCACCGTGCCCGCCTTGTCCAGGCAGCCCAGCCGCGAGTAGGCGCCGCCGCACTGCGAGGTCGGGTAGAAGCTGCAGTCGCAGGCGACTGGATCCACGTCGTAGCTGTTGGGGTTGTTGGGGTTGCAGTTGGGCAGCCCGTCGGTCGCCACCACCACGATGTTCTCGCGGCCGGACTCGAGCGGCGCGTAGCTGGCCAGCGCCCGCAAGGTCTCCCCCACCGGCGTCACCCCGCCCGGCCGCGTGGCCTGCAGGGTGGCGTTGATGGCGTTGGCCTGGCGCTGGAGATCTCCCGGCTCGTCGCTCTGGGTCCAGAGATCCGCCACCACCCTCCCGGGCCCGCACGCGTCATCCGTGGGGAACGTCACCAGCCCCATGCGGGCCACCGTGCCGTGCGCGGTGAGGTACTCGCCGAAGGCGCGCCGCAGCTGCGTCCAGCGGGACTCGCCGTTCTCCAGCGGGAAGTCCATGGACTGCGAGCGGTCGATCACCAGCATGAGGTTCGGCTTGTACTGCCGGGAGACGATCCGCTCGGTCTGCACCGTCTGCCGGTAGGTGGCCGGGTGCAGCGGCGCGAACTCGTACTCCTGACAGCCGGCGGTCAGCGCCAGCAGCGAGATCAACCAGAGAGCGCGGAGCACCGGGTGCATGGCCGGGACGCTCTTCAAGGAGCAGACCAGGGCCGGGCGCGCGGAATCCGCTGGGTTGGGCGCCCTCGCCCGCGCGCTGGCGCGCTCCAGCTGTCCTGCGGAGACGTCACCTCGGGGGCTCAATTGAGGCCCCCCTGGCAACGCCCATCCAGGCAGGTGTTGAAGACGCAGTCGGTGTGGCGCCCGCACGGCGCGCCAGGGGCACCGCCACCGCCGCCCTCGCACAGGCCCGCGGTGCAGACGCCGGAGAAGCACTGCGCGCCCTGGGCGCAGGAGTCCCCGTTGTAGCGGGGCGGGGCGCACACCCCGTTCTCGCAGAGCTTCAGGAAGCACTGCCCCTGCTCGGTACAGGCAGAGCCCACCGGCCGCCCGGCCTCGCAGACGGAGGAGACGCAGTTGGCGGAGAGGCAGTCCCCCGCCAGGGCGCAGGCGGCGCCGTCTGGCCGCCCTCCTTCACAGAGCCCGTTGACGCAGCTGCCCGAGGCGCACTCGCCGTGGCCGGTGCAGGCGGCGCCGTTGGGGCGCGGCGCTTCGCACGCCCCGGCGGTGCAGCGGCCGGAGAGGCAGCCGCCGGCGGAGGTGCAGGGCGCGCCGCCGGGCCGCGGCCCCTCGCAGAGCCCGCCGGTGCACTTCTGGGAGAGGCACTGGACGTCGGCGACGCAGGCCACCCCGCCGGGGAGGAAGCTCTCGCAGCGCCCGTCCCAGCAGAGCCGGGAGCTGCACTGGTTCCCCAGGGCGCAGGCGGCGCCGTTCGGCCGCTTCGCCTCGCAGAGCCCGCCGGCGCAGAGGTTGGAGAAGCAGTGCAGGTCGCTGGTGCAGGGGGAGCCGACCGGCTTGGCGCGCTCGCAGATCTGCTGGATGCACTGGAAGGACGCGCACTGCGGCCCGTCCACGCAGGGCGAGCCGTCCGGCAGCTGCCCCTCACACGCGCCGGCCGTGCACCGCTGCGAGCTGCACTCACTGCCCTGCGCGCAGGGCTCGCCCGGCGCCTTGCCGGCCTCGCACACCACGGGCCCGGCGGGCGCGGTCTGCGGCGCGGCGGATTCACACAGCCCTGACACGCAGCGCCCCGAGGCACACTGCGCGCCGGCGCTGCAGGCGGCGTGCTCCGCGCGCGGCGCCTCGCACCTGTGGTCCCCGCCGCAGCTGCCGGTGGCGCAGGCCGCCCCGTCCGCACAGGCCGCGCCGCCGCCCCCGAGCGCGGCGCAGCGCCCCTGGAGGCAGAGGTACGTGGCGCACTGGACGCCGTTGTCGCAGGTCTCCCCGTTCGGCCGGGGTGCCGCGCAGCTCCCGTCCAGGCAGCGGCGGCTGGCGCAGTCGAAGTGGGTGCCGCAGGCCGCGTGCTCCGGCTTACCCGGCGAGCAGAGGCCGCCCTCGCACTGCGCCGAGCCGCACTCGGCGTTCAGCCCGCACGGCGCGCCGTTCGGCTTCGGGCTGGCGCATGCGCCCGCCTGACACCGGCCGCCCGCGCACTGCGCGTCCGCGCTGCACGAGGTCCCCTCGCGCCGCAGACACACCCCCGCGCCGCCTCCCCCCGAGGAGAGCCCCGGCACCTGGCAGCGGCCGCCGGAGCAGGCACCGCCGCCGCAGTCCGCCGCCTGGGAGCAGGTGGCCCCCGGCGCTCCCTGCTCGGAGCAGCTGCCCGCGCGGCAGCTGAAGGAGCCGCACTGCGCGGCCGCCGTGCAGGGCTCGCCCTTCGCCCTGGGGCTGGCGCAGCGGCCCTGGACGCAGAGGTTGGAGGCGCACTCCTGCTCGCTCCGGCAGGTGGCGCCCTGGGGCGAGCCGGCCGCGCACTGCTGGAGCGCGCAGCGCGCGGAGGCGCAGTCGGCTCCGTCCGTACAGGGCGCCCCCGCCGCGCCCGTCCCGCACTCTTGGCTCGCGGCGCAAGGGGCCCCCACGCCCGGTAGGGCGCAGTTGCAGGCGGACGCCGCCCACGCCACGAGGGCCAGCCAGGTCAGTGGTGCTCTCACGGGGTCCCCTTCGCGGTCAGTTGATCGGCACTTCGCAGACGCCGTTCAGGCAGCGCTGGGATTGGCACTGGGTGCTCTGCGTGCAGCCCGCGCCCGTGGGCAGGCCGGCGCCCGCCTCGCACAGCCCGCCCACGCAGCTGGCGGAGGCGCAGTGCCGGTTCGCGGCGCAGGGCGCGCCGTTGGGCCGGCCCGCCTCGCAGACGCCGCTGGTGCACAGCGTGGTCTTGCACTGGGAGGCCTGCGAGCAGGGCGAGCCCGCCGGCAGCCCGCTCTGGCACAGCCCGTTGAGGCAGAGCGCCGAGCTGCACTGGCCATTCTGCGTGCAGGCCGAGCCGTTGGGCCGGGGCGCGCCGCACAGGCCGTTGGTGCACTGGTTGGAGCTGCACTGGCCGTTTTGCGTGCAGGCCGAGCCGTCCGGCCTGGGGGACTCGCACGTGCCGTTGAGGCACAGCGAAGAGGTGCACTGGCCATTTTGCGTGCAGGCCGAGCCGTTGGGCCGCAGCGCCTCGCACAGGCCGTTGACGCACAGCCTCGAGGCGCAGTGGTTGGAGCTGGTGCAGACGGCGCCGGTGGGCCCGTTCGCCTTCGGCGTCTCGCACAGCCCGGACGGGTTGCAGAGCCCGGAGGCGCACTGGCTGCCCTGGGTGCAGCTGGCGCCATCCGGCCGCGGGGACTCGCACACCCCGTTGACGCACAGCTTGGAGGCGCACTGGCCGCTCTGGGTGCACGCCGAGCCGTTGGGGCGCGGGCTCTCGCAGACGCCGTTGAGGCAGAGGTTGGAGGCGCACTGGCCGTTGCTGGCGCAGCTGCCGCCGTTGGGGCGCGGGCTCTCGCAGACGCCGTTGAGGCAGAGGTTGGAGCTGCAGAGGTTGTTCGCGGTGCACGCCGAGCCGTTGGGGCGCGGGGCTTCACAGACGTTGCTCACGCACAGCCCCGAGGCGCAGTGCGAGGCCTGGGTGCAGACCTTCCCGTTGGCGCCGTTGGACTTCGGCGTCTCGCACAGGCCGGCGGGGTTGCAGAGCTTCGAGAGGCACTGGCCGGGGCGCACGCAGGGCGAGCCGTCCGGCTTGGGCGTCTCGCAGAGCCCGTTCACGCACTGCTTGGAGGCGCAGGCGGCGCTGGAGGTGCAGGCGCTCCCGTCCGGCCGCGGCGTCTCGCAGAGCCCATTGAGGCACAGCTGCGAGCTGCACAGGCTGTTGGAGGTGCACGCCGAGCCGTTGGGGCGCGGGGTCTCGCAGATGCGGTTGGGGCCACAGAGCATGGAGCTGCAGTTGGCGCCGGTGCTGCAGGCGGCGCCGTTGGGGCGGGGGGCCTCGCAGACGCCGCTGGCGTTGCAGAGCTTGGAGGCGCAGTGGCTGGTGTTGGTGCAGACCGCGCCCGGCGCGCCGTTGGGCTGGGGGCTCTCACAGAGCTTCTGGGCGTTGCAGAGGGAGGAGGCACAGTCGCTCCCCTTCACGCACGCGGTGCCGTCCGGCCGGGGCGTCTCGCAGAGGCCGGCGCTGGTGCACAGCTTGGACGCGCAGTCCGAGCCGAGGAGACAGGCGGCGCCGTTGGGCCTGGGCACCTCGCAGAGCCCGGCGCTGGTGCACAGCCTGGACGCGCAGTCGGAGCCCACCTTGCACGCTGCCCCGTTGGGGCGCGGGCTCTCGCAGAGCCCGGCGCTGGTGCACAGCCTGGAGGCGCACTCCGCGTTGTTGGCGCACGAGGCGCCGTTGGGCCGCGGGACCTCGCACACCTTGGCGCTCGTGCACAACCGGGAGGCACACTCCGCGTTGCTCGCGCAGCTCGAGCCATTGGGCCGCGGGACCTCGCAGACCTTGGCGCTGGTGCACAGCTTGGACGCGCACTCGGCGTTGTCCGCGCAGGGGGAGCCGTTGGGGCGCGGGCTCTCGCACAGCCCGGCCGGAGAGCACAGCTTCGTGCTGCACTGGCTGGGGGTGGCGCAGGGCGCGCCCACCGGCCGGGGCAGCTCGCAGATCCCCTGGATGCACTGCCCGGCGGCGCACCCCACCGTCACCGGCGAGGGCGTCCCGGGCGAGGAGGTGGAGGCCGGGACGCAGACGTCCTTGTCCTTGGTGTCGCAGCGGCCCGAGGCGCACTGCGCATCCGCGCTGCAGCGCGCGCCGTCCGGCAGCGTGGGCTGGCAGGTGCCGCCCACGCAGCTGTCGGACGCGCACTCGATCGCCTGCGTACAGACCGACCCGTTGGGCCGGGCGGGGACGCAGGAGCCGCCCACGCAGCGCGCGGAGAGGCACTCTCCTCCCACGGTGCAGGCGGCGCCATCGCCGAGCCCGGGAGCGCAGGCGCCATTGGCGCAGAGGTTGGTGGCGCACTGGAGGCCGTCCGTGCACGGCGAGCCGTTGGGCCTGGGGGAGACGCAGGTGCCGCCAGAGCAGCGGCCGGAGCTGCAGCCGGCGTTGGAGGTGCAGGGCGAGTCCACCGGCCGCGGGCTGACGCAGGCGCCGGCCGAGCAGACGCGGGAGGCGCATTGGATGCCGTCCGTGCACCGCGCGCCGTCCGGGAGAGAAGCGGAGCACGCGGCGCCTGGCGCGAGCGGCGCGCTGCAGCTGCCGGAGGCGCACTGGCCCGAGGCGCAGTCTCCATCCCCGGCGCAGGGGGCGCCGCCCCCCAGGCCGCCGCCGCAGCTGCCGCCACTGCAGCGCCCCGAGGCGCAGTCGCCGTCCACCGCGCAGCCGGCGCCGCCTGGCAGGCCACAGGTGCCCTGCACGCAGAGGGCGGACTCGCACTGCGCCGCGCTCTGGCAGGGCTGCCCGCCGCGCAGCTTCACCCCGTCCAACTCCGAGAGCGCCATGCACCCGGCCAGGGCGGCCGCGCCGACGAGGCCGTGGAGCAACTGCTGCAGAGGGGCACGCCGCATGTCCGGACTCCCGCGCGCGAGCCAGGAGGGCTCGTTCGCGAGCTCGCACAGCAAGCGGCAGGCCCAGTCCGCGGCGGCAGGTTTTCCGGCGGCTTCCTCGCGGCGGGCCGCGCGCGCTGGCCGCGGCGGGCGCGGCGCGGGCCCACCACCTGCCCGGTCCTCAGGACAGGTGCGCCGTTACAGTTGCTACCGAAGCCGCAGGGCTTCGAGCCGGCCCTTGCCGTCCGCGCCGCAGGAGCTGAGCCAGAGCAGCCCGTCGTGCAGCAGCGGCACGGTGTAGCGCTGCCCGTTGCCCTGCAGCAGGTGCCGGGCGAGCAGCGCACCGTCGCGCACGCGCAACAGCAGCACCGCGCCCGTGCCGGAAGGGGGCACGTCCACCACCGCGGCCAGCGCCTCGCCCTGGCGCGTGAAGAGCGCGATCCGCGAGGGGTGCCAGCGGAACCAGGCCTTGGCCTCGGGCGTGCCCGGCGCGGGCGTGGTCCAGAGGTGGGTGAGCTTGGGGGCGCCGTCCGTCATTGCCACGCGCCAGGCCTGCACCCCGGCGCCGTGTGTCCGGTCCGGCATGAAGGTGGGGACGAGCGCCACCGGCGCGCCGTCCAGCGTCGTCATCGCCGGCTCGGTGACCATCGTCCCGGCCCAGTCGGCGGAGCAGGTGTCCGTGGGCGTCCCGCACAGCGGCGTGGCCTGGGCGCGGTCGTAGAGCTTGCCCAGGTGCTCGCCGTCGAAGAGGTAGAGGGCGCCGTCCTTGGCGGGCAGCACCCACGCGCGCGGTCCGCCCGGGAGCTCCACGTGGGCCGGCGAGTCCGCGCCGAGATCCAGGTCCAGCCGGCGGTAGCACTGGAAGAAGGAGAGCCCGTCGCACGCGCCGTCCTCGCCGCGCAGCGGCGGCGAGCCGGGCAGCATCCGCGGGAAGAAGGCGTGGGCGCAGGAGGCCATGCAGGCCTCGCTCGCGGTGTCGCTGTCGAAGCCGTGGCAGAGCGCCTCGTCGCAGCCCGGGGAGAAGCGCAGCCCCACGCCGGTGCGCAGCACCGCGTTGGCGAAGAGCCCGGTGGACGGGTCGGTGGCGCCGTTGCCGGTGGGGACCAAGAGCTCCCAGCCGCCGTCGGCGGTGGGGTGCGCCTTCGGGCCGGCGGGCCCCCAGATGCCCCCGCCGCAGCGGTCGTCCCGCGCGCCGTCGCCGTTCTCCGGACCGCAGTCGTTGGTGGGCGTGGTGTTGAGCACCGCGGAGATCGCCGCGCCCTGCGCGCGCCAGCGGTCCAGGTCCAGCTCGAAGAGCCAGCCGTGCCAGGGCTGGAGATCTCTCAGGTTGCCCATCGCGACATAGGCGTGGCCCAAGCCTGTGGAGGAGGGGAGGTGGGCGATCGCCGAGCGCGAGTAGGCGTGGTCCGCGCGGAACGGTACGGTCCCGCCGTCGAGCGCCGGCGCCGAGCCGGTGAGCGTGACCTGCGGAAAGGCTGGATCCAGCGCGCGGGCCTCGAGGTCGAGCACGGCGGCTCGGTGCTCCATCCGCGTCCCGCCGAGGTAGGTCTGCCATGCGACCACCACGCGCGAGCCCACCACCAGCGGCGTGGCCGCCAGGTCCGAGCGCTGCCCGTCCTGCGCCGGGAGCGGCAGCTGGAAGGCGATGGTGCCATTTGCGGGGCGCACGCCGGTGAGCGCGCCGTCCCCGCTGGCCGCGAGCAACAGAGGTTCGCCCTGGGAGCTCACCAGCGCGGGCGAGGCGAGGATGCACGCGCCCAGGGGCGGCGAGACGAAGGCCGAGCTGAGCCAGGGGACGCCGCCATCCTCGGGCGGCGGCTCTCCCGCGTCGCTGCCTGCGTCCGCCGCGGTGGGCACGGGCGTGGGCGAAGGCGCGGGGCAGCCCCCCGCCAGGAGCGCGGCGCAGCAGAGTGAGAGGAGGGACCGGATCGGCACGGCGTATGCGCAGGCCTACTCGACCGGCCGCTTCGAGACCAGCCTAGCTCTGGCGGGGCGTCCGGGTTGAGCGCCGCCACCTCGCGCGCCAGCCGCGGGTTGGTGGTGTGCAGCCGCGTCCCCATTTCGACTCTCCGTACGCCTCCCGTTAAGCTCCGCGCCCCGCCGCACTTCCCGCCCGGAACTTTGCGCTCGGGGGGCGCGCGGGGTGTCGAGCAAGTCACACCCTTTGGGAGGCCAAAAGCATGGCGAAGGGAATCGTCGTCAGCCTTTCCGGCGAGGTGAGCGAGTTCGGCATCACCCGCGTGGATCGCGAGAAGCTCTACGGCCGGAAGGTTCGCACCATCGTCGACGAGGCGGGCAAGCCCGCCCAGGCCGCGCTGCTGACGAGCGATGGCAGCGCGCTGGTCCCGCCCGGCGGCACCGCCAGCCTCTACGTGGACGAGGCCTTCGACTGCGTGGAGCGCTCGGAGCTCAAGGCCATCAGCGCGGACGGCAAGCCGGTGGCGCCGGTCCCCTCCACGCTCGGGGTGGAGCAGCCGCTCGCGGAGGTCTCCCCGCAGGTGGTGCTCGACCACGTGGTCACCGCCGTCTACCAGCTCTCCCCCGCCACGCTCGGGGAGAAGCTCAAGGCCGCGCTCGCGGCGGGGAAGATCTTCCAGACGCGCTTCAACTACCGGGACGACTTCGACGACGCGGCGGCCTTCCTGCTGCAGAACGAGGCCGGCCCGTTCGCGCTGGTGGCGCAGCCCACCGACTTCGCCTTCGTGGAGCGGGACGCGCCCACGCTGACGCCGGACGACGAGAGCGATGAAGGCGGCGAGCTCGACTTCAACATGATGTGAGCTGAAGGGACCAAGAGCCATGGCATCGCGGATCATCTGGCTGACGGACGACAAGAAGCGCGACGCGCAGGTGGCGGCGGAGTGGGCGGGCAAGAGCGAGCGCTTCACCTACGTCTCTCCCTCGGGCAAGCCGGTGCAGAGCCAGCGCGTGGTGAAGGCGACCGAGGGGCGCACCTACGACGCGCTGCTCGCCAAGCACGGCGCGGACGCCGAGGCCCTGGCGAAGGCGCTCGCCTCGGGCGACCCGGAGATCGATCTCGAGAAGGTGGGGCGCAAGCTGGACGACGCGGACCGCATCTGGGTCCGCCACGACGGCACGGTGCTCTACAGCGCCCGCATCCTCCAGGTGACGTACGACCCCTCCGGCGCGGAGAAGTCGCGGCAGGACTTCTCCGACGTGGAGGCCACGGTGAAGGAGGACGCCGCGCTGCCCTGGAGCGGCCGCCTCTTCCCGCTGGACGAGGTGGTCCGCAAGTTCGCGCTCGTCCGAAAGCTTTCGCTGCGCCACGTGAACGGGCTCACCTTCGACTTCCTCTACGAGCTCGCCAAGACGCTGCAGGAGACGAACAAGCTGCTCCTGCTCGGCGCCGGCGCCAAGGCCTCCGGGCCGCTCATCTTCAACACCAACGGCGCGCCCTACCGCGGCTTCCTCGAGGGGCGGGTGAAGGACGGCGGTTACCGGCTGGTGCTGCACCTGTCCAATCTGGAATTGAAGTCCGTGCTGGAGGGGGCGAGCGATGAGTGAGTTCTCGGACGCGTTCGTGGCGTTCGGCAACGGACGCAAGGCCGGCGTGGGGGCCCTAAAGAACGAGGCGCTCGCCGCCAAGCTGCGCCGCTACAAGATCTCCGTGGCCAAGCGGTACCGGGTGCTAGAGCCGGACGCGCTGTCCCGCTCGCTCCCCACCACCGGCCAGATGTGGATCTCCACCAAGGTGGACGGCGAGCTCTGGTTCCTGGTGAAGCAGAAGGGCGAGGTGGCCCTGTGCGCCTACAACGGCCGTGTGCTGCAGGGCGTGCCGGTGTCGCAGGAGGCGGAGAAGCTGCTCGCCAAGTCGGACGACTTGATCATCCCCGGCGAGCTCTTCGCGATCCCCTCCGACGGCCGGCCGCGCAGCTCGCACGTGGGGAAGGCCCTGGCGGATCCGAAGCTGGCGGAGACGCTCGGCTTCAAGGCGTTCGACCTCTCCGAAGAGGGCGGCGAGGATCGCCAGGGGCTCACCTACGACAAGCGCTACAAGCGGCTCGGCGAGCTCTTCGAGGGCGGCAAGCGCGCCGCGCTGGTCACCACCGCCGAGGGCAAGGTGGCGGACGCGGCCACGTACTTCAAGGAGTGGGTGGCCTCCCAGAAGTTCGAAGGGCTGGTGGTCCGCAGCGAGCAGGGGCTCACGTACAAGGTGAAGCCCACCTTCACGATGGACGCGGTGGTGGTCGCCTTCGGCGAGCGGATGGAGGGCACCACGCCGCAGATCCGCGAGCTGCAGTTGGCCCTGCGTCGCGATGACGGCAGCCTTCAGGTCATTGGCCCCGTGGGCGGCGGCTTCTCCGAGGAGGACCGCGCGGCGTGGCACCAGCGGCTCTCCAAGCTGGAGGTGCCCTCCGGCTTCCGGATGGCCAACCGCGAGGGCACGCTCTGCCGCTTCGTGAAGCCGGAGATCGTGGTGGAGGTCCGCTGCTCGGACCTGCTGGAGACGGACGCGCTCGAGTCCCCGGTGAAGCGGATGTCCGTGAAGTACGAGGACGGCAAGGGCTACTCCGCGGTGGGCGCCACCGCCGTGGCCGCCATGGTCCACCCCGTCTTCCTCCGGGTGCGCGAGGACAAGGTGCCGGACGCCGCGAACATCGGCATGGAGCAGATCTGGTCCCGCCTCCCCGGCGAGGTGCGCCCCGAGGAGAGCGCCCCCAAGCTGTGGACGCCGGCGAAGATCGTCGAGCGCGCCGCGTACGTGAAGATCACCAAGGGTGCCACCGCGGTCCGCAAGTACGTGGCGATCGAGACGAACAAGTCGGGAGATCCAAACTACCCGCCCTTCGTCGTCCACTTCACCGACTTCTCGGCGGGACGGCAGGAGCCGCTGAAGACCTCGCTGCGCGTGGCCTCCTCCAAGGCCGCGGTGGACGCGCACGTGAAGGCCTGGCTCGAGGAGAACGTGAAGAAGGGCTGGAACCCGTTCGGCGGGTGACCGGTCACCCCGAGCGAAGTCGAGGGGCGCCCGTGCTCTCGCCCTCCGGTCACCCCGAGAGGTTGTGACTCCTTCTCGGAAGGCCCCCCACGGTTCACCCCGAGAGGCTGTGAACCTTTGGGGCGCGTCGCTCCCCCGTTCACCCCGAGAGGCTGTGAACCTTTCAGGCCAGAAGTCCCCCCCGTTCACCCCGAGCGTAGGGCCGCAGGCCCGTAGTCGAGGGGCGGCACCGCGCACGTGATCTCCCGTCGGCCTATAGGGACCGGGAAACGGAGAAGGGTCGCGCTCCTGGGTGCGCGCATGGGTCCCTCGGTGCTGCGCTCCACTCGCGGTGGGTTGCACAGTCCCGGCCCAGGCTGCGGGCGCCCGCGCCGCAGAGCCTGGCTGGGCGCGCGACCGTTACGTTTGGAGCAAGGAACCGCGCGCGAGGCCGGTTTCTGGCCGCTGCGGGCCTTCTTCGCTCCAAACGTCACGGCGTGAGCCGCCCTTCCGAGCTCCCTGGAGGCGCGAGCGGGTTGCGGCCGCCACCGAGGCCGGAGCGCCCCGCCGCGGGACCCATGCGTGCGTCCACGAGTGCGACCCTTTCTGTTTCCCGAGTCCCTCAGTGCCTGCTGCGTTTGCTCCACGCCAAGCAGGGACTGGACGGCCGGCTTCGAGCGTCAGCTGCTCGCGTTCGCGCTGGCCGTGGCCTAGAGCGGCAGCGTCACGGTGAAGCGGGCGCCGCGCCCCAGCTCGCTCGTGGCGCAGATGGTGCCGCCGTGCGCCTCGAGAATCTCCCGGACGATGAAGAGCCCCAGCCCGAGCCCGCCGTAGTGGCGATCCGACACGGCGCGCTCGAACTTGCCGAAGAGGCGGGGCAGCGCGTCCGGGGAGATGCCGATCCCGCGGTCCTCCACCACCAGCTCCGCGCTCTTGCCGGCGCGCCGCGTCTGCACGTGCACCGGCTTTCCCGCGCCGTACTTGAACGCGTTGGTGAGTAGATTGGCCACCACCTGGTCGATCCGCGCGCGGTCCCACTCGCCGGTGAGCCCGGGCAAGAGCGCCGTCTCGACTTGGCAGCGGGCGCGCTCCGCCTGCGCGGCGAACTGCTCCACCAGCTCGCGCACCAGCTCGGAGAGGTCCATCGACCGGCGCTCCAGCGTCAGCCGCTTCTGCGACACGCGCCCCACGTCCAACAGCCCCTCCACCAGCTCGGAGAGGCGGACCACCTGGCGCTGCGCCGCCTCGAGCTGGGGCCGCAGCTCCTCGCCGGACCAGGCGCGCTGCGGCGCCAGGCTGGACTCGCGCAAGAGCTTGGCGAGCTTGAGCATCAGCGGCGTGAGCGGCGTCTTGAGCTCGTGCCCGGCGATCTGCAGGAACTCGTCGCGCGCCTGCACCGCGCCGCGCAGCTCCCCTTCAGCCTCCTTGAGGCGGGTCACGTCGATCAGCGCGCCGCGCACCAGCGTGGCGGTGCCGCCGGGGTCCCGCGCCGCCACGTGGCCGCTCACCGCCAGCCAGTGCACGCTGCCGTCCGGCCAGATCACCCGGAAGTCGAAGGCGTAGTCGTCCGGGCCGCCCGGCGCCACGCACGCCTGCACGTGCCGGTCGGAGAGCGCGCGGTCGTCCGGGTGCGTGGCCTTGATGAAGAGATCGTAGGTCCACACCCCCTGTGGCACGAGCCCGTAGAGCGCGTCGTGGTTCTCGGTGCGGGTCATGTGGCCGGCGATGAAGTCGTACTCCCAGACGGCCACCCGCGCGGCCTCGGTGGCCAGGCGCAGCCGCTCCTCGCTGTGGCGCGCGGCCTCGAGCGCGGAGGTGTCCGAGAGCGCGGCCACCCAGCCGTCCGGCTGCGCGCCCGCGCCCAAAAGCGGCACCAGCTTCAGCCGCGCCGGCGCGTGCTCTCCCCCCGCGCGGCGGACGCGCACCGAGAGCTCCAGCGCCGTCCGCTCCTGCCGCGCGCGGTGGAACGCCGCCTCCGCCTCCGCGCGCTCGTCCGCGTGGAGCAGGCTCCACCACGGACGATCACGGCTGTCCTCGCCGGTGAAGGCGCGCCAGCGCGCGCTGCTCTCCAGCACCTGGCCGGTGGGGCTCAGCTGCGCCACGCCCTCGGCGAGCGCTTCGGTGAGGGCGGAGAACCGATCGGCGGGCGGGACGCTCATCCGGGGAGCACTCTCGCGCCGGGCGGCGTGTGGGTGTCAACGCAGCCGCGGGGCTGAAACCCGGCGGTCGACACTGCAGGAAGTTAGCCCTTGCGGCGGCGGTAGGTGGCCTGCATCACCAGAAACTCGGCGCCGTCCGGCCCGGGAAAATAGGAAGAGAAGATCTGCGTGTCCGCGTTCACGGTCCGTGTGACGTCCCGCCACGCGAGCGTGCGGTCCGGCAGCTTCACCTCGCCGCGGAAGGTCATCGTCTTCGCCGCCGCGTCCCACGTCCCCTCCGTGAGCGTGAGGAAGCTGCGCAGGTCATCCACCCACGTGCCCACGTAGGTGCGCTTGAGCGTGTCGAAGCCGTAGACGCCGTGGCCCTGGAAGCCGGAGGTCTCGTTGCGGAAGTCGGAGATCAACCAGCGCCCGCCGGAGGCGAGCCGGCAGGAGAGCCGCCCGGTGGAGCGCTGCACCGGCGCGCCCGGGCCGGGGTAGACCTCCACCTCCGCGTCCCACTCCCCCACGTCCTTCTCGAAGACCTTGCACTCCGGCGCGGCGCCCTGGCTCATGGGCGCGAACCTTAGCGCTCAGCTCAGCTCCAGGTGATCTCGAACGTCACGGCTTCCCCGTCGCGCGCGGTCGTCCGCATCTTCACGTCCTTCGCGCCGGTGAAGCCGAGCATCGTGGTGACCAGCCCCTCGTAGTACGGCGCGCGCTCGCCCACCGAGGAGAGCCACATCTCGTACCGGGTGGGACCCAGCTTGGTGGTCTTGCACTCGAGGAAGTTGGTGACGGCGCGGAACTGCGTGCTCGCCTTCTCCAGCATCCGGTGCGGCCCGAGCAGCCGGATCGCGCCGATCATCATCTTCCCCACCATCGTGTGCTCGTAATGGCGCGCGGCGAACACGCCCAGCTCGCGGATCCCCGCGGCGGGGGCCAGCGTGGGGAACAGCTCGCGGGCCACGAAGCTCACCGCCTCCCGGTAGACGGTCAGCGGATAGGTCGGCAGCAGCTTCTGGTCGAGATCGATGCCGATCTGCCGGAGCTTCCCGCGCAGCTCGGGGGTCAGCCGCGCCCCCACACCTTTGAGCAGGGAGCTCTCCACCACCACCGCATAGACGACTCGTTCCATCAGCGAAGAGGTCCTCTTGCTAGCATCGTGGCCCGCCCCCAGATGCTAGCCGACCCATATTGCCCCCATGACATCGTGCGCGAGCCCGGAGAGCTGGGGCTGCGCTCGGAGACGTTCGAGACCTACTTCGGGCGGCTGCACCTGGTCCGCCCAGCAGGTGGGCGCCGCAGTGACACCGCCAACGTTCTCCTACACGGCGTGGGTGGCTCGTGGCGCTCGTGGACGCCGCTGCTGCAGGAGGCCGCGCGCCGCCGGGTGGCGTGGGGCGAGCTGGTGGTCGTGGACCTCCCCGGCTTCGGCGAGTCGCAGAACGTTCAGCCCCACCTCGAGGCGAAGCGGGTGGGCGAGGAGCTGATGCGGGTGGTGGCGCGTGCGGGCTACCGCGCCGCGGACGTGGTGGGCCACTCCATGGGTGGCTTCCTGGCGCTGGACCTCGCCAGCCGAAGGCCCCAGGGGCTGCGCTCCATCGCCGTGCTCTCCGGCGCGTACTACTCCATCGTGGAGACGGTGCAGCGGCCGCTGCGCGCGTTCACCCGCCATCCGCTGGAGACGTTCTCCTATCTGGCCCTCACGGGGGTCTCGCGGCTGGGCGGGCTCGGCGCGCGGCTCACCGCCGGCGCGCACCGGCTGGGGCTCCTGCCGCTCGCGCTGCGGGGCGTCATCGCCCAGCCGCAGGGGCTGCGCCCCAGCGTGCTGCAGTACCTCTCCGAGTGCCTCAACCCCACCTCCTTCGCCCACGCCGCGCGCAACGGCGTGGGCTACGACTGCAGCGCGCGCTGGGGCCGGATTGAAGTGCCGGTCTGGGCCGGCTTCGGAGATCAAGACGGGCTGGTGCCGCTCGAGGACGGCGCGCGGCTGCGGAGAGACCTGCCGCACGCGCGCATCGCCACCTTGCGCGGGGCGGGCCACTTCGGGAACGTGGAGCGCCCGGGCCAGCTCGTCTGTGAGCTGGACGCGTTCTACCGGCGGAGCTAACGCCGCCGCTCGGCCACCGCGGCCGGGACCGCGTCGAGGATGTTGGTGAACTTCGGCTTCCACCCCAGCGTGGGCGAGCGGGTGGTGGTCACGCGCTGCTCCACCGTGAAGGCGTCCGCGAACGGGCCCCCCTCCTTGCGCGCCACCTCGGGCGGGACGCTCTGGGTCTTCCCCTCCTTGCCGGCGGCGCGGCTGACCGCGGTGGCGAGCTCGGCCGTGGTGACGGCGGAGGAGTCCACGCCGTGGAAGACGCCGCGGGCCCGCTGCTCCACGATCAACCGGTAGAGCTGCGCCAGGTCGTCCCGCTGCACGTACGCCATGCGGTTGGTGCCCGCGCCGATGTACCGGGCGGCGCCGTTCTTGAGCGCGGAGTCCACGTACGACAGGAGCACGCTCTTGGGCACGCCGCCGTAGACGAAGCCGGGGCGGACGATCGCGGTCGCGAGCTGGCCATCCGCCTGGTCCAGCGCGTAGCGCTCCAGCGGCGGGCGCCAGGCCACCAGCGGGAAGGGACGCTCGGTGGAGGCGCTCTCGTCCGCCGGCGTGGGCCCCGTCTCTCCCAGCACGAGCACCCCGCTGGTGAGCAGGAACACCTTCTGGCCGCCCTCCGCCTTGAGCGCGGAGACCAGGTGCTCCACCACCAGGCGCTCGGTGTCCGGGGACTCGAACGCGGTGTGGATGACCGCCGCGGACTCGGCCGCGAAGTGCTGGTACGTCTCCGGGTCCCTGAGGTGGCCGAACACCGGCACCGCGCCCAGGCCCCGCACCACCGCCTCGCCCTCCTTCGAGCGGTGCAGCCCGCCGACCTCGTGGCCCGCCAACACCAGCGCCCGCACGACCGCTTGACCGATGTACCCCGTTGCCCCGGTGACGAAGACGCGCAAGAGCTGCCTCCTTGAAAGTGGTGGCTTCAGATAGCGCCCTCACCGGGCCTGCGCAGGGTGAACTGCGGAGGAAGGGCAGGCGCTCAACACTGCGCGCGGGCCGAAGTCGGCTCCATCGTCTCGGAGCGGACCGGAGGCAGAAAAGGCCCTTGGGGACCGGGACGAGGAAAGGGGCGCGCTCGCCCTCACGCCGGCGGCGAGGCGTACTTGAACAGCCGCAGCGTCTCCACCTCGTCATGCTTGGCGACGAAGCCGGTGGCGCGCTGGAAGGCGCTCGCGTCCACCACCACCGGGAACATGAGGTGGGTGAGGGCGCCGGGCGCGAGCGCGGGGAACCCCATGCGGCCGAGCAGGAGCCGAAGCACCGGCTCGGGCAGCGGCACGCCGGTGCGGCCGGCCTGGCGGACGATGATGGAGAGCGGCACCGGCGCCGGCCCGGCCACGTTGAAGATTCCGCGCAGCTTCTTCTCCAGCGCCAGCTCGAGCGCGCCCACCACGTCCGCCTCCTGCAGCACCTGGAAGAGCGGGTCGTAGCCGAGCACCAGCGGCACCCGCCTGCCGCGCAGCAGGTTCGCCAGCGTCCCCGAGCCGGGCGTGCCGAGCGTGTAGCAGACGCGCAGCACGGAGGTGGTCAGCTGCGGCAGCCGCCAGAGCGCGGTGGCGGCGTAGAGATCCGCGGCCACCAGGTCCGCCAGCTCGGGGAAGGTGCCCAGCGCGCGCGGGGGCTCGGACTCGGTGTGGTAGAGCGGCGAGTCCGGCGCGGCGCCGTAGAAGGTGTGGCGCCCCACGAAGAGCACCTGCTTCACGCCGTGGGCGGCGGCGTGGTCGAACACCGCCTTGGTCCCGTCCAGGTTGATCCGCGCCCGCTGCTCGCTCGCGGCGACGAGCGAGGTGACGGTGGCCATGTGGATGACGGCCTCCGGGTGGCGGGTGCGGAAGAGCTCCTCGGCGGCGCGCTTGCGCAGATCCACCTGGTGGAAGTCCACGCCCTTGGGCGGGTTGGCCCAGCCGCGCGCGTCCACGGCGGTCACCGTGTGGCCGCGGGAGACGAGCCGCGCGCAGAGCGCCCGAGCGATCCCCCCCGCCGCGCCGAGCACCAGCACCCTCATCGCGTCCGCTCCCGCTTCGAGGTGCGCGCGCCTTCGATCAGCCGGGCGATGGCGAGCTTCACCCGCTCCACGTGGCCGTGGATCACCGTGTCGTCCTCATCGCCGTGCCCTTCGAGCCGGATGGGCGCGCCGTAGTGCACCTCCAGCGTGGCCGGCAGCGGCAGCGGCAGCAGGTAGGGCGTCACCGGGAAGTACGGGATGCCCAGCAGCTTCCCCACCGAATAGGAGTTGAGCACCGTGGGCACCGCCGAGCCGCCGCCCACGAAGCCGAAGGGGACGATCGGCGTCTTCGTCTTGAGCGCCAGCCGCACGAAGCCGGTGCCGAAGTCCACCAGCGAGTAGCGCTCGCGGTAGAGCTTGGCGGTGCCGCGCGCCCCCTCGGGGAAGACGAGCAGCAGCCGCTCGTCGTGGAGCAGCCGCTCGGCGTGCTCCGGCAGGCCGGTGAACTGGCCGGTGCGGTTGCTCCAGAGGGACGCCACCGGCAGCGCGTTGATGAACTTGTCCGCCATGGCCTGCGCCAGGCGGGGCGGCTCCTTCTCCAGGAAGCAGGAGGCGAGCACCATCGCGCCATCGAGCGCCACGCCGCCGGAGTGGTTGCCCACCAGCATGGCCCGCCCGCGGTCCGGGATGTGCTCCACCCCCACCGAGCCGACGCGGAAGTAATTCCGGTAGAGGAACGCGAGCGCGGTGAAGCCGACGGTGAGGTGATCCTGCGAGACGCCGTACGGGTCCACGCCGAGCGCGTTGAAGGGCAGCTCCAGCCGCTTCACCCGCGCCCTGATCGACTCCTGCGCCACCGGTCAGACCCCCGAAGCGATGCGTTCGGGTCGCCACGCTACCCCGGCCTGCGCAGGCGGCAAGCCGGGGTGCGGGCAATTTGAGGCAGCGACTACAGCGTGAGGATGTACGCGGACAGGTCGTCCAGCTCGGCGGCGGTGAGCGCGCTGCCGTACGCGGTGGACATGGTGCCCTTCATGAAGCCGGTGGCGATCTCCGCGTCCGGGTCCGTGATCTGCCACTTCACGAAGTCCTGGGCGGAGGAGCGGCCGTGATCCTTCCACTCCTTCTCCGCCTCCGCGCCGAAGCCGGCGAGGCTGGGGCCGTTGACGGTCGTCCCCGCGGTGACGGCGTGGCAGGTGAAGCAGCCGGCGAGCTTGGCGCTGCCCAGCGCTGCCTGGTTGAAGATGACCTTGCCCTTCGCGGCATCTCCGGTGACGCCACCGCCGCAGCCGGCCGCTGCGAGCACGAGGACACCGAGAGCGAGTTGTTTGCGCATGACGTCTCCTGAAAATCCCGTGGTTGATCCGGGGGGCGCGGAAGCTAGCGCCAAGTGCCGCGCCCCGCCCATTCTTTTTCGGAAACCCCAGCGGCCTTGCGAGCAAGCGCCGGGGCCGGCCGTCGCTCGACGAAGCACGACCGGTGCCGGCGCCAAGCGCTGGATTTACGGAGCTGCGCCCAGCGCGAGTCCGGACATCCGTGTCGCCTCGCCGCTACGACTTCAGCTCACTCAGGGGGCCAGGTGCGATGCGCGAGGGCCCCTCGTTGCCGAAGGTGTTGAAGGACGCGTCGCCCATGGCGTGGCCGAGCGTGTTGAAGAGGTTCGACACCTGGCGGTTCTGCGCGGCGCCCGAGCCCGGGTAGATGACGGTGCGCCCATCCGTGCGCAGCCCGAGCGCGTTGCCGCCCAGCACGAGGATGGGCCACTCGGCCGCGGTGGAGTGGTGCTGCTCGCCGTTGTCGGACATGAAGACGATGGCGGTGTGGTCCAGCATCGAGCCGGAGGTCCCCACCTCCGGCGTGGCGGCGAGCGTCCGCGCCAGGGCGGAGATCAACTCCACGTGCTTGCGCGTCACCGCCTGGATGGCGGTCCAGTTCGCCGGGGTGTCCACGCCGTGCTGCAGGTCATGCCGCCCCAGCGAGGTGAGGCTGTCGTAGCGCACGTCGAAGCCGGAGGAGCCCGAGGCGAGCACCACGGTGTTGGTGAGCCCGCCCAAGAGCGCGGTGGTGGCGATCTGGAACTGCGCCTCCAACCACTTGAGCGAGTCCGGCGTGCCGCTGCCGGCGAGCAGCGGGTTGCTCCCCGGCGCCGGCGGCAGCAGCGGCTTCACGGTGGAGGCCATGCTCTTGAGCTGCTGCTCGCGGGTGCGCAGCGCCTCCAGCGAGGCGAGGTAGCGCTCCAGCTTGAGCCGCTCGTTGGAGTTGCCGCGGAAGGTGGAGAGGGTGGCCTGCACGTCCCCGCGCGCGAAGTCGAAGAGCGCGCTGCGCTCCTGGGCGCCGGCGCCGGCCGTAATCGCCCCGAAGAGCGTGTCGTACGCGAGCGCGGGGTTGACCAGGATGGGCGCGGGGCGGCCCGGGCCGAAGCTGCACGTCTGGTAGACGATGGGCGTGAGCGCGGAGCTGGTGCCGAGGCGGATCGCATCGAACGGGGCAGCCCGCTTGAGGCGCGGGGCGAGCACCGCGTCGATGGTGGGGGCGGCGCCGTCCACCGCGCAGCTGAGCGCGCCGGTCCCGCTGGAGTGGCCGCCGCCGGTGATGTCGCTGGAGAGCCCCAGCAGCACCGCGGCGCGGTTCTCGAGCGAAAGGTTGCCGCCGGAGGAGGCGAGCGGCGTCAGGCACGGCGCGGTGGCCAGCGCGTCCCCGGTGAGCGTGCGGGCGGCGCTCGGGTAGAGCCGCCAGAACATCAGGTCGTTGCCGACCTTCGAGGGGCCGAGCGCCTCGCGCGCGCCGGTGGAGAGGAAGTTCACCGGGTAGATGCCGTTGCACTCGAGCACGAACACCACGCGCGCCGGCAGGTCGGCGCCGAGCGCCTCGCGCAGGAAGGGCCCGAGCAGCGCGGCCCCGGCCGCGGACTTGAGCAGGGTGCGGCGGCCAAAGCGGCTCATTCTCCACCTCCGGGCACGCGGCGCGTCTTCCAGGTCTCGCTGGTCATCAGGGCGCCGAGCAGCTTGGTGAAGGAGCCGCCGCTGCCGTCGTAGGCCTGCTCCATCTTCGCCAGGGTGCAGGCGTCGGTGCGGTTCTCGTCCCGTCCCATGAAGTAGCGGAAGGCGTGGCGGATGAAGCAGCGCTTCACGTGCGCGGAGCCGGCGAGCTTCTCGGAGAATTCCACGGCGTCCCGCACCGGGCCGTCCAGCGCGGGGTCCGGCATGCCGGAGAGCACCGCGCTGCCGCTGGGCGTGGTGAAGCCGCCGTCCGGCGCGTGGTCCTTGGTCCGCAGGTAGCCGGCGTGGTTGTAGATCTCGAACGGGTACCCCAGCGGGTTCATCAGCCCGTGGCAGCCCTGGCACTCGGCCTTGCCGGTGGCCTCGTCCAGCCGCGCGCGCGCGGTCTTGGTGGTGGAGTGCGGCCCCACCTGCGCGACGACGCGCACCTCGCTCAGCGGCGGGACGTAGCCGCACAGCAGGTTCTCCCGCACCCACTTGCCGCGGTGGACGATGGACGGGTCGTCCTCGAAGTTGCCGCCGTGCGAGCCGAGCCACGCCGGGTGGGTGAGCACGCCCGCGCGCTGGGTAGAAGGCAGCGTCACCCACCGCGCCGCCTGGGTGTCCGCGATGGTCTGCGTCGTCCCGTAGGGCTGGCCGGTGTAGAGCGTGGAGTTGGGCGCGGGGCTGGGGCTGGTGGTGGAGGCCAGGAAGAACTGGCGGGTGGTGAGCAGGTTCTTGAGGACCTCCGCGTCCCCCACCACCACGCGGGCCACCATGTCGTCCATCTGCTGGACCAGCGTGGACTCGTAGCCGTAGTAGTTGAACATCAGCTGCGAGTACGAGGCGAGCTGCGGCCGGTAGCCGGAGGTGTCGCCGTTGTCGTAGGCGGAGAGGGCCTCGGGGCGCTCCTTGAAGATCTGGGGCACCTTCGCGTAGCCGAGCCACTCGCGGAAGAAGCCGCTCACGCCGTCCGCGAGCCAGTACTCGCCGCGCCGCTTGCGCCACTCGCCGCCGATGTCCTGCAGGAGGTCGAAGCGGGTGGGGTCCACGCCGCCCTTGTTCTTGGCGATCAGCGCCTCCACGGTGGACGCGGTGCGGATGCCGCCGTCCGCGGCGGCGCCGGCGATGTCCGCCAGGTGGCCCGCGGGCGGCGCGGAGAAGTCCGGGTAGACCCAGGTGGGCGTGGCGCCGGGCCCTCGCGCGCCGAGCGCGTAGGCCAGCTGCTGCGCCTGCTCCCAGGCGGTGAGCTCCACGCGGCCGGCGTCGGTGGCCTCGCCCAGCTCCCCGCGGAAGAGCGCGCCGGCTGAGAGCGAGGCGGCGGTGAAGATGCGGGTGATGGAGGCGGTGCGCACGCCGCTGCCGCCGTCCGGCGCGGGCTCCGAGGCGAGCACGCTGGTGGCGAACTGCTGCAGCCGGGCCAGCTCCGCGGCGGTGGCCGGGCGGAAGAGCACGCCGTGCAGGAGCAGCTCGGAGAGGTAGTGCTGCACGCAGGCGGGCGTGGGTTTGTCGTCTTCGTACATGCAGCGCAGGGAGGTGTCCGTGCGCAGCCGCTCGAGCCGGTTGTCGCCGGTGTAGGGCCCGGCCCAGGGCGGGCCGGCGGGCGCGAGCACGGGGAGGAAGAGCTCGATGGTGGCCTCGTCCAGCGTCTCGTCGGTGGCGTAGGTGCCGTAGCGCTCGGTGGCGCTGGGGTCGAACGGGTTGTCGAAGAAGCTGAAGCCGGTCCAGTCGCGCGTCACCGCGCCGCCCACGTTGCGGGTCCACTCCCAGCGGTTGAGGCGGCGGATCCGCGTGGGCGCGTCCGAGACGGCGCCGCTGCACTGGAAGAGCTCGGCCTGGGGGATGAGGTTGGGCGGGACCGCGCCGGTGCCTCCGTCGCCAAGGGAGCCGCCGCCATCCGGGGAGCAGGACGGCATGCCGGCAAGGACCCAGCCCTCCATGAGCGCCGCCTCGTCGGCGGTGGCGGGCAGCTGGGGCGAGGGCGGCATGCCGCTGGCGGAGTCCTTCATCCGCAGCACGCTGCGCGCGGCGTAGCTTTGGGTGGGATCTCGCATGGACGGGGCGCGCAGCGCGGCGAGCGAGGAGAAGGAGACGGGGGCGCCCTGGGTGGGCGGCGAGCTGTGGCAGCCCGCGCAGCGCGCGGCGACGAGCCGCTCCACGTCACAGCCGGAGGAGGGGGTGACGGGGTCGCCGCCGTCCGGGCCGGGGAGCTCCGCGGTCGCGGTGCAGCTGGCGAGCGCGAGGAAGGAGAGCAGGAGGAGCGTTCTCACAGCCGCGGATGGTACGTGGCTGCTCGAGCGGACGTCACGGTGGGAGAGCGGCCCAGGTGCGCAGGTGAGAGGGAAAGTGTCCCCGCAGCGGGGTCAGGTGTGGAGGGCGGGCGCCCCCGTGCCTCGTGACCCGTGAGCGCCGTGACCCGTGAGCGCCGTGCCCCGTGACCCGTGAGCGCCGTGCCCCGTGCCCCGTGACCCGTGAGCGCCGTGCCCCGTGACCCGTGAGCGCCGTGCCCCGTGCCCCGTGAGCGCCGTGCCCCGTGCCCCGTGAGCGCCGTGCCCCGTGCCCCGTGAGCCGTCCCCGTCCCCGTACCCGTACCCGTGAACGAACCCGAACCCGCACCCGAACCCGAACTGCACTGCTTGCTTCGTGGAGGAGGCGCTCATCCACGCGGTGCGTGGATGGACTCTGCTGGAGGACCGGTCGCGGCCTCGGTCGGGTTCGGGTTCGCGTTCGTTCACGGGTACGGGTACGGGTACGGGTACGGGGACGGCCCACGGCGACCGGGTCACGGGGCACGGGTCGCGGGGCACGGGGCACGGCGCTCACGGGTCACGGGGCACGGGTCGCGGGTCACGGGTCGCGGGTCGCGGGTCACGGATCACGGGTCGCGGGTCGCGGGTCACGGGTCGCGGGTCGCGGGTCACGGGTCGCGGGTCACGGGTCACGGTCACGGGTCACGGGTCACGGGTCACGGTCGCTGGGCCAGCTACGGGCACGCCGCGGTGTAGTTGATCACCACGCTCTTCCCCGGCGCTGGCGCCTGGAGCGGAGCGAAGCGGACGGTGCGTGACGCCGGGTCGTAGCTCCACACCACGTTCCCGCTGGCGTCCGTCTGCGGCACCACCACCCCGTTTACGCTCACCGTGATGGGCGAGCTGGAGAGCGCGGCGGCGCTCAGCGTGAAGTCCGGCCGGCTGAAGGCGCGCCTTCCCACCGCATCCAGCGTGGCCGTCCAGGACGGCGTGCAGATGCTGGCCTTCACGCCGTTGGTGAGCGTCACCATCTGCGAGAGCCGCCCGTCGTCCGGCACGCCGGTGGGGCAGGTGGGCGGCGCGAAGTGGCCGAGCGCGTTGAACACGAACGCGTCCGCCCGGCCACCCTTCACCGCGAGGAAGGCCGAGTGGTAGTTGGCCACGGTGAACGGGGACTGATCCGGCTCGTCGGTGACCGCGAGCACCGCCAGCGTGGCGTCCGGCCGCAGGAAGCCGGCGTTGACGCCGGTGGCGAGCGGCGCCGTGACGCCGAGCCGCGCCGCCTCGAAGTCCTGCTCCACCGCCGAGCCGGTGGAGCCCACCTGGATCTTCTGCTGCAGCTTCACCTGCAGGTCCGGCGTGGTGCGGGTGAGGACCGCCGGGTTGGTGGCCGTGGCGAGGAACTGACCGCGCGTGCCCGCGTCCACGTCCGTGGTGGTGACGGCGATGTGGAAGTCCACGCCCGCATCGAGCGCCCACCCGAGCAGCGCGGGGAGGTTGCTCGCCACCGCGTTCTGGTTGGGCCCCATGGAGCCGGAGTTGTCCACCACCATCAGCACGTCCGCCTTGCCGGTGGAGAGGAACGAGTCCTCGCGCGCCTGCACCGTGTCGTCGATCTGCCCGTCGCAGTCGTTGTCCAGCCCGTCGCACACCTCCAGGCCGGGCGCACCGGGCACGCAGGCCTGGCTCACCCCGCCCACGCAGTTCTGCACGGTGCGCGCGCACACCCCGGCGCCGCAGGAGGTGGAGCCGAGCGCCTCGTCCGTCTGCCCGTCGCAGTCGTCGTCCCGCCCGTTGCAGACCTCGGTCCCCGGCGCGCCGGGCACGCACGCCGCCGGCGCGCCCGCCACGCAGCTCTGCACGGTGCGCGCGCACGCCCCCACGCCGCAGGAGGTGGTGCCGAGCCCCTCGTCCGTCTGCCCATCGCAGTCATCGTCCAGCCCGTTGCAGCTCTCCACGCCCGCGCTGCCCGGCACGCAGGCCTGCGCCACGCCGCCCACGCACGCGGCCACGCTGCGCGCGCAGACGCCCACGCCGCAGGAGAGGTTGCCCAGGGCCTCGTCCGTCTGGCCGTCGCAGTCATCGTCCAGCCCGTTGCAGACCTCCGCGCTCGCGGTGCCCGGCGAGCACGTCTGCCCAACGCCGCCCACGCAGGCGGCCACGGTGCGGGCGCAGGCGCCCACGCCGCAGGAGAGGTTGCCGAGCGCCTCGTCCGTCTGGCCGTCGCAGTCGTCGTCCACGCCGTTGCAGCTCTCCGCCTTGGCCGCGCCGGGCGAGCAGGTCTGGGGCGCGCCGGCCACGCAGTTCTGCACGGTGCGGGCGCAGGCGCCCACGCCACAGGAGGTGGCGCCCAGCGCCTCGTCCGTCTGGGCGTCGCAGTCGTCGTCCGCGCCGTTGCACAGCTCGGTGGTGGGGAGCACGCTGCCCACGCACGCCGCCCAGTTGCCGGAGACGCACGTCTGGGTGCCGCCGCGGCAGACGCCCACGTTCACCGTCCCGGCGGGCCCCTCGTAGCAGGCGCGGGTGGCGCCATCGAGGCAGTTGCAGCCTTCGTCGGTCTGGCCATCGCAGTCGTCGTCCAGGCCGTTGCACGCCTCGGTGCCGGCGGCGCCGGGGACGCAGGACTGGGGCACGCCCGCCACGCAGGACGCCGCCGAGCGCTTGCAGATGCCCAGGCCGCAGGTGAGCAGCGGCATGGCCTCGTCGGTCTGGCCGTCGCAGTCGTCGTCCACGCCGTTGCAGACTTCCGCGCTCGCCGCGCCGGGCGAGCAGCTCTGGGGCGCGCCGGCCACGCAGTTCTGCACGGTGCGCGCGCAGGCGCCCACGCCACAGGAGGTGGCGCCCAGCGCCTCGTCGGTCTGGCCGTCGCAGTCGTCGTCCACGCCGTTGCAAATTTCGGTGCTGGCCGCGCCGGGAGCGCAGACCTGGGGCGCGCCGGCCACGCAGTTCTGGACGATGCGGGCGCAGGCGCCCACGCCGCAGGCGGTGGTGCCGAGCGCCTCGTCGGTCTGGCCGTCGCAGTCGTCGTCCACGCCGTTGCAGGTCTCCGCCTTGGCCGCGCCGGGCATGCAGGCCTGGGGCGCGCCGGCCACGCAGTTCTGCACGGTGCGGGCGCAGGCGCCGACGCCGCAGGAGGTGGCGCCCAGCGCCTCGTCGATGGCGCCATCGCAGTCATCGTCCACGCCGTTGCAGACCTCGGCGGTGGCCGCGCCGGGCGAGCAGGTCTGGGGGGCGCCGGCCACGCAGTTCTGGACGGTGCGGGCGCAGGCGCCGACGCCGCAGGAGGTGGCGCCGAGCGCCTCGTCGGTCTGGCCGTCGCAGTCGTCGTCCACGCCGTTGCAGGTCTCCACCTTGGCGCTGCCGGGCGAGCAGGTCTGGGGGGCGCCGGCCACGCAGTTCTGGACGGTGCGGGCGCAGGCGCCGACGCCGCAGGAGGTGGCGCCGAGCGCTTCATCGGTCTGGCCGTCGCAGTCGTCGTCCACGCCGTTGCAGGTCTCCGCCTTGGCGGCGCCGGGGACGCACGTCTGCGGGACGCCGGCGGCGCAGCTGGGCACGGTGCGGGCGCAGGCGCCGACGCCGCAGGAGAGCGGGGCGAGGGCTTCATCGGTCTGGCCGTCGCAGTCGTCGTCCACGCCGTTGCAGGCCTCGGCCTTGGGCGTGCCCGGGACGCAGGACTTCACCTGGCCGGCCACGCAGGTGGGCTGCACGCGGGCGCAGGCGCCGGTGCCGCAGCTGGCGGTGGGGAAGACGCCGTCCACCTCGCCGTCGCAGTCGTCGTCCACGCCGTTGCAGGCCTCGCTGGTGGGGTACACCGCGCCCATGCAGGCGCCGTAGCCCACGCCGCCGTCCGGCTGCGCGCCGCAGGTGGCCACACCTGGGCGGCAGGCGCCCAGCTTGGTGAAGCCACAGGCCACGGTGTCCCCCACGTCGCAGAGGCCGGGGACCACCTCCTCGCCCCCATCCGAGGTGCCGGGGTGCACCGCCCGCACGCACTGGCCGGTGCTGCGCAGGCACAGCTCGTCCGGGCCGCAGTCCTCGTGCTTCTCGCAGAGGAAGCCCACGTCCGGGAGCGGGGCGGCGCGCTCGCAGCGGCCCTCCACGCAGAACTGGCCCAGGCCGCAGTCCTCCACCCGGTAACACTCGGGCTTGGCGGGCTCGGGGGGACGCGGGTCCTCGGTGCCGATCCAGGCGGACTGTTCGAGGCAGCCGGCCAGGAGGAAGGCGGGGAGGAGCCTGGCGGTACGGGGCGATAGGAGCGTCACTTCAACGGGACAGGCCAGCCCCCCAGTCATCGCGCGATTTCTGACGCTGGCAAGGTGCGCGGGTTTTTGACACCGGCGCTGCACGCGTCAGCGAATTCAGGGGTTACGGAAAATCGAGCTCGGTCGACGGACCGGGCGAACCCCCCACACGAGGCAAAGCACACCATGCGGATCGTCTTCGCAGCACTCGCGGCAGCGGCGCTGGTCGGGCTGACCGGCTGCCCTGGACCGGTGGCGCAGCCCTGTGAGGGCGTGGCCTGCGGGCCCAACGGCCAGTGCGCCACGGACGGCAAGACGCCGGTCTGCGCGTGCAACCCCGGCTACGTGGCGGACGGGCTCACCTGCGTGGTGGACAAGCCGAAGAACGCCTGCGACCCGAGCCCCTGCACCCAGGCGGGGCGGACGGTCTGCGTGGTGGCCAACGGCGCGGCCCGCTGCGACTGCGACCCGGGCAAGCACGAGCAGAACGGCGCGTGCGTGACGGACAACCCCTGCCAGCCCAACCCGTGCACCGGGCTGAACCAGAACGTCTGCTCCGCCAAGGCGGGCCAGGCGGTGTGCAGCTGCAACGCCGGGTACGCCCCGGAGGGCGCCGGCTGCAGCGCCACCCCCGTCTTCGACTGCAACGCCCGCCACAGCGGCGGCGCCACGGATGACGCGCTCGAGCCGGACGAGTGCCCCACCCTGGCGCGCGACATCGACACCGGCGGGACCGTGGAGAACGCCCACACCCTCTCGCCCCAGGGAGACGTGGACTGGGTGCGGATCGCCGCGGAGGCCGGGCGGATCTACGAGGTGAAGGCGAGCGGCCTGGGCGGCCTGCGCCTCTACGGAGACGCGTACCGCGCGGACGGCGTCACCCCGGCGGGGTTCGATCACCGCGGCCAGGTGGACGTGCTCTTCCGCTTCCGCGCGGAGAAGACCGAGCCGCACTTCATCCGCATCCGCGGCTTCCGCAGCAACGACACCGGCGGGTACACGCTCGCGGTGACGGACAAGGGCACGGACGACTTCGCGGACGCCACCGCCGCCGCGCTCGAGCTGGCCGCGGGCAGCTCCATGGACGGGGAGATCCAATTCGGCGGGGACGCGGACGTGGTGAAGCTCAAGCTCGCCGCGCTGCACTCCTACGAGCTGGCCGGCACCGGCACGCTGGGCAACTACCTCACGCTCGAGCTCGTCGCCGAGGACGGCAAGACGGCGCTGCAGAAGGAGCAGGGCGCCGCGCCGAAGCTTTCGCTGCGCGTGCCGGTGGAGGCCACCTACTACCTGCGCGTCACCAGCGGCATGGAGACGCAGCTGGGCACCTACTCGGTGGCGATCAAGGACAACGGCGCGGATGACCACGGGGACGTGCTGGCGGACGCCACCCCCCTCACCCCGGGCACCGCCTTCGCCAACGGCAGCTTCGAGCGGGCGGGGGACACGGACGTCTTCTCCTTCGCCGCCACCCTGGGCCACATCTACAGCTTCACCTGCAACCCCATGCCGACCAGCGGCTCCTGCAACGTCACGCTGGTGGACGCGGGCGGCGCGGTGCTGGCGAGCGACGTGAACGGCTACAGCGCGCTGGTGAACTACGAGGCGGTGAAGAGCGCCACGCTCTACCTGCGGCTGGCCTCCACCGCCACCGGCGTCCACGCGTACAGCTACAAGCTGGAGGACCTGGGCGCGGACGACCACGGCGACACGCTGGCCACCGCCACCGCGCTCACCGCCAACGCCGCCGCCACCAACGGCAACATCGAGCTCAACGGGGATCTGGACTTCTTCTCCTTCACCGCCGCCCCGGGCCACATCTACCGCTTCACCTGCACCGCCTCCTCCACGCTCTACGCCTGCGGCCTGCGGCTGCTCGGCTCCGGCGGCACCCAGCTGTTCGCCGCGCAGAACTCCTTCTCCTACGAGGCGACCGCCGCGGGCACGCTCTACGTGGAGGTGAAGGGCTACTACGCGAACTACCTGGGGACGTACACGGTGCGGCTGGAGGACCTGGGCGCAGATGACTTCGGGGACACCCCGGCCACCGCCGGTGCGCTCACCGTGGGCGCCGCCGACGCCACGGGCAACATCGAGACCAATGGGGACGTGGACGTCTTCTCCTTCGCGGCGCAGGCCGGCCACATCTACCGGTTCACCTGCATCGCCTCCTCCTCGCTCTCCACCTGCTACGCGCGCTTCTTGAACCTCGCGGGCACGCAGCTGGCCACGGGCACCGGCGAGGCCTCCTTCCGAGCCACCGCGGCCGGCACGTACTACGCGGAGGCCCGCGGCTACTCCACCGGCTACACCGGGACGTACACGTACCGGGTGGAGGACCTGGGGGTGGATGACCATGGCGACACGCCGGCGGCGGCCACCGCCATCACCGTGGGGGCCGCGCCCGCCACCGGGCAGCTCGTGCCGCTGAACGACGTGGACTACTTCAGCTTCTCCGCGGTCTCCGCGCACATCTACCGCTTCACCTGCACCGCCTCCCCGGACCTCTACAGCTGCGCGGTGCGGTTCACCAACTCGGCGGGCACCACCCTGGCGAGCGGGACCGGCACGGCCGCCTACGCCGCCACCGGGGCGGGGACGCTCTACGTGGAGGTGAAGGCGTACTACTCGACCGACACGGGCTCGTACACGTACCGGGTGGAGGACCTCGGCGTGGATGACTTCGGCAACGAGCCGGCCAGCGCCACGGCGCTGAGCCTCGGCGCCACCGGCGGCGGCAACATCGAGGTCACCGGCGACGCGGACGTCTTCTCGTTCACCGCCACGGTGAACCGCATCTACCGCTTCACCTGCACCCCGGCCACCTCGCTCTCGTACTGCTACGTGCGGATTCTGGGCGCGGGCGGCACGCAGCTGCTCTCCACGTACGGCGCGCCGGCGCTCGCCGCGTACAAGGCCACCGCCACCGGCACGCTCTACGTGGAGGTGAAGGGCTACTCCGGCTACACCGGCACGTACACGTACAAGCTCGAGGACGTGGGGCTGGATGACCACGGGGACACCGTGGCCGCGGCCACCGCGCTCGCCGCGAACGGCACCACGCTCACGGGCAACATCGAGACCGGCACGGACGCGGACGTGTTCTCGTTCAGCGCCACCGCCAACCGGATCTACCGCTTCAGCTGCACCCCGAGCGCCGGGCTCTACTCCTGCTACATCCGGATTCTGGGCCCGGGCGGCACGCAGCTGCTCTCCACCTCCGGCGCGCCGGCGATCGTCCCGTACGAGGCCACCGCCACCGGCACCCTGTACGTGGAGGTGAAGGGGTACTCGGGCTACAGCGGGACGTACACGTATGCGCTGGAGGACCTCGGGCTGGATGACTACGGGGACACCCCGGCCACCGCCACGGCGATCAGCGTGGGCTCGCCGGTGTCGGCCAAGCACGAGACGTCCACGGACGAGGACTGGTTCTCGGTGACGCTCAACGCGGGGCAGACCTACCAGCTCTCCGCCAACGTCACCTACCTCACCGCGACCATCTTCCAGAGCAACGGCGTGACCCAGGTGGCGACCACGAGCTACCCGCCGCTCTCGTTCACCGCGCCGAGCGCGGGCACGTATTACGTGCGGACCAAGCCGTACAGCTACAACGCGGCGACGCCGGGCTACACGTTCACCGTGCAGTAGCGGCTGTCAGCGCTGGGCGGCCAGTGGTCGCCCACGCTGGTCGCCCAGGGTCGAGCGTCTTCAAGCGATCGCGCTCGCTGGCGTTTTTGCTCTGCCGCCGTTCCTGGGCGGCTGGTCGCCCAAATCGGGCCTCCTCACGAGCGGCCGGGCGCGGAGGGCCCGTAGGGACAGAGTGGGCTTGGGGTCGCGTGGCGCCGTGCGCGCATGGGTTCCGCGGTAGAGCGCTCCACCCGCGGCGGGTTGCACAGTCAGAGCTGGCGCTCAGGGCGCTCGTCCCAGGTACTGGGTAGGAAAGGGTGGATCGCCCCACCCCAGAGCTACCCAGTTCTTCGGGCAAGCACCCACGTGACGGGCCGCCGCGGTCCGAGCGCCCTGGGGGCCGGGTGTGACTGTGCAACCCGCCGCGGGTGGAGCGCTCTACCGCGGGACCCATGCGCGCTGGGCGTGACGCGGCCCCGAACCCAACCCGTCCCTCTGGGCTGCTCCACGCTCGGAAGCGGGCCGCTACTTCCGAGCAGGCTGCGCCGCCAGCTTCTTGTACGCGGCAAACGCCTCGCGCGACTGGGCCCAGGGGAAGGTCTGCTCCATGCCCGGGCCGATCACCGTCAGCCCCTGCCCGTAGGCGGTGAGCGCAGGCATGTCGTGCGTGGGGTGGTCCTTCCCGCTCAGGACCTTCCAGGCCTTGGTGGGGGCGGTGTTGTAGAGCACCTTGGCCTGCTCGGCGGGGAACTCGGTGCTGGGCCCGTTGCCGCCGAAGATGTCCTCGACCGGCACGGCGACCATCGCGTTGGCAGGGAGCTTCGCCTTGGGTGGCGCGCCGACCGGCTCGTAGCCGACGAGGAGCAGCTGCGCGTGGTAGGCGGCGAGCGCGTCGTCCACGCGCGCGGCGGGCAGGGTGTTGAGGTTCCGGGTGGTGCCGCCGAGCGAGCGCGTCCTGCCGACAATCACGAACTGCTGCGCCGCGCGGTCGAGGTAGAGCGTGGGATGGTTGCCGCCGCGGGTGGCGAAGTACTGGAACCCCTTCGCCGGGTCCACGTCCGCGAGCACCTGCTCGGCGGGCCGTTCCGGGGGGGCCACCTCGACGGCGACGACGGGCTGGGGCTTCGAGGGGCAGCCGGTGAGCAGGACCAGGGCAGAGAGCAGGCAGGCGCGCATGAGCCAGGTGACACGCGGGGCCGGGGAGGGGTGAAGCGAAAAGCGCGGGACTACCAGGCCTTCACGCCCTTGCGCCACTCGGTGCGCTCGCGCTCGCCGCCGGCCTCGTAGTACTCCACCCAGCGACCGTGCTTCTTGCCGTTGCGGTACTCGCCCTCCTCGGCCTTCTTCCCGGGGGCGTAGTAGCGGACGTAGCGCCCGTTGCGGACGCCGTCCTCGGACACGCACCACAGCTCCAGCTTCGGGGCGGTGACGCTCATCAGGCGCGACGGGGCGGGGCAGTCCAGCTCGCCGGACGCCGCGGCAGCGGCGGTGGGGGTGATCGCCGCGGGCGTGGGCGCGACGGCGGCCTTCGACGGCGCGGGCGTGGGCGCGGCGGCGGGCTCGGCAGCCGCGGGCGCCGGGGCCGGCGCGGGCTCCTCGGCGGGAGCGACGGCGGCGGGCGCGGGCTCGGCGGCGGGCTCCTGCGCGGCCGGCGTCACCGCGGCGACCACGGTGCCGGGTGCGGGCTCGGTCTTCGCCAGCTCCACCCGCAGCCTCCCGCCGGCGGTGGTCTTCGCCGTGCGGCGCGCGGGGGCGTGGCCGTCCAGCTCCAGGCGCAGCGGCAGCTCGCCCTTCCCGGAGGGCAGCGAGACGGTCAGCGGGGTGCGGCCGAGCGCGGCGTTGGTGTCCTCGCGGAACACCTGCGCGCCCGGCGGGATGGACTCCACGGTCCACTTCACCTGCTGCGCGGCCGGCTTCTCCTTCTCCTTCTCCTTCTCCACCAGCGGCGAGAGCCCCTCGTCCGCGGGCTCGGGCCTCTTCGCGACGGCCGGGGCGGGGAGCACCGGCTCGATCGGCGTGGGCGCGGGCTCGGCGGCGGCGGGCTTGGGCGGGATGGGCTTGGGCGCGACGGCGCGGGCGGGCGCCGGGGCCGGCGGCGCGGGGGGTTGCTTGGGCGCGGCGCGGAAGAGCAGGACGAGCAGCAGCACCGCCACCGCGGTCACCGCCCCCACCGCCAACCGCTTGGTCAGCGGAGGCTTGGCGCTCGGGGGCAGCACCGCCGGCATCTCGGTGAGCGTCTTGGCCGCGGCGCTCGCCTCGGACTGCGGCGGCTTGATGGTGGTGATCGGCAGCGGGTGGGTCCCGGTCACCCGCGGCGCCTCGCCCTCCGCCTGGGCGAACACCTTGCGGGCGCCCTCCTCATAGCCGTTGTGACGCAGCCACATCCCGGCCTCGGCGAGGCGCCGGGCGCGCTCCTCGTCCAGGGCTTGTTGCTTGGGATCGACCGCGGGCTCGGAGTCCTCCTCTTTGAGAGGAGGGACGACGACGGGCAGGTGCTTCTTGGCCTTCACGGGGATTCACTCCAGCGAGGAGGAATTTCTATCGCACAATGGGCGCCCGCGTCGAATCGCCCGGCGGCGCGGCAGATCCGTTCCCACGAGAACGACCTGGGCGTCAGTGCTGGGGGCTGCGCCCGGTGGGGAGCGCCAGGGAGAGGGCAAAGTCGCCCCGCTCGTCCAGCCAGCGCTCCACCACGGTGAGGCCGGCCGCGGCGAGCTCGGCCTCCAGCGCCTCCGGCTGGAACTTCACGCTGACCTCGGTGCGCAGCTCCTCGCCGGCCTCGAAGGACAGGGAGAGCCCCAACTCTCGGACGTTTACGGTGTGTCGTTCCCGGGCCCGCAGGGCCATCTCCACCTGGTGGGCCTCCTCGTCGTAGCGCGCCACATGCTCGAAGCGCGCCGCGTCGAAGTCTGCCCCCAGGTCTCGGTTGAGCACGGAGAGGACGTTCTTGTTGAACTCCGCCGTCACCCCCGCGGCGTCGTCGTACGCGGCGTGGATGCGCGAGGGGTCCTTCACCAAGTCCGTCCCCAACAGCAGCGAGTCCCCCGCACCCATGGTGGACGCCAGCTCCGCGAGGAAGCGCGCCCGCTGCCGCGGCTTGAAGTTGCCCAGGGTCCCGCCCAGGAAGGCGATCAACCGGCGGCCGCCGCGGGGCAGCAGCGCCAGGTGCCGCTCGAAGTCCCCCACCACCCCGTGCACGTAGAGGCCGGGGAACTCCTGGGAGAGCGCCTCGCAGGAGCGCTCCAGCATCTCCCCGCTGACGTCGAGCGGGACGAAGCGGCGCAGGCTGCCCTTCTGGGTGAGGGCGGTGAGCAACAGCCGGGTCTTCTCTCCGCTGCCCGAGCCGAGCTCCACCAGCGAGTCCGCCCACGCCAGGTCCGCCACGTCCTTGGCGTGGCGCCGCAGAATCTCCCGCTCTCGCCGGGTCGGGTAGTACTCGGGCAGGCGGGTAATCTCCTCGAACAGCCGGGAGCCGCGCTCGTCGTAGAACCACTTCGGCGAGAGCTCCTTGGGCGTGCGCGTGAGGCCATCCAGCGCCTCCGTGCGCAGCGTGCGCTTGACCTGCTCGGGCGTCAGGTAGACGTCCATCCGGAACCGCTCGCGCTCTACCGTCCGGCTCGGGCTGACCGCGTCGTCCATCCCGACCAAGCTAGGAACGGTGTCCGTCACCGTCCAGTCGGCTTCGCGAAGTCTTTGCGGTGTCGCTCCGGCGACAGTACGGTCCCCCCCGCAATGGCGATCGCGCTGCTCGTCCATGGCGGTGCCGGGGCGTTGGCCCCGGATGACCGCGCCGAAGACTGCGTGAAGGGCTGCCTGGCCGCGGCCCGCGCGGGCCACGCGGTCCTGCGCCAGGGCGGCTCGGCGGTGGACGCGGTGGAGGCCGCGGTGGTCGTGCTCGAGGACGACCCGCTCTTCAACGCCGGCTACGGCGCCTGTCTCAACGCGGACGGGGAGGTGGAGCTGGACGCCTCCGTGATGTCCGGCGAGTCGCTCGGCGCGGGCGGCGTGGCGGTGGTGAAGGGGATCAAGAACCCCATCCGGCTCGCCCGCGCGGTGATGGAGCGCACCCCGCACCTGCTGCTCGCCGCGGAGGGGGCGCACCGCTTCGCCGAGGAGAGCGGGATCGCCCGCTGCGCGCCTTCGTCGCTGATCACCGAGCGCGCCCGCGAGCGCCACGCCCGCGAGCTGCAGAAGCAGTGGCACCCCAAGGGCGGCACGGTGGGCGCGGTGGCGCTGGACGCGCGCGGCCACGTGGCCGCCGCCACCTCCACCGGCGGCACCAGCGGCAAGCGCCCGGGCCGGGTGGGGGACTCGCCCGTCATCGGCGCCGGCACCTACGCGGATGACGCCGCGGGCGCCGCCAGCGCCACCGGCCACGGCGAGTCCATCCTGCGCGCCACGCTCACCCGCTTCACCGTGGACGCCCTGCGCGCCGGCGCCGCGCCCCAGGCCGCCGCCGAGGCGGCGATGACCGAGCTGCACCGGGTGAAGGGCTCGGGCGGGTTGATCCTCGTCGACCGCACCGGCCGGCTCGCCTTCGCCTTCAACACCGCCCGCATGGCGCGCGCGTGGATCTCCGCGGACGGCGTGGAGGGCGGCGGCTTCACCGGCTAGCGCGCGTGAGCGACCTGCGCCCCTCCGTGCTCGTGGTGGATGACGACCCCCAGGTCCTCGCCGTCTTTCGTCGCCTCACCCGCCGCCTCCCCGCGGACTTCCGCTTCGCCACCAGCGTGGAGCAGGCCCAGGCCTGCGTGGACGAGCGCGTCCCAGACGTCATCATTTGCGACTACCGGCTCCCCGGTGTCGACGGGTTGACGTTTCTCGAGCGCATACATCAGCGTTACCCCGCGGTGCGACGCGTGCTCCACACCGGGGAGGCGATCTTCCGCACCCACTTCCAGCTCGACGTGCCGGTGCTCGCCAAGCCCTGTCCCCCGGAGGAGCTCGAAGCATTCATTGTTTCGCTCTTGCCGTCTCATTCGTAGACAAGTCCGGCGAATCAGCCTAAAAAGCCGTTTGTATTTGGCTTGAAGCCCAACCCATACGCAAAGTAAGGAAAACCCCGAAATGTCTGTCGAACGCGCTTTCAGGGACATGATCCGCGAGGAGATCCAGCAGCAGCTCCGGCCGGTGCACAGCGTGCTCGCGCAGCTGCAAGCCGGCTCGGGCGACATCGCCCACGTGCGCAACCTGGTGGAGGGGCTGCGCCCGCTCGCCTCCTTGCTGGGAGTGAACCTCCAGGCCCGCCGGGGTCCCGGCCGCCCCCCCAAGCTGAAGCTCCCGCCCTTCCTCGCCGGGAAGCTGCCGCCCGTGAAGGGCAAGCGCGGCCGCCGCGCCACCAATGACCGCCCCTGCGCGATCATCGGCTGCCGCCGCGACAGCCGCACCAAGGGCTACTGCGCCGCCCACTACCAGAAGCTGCGGATGCTCATCCGCACGCACCGCCTCCCGGGGGACTGGAAGGAGTTCGCGCCTCCCCAGTCGGTGGAGGACGTGACGCTCCCGCGCGGCCGCGCTGGCGCCTTGGCGCTCAAGGCCGCGCGTGAGAAGAAGTAGGGCATGAACAAGCGGGAGCTGGAGAGCGGCATCCACACGGACCTCCAGGGGTCCATGTCGTACGGGGATTATCTCCGGCTGGATCAGCTGCTCTCCGCTCAGTCGCTGCGCTCGTCCCCGCCCCACCACGACGAGCTGCTCTTCATCATCCAGCACCAGACGTCCGAGCTGTGGATGAAGCTGCTGGTGCACGAGCTCTCCGCGGCGCGGCGCTTCGTGCAGCAGGACCAGCTGGAGCCCTCGTTCAAGATCTTCGCGCGGGTGGCCCACATCCAGCGGATGCTCTTCGAGCAGTGGAGCGTGCTGGAGACGCTCACCCCCAACGAGTACCTGGAGTTCCGGGACGTGCTCGGGCGCTCCAGCGGCTTCCAGTCCTTCCAGTACCGGGCGATCGAGTTCCTGCTCGGCAACAAGGACGCGAACGCGCTGCTGCCCTTCCGCCACCAGAGCGCCGTCCACGCGCCGCTGGAGCAGCTGTTGCGCGAGCCTTCCCTCTACGACGAGTTCCTGCGCTACCTGGCGCGGCGCGGGCTGCCGGTGCCCAAGGAGAAGCTGGAGCGGGACTTCACCCAGCCCTACGAGCGCAGCGAGCAGGTGATCTCCGTCTTCCGCACCCTCTACGAGAACCCCGAGCAGTGGTGGGACGAGTACGAGATGGCGGAGAAGCTGGTGGACGTGGAGGAGCGCTTCTTGCTCTGGCGCTTCCGCCACATGAAGACGGTGCAGCGGATCATCGGCTACCGCGCCGGTACCGGCGGCAGCTCCGGCGTGGCCTTCCTGCGCCAGGCCATGGACCTCACCTTCTTCCCCGAGCTGTGGGACGTGCGCACCACGCTGCAGCCGCGGAAGCCCGCGCGGTAGCAAGGCAGAAGCGGCTCGAGCACCCCCGGTTCACAAGCCGTCCGCTGAGCCCGAGCGAAGTCGAGGCCCCACGAGCGAGAGGCCCTACGATCGGCGGGCCCTCGACTTCGCTCGGGCCGAGCGGTGGCCTACGTCTGCGCCGTCGCGGCCACCGCGCCCGGCAGCGGCTTGGGCGCCGCGAAGACGAAGTGGCGCAGCACCAACAGCTGCCCGGTGGCCATGATGCAGACGTCCGCGGAGACCTTGGCGATCGCCAGCGCCACGCCCAGGTGATCCACCAACGCGCTCACGCAGAGCGCGTGGAGCGCCATCAGCGCGCCCATCCCCACCACGAAGCGGACGAGCTGCCCGGTGGCGGGCGCGTTGGAGCGGAAGGCGTAGCGGCGGTTGAGCAGGAAGCTCAGCGAGCAGCCGAGCGTGAGCCCCGCCAGCGTCCCCACCACGGTCGGCGCGCCGAGCACCTTCACCAGCAGGAAGAGGGTGACCCAGTCGAGCAGGCTCCCTGCGCCGTTGAAGAGCAGGCTGCGCGCTGCCCAGTGCTTCGTCCACGCCGGCGCCCGAACACCCATGCCCGCAAAGCTAGGGCGCGGGCGTCCGCGGCGCCAGGGCGCGGCTTAGCGGTGGACGACGGGGAGATCCGCCATGGTGAGCAGGCCTGCGCGCGCCGCCTTCACCGAACGCACCGCGTTGACGGCGATCGCCGCGGTGGCGATGTCGCCGTGGATGCCCTCGAGCGTCATCGTCATGTTGGGCGTGCCCTCGAGGAACGTCTTGTCCACCGAGGCGGGGACGCTGACCGACATGGTCAGCTCGAGGAAGACCCGCTCCTTGCCCTTCTCGAAGCCGCGGGCGATCTGGTGCACGCCGGCGACCTGGCCGGGCTCCACCGTCAGGTACTGGGTCTTGATCTTCTCGGTGGCGATGACCGGCTCGATCACCTCTTCAATCTTGTCCACCTGCCAACGCAGGCCGCCGGCGATGGCGGCCACGGACTCCGGCAACCCCACGTGGCGGATGGTCTTCGCCTTCACGCCCGCCTCGAACTGCTCCTTGGTGAGGCTGGCGCCGATCTTCCGCTGCAGCGGCTCACGGCGCAGGCCCGCGGCCACCCGGCGCTCCACGCGCACCTTCTCCACCTTCTGCGAGGGCGCGGTGAGCGCCAACGGGAGCGTGTCCATGGCGTAGCCGGGGTTCACCCCCGTGCCCACCAGCGTGGTGTCGTGCTTCTGCGCGAAGGCCGAGAGCTCCGCCGCCAGCTTCTGCTGGTGGAAGAAGGGGTAGGCCAGCTCCTCGCAGGTGGAGATGACGTCGAAGCCCTTGGCGAGCAGCGCCTGGAACTGCGGCGCCACCTTCTCCAGCGCCGAGCCCGTGGCGTGCAGCGCCACCGAGCCCTCCGGGGCGTCCAGCTGCTCCAGCGAGCTGACGATCTTCCCGCTCACGTTGGGGAGGTTCAGCAGCTCCGCCAGGCTCTTGCCGGCGAGCGCGGGGTTGATGTCCACCGCGCCGATGATCCGGAGGTCCTCGCGCTCGGCGGCGATGCGGGCGATCTGCTGGCCGATCGGGCCCAGGCCATAGAAGAAGACAGGGGTCGAGTTCATGGGGGCGCCTTATCGCCCAGCGCCAACCAGCCGCGCAATCGCGAACAGGCGTCGAGCAGGATCGTGTTCCACCAGCGACGCAGGACTCGTACCGGGACGCAGTCCCGCTCACCCCGAGCGAAGTCGAGGGGCGCGCATGCACGGGCCTCGCCTTCGCTCGGCCTGAGCGGTCAAAACCAGTGCGGCGAGGTACTAGCGCTCGAGCCGGCGCGGCAGCGCGTACGCGGCGTAGACGTCCTCGTGCCGGCGCAACCCCATCGCCTCGCGGGTGACGATCAAGTACCAGAGCCAGGTCTCTGCTTCCTTGCGGAGGACCTCGTGCCGCTCCAGCGTGCGCGCGCGGTCCGCCGGCTCCACCGGGAGCGCCTGCGCCAGGGCCTGCGCCTCGGAGATCAACCGCTCGAGCGTGCCGCCGATGCGGCCCAGCGCGCTGGCCCGCTCGCCCTGCAGCTCCTTCTCCAGCGCGGCCAGCCCGTCCTTTGGATTTTGGGAGAGCACGGGCGAAGGGTAGCGGCTGGGCCCCGCCGCCGCGCCCCCACCCCATCAGCGCCGCTGCTGCGCGCTCGTCTTCACACTTCTTCATCCGGGGAAAACCCGCGGTGAAGGCCCGGCCGGCATGAAGGAGGGGTCACCACCGGAGGGTTCCCCATGATCTCGACGCTGCAGCAGCCTCAAGTGTCCGACGTGCTCGCCCGCTTGCACCGCCAGGCCCGAGGAGATCTCTGGCGGTTTCCGCGGCTGTTGCCTGCGCTGGTCCGGCACTGGCTCAGCGGGAGCTTCCCGCCGCCCTCCGCGTTCCGCGGGCTCTTCCTGCCGGTCAGCCCGGAGGTGGGGCGCTACCTCTACCTGCTCGCCCGCACCCTGCGCGCGCGCCGGGTGGTGGAGTTCGGGACGTCGTTCGGGATCTCCACGCTCTACCTGGCCGCGGCCGTGCGCGACAACGGCGGCGGCGAGGTGGTGGGCACGGAGATAGAGGAGGAGAAGGCGCTGCGCGCGCACCGTAACTTCGAGGCCGCCCGGCTGGGCGACATCGCCCGCGTCCGGGTGGGCGACGCGCGCAAGACGCTCGCCGAGGTGAAGGGGCCCGTGGATCTGGTCCTGCTCGATGGCTGGAAGGACCTCTACCTGGACGTGCTCAAGCTGCTCGCCCCGCGCCTGCGCCCCGGCGCCGTGGTGCTCGCCGACAACATCCACACCTTCAAGAAGGCGCTGGCGCCGTACGTCCGCTACGTGCAGGACCCGGGGAATGGGTTCGTCTCCACCACGCTCTCACTCGGCGCCGGGATGGAGTACTCGGTGTTCGTTGGGTCTGGGCCGCGCAAGCTCCCGGCGCCTGAGCCGAGCTGGCTCGAGCGCACGCCGCCGCCCGTGCCGGATGAGGCGGTGGCGCGGGCGCGAAGGCAGACGGGCTCGTAGGGCCGGGTAACGAAAAGGGGCGCGCTCCTCGTTGCTCGCATGGGGCCCTCGGAGGAGCGCTCCTTGCCGCGGTGGGTTGCCGTGCCTCCGCTCGCCAGCAGTGGGCGCTCGTGCCCCTGAGGCTTCGCAAAGATGAACGAACGTTCGTTCATGTTTCGCGCCCCTCTGGCTGGGCGGGACATCGTCGTCCGACGCGAGCCGCGGAGGTGGGGAACGTTGTCCACCTCAGCGGTAGGTAACGTTCCACACCTGGAGCCCAGGCGCGCGAGCCCCCGCTTCCGGCGAGGGGGGCGCCACCTCCACCGGGGCTCGAGCTCTCCGCCGCGGGAACGATGTCTGCACTTGGACGGCGAATTGAACCGTCCTGAGCCCTCCCTGCCCCGCGCGCATGAGTCCGCCGCTCGGTCGGCTTGTTGCCCAGCGACAGTTCAGACGGGAAATCCGCCGCGCCCCGCGTATGCTCGGCCGCCCTTGAGACTCGACCGGCGGCTCCAGCTCTTCGTCGCGCTCAGCGCGGTCTTCGTCACCGCGCTGGTGGTGGGCGACATCATCGGCGGCAAGCTCTACGACCGCACGGTGCTCGGCTTCACGTTCCGGATCTCCGTGGGGATGATCCCGTTTCCCGTCACCTTCCTGCTCACCGACATCCTCAACGAGTTCTACGGCAAGCGCGCCGCGCGCTTCGTGACCTGGGTCGGCTTCGGGATGGCGGTGCTGGCGTTCGTCATCCTCGGGATCGCCCTGCAGATCCCCTGGGCGGAGATCACCCGCGCCAGGGACTGGCAGGGGATGAACCAGGCCTCGTTCGACAACGTCTTCGGCGGCTCGCGGCGGATCCTCTTCGCCTCGATGATGGCCTACGTCGTCGGCCAGTTCTCCGACATCGCCGTCTTCAACTTCCTCAAGCGGCGCAGCCACAACAAGCTGCTCTGGCTGCGCGCCACCGGCTCCACCGTCATCTCCCAGTTCATCGACACCGTGGCGATCCAGGTGCTCGCCTGGTGGGGGCTGATGCCGCTCTCGGACATCTTCGCCACCGTGGCGTCCTCGTACGTGGTGAAGCTGGCCATCGCCATCGGCCTCACCCCGCTCATCTACGCCGGCCACGCGCTGGTGGAGCGGGTGCTGAAGATCGACCCCGTCCGGCTCGACGACAACGGCGAGCCGCTGCCGGAGCCCGCGCCCGCCCCCGCCCTAGCCGAATAGGCTGGGCTCCTTCGACAGCAGCAGCTTGCGCGCCTCCTCCAGGTACGCCTGCGCCTTCGCCCGGTCCTTCCGGTAGGTGCGCACGAACGCCCGCGCGCAGCCGGCGTGCGGCGCGTCCACGGACGTCAGCTCCTCCACCATCTGCGCGGCGCGCTGCTTCTGCCCCGCGTCCCCGGTGCGCTGCGCCTCGAGGTGCGTCCAGAGCAGCTCGATCGCCGTGGCCCGCGCCTTCTCCAGATCTCTGCGCCCAATCAGGTTGAAGAAGTCGATGCTCACCCGCGCCCGCTCCCGCGCGTGGCCGGACTTCGCCGCCGGCACCGGCACCACCCCTTCGAAAGTGAGGATCTCCTCCGGGTCCTCGTCCACGTCGCCAATGGGGTAGACGAGCAGCGGCTGCTCCCCCGCGTTGAGCGCGGCGAGGTCGTCGTTCCCCGGCGCGCTGGCCTTCCCGGCGATGGGAAAGTGGTCCCCCTTGAGCGGCGTGTTGCACTCCTTGCAGCTGCCCGCGTAGTTCTGGATCTCGTGCGCGAGGAGGTAGTAGCCGCGCGCGCAGCCGTCCTTCACCTTGTAGCCAATGCTGCGGCGCTCGCGCGTGCTGGCGTCCGGCCACGGCGTGACGCGGTTCTTCGGGCGGTAGTGCTCCACGTCCCAGGCCACCGCCGCGGTCTCGCTGCGCGGCATCGCCGTTTCGCAGTACGCGCACTTGAAGCGCTGCAGGTCCATGTAGACGAGCTTGACCTCGCTCCAAAGGTCCGGCCCCACGTACCGCTTCGCCTTCCGGCAGGCCTGCGTCACCTTCTTCGCGCGGTCCCGCCAGGAGGGCTTCCGCTTCCCGGGCGGGGCCAGCCGGTCGATCACCTCTTCCAGCTTCTCGCGCGTCACCGGGTAGCGGATCACCGGGCGCCTCGCTGCGGGGCCGCCGCGCCGCCGCCAGACATCATCCGCATCAGCGTGAGCCCCGCGCCCGGTACGCCGTCTCGCGCCCGCGCGGCCGCCGCCCGCAGCTGCGCGGAGAACTCCACGTCCCGCGGCGAGTCCAGGCCGAACACGCCGCTGGTCAAGATCTGATCCACGCTCATCCCGTACAGCTCCTCCTCCGCGGGGGAGATGGTCACCGAGGCGGCGCCGTTCTCCCGCGTGGCGCGCAAGATCCGCACGTTCGCCGCGCCCAGCGTCCCGGTGAGCAGCGGGCTGTGCGAGGTGACGATGAACTGGAGGTTCGGCAGCACCTTCGCCAGCGTGGGCGCCAGGGTCCGCTGCCACTCGGGGTGGAGGTGGAGATCCACTTCGTCGAGCAGCACCACGCCGCGGTTGTCCACCAGCTTCGCCCCGTCCGGACAGGTGAGGCACAGCTGGTAGAGCAGGTCCCCCGCCCAGCCGATGAACGCCTTGTACCCATCCGAGAGCGCGGCGAACGGCACGTCGCAGCCCTCGTGGCGGAAGAGGTACTCGTCGTTCACCGGGTCCGGCAGCAGCTGCGCGCCGGGCAGCAGCTGGTTGAGCAGCCGCACCGCCTGCGTGTGGCGGCCCCGGTTCTTCGCCCGGAAGCGCGGCAGCCACGCCGAGAGCGGGGTGAGCGCGTAGTGGTCCTCGAACAGGCTCGCCACCCGGGCGTAGCGCGGGGTGCGGTCCTTCCGCGCGGCCGCCGCGGCGTCCCGGCTCGGCTCCACCCGGCGCGTGGCGCCGTAGCCCACCACGAAGAAGGATGGCGAGAAGGGCTCGAGCAGCTCCGTCTGCAGCTCGCGCGCCTTGGTGAAGGAGGAGATGCGGTCGAAGAAGTCCGCCGAGGGCGTGAGCTCGCAGTGGGAGATGAGGGACGAGCGGCCGATCCGATCCTGCTCCTGCAGCGCCAGCGCCACGGTGACGCGCGCCTTCTTCGCCGCCGCTCCGCCCACCCGCCGCACCAGCGAGTAGGGCACGAACCCCGAGCTGCCGGAGAGCACCGGCCCCAGCGCCGCCAGCGCAATGGAGCGCAGCACGCTGGTCTTCCCCGCGCCGTTGTCTCCGAGCAGCAGCGTCACGTTCGGAAGCGCGCGCGCCCCTCCGGCGACGGGCGCCGGCTCTCCCGGCACCTGGAGCTCGACGTGGGCCTGCTCGAAGCAGCGGAAGCCATCGACGCGCAGAGAGCGGATGTACATGCGGCGCGGAACGTACGCTAGAAGCCAGGGCCCATGAAAAAGCTCACCGCCAATTTGATCGTCGAGAAGATCGAGCCCTGCCTGGACTTCTGGGTGGGAAAGCTCGGCTTCACCAAGACCGTGGAGGTGCCCCACCAGGACGCGCTCGGCTTCGTCATCCTCGACGCGCACGGGGTGGAGCTGATGCTGCAGAGCCGGGCCAGCCTCGCGGAGGACATCGCCCCGCTCGCCCAGGAGACCTTCCGCAGCTGCCTGTACCTAGAAGTGGAGTCGCTCGCGCCGATCCGCGCCGCGCTCCAGGGCCTGCCCCGCGTGGTGCCGGACCGGAAGACCTTCTACGGCGCGGACGAGGTGCTGGTGCGAGACCCCGCCGGCAACGTGGTGGTCTTCGCTCAGAGGTAGTACTCTATCCCCCAGCCGAGCGAGAAGTTGACGCCGCTGGAGTTGACCGAGAGCGAGAGCCCTGGCTTCACCGCCAGCCAGTCGTTGAGGAAGATCGCCAGCCCGGCGTGCGGCACCACCGCCCAGTAGACGCCGCCGGACGGGCCGAAGGTGGGCCCCAGGCTCACGCTCAGGCCTGCGAAGAGGAACAGCCGCTCCGAGAGCGGGTGCCAGTACTCGCCGTAGCCGCCCAGCGGGAGGCTGCCGCTGAACGTGCCGAGGAAGCTGCTCATCGACAGCCCCAGATGGCCGCCCACCAGCACCCGGTCGTGGACGAAGTAGCCGCCGTTCACGAAGAGGGAGAAGGAGACCGCCGCGCCCCCGGCGCCGTTGGGGACGTCCACGCTCAGCCCGCCGGAGGTGCCCAGGGTGAAGTGGCCCTTCCCCACGTGCGCCTTGGAGAGGTTGAAGGCGGAGGGCAGGTCCGCCGTGGTGTCAGCGGCCGCGTCCGCCTGGGCGAGCGCGGCGGAGGCGAGCAGGGCGAGAGCGAGGGTCATGCCCACGGAGGCTAGGCCGCCCCGGGCGCTTCGCCACTTTTGCGCCGGCCCTTCAGCGGGCGCGCGCCAGCGCCTGCTCCGTGGTGGCCAGCAGCTCCGGGAGGATCTTCCCCTCTTGCAACAGGGCCCGGGCGCGGGTCAGCGGCGCCACGGCCTGGGCCGGGCGGTGCAGCGCGAGCAGCGCCTGTCCCACCCCGGAGAGGGCGATCGCGTTCTCCACGTGCGCCGCGCCGCTCACCTTCTCCCGCAGCGCCAGGGCGCGCTGGAAGCGCAGCAGCGCCTGCGCCGGTTGGCGCGCCTGGAGCAGCACCTCCCCCTCCAGCTCGTCCACGCTCGCCAGCTCGGGGTGCTCCGCGCCGAAGACCTGGAGGTGCAGCGCGCGGGCCCGTTGGAGGGTAGCGAGCGCCTCGGTCACGCGGTGGAGGTCTCCCTGCGCCTGCGCCGCCGTGAGCAGCGCCTGACCCACCAGGAGCGTGTTCATCGCGCGGCCGAAGGTGTCCGCCGCGGCGAGCGCCTTGTCCAGGGCCTCCTGCGCCTGCCCCAGCGCCTGCAGCGAGGTGGCCGCCGTGAGGAGCGCCCGGGCGGAGAGCGGGTGCTCCGGCCCCAGCGGCGCGAGCATGCGCAGCGCCACCTCGGCCTCGGCCACGGCCTCTTCGTTCCGCCCCTGGTTCTGCAGCACGCCGGCAACGACAATGCGGGCGTGCGCCGCCTTCGGGTGGGCGGGGCCGAGCGCCGCGCTGAACACCGCCACCGCCTCGCGCGCGAGCGGCAGCGCCGCCTCCAGCTGGTCCTCGGCGACCTCCACCTGCGCCTGGTTCGCCAGCGCCACCGCGGCGGTGGCGTCCTTCGGCCCGTAGACCGACTCCCACCGCGCGCGGGCCAGCCCGTAGAGCCGGCGCGCCGCCGCGAAGTCCGCGCGCGAGTAGGCCAGGTGCCCCTCCTGGTTGGCCAGCGCCGCCGCCAGCTCGGGGACGTTGCCGGCGCGGGCGAGCGCGGCGCGCGCCTGCCACGCCCAGCGCTCGGCGTCGTCCAGCCGCGAGAGCGCCGAAGTGGCGTTGGCCAGGCCGATCGCCGCGCGCGTCAGCGCCCGGTCGTCCTTGGACTCGCTCGCCAGAAGGTACGCGTCCTTCAGCGTCCCCTCCGCGGCGGCGGCGTCGCCCGCCTGCTCCTGCAGCTCGCCCTGCAGCACCGCGGCGCGCGCCAGCGTGGGGGCGTGCTGCAGCGCCCGGGCGCGCTCCATCACTTCGCGCGTCAGGGGGAGCCCCTGCTTCGGCTCGCCGAGCCCCTTGAGCGCGCTGGCGCGCGCGAGCAGCGCCTCCAACGCCTCCACCGCCTTCGCACGGGCGGGGTTCTCCGGCGGCGGGTTCTCCGCGAGCAGCTCGGCGGAGGCGTCGCAGACCTGGAGCGGCGAGAGCGTTCCGGCGGCCTCCACCGCCGAGCGCGCGCTCTTCGCGTCCGTGGCCAGCGCCGCCTGCGCCACCGCGTCCAGCTCCACCAGCCGGCGTTGCAGGCACTGCATCCGCGCCGTGAGCACCGCGTCCGACTGGTGGCCCCACACCCGCGTGGCCTCGCAGGCCTCCTGGTAGCGCGCCGTCCAGCGCGCGCCGTACGCCTGCAGCTTGTCGGAGAGGAGCCGGCCGCTCTCTTGTGCGGCGGCGTCCAGCGGCGCGAAGTGGGCCGCCAGCTGCGCCGCGCGCTGCTCGCTCCAGGCGGTTTGCAGGCGTGCCGGGCCGCCTTCGCACAGGCTGGCGGGGCGCCAGCTCCCGTAGAGCAGCCCGAGCCCCAGGGTGAGCGAGGCGAGCGCAGCGGCGGCGGCCACGCGCCGGGCCCGGGACGGCCGGGGGGTGAGCGCCTCCAGGAGCGCGGGCAGGTCCGGGAAGCGGGCGGCGGGATCCGCGGCCAGGCCGCGCGCCACCGCCTTGAGCGCGCGCGCGGGCAGCTTCACCCCGGTGAGCGGCGGCGGCCCGCCGCTGGTGGCTTCGAGCGTGGCGAGCGTGAAGGGGCGCTTGCCACAGAGGGCCTCATGCAGGGCCACGCAGAAGGCGAATTGATCCACGCGGGCGTCCAGCGGCGCGCCGGCGAGCTGCTCGGGGGCCATGTACGCGGGCGTGCCGGCGCGCTCGTCGCCCAGCGCGCTGGCGGCGCGGGCCAGCCCCATGTCCGCCACGCGGGCGCGGCCGTCCTGGCCCACCAGCACGTTCTCCGGCTTGAAGTCCCGGTGGATGAGCCCGGCGGCGTGGGCGGCGGCCAGCCCGCGGCCGGCGTGGAGGAACACCTCCAGCACCTGCGCGGTGGTGCGCGGCGCGGCGGCGAGCCACTGCCGCAGCGTCTGGCCTTCCACCAGCTCCATCGCCAGGAAGACGCTGTCCCCGTAGGCGCCGGCGTCGAACGCGGCCACCAGGTTGGGGTGGACCACGCGCGCCAGGGCCTGCGCCTCGGCGAGCAGGCGCGCGTGGGCGTCATCGCCGGTGCCGGCGCGCCAGGGGTGGATCAGCTTGATGGCCACGCGCCGGTCCAGGACCGGGTCGAACGCCGAGTAGACGCGCCCCATCGCGCCTTCGCCGAGCCACTCGAGCAGCAGGTAGCGCCCCACCCGGGAGCCCTGGGGAAGCAGGTCCTGGGCGCGCTCGCCGCGGAGGGCGGAGCACTGCAGCCGCGCCAGCTCCACGCGGGTGCGGCGGCAGCGGTCGCACGCGGCGGCGTGCGCCTCCAGCGGGGGCAGCTGCTCGGGGGGGAGCTGCCCCTCGCACCAGGCGAGCAGGGTGTCTTCGCGGGGGCAGTCCATCGTGGCTTCGCCGAGCCAGACCCCCGGGTCTGGATCCAGGTGAAGGAAGACTTGCACCTGCGAGGTGTCACCCGGGTCTTCCCACCCGTGAGCGATGGATTGAGCGAGGCGGTGCAGAGCCGGTGGCCGGGCTTGACGGTGGCGCCGGCCCTGGCCGCCGGATGCGAGGGCCCCTACGCGGCGGACCACTACCTCGCGCGGGCGTGTGCGGCGGGCATGCCCGCCGCGCTGGCCATCTTCGAGCGCGAGTGCCTGGCGCCGCTGGCCTGTACGGATGACGTCCGCCAGGTGGTGCGCTGCAAGCTGTTGGTGGAGCGGAGGATTGAAGGCTTCGCGGGGCGGTCCACCTTGCTGCGCTGGGTGAAGACGGTGGCGGCCCGCTGCGCCGTGGATCTGGCGCGCGGCAAGAAGGAGGAGCCGCTGGAGGCCCGGATGCTCGAGCTGTTCGCGCCGAGCGGTGGGTCTCCCGAGCTGGGCCAGCTGCAGGCCCAGGCCCGGCAGGCGCTGGCGGACGCCCTCCAGGCCGCGCTCTCCAAGCTCTCGGAGCGGGACCGGCTCTTCCTTCAGCACCGGTACCTGGATGGGTTGAGCCTCACGGCCATCTCGGCGCTCTACGACGTGGTGCCCTCCACCGTGATGCGGGCGCTCGAGCGCGCGCAGCAGGAGCTCTCCAGGGCGGCGCGGCTCCAGCTGCGGGATCGGCTCCAGCTCTCGGAGGAGGCGGTGGAGAGCTTGATCCGCGGCGCCGGGAGCCAGCTCTCGCCGTAGCGCCCGTGCCTGTGGCGCTGCAGGGCAGGGAGGACTCGGGTGGGTTCAAGGTCGCGCGGCGCACTGCACGCATGGACCCCGCGGCGCCGCGCTCCACCCGCGGTGGGTTGCCCAGGCAGGTCTCGCGGAGCGGGCGCTCGGCCGCAGCGGCGCTGACTCGCCAAGGACGCTCGGCCGTAGTGGGTAGATGGGCAGGCAGCGCTCGGGTGGGTTCAGGGTTGCGGGCCGCCTGGGCGCGGATGAGTCCCACGGCGCGACGCCTGGACCTCGATGGAGGTGGCCGGCCCGGCGCTCGGCAGAGCGAGCACGCCACCCGCTCGCCGCGCCCCACCCCGGGAGCTCAGTGCTCGGTGCAACCCGAGTCGCGCGCGGCCGGCCTCGAACTCGTTTTGAAACTGAGGGCTCCCCGCATTGGCGGCGAGCAGGTTGAGGAAATTCGATCGCTTGCGAATGGGGATGGAACGGCACGCACGTCCCTGATCCGATGGAAGTTGCGAGACAACCTTCGGGGGAGAACCGTGCGTGCCGTCGCGATCGTAAGGCATCGCCTGCAGCGTCGCTTCCAATTTCTTCACGCGAAGCGGGCTCGGGCGCTCTTTAGAGCGGTTACTGGCCTCGTCCGAGGCGGACGACTCTGGCTCACTGGACTCGGGCGGGATCTGCCCGGTTCATCGTCAGACAAGCACCGCATCAAGGCCGCCGACCGCCTCATGGGAAATGAGTCGCTTCAAGCGGAACTCCCGCTCCTGTATCGGGCGTTCGCGCATTTTCTGCTCGCTCGGATTCGGCGCCCGGTCCTGTTCGTGGATGGCACCGACATCAGCACCAGGGTCTGCGAGCTGAGAGCAGGGCTCTGGTTCGAGGGGCGAGCGTTGATTCTCTATTCGGAGGCTCATCCCATCGGGAAGGATCAGAATCCTTCCGTTCATCGAACCTTTCTCCAAAACCTCGCCAGAGTTTTGCCAGCGCATTGTCGGCCCATCCTGGTCACCGACGCTGGCTTTCACTACCAATGGTTCGACGAGATCCAGCGCTTGGGATGGAACTTCATCGGGAGGATCAGGAACCGCACTTCGATCCTCTTCGACGGGGAATGGCTGCCGAACAAGACGCTCCACCAGAGAGCTCGAAGTCGCGCACAGGACCTAGGTCATCTTTGCTTCAACAAGGCTCACGAGAGGCTCTACCGCTTCGTGCTTGCCCCAAAGCGCCGCTCCAAACATCGGGTGGTACGGACCCTGCGCGGAACGATCAGCCAAGACCTCAAGGACAAGCGCTGCACATCTGCAGCTCGAGAACCGTGGCTCCTGGCCACCAACCTCACGCGAGAGGGCCCGAAGACGGTGGTGCAAATCTACGCTCGCAGGATGCAGGTCGAGGAGTCCTTCCGCGACTCGAAATCCCATCGACTTGGCTGGTCGCTCTCCAGTTCTAGGTCACGCCCGGAGCGCGTCGCCGTGCTGCTCTTCGTTGCTGCGATTGCCACTGTGATCGTCCATGCAGCTGGTCTCGCCGCCGAGAAGCTCCACCTCGAGCGCGGCTTCCAGGCGAATACGACCAGAAGGCGTCGCGTGCTCTCCCTGTTCTTCCTCGGCTCGCGCGTTCTACGCACGGACACGCCGTTGCCGGCAGCCGGCATCCACGCTGCGCTCACGAGCCTTATGCGCATCGCAGCGGGACCCTTCAGGACGAGCTGAAATGCGGGGATCCCTCAGTTTTGAAACGAGTAGGCCCGGTTCGGGCAAAGTCAGAGGCACTCGTTTCAAAACTGAGGGCTCCCCGCATTGGCGGCGAGCAGGTTGAGGAAATTCGATCGCTTGCGAATGGGGATGGAACGGCACGCACGTCCCTGATCCGATGGAAGTTGCGAGACAACCTTCGGGGGAGAACCGTGCGTGCCGTCGCGATCGTAAGGCATCGCCTGCAGCGTCGCTTCCAATTTCTTCACGCGAAGCGGGCTCGGGCGCTCTTTAGAGCGGTTACTGGCCTCGTCCGAGGCGGACGACTCTGGCTCACTGGACTCGGGCGGGATCTGCCCGGTTCATCGTCAGACAAGCACCGCATCAAGGCCGCCGACCGCCTCATGGGAAATGAGTCGCTTCAAGCGGAACTCCCGCTCCTGTATCGGGCGTTCGCGCATTTTCTGCTCGCTCGGATTCGGCGCCCGGTCCTGTTCGTGGATGGCACCGACATCAGCACCAGGGTCTGCGAGCTGAGAGCAGGGCTCTGGTTCGAGGGGCGAGCGTTGATTCTCTATTCGGAGGCTCATCCCATCGGGAAGGATCAGAATCCTTCCGTTCATCGAACCTTTCTCCAAAACCTCGCCAGAGTTTTGCCAGCGCATTGTCGGCCCATCCTGGTCACCGACGCTGGCTTTCACTACCAATGGTTCGACGAGATCCAGCGCTTGGGATGGAACTTCATCGGGAGGATCAGGAACCGCACTTCGATCCTCTTCGACGGGGAATGGCTGCCGAACAAGACGCTCCACCAGAGAGCTCGAAGTCGCGCACAGGACCTAGGTCATCTTTGCTTCAACAAGGCTCACGAGAGGCTCTACCGCTTCGTGCTTGCCCCAAAGCGCCGCTCCAAACATCGGGTGGTACGGACCCTGCGCGGAACGATCAGCCAAGACCTCAAGGACAAGCGCTGCACATCTGCAGCTCGAGAACCGTGGCTCCTGGCCACCAACCTCACGCGAGAGGGCCCGAAGACGGTGGTGCAAATCTACGCTCGCAGGATGCAGGTCGAGGAGTCCTTCCGCGACTCGAAATCCCATCGACTTGGCTGGTCGCTCTCCAGTTCTAGGTCACGCCCGGAGCGCGTCGCCGTGCTGCTCTTCGTTGCTGCGATTGCCACTGTGATCGTCCATGCAGCTGGTCTCGCCGCCGAGAAGCTCCACCTCGAGCGCGGCTTCCAGGCGAATACGACCAGAAGGCGTCGCGTGCTCTCCCTGTTCTTCCTCGGCTCGCGCGTTCTACGCACGGACACGCCGTTGCCGGCAGCCGGCATCCACGCTGCGCTCACGAGCCTTATGCGCATCGCAGCGGGACCCTTCAGGACGAGCTGAAATGCGGGGATCCCTCAGTTTCAAAACGAGTAGCGGCTGTGCCGAGGTGCTCCGATGGCTCGAAGTCGAAGTCGACCAGCTCACTCTGCGCGCCCGCACTCGTTTTAAAACGAGCGCCACCTCGCGGCATGACCTCCATCTTGTCGCGCCCGTACATGCGTTCGGCGCTCAAGAGGTTGTGGGCAGCGCAGCAGGGCCAGGCGTTCCTGCTCGTGGACGCCGGTGCGAGCGAAGCCGTCGAGGTGCTCCACCTGGAAGAAAAGCGCGCTCTCTGCGACGGCCATCCGCCGAGATGAAGCCGCAGGTGAGGCCTCCGCTCGACGACGGCCCGCACCGTGTCGACGGGGACGTGGCGGTGACCTTGCGAGCGGGCCGCGCGGCAGTCTTCTTCGGCTTGGCGCCGATGCCGAAGCGCTCCTTCTTCACGGCGGCGAGCTCGTGGGTGAGGGGCCTGCTTGAGGATGGAGCCGAAGTCGCGCTTGTCCTTGCGGTGGCTGAGGAGGGCCTGGAGCTCCTTCAGCAGCTCGTAGGTCTCCTTGTCGGCGGTGAAGCGGATGCCGTGGCGTCGGGGGCGAGGGGCTTGCCTCGACCTTGAGCTCAGGCGCAGGCGGGGCCGAGGGCGGGCGGGTCGGCTCGGGCGCAATGGCGACGGGTGCCGAGGGAGGAGGGCGGGGCGGCGACGACGGGCGAGGAGGCGGGGAAGCGAGGGGCGGCTCGAGGGGAGGAGGCGGCGGAGACGCCGGTGGCGAGGGCGGCTTGCGAGCGGAGTCCGGGAGGAGGAGGGCTTGGGGTCGAGCGCGACGGCGAGCTCGGCGACGTCCTCGGTGCTGAGGCCGAAGGCCTGCGCGGCGATCTCCTCAGCGCGAGCGGCGGAGCAGTCCTCCTTGGAGAGGACGCACGAGAGGATCCTCAGGGAGGTGAGGTTGAGCCTGCCGGCGGCGAGGTGTTGAAGGAGCGAGGGGTGGCGGCGGACCAGGCGGGCGACGCAGATGCGGTCGAAGGCGGCGTACTTGCTGAAGCCGAGCAGCTCGGTGCAGTAGCGGTACATGGAGCTGAAGCCGAGGTCTGCGTAGAGGCGCCGTCTGTCGACTTCGCCGAGGTGGAGGAGCAGGTCCACCTCGGTGGTGTTGGAGATGGCGACGAGGGAGTTGGTGGCAGCGAGCAGCGCTTCGTTATCAAGTGCAGCGAGAGTTGTATTCATGCCGAAGGCGTTACCACGGCGATTTTCGACGGCCGGAGCGGGGCATGGCGCTGCGGCGAGGGGCGAATCGCTTCGCCGGAGCCCTGAGCGCCAGAGCGCGCGCAGGAGCCCCGCCGGGAGCCTGGGAGAGGGCGCTCCGAGAGAGGGTCTGATCGGCGGCGAGCCGCGGCCCAAAAACCTGTCAACAATAAAATGAATGAAATTGTCGACAACGCGCGGGGGGCGCGCGGGCGGGTGTGAGCGGGGGGCGAGCGCGAGCGGGCGCGGGGCTTGCGCGCAGGAGGCTGCGGTGCGAGCTCCCGCGTGGCGCGAGCGGGGCAGGGCCGCCGCCGAGGTGTGCGCCGCCACCGCGGGACCCATGCGAGCGCAGACGAGCGAGCCCCTGACTCAATTGAATCCCTACCGGCGCTGAGCGCCTTCGAACGCCTCCGCGCAAAATCCCGGCACCGGCCTCCGTCTCCAGCCGAACCCTTTCCAAGGAGTGGAGATGAAGCGACTTTCACCAGTGTGGCTGTTGGCGGCGGTGCTCGCCGTGGGTTGCACGAAGGAGAGTGGAGCCGAGCCCGCGCCAAAGGCCCAAGCAGCACCGGCGGGCACGGGCGGCTCTGGCGGCGGCACGGAGGTCCCGGAGCTGCCCCTGGTGGCGGACGTCCCGGCGGGGGCGGAGCCGAACGCGGGTGCGCCGGGGTTCCACTCCAACGACGACCGGCTCTCGGTGTTGATCCGCGAGGCGAGCGAGCCCGGGACGATGGCGGAGAAGAAGCAGGCGCTGGAGGCCTTCGGCTTCAAGTCCTGGCTCAAGTCCGAGCCGACGAAGGATGGCTGGGCGCTGCGCTACGTGGGCGTGGGCATCGACATGAGCGGCAACGAGTACACCAAGTACAACTTCGAGCTGCGCCGCACGGTGGATGGCAAGGCGTACGACTGCTACGGCGGGGTGAAGAAGAAGGAGGACCTCGAGGCGAACGTGAAGGTCTGCGAGAGCCTCCGGGCGAAGTAGGAGTGCGCTGAGCTCGAAGCTTGAACCTCAAGCCCAAGCGCTCAGCGGTGGCGCGTTCCCTTGCCTGGCTTCTTCCTGGCCGGGGTGGGCTCGAGCGCCGCGGGGGAGGCCTCCGCCGTCTCCGCGGCGCTGACTTCTGGCGTGCTCGGTGCGCGCGCGGGCGTCTCCACGCGTACCGGCGGGGGCACAGCTCCGGCGCGCCCGAGGAGCGCCACGAAGAGCCCGAGCGCGGCGAGCGTGGCGGCAAAGCCCACGAGTCGCCGGCGGTTGGAGGTGCGCATCGCCTGGCGCAGCTCCTCGATGTCGAGCGCAGTGACGGGCGGGGGACGGGCTGCGGGCTCTACTGGGGGTGGGGTGGCGTCCATGGCGCGAGGGCTACGCAACGTTCGTACCGACGCGCACGCCTGTGCTGACGCGGCGTGCCAGCTTCTGCCAAGCTTCGAGTCGCCCGATGCCTCTCCTCGCCGCCAGACCCGACAACGAGTACGCGGAGCTCGACCGTCAGGTGTTGGAGGCGCGGGACGGCGGAGACCTTCGCCGCGCCCTCACGCTCTTGATGGAGGCGTATGGCGATGACCTGTTCGACTACTGCAGTCGGCTGTGCGGCGCCACCCACCTGGCCGAAGATGTACTTCAGACGGTCTTCGAGGAGGCGTTTCGCGAGCTGCCGACCTTTGAAGCGCGGGCCGGGTTGCGCGCCTGGCTCTTCGTCAAGGCGAGTCGGCGGTGTCTGGATGGACTGCGAGGCGTGCGTCGGTGGCTTCGGCTCTTCGATGCGGCGCCGGTCACCCCCGAGCGGGAGCCGATGGATGACCAGCCACGCCCGGACGAGACCTTGCTGGCTCGCTCCACCGAGCGGCTTGTCCGCGAGGCGCTCGCAAAGTTGGATCCAAGGACGCGCCTAGTGCTCCTGCTTCGCTTCGAGGAGAGGTTCACCTACGCGCAGATGGAGGAGGTGTTCCAGAAGGATCAGCGACGCATCCGGAAGTGGGCGGAGAAGGGCGTGAGCCGGTTGCGGGAGCTGCTTCGCGGCTATCCTGAGCTCTGGAGCGGCCATGAGTGACGGTGACGCCGAGGATGTGCAGCGCCTCTTCGATCGCGCGAAGCCCATGCAACGGCGCCGCGCACCCGCGGGCTGGGAGGGGCGCGTCTGGTCCCGGATCGAAGGGACGGGTCGTCCCGCCAGCCGACGCTGGAGCCCGGTCGGTATCGCCGTGGCGGCGTGCGCCATGGTGATTGTCGCCGTTGGTGCACGTGTTCTCTGGCCCGCTCCGGTGCTGCTGGAGATCCAGCTGCGCCAGGAGGGCGGGCTGGTGCGCTCCTCCTCCAACGCCGCGCAAAGGGGTGGTGGTCTACCTGACAGGATGTCCGCGGCAGTTGGCACCACGCTGAGCGCCGAGGTTCCGACCTCAGCGCAGCTATGGATCTACTTTGGCGATACCCTCGTCCGGCGCTGCCCGGGTGCTCCGGGCTGCGCTCGCGGTGGGACGCTGAGCACGGCGGTCCCTCTCGATGCGACAGGTGAATGGCACGTGCTCGCGATCGCTGGTGCCGAGCCCGCGACCGCCGCAGACACCTTCGAGGCGACTCTCTTCGCGCTGGATAAGGCCGGGCGCGCTCTCGCCTCTCAGACCGTGGACGTGCGCTAGCTCAGATAGGGGAAATAGGACCGGGCGGCCATGGGTCCTCGTCCGGTAGGTCCACCTGCAGCGGCCCTCCCTTAGCGTCGAAGAAGGCGAGCACGACTCCATCGTCGACGGTCGCCTTATCGACGCCCTTGGCTCGCCGCATGCTCGGCAATCGCGCCTCTTGGGGCGCGGGTTTGTCCCCCGCATCGAAGGCGACCAGTTTGTGGATCTCTCCTGTCAGCGCGGTCTTCGGCAGCGCCACCCGCGCTGCCGAGAGATACGTTCCGCTCGGCTTCAGCTGCTGGTCCCTAAAGACATAGACGTCTAAACGCCGAACCGACCGAATCTCTACGAACGCGGACTCAGGAACGCTCACGTTGACCACGAAGACCTTGCTCACGGCGCCCTCCTCTCGGGGTGTACTTCGGGGGGAATCTCGGCGAGGACGAAGAAACTGGCCCAGCTCTCTGGCGCCATTTTGTGCTGGCTGACGACCTGGGCGCGCGCGAGCGCGCGAGGTGGATCGACCAGGCCGCCCTCCTCATAGAAGACGTGCAGCAGGCGCTCCGCGTCCGCGTCCGGAACGCTGCGCAGAGTGGCCACGACGGTGCCGCTGCCGGCGCCGAAGAAGGCGGTCGCTAGCGAGTCCGAGTTGGCCTCGTCCCTTCCGACCCCGGAGGCACAAGCAGCGAGGACGACGAGCCCGGCGGCGTAGCGCCCCTCCAGCACTTCAGCGGGCGCCAACAGCCCATCCGCGAGTCGCAGCCCGCTCTCCCTACCGCTCCAGTCCCCATGCGCCGCGAGGTGGAGCAATCGGCCGCCCCGCCCTTTGGATAGCTCCGTTCGAGTGGCCTCCGCTCCGAGCTTGGGCGAACTCTTGAGCCGCGCCCCTAACCATTGCAGCTCCCTTCGAGCGGCCGGCAATTCGCCGGCCGGATCTCCCAGCAGAAGCGCTCTGTCCATCCATCCGTGTGGGGGCGCGCGCGTGTTGGGCCTGCTCGAGGCCAGCTGCACTAGAGGCCGCAGCTCGGGCCAGATTCGACCATCGGTCATGAGTGCCGCAAATGGCAGGCGCCTGAGGCGACCGGTGGGCACCAGATAGAGCGGGCGGGTAGAGGCTCGCAGCCCAAGAGGAGCCCAGAGCAGCTCTCCCAGGGACTCTGCCGCAGCGCGGTCCCCAGGGCGCGCGATGAGGCGTTGGATCCACTCCGAGACGCGCACCATCGCTCCCACGTCAACGACCGTGGGCGTTCGCTGCCCAGCACGTACGGCCCATAGCCGCCCGCCCGCTTCGTAGAGGAGCGCGAGCTCCTGGCCAGCCCTCACTTCCGGCCGTGGCGACGCAAGCGCCTGGGGCTCGGCGCTCGTCCACTGCAGTGCCTCGGCCTCTGCGTACTCATCCGCGACCTCAAATGCCTCCTGGGCTCGCCCGGCGCGCGCGGCGAGCAGGAAGGCGGCATCGAACGGAGCGCGGCGGCGGGAGACGATCCACCCTTGCTGCGCTGGGTGACCGGCGCCTACCCTTCGTACCGCCGCCATCGCGGCGCGGTATGCGCGTGCGGCATCGTCCGTCCGGCTCAGGCGCTCCAGTGCCTGGCCTCTGACGTGCTGCAGGTCCCAGATCCAGTCGCCGGAAGCGCCGCCGGCCAACGCCGCGTCTACCTGCTCCAGCGCCTCGGCAGGGCGCTCCGCCTGAAGGGCCAGCAGTGCCCTAGAATAACGCGCACCGATGCTCTGGCGTGCGCCCTCGGGTAATTCAGCGAGGTGTACTTTTGCCGCGCTGGTCGCGCCGAGGGCGGCGCAGACGTAGAGCAGGTTGAGCCGCGCCGCCTGCGTGACGGTCTGATTCTGCTGCGCCTTCGCGAGCGCCAGCGCGTCCTCGAGCACGGCTTCGGCAAGCCCGAGCTCTCCGTGCTCCGAGTGCAGGATGCCGATCTTTAGCTGCGCATAGGCACGGTCCCAGGGCCAGGGTCGGAGCGCCTCGGCGGCGAGGCGAAAATGATGGAGTGCACGGTCCGCATCTCCCAGTTTCGACTGGAGGTCCCCCCGGGCCAGCTCCACCTGCCCGCGCGCCGCCGCGTCGCCAGCGCGCGCGGCGGCGCTCGCGCTGAGCTCCAACGCAGTAGTGGCCTCGCGGAAGCGCTCGCTGCGCCAGAGGAGCCCGGCCAGGGCGCGTGCGCTCTGCGCCTGCTCAGCCGTGTCGCCGCGCTGCGAGGCTCTCTCCCACGCCGCGCGCAACTCGTTCTCGGCAGCCTCGAGCTCGCCGCGGTGCGAGAGGACGACCCCGTAAACCCGGCGGACCGTGGCTTCCTCTGACTCCGCGGTCGCCCTCCGCGCCCACTCCAGCGCTGCTGGATCATCTCCGAGGTTCAGGTTGGCCGACGCGGCGCGCACCGCCGTCCTCCCGTCTGGCGCGCGCGCATACGCCTGCGCGCACGTCGCCGCCGCCTCGCGCCATCGGCGCCCGTCCACGAGCTCCTTGCAACGCTGCGCTTCGGCAGGCGCGCACCCCGAGCTGACCTGCGTGGCGGTCATCAGAAGAAAAAGCAGGGGGAGGGGGCGTATTTCGCGAAGCCGCGTCGCTGATGGGTCGGAGCGCATGGACGCACCGCGGATCAACGCGGCGGAAAGACTGAGACGCAAGAAAAACCGGAGGTTGACGTGAAACAAGAATTCCTGAGGTCTGCGGTCGTGGCGGCGTGCTGGGTCGTGGTGCTCACCTCAAATGCAGGGGCGAGGGCCCAGCCCCACCTTCCGGTTGGCGGCTTCGCGAGCATCGGCTCGATCACCCCAGAGGTAGCCTGTGGAGGCTCGCGGATCCGGTTGACGCCGGCGGCTGGGTATTCCTTCCCCGTACCGCAGAAGGACTGGGGCGTCTTCTTCGCGCCGTGCGCGGTGAAGGGCCGGGTGACGTCCTGGACCTCAACGTCGATCGAGGTGGAGGTGCCGAAAGAGGCGGTGACCGGAGCGGTCTACGTCGCGAGCGGGCCCGCCATCGACAGAGGAACGCTGCTGGATGCGAGCAAACGGCTCGGGTGCGTGCAGATGGGTGCCGCCTTCGAGATGGAACTGCTCGACGCGCGCCCGTCGGCGTCTGGCCAAATCGATCCATCGCGGGCGCTGGGCGTGGTGAGAAGCCCGCTCAAGACCCCGCCTCTCAGCGGGCCAAAGAAGCTGAGCCTCGACCCGCTCGCTGGCTTCTCGCCTTCCCCTCGAGGGATGGATCCCCGCGAGTTCCAGAAGATGTGCAAGCTGCCGGGCGGGCTGATCTGCGAGCCCTCCATCCTGGCGAGCGTCAGCGGCAAGAAGCTCACCGTCCTCAAGGCTCCCAGGCTCTCCGAGGTGCGCGCCGACCCGTCGTTCGCCGTGTCCGCGCGCGAGCTTGGCGTCACCGAGCGCGAGGCGCTGCTGCAGTGGTCCGGGGCCGGGACATCCAACACGTTCGCGCTAGAGGACCTCTCCAGCGGAGCCACCGTCCAACTCGGGAATGCGCATCAGTACAAGCAAGTGGTCGAAAAGGAGCTGCACCTGCGCCTCATTGCAAGCAACGCCTGCGGCCTTGCCGCGCGGGACGTGACGCTCCTGCCGGCGTACGCGTTGCGTTGGGATCCGGAAGTCGCGGTGGTGCCCACCCAGCAGCCGCAGACGGTGAAGCTCACCCTCTCGAGGCCCGCGCTGTCGCCGCTCGCGCTGGACCTCTCCATGAGTGGCCTCAGCTCGCCAGCCACCAGCGTGATCTTCGCACCAGGGACCTTCACCGCGGACGTGAGCTACACGCTGCAGTCGCTCTTCAATCCGGGAACACTCACCGCCACTGCGCCTGCGACGATGCTGACCGAGTCGGGTCTCGCCGTCTTCGTGGCCACCCCGAAGCAGCCGCCCCCGGGAAGCCTGGTCGCGCGCGGAGTGGTTGAGTATGAGGACTGCCTCTCCAACGGACCTCAGACAACGTACGTGTGCTCGGGCACCCGGTTCCGGGCCGCTCGCGAGGTGGATGTCGCCATTCCGCTCGCGCTGGGCCCTGGCGGCTTCGCCACCGAGTTTGCCGTGGGCCGGACCAATGACCTGGGCGAGTTCTCCATTCCCCTGCCGGACCTTAAGCCGCCCCGGTACACCGGGACGATCGCGGACAGCCTCCAGATCCGCATCCCCACTGAGAACCTGTTGATCACCTCTACGGTGGGTGGAGTGGTGTTCTCGGGTGCGGTGCAGCCGCCCTTCAACGTCGGAGTCTCCCGCGGAAGCCAGCGGCTGGACTCGCTTCGACTCCGGATTCGGGGCGCAAGCGCTGCCTACTACAATGCCTACGACAACGTCGTCGCCGCGAAGCGCTTCCTCACCTCAGCGCTCGGGCAGCGGAACCTCCATCGGATGGTGATCTCCCTCGATGGGCTCTATTGCTTGGGCGGCGCTGTCCACACCCAGCAGATCCCCGACTGGAACACACTTCTGTGCGGCGCGGATACGGCGACCCTCTTTGCCGACGCGACGGTGCTCCACGAGTACGGACATCACGTTCAGCACATCATGGGGCAATGGCGACCGTGGCCGAGTTACCACGATGGTTGCAAATCGCAGAACCCGTTCCTCGCGTGGGCGCCGCTGGCCAACAACAAGGAGATGGCCTGGTTCGAGGGCTTCCCCACGCTCTTCGCGGATCGCGTGGTGCGCACGCAGTCTCTCGGTACCAGCCCTTCGACCTACTTCTGCCAGTCGGTAGGCGGCGCCTTCTGCACCCCCGCATGCACGGCGTCCGCCTTCTGCCAGCTCCCGCACGCCTGCTCGGCCGTCGGTCAGGAGACGATGAGCTGGCTTCCTACCGAACGGCATCCCATCGGCTCCGTGGAGGTGGAGCACTACGTCTCGGCCGTCGTGCAGGACGCACTCGCCGCGGGTCCCCTCTCGGACCCTCAGCTGATGCAGGTGCTCTGGGACGATCTGCGCGGCCAGGAGCCCACGCTGTATTCGGTGAGGGACGCGCTCAAGGCGCGTGGCCGGGACGTGTCCGCGCTCGAGAGGTTCATGGCGGCCTACGGCATGTAGCGTCCGTACCGAGAGACGCCCTGGCCGCCCGGGTTGACGCGACGCGTAACCCTCCCTCACAATTGTGGGATGAAGAACGACGTCTCCCCCCGCTGGCAGATCCTCACCGAGCGCTTCGAACTCCACCCTGGCCGCGGAGGCTGCGGGGTCGGCGCGGTGGCGGACCTGACCGGGAAGGGCTCGCGTCAGCTGATTGACCAGGCGCTCTCCGGTCTGGGCTGCATGGAGCACCGGGGCGGCTCCATCGAAGACACCGGCGATGGCGCGGGGCTGCTGCTCTCCACGGACACGCGCTTCTTCTCGCGCTTCATCGCGCCGGGGCGGCGGCTGCCGGAGGGCGCGGGGCTCTCGGTGGGCGTGCTCTTCTTCCCCGCCGGCGAGCAGGGGAACCTGCCGCACTGGCAGCGGGAGATCGACGCGCTCTTGCGCCGCCACGGCCTGATGCCGCTCGGCTGGCGGCGCGTCCCGGTGGATGACCGGGTGCTCGGGCGGCAGGCCTTCGCCTCTCGCCGAGACGTCTGGCAGGTGCTGATGGGCGAGGGCATGGTCCGGCGCGAGGACCTGCCGGCCACGCTCTGGAAGGTGAAGGCGCGGCTGGAGCAGAGCATCCGCGACCTCTACATCGCCTCCTTCTCCGCCAAGACGCTCGCGTACAAGGCGCTGGCCACCGGAGAGCAGCTGCGCCGCTTCTACGCGGACCTGCGGGACCCGGAGCTCACCACCGAGGCGGCGATCTTCCACCGCCGCTACTCCACCAACACCTTCTCCAATTGGTACCTCGCGCAGGTCTTCCGCACGCTCTGTCACAACGGCGAAATCAACACCATCAAGGCCAACCGCAACGCCGTGCTCAACCTGGAGGCGGAGCTGGGGCTGGGCCCCATCCTCATGCAGCAGGGCTCGGACTCGGCGGACATGGACCGCGTCGTCGAGCTCTTCACCTCGCACGGCGTCTCCCTGCTGGAGACCATCTGCCGCCTGATGCCCATGGCCTGGCGGGACGTGCCGCGCCTGCCGCCGGAGGTCGCGCGCTTCTTCCAGGGCGTGCAGCGCGCGCTGGGTTCGCTCGGCGCGTGGGAGGGGCCGGCGGCGCTGATGGCGATGGACGGCGAGTACCTCGTCGCCTCGCTGGACCGCATGGGCCTGCGCCCGCTGCGCTACGTGCTCACGCGCTCGGGCCGGGTGTTCCTGGGCTCGGAGATCGGCGCCATCCCCGTCCCCTTCGAAGACGTGGCGGAGAGCGGCCAGCTGGACCCGGGCGAGGCGTTCGCCGTCCACCTCCCGGACCGCAAGGTGCTCCGGGCGCGGGAGATCCTCACCCGCGTCGTCTCGCAGACGCCCATCAACTTCGCCGAGCTCTCCGAGCGCAGGCTGGTGACGCTCGGGCGCAAGAAGCCGGACGCGGACGCGCCGGCCATCCCGTCCCCGCTGCCGCCGCCGGACGAGGCGCAGTTCAACGTCTTCGGCTGGACCAGCGAGCGCGTGCGCACCGTCAAGCACCTGGCGGTGAACGGCAAGGAGGCGATCACCTCCATGGGCTACGACCGGCCCCTGGCGGTGCTCTCCGCGCAGCGCCCGCCGCTGACCAAGTACTTCAAGCAGATCGTCGCGGTGGTCACCAACCCGCCGATCGACCCCTTGCGCGAGGACGGCGCGTTCGACCTCACGGTGCACCTGGGCGCCGCGCCGCAGGCGTACGAGAACGAGCCCGTCTACAACCCGCTGCCGGCGTACCGACTCGCCTCGCCGTTCCTCACCACGGATCAGCTCGAGCAGATCCGCAGCTCGCAGGACCCCGAGCGCCCCACCGCGCTGGAGTTGGACTGCACCTTCGAAGACCCGGGCAACGGCCTCACCACCGGCGCCCGCGCGCTCTCCGCGCGGATCGCCCAGCTGTGCCAGACCGCGCTGGGGGCGGTGAAGAAGGGCGAGGCCTCCATCTTCATCCTCTCGGACCGCGCGGCGCTCTTGGCGCACGAGCGGCCGCGCCTGCCGCTGCCCATGGTCCTGATGGTCTCCGCCCTGCACAACACGCTGGTGGAGGCCGGCAAGCGGCGCCACGCCGGGCTGGTGGTGGACACCGGAGAGATCCAGGAGGGCCACGACGCCGCGGTGCTGATCGCCAACGGCGCGGACGCGCTGCACCCGTACCTCTACTTCCGCGCGGGGCTCGCGCACGGCCCGCTGCAGAACCTGCTCGCGGCGCTCGAGGAGTCGCTCAAGCGGATCATGTCCAAGATGGGCATCTGCTCGGTGGACGGGTACCGCGGCTCGCGCCTCTTCGAGGCGGTGGGGCTGGCGCCGGCGCTGGTGGAGCACTACCTGCCGGGGGTCACCTCGCGGCTGGGCGGCCTGGAGCTCGAGGACCTCTACGACGACCTGCGGGTGCGCCGCGCGCGCGGCAAGAACCTCCTGCGCACGCCGGAGACCTCCATCTTCCGCAAGGAGGTCTGGGAGGAGCTGCAGGTGGCGGCGCGCGGGCACGACCCCGCGGCGTACGGCCGGTTCCTCAAGTTGATCTCCCTCACCCCGCCGGTCTACCTGCGCGACCTCCTGCGGCTGAAGAAGGCGCCGGCGCCGCTGGCGGCCGAGGCGGTGGCCACCGAGGAGGAGATCATCCGCGGCTGCTTCCGCGGCGCGGCGATGAGCCACGGCTCGCTGCACCGGGTGGCGCACCGGGCGATCGCCGCGGCCTTCAACCAGTTCGACGCGCTCTCCAACTGCGGCGAAGGGGGCGAGGACACGCGGCGCAGCCGGGACGGCATCTGGGCGCAGTCCCGCTCGCGCATCCGCCAGGTGGCGTCCGGGCGCTTCGGCGTGGACGCGGTGTACATCGGCAACGCGGACGAGCTCTCCATCAAGATCGGCCAGGGCGCCAAGCCGGGCGAGGGCGGCATGCTCCCCGCCGCCAAGGTGACCGAGGAGGTGGCGCGGATCCGCAAGACGCAGCCGGGCGTGGCGCTCATCTCCCCGCCGCCCCACCACGACATCTACTCCATCGAGGACCTGGCGCAGCTCATCTACAACCTCAAGCAGGCCAACCCCAAGGCGCGCGTCTCGGTGAAGATCCCCGGAGTCACCGACATCGGCACCATCGCGGTGGGGATCGTCAAGGCCGGCGCGGATGTGATTGACGTCTCCGGCTTCGAAGGCGGCACCGGCGCGGCGAGCGCCTCCTCCATCGAGCACGCGGGCCTTCCGCTGGAGCGGGCGCTCTCGGAGACGCACCAGGCGCTAATCATCAACGGCATCCGCGAGCGGGTGCGCCTGCGCGTGGACGGCGGGATCAAGACCGGCTTCGACGTGGCGGCGCTCCTGGCGCTCGGCGCGGACGAGGTCTCGCTGGGGACGGCGCTGATGATCGCCGAGCAGTGCATCTTCTGCCACGGCTGCAGCAACGGCCTGTGCCCCGCCGGCATCACCACGCAGGACCCGCTGATCGCCCGGCGCCTGATGACGGTGAAGAAGGGCCGCGGCAAGGACGAGACGCTCCGGGACGAAGAGGAGGAGCGCTTCGAGGACGCGCGCAACGCGGTGGTCCGCTACCTGCGCGCGCTCGCCGCGGACCTGCGCGGCATTCTCGGCTCGCTGGGCCTCACCCGGCCGGAGCAGCTCACCGGCCGCGTGGACCTGCTCGAGCGCCGTCCGTCCGCCGAGCTGCCGCGCAGCGAGCACGTGAAGGACGACCCCACCATCGCCAGCCGGCTGGACAAGCTGGACCTCGCGGAGGTGCTCGCGCAGCCGCCGGCGGGTGCGGTGCTCAGCGGCTCCAGCTCGCGCCTGCACGTGGATCCCACCAGCGAGCTCAACGCGAAGCTGTGCGAGGAGGCCTACGGCCGCGCCGTGCTCTCGCACACGCTGGGCAGCACCGACCGCGCGGTGGGCGCGACGCTGGCGGGCAAGGTGGCGATGGGGGAGATCCGCGTGCCTCCCGGAGGCCTCTTCCTCAAGCTCTCCGGCTACTCGGGGCAGGCGCTCGCGTTCGCGTGTTGGGACGGGATGCGGGTGGAGCTCACCGGCTTCGCCAACGACACCGCGGCTGAGGCCATGGCGGGGGGCGTGGTGGTGGTGAAGCCGCCGCGCGCCATCGCGCCCGAGCTGCGCGGCCAGCTCTCCGTGGTGGGCAACGCCGCCTGCTACGGCGCCACCGGCGGGAAGCTCTTCGTCGAGGGGCGCGCCGGCCAGCGCGTGGGCGTGCGCAACTCCGGCGCCACGGTGGTCGTCGAGGGCGCGGGCAAGTACGCCTTCGAGTACATGACTGGCGGCATCGGCGTGGTGCTCGGGCCGGTGGGGCCGGTGGTCGCCTCGGGGATGACCGGCGGCGTGCTCTACCTGCTGGACGAGGAGCACCTCGCAGAGAAGATCCACAAGAGCGCGCAGAAGGTGGAGCTGACCGACGAGGACTGCGCGGTGCTCGCGGCGGTGCTGGAGGAGCACCACGCGGAGACCGGCTCCCACCGCGCGCGCACGCTGCTCGCCTCCTGGTCCACCGCCAAGACGCGCTTCGCCAAGGTGGTCCCGAAGGCCTAACGCCTCTTGGGCTCGCTCGAGGCGTTGAGAGCCCGGTCTCTCTGCGCGGCGGCGGTGCGCGTGCTCCCCTGGCCCGCTGTTGCCGGAGGGCGCGGCCGGGCCAACCCTCTCTGCTGCAGTCGAACCAGAGGGGGGAGCGAGATGAACGAGAGCCAGAGGTTGGAAGGGACCCGCGTGTCGCCTGAGCGCACGCCCGCCGCCGCGGCGCAGGCGCAAGCGTTGATCGAAGACCACGCGTTGATCGGAGACCTGCGGTCCGCGGCGCTGGTCACCCGGGGCGGCGAGATCGACTGGCTGTGCCTCCCTGCGTTCGACTCGGACGCCTGCTTCGCCGCGCTGCTCGGGTCCGCGGAGAACGGCCGCTGGAGCATCGCGCCGAGCAGCCGGCCGCGGGAGATCCGGCGCCGCTACCGGGGAGACACGTTGATCCTCGAGACGGACTTCGTCACCGACACCGGCACGCTGCGGCTGACCGACTTCATGGTGCCTCGCCAGAAGAGCTCGCAGCTGATCCGGATGCTGGAGTGCGTGCAGGGCGAGGTGGCCGTCCACGTGGACTGCTCGCCGCGCTTCGCGTTCGGGCGGGCGATCCCCCGCGTCACCGCGGGCGAGGACTACACGCGGGCGCTCGCGGGCGCGGACGCGCTCTACCTCCGCGGCGGCCCGCGGGCGGGCGCGCCCAAGCTGGTGGAGGACTTCACCGTCCGGCCCGGAAACCGGATCTCCTACGTGCTGACCTGGGGCGCCTCGTTCGAGGAGGTGCCGGAGAGCATCAGCCCGGTGCGGGGAGAGCGGGAGACCGAGCGCTTCTGGGCGGACTGGTCGTCGCAGATCCAGGCGCCGCCGCGCTACCGGGACATGGTGGTGCGCTCGCTGATCACCCTCAAGGCGTGCACCTACGAGCCCACGGGAGGGATCGTGGCGGCGCCCACCACGTCCCTGCCGGAGACGCCCGGCGGCATCCGCAACTGGGACTACCGCTTCAGCTGGCTGCGCGACTCCACCCTGGCGCTGCGCGCGCTGATGAACGCCGGGCTGACGGACGAGGCGCTCGCCTTCCGGGACTGGATGCTGCGCGCGGTGGCCGGAGACCCTGCGCAGATCCAGATCATGTACGGCCTGCGCGGCGAGCGGCGGCTCACCGAGGCGGAGCTCCCCTGGCTGCCCGGCTACGGCGGCGCGAAGCCGGTGCGGATCGGCAACGGCGCGTACGACCAGTTCCAGCTGGACGTGTTCGGCGAGGTCGCCAGCGCGATCAACTTCGCCCAGCGCAAGTTCAAGACGATCGGCCCGTTGGGCGCGGAGACGCTCCATGGCATTGGCAGGTTCGTGGCGGCGCATTGGCGCAAGGAGGACCGCGGCATCTGGGAGATGCGGGGCCCGGAGCGCTCCTTCACGGCGTCCAAGGTCTCGGCGTGGGCGGCGCTCGACGCGGCGATCGACCTCTCCGAGCGCACGGGGCAGGAGTTCCCGCTGGACGAGCTGCGCGCCGCCCGGCAGGAGATCTTCGAGGAGGTCTGCAGCAAGGGCTTCAACGCGCAGAAGAACGCGTTCACCCAGTACTACGGGGGGACGGAGCTGGACGCGAGCCTGCTTGCCATCCCGCTCTTCGGCTTCCTGCCGCCCAACGACCCGCGCGTGGTGGGGACGGTGGCGGCGCTCGAAGAGGAGCTGCTGCATGACGGGCTGTTGCTGCGCTTCCGGCCGGTCGCGGACATCGACGGCCTGGCGGGCGAGGAGGGGGTGTTCCTCGCCTGCTCGTTCTGGCTGGCGGACACGTACCACCTGATGGGCCGGACCGAGGAGGCGCGGGCGCTGTTCGAGCGGCTGCTCGGGCTTGCCAATGACGTGGGGCTGCTCGCGGAGGAGTACGACCCCGCCGGCAAGCGGCACCTGGGCAACTTCCCGCAGGCCTTCACCCACTTCGCGCTCGTGAACTGCGCGTACCTGATCAAGGACCTGGACCCGGACTTCCAGCGCCCTCGGGCCCTGCACTGAGGCGGGACGGGCTGAGCGGACGGCTCACGTTTCTTGCCTTGATTGATCCACCCAAGGGGCGGCGGCCTCACTGAGCTGAAACGTGCCGCGCCCCGCTCAGCCCGAGCGAAGTCGAGGGCCCGCCGATCGTAGGGACTCTGGAACTTAGTGGCCCTCGACTTCGCTCACTCCCCGCGCCGAGAGGACGTTTCTTGCCGCGGGTGGAGCGCCCAAGGTGCGGCGGCCTCATGCGCTGAAACGTGCCGCGCCCCTGAGCGGACGGCCCTACGTTTCTTGCCTTGATTGATCCACCCAAGGGGACGGCGGCCTCCTTCTGAGCTGAAACTTGCCGCGCCCCGCTCAGCCCGAGCGAAGTCGAGCGCCCGCCGATCGTAGGGACTCTCGCTCGTGGGCCCTCGACTTCGCTCGGGCTGAGCGGACGGCTCACGTTTCTTGCCTTGATTGATCCGCCCAAGGGGCGGCGGCCTCACTACGCTCTGGAAGACCGGCTCGGGAGGCCTCAGCGTGAAGCGCCCGCACCGCCCGGGCACGCGCGCCGCAGCTGCACGGTCGGGCTCATCACGGACGCGCGGGTGATGCAGGCGGTGCCGCGCACGCCGGCGCAGACGCGCGCGCCGTCCGCGAGGACGTCGTACCCGTCCCAGGCGTCCTCACGCGCGGGCCACTCCCAGCGCACACGGTCCGCCTCGAGCGCCTGGGCCTGGGGCGCCACGGCCTCGCCCGCCCAGGGCAGCTGCGTGAAGGTGGAGGCGGGGCTGGCGCGGCGGCCGCCCTGCTTCTTCGCCCACACCGCCCAGGTGTGCCTGCCGGACGAGAGCGCCCCCGCCGCGCAGCAGCGCGTGGTGGCGCCGGTGCTGCAGTGGAGCGCGCCGTCCACCGTCACGTCGTAGCCGTCCGCGCCTTCGCTCGCGCTCCAGCAGAGCTGCGCGTCGGGACAAGCGTCCGCACCGGGCGCGGGCGAGGTGAGGAACAGCGGGCCGGGCGCGGGCGCCTCCAACCCCCCGGGGGTCAGCTCCAGCGCGTCCAGCTCCAGCGGGCCGCGGTCCTCGGCGCCAGCGGTCAGCTCCAGCGCGTGCGCCCCGGCGGAGAGCTCCAGCGCCCAGCGGTAGACAGCGCCCGCATCGCGCGAGGGCTCCGCCGCGAGCAGCAGCTGTTGCGCCGGGCCATCGTCCACGCGCACCGTCCGGCTCGCCTCGCCTCGCGCGCGGTAGCGCAGGGTCACCACGTGTGGCCCGGGCTCGTGCACGGTCAGCGCGAAGCGCACGCGCTCGGTGGCGGTGGGCTTGCTCACCAGGAGCCCCGTGCCGCCCACGCCCGCGAGCGGCCGGAACTTCATCCCCCAGTGCCGGGCGTCCTCCGCCTCCAGCACGGAAGCCTCGGCGGGAGTCGCCGGCGAGCCGCCGCGCAGCTGCGCGAGCCCGCTCGCGGCGAAGAGCGCGCTGGTGTGCTGAGCCAGCGAGCCATCCGCCACCGGGCCGCCGCGCCAGTCCACCGAGGCGAACCCGGTGGCGCCATCGCGGGCCAAGGACCAGACCGCCTCCCCGGAGGCGCTCAGCACCGCCTCGTACTCCTCCCGTGGATCCAGCGCCTGGAGCTGCGCGAGGTACCGGTAGCCAATGCCCTTGAACTGGTGGCAGTCCCCCTGGCAGTGGTCGTTGTCACCGTCGAAGAGGACGCGCCCCACCGCGCTCTCCACCGTCTGCGCGGCGAGCATCCGGCGCGCGTAGAGGTGGGCGTCCTCCAGGAAGCGCGCCTCGCCGGTGGCGCGGTGCAGCTCCACGGCGGCGCCGATCATCAGCCCTTCGTTGTAGGTGAAGACGAGCCGCCCGTTCTTCACGCCGTCCACCGGGATGTTGTCCAGCACCTGCCCGGTCTGCTCCACCACCATGTTGGCGCGCCAGAAGTCGTAGGCGCGGCGGGCGAAGTCGAGGAAGCGCGCCTCACCTGTCCGCTGGGCGAGCCGCACGCCCGCAATCACCGGTCCCGCGTTGGACGCGGTGGCCTTGCCGGTGCGGGCCTTGTCCCACCAGATGCCGCCCTTCACCGCGCCGCAGCAGGTCTCGTCCCAGCCGAGCTGGATGTCCTCGTAGAGCGCGCGGGCCTGCTCGAGGTAGCGGCGCTCGCCGGTCTGGTCGTACGTGCGCAGCAGCGCGAGCGTCATCCAGTTCTCGTCGTCGTAGAGCCCCTCCAGCCAGTTGCGGCGCCCCTGGCCGTCCGTGGCCACCGGCATCCACCCGGCGAAGCGCAGCCCCGCGCTGCGCTCGGAGGCGTCCGCGAGCGCGTCCAGGCCCTGCGCGTAGTTCCAGTAGGAGACGGGGAAGCCGGGGATGATCAACGCGCGGTCGAAGTACTGCGCGTCCGCGTTCCACAGCTTGTCCAGCAGCGTCACCAACATCGCATCCGCGCGCGCGTGGAGCTCGGCGTGGGGTGAGACGGGAGGCACCTCCGGCAGCGGCGCCGGCGCACAGGCGAGGAGGGACAGAGCGCACCACGGCAGCAGACGCATGCGCAGCGGTATAGCCCGGAGGTCGGGTGGGGTGGGTGCGCCAGCGGCGGGGTGGCGCGCGGCGGCGGTGCTACGCTTCCGCCCGCCGTGCTGCAGGCGCGCCTGGATCGTCGGTTCGTCGCCCGCTCGATGGAGCGGGGCCGGGCGCGTTTTTCGCCGCGCTCGGACGTCTACGCCGTCATCCGCTCCGTCCACCGGCAGCTGCGCGCGAAGGAGGCCGCGCAGGCCGGCGGGAGGCTGGGGCTGGCGCTGCCCACCTCCACGCGGACCTTCTACAACCAGCGCTTCGACGCCGCGCAGGAGCGGATCTCCCCGCTGCTCGAGGCCGCGCGCATCCCGGAGCGCTTCAAGGCGAGGGCGCGCGCGCTCTACGGGTTCCGGCTGCGCCGCGGCGCCACGCTGGGCGAGCTGCTCTCGTGCGACGTCTACGCCACGCAGACGTACAACATGGACTTCCCGCTGGAGCTCGCGCTGGCGGGGCTCTCGCCGCGGCGGGACCGGGCGTGGGGCTTCAACGCCACGCACGTGTTCCTGCACCGCCCCCAGCACAGCGTCTTCATCTACCTCCATGAGATCCTCGTGGGGGGATGCTCTCGCTCTTCCCCTTTCCGCAGTCCCGCCCTGCGCCCGGGCAGCCGCCCTCCCCCTTCTCCGCGGAGCGGGCCCTGGAGCTCATCTCGGAGATCTCCGGCGTCGCCCCCGAGCACGTCTACGGCTGGCACTTCGCGGACACCGCCGCGCTGGAGCGCGCGCTTCCCCAGAGCCTGCGCGATCTGATGCTCGCCGCCTCGCACCTGTTCTGGAGCCTGGAGCTGCTCGAGCTCATCCACCTGCACTGCGGCACGGTGGGGCTGCTCATCCGCTTGATGACGCTCTTCACCATCCCCGCGCTGGAGCGCCTGGCAGAAGACCCGCGCCAGCGGATGGCCCCGGACGTGGGGCGCCGCATCGACCGGCTGTTCAGCGGGCCGCGGGGCCTGCTGCGCTCCAAGACGAAGGTCACCGAGCCGCAGCTGGTGCGAGCGCTCGAGGCGCTCACCTCCGCGCTCTGGGTGCCGGGGCGGTGAGGCCCCGCGCTCGCGGCTGGTAGACGCGCTCGTGGATCTCGAAGAACCGCTCCGCGGAGAGCTGCTCGTGGTCCAGCAGGCCCGCGCGCGCCTTCCGCTGCGCCGCGGTGGAGGGCGGCAGGCGCAGCGCCTGCGCCAGCCGCCGCGCCAGGGCGCCCTCGTCCAGCACGCGCTCGCGGGGCGAGGGGCTGCGCACCGGGACGGGGAAGAGCAGCCCCTTGGGTCGCCCCACCAGGCGGGGCAGCTCGGCGAGCCCGTCCACTGCGCTGTGCACCAGCGGCAGCCCGGCGGCGAGCATCTCCAGGGCGATGATGCCGTACGGCTCGTAGAGCGAAGGCACCACGCCCACGTCCGCCGCCTGGAGCAGCTGCAGCACCTGCGCGTGCTCCACCGGCCCGGCGCTGATGACCCGCGCGGCGTGCTCCGGCGGGACGCTCTCGTACAGCTCGTCCGCGGTGGCCGCGCCGCCGAGCAGCAGCAGCCGGAAGTCGCGGCGCGTGGGCAGCAGCGCCGCGCACGCCCTGAGCAGAGGGCCGGCGCCCTTCTGCGGATGCCGCCGCCCGGCGAAGACCACCAGCTTCTCGCCGGGGCGCACGTAGCGCTCGCGCAGCGCGCGGCGGCGGGCGGCGGACAGCCAGCGCGCCGGCACCAGCGGGAAGTGGACGGTGTGCAGCCGCGCGCGACTGCCCACGTGGCCGGTGGCTTCGAGCGCCTGGCGCATGTGGCCGCTGATGCAGAACAGCTCGTCCGCGGCCAAGAGCCCGTGGCGCTCCACCGCCTCGAGCTGCGCCATCGTGTAGTCCAGGATCTTCGGGCTCAACGCGAGCCGCCGGTGCACCTGCATCTGGTGGAACGTCACCGCCAGCCGCGCCCCCAGCTGCCGCTTGAGCGCCACCGCCGCCGGGAGCACCGCGTAGTCGTGCGCGTGCAGCACCGGCGCCTCCAACCCCAGGCGCGCCGCGAGCGCGCGCGCGCCGCGGGCGAAGCGCAGGGCCTGCGCGTGGGACCGGTACGGCAGCTCCTTCACCGCGAGCAGGAAGAGCTTGGAGCCGTTCCCGAGCTCCACCTGCGCGTCCTCATCCGCCAAATGGGGCAGCAGCACGGCCAGCCGGTGGCCGCGCGCGCACAGCCCATCCACCAGCCGCGTCACGTACACGCCCAGGCCGCCGAAGGTGAGCGGCCCGTACTCGGGGGTGAGGACGAGCGCGTCGAACCTCACGCGCTCTCCCTGCGCGCCCGCCAGAGCGGCCGCAGCGTCCGCATCCGCGCCAGCCGCTCCTCCTGCTCGGGGAAGGCCTCGAGCAGCTCGGCGAGCAGCCCCAGGCACCAGGCGCGGCGCCGGGCTGGCTCGCCCAGCGAGAAGCCCTTGAGGAACCAGGTGTGGTGGAAGACCTGCTTGCCGCGGGGGTCGAACCAGCCGCGCCCGTCCGAGGCCGAATTGAAGATCCGCTCGCGCGCCGAGGCGGCCCCGCGGGCGCCCCCGTCGAAGCGGCCGGCCGTCCCGTCCCAGCAGAGCGCGTACACCGCCCCCACGCGCAGCCCCAGGCGCTCCGCCTCCACCGCGCACAGCCGCTGCTCCGCGAAGATCATCCGCGCCGCGGGGTGCAGCCCCTTGGGCGCAGGCGCGTCGTTGTCCCGCAGGAACGCCAGCGCGCGCTCGGGGAAGCGCTGCCGGTGGCGCTCGTCCCCGAAGTAGGCGAACGCCATGTTGCACGCGCGCCCCGTCCACGCGTCGCGCGGCAGCGGCACCCGGTTGGGGTTGGGCAGCGTGGCGCGCGTCCCGTACACCTCCGGCGTCGGCCGCTCCCAGTGCGCGCAGACGAAGTCGTGCCGCGCGAGCCCGGGCACCCTGCGGCGCAGCACCAGGTCGGTGTCGAGCAGGACGAACGGCGCGCGCTGCGCGGCCACGGCGAAGAGCTTGGCCGCGGCGAAGTGCAGCTGGGGGGCGAAGGCGCGCGGGTCGATCTCCCGCAACAGCGCGGTGTCCACGCGCGCGTAGAGCTCCGCCACGCCCTCCTGCTCGTAGAAGCGCAGCCCGGCGTCGTCCGTGTAGAGCGAGACCGCGGAGCCGTAGAGCCTGCGCCAGGCGAGCGCGGAGAAGACGGTGGTGAGCAGCTCGAAGTCCGGGAGCGCGTAGGGCCCGCGGCTGCGCGAGGCGCCGTCCCGCGCGCGGCCGGCGAAGTGGGGCGCGGTCCAGTTGACGTGGATGGCCGGCAGGGCGCGCACGCGCGCGGGGATGTTAGCCCCCGCCTCGAGGTGCGGCAGATGTGGGCGCGCGCTCACCCGCCGAAGGCGTGGGACCACTTCAGCATCAGCCCGTCCGTGGTGGGCCCCTGCCAGTCCTCGGGCCACAGCCGCCGCTGCACGGCCGAAGGGGGCGCGCTCTCCTGGGAGCGGGAGAAGACCAGCAGCAGCGTGCTGCCCGCCCGGTACTCCCAGCGCAGCACCGCGGTGGCCCGCAGCGCCCCGTACACGTAGCCGAAGGGCTCGGGCGGGTTCGTGGCCGGGGTGAGCGAGTCGAGCATCACCGTGGGGCCGGAGGAGAGGCCCTCGTAGAACGGCCCGTACACGCCGAAGCCGGTGAAGAGCTGCGCGGAGAGCTGGAACGAGAGCGCGGGGGTGAACAGCAGGGACGCGCGCACCGTGGTGGAGTGGTTCACCGCCTCCAGGTCCGCGAGCACGAAGCGGCCGGGCTCCGGAGAGAAGACGTAGTAGGGCGAGTCCTGGGGCTGGCTCGCCTTGGCGGAGACGGAGAGCTCGAAGCGCGGGTGCGGCCGCAGCGTGGCCCACGCGGTGGCGCCGAAGTGGAGCCGCCGGCGGACGCCGTGCGGGTCGAGCACGTTGACGCTGCCCCCCACCGAGAGGGCGCGGGCGGGGTCGGTGTTGAAGGAGAGGTCCACGTACGGGAGATCCGGCCGCTGCAGCGCCACCCCCGAGCCGCGCAGCTCGCGCGTGTCCCGGCGCGCCACCTGGTAGGAGCCGTAGAGGTTGATGGAGTGGTGGCCCGCGGTGACCAGGTTCACGGCCAGATCCGCGCCGGAGGCCAGCGGCAGGGCGCGCGCGTCCGTGGTCCGGTCGATCCAGGCGCAGGGGTTGAGCGCGAAGTCCTCCAACCCGGCGAACGGCTGGATGATCCGCGTGCAGAGCATGGCGCTCAGGCGGTTCTGGTTGGCCAGGTACCCCAGCTGGTTGAGCTCCAGCGTGGGGGAGGCGTACTCGAGCTCGGCCCAGAGCTGGAAGTGCTCGCCGCCGGTCTTCCCGCCCCGGAGGTAGCCGCCGTAGCCCAGCGTCCCGTCGCGCAGCAGCGTGCCGTCCGCCAGCACCGTCCCTTGCGCCGGGCCGCCCGTCTGCCGCGAGCCGTCCAGCTGGGCCAACAGCCCCCACTCGCCATTCTCGCTGCGCGCCTGCACGTCCACCGCCGCGGCGTGCGAGCCGCGCGGCGGGCACGCCTGCAGCCCCGCGCACCCCCCGAAGGGCAGCGCCCCCGCGTAGGTGGCGCCCACCGTCACCGGCCCCACCTCCTGCCGCAGCAGCGCCACCAGGAGGTTCTTGGAGATGGGCTTTTCGGCGGGCAGCTCGTCGTTGAGGCTCAGGTGGAGCGGGCGCTCGGGGTGGAGCTCCACCCGCCGGTCCGGAGGGTCCGCGTCCGGCGAGGGGTTGGCCGGCCCCATCACCACCGCGTCCAGCAGCCCCAGCTGCGTCTTTCCGATGGAGCCGGAGAGCTTGGCGGCGGCGAGGATGGGCGTGTCCAGCCCCACGCGGCGCGAGTAGAAGAGCATCTGGCTGCTCTGCCCGCCGCGCGCGCCCACCGGGAGGAAGACGTCCGCCCCCTCGTTGAAGAACGCCCGCTTCTCCGGCCGGAACAGCTCCACCGTCCGGAAGTTGAGCTCCACCTCGTCCGCCTCCAGCTCGCCGAAGTCCGGGTTGAAGGTGGCGGACAGCACCAGGCTCCCGGAGAGCGCGGCCTTCAAGTCCACGCCCACGTCCCCCGAAGGGTTGAGCAGGCGCGGCGCGCCGGGCACCTCGCTGGGGCGCAGGAACGCGCGCGCGGCCAAGAACGGCCGCAGGAGCAGCTCGCGCGGCGGCTTCACCGAGACGCCGGTGAGCTCGCCGAAGCGGGAGACGAAGACGTTCGCCTTGCGGGGGATGGGCGAGGTGTCCAGCTGCTGCCCGGTGCGGCCAATGGCCCGGCGCACGTTGAAGCCCCACACCTGCTGCTCGTCGGACGACAGCCGCAGCTGCGAGAAGGGGATGCGCAGCTCCGCGGACCAGCCGTCCTCGCGCAGGCGGGACGCGCCCTCCCAGACGCCGTCCCAGCCCTGATTGCCGTTGACGTCGTCCGTAATCACCCCGTCCTCCTGCACGCCGCCCGCGTTGATCCCGAAGTAGTAGGCCGTCTGCCGGTCCCGGGCGGTGTCGAGCATCACCACCACCTTGTCCGAGACGCCCGGGTTGTCCCGGCGCCCCAGGCTGGCGAGCACCGCGTCCGGCTCGCGGTCGAAGCAGACCACGGCCAGGTAGAGCGCCTCCTCGTCGTAGGCCACGCGCACCTCGGTCCTCTGCGCGGGGGGCCCGGGCTGCGGGTAGGTGGTGGTCAGCTGCGTGAACGCGGGCACCGCCCGCCACTCCTCGTCGCGGACCTCGCCGTCCACCGCCACCGGGCCCGCCAGCCGCACCGCGCGCGGGGAGGTGGCCGAAAGGGCGCCCTCCTCCGCCGGGCCGTACACCTCCGGGAGCTTCTGAGGGGAGAACGTGTAGACGCCGTCCTCGCCGCCACCCGGCGCGAACGAGCGTCGCTGCGGGGCGGCCTCCAACTCCCCGGGTTCCACCCCGAGCAGCCCCTCCAGCGTCTCGCGCAACAGCCGCAGCCCGGGGACGGACGGGCGCTCGGCGCGCAGCGGCATCACCACCAGGCTCTCCAGCGCGCCGTCGGGGCGGATCAACCGGCAGCGCAGCCATTGCTTGCGCTCGCAGCTCACCGCCACCTTGAAGCCCAGCTCCTTCGACAGCCGCACCACCTCCAGTGGGCTGAAGCCCTGCGAGCCCTCGCGCAGCAGCCGCCGGCGCGGCAGCTCGGTCACGCCGAGCACGGGGGACTCGCGCAGCGCCTCGCGCACGGCGGGGCGCAGGTCCTCGCCGCGCTCGCCGGAGATGGGCAAGAGCAGCACCTGCGCGCGGGCCGTGGACGCCGCGAGCAAGAGGACGCAGCAGAAGAGGCGCCAGGCGCGCTGGCTCATGGCCCCCGCTGGGCGAGCTGCGCGGCGAAGAGGCGCCGGTAGAGATCCGAGCGCTCCATCAGCTCCGCGTGCGTCCCCTCCGCCACCACCGCGCCGCCGTCCACCACCAGGATCCGGTCCGCGTTCATCACCGTGGAGAGCCGGTGCGCCACCACGATCCGCGTGCAGCTCAGGTGGGCCAGCTCGCTCTGCACCGCCTGCTCGGTGAGCGAGTCCAGCGCGCTGGTGGCCTCGTCCAGCAAGAGCAGGGTGGGCCTGCGGATGAGCGCGCGCGCCAGGGCGATCCGCTGCAGCTGGCCGCCGGAGACCGAGGTCCCGCGCCCGAGCATGATCGTCTCGTAGCCCATGGGCATGGCCAAAATCTCCTCGTGCACGTGGGCCGCGCGGCAGGCGGAGATCACGTCCTCGAGCGAGGCGCCCGCGTCGAAGTTGGCGATGTTCGCGCGCAGCGACGCGCAGGCGAAGGTGGGGCGCTGCGGCACGTAGCCCACCTGGCGGCGCACCGAGGTCAAATCCAGCGTCGTCAGGTCGTGCGCGTCGTAATAGACGGCGCCGGAGGAGGGGACGTAGAGGCCGGAGATCAGCTTGGCCAGGGTGGACTTCCCCGAGCCCGAGGGGCCCACGATCGCCACGAACTCGCCCGGCTTCACGCTGAAGCTGATGTCCCGCACCGCTGGGGGCACCAGCGGGCCATAGCGGAAGCTCACCGCACGCAGGCTCACCGCGCCGTCCAGCTTCGGCTTGGGGCGCTCGCCGTGCGCGGGCTGCTCCGGCTCGGCGCTGAAGACGTCCTCCAGCCGGTCCGCGTAGGTCTTCAGAATCTGCAGCTGCAGCGCGCTGAACACCAGGCTGGAGAGCGGGAGGATGAAGCCCACCCCGAGCGCGTTGATCGCCAGCATCTCCGAGAGGCTCATCCGCCCGGCGAGCACCTCGTTGGCGCCCACGCCGAGCAGCACCAGCGGCGTGGCCATCCGCAGCGTGGAGACCGCGGACTCGAGGTAGGCGTTGAGCTGCCCGCGGGCGATCCGCGCGTTCACCATGTCCACGAAGCGGTGGCTCCAGCGCTCCACCCCCGCCCGCTCCACGCCCATCGCCTTGAGCGTCTCTATCCCGTCAATCACTTCATACGCGGCGTTGTAGCAACGCTGCTCCTGCACCAGCTGCTCCGCCGCCAGGTTGAGCAGCCGGTGGCGGCTGAACCAGAAGAGCAGCAGCTGCGCGGCGCCGAAGGCGCCCACCAGGAGCCCCAGCTTCCCGCTGAAGAGCACCAGCAGCGCCAGATACAAGACCACGCACAGCCCATCCAGCGCGGCGGAGAGCGTCACCGAGGTGAGCAGGTCCCCCACCGCCACCGTGGCGCCCACCAGGAAGCCCAGCTCGCCCGCTTCGCGCTGCTGGAAGAAGCGGTAGGGCAGCCGCCCCATCTGATCCATCAGGCCGATCGCCAGGCGCGACTCCAGCCGCACCCGCATCGCCAGCAGCAGGTGCGAGCGCACCAGCGTGCCGAGCAGCTGCAGCACCACCAGCACCGCCAGCCCCGCGCCCACCAGGACGAGCAGGTCCCTGTCCTCGCCGGGGAGGATGGTCTCCACGATCAGCGCGGTGATGAGCGGCACCCCCAGCGCGAAGACCTGGAGCAGCAGCGAGGTGATGAGCACGCCCGGCCAGAGCGTGCGCTCCTTGAGCGTGGAGAGGATGAGGCGGATGAGCGCGCTCCCCTTGCTCGCCTCCTCCTGGAAGTGCGCAGACGTCTCGAAGAGCAGCGCCACCCCGGTGAAGGCGCGGCGGAACTCCGCCATGGAGATCCGCCGCCGCCCGGCGGCGGGGTCCACGATGAAGACCGCGCTGGCGGTGGCGCGCTCGAAGACGACGAAGTGGTTGAACTCCCAGAAGAGGATGGAGCCCGGGTCCAGGTGCGAAAGCTGCGGCACGTCCAGCGAGACGCCGCGGCCGGTGAGGCCGTGCAGGTGGGCCACGTCCAGCAGGGACTGCGCGTCCACCGCCTCCTGCGTGTTGAAGGCGGCCCGCAGCTCCTGCAGCCCCACGTGCTTGCCGTGGTAGCCGAGCACCATCGCCACGCAGGCCGGGCCGCATTCGATCGGCGTCATCGCCCGGACCACCGGCACGCGGTCCGCGCGGCCGCCGAAGGAGAGCCGCTCGAAGGCGGGGAAGCGCTCGCTCAGCTCTTCAAGCGCCATGGCCGTCCGCGTCTGGCCCGGAGAGCCAGGGGAAGAGCAGCCGCCACAGCCGGACCTCTCGCGCGCGCACCCGCACCTGCGCCGGCTGGCCGTCGTAGAGGGCGGCCTGCTCCGGGGCGCCGAGCGCGCTCGCCGGCAGCCGCGCCCGGACCAGGAAGGCCGCGCCCGCGGGCGGCAGCGCGGTGGGGCCCAGCGCCTCGCGCGCCTGCTCCGCCGAGAGCAGCTGGGCACCCGCGCTCTCCACGCGCAGCGTCCGGTAACCGGTGGGGAGGGCCACCCGCAGGGGCGCGCCTTCCCGCAGGCCGGGGCGCCAGCGGGCTGGGAGGGCGGCGATGACCTCGAAGCTCGCGCGGTCCTCGCTCAGCGCCAGCACCGCCGGCCCCGCCGCGTACTCGTTCACCCGGCCGAAGGCGATCAGCGCCGCGCCGGCGAGCGTGGTGAGCAGGAGCAGCCGGTAGCTGTGGCGCAGCCAGGCGGGGCTCAGCCGGACGGTGCCGCCGGCCTTCCGCTCCGCGGCGGCGAAGTGTTCGAGCGCTTCTCCTCGGAAGTAGTCGGGCGTCGGCACGGGGCTTTTGCCTGCTGTGGCGCAAGCATAGGAGACGCGCCGAGGGCGAAAGGACCGCACCCCGTGCCCGCGGGTGGGCGCTTCAGCGCCGCCCGCTCACCCGGGCGAGCAGCGCCTCGGCGCGGTCCAGAATCCGCTCCGGGTCAAACGCCTCCGCCGCAGTCCGGGCCTGCCGCGAGGCCGTGGCGTAGGCCCGCGCGGGCGTCAGCTGCGCCAGCCGGGCCAGCCAGGGGGCCACCTCGCGCGCGGTGGGCATCCGCAGCCAGTCCCGCGTGGACGCGCGCGGCACCTCCAGCAGCGGCGCGCCGCCGGAGACCGCCTCGGGCAGGCCGCCGCGCCGGCTGGCGAGCACCGGGATCCCGTTGAGCTGCGCCTCCACCACCCCCATCCCGAACACCTCGGGCCAGAGCGAAGGGAAGAGCAGCACCCGGGTCCGCCGGTACACCCTGCGCACATCCGGCTGGTTCGCCATCCACTCCACGTTGGGGAAGGCGGCCGGGTCGAAGCCGATCTGCCGCAGCTGCGCGAGCGTCAGCCGGCCCTCCACCGCCAAGAAGCGCGCGCGGGGCAGCTTCACCAGCGCCTGCTCCGCCAGCCGCAGGAAGAAGAGCAGCCCCTTCTCCGGGCAGGGGTTGAGGAGGGTGACGTGCGTGCGCGGCCCGCTCCGCACCCGGCAGCGCGCGGGGTCCACGATGGGCGGCACCACGTCCGCCGCGCGCCCGTACCGCCGCCGCGCCCAGCCGGCCAGGAAGGACGAGGGCACCATCAGCGCGTCCACCGCCCGGACGGCCGAGGTGGCAGGCGGCGTGGTGGTCATCAGGCTGTAGACGGTGATCGCGCCCGCCGCCCGCGCCTGCCGCTGCAGCCGCGCCTCCAGGCCGTGGCGCCCCCAGAGCAGCACCACGTCTGGCCGGAGCTTGGCGAGCCGCTCGGCGGTGAGCGCGAAGAGCGCGCGTTCCGCGCGCGCGTCCCGCGGCGCCCCGGGGGACTGGAGCCGCTCGCCGGGCGAAGGGAGGAGGTGGCGCACGGGCCCGTCCTGCGCGGTGAGCCGGCCGCCGGAGGCCCGCTTCCAAGGGACGCCGTGCTGGGCGAAGAAGGCGTCCACGCGCGGCGGCTCGTGCGCGCTGACGTACGGGCTGGAGACCACCTCGCAGCGGTGGCCCCGCGCGGCCAAGCCCTGCAGCAGCCGCCGCATGGACGTGGCCCCGCCGTTGGTGGTGTCTAGCAGGGACCAGGCGCTGGCGAAGAGCACCTTCACGGCCGCGGAGCGTAGCCCCGTTCGCGAGAGCCCGTAGCCCGAGCCCGTGGCCCGTGGCCCGTGGCCGTGCGCCGTGCGCCGTGTCCCGTGCGCCGTACCGGTACCCGTACCCGTTGCCGAACCCGAACCCGCACCCGCACCCGAACTGCACTGCCTACTTGGCGGAGGGATCAGCCCGTCGTGCCCCGCCGTGGATGAACGCAGCGGCTGACCCCTCGCGGCCTCGGTCGGGTTCGGGTTCGGGTTCGGTAACGGGTACGGGTACCGGTACGGCGCACGGGACACGGCGCACGGCGCACGGGCCACGGGCTACGGGGCACGGCGGACGCGCGCTCAGTTCCGCGCGGTGCCCTTCTTCGCGGCGATCGGCTCCAGCTCGGTCTTCTCGCCCTCCATGTCGAAGACAAGGTGGCCGCTCTTCTCGATCGTGTACGGCAGCAGCATCTCCGTCCCGTCCTTGAGGTTCACCGAGACGTGGGTGGCCGTCGCGCTCCACTTGAACGTCTCCTCGTCGGCGGGGGTGTTCCCGGTGCCGTCCGCGCGGAAGTCGTAGATCACCTCGCCCTCCACGCCCCACTTCCCCACCAGCTTCGAGGCGGGGCTCGCCTGCTTCTCGGCGGGCGCGGCGGCGGCGGCCGCGGGCGCGGCGCCCTCCGCGGAGGACTTCTCGGTGCAGCCGGTGAGCAGGAGGGCGGAGGAGAGGGCGAGGAGGCTGAGCTTGCGGAACGCGTTCACGGGGTGTCCTTCGGTGGTTTGGGTCCGCGGAAGTGACAGCTGGGGCAGTCCTCCGTCGCACACGGGGACAAACTTCCCACCCTGGCGCACCGCGCTCCCCCGCGGAAACCGGGGGTTCCACCCGCCGTCTCCTGCGCACAGGTGCGCCTCGTCCCACGTCCTCCTCAATTGAAAAATTACACTTCGAGGCGCACCATACTCCTCGAGCCCGTAACCCCACGCGCTCCAATGACTCACGAGGAAGTTGAAACATGAAGAAGACGAAGAAGAGCTCCAAGAAGTCCGCGCAGGCCGCCCTGAAGACGCTGAGCAAGGAGGCGCTGAAGTCGATCGTCGGCGCCGGCCGCGGCCCGTACTAGGCGCGCAACGAAGCTCTCGAAGCTTTGAAGAGGTGCTCCCCCCTGGGGAGCACTTTTTTTTTGGCCGCCTTCAGCGGGGCAGCTCGGGGCGCTCGGCCTTCTCGCAGGGGCCGGGGACCGCGCGCACCACGCCCTCGCCCTCGAAGCGCAGCGGCACCAGGCAGCGCACCGCCGCCGCGAGCTGCTCGGGGGTGAGCCGCGGCCGCTGCAGCGGCCACAATTGCGCGCTGCCGTCCGCGCTGCTGGTGAGCAGCCACTTCCCGTCCGGGCTGACGTCGAAGCCGAACACCCAGCCGGAGTGGCGTGCCACCACCTGCAGCAGCGCGCCGCTCTGGGCGCTCCAGGCGCGGACCGTCCCGTCCCAGCTCGAGGTGAGCGCCTGCCGTCCGTCCACCGTGAAGCCGGCGTGGTTGACGCCCTCCTTGTGGCCCCGCAGCGTGGCCAGGAGCTTCCCGCTCTCCCGCTCCCACAGCTTGGCCGTCTGATCCGCGCTCGCGCTCAAGAGCCGGCTGCCGTCCGGCGAGAAGGCCACGTGGTTGACCGCCAGCGCGTGCCCCTCCAGGGTCCGCACCAGCGCGCCCGTGCCCGCGTCGAACAGGCGGGCCACGTGGTCTTCGCAGCCGGTGGCCACCCAGCGGCCGTCCGGTGAGAACTCCACGGAGATGAGGGTGCCGCCGTGCAGCGGCAGCGACGCCAGCTTCGCGCCGCTCTCCACGTCCCACACCGCGCCAGTGCGGTCCCCGGAGGCGGTCACCACCCGCTTGCCATCCGGGCTCAGCGCCACCGCCAGGATGGGCTCGGCGGAGGTGGCCAGGTAGCGCAGCGGCTGGCCCTTCACGCCATCCCACAGCCGGGCCCGCGTCCCCTCCACCACCACGAAGCGGCCATCCCGGGCGAAGCGCACGCCGGACTCGCCTTCGTCGCCGGCCTCCGCCAGCTCTGCGGTGGCCAGCGGCGCGGCGAGCGCACCGGGCCGGGCGTCGTAGAGGCGCGCCTTCCCGTCCGCGGAGCGCAGCACGAGCCGCTCGCCGTCCGGGGAGAAGGCGCCGCCGAGCATCCACGCGCCGCCCGCGGAGAAGCTCCGGTGGCTGGCGCGCCGCTCGCCGTCCCAGAGCTTGGCGGTGCCGTCCCAGCTGGTGGTGAGCAGCCCGCCGCCCGGCGCCGGGGAGAGCCCCACCAGGCGCTCCTGGTGGCCGATGAACGTCCAGAGCAGCTGCCCGCTGCGGGCGTCCCAGCTGCGCATCCGCGCGTCCGCGCAGGCGGTGTAGATCCGCGCCCCGTCCGCGCTGAACGCCGCGGTGGTGACGTGGCCGCCGTGCGGCCCGAGCGAGAAGAGCGGCTTGCCGGTGGCAACGTCCCACACCCGGGCGGTGGCGTCGTCGCTGGTGGTGACCACCCGCTGGCCGTCCGGGCTGAACTCCGCCGAGCTCACGTTGAGCAGGTGGCCGAAGAAGGTGCGCAGCGCCTTCCCGGAGCGCCCGTCCCACAGCCGCGCCGTCCGGTCCCAGCTCGCAGTCACCAGCAGGGCGCCGTCCGCGGAGAAGCGGGCGCTGCGGACCTGATCTCCGTGGCCTTCGAGGACGGCCAGCGCCGCCGCCGGCGCGCGCCGCCACAGCCGCGCCGTCCCGTCCGCGCCGGCGGTGGCCAGCGCCGCGCCGTCCGGGGAGAAGCGGACCTCGTTGATCGGCCCCTTGTGGCCGGACAGCGTGGCGAGCAGCGCGCCGCTGGCCGCGTCGAACAGGCGCAGCTCGCCGCCGTTGCCGCCGGTGGCCACCGTGGCCCCGTCCGGGCTGAGCACCGCGGCGGCCAGCCCGCCCTTGCCCGTATCGAAGCGCTGCAGCGGCTCGCCCGAGCGGCCCCACAGGCGCACCGTCCCGTCGCGGCTGGCGCTCAAGATCCGCCCCTGCGCGTCCGCGTCCAGCGCCACCACCCGGTCCGCGTGCCCCTTGAGCGACGCCAACGGCGCGCCGGAGCGCGCGTCCCACAGCTCCACCGTCCCGTCCTCCGCGCCCGTCACCACCCGCTCGCCGTCCGGCAGCACCCGCGCCGCGAAGAGCCGCTCCTTGCCGCTGCCGAAGGAGCCCTGCTGCCCGCCCAGCGCGTCCCAGGCCCGGCCCACCAGCACGTCCAGCTCGTGGCCGCCGGCGCCCTCGCGCTGCGCGCTGTCCAGGTAGAGCAGCCCCTGGAACGGGTCCTCGCCGAGCACCGAGAGCCGCCCCTGCTCGAAGTAGAGGGTGGCCAGCCGCAGCCGGGACTGCGCCTCGCTCTTCACCGCCGCCGCGCGGTGGCGCTCGGCCAGCTGGTTGAGCCGGGAGAGCACCACCAGGCCCACCGCCAGCACGCAGAACGCGGCGATCGCCAGCCCCCGGCGGATCCGCCGCGCCCGCGTCTGCGCGCCCAGGCTGGCGTCCGCGAAGGCGGCCTCGCTCACCGTCAGCCGCCCCGGGTAGCGCGCGCGCCACACCTGGTACTCGGTGAGCGTCTCGTCCCGCCAGAGCAGGGCGGGGCTGCGGCCGCGCTTCTCCCAGTCCGCCGCGGCCGCGCGCAGCTGGTCCCGCACCCGCGCGTTCTCCGCGTCCTCGCGCTGCCACCTCACCAGCCGCGGCCAGGAGGAGAGCAGCGCCTCGTGGACCACTTCGATCCGGTCCTCTCCGCCAGTGCCTTCGGAGGAGACGAGGATGCGGCCGGCGATCAACCGCTCCAGCGTGGCGCCGGTGTGCTCGCCGGCGCCGAGCAGCTCGGTCAGCTGCTGCCGGGTGAGCACCGCGCGGGTGCCCTCGGCGGTGACCAGGTGGCGGAAGGCCTCGCGGACCAGCGCCTTGCCTTCGGTGCTCATCGCCGCCAGCGTCTCCTCGGCGTGGTTGGCGAGCGCGCCGCCCACCCCGCCCAGCGCGGTGTAGGCCTTGCGGGTGAGCGTCTGCCGCTCGCGGTCCCGCAGCTCCCAGAGCATGGACGCGGTGAAGGAGAGCAGCGCCAGGGCGCCGGGCTGGTCCTTCACCGCGGAGACCATCTCCTCCGCCATCCCCACGTCCTCGAAGGCGTAGCCCACGCGGCGCGCGGGCTCGGTGAGGATCCGCAGCAGGTCCGCGGTGGCCGGGGTGTTGAGCAGCTGCAGCCCCTGGGCGAGCCGGGTCTTGAGCGCCGGCACCGCCTGCACGCGCAAGAGGAAGTCGTCCCGCAGGGTGACGATCACCTTCACGTTCTCGGTGGCGGCGGCCTGGACCAGGCACTCCGCGTAGAGGTTCCGCTCGGCCGCGTCGTGGCAGAGGGTGACGAGCTCCTCGAATTGATCCACCACCAGCACCGCGCCGCCGCCGGGCTGGGCCACCCGCTGCCGCAGCAGCGCGCCGAGCGCGGCCGGGTCCTGGCGGGCCCTGTCCTGAAGCCCGTCCGCTGACGCGCCGTCGGCGCGGAGCTTCGCCTCGAGCGCGGCGAAGGGCGCGGGGCCGGGGCGGACCACGAGCGCCTTCCAGCTGGGCGGCAGCAGCGGCAGCACGCCGGCCTGGACGAAGGAGCTCTTCCCGGCGCCGGAGGAGCCCACCACCGCCAGCAGGCTCTGCGAGCGCAGCCGGTTGGCGAAGGCCTCGGCTTCTTCCTCCCGGCCGAAGTAGTTGTCCGCCTGGGCGGCGGTGAAGGCGGAGAGGCCCAGGTAGGGGCGCACCGCGGAGGCGTCCTCGCGGGCGCGGCCGGCCTCCACGTCGAAGACGTGGGTGCGGAACCACTCCCAGAAGGCCGGCTCGTGCCGCTCGAAGCCGGTGGGCAGCGAGACGAAGCGGGCGCCGTGCCGGCCGCTGCCGTCGAAGAAGAAGGGCTCCGGCGGCGCGCCCGGGGTGGGCACCATCCCCTGGAGCAGCGGGTGGAGCACCAGCGCCATGGCGCCGTCGCGCTGGGTGAGGAAGAAGGTGCCCTCGGCGCGCTGCGGGCCCTTGTACTCGGCCGCGAGCCGGTGCGGGCGGCGCACGCCCATCCACTGCTCCGCGCCCTCGGCGGTGGCCACGGCGAGCGGGTAGCCGGTGAGGAAGACGAGCGCGCGCAGCAGGGTGCGGGCGTCCTGCACGGCCTCGGGCAGCCGGCGGTAGGCCTCGGCCTCGTCCACCGGCGGGTGCTCGGCGTGCGCGTAGAGGCGGGGGAGCTCCGGGTGCGAGCGCTCCTGCTTGTGGGCCACGTCGAAGAAGAAGCTCACCAGCTCGGGGACGGGGGCCACGTCCGGGAAGGCGAGGAAGGGGCGGGTGCACTCGCGCGCCACGGTGAGCCAGGTGGCGGCGTCCACCCGGCCGGTGCGGGCGAGCTGGCGGTAGGCGTCCACCAGCGCGGGAGGGTCTTGCTGGGCGGCGCGCCCCACCCGCGCGCGCGCCGCCAGCCCGAGCACCGCGAGCAGCCGGGTGGCCACCACCGCCAGCTGGTTGAGCGCGGCGAGCGCGCGGCTGGGGGCACGGGCGGCCTCCACCATCGCCAGCGCCTCCGCCAGCGGCTGGGGCGACTGGACGAGGAAGGGCTCGCGCAGCTCCGGCTCCAGCGCGGGCAGCGGCCCCAGCTCCTGCTCGCCGGCGGCCACGCGCAGCGCGGCGGCGAGCTCCAGCGCGGTCTGGTAGCGGTCCTCCTTCTTCTTGGACATCGCCTTGGCCAGCACCGCGTCCAGGGCGGGGGGCGCGTCCGCGCCGAGCGGCGGGGCGGTGTCCTGCAGGTGCGCCTTCATCAGCCCCGGGATGCTCTTGCGCTCGAAGGGGCGGCGCCCGGCCACCGCCTCGTAGGTGATGACGCCCAGCGCGTAGAGGTCCGTCCGCCCGTCCACCTCGTCGTTGAGCCACTGCTCTGGCGCCATGTACGGCGGGGAGCCGATGACGTTCTTGGCGGTGGTGAGCTCCATGGAGAGCTCGGCGCTAAAGACGCGGCTGAGGCTCAGCGGGGTGGGGGTGGGCTCCGGGAGCGTGGTGAGGGTCTTCGGAGGCGGGGTCTGCCCGTCCTCGCCCTTGTCGCCAGAGTCGATCGCCGGCGGGTCATCCCGCAGCTTGGCGACGCCGAGGTCCAGGAGCTTGGGGATGAGCTTGCCGGCGCGGGAGATGAGCACCACGTTGGCGGGCTTCAAGTCGCGGTGGATGATCCCCTGCTGGTGCGCGGTGTGGACGACCTCGCAGAGCTTGTCGAGGAAGGGGATGAGCTGCTGCAGGGGCACCGGCCCGCGGGTGGCGAGCCACTCGTTGAGCGGGGTGCCGCGGACCAGCTCCATGGCGATCCACAGCAGCCCGTCCTCCTCGGCGCCGAACGCGTAGACGTGCGCGGCGTACGGGTGGTCCAGCGAGGAGGCCAGGCGCGCCTCGCGCAGGAAGCGCTGCACGCCCTCGGCGGAGCGCCCCAGGCTGGGGTCGAGCAGCTTCACCGCCACCTCGCGGCCGAGCGTCTCCTGTTCGGCGCGGTAGACGGCGCCGAAGCCGCCCTCGCCCAGCTTGGCGCGCAAGAGGAACTCGCCCACGCGGCGGCCGGAGTGGTCCACGTGCGCTTCGGCGATGATCTGCGGGATGCGCGAAGGCGCCGTGACGCCGGTCGAGGACAGGTCTTGCCTCGTCCCGTTCTGATCCAGGCCTGCGCCGGTTTGATCCGAGCTCATTCCAGGGGTTCGCTCGAGAGGGAGCGTACCGGCAATGCGACGGACAAGCGTCCGCACACGGGCTCACCGTGGAGCACCCGGTGCTGCGCTGCGGCGGTGCCGGCGCAGTGCAGTGGGCCCAGAGGGACCGGGTGGGCCCGGTTGGCGTGACCCGTCAGCCCACATGGCTCCCTCGGTGGCGGCGCGCGCCGCGGCGGGTAGCAAAGCGGATTCACGCGCAGTGGGCGCACAGACGTGTCATCTAAACGAGCAAAAGCGTCTGGCTTCAATTGAGCGCCGCCGCCAGGCCGAGCGCTCGTCACTCCGGGAGCCCGGCCGGGAGCCGGAGGCTGGTTTGGGCTCGCGTCCGGAAATGTCATCCGCTAGAGCGAGAAGGGCCTGTATCCAGGCGTTTGACTTGAGCGTGACGATATGTGGTCACGCGCGCGCATCTCTATGAAACCAGGAGGTTCCTTTCGAAGTGGATGACATTTCCGGACGCGGGCCCAATCGGGTCTCGCGGGTGGGGTGCGGACCGTCTCCAGCTGAGACTCCTAGGCTCGATTCCGAGACGGTGCTCTGCGGCGAGCGCCCGCTGCCGTCGAGCGGGGCAGGGCAACCCACCGCGGCCGGAGCGCACCTCCGAGGGGCCCATGGGGGCGAAGAGGAGCGCGACCCTTTTGGTTGCCCGGCCCTATGAGCCAGCCAGGCGTCGTTCAGGCAGACGCGAGCAGCTGCCTCGTGGCCGCGACGTACGGCGCCAGCGGCTTCCAGCTGCGGACGCGCTCGGCGTACGAGGGCCACTCCAGCGTGAGGTTGAGCATCAGCGAGCGGGTGTACTCCTCGAGCTGGCCGTCCTCCTTGATCCGCGCCTTGTAGAACCACGTGTGGTGGAAGTGGCCGCGGTCCGCGAGGATCGTCTTGGGCAGCCGGCGCTCGGGGCGGCCGCGGGTCACGAAGCGGGCGGTGCGCTGCTCGAACACGGCGTCCACCAGCGGCACCAGCGGGACGCCCAGTCGGTCCGCCTCGTGGGCGCTGATCAACTGCTCCGCGAAGAGCGCGCGGCCAGGCTCGCACAGCCCGGGGGCCCGCCCGTCGTTCCGGTAGAGGAAGCGCAGCGCCTTCTCGACGAACGCGTCCCGGTGCGCCCGGTCCCCGAAGTACGCGAACGCGGTGTTCGTCACCAGCCGCCGCCACCTCCACGGCTCCCGCGCGAGCGCGCCCAGCCCGGGGAGCGTCCGCTTGCGCCCGTAGAAGTACGGCGTGTTGCGCTCCCAGTGCGCGAAGCCGAAGACCCGCCCGGTGTGGACGCGCGCAGGCGGCTTGCGCTCGAGGAAGAAGTCCGTGTCCAGCATCACGAAGGGCGTGGGCTCGGCGCCCATCACCACCATCTTCCCGGCGGTGAAATGAATGCGCGGGTTGTAGTCGCGCACGCTCACCCGCTGCAGCGTGTCCACGTCCACGTCGTCGTAGAGGTCGAGCATGCCCAGCCGCTCGTAGTACCGGGCGCCCACCGCGTCCGTGTACAGCTTCACCTTGCCGTAGAAGCGCCGCGCCGCGGCGATCGACGTCACCTGGGTGATCAGCTCGTGCGCCGGCAGCTCGTAGCTGCCCACCTTGGCGCGCAGCGAGCCGTCCCGGTTGCGGCGGGCGAAGAACGGCGCGGTCCAGTTGGCGTGAATGACGCGCATGGCCTTCAGCTCGCTTTGCTGCGCAGCGGCTCCTCCCGCAGGTGCCGCAGCTCGGGCAGCCGCAGCGCCACCTCCGCCTCGCGGGGGTAGGCCTCGATCAGGTGGGCGTGGAGCCACCGGTCGTAGGGGACCGTCATCTCCGGCATCAGCTCGAAGACGCGCTTGAGCAGCCAGGTGTGGTGGTAGCCGTACGCCGCCTGCAGCACCGGCAGCTGGCTGGCGCGGGTGAGCCCCTCTTTCGACTTGAGCTTGAAGCGCACCGGCTGCCAGGTCGCTTCGTGGATCGGCACCAGGGGGACTCCCAGCCGGTCCGCCTCGAACACCACGAAGCGCTGCTCGCTGCAGGTGATCCGCGCCGAGGCCAGCTGCTGCTTGGGGTTCTGCGGCGCGTCGTTCCCATCCAAAAAGCGCAGCGCCCGCTCGGCGTAGCTGCGGCGGTGCGCGTCGTCTCCGAAGTAGGCGAAGCCGGTGTTGGCCGCCTTGAGGCGCCAGTTCCACCCGTAGCCAAGCACGCGCTCCACCAGCGGCAGCGTCCGCTTCGTCCCGTAGGCGAGCTCGGACGGGTGCTCCCAGTGCTGGAAGCCGAAGACGCGTCCCTTGAACTTCCTGGGCACCGGCGCGGTGAAGAAGAAGTCGGTGTCCAGCATCACGAAGGGCTTCTCTTCGTTCGCCAGCGCGAAGAGCTTCCCCACCGCGAAGTGCATAGGCGAGAAGCGGCGGCGGTCGATCCCGTCCAGCACCTTCGTGTCCACCTCGTCGTAGAGGTCGAGCACGCCCAGCCGCTCGTAGTACTTCGCGGCCACCGAGTCCGCGTAGAGCTTGATCTTCCCGATGTACTTGCGCGCCGAGCCGATGGAGATCAGCTGCGTCATCAGCTCCCGCGCCGGGAGCCGGTACGCGCGCTGATCCCCTGGCCGCGTCCCCGTCTTCGCGAAGAAGGGCGCGGTCCAGTTGCTGTGCATCGCATGCATGGCTCGACGATAGGGGCCGCGCCCGGCAGGGAAGGAAGCCCCGCGTGTGGCGCGCCGTGCGCGCACGCAGGGAGGCAAGCCACGCACGTCCGCCCCGCTCGCACCGGGTCGATCTCGACCAGAAGGGGTGCAATTGACCCAGGGGCCCCGCCCGCGCCCTTCCCGCCAAGCGCGCGCGCCGCCACGCATTCCGCGCGCACTGAACGCGTCCGAGGTCTCCACCGACCCCCAAGTGGGTGGATCAGCGTGATCCGCTTTTCATCAATCCTCTTCGGCGTCAGCGCGAAAGTTCCACGTTGGCTGAACCTGCGCGAAGGAGCCGGCACGCCTGCTGCTCAAGCACAGCGGTGGGAGGCCGCACCCATGACGAAGACGACGCTGTCCTTCAACGCCGTCCCTCGCGCCACGCTGAGCGCAGCTGTGCTGCTGCTGCTCACCGCGTGTGGCGCGCGCGAGCAGGCGATTGGCCCCGTGCAGTTCCAGACGCCGCAGGCGCGGCTGGTCGCGCTGCGCCTGACGCCGCAGGAGCCTTCGCTCTCCAAGGGCGCTCGCGCCTTCGTCGCCGCGCGCGGCGAGTACAGCGACTACAGCAGTGAGGACTTGAGCGGCCAGGTGGAGTGGAGCTCCTCCAACGCGCAGGTGGCGCGGGTGGCCGGCAGCGGCGCCGAGCGCTTCGTGGTGGGGCTCTCCCCCGGCCACGCGCTGCTCACCGCCGAGCTGAACGGGCTGCGGCAGACCACGCTGGTCACCGTGCGCGACCAGGAGCTGGCGCGGGTGGAGCTCTCGCTCGCCGAGGCCTCGGTGCCGCGCGGCGCGCTGCTGGCGCTCACCGCCACCGGCGTCTACGCGGACGGCTCGCGGGCGGACTTCACCTCCTCCGTCACCTTCCGCAGCGAGAAGCCGGCCCTCCTGGAGGTGCTCGGCACCACCGCGCGCGGGCTGGAGCAGGGCTCGGTGCGCGTCAGCGCCACCTATGAGGGCCTCTCCGGCGAGGCGCTGGTGGAGGTCACCTCCGCGCAGCGCACCGGCCTGGTGGTGATGCCAGGGCTCTCCTCCATCGCCAGCGACACCACCACGCGCGTCCGGGCGCTCGCCACCTACAGCGACGGCAGCACCGTGGACGTGACCGCGCTGGCGGACTTCCGCAGCGATTCGGAGGCGGTGGCGCTGGAGACCGTCCAGGGCCTGCGCGGCCTGGCGCACGGCATGCTCCCCGGCACCGCGCGGGTGGAGGCCTCCTATGACGGCTTCTCCGCCTGGGCGCCGCTCGAGGTGCGGGACGTGGCCATGTCCAGCCTCCGGCTCGAGCAGGGGCGGATGTCCCTGGTGAAGGGCACGCAGGCGCAGTTCCAGCTGGTGGGCCGCTTCTCGGACGGCGTGGAGCAGGACCTCACCGCGGACGCGGACTGGGCCTCGGACGCGCCCAACGTGCTCGAGGCCTACAACGGCCTGGGCCGCGCCGGCGTGGTGCTGGCGCGCGCGGAGGGGCAGAGCCAGATCTCCGCGAGCGCGCTCGGGCAGCGGGTGGGGTTGATCGTCACCGTGAGCGCGGCCCGCCTGGAGTGGATGGAGCTGCGCGCCGCGGACATGGCGATCGCCAAGGGGCTCTCCCAGCAGCTGCGCGCGGTGGGCCACTACACGGACGGCTCCGAGCAGGACCTCACCGCCGCCGCGAGCTGGAGCTGCTCCAGCCCCGAGCTGGCGGACGTCTCCGACGCGCCGGCCACCCGCGGCCAGCTGCGCGCGCTGCAGACCGGCACCGTGGTGGTCCGCGCGGTGCTCAACGGCGAGGACGTGACGCTGCCCATCACCATCGCCCCCGCGAAGCTCACGGGCCTGCGCCTGCGCAGTGACGCGGTCAACCTCGAGCGCGCGGTGGTGGTGGCCGGCAACAAGCTGGCGCTGTTCGTGGATGGCATCTACTCGGACGACCTCACCGAGGACCTCACCGCGGCCATCGAGCTGCGCAGCAGCGACGAGTCGGTGCTCGCGCTCGGCGCGGACGGCCGGCTCTACGCCGTGGGCGAAGGCACCGCCCGCGTCACCGCCAGCTTCAAGGACCTCACGGCGGCGGTGGACGTGGCCGTCGTCCGCTAGAGCGCCAGCGAGAAGAACCGGTCACAGCTGAAGTGGCCGGTCTTCCCCATGGGCCCGCCGAGCGGTTGGAAGCCCAGCCGCTTGTAGAGCTTCTGCGCCGCGTCCATCCCGGTGAGCGTCTCCAGGTAGCAGGTGCGGTAGCCCGCCGAGCGGGCGAACGCCAGGCACTCGCGCAGCAGCGCCTCGCCCAGGCCGCGGCCCCGCGCCTTGGGCAGGTAGTACATCTTGCGCAGCTCACAGGTGCCCTCGTCCGCGCCGGTGAGTGGGGCGATCCCGGCGCCGCCCACCACCTCGCCGCCCTCCTCCACCACGAAGTACGCGTGGCGCGGGCCGGCGTAGGCCGCGCTCATCGCTTTCACCTCCGGGTCATGGATGGCGAAGCCCGCGCCGCTGGCGCCGAACGAGGTCATCACCTCCCGGATGATCCGCTCCACCGCCGCATCGTCGCCGCGGCCTATCCTTCGAAAGCGTGCGTCCATTGGGGGACGTTGTACTGCCCGCGCCGGCCGGCCCCAAGCGGCCTAGGTGTCGGCTGCCGAACTTGGCACGAGCCACCTGCGCCCACCGTCCCTAGGTTGCAAGCCATCCGCGAAGTGGTGGGCGGCGTGGGGGAGGGGCGATGGGCTGGGGACGGCTGGTGGCGGTGGCGGTGGCGGCGTGGACCTTCGCAGCGCAGGCGCGAGAAGTTCACGGGATGCAGGTGCCGGAGCGGGTGAACGTGGCGGGCAAGCCGCTGCAGCTCAACGGCGCGGCGGTGCAGAAGAAGTTCGTCTTCGACGTGTACGCGGTGGCGATGTGGCTGGAGCGGCCCACCCGGAGCGCCCGCGACGCCGTCACCAGCGAGCAGGTGAAGCGGCTGCAGCTGCACATGCTGCGCTCGGCCAAGAGCGCTCAGGTGGCTGACGCGCTGCGCGCCGGCTTCCAGCGCACCAACCCCAACCACGCCGCGCTCAAGGACCGGCTGGACCGGCTGCTCTCGGCCATCCCGGACCTCCAGTCCGGGGACGTCTTCCACATCACCTACATCCCAGGGGAGGGCACCACCCTGGAGAGCGAGCACGGCAAGACGCTCACCTTGCCTGGCAAGGACTTTGGCCAGGCCATGTTCAACATTTGGTTGGGGACCGACCCGGGGACGGAGCGCATCAAGGGCGAGCTGATGGGCGGGTGAACCGGACGCGCCACGAAGTGTGCAACAAGCGGCGCTCCGGGTGTCTCCTACGCGATGGCCGCGCCGAAGACCACCCGGGAAGTCCTGCTCAGCCTTCCCGAGCCGCTGCGGCGTCCTCCGCCGCGCGACCTCTCCTACGTCTCCGCGGAGCTCACCCGCGAGCGGCAGCGCTTCCGGGGCGGCGTGGTGGCCGTGGCCGCGTTCCCGGTGCTGCTGTTGACGCTCATCTGGTTTCAGGCCGGCACGCTGTTGCCGTGGTGGCGGACCGCGCTCATCTGCCTGGGGCTCACCGCGCTCGCCTCCACCGCGCTCGTCCGGCAATGGTGGCGGCTCCGGCAGTCCACCGCGCTCTTCCGGGACGGGATGGCCACGGTGGGGGTGCTGCGCTCGGTCTTCGCCTCGCTGGGGACGGGCGAGCTGGTGGCGGTCAGCCTGGTGGTGGACTTCACGGACGCGCTCGGCGTCTCCCGGGTGGCGGACCTGCGCGCGGTGTGCGGCGGGAAGATGGACGTGAAGCAGGGGGAGAAGGTGCCCATGCTGGTGCACGCCCGCTTCCCCCACCGCGTGGCGGCCTACACGCCCGGGCTGGGGCTGGCGCCGGGCACCGTCCGCGGCTGAACGGCGGCGGTGGCTTCTTCCCCGCAGTCGGGCCATCGTTGCGCGCATGGCCCAACACACCGTGGACAACCCCTACACCGGTGACGTCGCCTGCGCGGTGCCGGTCACCTCGGATGCGGAGCTGGAGGCGCTGCTCACCCGCGCCCGCGCCGGCGCCCGCGCCCTGCGCGCGATGTCGGTCGCGGACCGGGTGAAGCTGGTGCTCGCCGCCTGCCAGAAGATGGAGGCGCGCACCGAGGAGATCGCCCGCGACATCACCCGCCAGATGGGCAAGCCGCTCGCCCAGGCGCGCGGCGAGGTGGGCGGGATGGCCGGCCGCCTGCGCCACATGGCCGCCATCGCCCCGGAGTCCCTGGCGGACGTGGTGCTGCCGCCCAAGGACAACTTCGAGCGGCGGATCGCCAAGGAGCCGCTGGGCGTGGTGCTGGATCTCCCCGCGTGGAACTACCCGCTGCTCACCGCGGTGAACGCGATCGCCCCGGCGGTGCTGGCGGGCAACGCGGTGCTGGTGAAGCACTCGCCGCGCTCGCCGCTGTGCGGGGAGCACTTCGCCCGCGCCTTCGCCGAGGCCGGCGCGCCGCAGGGCGCGGTGCAGGCGCTCTTCCTGGACTACGCCGGCACCGAGCGGCTGGTGGGGGACGCGCGGGTGGACCACGTGCTCTTCACCGGCTCGGTGCTGGGCGGGCACAAGATTCAAGCCGCGGCGAAGGAGCGCTTCCTCCACGTGGGGCTGGAGCTGGGCGGGAACGACCCGGCCTACGTGGCCGAGGACGCGGACTTCGACAAGGCGGTGGAGAACCTGGTGGACGGCGCGATCTACAACGCCGGCCAGAGCTGCTGCGCCGTGGAGCGCGTCTACGTGCACCGCTCGCTCTACGAGCGCTTCGTGCAGGCCGTGGAGCCGCTGGTGCGCGCGTACGTGCTCGGAGATCCAGAGCAGGAGCGCACCACGCTGGGGCCCATCGCCCAGCCGTGGCACCCGGCGGAGCTGGAGGCGCTGGTGAAGGACGCGCAAGGGCGCGGCGCCAAGCTCGTCTGCGGCGGGCAGCCCACCGCGGTGGAAGGCAAGGGGCGCTTCTTCCAGGCCACGCTGCTGCGGGACGTGCCGGCCGAGGCCAAGCTGATGAACCAGGAGTCCTTCGGCCCCATCCTGCCGGTGGCGCCGGTGGCCTCGGATGAAGAGGCGCTGGCGAGGATGAACGCGTCCTCCCTGGGGCTCACCGCGAGCGTCTGGACCCGGGACCGGGACCGCGCGGACCGGCTCGCGCGGCAGCTGGAGTGCGGCACCGTGTACATGAACCGGTGCGACGCGCTGGATCCCGCGCTGCCGTGGAGCGGGGTGAAGGACAGCGGCAGGGGCGTCACCTTGAGCGCGCTCGGGTTCGACGCGCTCACCCGGCCCAAGGCGCTGCATTACCGGCTGCGGTTCTGATGGGGGCTGAGCCGAAGGTCCCACCGTCAGTCGCTCGAACGTCGGCGTTCTTGAGCGACTCGGAGGACCCGCTCGCGGAGCTCAAGCAGGCGTTCCTGGGGCCACACACCGAGCTCGCTCTGGGGCTCGTGGCGGCGCTTCGCGACACCGACGGCCGCCCACTGGGCGAGCTGCTGGTACCTGACTGGAGAGAGCTCGGCGTCCCGTTCGACATGCCGGCTTGTCCCTACTCGGGGACTCGCTCCGGCAAGCCGATGAACCGCTCCGCGCTGCTGACCATGAGCAGCTGCTGGAAGGAGGTCCTCGACGATCTGGACAGAATCCGCGTCCAGTACATCGCGCACTTCGGCACCGTCCCAACGACCTTCAGTGACGTTCGACGCTTTGCCAAGGTCGTGACCGCTGTCCCCGCCTATCTGTTTCGCCGCGTCGACCGCCCCTTCCGCGATGCTCAGCTCCCGCCGCGGATCTCCGCGCTCTACAAAGCGATGGCCGGCGTGGTGGGCGTTGGGCTTCGACAGCTGGCGGTCGGGGACGATCCGGTCTTCGAGCCTGCCGTTGCGCACGCGTACCTGGAGTCGGTCGACGCCTTCAACGGCGAACCGTTCACCGCCAGCGTCTGCGCCGGGCCTCCCAAGCTGATCGACGACTTTCTGGCCGCGGTCGTCGCCAGGCCCGCAGGTCTCCCGCACGCTGCTCCTTCGATCGACGAGCTCATCGGCGACTGGACCCAGTTCTTCGACTACGCAGCCGCGCTTCATCGTCTCGAGCTGACCTGTCGACTCTTCCAGGCGCGCGCGGCCAACCGCTTCCTCCAGCTTCAGCGCGACTTGGACGCGTTGCCGTGCGACCCCGGTCGAGCGGCTGCTCTCCGGGCGACGCTCGCTCAGGAGGTCGCGCTCAAGGGGCCTCCGAAACCCATGGGCGTCGACTGGCTTGCCCGTCTCCTGCACGGCGAGCTGCGCGCGGCCGGGTGCACGGTCGAGGCACGGCTCACGCAGCGGTGGCCCTACGCCATGACCGATGAAGCGGTGCGCCGCTTCACGGAGTTCGCCGCGAGCGGCGCGCTGATCCCTCGACTGGTGGAGGTCGCCGCCACCGCCTTGGCGGAATACCTGGATCTCGAGCATGGAACGCGAGTGGCCCTCACGCAGCTGCAGCGAGCCCTTCTCGCGATCCTCGGGCGCGGCGCGGAGGTGGAGGTCGACGCTGACTTGATCGAGCAAAGCCTGATGCGCCGCACCCCTTCGCTCCGCGGTTCCCTGTCGAAGCTGCTCGGGCTGGAAATCGAGAGCTCGCTCGAAGGACTCCGCGTCAGCCGGCCGGGAGGGACGGGTGACTACACGTGGCACCCGGCGGCGGAAGCGCGGTGAAGGACAGCGAAGGCCGTCCCCGCTCAACCCCGAGCGCGCACCCGCTCAACCCCGAGCGCGCACCCGCTCAGCCCGAGCGTGCACCCGCTCAACCCCGAGCGCAGCCCCGCTCACCCCGAGCGAAGTCGAGGGGCGCGCGTGATCTCGCCTCCCGTTCCGCGCTGGCTGCTCTGTAGGGACCGGGTAACGGCAGGGTTTCCCCCTGCTGCGACCCGGATGGGTCCCGCGGTGGTGGGCTCCCACCGCGGGACGGTTGCACAGTCCCGCTCTTCCGGGAGTGGGCGCTCGGCGGCTTCCCCGCAAGCGAACGAGCCCGCCCGGTGGTCCCGAGCGGGCTCGTGCGATCAGGCCGCGTTCCCTTAGGAGACGGGCGACACGTCCACGTCGATGATCCGCGCCTCCTGCGTCTGTGAGCCCAGGTGCGCCGCGACGGTGAGCTTGAGCGTCACCTCGCCGTTTGAGGTGGGCACCGGCACGTAGCGCCAGGAGAGGTGCACCTTGCCGGTGGTCTCCCCGGCGGCGGTGAGCGCCGCCACGGCGCGGGCCTCAATCTGCGCTCGGGTGAGCTGGGTCCGCAGCAGGTGCCCGGTGCCGGCGAGCGCCGGCCAGCGCAGGGTCACCTTGCGCAGCTTGCCGTCGCGCCCATGGGAGAGGACGGCGCGGTTGCCCTCCACCTCCACGCCGTTGATCGCCCGGAAGACGAACGTCTTGTAGCTCTGCAGGCGCGGCGGGGTCTTGGTGCCGCCCTCCTCGTCCTGGAGGAAGGCGCGGCGGGGGAGCGCGCGTCCCACCTCGCCCGCGCCGATCCCGTAGAGCGACAGCCGGGCCAGCGCGCGGGAGCGCTGGTCCGCCTCGGAGAGGTCGGCCGGCGCGCCGGTGGGGGCGCTGGAGACCGCGGAGACGAAGCCCGCGGGCAGCTGGGCGGAGAACTCCCAGCTCGTCGTCTTGTAGTTCGCCTGCGGGCCGCGCGTGGAGATGAGCGAGGGCGCGTCGGTGGCGCCGAGCAGCGCCTGGGTGACGTTGGGCAGCGTCACCTTGTTGAGCCGCAGGCGCTCGGCCGGGATGGCCGCGGGCGGAGCGGTGGCGAGCGCGCTCGAGTCCACCGTGAACGAGGTGACGACGCCCTGGGAGACCGCATTGGGCGGGTCCTCGTCGCCCGTGGCGTCGGTGAGCTTGGCGCAGCCGGTGAGCAGCAGCGCGGAGAGGAGGATTCGGGGAATGGAGGTCATGGTCGTCTCTCGAAGGGAGAAGGGAAGCGGGTTCACGGCAGGACGCGGCCCGAAGTCGGGGCGCAGCCAGAGATGGAGAAGTAGGAGGAGCCGGTCTTGCTGCCGGTGTTCTCGCGGTCGCGGAAGCCGCCCCACTCGTACATGTGCTCGCGCAGCGAGCTGGTCGAGCCCATGACGATGGAGACGGGGCAGTCGTCCGTCTCCCACGGCCAGAAGGCGGGGTTGTAGGCCTCGTCGATCCAGTTCTCGCCCACCCCGTTGTCGAACGAGCCCCAGGCGTAGTCGCTCACGTAGTTGTCCACGCCGCTGCCGCACGAGGAGTCGCCGTGGAACGCGTTCCACACCGTGAAGGTGCTGGTGGAGTTGGTGAAGTTCTGCCGGTAGCCGCCATTGCTCCAGGTGTCGTAGTCGCCGGACTCGCAGGCCTTCACCACGGCGATCTCGAGATCTCCGTCGTCCTCGCCGTCGCCGAACAGCATGTCCCCGCTGGTGTCGGCGGAGCAGTCGTAGCTGGAGTTGCCCATGGACAGGCTGCTGTTCGCGGGCGAGACGGTGTGGCCGCCGTGGGTGTGGATGTAGATGACGTCCACGTTGTCCGCGCCGTAGTTGTTGAGCGTGTCCTCACCGGTGGCGGGCTCCTTGGTGAGGTCCTCGAAGTAGCTGCCGTGGGCGGCGCTGTTGTTGCGCGAGTAGGCCTCGTCCCAGTCCCCGCCGAGGATGTACGTGTCGAAGGGGAGCTTGAACGCCGCGGCGCTGTTGGTGTGCCAGGGCGAGTGAGAAGGCCCGGAGACGCACTGCCCCGCGCCGTTGAAGTTGTTGATGCCGTAGACGATCGTCTCGTCGATCGCCTGCGCCGGAGCCGCCAGCAGCGCGCAGAGCGCCGCCAGTCCCGCGGCGGTGAACCTTCCCAGTGCCTTCATGTGTGAGCCCTCGGTTTCGGTCCGGCGCGCAAGTGCGCCGCCCGTCCAGGGGCTCTTCGCGAGCCGCGCGCCCCGTCTGACATGCGTGCTACGCCACGCGCGGCGCGCCACCGCGCCCACGGAGGAGGAACGAAGATGATCAACGGATGGAAGTACCTGTCGCTGGTGCTGCTAGGCGTGGTGCTGGGCGCGTGCGCGAAGCAGGTGCTGGTCTCGGACGCGCGGGCGCAGGGGGGCCGGCCGCGGTACACGGTGGTCGGCGCGAGCGCCACCGCCGGTGGGTATGAGGAGGACCTGAACAAGTACGCCGCCGAGGGCTGGCGCTACGTCGGGCCGATCTCGATCAACAACGGCAGCCTGCTCGTCTTCAGCCGGGACTAGAGACAAGCTGCGGGGCATGGAAACGCTCCGACAGGACCTCCGGTTCGCGCTCCGCAGCTTCTGGCAGGCGAAGACGGTCACCGCGGTCCTGCTGCTCGGCCTGATGCTGGGCGTCGGCGCGAACAGCGCGATCTTCAGCGTCGTGAACGCGCAGCTGTTGCGGCCGCTGCCGTTCCCGGCGCCGGAGCGGCTGGTCACCGTGCGCAGCCGCGCGCCGGATCGCCCCGAGCGCTTCCGCTCCGTCTCCGCGCTGGACCTGGAGGACCTGCTGCGCGGCGCGGCGCTCCTGCAGAGCGCGGGGACGTGGTCGACCTACAGCCCCACGCTCACGGGGCCAGGGCTCCTCCCGGAGCGGCTCACCGCCACCTCCGCCAGCTCCGGTCTGTTTCCCACGCTGGGCGTTGCGCCGCTGCTGGGACGGGGCTTCCTGCCGGCGGAGGACGCGTACGGAGGGCCGCGAGCGGTGGTGCTGGGCCATGCGCTCTGGCGGCGGCTCGGTGGGACGCCGGCGCTCGTCGGACAGCCCCTCACCCTCGATGGTCAACGGTACGAAGTCGTGGGGGTGATGCCGGAGGGCTTCACTTTCCCGTATCACGCTGCCCCGTCGCAGCTGTGGGTCTCTCAGGGCGCCAGCCTACCCAGTGCCGAAGCCGTCACGCTGCGCAAGGCGCGCTGGCTCCAGGCGGTGGCGCGTCTGGCGGACGGGGCCAGCTACGGCGCCGCGCGGGCGGCGACAGCCACGGTGGGCGAGCGGCTCGCGCAGGAGCATCCGGACAGCAACGCGGGCTGGAAGCTGGACCTGGAGCCGCTGCGCGAACGTTTCCTCGGCAGCGACCGCTCGGCGCTGTTCGTGCTCCTGGGCGCGGTGGGCTTCGTGCTGCTCATCTCCTGCGCCAACGCCGCGCACCTGCTGCTCGCGCGCTCGGTGAGCCGGCAGCAGGAGCTCGCGGTGCGCATCGCGCTCGGCGCCAGCGCTGGCAGGTTGGCCCGGCAGCTGCTCACCGAGTCGCTCGTGCTCGGCGTGGTGGGCGGCGCCCTCGGGCTGCTCGCGTGCGTGGGGGCGATGCCGCTCCTCGAGGCGCTGATGCCACCGGAGCTGCAGCGGCTGGGCGAGCTGCGCGTGGATGGGCTGGTGCTGGCGTTCACGGCGGGCCTCTCGCTCCTTGCGGGCGTGGGCGTTGGGCTGGCGCCGGTCGTCGTGGCCCTGCGGGGAGATCCGAACGATGTGTTGAAGGTTGCCTCCGCGAACGCCTCCGTCGGCGCGACGAGCGGCAAGCTGCGGGATGGCCTGGTGGTCGCGGAGACGGCGGCGGCGCTGGTGCTGCTGGTGGGCGCCGGGCTGCTCTTGCGCAGCGCTTGGCAGCTGGGGCGAGTGGATCCCGGGTTCGAGCCGGAGGGGCTCTTCACCGCGCGGGTGATGTACGCGAGCTACTACGCGGCCGCGGACACGGACGCGGAGATCTCCGCGGTGGGCGCCCGCGTCCTGGAGCGGGTGAGGGCGATGCCGGGTGTGGAGGCCGCCTCGACCGCCTTCCCCAGCGCGTTCGGTGCCAACGCCGTGATGACGCTGCCGGTCGACTTCGAGCGGGAGAAGCAGGAGCGGATCAACACGCTCGTCGTCGCGCCCGCGTACTTCGAGGTGATGCGGATTCCGCTCGTGCGCGGGCGAGGGATTGAGGCGCGGGACGGGAAGGGCGCGCCGGAGGTGGTCGTGGTGAACGAGACGCTCGCTCGCGCGCACTGGCCCGGTGAGGACCCGTTGGGAAAGACCCTCACCGTGAACTGGGAGGGCACGCCGCACCCCTCGGAGGTGATCGGCGTGGCGCGGGACGTGCGGCACCTGGGGCTGGATGTTCCGCCCGCGCCGGAGCTGTACCTCTCCGCGGGGCAGTGGGTGATGCCGGCGAGCGCTCTGCTCGTCCGCTCCCGGCTCCCGGCGGGCGCGCTGCTCACGGCGCTCCGCGCGGAGCTCCAGGCGGTGGACAAGGACCTCGCGGTGGATCGCGCCGAGGCGATGCCGGCCCTGCTCGCCCAGTCGCTCGCGCAGCGGCGCTTCACGCTGACCTTGCTGTCGCTGTTCGCCTTCGTGGCGGTGACGCTGGCGACGCTGGGCATCTACGGGATCACCTCGTACGCGGTGTCCCGCCGCACGAGGGAGCTGGGCATCCGGCTCGCGCTTGGCGCGCGGCCCGGGCAGGTGGTGCGGCTGGTGCTGCGCCGCACGCTGGCGCTCACCGGGCTCGGCCTGGTGCTGGGGCTCGGGGCGGCGCTCCTGCTCGGGGACGTGCTGCGGGCGCTGGTCTACGAGGTCAGCCCGTCAGACCCGCTCACGCTCTGCGCGCTGGTGGCGGCGCTGTTCATGCTCGCGGCGCTCGCCGGCTGGCTGCCGGCGCGGCGGGCGACGCGGGTGGATCTGCTCTCCGCGCTTCGAGCGGAGTGAAGCCTTTAGAAGCGAGCACCCGGTGTCATCAGCGCCGGGCGGCGGCGACGAGGCTTGCGACGATCGGGTTCATGTTGACCGGCTCGAGCTGGGTTCCCGTGTGTGCTTTGGCCCAGACGCGGAAGAGCTCGTCTGCAAACGCTTGACCGATGAGCTCGACGCCGCGGAAATCGACGATCACTCGCTTGAACTTCTCGAGCCCCATTGCGAGCCGCTTGGCCTCGGAGCGCGAGACGAAGGTCACGCCCGTATCGAACATACGGACGTAAACCAATGATTGATCGAACTCCATGTTCGGGTTCTGCGCGTGAAAGACTTGCTCGAGGGTCTGTTTCGGCGGCATCGATATCTCCACGTGCACGCGCGTGCCTACCAGGGTCGGCGCTGAGCCGTACGCCACGTCCGTCCGATCGTTGTCGACGACCCATCTCATCGCGTCCGAGCGCAGCTCGAAGACGTTGACCGCCTTGCTGGTGAGGAAGATCCCCAGTCCGGTGTGTTTCTCGGGAGCGCTCGTGAGCTTTCCCTTCGAGAGTTCCTGGAGTGCGGTGAGCTCGTCAGAGAAACCGTGAGCCAGCATCACGCGCCTGAAAACACCCACTCCGTCATCGGCGATGTCGAAGGTGATCCGGCCGGGCATCAGCGTCAGCGAGACATGGGCCGTGCTGCCGCCAGAGTGATCGATGGCATTGTTCAGCATCTCCGTGAAGGCGAAGTGCGCGATGACCCTCGTGTCGTGAGGCACGCTTTCGGGCAGCTGCTGCTCGATCTCCTTCCAGACCTCGTCCTCGGCGAGTCCCTCAAGCGCGACCGAGCGCTCGATTGTGGGCGAGGCAGCCCGAGCGGCCGGGCTGACGCGGTACTTCGTCGCGCGAGCCCGGCCCTCCACGGTGAGGTGACCACGCGCCACCAATCCTCGAAGGTGCCGCTGTGCGGATTGGCGGGTCACGCCTGCCCGGACGGCAACTTCCTTCGCGGTGAGGGGTTCCCCGCGCGCGATCAGTTCCGCTACGATCTTATTTACGATTCTCGGGCTCACGAAGGTATCGTAACAATAATCGAGTCATCTTTGCTGAGTCGGGTACTTTATCGTAACTATTTACCCTGAGACTTAAAAAATCGTAACGTAAACGTAACGATTCCCCGACCCTTAGCGGCCGCCCGTTGAGGTAGCGGAACTCCGGGCGATCAGCCCGGCGCATGCTCGCGGGGCTCGCCGGCTGGCTGCCGGCGCGGCGGGCGACGCGGGCGGATCTGCTTTCCACGCTTCGAGCGGAGTGAAGCCTCAGAAGCCCACGCCGAAGCGCGCCTCCAGCGTGCTCGCGTCCGGGGACAGCGGGTTGGGCGGCGTCCAGACGAGCTCTGCGGTCGGCACCAGCAGGGCCAGCAGCGCGAGCACCAGCAGCCCAGCGTCGCTGCTTCCGCCGCCGCCCTTAATGCTTAAGCCGCCGGCCCCTGCTCCGGGACTCAGCGCGAACGCGTTGAAGTGCGCGCCGATGCCGAGCCTCGGCGTGACCTTGCCGCTCACGAGGCTGAACGCCGCCAGCCCGTAGGCCTCGACGTAGGGGATGAACATCCCTCCGCGGGCCACGCCCACCGGGCCGGCGCGCAGGGTGAAAGCCCACGCCCAGACGGGGCCGGTAGGGGTACGCAGCCGCTCGGCGCCCAGCTCGAACGCGAGCGCCAGGTTCGTGGAGTAGTCCTCGAGGCTGCGCTGCAGCACTGCGAAGCGCAGCCCGGTCCGGAACGCCGGGAAGGGCAACCAGCGCCACTCCCCGTTTGCGCCGCCCACTCCCACGGGATGGAGCGTGAGCGTCGGCGCGAAGCGGAAGCGGCTGGGCTCGGAAGGGGGCTCGACGGTGCGCTCGGCGTCCGGCGTGGGCTCAGGTTCGGTCCGAGGCGGGGCGGGTGGAGGCGTGGGCGCGTACGGCTCGATCGGCGGTGGAGGGGGAGGCGGCGTCGGCAAGTCCGGCACCTGCGCCCGCGCGACCGAGGTGAGCACGGCACAGGCGGGGGCAAGCCAGCGCATGGCTCGAGAGTCTAACGAAGTGGCGTTCACCGGCGAGGAGCGCCGACCTGGAGCCGGCGGGTCGCGATGCCACGCAGCGACACTGCCCTGAGGGACCGGGAAGAGGAAAGGGTCGCGCTCGCCGTGCACGCATGCGTCCCGCGGCGGTGCGCTCGGACCTCGGTAGAGGTGGAGCTCCGGCTCCCTGGCAGAGGGAGCACGTCACGGCGTTGTGGGTAGGTTCTTCATGACTGCAGCATGAAAAACCCACCCACAAAGGGTCGCCGCCCGCTCGCCGGGAGGGTGCGTGCCGTGCGCTCTCAGAGGGGAGCGGGGCTGTGCAACCCAACGCGGCCGGAGGTCGCCACCGCGGGGCCCATGCGCGCAGGGCGCAGCACGAGTGAAACCACTCGGAGCCCGCCCTGCTTGCTGCGCTCGGTACTCGAAGCCCGTTCTGCGCCGGCACTGCGAATGCGAATCCTTCTCCTGCCCAGAGATGGCCGGAGGACCAGCGGAAGTACGAGCATCTGCCGTCGCTGGGTCAGCCGACACGCCCACATCCGCGGACCCAGGTCCACACGGCCGCTGCGGTAAAACGGCTCGCGCCATGAGCTACGACCTGTACCTCTTCCGGCCCCGGCCCGGGGTCGACGCCAAGGCCACGCTCGAGCAGCTCCGCTCGGCGGATGGCGGCTTGGTCCTGCGCAAGATGCTCGCTGCGAAGGACCCAAACGAGCGCGCCGCGGCGCGCCAGACGGCGGGCGCGTCCGTGGCGCCGGAGCTCAACCCGCGCGAGCTCTCCGAGCATCTGCGGACGAAGAGCCCGGAGCTGGCGCTCTCTCCCGGTTCCAAGGTGCCGCACCTCACCCACCGCGCGCTCGGGCTGCAGCTCTCTTTCGAGCCCACGCACGTGGCGGTGAGCGTGCCGTACTCCCACCGCGCCGAGCAGGCTCCGGCGGTCTTCCGCGAGCTGTCCCGGTACCTCTCCGCGCTGGAGCGCGAGGGCGGGCTGGAGACGTACGACCCGCAGCTGGGCCGCGTGGTCCAGCTCCCCAGGGACCTCGACGAGGTGGTGACCGTCTACGCGCGTGGGGCGGACACGGTGATGAACCCCACCCTGCCCGAGAAGAAGCCGTGGTGGAGGTTCTGGTAGGCGAGAAGCAACCCGTTCAGCCCGAGCGAAGTCGAGGGCCGCCCGAACCTTTGCACTTCTTCACACGCCCCAGCGGGCTCGCCGTTACCTCTGGCCCCGCGAGGCGAACATGTCCACACCGTCCGAAGCGCTGGTCGTCGCCGCTGGGGTCTCCCTCATCCTCTTCTCGGCCATCGGCGTCTTCGATGGCCTCTACTACCACCTCTGGAAGTTCCAGCTGCACCGGCTCCCCGAGGCGGCGTACGAGCAGAAGCTCCACACCGCGCGGGCGTTCCTCTTCGCGCCGATCGGCCTGCTCCTCTACGCGGGCAACTACGGCGGCTGGCTGCTGTGGTTGGCGATCGCCTTCGTCGCCGCGGACTTCGTGCTCGAGCTGCTCGACGTGGCGGCGGAGCGGCAGAGCCGCCGGAAGATCGGCGGCATCTCCAGCGGCGAGTACATGGTGCACATCTCGGCCACCAGCGTGCGGATGGTCTCGCTCGCGCTGATCCTCGCCGCCAAGCCGCTGGCCGCGTGGAGCCTCGCTTCGCCGGTGCACCTCGCGCAGGCGTACCCGCCCTGGCTGCAGAGCTTCGCGCTGGTCTACTCCGCGCTGATGTTCGGCGGCGGGCTGCTCTACCTCGGGCTGGCCACGTGGCAGCCGCAGTGGGAGCGCTTCGTCGAGCAGCTGCGCTGCGAGCGCGCCGTTCGCCAGCGCTGAAACGGCTTCAGCCCGCGGCCAGCAGCCGCTCCACCAGCGCCACGTACTGGCTCATCGCCGCGTCCTTGCTGAGCCCCTTGCGGCCGGTCCAGGCGTCGAACTTGGCGCGCCCCTTGAGGTCCAGCATCCCGGGCCGCTTCCCCTGCACGTCGCCTTCAGTGGCCTGCTTGAAGAGCGAGTACAGCTCGAGCAGCGTCTCGTTCGAGGGGCGCGACTTCAGCGTCTTCACCCGCTCCTGCGCCGACTGAAACTCCGCCAGACCCATGGGCTTCTCCCGCGTGAGAAGCGGTGCATAGCACGCCGCGCTGAGCCAGAGTCCGCGGCCGGGGGCCCAACGACATGTTCATCCTGCCGTTCGAGCGGATCGACGCAGCGCGCGCCGCGGAGGTGGGCGGCAAGGGCGCGAACCTGGGCGTGCTGGTGCGGGCCGGGCTGCCGGTGCCGCCGGGCGTCTGCCTCACCACCGCCGCCTTCGACCGCTTCCTCGAGTCCGCGCCGGACGTGGCGGAGCGGATCTTGGCGCTGGATGGGCTGGAGGCACAGGACCTCGCGGGCGTCGCGCATCACGCCGGCGAGCTGAGGGCGCGCCTGCTCGAGCTGCCCGTGCCGCCCGTGGTGGAGGCGCAGCTGCTCGCCGCGTGGCGCGGGCTGGGAGCGGAGCACGCGTACGCGGTGCGCTCGAGCGCGACGCTGGAGGACTTGCCCGACGCGTCCTTCGCCGGGCAGCAGGACACCTTCCTCAACGTGCGCGGCGAAGGGCCGCTGCTCGCCGCGGTGCGCGCCTGCTGGGCCTCGCTCTTCACCGACCGCGCGGTGCTCTACCGCCGCAAGCACGCCTACCGCTCGAACGCGGCGAAGCTCTCCGTGGTCCTCCAGCGGATGGTGCTCCCGGACGTGGCGGGCATCCTCTTCACCGCGGACCCGGTCACCGGCCACCGCGACGTCTGCTCCATCGACGCCAGCTACGGCCTGGGCGAGGCGCTCGTCTCCGGGCTGGTGCATGCGGACCTCTACCGGGTCCGCAAGAGCACCGGCGAGCTGCTCGAAGCGCGGGTGGGGGACAAGGCCCTGGGCATCTGGTGGAAGCCGCAGGGCGGCACCGAGCAGCGGCCCATCCCGGCGGACCGGCGCCGCGCCCGCGCCCTGGACGACGAGGCGCTGCGGCGGCTGGTGGCGCTCGGCCGCCAGGTGGAGCAGCTGCGCGGCGCGCCGCAGGATCTCGAGTGGGCGATCGCCGGAGGCGCGCTCTACCTGCTGCAGGCGCGGGCCATCACCTCGCTCTACCCGCTGCCCGAGCCGCGTCCCCAGGACGGCGCGCTCCACGTCTACTTGAGCTTCGGCCACGTGCAGGTGAACACCTCGCCCTGGACGCCCATGGGCCACGCGCTCCTGCGCGAGCTGATGCCGGTGCGGCGCCCGGAGCGTGGCGCGGATTGGGTCGCCCAGGCCGGCGGCCGGATGTTCGTGGACATCACCCCGCTCCTGCGCCACCCGGTGGGGCGGCGGGTCATCCCCACGGTGCTCGGCTTCGCCAGCCAGCTCATCTCCGAGCGGGTGCGCGCGGTGCTCGCCCGGCCGGAGCTGCGCGCGGGCACGCTCCCCCGGGCGCGGCCCGGCACCATCGTGGCGCCGCTCTTGCGCCGGGTGCTGCTGCGGCTCCTACGCCCCAACCCCGGAGGCGCGCGCGCCGAGCTCGAAGGTGCGCTGGAGGGCTACGTCTCCGCGGCGCGGGCGCGGGTGCAAGCCGCCCCGCCCGGCGCGGAGCGGCTGCGCGCGGCGGCAGCGGCGATGCGCGGCCTCTTCCCCGAGGTGCTGCTCCCGGTGGGCATGCCGCTCATCGCCGGCGGCGTCATCTCCTGGCGGCTCCTGCGCAAGCTGATGGGTCGCAGGGTGGACGCGGCCACCGTGGAGTCGCTGGGGCGCGGGCTGCAGGGGAACGTCACCACGGACATGGACCTGGAGCTGGGAGATTTGGCGGATCTCGCCCGGCGCGAGCCGCTCGTGGCGCAGGCGCTGCGGAGCACCGCGCCCGGTGAGGTGCTGCCAGCGCTCAAGCAGCGCCCCGAGGCTGGCCCCTTCCTCTTCGCGCTGGACGCCTTCATCGCCCGCTACGGCCACCGCGGCCCGGGAGAGATCGACGTCGGCACGCCGCGCTGGAAGGAGGACCCATCCACGCTGCTGACCACGCTCGCGGGGCTGCTCCACTCCGAGGCCGCGGGGCAGCACCGCCTGCGCCACGCCAATTCGCTCGCCGAGGCGCAGGCGGCGATCTCCCGCCTGGACGCGGCCGCCGACGGCGGGCCGCTGGGGGCGCTGGTGCGAGCGCTCACCCGCCGCGTGCGCGCCTGGCTGGCGCTGCGCGAGCACCCGAAGTTCGCCATGGTGCAGCTGCTGGAGCTGGCGCGCGAGGCGATCCGCGGCGCGGGCGCGCTGGCGGCGCAGCGCGGGTTGCTCTCGGGCGCGGACGATGCGTTCTGGCTCTCCCTCCACGAGCTGCAGGCCGCGCTCGAGGGCGGCGGAGCCGGAGCGCTGAAGGCGCTGGTCGCGCAGCGGCGCGCGGCGTGGGCGCGCTACGCCCACCTGGCGGTGCCGCCGGTGCTCACCAGCGAAGGCGAGGCGCCGGTGCCCGCCGCGCAGGCCGCGCTCCCGGAAGGGACGCTGGCGGGGACGGCCGTGTCCTCGGGCGTGGTGGAGGGCGTGGCGCACGTGATCAAGGACCCCCCCCGCGAGGTGCTGCGCGCGGGGGAGATCCTCGTCACCGAGTTCACCGACCCGGGTTGGACGCCGCTCTTCCTCAACGCCGCGGGGCTGGTGATGGAGGTGGGCGGGGTGATGACGCACGGCTCGGTGGTCGCGCGCGAGTACGGCATCCCCGCCGTCGTCGGCGTGGAGCGCGCGACGGCGAAGGTGCAGACCGGTCAGCGGATCCGCGTGGACGGAGATCTCGGCCGCGTCACCGTGCTCTGAGGCGGTCCCCCGGTCACCCCGAGCGAAGTCGAGGGACGCCCGCGCTCACGGCCGCACGCACCCCCGCCAGCACCTTGCGTGCGCCAGCCCGCATGAAGCGCTGCAGTCGTAGCAGTGGGCGAAGGAGTCCGTGGGGCACTTGGAGTCGCAGGTGTCGCGCTCCGCGAGGCAGGCGCTCTCACACGTTCGATCGAGCACGGGCGGCCGCTTCGCGATGATGCAGCCCGTCGTGTCGGCGGAGCCCGCATCCAGGCAGTCCGCGGACCTGCGCGCCAGGCACTCGATGGTCTCTCCAACGTTGGCCTCGTTGCAGGCCGCGGAGCAGTTCGAGGACGTATCGAACGAAGGGTCCGGCACGGTCTTCCGGTAGCAGTACACGCTCGCCATGCCCGGCGGCTCGACATGGCAGGCCATCAGAGCTGTGCGGCAGATCTGCGGAGCGCAGCGCGAGTCGCTGCAGCCACTCATCCCGAGGAAAGCTGGCGCGAGCACCGCCAACCAGAAGAGAGACGTTCGCATCGCCGACGCTCCAGACGCAGCCGCTCCTCCGCTCCGCGAGCTTGGCCTAGAGCGGCTGGAGCCCGGAGCCCGAGTGCGTCAGGGCAGGAGGCGCGTCCACCGGCGCCGGCGAGGCAGGCGCCGCGGCGACGGGCGCGGGCGGCGCGGGCGCGGAGGGCTGGCCGCCGCTCAGGTACTTCTCGGGGTGCTCGTAGCCGTCCAGGAAGGCCGCCTTGGAGTCGGCGGGATCTCCGTGGACGGGATCCGGGTGCGTCTTGTCCAGGTGCGAGAGCCCCCACTCGACAGGCAGGTCGGCGGTCTTGAACATCGCGCCGGCGAAGGCGGTGGCCCGCTGCTCGATCGCTGGGCCGCGGCCGTTGGCGCCGTAGACGTCCTCGAACGCCACGTGGCCGGCCTCGTGGAAGGTGCTGAAGTAGAGCTGCTCCGGGGTGCGGCCGTCCCGCCGGACGACCACGAACGGGCCCTGCGCGTCGAAGTTGGAGTAGCTGGCGGGGATGTTCGCCTCCAGCCGCGGCCGGAGGTCCAGCCCGGTGGCCTGGTAGACCCGGGCCGCGGCGTCCGCAACCGCCTGCTCTTGCTCGTCAACGGTGCCGTCCCCGTCGCCGATTTCTTGATCGATGCGAGCCTGATACTCCGGGCTCCAGCCGGCGCCGCCGCTGATCCTCGTCATGGTCCAACAGTTGTCTCCGGGATGCGCCACCGGTTTCGTCAGCTTTTCTTCCAGTGGCGGAGTCTGTTCACAGGCCGCGGTCGCTTCCGGCAGGGCTTGTAGGGACTCAGTGCGTTCGGGTCCGTGGAAGCCGTGCCCGTATGGGTCCCTCGGTGGCGCTTCGGACCGCGTCGGGTTGCCGTGCCGTGTCCTGCCGGCGGGAGCCACTCGCGGGCTGCGCGCACCTGCTGCCGCGCCGCCGTGACGTTTGGAGCAGAGAATGGCGGAAAGAGCCGGGGGGAAGCGCCGCGGGGCATTCTGCGCTCCGCTCGTTACGGGGCCGGGCAGGGAGCGCGGCGCTCGCGGCCTGGTTGAGTCGGAGCTCCCCGCGCGGCGGCGGAGGGAGCGCGTCGTTCCGTAGTGGGGAAGGTTTTCATGCTGCGATCATGAAGAACTTCCCCACTACAGGCCGATCGCGGTTGCTCGCCCACCGCGGGCGGCGTGACTGGGCAACCCGCCGCGGTCCGAAGTGTCGCCGAGGGACCCATCCAGGCCTGGCGCTTGGGGAAGCCGAACCCACTCCGTCCTTAAGAGCCCCTCCGCTGAGCTCGGTACGGCTCCTGCTACCGAGCCGGCGATGCGGCTCCGCGGACGCGTCGTCTGGCTCGTGCTCCTCCTCCCCATCACCGCGCGGGCGGAGGTGGCGGACAAGTGCCTGCCGCCCTGGGACGGCCTCTCCATTCTGAGCACGGTCCTGGCGGTGGCTCTGGTCTGCCTGCTCGCCTGGTCTCGCAGCTGGCCTCGCGCGCTCGCGGCGTTCACCCTGAGCGTGCTCTGGGGCTGGGCCCGGTTCGACGTTGACGACTTGCGCTGGCACTTCGCCGCTGCGCTGCGCGCAGAGCTCGCCCCGTCCGTGCTGCGCGCGTGGGAGGTGTCGCTGGGAGTGCAGTGCGCCCTGCCGCTGGTCGCTTGTTGCCTCGTGAGCCTCCTGCGGCGCGGCGCGTTGGCCCGGTGACCGGCTGGGCGCCCCCCTCGCATCCGTGCTACTTCGCCACTCCGGCCGCGTGTTGGAGGTCCCCCCGTGCTGCGCGCTCTCGTCCTCGTCCCGCTCCTCGCGCTGGTCGCATGCAACGGCCCCGTCCCGCCGCGCCCGGACGGTGGCACGCCCGGCAAGGACGCGGGCGGTGCCGACGCAGGCCCCGGCGACGCCGGCACCGATGCGGGCGCCCCGCCGAGCCCGCGCACCGGCCCCGCGGTCATCCTGATGATCGGCGATGGCATGGGCCCGGGGCAGCTCGACGCCGCCAGCCGCTTCCGCCACGGCGAGACCGGCAAGCTCTTCCTGCAGAACCTGGCGCACAAGGGGCGGCTGGAGACGGGCAGCCTCTCCGGCATCACCGACTCCGCGGCGGCCGCCACCACGATGGCCACGGGCGTGAAGACGTACAACGCGCGGATCGGCCTGGACCGCGAAGGCAAGCCGGCGCAGACGCTGGTGGAGCTGGCGCACCAGCGCGGCCTGCGCGCGGGGATCGTCAGCAGCGCGCTCCTGCCGCACGCCACGCCTGGCGCCTTCAGCGCGCACCGGCTCGAGCGCGCGGACTACGTGGAGATCGCCGACGACCAGGCGCGCACCGTCCGCCCGGACGTCATGCTCGGGGGCGGGTGGCGCTTCTTCCGTCCCATGGGGCCGGACTCCGCGCGCAGCGACAGCGGCCTGCTCGACACGCTGCGCGGCGCGGGCTTCACGCTCGTCTCCACGGCCTCGGAGCTCTCCGCCGTCCGCCCCAACGCCACCACCAAGCTCTTCGGCGCCTTCGCGCCCGAGCACCTGGACTACGTGAAGGACCGCGGCCCCGGGAACACGCAGCCCTCGCTCACCGCCCTGTCGCTCGCGGCGCTGCAGACGCTGGACGCCTCCGAGGCCGGCTTCTTCCTGATGATCGAAGGCGCGCGCATCGACATGGCGAGCCACCTCAACGACGTGGACCGCACCATCGGCGAGACGCTGGACTTCGACGACGCGGTGGCCGCGGTGGCGCAGTGGGCGCAGGGGCGCCAGGGCGTGACGCTGGTGGTGACGGCGGACCACGAGTGCGGCGGCCTGCAGACGCCCGCCACGGGCAAGGGCGTGCTCCCCACCGCCACCTGGCGCTGGGGGAACCACACCAACGTGGACGTGGGCGTCTTCGGCCAGGGGCCCGGCACCGAGGCCTTCGACGGCAAGCGCGTGGACCACCGGCTCGTGCACGCGCTGCTGCTTTCACAGCTCACCGGCGCGGGGATGCAGCAGCCGGGCAAGGTGCTGGTGCCGGACGGCGACCTCTCGGAGCTCAAGCACCAGGCGGTGCTGCAGGCGGTGACGCCGAGCGGCTTTGGCGCCGGCCTGAATCAGCTGGATGCGCTCAAGGTGGACGCGGACGCGTTCGGGCTCGAGCTGGGCGTGCAGGGGCTCTTCGAGTGGGACAAGAACGCGCTGATCGTCCTCATCGACGTGGACTTCGGCGCGGGCACCGGGCCGGCCAAGCTGCAGGGCGCGCTGACGGACGTCACCGGCAAGGCGGACGCGCTGCTCTCCGCGCTCAACCTGGACGCGCCGATGAGCGGCGGCTTCGGCGCGGATCTGGCGCTGGTCTCCTTCGGCGGCGCGGACGCGCGCGAGGAGGACCTGCTGGAGGTGGCCGGCCTGCGCGGGCTGCGGCCGCCGTACGGCCAGCCGAACAACCTGGCGTGGATCAAGGTCTCCACCAACTTCGGCCAGGACGTGCGGGTGCGCGCCGCGCGCGCGGCCGTCCCCGGCGAAGGCTACGAGGCCTTCATCCCCTGGAGCGCGCTCTACCCCTCGCTCGCCGGCAAGGTGCCGCCCAACGCGCTGGTGGCGGTGGCGGTGGTGCTGGTGAACGACGATGGCGGCTACACCTCGAACCAGGCGCTGCCGCCGTTCTTGGCCAACGCCGCCAACCCCGGGCGGACGCTGACGCGGCTGCCGGGCGTGCTGCGCATTCCCGTGGACTCGAACGGAGACGGCGTGGGAGACAGCGACGCCGCTCCCACCAGCCTGCCATGACCGTCCGCCTCCTCTTCGCCGGCCTGCTGCTCCCGCTCACCGCCTGCACCGTCACCCGCCAGCTCCAGGCCCGGGACGCCGCGGTCGTCCACACCTGCGACGCGTACACCCGCTGCGGCGAGGTGGGGCGCGACAAGGCGTACCTGGACCGGCCCGCCTGCGAGCGGAAGTTCCGCCAGTACTTCGACGATCGCTGGGAGAAGAAGACCTGCGACGGGCACATCGACCCGCAGGCGCTGGACCTCTGCCTCGCGTCCATTGACGCCACCGAGTGCGGCAACGTGATTGACGTGCTCAACACCGCGCTCAACAAGTGCGCCGAGCGCAAGGTCTGCGGCAAGGGCCAGCCGTAGCGCGCGCGTCCATGTCTGCCCGGCAAGCGGCGGTCGTCCTCGGCGCGTCAGGTTCGGTCGGCAAGGCGCTGATCGAGGCGCTGCTCCGCGGCGGAACGTTCGAACCCATCGTGACCCTGGTCCGGCGCTCGCAGGCCGATCAGGTTGCGCTGGCGCGTGAGCTTGGGGTGGAGCTGCGCGAGACGCTCATCCCCGCGATGGATCCCGCCGCTCTGGAGGCTGCGACGACCGAGGCCGTCCGTCCTCTGACGGGCGAGGTGGTCGGGTTCAGTGTGTTGGGTGTCGGGGCCGGCACCGCCAAGCTCACCGTCGACGAGCACCGCGCTGTGGACGTGCGGCTCAACGCGGCCTTTGCGCGGGGACTGAAGGCAACGGGGCGAGTGAAGCACCTGGCGTTCATGTCCGCGGTCGGCGCGGATCCCACGGCCTCGGAGACCGGCTCGGGCGCAGCAGGGATGGCGCGCTACGCCCGGGTGAAGGGCGAGTCGGAAGAGGCGGTGAAGGGCAGCGGCCTCGCCGTGGTGAGCATCTTTCGCCCGGGGCTGATCATCGGCTCGCAGCACACGCCGTGGCTGCTGGAGAAGGTGCTTCCTGTTTTTTCGTTCGTGACGCCCGCGAAATACAGGTCCATCACCGTGGAGCAGATCGCCCAGGCGATGATCGCGACGGCGCGGAACACGCCGGCGAGGTCGGCCGTCTACCACTACCCCGAGATGATGGCCCTGACGGCCGGCTAGGCGGCTGCCGTCTCCTCGCGCGGCAGCGGCTTGCGCGTGCCCATCACCTTGTCGAAGAACGGGTGGCTCACGCACCAGTTGGCGTCCTGGTTGGGCCCCATGTGGTGGTCGTAGTGCCAGGGCAGGTGCTCGCGCGCCCACTGCGGCTCCACGTGCGCGCGCTTGTGCACGCGGTAGTAGCGGCCGATGGAGAAGAGCAGCGCGCCGGTGAAGAACGGCGCCACCGGCAAGAGCGGCAGGTGCAGCACCGCCAGCCCCGCCAGCGCCGCCGCCTCTTTCGTCTGCGCGTTCCAGTGCAGCAGGCTGCGGTGGTAGCCCTCGTCCATCATCTCCTGCCGCCGCGAGGCGCGGTGGTGCTCGTGCCAATGGAAGGACCAGAAGCTGCCCTTCTTCTTGCCCAGCCCGTGCAGGACGTACTTGTGGAGCAGCCACTCGCCGGCGTTGGCGTAGAGCAGGCCCAGGGGGATGCCGATCATGGGCGGGACGCTACCGCCCCTGGCCGCCTCAGCGCGAGCTGCTCCAGCCCGCGCCGCCCTCCGCCCAACCGTCGATGAAGGACTTGAGGTTGGCGCCGCCGTCCCGGTTCCTGGGCGAGTCCGTGAAGCCGCCGTCCGGCCGCCGGGAGCCGTAGTCGTCCCAGAGCACGTGCTCCTGGCCGGGGACGTTGAAGTAGCGCGCGTTGGCGTGCGTGTCGTAGCTGTCCTCGAGCGTGCCGAGCGCGGCGGTGTACGCGCCGAGCGGCGGGTTGAGGAAGTTGGCGAAGCCGTTGCCGGCGAAGAAGAACCAGCTGATCACGCGGTCCTGGTCGTAGGCCATCAGGGCCATCCGCGAGGACGGGTGCTGGGTCATCAGATAATCCATCACCTGCGGCATGCCGGCGTCGCAGTCCGCGCAGGACTGGGGCAGCTCCATCGACCACGCCGTGCGCCACTGCTCCCAGTGCACGGAGGGGACGAAGGGCGAGCAGTCCGCGAGCAGGTGGACCTCGGCGTTGGGGAAGTAGCGCTTCACGCGCTCGAAGTTCAGGGTGGCGCCGTAGCCGCCGGCGCTGGAGCCGGTGAGCCAGATCCGCTTCAGGTTGGGGCGGGTGGCGCGCAGCCGCTGGAGGTAGAGCTCCATGTTGCTCGCGCCGGCGAAGTGCATGGTGAAGCTGCGCGGCGCATCCAGCAGGTTGTACTTGTACGAGTAGTTGCGGGTGGTGTTGCCGGAGTGCAGGTCTCCCGTGCAGTAGGGCACGAAGGCGAAGGACGCGTTGCGGAACGGGTTGGCCGGGTCTGCGCGGTCCAGCGCGCGCACGCCGTTGAGCATCGCCACCGCCGCCGGGAAGGCGCCGCCGCCGTCGCGCGGGTAGGGGTCCGAGTCGATCACGTACGAGGACGTGGGCTTGGTGCCGCCCGCGGAGTCGGCGAGGCAGAACGTGCCGTAGTCGCACAGCGGGCCGTATTGCAGCAGCGAGGGCACGCAGGTCCCCTGGTTCCAGCAGGCGCCGCCGCCCTCCAGATAGAGGAAGAGCTCGTCGCTGTCCTGGGCCAGGTTCACGCCGATGCCCGCGGTGCTGCCGCTGCCGCAAGAGGAGCCCTCCACCGGGATCCACGTCCACCGCCCGGCCTGCGCGGGGATCGGCTCGCCGGAGTCCGGCGGCAGCTGCTGCCCGCCGTCACCGCCGTCCGCGGTGGCGCCGCCATCCGAGGGTGGGTCCACGCGCGTGGGCGGAGGTCCGCAGCGCAGCGCCAGCGCGAGAGCGGCAAGCGTGGCGACGGTGAGCTTCAGGCGCATGCGGGTCCTCCGGGGGTTCGGGGGAGTGGACACCGCGGCGGGGGAAAACGGAAAGCGCGCCGCGGTGGGGTGGTGTGGGTCAACGTTCCGCAGGCAGCGCCGGGGATGAATGTCCGCCGTGCTCGGCTCGTCGTCGGCCACCATGAACTGGAACCGCCTGCTGCCACTGTGCTGCGCGCTGGGGCTGGTGACGCCGGTCCGCGCCGGGCCAGACGGGGGCCAAGGACTGATCGGTGATGCGCCTCTGGGAGGGATTGTCCTCCCCGCAGACTCGGTGATTGGCCTCTCGACGAGGGCGCGGGTCGAGACCAAGCTGTCCGACCTCGAGCTGAAGGTCGTCGACCTGCCGCTCGAGGTGGACGCTCCGACGCCGCTGGCGTGCCGCCCGCTCCCTGCGTGCGCGGCCGAGGCGCTCTCCGCCGCCGCGGAGCGCCCGCTGGGCGTGATGGCCTGGAATGGCCGCGGGGTCGTCCCCTCTCACCCAGGTCGCGAGAGGACCGCCGCCGGGTATGTCGATGTCTCGAAGAGGGCGTGGGTGCCGCTCGAGCTGAGCGAAGACGACGTTGGATTCGCCGGTGAGGGCGTCCGCGATGACTCGCGAACCATCCGGCTGCTCGGGCACCGCAAGTCGCCGCTGGTGGCGCTCGGCGTTGCCCCGGACCACACCAGCACCGTCGAAGGCTTCGGCGCGGACTTCACGAGCTGGCGGGTCGTCGACCTGGTCCGCCAGCGCGTGCTGCTCGAGCTCGACTCGCACCGCGGCGAGGTCCGCTCGGTGGGACCGGGCACCCGGGTGCGCATCCGCACGTACCACTGGGCGCTGCCGGCGGAGTGTCCCGAGGGTGGGCCCAGGGAGCGCGTGTTCGGGGGTCGCGCCGCCCCGCTCCTCGCGGTCGAGGCGACGTGGGACCTGGCCACCGTGAAACGGCTGACCCCGTTCGAAGCCTGGAGCGACGACTTCGAACGGGGCGTCCGCCGGCTCGGCAGGTGCGGCGGCGACCGCTGAGGAGCTCAGCCCTTCACCACGCTGGAGATCCGCTTCACGGCCTCGCGCAGCTCGCGCTCATCGAGCGACGCGTACCCCAGCCGCAGGAACGGCCGCGGCTTGCCGTCGAACGCGAAGCTGCGGCCGGGGAAGAGCCGCACCCCGCGCGTCAGCGCGCGCTGTGCCCACGCCTCCACGTCCACCCCACGCGCGGCGCGCGCCCAGAGCGCCATCCCGCCGGCGGGCACCTCGAAGGAGAGCGCGCCGCCCAGCTCCTTGCGGAGCGCGTCGATCAGCGCGTCCCGCCGCAGCGCGTACGCCTTGCGCGCGCGCCGCGCGTGGCGCTGGACCTCGCCGTCCTCGAACAGCTCCGCCACCGCCGCCTCGAGCGCGAGGTCTCCCTGGCGATCCACGTAGCGCCGCAGGGCCACCAGCCGGTCGATCAGCGGCCTCGGGGCCACGGTGAAGCCCAGCCTCAAGCCCGGCGCCAGCAGCTTGGAGAGCGTCCCCACGTAGACCACCGCGCCGTCCGTGTCGGCGCTCGCCAGTGGCAGCACCGGGCGCCCTTCGTAGTGGAACTCGTGGTCGTAGTCGTCCTCCAGCACGGCGAAGCGGCACGCGCGCGCCAGCTGCAGCAGCCGCAGGCGCCGCGCCGCGGAGAGCCCCACCGTGGTGGGGTACTGGTGATGCGGGGTGACGTAGACCGCCCGCACCGGCTGCTTGGCGCAGAGCGCCTCCAGCGCGGCCACGTCCAGCCCTTCTCCGTCCACCGGCAGCGCCCGGAGCTTCGCACCGGCGGCGCGCAGCGCGGCCCAGGCGGGCCGGTACCCGAGCGCCTCCACCGCCACCACGTCCCCCGGCCGCAGCAGCGCGCGCGCCAGCAGGTCCAGCCCCATCTGGCTGCCGCGGGTGATCAACACGTTCTCCGGGGCCGCCGCCAGCCCGCGCACCGAGGAGAGCATCTGCGCCAGCGCCTGCCGCAGCCCCGCGTCGCCCCGGGGGTCGCCGTACTCGAGCAGCGAGCGCGTCCGCTGCCGCAGCGCCCGGCGGTAGGCGCGGGCCAGCGCGGCGCGCGGGAAGAGCCGCACGTCCGGCACGCCGCCGCCGAGCGCGAGGAGCGTGCGCGGCCCCTCCCCCAGCGTGGGGCCCACGTCCTCGTGCGCCGGCAGCTCGTAGCCCAGCCGCTCCGGGATGGCGGTGCGCGCCGGCGCCTTCGCGGAGAACGCGCGCGGCGGCGTCTCCGGCAGCGCCTGCGAGACGAAGGTGCCGCGCGCGTGGGTGGTGGAGATCCACCCCTCCGCCGCCAGCTCGCGGTACGCGGCGAGCACCGTGTTCCGGTGCACCTTCAGCGTCTGCGCCAGCGTCCGGCTCCCCGGCAGCGGCGCGCCCGGCTTGAGCCGCCCGCGCCGCACGTCCTCCGCCAGCGCGCGGGAGATCTGCAGGAACACCGGCGTCTTCGCGCCAATCTCCAGCGGCACCGCCAGCTCCCACGTCCGCACGCGAGCACCTCCGAGGAGGAGTGGTCTATCAAGAATGTGGGAAACAGTTGGGGTGGATAGACCACTGCGTTCAGGTCGAGCGCGGTGAGGCCGCCGCCCGTTGGGCCCTGTCACCTGAGCCCTCGGCCAACGCTCGGACGCTCGGTGCACGCTGAAGTGATTCCGGGCTGGGTGCCGGGGCTCTTTAGGGCTCCGAGTGGGTTCTGGGTCGCGGGGTGCTGTGCACGCATGGTTCCCGCGGCGGCGCGCTCCAGCCGCGGCGGGTTGCAGCGTCCTCACGGACACGCGAGGGCGCTCGTCCGTTGGTTCTGTGAATGGTTTCGGGTGCCGGCTCCCCGGAACCATTCACAGTTCCGCCCGGCCGCCCGCCCGGGCCCGCCGTGACTGGGCAACCCGCCGCGGTTGGAGCGCGCCGCCGCGGGAACCATGCGTGCACACGCGAAGCACGACACCGAACCCACTCGGTGCCCTCAGAGCGGCCTGACGGTCGAGCACGGGCGCCCCTCGACTCCGCTCGGGGTGAACGGTGAGATCCGCATACCTCACGCCCCGGCCGCCCTCCGCAAGGCCGGCTTCGCCCGCGCGGGCGATTGGCCCCTGGTCTAGCCAATTCCTCGAATCTGGCACTTTCGCGCAGACCAGGGGCACGGGCACTGTCGTCCGCATGAGACGAGCCGAGTTCCAGATGACGGACGCCCAGGCCCGCGCCTTCCTCGCGGGGGCGCGGGAGGTGCGGCTGGCGGGTTGCAGCGCGGCGGGCGTCCCCATCCTGCGGACGGTGAATGGCGTGGTGGTGGACGGCGCGCTCGCGTTCCACGGCTCGCCCGCCGGGGAGAAGCTGGAGCTGCTGGGCCGCGAGGTGGTGCTGTGCGCGGAGGAGGTGGTGGTCCAGGTGCCCAGCCACTTCATGGACCCCGAGCGCGCCTGCCCGGCCACCACGCTCTACCGCAGCGTGCAGGTGCACGGGGTGCTCGAGCCGGTGGAGGAGCCCGCCGCCAAGGCCCGCGCGCTCCAGGCGCTGATGGAGAAGCTGCAGCCCGAGGGCGGCTACGTCCCCATCCGGGAGGACCACCCGCACTACCGGGCCGCGGTGAAGGGACTGCTCATCGCCCACGTGGCGCTCACCCGCATGGACGGCAAGGCGAAGCTGGCGCAGAACAAGAGCCCGCGCGAGCGCGCCATCCTGCTGGAGCGCTTCTGGGAGCGCGGCGAGCCCGCGGATCTGCGCGCGGTGGACCTCGTGGCCGCGGCCAACCCGGACACCCCGCTGCCCGCCTTCCTCGCCGCGCCGGAGGGGGTGCGGCTGCTCTGCGCGCCCGAGCCTTGGCGCGCGCTGGAGGCGGCCGCGCTGCTGGTGGGCGCGTACTGGACGCAGGGGCTCTCGCAGGAGCAGCTGGCGCGCTCGCTGCGCCAGTCCTCCGCGTGGCTCGCCGCGCAGGACGCGGACGGGCGGATCATCGGCGTGGCGCGGCTGCTGGGGGACGGCGTGCGCTGGGCAGGCCTCTACGACGTGATGGTGGCTCCGGCCTGGCGCGGGAAGGGGCTGGGCAAGGCGCTGGTGCGGCTGGCGCTGGCGCACCCGGCGGCGCGCGGCGCGAGCAAGGTCTTCCTGCGGACGCGGGACGCGCACGGGCTGTACCGGGGGTTCGGCTTTGGGCCGGCCCCGGCGCCAGAGCCCGGCCTGGACATGGAGCGGGTGCGCGCGCCCGCTGAAGGCGCCTACCTCCCCGGCGGGCACGTGGCCTAACGGGTTCGCACGCCTGGCGCGGCTCGCGTAACCTCGCGGTCCATGGGCGCTTCGCCGACGGCAGAGGAGCTGTTCGAAGCGCTCGACGCGGGCGACAACGCCCGTGCCGCCGCCCTGCTGGACCAGGGCGCACCCTTCCGTACCCCCGTGCGCGGCGGGATGACGCCCTTTGGCCTGGCCGCGCTGGCGGGTGAGGTGGCCCTGCTGGAGCGGATGATGGCCGCCGGCGCCGAGCCCAACGCGCGGGACGGGATGGGGCTGACCGCGGTCCACCATGCGGTGCGCGGCGGCAAGCTGCCCGCGCTGGAGGCGCTGCTCGCCAAGGGCGGGGACCTCCACGCGCGCGGCAACGGCGGGCAGACGGCGATCCACCTCGCCTCGTCGCACGACGGCGAGCACCTCCTTCAGATGCTGGTGGACCGCGGCGTGCCGCTGGACGCGCGGGACACCGAGGGACGCAGCGCCGCGCACCTGGCCGCCTCCAGCGGGTGCCCGGAGGTGATCGCCGGGCTGGCCCGGCTGGGCGCGCCGTTGGACGTGCGAGATCTCCACGGGATGACCCCCTTCGACGTGGCGCTCAACGCGTTCGAGCCGCTCACCGCGGACGCGCTGCTCGCGCACGGGGCGAGGGTGAGCGTGGCCGCGCTGGGGATCGCCGCGGAGCGCGGCTCGCTGCCGTCCCTGCGCGCGCTCGCGGAGAAGGAGCCCGGCTTCCTCTGCTCGGACAAGCGCTCGCTCTTGCACCTGGCGGCGGCGTGCGCGGACCCTTCGCTGGTGGGCCTGCTCACCTCGCGCGGGGTTCCGGTGGAGGTGCGGGACGGGGACGGCCGCACGCCGCTGCACACCGCGGTGACGGACGCCAACGTCCCCACGGTGAAGGCGCTGCTGGCGGTGGGGGCCAACGTGAAGGCCCGGGACATCAGCGGCTGGACGGCGCTGCACTTCGTCACCGACCAGGGCACGGCCGAGCTGGTGCAGGTGCTCCTCGCCGCCGGCGCGGGCTTCCACACCCAGGACAACGAGGGGCGCAGCGCCTTCGCGCTGGGGCTGGAGCTGGAGCGCACCGGCATGCTGCGCGCGCTGGCCTCGGCGTACGAGCCGCGCGAGGACGACGCGGCGGACGACAGTGGCTGGACGGAGGCGCACCACGCGGCCTGCTTCGGGAGCGCCCGGGCCATTGCCCGGATCTCCGAGCGCGGGGCGCTGGCCCAGCCGGACGCGCAGGGCTGGACCGTCCTGCACCAGGCGAGCTTCGACGGCGTGGGCGAGGCGATCGAGCGCCTCACCGCCGCGGGCCTGTCCGTGGAGACGCCCTCCTCCACGGGGGACCGCCCGCTGCACGTGGCCACCACTGAGGAAGGGCTGCGGGCGCTGCTGGCCGCCGGCGCCAACGTCCACGCCCAGGACGCGCAGGGCAACACGGCCCTGCACCTGGCGGTGATGCGGGGCTTCGCCTGGATGATCCCCCTGCTCACGGCGGCAGGGGCGAAGTGGGACGCGGTGAACGCGGCGGGCCAGACGGCCCGCGCGCTGGCGGCCGAGCGGGGCGTCGTCTTCCCGTGACCGGCACCGGCGTTTCCTTGTTTATCGGTTACTCCCCTAGTAAACGCCGCTCTTTGGGCCCCGGATGAGCAACGCTGCCGTTCAAGACCGCGGAAACTGGCGCCATGTCGAGGAGCGCCTCACCGCTCAGCGGAAGCGGGTGGCGAGCCTCATGCGCTCCGACGCCCTCACTGGCGGTGATGTCCACGCGGCGGTGCGGCAGGTGACGGAGGTGGCCGCGGAGCTCCTGGACCTGGCCCGCGCCTCGGTGTGGCGCTTCGACGAGCCGCGCCGCAGCCTGGACTGCCTCAACCTCTTCACCGCCCCCACCCGCGAGCACACCAGCGGCCTGGCGCTGGACGGCGCGCAGTACCCCGCCTACTTCCGCGCCCTCACCGAGGAGCGGGCGGTGGCCGCGGACGACGCGCCGGCGGACCCGCGCACCTGCGAGCTGGCCGGCTACCTCCAGCGCGAGCGGATCGGCGCGCTGCTGGCGGCGCCCATCTTCTTCCGCGGCGAGCTGCACGGCGTGGTGTGCGGCGAGCACGTGGGCGGAGGCCGAAAGTGGCAGCTCTGGGAGGAGCTGCTGATGGGGACGCTGGCGGACTTCGTGGCCATGGTGCTCGAGGCCGCGGACCGCGTGGAGCGGCAGGGCGAGCTGCGGCGCTACCGCGAGGAGCTGGAGAACCGGGTGGAGCAGCGCACCGTGGAGCTCGAGGCGCGCAACGAGGACCTGCACCGCGAGGTGGCGGAGCGCCAGCGCGCCGAGGCGCAGCTGCGCGAGATGGCCACCCGGGACCCGCTCACGGACGCGATCAACCGGCGCCACTTCTTCGAGCTGGCGGAGCAGGAGCTGCACCGCGCCCGCCGCTACGCGCGGCCGCTCTCGCTGGCGATGGTGGACGCGGACCACTTCAAGGGCATCAATGACCAGCACGGCCACCTGGTGGGAGATCAGGTGCTGCGGATGCTGGTGGAGCTGTGCCGCAGCTCGCTGCGGCGGACGGACGTGCTCGCGCGCTACGGCGGCGAGGAGCTGGTGATCCTCCTGCCGGAGACCGCGCTGCCCGCCGCCGCCGCGGTGGTGGAGCGGGTGCGCGAGGCCGTGGAGCGGCAGGTGGTGCAGACCCGGGAGGCCCCTGTGCGCTTCACGGTGTCCGCCGGGGTGGTGTCGGTGTCCGCCGGCGAGGCCGCGAGCGTGGAGTCGATCGAGTCCCTGCTGCGCCGCGCGGACGAGGCGCTGTACGCCGCGAAGAACGCCGGCCGCAACCGGGTTGTGGCCGTGGAGGCCCCCCGCGCCCGCGCCGCGGGCTGAGCGGGGGCCTGTCACCTCGCTGAAACCGATTTTTCGTAGCCGCGTATTCACGTGCGTTCGCCGGTGACGGCGCCGCGTGTCGCGGTGCCGGCCCAGCGGACATTCACGTCACTCATCCAGTTGGGGGGTCACCATGCATGCTCGAAGAGTAGGGACTCGTCTGCTCGCGCTCCTGGCGCTGGTAGCGGGGACGGCGCTGGGCGCGGCGCCGCTGGCGTACCGCAACGTCACGGTCACGCCGATCGGCGTGACGTCCGTCTTCCTCACCCAGGGCGTCACGTACACGTTCGCCACGCGCAACACGTCGCTCGGGGGAGATCCGGTGCTGCACGTCTGGGGACCCCGGGTGGTGAACGGCGTCTCGCAGGGAACGAAGGACCTGGGCCACGACGACGACTCGGCGGGCGGCGGCAACGCGCGCGTCACCGTCACGCCCACCGCCACGGCGTGGCACCAGCTCATCCTCCACGGTCATTCGTCTTCGTCCTTCGGCTTCACCGAGGTGACGCAGAACGGGGTGCAGGTGGGGACGAGTGCGGTCTCCTTCGGCGGCACCACGCTGGCGGTGCGGCCCGGGACGGCGGCGCAGTACGCCTATGAATCCGCGCCGGTGCCGGGGGGCACGCAGGACACGTTGCTCTGGGCGATGGACTGCTCGGGAGCCTTGCTCGCCTCGGACGACTGGGGCGGCGTGGGGGGCATGGCGCGGCTCTCGGGCGTGGCAGGTGTCTGCTGGGTGGTGATGGACGCGCGCGTGACCGGGGGGACGCGCGCCTCCCTCTACACGAACGACGTCACCGCGGACCTGGACGGGGACGGCCTGGGCGCCCAGCTGGAGCAGGCGCTGCTCACCTGCGACTCGCGCGCGCAGAGCGGCTGCGCGGACGTGGCCAACCCGAAGGACACGGACAGGGACGGCCTGGAGGACGGGATCGAGGTCTTCGGCCTGGACGTGCTGCAGGCGCAGCTCTTCCCGGCGTGGGGCGCGGACCCGCGGCACAAGGACGCCTTCGTGGAGATGGACTGGTGGGCGGGCAAGGGCGGGTTTTCGGCCCAGCCGCTGGGCACGGCCTTCGGCAAGGCGGTGCAGGACATCTACCTGGAGGGGAGCGCCACCGACCTCGGCAACCCGGACGGCCTGCCCGGCATCCGCTTCCACTTCGACATCGGCAAGGCGCCGGCCAACCCCACCGACACCACCGTGGGGAACTGGGGCGGCTCCAACGGGATTACGATTGGCAACCCCTTCGTCGATTACCGGCCGGCCGCGGACACGCAGATGATCTCCGTGCGCCACGGCCTCTTCCGGCACGGCTACATGGTCCCGGGTGACGGCGCGGGCAACGGCGGCGGTGACCGCTTCTCGGTGGGCATCTCCGCCAGCAACAACTTCCCGGCGTCCATCGCGCACGAGCTCGGCCACACCTTCAAGCTCGGGCACGGCGGCCACACCACGTGGGCCAACGTCAACTGCAAGCCCAACTATCAGAGCATCATGAACTACGCCTTCGGCGGGACGCACTTCTCGCAGGGGCGCTCCACGGTGGCGCTCAACCCCACCTCCGTCTTCGAGGGCGCGGGCGTGGGCACCGACGCCGGCTACCTGGGCAGCGACCCGTGGAACTTCGGCGTGGCGAGCAACGGCTCCGTGGACTTCAACCGCTCCGGCCCGATCGACGCGCCCAACGTCCGCGCGCCGGTCACCCTGGCGGACTCCGAGTGCAACGCCATGGACCAGAACTTCACGCGCCTGCGCAAGAGCGGCGTGGGGGCCGCGCTCCCGGAGATCGTCCGCTGGGTGGACCGGCTCTACGTCTTCTACGTGGGCAGTGACGGGAAGCTCTACTACCGCTCCGGGAAGACCAGCGGCGCGGCGGACTCGAAGGGCTCCTGCCCGCTCGGGGACGCCCAGGCCACCGAGGGCGGCTGCATGACCTTCGACGCCGAGTTCTCCGTCCCTGTCGCCCGGCGCGCCACCAGCGTCTCTGCCATCCGCCAGGGCAGCGGCGGGCTGCTCGTCGCCTACCGGACCGACACCAGCGCGGTGCGCACCGTGCGCGCCACTGGCATCGGCACCGCGGGGGACCTCATTGGCTGGACGGACGACCGCGAGGTGCTGATCCGTGCGGACGGCGAGCCGGAGCTGGCCAACCTGCCGGTGGACCCGGCGCGCTTCGGGAGCGAGACCCAGGTGATCGCGCTGTTCTACTCGTCCTTCGGCGTCTACCAGTGGATGACCACGCCGGACGCGAACGGCGCGTGGACCGGGCGCGGCGCGGTGGTGCTCAGCGACGGCACGGCGCTCAAGGGCAGCAAGGTGGGCACCGTCGTCCCCTGGCCGGCGGTCTCTCCCACCACCTCCTGCGGCGCCTTCGCGGACGCGAGCGACGTGGTGGGGCTGTACTGCTTCGACAAGGCCACCGACCGCTTCGTCCGCGCCGCCACCGGCACGGCCTTCAAGCAGGGCGCGCCCACCACGTTGGGCAAGCCGGGGCTCGCGTTCCACCTCGCTCGCAGCGCCAGCGGCGCGGCGCTGGGGGACGGCGTCACCGGCGCCTTCTGGCTCACCTGGTCCGCAACGGAGCCCCGCGGCGGCGCCACGCCGCACGTCTACATCTCCAGCCCCGTCTCGCAGACGAAGCCGCCCACCGCCGGCGTCTCCTTCGTCCACAGCGCGCACGTGGCCACGCACTGGGCGCTGGCGCCGAACGTGGCCGCCACGCTCTGGGAGGACAACGCCGTCTCCGCGCTCAAGGGCGCCCGGCTCCACAGCTTCGACGTGCCGCTGTCGGACGGCGGCACCGCGACGGACAACCGCGTGGAGTTCCTCCCGCTGGCGGACGGGACGTTCTTCAACACCCTCAAGGACGGGAACGACTTCCAGGTGATGGAGCGCGGGCTGTGCCTCAACCTCAAGGGCGACAACGGCGATGCGCTCTGCGGTGGACCCAACGCCTTTGGCTACTGAAAGGACGAAAGACGCCATGAACGCCCTGAACAAGTCGCTGCTCTCGCTTCTCTCCCTCCTGCTCCTCGCCGGCTGCGTCCAGCTGGAGCGCTCCGAGGCACCGCCCCCGCAGCTGCGCTCCTGCCTGGCCGAGCCGGACTCTGCGCAGCCCCCGCGCGCCGCACCGCCCGCGCCGGACGGCCGGCTGCGCCTGGGGGTGGAGGCCAAGGCCGCCCAATATGCCGACGCCGCTCGGCCGAAGTGGGAGCCGAGCCCGGAGGAGGCCGCCGCCCTGAGGGCTCAGCTGCTCACCGAGCCGTAGGGCTGCAAAAAAAGACCGGTCGTGCTATTCATTGGCCGGCATGGGCAAGGGCGAACAGACGCGCAGGGAGATCGTGGACCGGGCCATGGTCCTGTCCACGACGCTGGGGCTGGAGGCGCTGTCCTTGGGCACCCTGGCGGAGGACCTCAAGCTCTCCAAGAGCGGCCTGTTCGCCCACTTCAAGTCGAAGGAGACGCTGCAGGTGGCGGTGGTGCAGGAGGCGATCGACCGCTTCACCAAGCACGTGGTGCTCCCCGCGCTGAGCCGGGCGCGGGGAGAGCCCCGGGTGCGCGCCCTGATGGAGAACTGGTTCGACTGGGTGGGCGCCGAGCGGGGCTGCTTCTTCATGGCGCTGGCGCAGGAGTTCGATGACCGGCCCGGCGCGGTGCATGACTTGTTGGTCGCCTCGCAGAAGGAGTGGCGGGCCACGCTCGCCAAGGCGGCGCGGCTGGCGGTGGAGGAGGGCCACTTCCGCGCGGACCTGGACCCAGAGCAGTTCGCCTTCGAGGTGAAGGGGATTGGGCTGGTCTACCACGAGGCCTTCAAGCTGCTCGCGGACCCCAAGGCGCTGCCCCGCGCGAAGGCGGCGTTCGAGACGGTGCTGGCCGCCGCGCGAAGCAAGAAGGGGCGCTAAAGCCCGAGCAGCTGGTTGATTCCCTGCGCGACCCGCGCTGTGTCGTTGAGCGCGTTCTGCGTGAGGGAGACGGCGCGGAACTGGTAGCCGAACGCGCGCACGGAGTATTCGCCCCGGAGCTCCACGGGGTCAGCCGTCAGCTGCGGGTTGAGCTCCGGTGGAAACGCGTAGCGGTTGGGGTTTCCGTCGTTTGCGGACAGGAACTGTGGACCCTTTACCCGCGCCAGGCTGCGGGAGGCCTGGTGGCAGCTCACGCAGTCCGTGGTGGCGACGCCGTGTCGAAGGGGATTGTCGATCCGCAGCGCCGCGTCCACGCGCAGCGCCTGCGCCGCGGCGGAGAGCTTGTAGAAGGAGCCCTGCTTCGCGCTGGCCTCGTCCCGGCCCGAGGAGTCGACGATCTCGTTGACGTTGTCCGCGCCAGTCGCGGCGGGCGCCACGCCCAGGATGAAGTTGCCGATGACGCCCGTGGTCCCGACAAAGTCGATCGTCTTGGCAGCGCTGAGCGGCGGCTGCACCTGCTGGAAGTGGCCATTGACGTACTCGCCCTTCGCGAAGCGCCAGGTCCCGGCGTTGAGCGTCAGCATCACAGTGGCGAAGGGCAGCCTGTCGATGCCCGCGTGCTTCGAGATGAACGCGCGCAGCGCGAGCGCGTACGGGCCGTTGGGCCCCTCCTGCCGCAGAGCCGGGTGCACGCCGAGCGCGGTGCCTCGGGTGTCTACCGGTGAGGCCGCCTTCAGCTCGAGGAGATCTCGAATGAGCGGGAGGTTGGGCCCGGGGCCGAGGTCGTAGATGAGGTGGATGGCCTGGTCCGCCATTCCGGCCGCCGCGTTGGCGGGTGAGGCCAGCGCCTGCGCGACGAGCCGAAGTTGGGAGGAGCACTCTGCCGTCGATGGATCCGCCCGATGGCAGGGGTCCACCCGCACGGCCACCACCCTCCAGTTCGCTGGATCATCGAAGTGATTCGCCTTGAAGGTCGGATCCAGCTCCGGGTTCGCGAGCTGGATGAGCTCGGCGAAAGCCGCGGAAGGGAGCAGAGGGCCGCTCTGGCACTGGAAGTCGAGCCGCGGCAGCGCGTTGGACGCCGCGGTGTCCGGCAACGGCAGCAGGATGGAGACGTCGTTGAGGTCGACCCGGCCACCGTCGAGCCGCGCTTGGCCGGCGTCCGAGGATGGGCCGGCGTCGGCGGCGGTCCCGCCGTCAATGGGGACGGTGCCCGCGTCCACCTCGGGCGTGGACGCGTCGGAGGGATGCTCCTCCGGCTCGGGCGCTGGGTGGGTGCACCCAACCCAGCCAGCCAGGCAAGTCACCAGAACCGCGGGTCCCAGACGCACTGGTCTCTCCCTTCAGGCAGGCCAACGCGTTCAGGAGACTCACCGGGTCCAATTGTCGCGCACGTCTCGGTTACGCCGACGCCTGCGGCCCCGGTCGCCCAGTAGTCGCCCGCGCCGGTCGCCCAGGCGGAGCGCGTCCACGCTGCCGGAATCCTGGGAGATTCAGACGGAGCGCCGGCGCTGGGCGGCTGGTCGCCCACTTCGGGGCTCCACGCCGGGGCTCCTCCGCGGTGCCCGTTGCCTTGAAGGGACCGGTAAGAGGAAAGGGTCACCCCTGCCTTGCACGCATGGGTCCGGCGGCGGCGCTGCGGACCTCGGTGGGTTGCACAGCACGGTCCGAGGCAGCGGGAGCACGTCACGCCGTAGTGGGGAGGTTCTTCATGCTGCCGTCATGAAAATCTTCCCCACTACGGCCGGGCGCCCTCTGGCTGCGTGCGGGGCTGTGCAACCCAACGCGGTCCGAGGCGCCACCGCGGGGCCCATCCGAGCACGGCGCAGCACGAGTGAACCCACACGGAGCCCTCCCTGCTGCCGGCGCCCAGACCCGCCCGGCCCTTTCGGCTGACGGCACTGGTCAGCCGCCGCCCTTGCGCGCACAGCTGTGAGCGCATTACGTCACTCTCACCGTGAGCCGCGCGTTCGCCCTCGTCGTTCTGCTGCTGAGCATTCCTGCGGCCGCCGCGATGGTGCCGCACACCAAGCCCATCCCTTCGGTGCCGGGCACGGGGCGGGTGGTCGCGGTGGAGCTGCGCGGCGAGGTGGACGCGGGCATCGCCGCCTTCCTGCAGCGCGTGCTGGCGGTGATGCGGGACGACGAGACGCTCTTCCTCGAAATCGACACGCTGGGCGGGCGGCTGGACTCGGCGCTCGCCATGCGGGACGCGCTGCTGGCCACGAAGGTGACGAGCGTCTGCTGGGTCCACCCGCGAGCCATCTCTGCTGGCGCGATGATCGCGCTCGCGTGCGACGTGATCGCCGTTGCGCCGGACGCGGTGATGGGCGCGGCCACCCCGGTGCAGGTGGGGCTCACCGGCGACATCTCCCCGGTGGACGCCAAGGTCACCTCCTTCATGCGCAAGGAGATGGCGAGCACGGCGCAGGCGCAGGGGCGGCCGCCGGAGGTGGCCGAGGCGATGGTGGACACCGAGGTGGACCTCCCGGGCCTCAACCCGCGCGGGCGCCTGCTCACCCTGAGCGCTGAGGAGGCGCTGAAGTGGGGCGTGGCGGAGCTGCAGGCGTCCACGCCGCAGGAGCTGTGGCAGAAGCTGGGCCGGGACGTGCCCGCGCTGGTGCGCCCCACACCGTCCATCGCCGAGTACTTCGCGCGGGGGCTGGCGCTGCCGGGCGTGTCGCTGCTGCTGATCGCGCTCGGCTTGCTGGGCATCCTGTTCGAGTTGATCCACCCCACGCACGGCGCCTCGCTCCTGGCGGGGCTCACGGCGATCGGTCTCTTCTTCTTCGGCCAGTACGTGGTCCACCTGGCAGGCTGGGAGGAGCTGCTGCTCATCGGCGCAGGGCTGCTCCTGCTGGTCATCGAGCTGCTCGCGCCGGGCCACACGGTCTTCGGCGTGGTGGGCGGCACGCTGCTGATGCTCGGCCTCTCGATGGCGATGGTGGACTTGCAGCGCCTGCCGCTGGGCGTCGCGTGGGCGGAGGGCGTGCTGCCCACCGCGCTGGCGTCCGTGCTCTTCGCCGCGCTGCTCTCCGCCCTGGGCTTCGCGGCCGCGTGGCGGTTCCTGCCGCGGACGCGCTTCGGCAAGGAGCTGGTGCTGGAGGCGGCGGTGACGGGCACCGCCGCGCCGCCGGAGCGCGGGATCGGCCTGGACGCGCTGGTGGGTCAGCTGGGGGTGGCGCTGACGGACCTGCGGCCGGCCGGGCGGGTGGAGGTGATCAACCACCGCGCCGAGGCCCGGGCGGAGCTCGGCTTCATTGCCTCCGGCACCCGCATCCGCGTGCTGCGTGCCACCGCCGACCACGTGGTGGTGCGCGCCGAGTAGCTTGCTCGCGCCGCGAGGGTTGGTTTAAGCGGACAGAGGTGAGCGCTCCCGCGTTCGGATGGCTGCTGCTGGCGCTCGCGGCGCAGACCGAGCCCGCCGTCTCTGAGCCCTACCTCGAGCTCGCGGCGGCCCCAGCGCTCGCGGTTTCGACTCTGTGCAGAGCGAGCTCGGAGCAGGATTGTTGGGCGCAGGGAGAGCGGAGGGAGTCGCGGCCGTACTTGCTCGTCTCCGCGGCCGCCCGCCTCTATCCCCTGCGCTGGCTGGCCAAGGCGCCAGGCGGCTTCGGATTGTTGGGAGAGCTCCGCACGGGCGAGTACCTCTTCCCAGACCGAGCGGAGGAGGAACCGACGCTCTACATCGGCGCGCCAGGAGAGGGGATCGCACCCCGCTTCGAGCACAAGATCTCGCGCTTGGTGCTGACTGCCGCCGCCTTCTACCGGCATACCTTCGCGCTGGGCGCCCACGTGCGGGGCGAGCCGCTCTTGCTGCAGGCGGGCCCGTTGGTTGGCTATGGGCACGACCGGGGAACGCGCTACGGGATCGTCGGCGTGGAGCTGGCGCTTCGCCTGGTGCGCTTCGCGATACTGGAGACCTCGTTCAGGATCCTTCCCACGTTCACGGCCTCCACCAAGGTCCCTTGGCTGGGTCGGCGGCTCGACATGGGCTGTCGTGGGGAACTAACGCGCTTCTTCGGCAGGTTGGGCGTCGGTTACCGGTTGACGTACCGGGCGACAGCGTTCCGAGTCGACGGTCAGGAGCCGATTTGGGATTCCTCCGGGGCGAGCTCATATGTGGCCGGGGCCAATGTGACGGAGTGGCTGCACCACGAGGGCGAGTTCGCCCTGACCCTCCAGCTGTAGCCGCCATCGTCCAAACCGAACGGTCGTTGCGAAAAATTCACATTTTCCGCAGCGTGGCGGCCGCTTATCTCTCCGGTTCTCTCTTTCCGGCCCCTGCTAGAAGGGCGCTTCACCTCGCGCGAACGTCCAGGGTCCTAGAGAGCGTAAAGGAGTCCGGATGCTGGTCCTGCTGGTGGTGGTCCTCCTGATTGTCGGCCTGGTGCTGCTGGCGCTGGAGGTCTTCGTCATCCCGGGCTTCGGCGTGCCGGGGGTGCTCGGGGGGCTGTTCGCGGTGGGGGCGGTGGGCCTGGCCTGGTGGAAGCTGGGGCCGATCGAGGCGACGGTGGCGCTGATGGCGGGGTTGGTCTCCGGCTCGGTGCTGGTCTGGTACGTGCCGCGGACGCAGGCCGCCAAGGGCATGATCCTCACGGACGTGCAGAGCGTGCGCGCCCCGGATCCAGCGCTGGCGGCGCTGGTGGGCGCGCAGGGCGAGGCGCGCACGCCGTTGCGCCCGTCCGGTTCGGTGGAGATCGCCGGCCGGCTGGTGGATGTGGTGAGCGAGGGGCTCTTCATCGACGCGGGCACCCGGGTCCAGGTGACGCGGGTGGAGGGCGCGCGCGTGGTGGTCGAACCAATCAGGGATTTCCGAGGAGCATGAACATGCCTGGAGCGATGGGTGGTGCGGCAGTGGTCTTGTTGGGCGGCCTGGCGGTCATCGGGCTGATCATCATCATGTACATGGTGCCGGTGCGGCTGTGGATCGCCGCCAAGGCCTCTGGCGCGGGCGTGAGCATGCTCACGCTCATCGCCATGCGGCTGCGGCGCGTGCCTCCAGACCAGATCGTCAACGCGCGGATCAGCGCGGTGAAGGCCGGGCTCCAGGTGGCGATCAACGCGCTCGAGGCGCACTACCTGGCCGGCGGCCGGGTGGAGGCGGTGGTGAACGCGCTCATCTCCGCGGAGAAGGCGGGCATGAGCCTGGACTTCTCCCGCGCCGCGGCGATCGACCTCGCCGGCCGCAACGTGCTCGAGGCCGTGGCGATGAGCGTGAACCCCAAGGTGATCGAGACGCCGCGCGTCTCCGCGGTGGCCAAGGACGGCATCCAGCTCTTCGCGATCGCCCGCGTCACCGTGCGCGCGAACATCGAGCGGCTGGTGGGCGGCGCCGGCGAGCAGACGGTGCTGGCGCGCGTGGGCGAAGGCGTGGTCTCCACCATCGGCTCCGCGCACGACTACAAGCAGGTGCTGGAGAACCCGGACATGATCTCCAAGACGGTGCTCAAGAAGGGGCTGGATGCCGGCACCGCCTTCGAGATCCTCTCGGTGGACATCGCGGACGTGGACGTGGGCGCGAACATCGGCGCCAAGCTCCAGGCCGAGCAGGCCGAAGCGGACAAGCAGGTGGCGCAGGCCCGCGCCGAGTCCCGCCGCGCGCTCGCGGTCGCCAGCGAGCAGGAGATGAAGGCGAAGATCCAGGAGAACCGCGCCAAGCTGGTGGAGGCGGAGTCGCAGATCCCCATGGCGATCGCCGAGGCCTTCCGCAGCGGCCACATGGGCGTGATGGACTACTACAACATGCGCAACACGCTGGCCGACACCGAGATGCGGCAGGGCATCGCCGGGAGCATGGGCGGCAAGCGGGACGGCGGGAACGAGGCGACCTGAAGTGGCCACTCCCGCCCCGCCCAAGCGCGAGAGCGCGCCCGCTGAGCTGGAGCCGCCGCGCGCGTCCGAGCCCGCGGCGGCCCCGGTGGGGCTGGCGTTCCTCACCAACGCGGACGCGTTCGCGACGCGCTTCGTCCTGGCGCAGGTGCTGGGGCCGCCGCGCTCGCGCAGGGGACTGCGGCCGGGCGGCAGGAGCGGGCGATGACGCTCGAGGACTGGCTCGCGCTTTTGGCGCGCCGCCCCGAGCTCGTCCTCTTCGTGGCGGCGTGGATCGCCTCGTCGCTCTACAAGCGCTGGAAGCAGGCGCAGACGCCCCAGCCGCAGCAGCCACCGCCGAAGCCCCAGCTGCCCCGGGCGCCGCGGCCCGGGCAGCCACCGCGACCTCAAGCACCGCGCCCCGCCTTTCCGAAGCCAGCGCCGGCCGTCTCCGCGGATCAGCAGCGCGCCTTCACCGCCGCGCGGGAGCGGCTGGTGGCCACGCTCGATGGCCTCGTCGCCCGCGGCGCCGCGCTGGCGGACGAGGTCCGGCTCGAGCCGCTCAACCGGCGCTTCGCGAGCGTGCTCGAGGAGTACCTGCCGGAGCGCGTGAAGGCGCTCAAGGCGGAGCTGGCCGCCGCGCCCGGCCCCATCCCGCGCCCGCTGCTCAACCAAGCGAACCAGCTCTCCGTCGTCGCCGACGAGGTGGGCGAGCTGGTGCGGCAGCGCCGGGACCGGCTGCTCGGCCCCGCGCTGGGGGACGTGGACGCGCTCGCGGACGCCTGCTACCAGCCGATCGTCGCGCACGCGCAGGCGGAGGGGCTGCCGCTGCGCTCCGCGTTTCCGGCCGCGCAGCTCTCCCAGTTCGACCTCTCGCTCTGGACCGGCTTCGCGCCCACTTCGCTCGCGCCGCTCTTCCTGCCGCCGGACTTCCTGGACCGGGTGAGCGCCTGGCCCGCGGTGGGGCACGAGATCGGCCATGACTTCCTCATCTCCGTGGAGGGGCTGGAGCCGCGGCTGCGCGCGGAGCTGAAGCTCCTCTCCGAGCAGGAGGCCGCCCGGCCCGTGCGCCTCACACCTGCCGGCACGCTGGACTTCACGCCGGTGCGCGCCACCTCCGTCTGGTTCGAGGAGCTCTTCGCGGACACCTTCGGCGTGCTCATGTGCGGCCCCGCGTACGTGACGACGATGGTCCACCTGTTCGGCCACCGGGAAGACCCGCGGGAGGTGTTGATCGTCCACACCGCGCCGAACGGCGGCCGGCTGGACGTGCACCCGCCCAGCGCGGTGCGGGTGGCGGTGGGGCTGCGGCTGCTGGAGCGGCTGGGCTTCACGCGCGAGGCCGCGGTGCTGCGCCAGCGCTGGGAGACGGCCAACCCGCTCGGGGACGCGGCAGACCTCCTGCTGGTGCCGCTGGGCCAGCGGCTGCTCGGCCTGCCGTCGGCGCCCTACCTGGAGCTGGCGTGCGCGGTGACGGAGCGGCTCTACGAGGGGCCGCTCACGGCGCTGGGCGGCGGCGGCCTGCGGGACGTGAGCGGGCTGGACTTCGGCCCGCATGAGTGGGGCGAGGCGCAGCGCGCGAAGGCGGCGCTGCTCTCCGGCCAGGCCCCGCGCACCTGGGACCCTCGCGCGGTCATCTCCGGCGCGGTGCTCGCGTGGCAGGAGCGTCCCGAGTCCGAGCCGCTGGTGCTCTCGCTCGCGCGCAAGGCGGTGGTCGCCAAGGGCAGCTACGAGCAGCGGCCGGAGCAGGCGCAGGCCGCGGCCGCTGACGCCGCGGGGCCCGCACGGCTGCTGATGGAGGCGTTGGTGCTGCAGGAGGTGCTGGAACGCCGGCGCGGCCCGTTGCGCCGCCGCTGAAACTCCGCTCGCAACCGCGATGCCAGCGCCAAGTGCGCGCGCGGACAGCGGGACTGGGGCGGGGCATTCCGTCCGTTGCAGTTCCTTTCCCCCGGCAGTACGCCATCCCGCTTTCCGACGTTCGGGAGGCGAGCGCGATGTCAGCGAGCAGCCGCAGTGCAGCAGGCTTCTGGCGCTGGCTGCTCGGGCGCGAGCGGGACGTGGAGGACCCCAGCGTCTTCCACCACGTCTCGCTGGTGGCGTTCCTCGCCTGGGTGGGGCTCGGCGCGGATGGCCTCTCGTCTTCCTCGTACGGCCCAGAGGAGGCGTTCAAGGCGCTGGGGCAGCACACGTATTTGGCGGTGGCGCTCGCCGCGGCGACCGCGTTCACCGTGCTCGTCATCAGCTACGGCTACAGCCGGATCATCGAGCAGTTCCCCTTCGGTGGCGGCGGCTACGTCGTCTCTTCGCGGTTGCTCGGCCCGGCGGCGGGGGTCATCTCCGGCTCGGCGCTCGTCATCGACTACGTCCTCACCATCACCATCTCCATCGCCGCGGGCGCGGACGCGATCTTCTCCTTCCTCCCGCCCGGCCTGCACGGCTGGAAGCTGCCGCTGGTCTTCTCCGCGATCGCCGCGCTGGCGCTGATGAACCTGCGCGGGGTGAAGGAGTCGGTGAAGCTGCTCACGCCCATCTTCCTCGTCTTCCTCGTCTGCCACGTGGTGTTGATCTCCGGCGCGGTGGCCACGCGCGCGTGGGAGCTGCCCGCGGTGGCCTCGCAGGTGCGGGACGGCTTCTCCACGGGGATGACCACGCTCGGCCTGGGCGGGATGGCCGCGCTCTTCCTGCGCGCCTATTCGATGGGCGGCGGCACGTACACCGGGATTGAGGCCGTCTCCAACGGCTTGGCGATCATGCGCGAGCCCAAGGTGCAGACCGGCAAACGCACCATGCTGCTGATGGCGCTCTCGCTTGCGCTCACCGCGGGCGGCATCACCCTGGGCTACCTGCTGCTGCACGTCTCGCCGGTGGAGGGCAAGACGATGAACGCGGTGCTGGTGGAGCGCTTCGCCCACGGCTTCGCGCCAGGCGGCGTGCAGGTGGGCCAGGGCTTCATCTGGGTGACCCTGCTCTCCGAGGCGCTCCTGCTCTTCGTCGCCGCCCAGGCCGGCTTCATCGACGGGCCGCGGGTGATGGCGAACATGGCGGTGGACTCCTGGCTGCCCCACCGCTTCGCGCAGCTCTCCGACCGCCTCACCATGCAGAACGGCGTGCTGCTGATGGGCGGCGCCTCCCTCGCGGCGCTCATCTACACGGGCGGGAGCGTGGAGCACCTGGTCGTCATGTATTCGATCAACGTGTTCGTGACGTTCTCGCTGTCCCAGGCGGCGATGTGCCTGCACTGGTGGCGGGAGCGGCGGGCGCACGCGCAGTGGCGCCGGCACCTCGCCGTGCACGGAGTGGCGTTCCTGCTCTGCTTCTTCATCCTCGGCGTCACGCTCTACGAGAAGCTCTGGGAGGGCGGCTGGGTCACGCTGGTGCTCACCTGCGTGCTGGTGGCGGTCTGCGTGCTGGTGCGCCGCCACTACGGCAACGTCCGCAAGAACCTGAAGCGGCTGGACGAGGTGCTGGACGCGCTGCCCACCACGGCGCGCGCCCCGCCGCCCCCGCTGGAGCCCAACGCCCCCACCGCGGCGCTGCTGGTGGGCCCGTACGCCGGGCTGGGCGTCCACCAGCTGCTGAGCGTGCAGCGGCTCTTCCCCGGGCAGTTCCGGAACTACGTCTTCATCTCGGTGGGGGTCATCGACTCCGCCAGCTTCACCGAGGTGCGCGAGGTGGAGGAGGTCCGCGAGCGGACCAAGGCCTCGCTCGAGCAGTACGTGGCGCTCGCGCAGCGGCTGGGGCTCGCCGCGGACTACCGCATGTCCGTGGGCACCGAGGCGGTGGCTGAAGCGCAGGAGCTCTGTCGCACCGTGGCCAAGCAGTTCCCCCGGGCGCTCTTCTTCGCGGGGAAGTTGATCTTCGAGCGAGAGCGCTGGTTCCAGCGGCTGCTCCACAACGAGACCGCGTACGGGCTGCAGCGGCGCCTGCAGTTCGACGGGCTCAACGCCATGGTGCTGCCGGTGCGCGTGCTCCACCCGGGGCGCTGACGCCGCTAGCGCGCCGCGAGCGCGGGGAGCTCCAGCAGCGCGTAGCGCTCCGGCGGGACGTGGGACATGCCGCCGTCGCAGAAGATCAGCTCTGCCGCGGCCCCGCGCGGCTGAGCGGCGAGGCTGCTCGCGTAGCGCACCTGCCCGTCGTGCACGCGCAGGTGGCGCAGGGCGCCCTCGGGCGTGCTCCCGTCGTCCGTCACCCAGCGCGGCATCAGCTGCCGGCACTTCTTGTCCCGGATGTGGCCGATGACCTGGGTGAGCCCGGGCGGGAGCGCGCGCGGGTCGAAGCGGCGGCGCGGGGGACCCTCGAAGAGCTCCGCGTCCTCCGGCGCCGCGCCCGGGTCCGCGGGGCGGTGGTAGAGGATGCCGCGCCCCTCGCCCAGCGCCGCGTCCCCCGCGAGGTGCAGCGGGCCCAGCTCCAGCGGTCCGGTCCTCCAGGTGGCCAGCCGCGCGTCGAGGAAGGCGTTGAGCGCGCTCGCCAGGCCGGGCGCGTCCGAGGGCGCGCCGAGCGCGCGCACGTCGTCCACGGTCACCCCGGCGTGGATGAGCAGGACCTCTGATTCAGCGGCGACCGCGAGCCGGGCGCGGCGCGCGCGCAGCGCCCGCTCCACCAGCACGCGCTGGGCGTGGAGGAAGGCGCTGTAGTCGCGCGCCAGCAGCTCGCTGGTGGGGAAGGACGGGTGGCGCGCGAGGAAGGCTGCTTCAGCTGCCTCGTCCACGTCTCCGCCGCGGTAGGCCGCGTCCGCTTCGCGCTGCAGCGCCTGGAAGGCCTCGTCGTCCAGCGCGCCCAGCTCGCAGACGCGCGCGAGGTCGTGGTTGCCCAGGAGCACCGTCACCTGCGCCGGCGGCTGCGCGCAGAGCCAGGAGAAGATCTTCAGCCCGTCCAGCGCGGCCTCGCCGCGGCGCGCGGGCGGGCCGAAGTCGAAGTGGTCACCCAGCGAGACGAGGTGCACTCCCGGCACCAGCCAGCCGTCCTCGCCCAGCAAGCCGCGGACGGCGAGCAGCTCGAAGAAGGTCTCCGCCGGCGCCTGCGGGTCTCCCACGCACACCGCGCGCAGGCCGGCCGGCAGAGAATCGCTGGCGGCGCTCAGCGGCAGGGTGGCGGGATCGAGCGAGGCGGCGCGCGCGAGCGCGGCGGAGGCGGCGGTGGAGGGCACCGGCGCAGCCTAGCCCCCAGCGCTGGAGGGCTCATAAGGGAGCGGGGTTTTCTGGGTCGCGGCTCGCCGTGCGCGGATGGGTCCCGCGGCGGTGCGCTCCACCCGCGGCGGGTAGCACTGCCCCGACGCACGCAGCGGGCGCTCATTCCGCTGGAGCTTGCCCGGGTGAGACGGCGTGGAGAGCGCGCGCCGCCGTGCATTGAGGAGCGTTCAGTGCCCTGCAGGGTGCGTCTTGCTCCACAATGCGCGCTCGTGCGCCCGCTGCGCTCGTCCTGACTGTGCAACCCACCGCGGGTGGAGCGCAGCACCGCGGGACCCATCCGCGCACGGCGAGCCGCGACCCAGAACATCCCGCTCCCTATGGGCCCTCCCCCGTTCAGTTACTCCAGGTGCCAGCGCTCATTCGTGCACGCCCGCGCCAGCGCCTCGTCGTGGGTGACGAGCAGCAGCGCGCCAGGAAACGCCCGCAGCGCGGCTTCCAGCCGCTCGATGGACGGCAGGTCCAGGTGGTTGGTGGGCTCATCCAGCACCAGGAGCCACGCGTGGCGCGCCATGCCCAGCGCGAGCGCGAGCTTGCGCGCCTCGCCGGGGCTCCCGGACTCGGAGGCGAGCAGGCGATCCACCTCCACGCCGAGCGCCGCCACCAGCGAGAGCACCCGCCCCCGCTCTTCGGGCGGCAGCGCCTTCACTTCCTCGAGCCCCTGGGCGTTCTCCTCCAGCTCCTGCGGCAGGAAGAGCAGGCGCTCCGGCTCCCCCGCCGCGGAGGCGAGCAGCTTGCGCAGCAGGGTGGTCTTCCCCGAGCCGTTGGCCCCGGAGAGCCAGATCCGCGAGTCCCGGTTCACCGCCAGCGGCCCCTTGGGCCCCTCTCCCCAGAGCAGCAGCGGGCGCGGGCAGGGCGCGTAGCCGAGGAAGACCGACCGGCCCAGCTCCTTGCGCAGCTCGTCCGCAGACAGCCGCTCCTCCACCCGCTCCTCGTGGCGCTGGGCGCTGGAGAGGCTCTTGCTCACGCTCACCTGGCCCCACTCGGCGAGGTTCTTCGCGCCGAGCGTGCGCGCGTCAGAGTCATGCGGGTTGCGCATGCGGGCCTTCGTGCTGCGCGCGCGCGTGGCCCGGGCCAGCTCCTCGCGCTGCGCCTGCACGCGCCGCTGGGCCTTGGCCTGCTCCGCCTTGAGCTGCGCGCGCGCCTGGAGTCGGCTCTCGCGCTCCTGCTCCCACTGCTCCCGCGCCGCGCTGTAGGGCAGCGGGAAGAGCCTCGCCCCCTCGGCGGTGAGGCGCAGGGTGCGCGTGGTGAGCGCGTCCAGCAGCGCCCGGTCGTGAGAGACCACCACGCCCACGCCGCGGAAGCCCTGCAGCGCGTTCAACAGCAGCGCGCGGCCGCTCGCGTCGAGGTGGTTGGTGGGCTCGTCCAGCAGCAGCACCTCCGGCTCGGCGGCCAGCGCCGCGCCGAGCTGCCAGCGCTTGCGCTCGCCGGGCGAGAGCGTGGGCCAGCGCTCGAGCATGGAAGGCACCAGCTTCAGCTGCCCCTGGAGCTTGCGCGCGGCGCCGGAGGGCTCCTCCGCGAAGGCGCGCGTGGCGGGCTCCAGCGCCTCCACCTTCTGGGCGCAGAGCCAGACGCGGGCGCCCCTCTCCACCCGGACGGCGCCGCGGGTGGGGCGCAGCTCGCCGGAGAGCAGGCGCAAGAGGGTGGTCTTCCCCGCGCCGTTCTCGCCGACGAGGCCGGTCCACCCGGCGGGGAGCTGAAAGGAGAGATCCGACAGCAGGGGAACGGCGTCGTCGTACGCGAACGCCGCGGCTTCCACGCGAAGGCTGGACAAGAGGCACTCCAAAAGCGCTGGGGTGAGACGAACGGCTCCAGGGGCTTCAGGCGTGCAGCTTCATGTCCTTCGAGACCTCCTAAGGGTGGGAGACCTTTGAACAGGTGACGCGCGCGCGTCAATCCTCTCCCCGCCGGATGGCCGGCGCTGCGCCAAGGTGGATATAGTCCTTACATTCCTTCCGTTGATCCCCAGAGCTCCGGGACCCTCTGTCCCGACTGCGGCGCTGCGCTCGAGCGCGAGGGGGACGACTGTTCGGCGTGCGAGGCCACCCACATGGACTCGCCGCGCAGCCGCGCGAAGCAGACGCCGCCGGCCGAGGACGAGCTGCTCGAAGGAAAGTGGCGCCTGACGCGCAAGCTCGGCGCGGGGGGCATGGGCACCGTCTATTTGGCCACCGAGGTGGAGCTGGATCGCAAGGTGGCGATCAAGATGCTCTCCCCCACGCTGGCGCATGATCCAGAGGTGGTGGCGCGCTTCGAGAAAGAGGCGCGGATGATGGCGCGCCTGGAGCACCCGAATCTCGTCCCCATCTACGCGGTGGGCCGCAAGGGGAAGCAGCCCTTCATCGTCATGAAGTACCTGGAGGGAGTCACCCTGACGGATCACCTCCGCCAGAAGGGGCGGCGGCCGCTCGAGGAGGTGCTGGAGCTGATGCGCCAGGTCTGCGCGGGCTTGGGGCTCATCCACGCGCGCGGCTTCGTCCACCGGGACATCAAGCCCGGGAACGTGATCATCGCGCCGGACGGGCACGCCACCATCCTCGACCTGGGCGTGGCGCGGGACCCCAACAGCCAGATGACCCGCTCGGGGATGATGATCGGCACCCCGCGCTACATGTCGCCCGAGCAGGTGCTGGGGACCGCCCGCGTGGACCACCGCGCGGACCTCTACGCGCTGGGCACCGTGCTCTACGAGATGGTCACCGGCGTCCCCGTCTTCGACAGCGACAGCGACTACTCGGTGATGCGGATGCACGTGGACGCGCCGGTCCCGGATCCCGCAGCGCACCTCCCGCAGCTGCCGCGCGAAGTGTGCGCCGTCATCTCCCGCTGCCTGGCCAAGCAGCCCGCAGATCGCTTCGGCAGCGCCGCAGACCTGCTCTCGGCGCTGGAGAGCGCGATCGCCCTGAACCACTCGGACACCACCGTGCCCGCGGCGCGCCGCCACTCGCCGTCCCGCCCGGTGGCAGCCACCCTGGAGCAGGAGGCGCCCCGCCGCCGGCCGAGCGCGGTGGAGCAGCAGGCCGCCGACGAGCTCTCCTTTGCCATCAAGCGCTCCTCGCGCACCCGCCGCGCGCTCGCGGTGGGGCTGGTGGCGTTCGCGGTGGTGACGCTGGCCGCCTTCTTCCGCCCGGCCCGGGGCCCGCAGCCCTTGGCCATCGCGCCGCTCCCTTCCCCGCTGGAGTCTTCGCCGGTCATCCCGCCGCTGCCCGCGGCGCAGGCCACCCCGCGCGCGGAGGAGCCCGCGCCCGAGCCGGTCCTCCCCAGCTTCAAGGAGGTCCCCGCGCGGGGCGAGGACGCGCCGCGCTCGCAGAAGCGCCCGGTCCGGGATACGACGCGGGAGCGGGCGCGGACAGAGAAGGGGCGGCAGGGAGAGCTCCGGGTCACCGCCACGCTCGGGGGAGAGCTGTCGTGGGCCTGGCTGGACGTGGACGGCGTGCGCAAGGGGCTGACGCCCACCACCCTGAAGCTGGAGGTGGGCAAGCACGAGCTGCGGCTCACCCGCCCGGGCTTCCAGAACATCACCCGGCAGGTGGAGGTGACCGCCGGCGAGCCCGCGCGCGTCACGGTGGAGCTGCGCAAGTGAGCCGGGCGCTGGTGCTGGTGCTGGCGCTCCTGGCGGGCGCGGCGCTCGGCGCGGGCGAGGCGGACCGGTTGATGGCCAAGGGCGAGTTCGAGCGCGCGCTGGCGCTGCTCAACGCCCAGCTCGCCAAGAGGCCCGCGCCCCCAGCCGCGGCCGAAATGCACCTGCGGCGGGCGCAGTGCTTCTTCGCCCTGCAGCAGAGCGCCAAGGCGAAGGACGCGTTCAAGAGCGCGCTCAAGCTCAACCCCGAGGTCTCCCTGGATCCCGCGCTGGCCAACCCGCTCCTGGTCCAGCTCCTGGCGGACGCCCGCGCGTCCATGCAGGGCACGGTGGCGGTGCAGACCGACCTCAAGGACGCCGAGGTCCGCCTCGACGGCCGCCCCGTGGGCCCCGCGCCGCTGAAGCTGGCGGTCCCGCTCGGGCGCCACCGGGTGGAGCTCCTGACGCCCGACGGCGCGGTCCGCACCCGCGAGGTGGTGGCCCGCTCGGGAGAGACGGTCCGCGTGGCGCTGGACGCCAAGGTGACGCCGGACGTGCCGGCGACCTCCTCTCCGCCCCTGCCGGTGGACACGCCGCCCGTGCCGGCGGAGCCGCCGCCGGTGGCGGAGCCCCTCGACTCCGCTCGGGGTGAACGGGGTGACTCCGCTCGGGGTGAACGGGGTGACTCCGCTCGGGGTGAACGGGGTGACTCCGCTCGGGGTGAACGGGGCGACTCCGCTCGGGGTGAACGGGGTGACTCCGCTCGGGGTGAACGGGCCGAGGCCCGCGACGCCGCTCGGCGGGAGGCTCCGCCCCCGGCCGCCGCGATGGAGGTGAGCGGGCCGCAGCCGCGCAGCAAGGTGGCGCCGGTGGCGCTGATCTCCGGCGGGGCGCTGCTGCTCGCCGGCGGCGCGGTGGGGGTGGTGTACTCGGTGGGGGTGAAGCAGTCCTTCACGCAGCAGCAGGAGCCGGGCGCTCCGCTCACCGTCACCCGCGCGCAGGGGAAGCTCGCACAGACGCTCTTCCCCGTCTCGGTGGGGCTGGCCATCGCCGGCGCGGTGAGCGCCACGGTGGGGATCGTCCTCGCCACCCGGCCGGACCCTGCGGAGCTCTCGCTCGCGCCGCTGCCTGGCGGCGGGCTCGTCGCGCAGCTGGGCGGCCGCTTCTAGCGAGGTCGCCCCCGCGCCGAAATGCGGCGCCGTTCCCACCGCGTTTCCCGATCAGGTTGTCAGCGGCCCCGGGGGGACGATGGCCGGACCGACGCAACGCGAGTTGGGCGCGCCGATGGGCGTACGGCGGGGCACCGCCCGGGGGGCCACTTGAACGTCCGGCGCCCGCAGGCGCAGACCCGCGAGCTGGGCGTGCTCCTGGTGGAGGACTCGCCCAATGACGCCGAGCTCATCTCCGCGCAGCTGCGCGACGGCGGCCTGCGCTGCCACCTCACCCGGGTGACCTCGGCCGAGCGCTTCGATCAGGCGCTGGGCGCGGGGCGCTACGACGTGATCCTCGCCGACTACCGCGTGCCGGGCTTCGAGGGGCCCGCCTTGCTCGAGGCGGCGCGCCGGCGGGCCCCGGCCACGCCGTTCGTCTTCATCAGCCTGGCGATCGGCGACGAGCGGGCGATCGAGCTGCTCAAGCGCGGCGCCACGGACTGGGTGCTCAAGGACCGGCTGGATCGCCTGGTCCCCGCGGTGGAGCGCGCGGTGCGCGAGGCGGACGAGCGCGAGGCGCTGCGCCGCGCCGAGGAGGGGCGCGCGCTCTGGACGCAGCGGCTGGAGGTGCTGGCGCACGCCAGCCAGGTGCTCGCCTCCTCGCTGGACTACGAGTCCACGCTGCAGAACGTCCTGGCGCTGGTCCTCCCCGCGCTGGGGGACTTCGGCTTCTTCGACGTGCGCGCCCCGGACGGCTCGGTCCGGCGGCTCACCGGGCCCCAGGGCGACGCCAAGGTCCGCGCGCTGCTCCAGCTCTCGCACTGGGAGCGCTCGGATCCAGCGCTGGAGCTCTCCTCGCTCGTCAGCGGCCTGCCCGCGCTCCACCCCGTCATCGACGAGGCCTGGCGGCTCACCGCGGCCCTGAGCCCGGAGCACCTGGCGCTGATGCGGGAGCTGCAGCTCTCCTCCATGCTCTGCGTGCCGCTGCTCTACCGGGGGTCCTCGCTGGGCGGGCTGACGCTCTTCCACGCCGGCGGCGGGCGGCGCCACGGGCAGCAGGACCTCACGCTGGCGCTGGAGCTGGCCGCGCGCGCCGCCGCCGCGGTGGAGAACGCCCGCCTCTTCGCGGCGCAGGTGCGCGCCCGCCACGCGGTGGAGGGGATGGCCGAGCAGCTGCGCCGCCGCGAGGAGCGCTCCCGGGTGCTGGTGGAGTCGCTGGTGGAGGGGGTGGTGGTGCTCGACGAGCGCGGCGGGGTGGTGCAGGCCAACCGCGCCGCGGAGCAGCTGCTCGGCCGCGCGCCCGTGGTGGGGACGCGGCCGGTGCCCGACTGGGACCTGCGCCGCGAGGACGGCTCGCCCTTCAGCCTGGATGCGCGCTCGGCGGCGGGGGAGGCGGTCTGGGCGCTCCGGCCGGACGGCGAGCGGATCTGGCTGCACCTGAGCGTGGAGTCGCTGCCGCCCGCGCCCGGCTCCGCCGCGGGCGTGGTGATGTCCTTCTTCGACCTCACCGCGCGCAAGCAGGCGCAGGTGGAGGCCGAGCGGCGGGTGGAGTTCGAGCAGCAGCTGGTGGGCATCGTCAGCCACGACCTGCGCGGGCCGATCAACGCCATCCAGCTCTCCGCCCAGGTGCTGCTCAAGGAGGAGCTGCCGCCGCTGGCGCACCGGACCGCGGCCCGGGTGCTCTCCAGCGCGCAGCGCGCCTCCCGCCTCATCCACGACCTGCTCGACTTCACGCAGGCGCGGCTGGGCAGCGGCATCCCCATCCGGCGCCAGCAGGTGGATCTGCACCAGGTGGCGCGCGGGGTGGTGGAGGAGGTGGAGACCGCCCACCCCACCCGCACCCTCCGCTTCTACGCGTCCGGCGTGGCGGAGGGGGCGTGGGATCCGGATCGGATCGCCCAGGTCGTGGGGAACCTGCTCGTCAACGCGGTGGTGTACAGCCCGGAAGGGACCGAGGTGACCGTACGCAGCGAGGGGCGCGCCGGCGAGGTCCGCCTGCACGTGCACAACGAGGGCGAGCCCATCCCCGAGTCCGTCCGCGCGCGGCTCTTCGAGCCGTTCAAGAGCCGCGGCGCCCGGCGCACCGGCCAGGACGCCAGCGTGGGGCTGGGGCTGTTCATCGTGGATCAGCTGGTGCGCGCGCACGGCGGGCGCGTGCAGGTGCGCTCGCAGCCGCGGGAGGGCACCACCTTCACCGTGGTCCTGCCCAAGTGAACGCGGGCGGGAACTTGAACGCGAACGGCCTCCGGCGTGAGCAGGCGGTGAAGCCTGGGCGATCCAGAAACCTTCGCGTTCATGTCTCCGCCCGCGTTCGCAGGCTGCGGGTCACCCGCGGTTACAGGTGCTCCCAGTCCACCTCGGCCGGCGCGGCCGCGGTGGGCGCGGCGGGCGCGGCAGGCGCGGCGGGCGCGTGGTGGAGCTGCGCGGGCTCCTGCTGGCCGTCCCCGCCGAGCTTGCTCCCCACCCAGGCCGAGGTGCCGCTGAGGGCGGCCAGGCCGGCGGCGATCGCGGCGGGCTTCTGCCAGTTCAGCTCGCCCTCGCGCCGGTAGCCCTTGCCGCCGAAGACCTCGTAGAGCGACTTGCTCATCGGCTCGCCCACGCCGAACTGCTTCTGCAGCTCCGTCTTCCAGCGGTTGACGATCTCCTCCGCCTCCTCCTTGGAGATCTCCGGGTTCTTCTCCACCTCGGCTTCGATGAAGCGCTTGACCTTCTGCTCGTCGCCGACCTTGTAGGCGTCGTACATCGAGATGTTGACCTTGACGTTCTTGCCGCTCACCGGGTCCCGCACATCGAAGCTGTGCGGGGTGGTCTTGCCCACGGCAAGCTCGTCCTTGAAGCCCACCAGCCGCAGCAGCGCCTGGACGTCCTCCGGCGGCGAGGCCTGGTGCGCGTCCACCTCCACCCGGTCCAGCGTGGAGGTCTTGCTCGTCTTGATCTTCGTGGTCAGCTCGTGAATCCCACCCACGCGGTGGCGGAGCACGTCGTTGCCGCGGCGGAAGAAGAAGTCGTCCCCCGCGTTGCTCGACTCTTCGATCACCTTGAGCCCGCGGCCCCACTTGGCGAAGGCCTCGTGCGAGACGTGGTCCGCCGCGAACTTGAGCTCGATCTCCGCGTGCCGGGTGCTGCCCGCGGACGGGACCTCCGCCGCTTGCGCGACACGGCCCATCTTGCCCAGGAGCTCTCGGATCACAGGTACACCTCGCCGCAGGAGAATTGGACTGCGTCAAGGTTGTCTGGCGGCCTCGCGCGCGGGTTGCCCTCTCTTCGCGCTGTCCAAGCCGTCAGGATTGTTGCGGTTCTAGTCCCCCGGACTGATCTTCTTCTTTACATATGTGTGTCACCCGCGCTGAGCGGGTGCGTCACGGCGCTCCCGCCGGCGGAAGGCGGCCGGGGTGGCGTGGTGCCAGCGCTTGAAGGCCCGGTGGAACGCGCTCGTGTCGGAGAAGCCGAGCAGGTAGGCGATCTCCCCCACCGCCAGCCGGTCATCGTCGAGGTAGCGCGTGGCCAGCCCCTTGCGCACGTCGTCCAGCACCTCGTTGAAGGAGAGGTGCTCTGCCTCCAGGCGGCGCTGCAGCGTGCGGGTGCTCATCGCCATGGCGCGCGCGCAGCGGGCGAGAGACGGGGTGCCTTCGGTGAGCAGGGCCACCACCTGCTTGCGCACCTGGGCCTGGAAGCCGCTCGTCTCGGGGAGGCGGGAGAGCACCTCGGCCGCGTGGCGCTGCAGCACGGCGGCGAGCCCCGGGTCCGCGCTCTTCACCGGCAGCTCGAGCAGCTTCGGGTCGAGCTGGAGGAGATCCGCGCGCTGCCGGAAGAGGACCGGGCACTGGAAGATCCGCTCGTGCTCGCGGAGATCCGGCGGCGGCGGGTGGCGCAGCAGCACCTTCTCCGGGCGGAAGTCCACGCCGGTGAGGGTGCGCCCGCGGATGACCGCGAAGCCCAGCGTGGCCTCGATCGCGTGGGGGGGGCTCTGCACGCCGGGCAGCCCGCCGCGCTCGATGAAGAACCAGCCGTCCTTGAGGTAGAGCTCGTAGCGGACTTGATCGCTGAGCAGCCGGTTGTAGCGGGAGAGCTGGCGCAGGAAGTCCCCGAGCGTGGCGCTGCTGCCGAGCACGTAGTCCAGCAGCTCCAGCTGCCCCAGCTTGAGCCGCTCGGCGATGTGCAGCCCGAAGGCAGGGTCGTTGGCCAGCTCCGGCGCGCGGCGCCAGACGTCCAGCGAGACCTGGTACGGCACCCGCCCATCCGGGTCCTTGAGCAGCTCCGCAGGGATGTGGAGCTCGGCCATCAACGCGGGGACGTCCACGCCCGCGGCGGCGGCGCCGCGCAGCGCCAGATCCATCACCCGGATGGAAGTGGTCCCCCCTTCGCTCCGCTCCATGGGGACACTCTAGGCGCTCGTGCCGTGCCTGCGGAGCGCAGCGTGACCTGGAAGGTGGTCCGCCCCGGGCGGCTCTCCACCTCGAGCCGTCCCCCGGCCTCCTCCACCGCCTCCCGGGCTATGGACAGACCCAGCCCCAGCTGGGTCCCGAGCTCCCGCGTGGTGAAGAACGGCTCGAAGATCCGCTTCAGCAGCGGCTGGGGGATGCCGGGGCCGTTGTCGGTCACCTCCAGCAGCCAGCCGTCCGTCCCCGCCGCGCGCCAGGTGAGCTCCACCCGCCCCGCGGGGCCGTCCTTCTGCCGCGCCAGCGCCTGCGCCGCGTTGACGAGCAGGTTCACCAGCGCCTGCAGCAGCCGCGGCGCGCTGCCCGCCACCTGCGCGTGCTCCGGGCCGGCCACCTTCACCTGCCCCACCGGCGCCAGCTCCTGCTGCGCCAGCCGCAGCGCGTCCACCACCAGGCTCGACAGCGAGCTGCTGCCGCCGCCGGCGCGCTCGTCCCGGAGCACCGCCGACAGGTCATCCACCAGCGCCTGCAGCCGCTGGGCCTGGAAGGCGGCCTCGGCCAGCTCCGGCGAGCGCTCCGCCCGCTCCAGCGCGCCCCGCAGCGCGGCGAGCGGCCTGCCCAGCTCGTGCAGCACCGCGGCGGTGCGCGTCCCCAGGCCGATGAAGCGGTCCGCCACCAGCACCCGCCGCCGCTGCTCGCGCAGCTCGGTGCTCTCGCGCGCCACGGTGAGCAGCGTGCCCTCGCGGCCCGGCCAGCGGGCGGTGGTCAGCTGGGCGTAGCGCGGCTCGGCGCGCAGGCCCCGGCCGAGCGCGGCCTCCCGGACCGGCGCGGGCTTGCCGCTCGCCAGGGCCCGGAAGTCCTGGGCCAGCACCTCGGCCAGCTCGCGCGGCACCAGCGTGAGCAGGGCGCTGCCCACCAGCGGCCGCGCCGCGCAGCCCTGGAGCCAGCGCGCCGCCGCGGCGTTGGCGTAGAGGATGGTGCCTTCGCGGTGCAGCACCACCGGCTCGTCCAGCGCGTCCAGCACCTGGTCCAGCGCCGGCCCCTCCGCCTCTTCGGGGGCAGCCACCTCGCGCATCACCCCGCGCAGGTGGGGCGTGGCGCCGGGCCGGCGCACCACGCAGGCCAGGTCCTGGATGGGGATGGGGCGGCCGGACTGGTGCACCAGCCGGTAGCGCAGGGTGTGGTCGCGCCCCTCCACCACCGCGCTGGCGCACTCGCGCACCGCGCGCTCGCGGTCCGAGTCGTGGAGCCGGGCCTCCCAGAAGCCGGGCTCCTCCAGCCAGGCCTCGCGCGGGTAGCCGAGCAGCGGCTCGGCGCGGCGGCTCACGTAGGTGAAGCGCCGGGCCACCGGGTCGTACTGCCAGACCACGCCGGGGATGGGGGCGAAGAACTCGTCCCGGGCCTCGAGCTCCGTCAGCTCGAAGCCCTCCATGGGGAGGGCGCCCACGCCGCTCCCAGCCGCTTCCAGGATGCTTGGGTCGTACCGGTTCATGACCAAGAGGTAAGCGCCGCGCCCGCCGCGCGAGTGGCCGGGCGCGCCAGCGGGAGTGGCCGGCCACGCCAGCCGGGCAAAAGAGGCGCTGAACGAATGGACAGCCTTCGTCAGGCAGCGGACATGCGCGGGGCGCCCTGGAGGAACGCGTCCAGCAGCGCCAGACATCCCGCCAGCGAGTCGTCCCGGTTGAGCGCGGCGCGCAGCTGGGCGCCGCCTTCGAGCGCGCCGAAGTAGCCCCCCAGGTGGCGGCGGATGCACTGGACGCCGTTGGGCTCGCCGCGGGCGGCGACGTTGGCCAAAAGCTGGGCCCGGCAGAAGGCCACGCGCTCCTCGCGGGTGGCGGGCGGCAGCAGCTCGCCGCGGTCGATCAGCGCGCGGGCCTCGCGGAAGAGCCACGGGTTCTGCATGGCGCCGCGCCCCACCATCACCCCGGCGCAGCCGGTGGTCTCCAGCGCGCGCCGCGCGTCCTGGGCGGACTTGATGTCGCCGTTGACCAGCACCGGCATCTTCACCGCCGCCTGGGCGCGCGCCGCCCAGCGCCAGTCCGCCTCGCCGTCGTGGCGCTGCAGCGCGGTCCGGCAGTGCAGCGCGAGCGCGCTCACCCCCACGTCCTCCAGGCGCTGGGCCAGCTCGACGATCGGCATCTGGTCCTCGGTGCCCAGGCCAATCCGGGTCTTCACCGTGACGGGGAGGCTCACCGCGCGCACCACCTCGCGGGCCATCTCCACCATGCGGGTGGGGTTCTTGAGCCAGCCGGCGCCGGCGCCGCGGGCGGCGATGCGGGGGATCCAGCAGCCGCAGTTGAGGTCGATGAAGGCGGGGCCCGCCTGCTCCGCCACCTTGGCCGCCTCCATCAGCGCGGCGGGGTCGCTCCCGTAGATTTGAATGCCGGTGGGCGCGTCCTCCGGCTCCAGCTGGAGCTTGCGCACGGCCTTCTTGCAGCCGTGGGCGAGCGCGTCCACGTTGATGAACTCGGTGACGCACAGGTGGGCGCCCACCGAGCGGCAGAGGCGGCGGAAGACGGGATCGCTCACGTCCTCCATCGGCGCCAGCACCACCGGGCGCGCGCGCAGATGGCCCTGGAGGCGCTCGTGCGGAGTCACGGGCGCGGATCTATCGCATCTAGCGGGTGATCTCGAAGCGGGTGATGAACCGCTCGAGCGCCGCGCGCTCGCCCTTGGCCAGGGACAGGGTGATGTGCGGGCTGACGCGGGAGGCCAGCTCGTAGAGGACCAGCTCCATCCCGCGCTTCTCCTTGAGCGCGCGGGCGATCCGCTCCACGTGCGGATCATCCCAGAAGGCGTCCTCGCTCTTGCTTGCCTGGTAGCTCTCCACCAGCGCGGTGAGGCACTCCAGCTCCTCGGCGGCGGTGAAGCGGTGGGCGTCCAGGCCGGTGACCTCGCGGCGGTGCTCCGCGTCCCCGAGCCAGAGCGCCTTGCAGCGGGCGTAGGTGAGCCAGTAGGCGCCGCGGGTGGTGTCCGCGTAGAGCTCCACCACGTCCCCGCGGCGGCGGGTGAAGGCGCGCGGCTGCAGCGCGTCCGGCAGCACCACCACCCCGAGCTTCTCGGCGTTCTTGCGCAGGAGGTCCAGCAGGATGGGGTTGCGGGGGTAGAGCGCGAGCGCGGTGACCCAGGCCTCCACCGCCTGCTTCGCCCTGCCGTGCTGGGAGAGGGCCAGGCCCTTGTAGAAGTGGGGCCGGTAGTCGAGCGGGTTGACGCGCGCGGCCTCGTCGTAGTCGCGCAGCGCGCCGGGGAGGTCGTTGGTGAAGCGGGAGACCTCGCCCAGCTGGAGGAGGGCCAGGTAGCAGCGCGGGCAGTCCTTGAGGGCCTGGTGGTAGAGGACGGCGGCTTCTTCGTACTTGGCCTCGCGGAAGAGCGCCTCGCCCTGTTCGATCTTCGCGAGCGCGGCCTCGTCCATGGGCATGGAGGCGAGCGCGCCGCCGGGGGCGACGATGGGGAAGGGGAGCTGCTCCTGGCGCCGGGGCCAGAGGGCGTCCGCCAGCTTCGCTTCGGGGACGTCCTTGAGCTCGGAGAGCGGCTTCTCCACGTAGCGCTCCCCGCCGGCGGCCACGCGGCGGGAGATCTCCTCCGCGGGCAGGGGCTTCTTCTTCGCCTTGGCCAGGGCCTCGGCTGGGGAGAAGGGGGCCAGCTCGGGAGCGGGCGAGGTAGGGGCGGCGGCGAGGGCGAGCGCGAGCAGGAGGTGGGTAGGAGGCGGCACGTGTCCGATTTCAGCGCATTCGCGAGGAAGGTTCGAGCGCTGACCAGCGCCGCGCACCGTCATGACCCCGGAGGACGGGGTGCGGCAGGATCTCCGCATGGCCAAAAGAGAAGTCCCTTAAGCCGGCGCGCCCGGCGACTCAAAGAGGACGGCCTTAGCGTTGGAGGAGCAGATGTACCGGTGGGGTGTCCTGACGGTGGCATGCGCGGGGTGGGTAGCGCTCGGTGCCGAGCGGGACGTGCCTTCGGTCAGTGACAAGGCGACGGACGCGCTCGAGGAGCTGGCGGAGCTGATCAACGCGTCCCGCTCCCAGGCCCAGGGGCGCAGCTGCGAGACCCACGTCGTTCGGCTGGAGTGCGCGCTGAGGTACCGGACCACCTGCTTGCCCGAGGGCGCACCGGAGACGCAAAGCTTCTGGTACGAGGTGACGGTGCCGCTCGCGGCGCTGGATCTGGCGAAGGTGAAGACCGGGCAGGGGCTGTCCGACCATCCCGGGCATTCGGCGGTGCGCTGGGTGACGAGGGGCCGGGACCTTCAGGTGATCACCGGGACGGGGCGGTCGAACTCGATGACCGAGGCCGTGCTGGCGCTGGGGGTGGGGCCGGACGCCGTGCGGCGGGCGCAGGAGCTGCCGGGCTTGCTCGCGCGGGCGGCGGCGGCTTGTCAGTAGGGCCAGCCCAGGCCCCGGTGACCGTGACCCGTCGCCCCGTGACCCGTCAGCCGTACCCGTACCCGTACCCGTACCCGTGAACGAACGCGAACCCGAACCCGACCGAGGGGAAGCTCGCGTCGGCGCTGGGCTCGTTCGAAGGCTGCCTCGTTCGCGCCCGCGCGACCGGAAGGGCGAGAGGCCGCCGCGGAGCTGGCTCGAGGCAAAAACCGGGTTCGGGTTCGCGTTCGTTCACGGGTACGGGTACGGGTACGGGTGACGGGTGACGGGTGACGGGTCACGGGTCACGGGTCACGGGTCACGGGTACGGCTGACGGGTCACGGGTGACGGGACTACTTCCCCACCACCGTGAGCTCTCCCCCGTTGAGCGCGTAGATGCGGCCCTTCCGGTCCAGCGCCAGCGGCGTGTAGGCCGCGCCGATCGCCAGCTTCAGGAAGAAGCGCTCCTTGAGCATCCCGCCCTGGGAGATCGCGTACAGGAACCCATCCTCCGCGTTGGTGAAGACGGTCCCGCTGGGATCCACCGCCGGCGCGTTGATGCACCACTCGAACCCGTCCGGGTGATCCGCGGTGCAGGTCATGTTCCCCGCCGGCTGCCGGGTGCAGCTCTCGGTCTGGGTGTTCTGGAACTTCCACTCCACCGCCAGGTCCTTGCTCAGCTGCGTGATGTAGAAGCGCGAGGCGCTCCCGTCGTACTCGAAGTAGTGGTTGTCCTTGATCACGATGGAGTACGTCCCGTCGTGCTTCCAGATGGCCGGCGTGACGTCCCAGCCGAAGTCGTACGTCCCGAGCAGCTCGCCCGCGGCGGAGAACTTCATCAAGTGGCCGCGTGACCCGTTGTACCCGGTGACCGCGCCGTACAGCACCGCGCCGTCCGGCAGCACCATCGGCGAGGAGGACGACGTGTCGCTCACCTGCGCCGCCGGGGGCGCATTGGTTGCGGGATCCACGCCGGACGGAGCGCCCACGCGGCACGCCGAGGAGCGCGAGTCCCCGCCGTCCGGGTTGGGCTGCGCCACCGCCGGGTTGAGCACGCCGCAGCCGTCATTCAGCTGGTCCCGCAGCGAGGCCGCCCACTTGGGCTTCAAGTCCGGCGTCACCGCGACCAGGAAGCCGTAGCGCCCGTTCCGGTGGGCGCGGCTCATCACGTAGATGGTCCCGTCCTCGGCGATGGCCGGCGCGGCGTTGAGCGCGGGGCGCTGCCGCGAGCAGGCCACCAGCGGCGTCGGCGCCCAGCCTCCATCGCTGAGCACCGGCGGGAAGGGGCGCTTGTAGTCCCGCGTGTTGAAGGCGCCCTGGCACGTGTCCGTCCCGGCCGGCGCGCCGGGGAGGAGCTCCTCGAACGGCACCTTGGTCACCGCGCCTGACGGCGTCACCCGCACCAGGTAGCCGTTCGCGTCCGCCACGTCCGGGAGCAGCTCCATCACCGTGTAGAGGACGTTCCCGTCCTTGTCGACCGTGAGCCCTCCCGCGACGAACGCCCACGGATCCGGCGTGCGGCCAAACGGATCCACCCGGGTGATCACGCCTCCGCCGTGCCGGTCCACCTTGAGCAGCGTCCCGCCCAGCGCCGGCAGGTAGAGGAAGTCCCCCGCCAGCGCCGGCTGGAAGGACGGCTCCCAGGCCGTGATCCCCAGCGGGGCCGGCTTCCAGTCGCTCTCCACGGTCCACTTCTCCACCAGGGTCTCGCCCTCCCAGGCGAAGCGCTTCTCCGTCCAGGTTTGGGTGTTGCGCGCCACCATCCCGCAGAACTCGCCGCCGTCCGCGAGCAGCCCCGAGCCCGGGGGCTCGCAGGGGACGTAGCTGCCCGCCTTGGCCATCACGTAGACGTCATCCCCGGCGATCAGCGGCGTGGGGTAGTGCACCAGCAGCGAGCCCTGGATCCCGTTCTCGTAGTCCGCGTTGTCCAGCTGCTCCTGCTCGGCGAACGGGTCGTACTGCACGCGCGCCAGCGCCCGGGAGAGCGGCTGGCCGTTCTGGCAGCCGTTGCCGCGGTGGGCCGGGTCCTGGCCCCACTGCGCCCAGTCGCAGGTGTCGTTCACGCTTCCGCCACAGCTGCAGCCGGCCAGCGCGCCGCCCAGGAGCAGGCAGAGCGTGGCGTTCAAGGTCTTCCGCATGGGCGCGCACCTTACCCGCACTGCCTACATCCGCGCCGGCTACAGTCACCTGCATGGCGGACGCCCTGGCGGTGCAGAAGGGGAGCATCCTCTGCTACCGCATCTACGACATCGCGGATGAGATCTTCCTGGAGAAGGCCAGCTCGCTGCTCTCGGCGGACGCGCAGCGGCTGAAGCTGGCGCGTGAGAACTCCCAGTACCTGCACCTCCCCAACCCGCCGCTCACCGTGGAGCTGGGCCACAAGTCGCTGCCCTTGCGCGGCGGGGCGGTGAACGTCTTCGCGCTCGCCCGCATCTTCGACCACGGCGCCGCCTCCATCATCTTGCGCGTGCCCATCCCCGCCGGCACCACGCCGGATCAACTGGTCGCCCTCGCGGACGAGCTCTACGACAGCGCCGCGCTGGACGCGCTGGCGCTTCAGTTGATCGAAGGGGTCCGCAAGTCGGTCAACGGCGCGCTGGAGGACCCGCACCTGTGGGAGCAGTCCGAGAGCTACACGGTGATCTTCGTGGAGCGCTTCAACGGCACCCCTTCCGCGCAGGAGGTGGTGGACGGGATGGATCTGGCCCGGCTGCTCCTGGGCGAGACCTCCGGCTCGCCGCTGTCGGACCGCGAGCGCAAGGAGGTGACCCAGCACCGCTTCAGCTACCGCGAGGACGACGTGGCGGTGGTCGACTGGAACAGCGCCTTCGTCTACGAGCCGTCCGGCAGCTTGGACATCCCGGACGTGCTGGAGATCTGCAACGCCCAGCTGCTCGAGCTGCGCTACTACGACGACGTCTTGGACAAGAACGTCCTCGCCATCTACGACGAGGTCCAGCGCAAGAAGCGCACCTGGCACTCCATCGTGCGCAGCCCGTACAAGGTGCTCGCGCGGCGCGTGCTGGCCACGCTGCTGGAGATGTCCGAGTTCATCGAGCGCGTGGAGAACTCGCTCAAAATCATCGGCGACTTCTACCTGGCCAAGGTCTACGAGGCCGCCGTGAAGCGGCTGCGGATCCCCGCCTGGCAGGCCTCGGTGACGCGCAAGCAGCAGATGCTCGCCAACGTCTACCAGCTGCTCAAAGGTGAGGTGGACACCGACCGCTCCCTCACGCTCGAGGCCACCATCGTCCTGCTGATCATTGGGGAGATCCTCCTGGCCTTCAAACCCATGCTGACCGGGGGTCACTGAAAGGGCGGATTACCCGCTATTCTCGGCCTTAGGGAGCCGATGAGCGAGAACTCCGCGCGATTGGGTGAGGTGCTCCTGCGGCTGGGGCTGGTGACGCAGGCGCAGCTGACGCAGGCGCTGGAGCTGCAAGCGCGCACCGGCCAGCGGATTGGGGAGGCGCTGGTCTCGCTGGGGGCGGTGACCCGGCCCCAGCTGGAGGAGGGACTGTTGGAGGCGCTCGGGCTTCGGCAGACCACGCAGCGCGCGCAGCTGGGGGAGCTGCTCATCGGCCTCAAGCACCTGACGCCGCTGCAGCTGGACGAGGGGCTCGCCCGCCAGCGGCGGGACGGGCGCAAGCTGGGCGCGGTGCTGGTGGAGCTGGGGCACTGCTCGTACAAGCAGATCTACGAGGCGCTGGCGCTGCAGCAGCGGATGGCCGGGCGCCCGGGGCAGGTGGCGGCCCCGCCCGCTTCCGCACGCCCTCGGGTGCTGGTGGTGGACGACTCGCCGCTGGCCTGCAACGTGGTGAAGGAGGGGCTGGTCGCGCTCGGCTACGAGGTGGACTGCTTCCAGGACCCCTTCGAGGCGCTGGAGGGCGTGGCCCGCGTGCGGCCGAACATCGTCCTCACCGACCTGGAGATGCCGGGGATGGACGGCCACGAGCTGTGCCGCCGCCTCAAAGAGGGGCCGTCCCGCGCGGTGCCGGTCATCATGCTCACCGCCAACGACGGGGACGCCCAGCGGGTGCGCGGGCTGCGCGCCGGCGCGGATGACTACGTGAACAAGAGCGCCAGCCTGGACGAGCTGGCGGCGCGGATCGAGAGCGTGGTGCGGCGCACCGGCGAGACCGAGAAGCTGCGCAAGCTCTTCGCGCGCTACACCTCGGACGCGGTGGTGGAGGAGGTGCTGCGCTGCGAGGAGGGGATCATCCTCACCGGCGAGAAGCGCGAGGTGACGGTGCTCTTCGCCGACCTGCGCAACTTCACCGGCCTGGCGGAGAGCCTGCCCGCCGAGCACGTGGTGGAGGTGCTCAACGAGGTGCTGGGCCGGCTGGCGGACGCGGTCCTCACCTGCGGCGGCACGCTGGACAAGTTCCTGGGGGACGGGCTGATGGCGGTCTTCGGCGCGCCAGTCCGCCGCGAGGACGACCCGATCCGGGCCATCCAGGCCGCGCAGATGATGATGGAGGCGGTGCGGGCGCTCAACGCGCGGTCCCAGGAGGACGGGCGGCTGCCCCAGCTGCAGCTCGGCGTGGGGGTGAACACCGGACCTGCGGTCGTGGGGAACGTGGGCTCCTCCGCCCGGACCGAGTACACGTGCATTGGGGACACGGTGAACGTGGCCTCCCGGCTCTGCGCGCTGGCGGGCGCCGGGGAGATCCTCGTCGGGGAGCGGACCCGCGAGCGGGTCCAGGACGGGGGGCTGTTCGAGGACCTGCCGCCGGTCCGCGTGAAGGGGCGCGCCCAGCCGGTGCCGCTCTACCGGCTGGCCACGGCGCCGGCGGCCTGACGGTGTCTCCGCGGCAGGTCAGCTGCGCGCCCAGGTGAAGACGGGCCCGGGCTGATCCGCTAGCCTCTGTCCCCTCTTCAACGGGGGAGCACGAATGGGCCAGGGCTACAGCGAGGCAGACCTCGTACGCAATCGCAGCTCCCTCATCCTCACGGGCGGCGGCGAGGCGGACCGCCGCGCCTGGGCGGAAGAGGCCGTGAGCAACTTCCCGGGCGAGGGCTTCACGGAGATCTCCACCCCCGAGCAGCTCGGCCCGGCGCTCGAGCGCGGGCGCGGCGTGGTCTTCATCCCCAACGCCGCGGCGCTCGGCTACGAGGGCCAGGGCAAGCTCGTCCACTGTCTGCTGAACCAGGAGGAGCGGCCGAAGATCATCGTCGCGCTCGCGACGAGCGCCGCGGACGCGCTGGCCAAGGGCGACCTCCGGGATGACCTCCATTACCGGCTGCAGATGGCCCGCGTGGACCTCTCCACCCCGGGCCTGCGGGACGCGCTGCGCACCCGTCGCGCCGCCCGCGCGAAGGAGGAGGCCAAGCGCCCCCCGCCGCCCTCCACCGGGCCGCGGGTGATCATCTCCATGCCCTCCCCCAGGGCCCGGACCCACCCCAAGCCAGCCCCCGCCCCCAAGCCCCGGAAGCCCACCGCCAAGAAGGCGGTGAAGAAGGGTGGGGCAAAGGGCGGAAAGCGGCGCTGATCCAGGTTTTGGGGCAGATCGCAAGCCCCAACCCCTGTAGAAATGCCCGGTTGGCGTTGTGCCGCGCGTCACACAGCGGGACTTTTCGGCCTACGCCCCTTGCCAATTCCCCACCCGTTTTGGGATGACTGGGAGCCGAGGGGCCCGCCAAAGGGGGCGGTTGCTCGCGGAGAAGGTTCGTTGGAGCGACACACCAAGGCCAACGTCGTCTCGAGCTCACCCTGGCGTCTGCCGGGTCGAGGTCGAATTGCACCCCTGAAGCTCAAGCGCGTCCGCACCCGAGGCCGCTCCAAGCTGGTGTGCTTCGCCCGCAGCGCGGTGGTGGTGCTCGGCGCCGTCTTCGCGCTGGTCCCGGTGGAGCTGGTGCTCCCCACCGTCCCCCGGCTGGCCACCCGCGTGGACTGGGAGATGGGGGACGAGTACCTCCCGGAAGACGAGCCCACGCTCTGCTCCGTCAATGACATCCCCTGGAACCTGAACGAGCCCTCGGACGAGGTGGATCAGCGCCCGGTGGTGGTGGCCCAGTCCCGCTTCCGCTACGTCTGGCCGATCGCCAATACCGTGGTCACCAGCGCCTACGGGCACCGGTGGGACCCGGTGGACGACTGGGACGAGCAGCGCAAGCGCCACAAGGGCGTGGACCTGCGCGCCGCCATGGGCACCCCGGTGCTCGCCGCCGCGGACGGCCGCGTGCTCTACACGAAGTGGTGGGGGCGCGGCGGCCTCTCCATCAAGATCGACCACGGCAACAACATCTTCACCGTGTACCGCCACCTCTCCCGCGTGCGCGTCCTCCGCGGGATGTACGTGCGCGCCGGGCAGCGCATCGGCCTCTCCGGCGCCAGCGGCCGCGTCACCGGGCCGCACCTGCACTTCGAGTTCTGGGAGAACGGCAAGGCCCAGAACCCGCTGCGCTACGACTGGCGGCTCGAGTCTCCCGCCGCGTCCGAAGCCACGCTGCTGTTGCGCGCGGAGCTGGTGGACGCGCTGCAGCCGCGGCCCTGGTAGGCCCCGCTCAGTGCCCGAGCAGCCCGGGGCCAGGCGCGCTCTCGCAGCTGCTGGCCCCGCGGGCGGCGGCGTCGAGCTCGCGGCGGATGATCTTCTCCTCCACGCCTTCGCCTTCGGCGTAGCGCTTGGCGTTCTTCAAGTGCCCGGGTGAGCTGCGCCAGAGGTAGCCGCCGCCCACCAGCACGAGGTCGGGATCCACGTCCTTGAGGTAGAGGATGGCGGTGGCGCCGCGCAGCGGCCCGTAGGCGCTCTGGCCGGCGGGGTCCACGTCTCCCAGGAACCAGGCGGTCTGCTCGCCGAAGTGGCCGCCCTTGAAGGCCGTGCGCACGCGCAGCTTCACCGGCGTGACCCGGTAGCGGCGGCCCTGCAGGCGCCGGGTGGAGGGCTCGCCCCAGGAGAGGACGTCCGCGAGCACCACGTCCGTGGCCTCCCGCTCGAGCTGGCAGAGGTCTCTGGCCGGGTACTCGCCGGGCGCCTTCACCACGGGCTTGCACCCGCTCGCCAGCACCGCCATGCCCAGGAGCAGCAGCCTCCGCATCGGTGCGCGAGCCTATACGCGACGAGACGAGGGCCAAACAGCCGCGCCTTGCCCGCTTGCGCGCGTGGCGCGTGCTCCCTATGCCTGAGGCATGGCGATCGCGAGCGTGGACCCCTCCACCGGCAAGACGTTGAAGACCTTCACCGCGCACACCGACGAGGAGGTGGACGCGAAGCTGCGCCTGGCCGAGGAGACGTTCGCGCGGCACCGCGCGCTGCCGTTCGCCGAGCGTGCGCAGGGGCTGCGGCGGGCGGCGGAGCTGCTGGAGGCGGACAAGGACCGGTACGCCCGGATGATGGCGCTGGAGATGGGCAAGCCGCTCGCAGGCGGCGTGGGCGAGGCGGTGAAGTGCGCCTCCGCCTGCCGCTACTACGCGCAGCACGGCGAGCGCTTCCTGGCGGACGAGCCGGTGGACGTGGGGGGCGACCGCGCCTTCGTGCGCTACCAGCCGCTGGGGCCGGTGCTGGCGGTGATGCCCTGGAACTTCCCCTTCTGGCAGGTCATCCGCTTCGCCGCGCCCGCGCTGATGGCGGGCAACGTGGGGCTGCTCAAGCACGCCTCCAACGTCCCGCAGTGCGCGCTGGCGCTGGAGGAGCTCTTCACCCGCGCCGGCTTCCTGCCGGGCGCCTTCCAGACGCTGCTCATCGGCTCAGCGCAGGTGGCGCGCGTCATCGCGGATGCGCGGGTGAAGGCGGTGACGCTCACCGGCAGCAACGCGGCCGGCGCCTCCGTGGCGGCGGAGGCGGGGCGGCACGTGAAGAAGACGGTGCTGGAGCTGGGCGGGAGCGATCCGTTCATCGTGCTGGGCAGCGCGGACGTGGAGGAGGCAGCGCGCGCCGCGGTGAGCGCGCGGCTCATCAACAACGGCCAGTCCTGCATCGCCGCCAAGCGCTTCATCGTGGTGGAGGCGGTGGCGGAGCGCTTCGAGCAGCTCTTCGCGCAGGGGCTGGCGGCGCAGCGGGTGGGGCCGGCGACCGACCCTGAGACGAAGGTGGGGCCGGTGGTGAGCGCCCAGGCGGTGGAGGAGTTGGAGAGCCAGGTGCGCCGGTCGATCGAGGCGGGGGCGCGGCGGGTGGTGGGTGGCAAGCGCGGCCCGGGCGAAGGCTTCTTCTTCCTGCCCACGCTGCTCGCGGACGTGCCGCCGGACGCGCCGGTGGCGGTGGAGGAGACGTTCGGCCCGGTGGCGGCGCTCTTCCGGGTGAAGGACGCGAAGGCGGCGCTGGCGCTGGCCAACGCGAGCGCGTTCGGCCTGGGCGCGAGCGTCTGGACCCGAGACGAAGAGGAGGCGGCGCGCTTCGTGGACGGGCTCGAGGCGGGCAGCGTCTTCGTGAACCAGCCGGTGGCGTCCGATCCCCGCCTCCCGTTTGGCGGGGTGAAGCAGTCCGGCTACGGACGAGAGCTCGCCGCGGTGGGGATGCGCGAGTTCGTGAACCTCAAGACCGTGCGCCTGGCGGCGGTGTGAAACCCAAGAGATTCACAGGTGAGCCACCCGTCGAACAACTTAAAATCAGGGCTGAACGATTGCGAGGAGTGTTTACTTATTGGACGAAACCGACATGTAGGTCTCCGTCGATAATGACGGCATGGCCTTCGATCCTGCTCTCGTCTCTACCGCCGCAATCATCCGTACCCCCGGCACCGCTCCCAACTACCTGATGGCAGTCATCCAGCGGGGCGAAGGCCTTCCGCAGGCCTACCTCGGTCAGGAGGGGACCACCCTGCGGCAGGTGGGCGTCCGGTCGGTTCAGCCCAGAATGTCTGAGAAGTCCATCGAGACCGACGCCGGCACGCTGACCGCCTCGTACAACGGGGGAGGCGATGCCCGCTGGGTGGACCGCTTCGGCACCGAGTACAGCGGCGAGGTCCTGCGGCTGCGCACGGCCGAGCAGCAGTACGCGCTCGAGCAGGCGCTGCCCTCCGGCGTCCTGCCTCGCGTGGACTCCTTCGGCGGCCGCTAGTGCTTCTGGCCCCGCTTCACCTTGGGGCCGCTCGCGCGGCGCCGCTTCGCGGCGGCTGCCGGGCGCGGACGCGACAGCCGCTGGGGCGGCGCAGAGAGGACGGGCGAGAGCGGAGGTGACTTCGCCTTCGCCTGCGGCGCCGCCTTGGGGCGCAGGCGAGCCGGGAGCTTCTCCGCCACGCGCGCCACCACCTTCGTCGGCAGCTTGGAGACCAGCCCCGCCGCCACCTGCTTCACCCGTCCCAGCACCCGCTGCGTCCGCTTGGCCATGAGTCCTCCTGGCGCAAACGTAGGGATTGGCCGCGCGCTGGGAGCGGAGGCTTGCTGGGCCGGCTGCTCCATGAGCCGGCGGGGAGCTGTGGGCCGTACCCGTCACACGCGAGTCGTGACCCGTGACCCGTGACCCGTACCCGTACCCGTACCCGTACCCGTGAACGCACGCGAACCCGAACCCGGTTTTTGCCATGAGCAGGCTCCGCGGCTGCTCGTGGCTCGGCCTCGGTCGGGTTCGGGTTCGGGTTCGGTGACGGGTACGGGTACGGGTACGGGTATGGAACGACGGGTCACGGACAACGGGACACGGAGCGACGGGTCACGGGCTGCGGCGCCCGCTCAGTCCCCGCGGTTCACCAGCAGCGCCACATCCCGCAGGATGTCGTCCACCGCGTCCTTCTCGCTGGAGTCGTAGTACCCGCGGACCCTCATCTTCCCATCCACCACCACGAAGTGGCCGCCGTGCCCGTACGACATCAAGTCATCGGCCGGCCCCTCCTTGGCCATGTGGACCTTCAGCCCGTCCACCACGGTCTTGGTGAGCGCCTCGCGGCTGCCGGTGAGGAACGACCAGATGCGGGGGCTGGCCTTCTGCGCCTTGGCGTACTGGAGCAGCACCTCCGGCGTGTCGTGCTCGGGATCCACCGTGAACGACACCAGGTGAATCGTCTCGCCCAGCTGCCGCCCGCGGTGCTGCAGCTGCGCCATCTTCTGCGTGAAGACCGGGCAGATGGTGGGGCAGCGGGTGAAGATGAAGTTCGCCACCCAGACCTTGCCCTCGAGCTGATCGCTGTCGAACACGCGCCCGTTGGCATCCGTCAGCGCGAAGTGCGGCACCGTCCCCAGCACCGGCTTGGGCGGCGGAAGGTCCCGCGCCGCCAGCACGGCGCGAGCGCTCACCATCCCAGCGATGGAGAGCACCAGCACCAACCAGAAGAGCGGGCTGCCGGCGAGCCGGGAGATTCGGCCCTCCAGCGAGCTGGGGGCGGGGGCGGGCGCGGCGGCGGGGGCGGAGTCCATGCGCGCGCTCCTAGCGGAAGGCGCGCGCAGCGGTCAATCCACCTGCATCAGCTCGGCTACTTCTTGAGCGGCTCGGCCTCGGCGCGGCGGTTCTTCGCCCAGGCGTCCTCGTCGTGCCCATCCGCCACCGGCTTCTCGGCGCCGAAGCTGATGGTGTCCACGGTGGTCTCGGGGATGCCCAGGTCCAGCAGGTAGCGGCGCGCGGCGGTGGCGCGGCGCTGCCCGAGCGCGAGGTTGTACTCCACCGTCCCGCGCTCATCGCAGTGGCCGGCGATCCGCACCGAGGCGTTGGGCCGGCGGCGCAGCCCGTCCGCCAGCGCGCGCAGCTGGTCCTGGCTCTGCGAGGTGAGCGTGGCGTCGTCGAAGTTGAAGTGGAGGACCGTCTTCTGGATCAGCGTGGCCAGCTCGTCGCTCGCGTCCTCCTTGATCGGCGCCGCGGGCTTGAGCTCCGCCGGCGGAGGCGGCTTGCTCGCCTGGGCGGCGGCGTTGGAGTCGGGCACCACCTGCTGCTGCTTGGCGCAGCCAGCGGCGAGCAGGAGGAGGGCGGCAGGGACGAGAACGGCGCGCAGGGACGTCATGCGAGAGGCTCCTACAATGGGGGGAGGCGAAGGTATCAGGTTGGCGGAAAACGTGAGAGGGGCACCCAGCCTACGGCGCGTAACTTTCGGGGGGAAGGGTGCGTACTCTTTGGAAAGGAGCCGTCCCGAATGCGCGTGCCTGCCCTCTTGCTCACCGCCACCCTGCTCGCCGGCTGCGAGCACTCCTCGGCCCGCGCCAACCCCCCGCCCGCAAAGCCCGCCGCCCAGGAAGGAGCGCGCCTCGTGAAGTCCGACGCCGAGTGGAAGTCCCAGCTCACCCCCGAGCAGTACCGGGTGCTCCGCCAGAAGGGCACCGAGCGCGCCTTCACCGGCGCCTACTGGAACGCGCACGAGGACGCCGTCTACGTCTGCGCCGCCTGCGGCCAGGTGCTCTTCGACTCCAAGGCCAAGTTCGACTCCGGCACCGGCTGGCCCAGCTTCACCGCTCCCGCCAACCCCGCCGCGGTGAGCAGCGAGACGGACGCGTCCCACGGGATGGTGCGCACCGAGGTGACCTGCTCCCGCTGCGGCGGCCACCTGGGCCACGTCTTCGACGACGGGCCTCGCCCCACCGGGCTGCGCTACTGCATCAACTCCGCCTCGCTCAAGCAGGCGCCCCGGGACCCCAAGCGGTAGCCCGCCGGGAAGCTGACTTGGCGCGCGCTCCATCCTAAGAAGCACCGGATGGAGCCTTCGCGCACGAAGTCCAAGGTGAAGCTGGACGAGCTGTTGCTGCGCCACGGGGCGATCACCGCCGAGCAGCTCGCCCAGGCCCACGCCGAACAGAAGAAGTGGGGCGGGGACCTGGGCCACGTGCTGGTGGAGCTCGGCTTCATCCCGGAAGCCCTCTTGATGAAGGCCTACGCCCACCTGATGGGCATCCCGCTGTGCAACCCCGCCGTGGACGCGATCCCGGACGAGTTCGTCAAGGCCGTGGGCGTCCAGGTCTGCGAGCGGTACGGCGTCATCCCCGTGGGCGGGGACCTCAAGAAGAAGAAGCTGGTGGTGGCCACCTCCGAGCCCACCAAGACCTCGGAGCTGGCGCAGGTCTCCCAGCTCACCGGCTACAAGGTGGAGGCCGCCGCGGCCACCGCCGACAGCATCGCCCGGGGCATCCGCAAGCACTACTGGGGCGAGGCCGAGGCCCCGCAGGATGACCACCGGCCCGCGTCCTTCGTGACCGAGTCCGTGCGCCCCACGCTCAGCGAGATCCCCGCGCAGCCGCCGCCGCCCACCGTGCAGTACGTGCACGTGCACGCCCCGCCGGCCCCGGTGGCCGCGCCGCCGCCGCCGCCGCCGCCGCCCGCGGACCCCGGCCCGGGCATCGCCGCCCTCAACGCCCTGATGGTCCGGGTGGCCAAGCTGGAGCAGCAGGTGCGGCCGCTGGAGAACCAGGTGCAGGGGCTGCTCGCCTCCAACCCGGAGTTCGCCGGCGTCACTTCTCGCGTGGAGCGGCTGGAGCAGCTGATCGCCAGCGAAGGCAACCTGGTCCGCGTCCTCTCCGAGTTCCTGGTGGAGAAGGGGCTGGTCACCCGCGACGAGCTCTTCGCCCGCGTGCTGCAGAAGGGCGCCGGGTAGCGCCCCTAGCTGGCGCGGGGCTCCGCGCGCTGGCCCAGGTGCGCGCCGAGCACCTTGTGCAGCCGGTCCAGATCCACCGGCTTGGGCAGGAAGTGGTGGAAGGCCTCCGGCGAGCGCGGGGGCAGGGACGCGGAGAGCACGACGATCGGGATGTGCTTCCACTCCGCCGAGCCCGCCAGCGCCTCCTGCAGCGCCCAGCCGTTCATCACCGGCATCATCAAATCCAGGATGATCAGATCCGGCCGCAGGCCGCGCTCCAGCTGCTCCAGCGCCTCCCGGCCGTGCATCGCGCCCTGCGCCTCGTAGCCTTCGCAGCGCAGGATGTCGACCAGCAGCTCGCGGATGTCCGGATCATCCTCCACCACGAGGATCGAGCTCATTGTTCGCACCCCCCAAACCCGGTTGGACGACCGAAATACCCGAGCCGCTCCAGCCCCACAACGGGTCAACGGGACACCCGGACCGGGGATCCGCTCGCGCCTAATCAAACCGAGAAATCTTCCAAGCGTTCCCGGGCCTTCAAACTTCTTGGCGGGGCAAAAGTCGCATGCTACGTACCGCCGCGCTTTCAACCGTCAATTCTGGGACACAGAACGCACGAATGAGCACTGCGATCGCGACGGCCGCTCACGGGGATCACCACGCGGCGCCTCCCCTTCCCACGGACGAGCACTTCGGTGATGCGTCCGCCGGGAAGATCGGCATGTGGGTGTTTCTCCTTTCTGACGCTTTCTCCTTCGGCGGCCTGCTGCTGGCCTACGGGATCCTCCGGGGCTCCTCCGACCCCAAGACGAACCCGTGGATCCACGCCGGTGAGCCCGCGCTCGGCATCCCCTTCACCGCCGCGCTGACGTTCCTGCTCATCTGCTCGAGCGTCACCATGGTGCTCGCGGTGGCCGCCGCCAAGGAGGGCGATCGCAAGCAGACGCTGCTGATGCTCGGCCTCACCGCGCTCGGCGGCGCGCTCTTCCTCGCGGGGCAGATGCAGGAGTACTTCGGCGTCTTCCACGGCCACGGCCTGGTGAACGAAGGGCTGATCTTCGGCCACAGCGGCTACGCCAGCACCTTCTACGTGACCACCAGCTTCCACGGCATGCACGTGCTGACCGGGGTGACGTACATCCTGATCACGCTCCTGCGCACGGCCCAGGGGAAGACGGACGCCAACGACATCGAGATCCTCGGCCTCTTCTGGCACTTCGTGGACCTCGTCTGGATCCTCGTCTTCACGTTCATCTACTTGCTCTAGAAGAGGTCCCAAGCACCATGGCGCAACACACGCAGGGCAAGGCCAGCCGGAAGATCTACTGGGTCATCTTCGTGGTCCTCGCCGTCCTCACGGCGCTCGAGGTCGGCGTCGCCAACCCTTCGCTCGGCATCGGAAAGACCGCGGTCGCCTTTGCCCTGGTGGGCATGGCGCTCAGCAAGGCCGCGCTCGTGGGCTGGTTCTACATGCACCTCAACCACGAGATGAAGGCGCTCAAGCTCACCGTCGCCCTCCCGTTCTTCTTCCCCGCCCTCTACGCGGTGGTGCTCATCGCCGAGGCGGGGTGGAGGCTCATCCGGCCGGGTGGGGGCTGAGCGTCGTGAAGCGCGCGCGCGCCGCCTTTGCCGCCCTGGCCGTGCTCGCCCCGGGCGTCGCCTACGCGTGCCCCGCCTGCGCGGGCCGCGAGGAAGGCTCGATGTTCGGCATCTACGCGATGGGGGTGATGATCCTCTTCCCCTTCGCGGTCTCCTTCATTGGCTGGCGCGTGCTCCGCCGGCTGAACCAGGACTTGTCGTCCGAGTCCTCCACTCCAGTGGAAGTCAAATCGGCATGAACCTCTCCGCGATCTCCAAAGCCTCGAAAGCGATCTTCGCGTCCGCGCTGGCCCTGAGCGCCGGCGCCTTCGCCGCAGTGGAGGGCGAGCCCGGCATCGGCCTGCCCCGCGACGTCTCGGTGGACGGTCACCGGATCGACTCGCTGATGAACTGGACGCACCTGTTCAACATCATCCTGTTCGTCATCATGTGCATCTGGATGGTGTGGGCCGCGGTGAAGCACAACCGCAGCCACTCCGCGGACTACGACCACGGCGACTCCAAGCGCTCCACCGTCGTCGCGCTCTCGCTCTCCGCGTTCATCTTCTTCGTGGTGGACGGCAACCTCTTCGTCCAGACGATGATCGGCCTCTCGGACGCCTTCTGGAACTTCGAGATCCCCCAGAAGGACCCCAACACGGTCAAGATCGAGATCAACGCGCACCAGTGGGCCTGGGACGCGCGCTACGCGGGCAAGGACGGGGAGTTCAACACCCCGGATGACGTGGTCACCTGGAACGAGGTGAAGATCCCCGCCGGCGCCCCGGTGACGCTGCAGCTGACCTCCACGGACGTCATCCACTCGTTCTGGGTACCGAACTTCCGCGTGAAGATGGACGCGGTCCCCGGGCAGGTGAACCGCTTCTGGTTCCGCTCGCGGCCGGAGATCCGCGGCGACTACGACATCGCCTGCACGCAGCACTGCGGCACGCACCACTACAAGATGAAGGCGATGATCTCCGTCCTCGAGCCCGCCGAGTTCAATCGCTGGCTGGCCGAGGCCTCCCTCAACGGTGAGCGCTCGTTCGATCCTGCGGACAAGGACGCGCACTGGGGCTGGAAGTGGAAGGAGAAGGACCAGGAGAAGCAGGAAGTGGCCGCCACGCCGTAGCGCGCCTTCGAAGACCTCAAGACCGGATCAAAAGACCGCCATGGACCACGCTCACGCACACAGCCACGGGAACCTGCCCCCGGGCGTCCACCCCGAGCCCACGACCTTCGTGTCGAAGTACCTCTTCTCGATCGATCACAAGATCATCGCGAAGCAGTTCCTCTGGGCGGGGCTCCTCTTCCTGCTCTTCGGCGGCCTGCTGGCGATGATGATCCGCTGGCAGTGGGCGTTCCCGGGCGAGAAGGTCCCGGTGCTCGGCCTGTTCCTCTCCCGCTCGGGAGGGGTGATCACCCCGTCGTCCTACCAGACGATGTTCACGATGCACGGGCTGATCATGATCTTCTTCGCGATCACGCCGATCATGATCGGCTGCTTCGGGAACTTCTGCATCCCGCTGATGATCGGCGCGCAGGACATGGCCTTCCCGCGGCTGAACATGTACAGCTTCTGGACCTTCACGATCTCGCTGGCGCTGATCGTGGCGTCCTTCTTCGTGGAGCTGGGCAGCGCGGGCGCGGGCTGGACCACCTACGCGCCGCTCTCCACCAACGTGGGCACCCCGGGGCTGGGCCAGTCGCTCGTGGTCGCCGCGCTCTTCGTCACCGGCGTGGCCACCATCATGGGCGGCGTGAACTACATCACCACGGTCATCCGGCTCCGCTCGCCGGGCATGACCTGGTTCCGGCTCCCGCTCACCATCTGGGGGCTGTGGCTCACGGCCATCCTGAACGTGCTCTTCGTCCCGGTGCTCGGCTCGGCCGGTCTGCTCCTCCTCCTGGATCGCCAGTTCGGCACGCACTTCTTCATCGCCGGCGCCTCCGGCATCCAGAAGGGCGGAGACCCCATCCTCTTCCAGCACCTCTTCTGGATCTTCGGCCACCCGGAGGTCTACATCCTCATCCTCCCCATCTGGGGCTTCCTCGGGGACATCATCCCGTTCTTCGCCCGCAAGCCGGCGTATTGGTACAAGGGTTCGGTCTGGGCGATGATCGCCGTCTCGGTGCTCTCGGCGGTGGTCTACGGCCACCACATGTTCGTCACCGGCATGAACCCGCTGCTCGGCCGCGGCTTCATGATCTTCACGCTCTTCATCTCCGTGCCCGCGGAGATCCTCTTCCTCAACTGGCTGCACACCATCTGGAAGGGCTCCATCCGGCTCGAAGTGCCCATGCTCTTCGCGCTGGGGACGGTGTTCGTGTTCGGCCTGGGCGGTCTGACCGGCCTGTACCTGGGCACGATCATGACGGACCTCTACCTGCACGACACCATGTTCGTGGTGGGCCACTTCCACCTCACCATGGCGGCGGCGGCGTTCCTGGGCTCCTTCAGCGCGCTCTACTTCTGGTTCCCCAAGATGTTCGGCCGCCAGATGGACGACACGCTCGGCAAGGTCCACTTCTGGGGCTCGGTGGTCTTCATCACCCTGGTGTTCTGCGGCCAGCTGATCGCCGGCTACTCCGGCCAGCAGCGGCGCCTGTATGACCCGTACCAGTACAACTACCTCAAGCACCTGCTCGAGCTGAACCGCTACACCAGCTACGCCGCGTTCCTGCTCGGCGTCTTCCAGTTCGCGTTCATCATCAACTTCTTCAAGAGCGTGTTCGCCGGGAAGAAGGCGGAGAAGAACCCCTGGCAGGTGAGCACGCTGGAGTGGACGCACTGCGAGTCTCCGCCCATCTGGTACAACTTCGCGGTCCCGCCGCCGGTGTTCCGCGGCCCGCACGAGTACGGCGACCCCACCGTGAAGAAGGCGCTGGGGCGCGACTGGGTGGGCCAGGCGGAGGAGATCCCCGGGCAGGCCAACGCGCCGCAGGCCGCGGCCAAGACGGGCAGCTCCCACTAGCGTCATGACCGAAGGCGCAGCGCTCGTGGGGAGCGTCCTCCCATACCGGCCTCCGAACGCGAAGCAGGAGTCCACCGCCACCGTGGGGATGGTGGTCTTCCTGTGTTCGTGGGCCATGCTGTTCGCGGCGCTCTTCTTCGCCTACAGCTTCGTGCGCGCGCGGGCCGGCATGTGGCCGCCGCCGGGCGTGAAGCCGGTGGACGCGGCGCTGCCGGCGCTCAACACCTTCGTCATCGCCCTCTCCAGCGCGGTGCTGCAGTGGGCGGTGCGGTCGGTGAAGCGGGCGCAGCTGCGGCGGCTGGGGATCTCCCTCGTCGCGGCCTCGCTGCTCGCGGCGCTCTTCATGGCGCTGCAGTGGAAGATGTGGACCGGGCTGGGCCTCTCCGTGCCGGGCGAGGCGGGGATGTACGGCTCGGTGATCTTCGGGCTGTGCGGCTTTCACGCGCTGCACGTGCTGGTTGGGTTCGGGGGGCTGGTGAGCCTCTCGGTCCGGGCGTTCAAGGGTGAGTTTTCCGCCACGAAGTTCCTGCCAATCCGGATGTGGACGCTGTACTGGCACTTCGTGGGAGTCATCTGGGCACTGATGTTCGTGTCCGTCTTCGTGCTCTGAGGAGAGGTTCGATGCACGCGTCGCTTCGCAGGATGGTGCTGGCCGGTGTGGTCGCGGCGGTCTCGCTCGCGGTGGGGGGCTGCCAGAAGGCCCGCTTCACCGAGTCGTTCGAGCTGGCCGGTGGCAAGAAGGTGGACCCGCACACGCTGCACGCGGGCTACGAGGCCTTCATGCTGTACTGCTACGGCTGCCACGGGGAGCAGGGGGACGGCCACGGCCCGTCCAGCTACTCCATGCGCCCGCCGCCGCGGGACTTCCGCCAGGGGCTCTTCAAGTTCGCCGGCGGCCCCGCGGGCACCCTGCCCACGGACGCGGCGCTGGACCGCACCATCCGCCGCGGCCTGCACGGCACGCCCATGCTGGCCTGGGACATCCCGGAGGTCGAGCGCACGGCGATCATCCAGTACTTGAAGACCTTCAAGTACCCGGAGGCGGCGAAGAGCCGGTGGCAGGAGGAGGAGCCCACCGCGGAGATCGAGATCTCCCCGGACCCCTGGGCCAACGGCAAGAAGGCCGAGGCGATCGAGCAGGGCAAACTCATCTACCACGTGCAGGTGGGCGGCGCCGGCTGCAACGGCTGCCACGCCTCCTACGAGACGCGCGAGACCATCTCCGCGCTCTCGGTGAAGGCCAACGGGAACAAGATTGAGGAGTTCAACCCGGAGATGTACCGCACCACGCTCAAGGCGACCGAGTTCGCCCGCGCGGTGAACGGCAAGGGCGAGCCGCTGGAGGTGGAGGGCGAGGCCGCCGTCTACAAGCAGCTGCCGCCGGACTTCCTCTTCCACAAGGTGAAGACCGCGTACCCGGTGGGCACCATCGTGGACAAGGCGGAGTACACCGAGGCCCGTCAGCGCGAGGACCTCTACCGCGCCATCGGCGCGGGCGTGGGCGGCGCGGCCATGCCGATGTGGAAGGGCGCGCTCTCCTCGAAGGAGGACGAGAAGGCCCGGCTGGAGGAGTCCGAGTCCAACCTCTGGGCGCTCGTCTACTACGTGCAGTCGCTGGTGGAGAAGCGGGGCACCCAGGACGCCTTCGCCCTGCGCGAGCGGCTGGCCGCGCAGCCGGCCATCGCCCCTGCCCCGGCGCCGGCGCCCGAAGGCGAGAAGAAGACCCAGTAGCTTTGCCGGGCGCTGCTCTCGTTCGGCCCTGAGGTTGGGCCGGACGTGGCCTCGTTCGGGTTCGGGTTCGGGTTCGGGTTCGGACACGGGTACGGGTACGGGTACGGATCACGTCTGACGGGTCACGTCTGACGGGTCACGCCTGACGGGAGCGGCTCCTGCCCCGTGCCCCGTACCCCGTACCCCGTACCCGTACCCGTGTCCGAACCCGCACGCGAACCCGAACCCGAACGGCAGGGCGCTCATGCTCAAGCCTCCAGCCTGTGCGAGCTGCGAGCCTGTGCGAGCTCAGAAACGCGACGAGCCCGCCGCTGCAAGGCAGCGCGGGCTCGTCGACCTTCCAGGGCTGACCTGACTCCTACGCGAACGAGTCGCCGCCGTACGGGCTCTGGCTCACCTTGCTCGGCGGCTGCTGCGCGCCATCCAGCTTCACCGGGCCGTAGAGCACCGGGTCCATGGGCCCGCCGAAGCCGGAGGGGGTGGAGAGCAGGTAGACGTCACCGGTGTCCTGCCTGAGGAAGGCGTCCACGCGGTCCCCGTCCACCGGGCGGCTGTCGCGGATCAGCACCTGCTGCAGCTGGGAGAGATCCGGGCGCGGATCCGCCACCGGGAGCTGGTACATGTCGTTCTTCTCGAGGAACGCCTCCACCTTCCCCTTGAGCTCGGCCTCATCGGCGGCGGGGGCAGGCAGCGTGAACGAGGTCGGAGAGCCACCAGCGATGCGAAGGGACACGGTCCAGCTCCTGTATCCAAAGAGGGAGAGCGCTGCTTACCTGCGAGGGTTGTCGGGCGAAAACGCCCCCGGGTTTCGGATCCGATGAGCCCTCCTCCGCAGATTGCGATCGCACTGGAGAAGTTGCGCCAAACCTTCGAGATGCTTGGCGCTCCGGGGGTGGATCCGCTCACCGCGCCCTGGGCGCAGGTGGCGGAGCTGGGGGCCCAGCTGCTGCGCGCGCCGTTCGACCCCCAGAAGGGCGGCCACGTCACCTACGCGCTGCGGCTGGGGGCGCTCTTCGGAGAGCGTTTCGCCAAAGACACAGGCGCCTTCTGGTTTCGGCAGCGGGACGTGCAGGCGGGGCTCTCCATGGGCTTCGCGGACCGCGTCTTCGCCTTCTCCCCGTTCGGCGTGGCGGCGCAGGCGCTGACCCGCGGCGAGGTGGGGCAGCTGGACGAGGCCGCGCAGCAGCTGCGGCGGGACCACGCCGCGCAGCCGGCGCAGATGGCCACCTTCCTCGGGCCGGCCGACTACGAGCGCTTCTACGATCCGGCGTACTTCGAGCTGATCGCCCTGGACCTCGCGCGCGCCAACGCGGCCTGGGAGAGCCTCCCGGGGGCGCTGCTCAAGACGCTCCAGGGGCCGGCGGCGGTGGCCCGGCTGGAGCCGCAGGTGCGCGCGTACCTCGAGGAGCAGCTGCTCGCGCCGCTGCGCCGGCTGGACCCCAAGCTCCCCGTGGTGCAGCAGGCGCGGGCGGAGCCCCGGCTCGTGGAGGGAGTGGCCAAGCTGCTCGGCACCGAGCAGAGCACCGGGCTCACCCACGAGGAGGGCTGGTCCTCGCTGGGGCTGCGGATGCTCGGCCTGGATCCAACCCGGTCGACCAAGCCGTCAGCGGAGGCGGTGCGCGCGCTCAAGGACGGCCGCACCCCGCTGGGCGCGTTCCTGGCGGACGCACAGCTCCGGCCCGAGGTGCCGGTGGGCGGCGTGCTCGGGCTCTTCGCGATCGAGGACGTGCTCCCGGTGCACCCGGCGCTGCACGGGGTGGAGACGTTCCGGCTGGCGCGGGTGAACGCGCGAGCGCTGATCCCCGTGCTGCAGGGCTTCGACCGGCGCAAGGCGGAGCGCGCGCTCGGCAGCTACGTCTCGCGCCTGCCGCGCGGCAGCAGGCTCACGCCGAAGCAGGAGCTCTTGGTGGAGGACGTGCTGCAGTGGCTGGTGCGCCTCCGGGACGTGCTGGCGCTCGCGCAGGCGCGGGAGCTCGCGTTCTGCCTGGGCCGCTCCACGCTGATGGCGGGCGAGCAGAGCGCGCTGCGGCGCACGTTGCACGCGCTCTACCGAACGGACGAGGCGCGCTAGGCGGCGCCGAGCCGCTGGTCAGCCAGGAGCCCGCTGCGCAGCACGCGCTCGAGCGCCTCGATCGCGTCCGAGAAGGCGGTGGGCTTGCGGTACTGCTCCCACTGCGCCTGCATGCGGTCGTACTGGCCGGGGGTGAACTCGTTGAGCCACTCGTCGTCGCCGTAGTTCAGGTAGTTGTGGACTGGGTCGTTGCCGGGGGAGCCGGGGAGGGTGTCCGTGCTCTCCGGCGGGGTGCCGTAGTTGGGCGTCGTGTGCTCGGGCGTGTCAGCGACCTGGTCTCCGCCGCGCTGGAACGTGTGGTACAGCCCGAGCCAGTGGCCGATCTCGTGGGTGGCGGTGTCGCCCTCGTTGAAGTGCTCGGTCGACCCGCCCGGGAGCGTGTTGGCGCCGATCACCACGCCGTCCATCTTCGGAGCGCCGCTGTAGTCCTGCGGGAAGGTGGCCCAGCCGAGCACGCCCTGCGAGCCCTGGTCGGTGCCGGTGGAGTAGATGTTGAGGTCGTCCGCGCCGCCCTTGTGGAGCGCCGTCTTCATCTCCCGCTCGGCGGGCGTCCCCATGTTGGCGCCGTACCAGGCGGCGTTGGTGGTGCGGTCCACGTCCGCCAGCCGGAACTGGAAGCCGGAGTCCTTGTACGCGTCGTTGAGGACCTTGAGCTGCGCGTCGATCTGCTCCTGGGTGACGTCGCCGTTCTGCGCGCCCTGGCCCTTGTTCACCACGTGGAAGTGGACGTCGATGATTCGCGGCTCGGTGGCGCTGCCCTCGTTCTCGGGCTCACGCAGTGGCCGCGCCTGCGGCGAGAGGACGGGCTGGTCGCTCTGGGCCTGCGCGCCGTTGCCGAAGGTGGCGGGCGGCCGGGCCCGCCCCGCGGCGACCTCGCGCCCCGCGTCCGCGCGCAGGCGCGAAACCTGCGAGGTGGCGCTCTGCACGGGCGGCTGCTGCGGTGGGGCAAGGCGCTGCTGCAGGAGCTTCTTGCGCAAGAGCGCGGCGACGTCGGAACCCATTCGGACACTCCGGGGGCGAGAGTGAAGGCCAGCGCCTCTTGGCGCGCTGCTAGGTCAGTTCTCGGATTCGGAGAAACCAGTGTTTCCGTATGATTTTTCAGCGGATTTCGGCGTCCACCGCCCCGAATCTGGGACAGCTCGCAGCACAGCCGCGGGATGTCTGGGCAAAGCCGGAATGCTGACGGAGTGGAGGCCTTCAGGACGCGCGCGGGGAGTCCAACGCGCGCGCGCGTGCGCTGGCGGGCCCGTCGGCGGCTGAGGCCGAGCGCGCCGCTACGACGCTTTGAGTGGCGCCTAGCCGCGATCGCGGCGCTTGGTGGCGCGCGCGGCGACGACCTTGCCGCTCTTCGCCTTGGCGGCGAGCTTGGCCTTGGCGGCGAGCTTGGCCTTGGCGGCGAGCTTGGCCTTCGCCAGCGGCTCGGCCTTGGCAGCGGCCACGGCGGACTTTTGGGCGCCGGGCGATTCGATCGCCTGGTGCACCTGCGCGGCGAGCCGGGCCAGGTCCGCGGAGCCGATGCGGCGGTCCTCGCGGAGCGCCACGCGCTCGCGCAGCAGCACCGCGCCGGCGGCGCCGCGGACCACCAGCTCCGCGCCCGCGCCGAGCGCCTTGAGCTCCACCACGGCCGAGGCGGGCTCGTGGCCCGAGACGCAGCGCTGCGAGATGCAGAGGCTCTCGGTCAGCTGGGCGGCGCCTTCGGGCAGCCCAGCCACGCGGATCGCCTCTTCGGTGGCCATCGCGGGGACGGCCCAGAGCACGGCAGCGGCGATCAGCGCGAGCGGCTTCATGGGGCGCTCCCCATTGCATCCCCCTGGCCGGAGGGCGCGCCCAATAACTTCCAGGGGTTGTCTACTGGTGTAAGCACCCGTTCCGGGGGCTCCTCTCCCCGAGGTGAGGGGCGCAGCCCACGCCCTCCTTGCGGGATAGGCTGCGGCGCCCATGGGGACCACCCTGCAGATCGCCCGAGGCAGCCTGACGGACGGCGCCGAGCGCGTGTTGGTGAATGCCTCGAATACGGAGCTGCGGCTGGGGACGGGCGTGTCCGGAGCAATCCGGGCGGCGTGCGGCCCGGGCTTCCAGGAGCGCCTGTACGCGCTCCGCGCGCAGCGCGGCGGCTCGCTCGCGCCGGGCGAGGTGGTGGTGACCGACGCGGGCGCCCACCCCACGGCGCGGCACATCGCCCACGTGGCGGTGATGGACTACCGGCCCGGCACCACCGGCCCCGCGCACCCCACGCTGGATCTCATCCGCACCGCCTGCGAGCGGCTGTGGGACGCGCTGGAGGGGCTCTCCGACGAGCCCGAGCTCTCCGTGGCCATGGTGGCGCTCGGCGCGGGGACGGGCGGCCTGGGGCTCGTGGACACCACCAAGGTCTCCTGCGAGACGCTCAAGGCGCACCTGGCGATCCACGCCAACACGCGGATCTCCCGCGTGGTCTTCTACGGTTACGCGCTGCACGAGTACCTGGCCACGGCCGGCGAGGTGGTGCGCCACTTCCCCGAGGTGGCGCAAGGTCTGCCGGAGGACGTCCGGCAGCACCTGGCCAGCGTCGCGGGGCGATAACCAGGGGCCATGGCCCTCTCCTCCGTCACCACTCGTCCCGTCCCGGCCGCTGCTGCTTCCTCGACCCCCGCGGCCGCTGCAGCGCCTGCCGCGGCGGCCCCCACCCCCTCCCCGTTCACGGATGGGCTGGATCCGCGGCCGCTGCCGGCCACTGGTTACGCGGTGGATCTGGCGTGGGTGAACCGGTGGCCCACCATCCAGCTGGGCGAGAACACCGTGGGCGGGATCGAGGTCCCCAACCAGGCGGAGGCGGGCAAGCCGTTCACCATCCGCTACGGGCGAGGCCCGGGAGATTTGGGGCAGCAGGGCGCGCTGAAGGACGTGGTGCTGCACTACCGGATCGACGGCGGGCCGGAGCAGAAGCGCTCGCTCGCGCTGGTCACGGACCCTTCCGGCTTCACGCACCGCGAGTACCTGCAGCTGGACCTGCCGGCCACCGCCAAGGGCGAGCTCGAGTACTGGTTCGAGCAGAAGCTGGAGGATGGGCGCACGCTCTGGGACAGCGACTTCGGCAGGAACTACCGCACGGACATCCTCCCCGCGGGCGGCGCCACGCTGCGCTTCGACGACCTCTGGGGCCAGGCGGTGCAGGGCCCGCTGCGCGCGGGCGGCACGCTGCGGCTGGGCTACGACACGGACCGGCTCAAGCAGTTCCTGCGCGGGACGCAGCACCACGGCGCGGAGACCTGGAACGTCACCGCCTTCGTCTCGTTCGACGGGCGGCCGCCGGTGTCGGTGCCGCTGACCATCCCCACGCGCGGCCAGTTCGGGCAGACCACCGGCATGCAGACGCTGGAGGCGGCGATCGCCATCCCCGGTGACGCCAAGCAGGCGCAGGTCTGGTTCCGGGGCTCCGCGTACGGCGGCTCCGTGTTCGGCGGCAACGCCTGGGACTCCAACTTCGGGAAGAACTACGTCTACCCGGTGGAGCCCGCGGCCGTCTGAGGGGAGCGCTTGCCTCGCGGCCGGCGGGTGGCCAGTCTGGGTAAGGCGGCTCTTCATTCCCCACGCCAAAAGGCCCGTCATGCGCTGTCCCAGGTGTCAGGCGCCGCTCGCGCTGCAGGACCTCTTCACCGGCGGCCGGCACGCCACCGTCGTGGCCTGCGGCGCCTGCGGGGGTCACTGGCTCAAGGGGACGGATCTCCAGCGGCTGTCGGAGATTGTCGAGCCGGTGCTCGCCGAGCGGCCGGGCTACGTCACCGGGCCCGAGCAGGCGAAGGTGCTGCACTGCCCCGAGTGCGAGTCGGCGCCGGCGATGCGCAAGCACACCAGCCCGCGGGACCCCCGGGTGCTGCTGGATGGCTGCGACGTGTGCGGCGGCGCCTGGCTGGATGGGGGCGAGCTGCGCGCCATCCAGCAGGAGTCCCTGGCAGAGCTGGTGGGGCGGCTGTTGCGTCCGGCGTGAGCGGTCACCCGCCGCGCAGCGAGATGGGGCGGCGCGTGGAGGGCCCCACCTCGGCGGCGCCGCCGAGCACCGCGCGCACCAGCGCCACCAGCGCGGGGATGCGGGGGCGGGTGCCGTTGCGGCCGGGCTGGGCGTCGCTCACCTCGGGGCCCACGTAGCTGCGCAGCCCGGCGTCGTAGGCGATGGGGGCCTCGTGGGAGGTGTCCTCCCGGCGCAGGAGCAGGGCGCCGTCCGCGTAGTCCACGGACGTGCTCTTGCCACCGGGGATGCTCAGCCGCACGCCGCGGTCGCTGCGCTCCACCGTCAGGCCGTGGAGGCCGTGGAGCTCCAGCAGCGCGCCGAGCAGCTCGTCGGCCGCGGCCCGGCGCTCCTCCTCGCGCGGCTTGGCCGCGAAGGTGGCGCGGGCGATCAACCACTTCGCTTCGATGATGTCGTGCTCGGGGATCTTCATGGGGCGAAGAGCCTACTTCCGCGCGCTCCGGCGGGGCGAGCGGGGCCAGCCCGTGACCGTGCTCCCGTCAGACGTGACCCGTGTCCCGTGAGCCGTACCCGTACCCGTCACCGAACCCGCACCCGAACCCGAACCCGAACTGCAGCGCCTTGCTTCGATGAGGCGACGCGGATTCGGAGCACTGCCATGCATGGACGCAGGCGGGGACCTCTCGGGACCTCGGTCGGGTTCGGGTTCGGGTGCGGGTTCGGTGACGGGTACGGGTACGGGTACGGCTCACGGGACACGGGTACGGGCCACGGGCCACGGGCCACGGGGACCGGGACACGGGTACGGGCCACGGAGCGGCTCCCCCCCTCGCTTCAGGGCGCGGCGGGCTTCACCGGCAGCGCCGCGGCCTCCGCGAACTTCCGCAGGGACGCCTGCACCGCCTTCCCATTCGTGGGTCCCATCCGCAGAAGGTGCTTCTCCGCGGCGGACAGCCCCTCCAGCGCTGGATCCTTGTACGCATACACCGCGCCCTTGGGGACGAGCTCCACCTCGCCTTCGGGGAACTTCACGCCAAGCAGCCGGTCCAGCGCCGAGACGAGCACCTCGTCGAACCGCTTGCCGGGCTTGCCGATCTCCGCGAACGCCGCGTCGAAGTACGGCCGCAGCTGCCCGTACGCCTGCCCCGCGGCCGCCGCGTCCACGGACGTGAACGTCCCGGTAATCCCGTCGTACCGGGCGAAGGACTTGGCGGAGACGAAGATCGGCCCGCGGTGCTCGGGGGCGGGCTTGTGGTTCTTCCCCTTCCGGACCGGCTTCTTCTTCGCCGCCTTCTTCGCCTTGGGGCCCTCCTTCTCCGTCACGGCGTACGGCCCCTGCACCTCCAGGAACGCCAGCACCGTGCGCGGGCTGTCCCCGTCCGCAATCAAGTTCACCGCCGCGGTGAGCCGGCGGATCACCTCTTCGCCGGAGAGCCACTTGAGCAGCTCCGCCGAGCTGGAGAGCTTGCCCGCCAGCGCCTTGAGCAGCGCGTCACCTTCGGCCAGCGAGACCGCCGGCCCGCCGTCCGCGCCCACCGTCCCCGCGTCCGCCTGCGCTGTGTCCGTTTGGCCACGTGTCGGATCCAGCACGTACTTCCAGACCGCGTAGCCACCCCCGGCCACCACCAACACCAGCAGCAGCGCCCAGAACCACGCCCGGCTCTTCTTCAGCGAAGACGGCGGAATGTCCTCGTCCTGCCCCTGCTGCCACTGGTCCATGGTGTCACCTCGTCGGTAGATCCAACGGCGCTCCCTGCAACGCGCTTGCCTGGCCCCGCGCCCGGAGGGTGCGCTCCACCAACAGCTCGTGGAGCCGCAGCAGCTGCTCGCCGGCCTCGGGGGACTCGAGCGCGCTCAGCGCATCCGCGATCGCCTCGAGCGTGCTCCGGTTCTCCGGGTGCGGGCTCTGGCGCAGCCGCTGCCGCGCCCTCACCGGCGGCGAGAGGGGGTAGCGCGGCATCCGGGCCAGCGCGGGGATCTTCTTCATCATCTTCCGCGCCTGCCGCCACGTCCCGTCCAGCACCACCAGGTTCGCGGGCGCGCCCTCCGGGGCCGCCCCCTCGCCGGGGAAGAGCACCCAGGCGTCCTTCAGCTGGGCGAGGCGCGCGTCCAGCGCGGCGTTCGGCTCCTGGAACTCCACCACCTCGCAGCGGGGCAGCGCGAGCGCGGCGATCCGCGCGGTGTTGGTGGACTTGGGCGTCTCCAGGAAGTGGCGCAGCACGGTGAGCCCCACGCGCGTCTGCACCGTGGGGACGCAGGCGCACAGGCACCAGGCCTCCACCAGGTAGCAGCGCTTGCAGCGGCCCGGGAGCTCCGGGAGCGTGCGGGACCTCATCGCCCGTGGGTCCTAGCACGTTGGCGCCTCGGACAATGGGCGCAGCAGGGGCCCATCTCCATCTGGTGCGGACGATGGAAGACGCGGGCAAGCCACGCATCCTGCTCGTCGAGGATGACCCGGATCTGGCCATGGTGTTGCTGGAGCTCCTCCAGGCGCACGGCTACGCGCCGCTGCACGTCACCGGGGTGGCCCCGGCGCTCGCCGCGCTGGCACAGGTGCCGTGTGACGCGGTGATCACCGAGCTCGTCCTCCCGGACCTGGACGGGTTCGAGCTGTTGGCCACGGTGCGCGCCCAGCGCCCCAGCCTGCCCGTGCTCACGCTGTCCGCGCTGTGCGACTGCCTGGAGGCGGCGATCCCCGCCGGCGCCACCGGCGCGCTGCAGAAGCCGTTTGACGTGGACGCCTTCCTCACGGCCGTCCGCTCGCTGCTGGAGGGCCGGGCGATCCCGGCCGCGCCGTGGGACGGGGAGAAGCTGGAGGCCAGCCGCCTGGAGGCCTTCCACCGGCTGGGCCTGGGGGAGCTGGAGCCCTCCGAGGGGATGGTTCGCTTCGTGGAGCGGGTGGGGCGGCTGTTCCGGATGCCGCTGTGCCTGGTGAGCCTGGTGGACGACAGGCGCCAGCGCTGGCTGTGCTCCTGGGGGCTGCCGGATGATCTCGAGGCCAAGGGAGCGCTGCCGCGCGAGGAGTCCTTCTGCACGCACGTGGTGACCGCGCGGGCGCCCCTGGTGCTGCAGGACGCCCTGCGCAACCCGTGCTTCAAGACGCACCGGATGGTGCAGCTGCGCGGGGTGCGCTTCTACGCGGGGATGCCGCTCTACACGCGCGGCGGCCACGCGCTGGGGACCTTGTGCGTGATGGACTTCGCGCCGCACCGGTTCGGCCACTTCGATCGCGCGCTGCTGCGCCTGCTCGCCACGCGGGTGGCAGGGGAGCTGGAGTGGCAGGCGCGGCTGCTCACCGCGCAGGAGCCGGAGTCCAGCTTCCGGTACCTCTCGCGCTTCGACCCCGAGCTGGATCTCCTGGGGCGCGAGGCCTTCGTGGAGGCGCTGGAGCTGCAGACCTCACGGGCGCTGGTGGGCGGTTTGAAGCTCACGCTGCTGGCGGCGCGGCTGGAAGCGGCGAACCGCCGCCCCGAGGCACTGGCGCTCGAGCGCGCCTTCCCGGCCGAGCTGATCGGCCGGTTGGAGCGGGACGAGGTGGGGGTGCTGGCGCTCGGCCTGGAGCCGGAGGAGGCGGGCGCCAAGCTGCAGGCGGCAGTGCCCGGCGCGCCGTGGGTGGCGCTGGAGCTCTCCCGCCGCGTCAGCGGCGCGGCGGAGGGGCTGCACGCCGCGGAGGTCCAGCTCGCCGAGCGATGAAAAGGGGACAGCGTTTCTTCCCCCGCTCAGCGCACGCCGCGGCCAGCCATCCCGAGAGGACCTACTTGTCGTCCGGGATGAGGTTGTCGCCCATCCCCTGGAGCCAGAAGGTGCCGCGGTTGGTGTCCACGCCGAACGCCACGCCCTGCTGCTCGATCAGCTTGGCGTCCTGCTCGGTCACGAAGCCCTCGCCGAAGTAGAGGTCCGTGGGGGAGGGCACGAAGCTGCCGTTCCCGTTGTTCGGCGGCGAGATGTAGCCGAGGTCCACCCGGCGCCACTCGACCTTGTCCTGGTTCCACGACGGGTAGAGCGCGAACGGCCGCTCGAGGCCGTCGAACCCGGCGGGCAGGTTCTTCGCCAGCTCCTTGTCGTTGACGCTGCCTTCGAGCACCAGCGCCTTGAGGTCCGTGCCGGGGATGCCCGGCGCGAAGCGGGCATTCATGGTGACCGGCTTGGTCTTGAGGTCGGACATGACAACTCCTTCAAATTTGCGGAAGTACGTCGTTACTCTCGTTTTCCGAGGAGAAGGGCAGCCAGTTGCCGCGGTGATCTGTAAAGCGCGCTTTCAGGCCACTTCGCTGCAGGGGCGGCGAAGGGCGCGGCGCGAGGAGGCACCCACTCCCGTGGCTTTGGCCGCCGGCGCCAACCCGGGGTGACCGGCCTCAAAGCAGGAGCTGAAAACCCCCATGCGTACATGCCTGGTGTTGTCTTTCGCCGCGGCGGCGCTCGCCGGCGGCTGCGACCTGTCACGCGCGAAGGCCGGAGATCCCAACCTGGATGCGGTGAGCAGCTCGAGCGTGGTGGGGGTGATCTACCTCCCGCAGGGCCTCTCCGAGAGCGACTGGTGCAAGCGGCTCACGGTGGAGGCGGCGGCGCAAGGGACGCCGGTTGGCCGCACCGCCATCCGCGAGAGCCGCGGGCGCTGCTCCTACGAGGTCTCGCGCCTGCCGTCGCAGCAGGAGATCTCCGTCACGGTGAAGCTGCCCGCCTGCCCCAGCGGGGCCAGCGCCCACCTCGCGCCTCCCCCGCAGCCCCTGCTGCTCAAGGACCACGAGACGAAGACGCAGGACTTCCGCGCTTCGTGCGCCAGCTAGCGCGGGCGCGCCCGAAGAGCAGCAGCGTCAGCAGGAGGGCCGCCATCGGTGACCCTCCGGCGCCACAGCCGCAGCCCACCGGCAGCCGCCGCGGCCCGAGCTCTCCGCCATCGCTCTGCGCCCCCGCGTCCGCGTCCTCCAGACCGCCGTCATCGCCGCCGTCCGGCGGCTGGAGCGGCGCGCAGGGGCCGGCGTCCGCGTCGCAGCAGATGCCCGCGCCGGCGCACATTCCGCTGGCGCACTCCGCGGCATCCGCGCACGGGGCGCCCGTGGGCAGCTCCGTCCACGTCCGGGCGTAGAGCCGCGAGGCGCCCGTGGCGGGGTCCCACTGGCGCCACAGCGCCAGCACCCGCCCCGGGCCACCCTCGACGAGGCGGGGCAGCTCTTCGTCCCACGGCCCCGCGGCGATTGGCTGCGCGGCCTCCACCCCGCCGTCGGGCCACACCCTGCGCCAGAGGACGTCCGTGCCGCCGTCTCCGCCCACTTCGTACGCCACGCGGTAGGCCTGGCCGTCGTAGGCGAGCGACACGTCCCGCTCCTGGTACGGCATGTCCGCCGCGGAGGAGACGGTCACCTGCGAGCCCAGCGCGGGCCCGCTCGCGGAGATCCGCTGCAGCCGGACCCGCAGGGTGTCGTAGCCCTCCGTGTAGCCCACGAGGAAGTCCTCGCCGTTGGAGCTCGCCACCACGTTTCGCATGTAGCCGTCCGCTTGCGTCCGCGGCGCGTCCAGCGCCGCGAGCTGGGGGGACAGCCGGATCCACTGCAGCCCGGTGTTCCACATGCCCCAGGCGAAGAGCCCGGCATCGGTGCCTCCCACGAACGCGGTGTCGGTGGGGCCGCTCACCGCGCTGCTGATCAGCGTGGGGGACGACGGCCGCCCCCCATCCTCCGGGAGGCTGCTCAGGCGGAGCCCGCCGTTGAGGCCGCCCAGCTGGCCCGCCCAGGCGAACGCGCTCGTCGCGCCGATCGTCTGGAGGTGGCCGCGCCCGTCGCCGCGCACGTCCGTGACCACCCGCGTGGGCGCGCTCAGCCCCGAGGCGCTCAGCTGTCCCCACCAGAGGTGGGTCCCGTAGGTCGCGCCCGGGGGCCCGTCGGTCCACACCAGCTGACCGCCCCTGCCCGGAAGGAAGCGGAGGGCGGGCTGGTAGTACGTTCCGCCGCTCTGCAGCTCCACGGGCGGGCCCAGGGGCGCGGCCGAGGGGCTCAGCAGCTGCGCCCGGAGGCGGTCCCCGGCCTCCGCCTGCTCCACCCAGACCACCTGGAAGCGGCTCCCATCCCACGCGCCGGCGTAGCTGGCCGGGTTGGAGTTGTGGCGGTCCAGGCCGCCGCCGAGCGTGGGCGTGAGGTCCACTCCGCCGTCCGCCAGGTACGCGAACGTGGCGGCGCGCAGGTGCCTGGGCTTTTCGGTGCTCAGCTCCTCCACGGTCAGCAGATTCCGGCCGCCGGCGGCGATCCGCACCCGGTCCGGCTCGACCGGCGCGAACGGCAGCCGCGCGGTGGGGCCCACGTTGGACAGCAGGGTGGGCTCCACGCGCGTGACCGAGGCCTCCGAGGCGCTGGTGGTCCAGGCGAGCAGCAGGTTCGCGCCGTCGTAGGCCAGCGCGACCGACCGTGCGGCCACCGGCAGCACCTGAACCGGCGAGGCGTCTATCGGCGCGCCCGTGCCGTCCAGCCGCTGGATGACCACCGCCGAGCTGGTGCCCCAGGCGAGGACGAAGCGGCTCCCATCCCAGACGCCGGCGGCGCGCGCCGAGAAGCTGGCGGCGTGGACCCGGATCGCCGCCGTGGGCTGGCCGAGCAGGTCCAGCATGCGCGAGCGCACGGGGCCGTTGCTCGCGTCAGACCAGGCGACGAGCACCCCGGAGGTTCCGGTGAGCAGCACCGGTGGGAGGGTGCCGTTGGCGTCCGTGGCGAGCGCGGTGGTTCCTCCGGTGGGGATCCCCGCGGCGCTGAGCAGCCGGCTCTCCAGGGTGTTGCCGTTCTGGGTGACGATGACGTAGTTGCTCGGAGTCGCGGTGACCGCGCTCAAGCCCCAGTTGTTCATCACGGTCCGCGCAGTCCCGCGGGCCCCGGTGGCAGGGTCGAAGGTCGCCGCCACCACGTCAAAGGGGGGCCGGCGCCAGGCCACCAGGCAGCTGGCGCCCAGGCACGCGGCGGTGGGGTCCCAGTGGACGTGGCCGAGGTCATTGCTGAGCAGCAGCCCCTCCGCGTCCAGCCGCGCCCCCGTGGGATCGAAGCGGACGGCGTAGATGTCCGAACGCTCGCGGCTTCGGCGGTGATCTTGGAAGACGCCGAGCACGCCGCCCCCCGGAAGGCTGATCAGCTGCACGAAGTCCGACTGCGAGGCGCCGTCCGCCACCTGGGGTGGTGGGCTCACGACCATGGGCGCTCCCCAACCGCCGCAGGCAGTGGCCGCGAGCCAGGCGGCGAGGAGGGAGGGCGCCAGCACGCAGAAACTCTAGTGCGAAGGGGGCGGGGCGAGGTGAGCGCCCAGCCAGAGTGGATGTGTGTCTGCTGGCGCCGGGGGCGCCGGCTCGTCGCCGTGCCCGGTCCTCGCCGTGCCCCGATGTCGCCGTGCCCCGTCGTTCCGTACCCGTACCCGTCACCGCTCCCGAACCCGAACCCGAACCCGAACGGCGCTGTCTCCTTCGTTGTGAAGATGCTCATCGAGGTCCTGCGGTGATGGACGTAGGTGGCGACGCGGACGCGACCTCGGTCGGGTTCGGGTTCGGGTTCGGGAGCGGTGACGGGTACGGGTACGGGTACGGAACGACGGGGCACGGGGCACGGGGCACGGGGCACGGGGCACGGGCACGGGCGGACGCTCGGTTCGAAAGCCATTGCCCTCCCCTCTCCCCCGTGCGACGCCCCGCTCCCCATGGAGCTGCGACCGCTCGGCAAGACCGGCCTGTCCGTCCCGCTGGTGGCGCTGGGCGCCGGCCACATCGGCTCGCCCGAGCTGGCGGACGCGGACGTGGCGCGCCTGCTCGACCGTGCGCTGGAGCTGGGCGTCACGCTGGTGGACACGGCGCGCAGCTACGGCCTCTCCGAGCAGCGCCTGGGCCGTTGGCTCTCCGCGCGCAAGGGGCGCGTGCTCGTCTCCACCAAGTGCGGCTACGGCGTGCGCGGCCACGAAGACTGGACGCCCGGCTGCATCCGCGAAGGCATCGAAGACGCGCTGCGCACGCTCCAGGTGGAGGCGCTCGACCTCGTCCACCTCCACTCCTGCCCGCGCGAGGTGCTCGAGCGCCCCGGCGTGGTGGACGCGCTGTGCGCCGCGCAGCGGGATGGCAAGGTCCGCGTCGCCGCCTACTCCGGCGAGGGCGAGCCCCTGCGCTGGGCGATCGACAGCGGCGCCTTCGGGGCCGTGCAGTGCTCGGTGAGCCTGGTAGATCAGGCCGGGATCGACACGCTCGTGGCGCACGCCGCCTCCCGCGGCGTGGGGGTGCTCGCCAAGCGCGCCCTGGGTAACGCGCCCTGGCGCTTCGCGCAGCGCCCGCACGCGGAAGATCTCGCCGCCTACTGGGACCGCTTCCGCGCGCTCGCCCTCCCCGAGCCGGAGGAAGGCTGGCAGGCGCTCGCGCTGCGCTTCACCGCCGCCGTCCCCGGCGTGGGCGCGCTGCTGGTGGGCACCTCGCGCCCGGCCCACCTCGAGAGCGCGGTGAAGGCCGCCGAGCAAGGGCCCCTCCCGCCGGAGCGCTACGCCCAGCTGCGCGCGGCGTTCGGGCGGGCGTCACCTGGGTGGGGCGGGCTGATTTAAGGGCTCGCCCGGGTGTGGTAGGACCTTTGCCCACCTTGAAGGGCTCCGGTCTCGTCCTCGCTGCGGTGGTGCTTCTGGCGAGCGGCGCGGCGCGCGCCGAGGAGCAGCGCTTCGCCCTGCTCATTGGCGCGAACGCGGGCTGGGCGAACGACCGGCCGCTGCGCCACGCCGAGTCCGACGCGGCCCACGTGCGGGACGCGCTGGTGGAGCTGGGCGGCTTCGCGCCGGACCGGGTGACGCTGCTCAAGGACCCGGACACCGCGGACGTGCGCGCGCACCTGCGGCGGCTGGCCGCCACGCTGCGCGAGGCCAACGCGGAGACGCTCTTCGTCTTCTACTACTCGGGCCACTCGGACGAGCGGCACCTGCACCTCAAGGGCGCGCCGCTGCCGCACGCGGAGCTCTACGAGGCGCTCCGCGACCTGCCCGCCAGCGTCCGCGTGGCGGTGCTGGACGCGTGCAAGTCCGGGTCGATCCTCGCGGCCAAGGGCGGCCGCCCCACGCTCCCGTTCGAGGTCCGCGTGGTGGACGAGCTCACGGTGCGCGGCCTGGCGGTGCTCACCTCCAGCGGCGCGGACGAGCTCTCCCAGGAGACGCGCGCGCTCGCGGGCTCGGTGTTCACCCACCACCTCGTCTCCGGGCTGCGCGGCGCGGCGGACGTGGACCGCAACGGTCAGGTCACCCTCTCCGAGGCCTACCGCTACGCCTTCGCGCGGACCGAGGCGGACACCGCGGCCTCGCCGGTGCCGCAGAAGCCCGCCTTCCGCTTCGAGCTCAAGGGGCAGGGCGAGGTGGTGCTCACCCGGCCCGAGCGCGCGGTGGCCGCGCTGGTGCTGCCCAAGGCGGAGAGCCAGCGCTACGTGGTGGTGGACGCGCGCGAGTGGCAGCTGGTGGCCGAAGGGCGAAGCAGCCCCTCCGCGGCGCTCACGCTCGCCATCGCCCCGGGCGACTACCGGGTCAAGCGCGTGCAGCCCGAGCAGCTGGAGGTCGCGGCGGTGACGCTCAAGGCCGGCGCGAGGCTGGAGGTGGCGCAGCTCCCCTTCACGCCGCAGCCGCTCTCCGCCGGGCTGGTGAAGGGCGCGCCGGACGAGCGGGACTACGCCCTGCGCCGCGAGTGGCGCCGCGGCGAGGCGCTCTCGCTCTTGGCGGCGGGCGAGGCCGGCGCCGCGCTCGCCATCTTCGACGACATCCTGCTCTCCACCCCGGATGACCTGGCAGCGCTGCGCGGGCGCGGCCGCGCGCTGGTGCGGCTCGCCGAGGCGTACGACAAGCTGGCGGACCGCCCGCGCGAGCGGCAGTCCCTGCGGGACGCGCTCTCCTCGGACCCTTCGCTCGCCGAGGACCCGGACTTCAAGAGCTGGTACCAGCGGCTCCAGGAGATGGAGGCGGACGAGAAGCGCGAGGTGCAGATCAAGAAGCAGGTGAAGGCGGAGATCGACCGCAACCCCCGCGTGGCCAAGCGCTTCGGGATCGGCCTGGACGTGGTGGGGACGCGGGGGATCTTCGCGCTGGTGGGCACGGTCATCGTCGCGGAGAAGTGGTTCCCGCAGGTGGACTTCGACCTGGTGGGGCTCGGGCTGGGGTTGGGCGCGCGCTTCGTGCCGCTGGGCTTCCGCTTCAGCCCCTTCGTGGGCGCCGGTGCCCGCATCTCCGCCGCCACGCTGGGGCTGCGTGGGAAGGAGAGCCTCGTGAAGGTCAACGAGGACGCCTACACGTACAACGAGATCTTCGGGAAGAGCGCCCACTTCGACGTGGGCGTGCAGTACCTGGGGCCGTCTGGCTTCTCCGCCGAGCTGGCGATCGGCCTCATCCTCTTCGAGCGCTCCTCGACCCGGGCGCTCGGCTACATGTTCTTCCCCACCCTCAACTTCGGCTGGTACTTCTAGCCGTCAGTGGATGGTCAGCGGCTTCGCCGCGAGCCCGGGCGAGGTTCCCACCTGCACCAGCGCGATGCCCGGCTGGGTGAACACCGCCGCCCGGCACACGGAGCTCCCGTCCAGGTAGCTGCGGAAGTTGAGGTTCGGGGTGAGGGTGGCGCCCGGCGGGGCGGCGTAGACCGGCTGCCCGGCCACGTTCGCCGAGGGGCCACCGAGCACCAGCTGCGCAGGCGGTGGCGTGGTGGTCGCAAAGTAGGGCGGTCCGGCGCACGCGTCCGCGGTGAAGTACGGCCCCCAGAGCGCCACCGCGCCGCTCTGCTGGTACGGCCAGAGCAGGCCGTCCTTCCACACCAGGATGTACTGCGAGGTCACCCCCACCACCGCGCCCAGCGAGATGCCGTTCGCGTCATAGAGCGACAGCGCGGGGCCGGCGGGCCCCCGCGGACCGGTGGGGCCCTGCGGGCCGTCCGCTCCGGTCACGCCGATGGGGCCTGGATCTCCCTTCGCGCCCTGCGGGCCGGCCGCGCCGGCCGCGCCCTGCTCGCCCTTCATGCCGGGGTTGCCGGTGCGCCCCTTCGCGCCCTGCGCGCCGCCAGGCCCCTTCTCGCCGGTGGGGCCGCGCGGCCCCTGCTCGCCCTTCGGCCCCGCGGGACCCGCCGCGCCGGCCGGCCCCGCAGGTCCGACGGCTGTCTGGGCCAGCGCCTCGGCGGGAGGGAGCACGGCCAGCGTGCCGAGCAGCAGCGCGAGGAGTCTCATGGGCGGATCCGCAGTGGCCCCGTGAAGGCGGCGGGGACGGTGGTGGCGGCGCGCAGCGGCTGGCCGGAGACGGTGAACCCGGAGACGCTGTTGCAGGCGCCGTAGTAGACGGAGTGGAAGACCTTCTGCACCACCGAGCCATCGACGGGCGTGTAGAGCGTCTCGCCCACCGCGGGGACGTAGGGTTGTCCAGGCGCCTTGAGCAGCGCCTTGGGGGGAACGAACGAGTCCCGCAGGTGGGGGACGCCCGTGCAGTCCGTGCTCTCGTAGACGAACTGGCTCGGGTTGAGGAACGAGTGGACCGTCCCGTTCGCCTCGATCGTCCACCAGTAGCCGGCCCGCTCCACCAGCAGCCGCACGTCCAGCAAGCCCACGAAGCGGCCGAGCACCGCGTCGTTCCCGTCCACCACCTCGAGCCGAAGCCCGGAGTTGCCCGCCGGGCCGGCCGGCCCCTTCGCGCCCACGGCGCCGGTCGCGCCGCTGGGGCCCTGATCTCCCGGCTCGCCCACGGGGCCCGTCACGCCCGGCTCGCCCGGCTCTCCTGGCGCTCCCTGGGCACCCGGGTCACCCGCCTCACCGGGCGCGCCGGGGTCTCCTGCCGGCCCCGCCACCCCGGGCTCCCCCGGATCTCCCTTGGGGCCCTTCGCGCCGGCGGGCCCCGTCTCCCCCTTGGGGCCAGGCGCCGCGGCCGGGCGGGAGCACGCCGCCAGCGTCAGACACGCTACGAGCAGGAGCCTCATCGGACACCAATGGGGGGCGTAAAGGGGCCGGGCACCGTGCCCATCGGCACGAGCGCGGACCACGATGGCGCGCTCGAGCAGGCCGAGCCGTTGGAGAGGCAGGTCCCTTTCTGCCAGTTCCGGTACATGCACCCCGCGGTCAGCGGCGCCGCCGGGTCCGCCTTGTAGACCTGCTCGCCTGGGCGGGCCTCGGCGTTGTTCGCCTTCGCGTACATGGGAAGCTGCTCCCAGGAGTAGATCTTCGAGGAGTAGGGGACGCCGCTGCAGTCGTTGGTGGGGAACCACGTCCCGGGCTGCTGCGCCCAGAACGTGCCATCCGCGAGCACCGTCCAGATGAGGCCGTCTCGCAGGAAGCGCATCGCCATGGCGGAGTTGAAGCCCACGTAGTCCACGCCGAGGAAGGGGCCGAGCACCACGCCGGCCGCGTCCACCACCTCGAACGCGGAGCCCGGAACGCCGGGCGCGCCCGGGTCGCCCTCGGGCCCCACCGGCCCGGGAGCTCCGGGCAGACCCTGCGGCCCGGTGGCGCCCTTGGGTCCCGCCGCGCCGGCCGCGCCGCTCGCGCCGGTGACGCCCGGCGAGCCGTCCGGCCCTGCGGGTCCCGTCGCGCCCGCCACGCCTTGCGGGCCGCGCTCGCCTTGTGGCCCGGGATCTCCGCGCTCGCCCTGCGGGCCGGCGGGCCCGGGATAGCCTTCGGGGCCCTCCGGGCCCACGACGCTGCCTGTACACGCGGAAAGAAGAAGGAGGCCGGCCGCTGCGAAGACGCGCACGGGGAAAGTGTCCGGTCGCGCCGCGAAGGGCGTCAATCGCACCCCTTCGCTCAGGTGCGGCGCGCCACCTCACCTGCGCCGAGCGCGCCCGACTCCGCCGTGAAGCGGCGCACGCTCGCGTTGGGCGCTTTCGCCCCGACGGCTCATGCCGACACCTCGCACATATGGCACCAGCGGGCGCCCGCGCCTCACACGCGCTGCTCTAACCGCGCCAGGCCTCCAGCCCGGCGCGCGCGCGGGCGCGGACCTTCTGCCGCAACAGCGGCGTCCAGCCGAGCAGCGCGCCGCTCACGCCCAGCGCCTGGCGCGTCCACCGCCAGAGGTCGAAGTGGTCCACGTGGCTGGCGATCAGCCCGTCCCGGAACGTGTAGCGGGCCTCGATCACGTTGTGCACCTTCCGCCCCGTTCCGCTGAAGGTGTACCAGGCCTCCCAGTGGGCGCTGCCCTCGCTGTCCGTGGCGAGGCGGAGGGCGCTCACCTCGACGCGAAGGTCCTTCCCCCGGGCGCACAGCATCCGCCACATCCGCCCCACCTGCTCGCCCTGCAGCCCCGGGAAGACGGGGTCGCTGAAGGTGGCGTCCGCCGTGTAGCAGCGCGCCATGCCCTCTCCGTCGTGCCGGTTCATCGACTCGTAGAGCCGGTGGATCAGCTGCTCGTGCGCGTTCATGCGGGCTGGCACCCTAACGCGCTTGGCCCAACGAGGGCTGGCCTGATTGGCCTCTTGGACCTTATTTCTATAAGTTGCAGACCAGTTGGACGAATAACTATTATGTCTGGGTCATGGACGGGATCGACCATCAGCTGGTGCAGCGGCTGCAGCAGGAGGGGCGGGCGACGCAGCTGGAGCTGGCGCGCGAGGTGGGGCTGTCCCAGCCCGCGGTGGCGGAGCGGCTGCGCAAGCTGGAGGAGCGCGGCGTCATCTGCGGCTACGCGGCGAAGGTGGACGCGGCGCAGCTGGGCAAGGACATCACCGCCTTCATCGGCGTGAGCATCGAGCACCCGAAGTACTTCGACGGCTTCGCCCGCAAGGTGCACGCGCTGCAGGACGTGCTCGAGTGCCACCGCGTGGCGGGGCAGGACTCGTACCTGCTCAAGGTGAAGACGCAGAACACCCGCACGCTGGACGCGCTGCTGGTGGAGACGCTGCGGACCATCCCCGGCGTGACCCGCACCCACACCACCATCGTGCTCACGTCCATCAAGGAAGAGACGCGCGTGCACGTGGCCGAAGAGCTCTTGAAGGAGAAGTCGCGATGAGCATCCAGCTGGCGAAGCGCATGTCGAAGGTGCAGGCCTCCGCGGTCCGGGAGATTTTGAAAGTGGCGGAGCGGCCGGACATCCTCTCCTTCGCGGGAGGGCTGCCGGCGCCGGAGCTCTTCCCCATCGCCGAGCTGGCGCGGGCCCACGCGGAGGTCTTCGCCTCAGAGGGCGCGGCCGCGCTGCAGTACAGCACCACCGAAGGCTTCGTCCCGCTGCGGGAGTGGCTGGTGGCCCGCTACGCGCGGCAGGGCCTGGCCACTGAAGTGGACCGGGTGCTCGTCACCGCCGGCTCGCAGCAGGGGATCGACCTGCTCGGCAAGGTGCTGCTCGATCCGGGCGACCTGGTCGCCGTGGAGAGCCCCAGCTACCTCGCCGCGCTGCAGAGCTTCACCGCGCACGAGGCGCGCTTCGCCACCGTGGCCAGCGACGACGAGGGCATGGACGTGGAGGCGCTCGGCGAGCTTTTGGAGCGCGAGCGCGTGCGGCTCATCTATGTCGTCCCCAACTTCCAGAACCCCAAGGGCACCACGCTCTCGCTGAAGCGGCGGCACGCGCTGGTGGAGCTGGCGGCGCGCCACGGCGTGCCCATCCTCGAGGACGACCCGTACGGGGAGCTGCGCTTCGAAGGCCAGGCGCTGCCGTCGCTCGGCGCGCTGGACGAGGCCGGGCTGGTGGTCACCCTGGGCACCTTCTCCAAGACGCTGGCGCCCGGGCTGCGCGTGGGCTGGGCCACCGGCCCCGCCGAGCTCATCCGCGCCATGACCGTGGCCAAGCAGGCCGCGGACCTCCACACCGGGACGCTCTCGCAGCGCGCGGCGGCGCAGCTCTTGCGCTCGTTCGACTACGACGGGCACCTGGCGCTGCTGCGGCGGGTGTACGGCGAGCGGCGGGACGCGATGCTGCAGGCGCTGGCCCGCCACCTGCCCCAGGGCGCGCGCTGGACGCGGCCGGAGGGCGGGCTCTTCTGCTGGGTGACGCTGCCGCGCCCGCTGCAGGCGGAGGACCTCTTCCACGAGGCGGTGCGCGAGCGGGTGGCCTTCGTCCCCGGCGCGCCCTTCTTCGCCGAGCCCGGCCGCCGCGAGTTTTTGCGGCTCAACTTCTCCAACCGCCCGCCGGAGTTGATCCGCGAAGGCATGACGCGCCTCGGCAGGGTGGCCGCCGCCGCGCTGGCGCGGCGGGAGGCCTCGCCGGAGCAGGCGCCAGCGTCATAAATGGCCGTGGCGTCAGCGGTTTTCAGACGAAACCTTTGCTTCGCAGAAACCGAGAATCCTCCATCACCAGAGGTTGACGGTTTCATCGTCGGAGCACGCCGAACATGACCCTAGAAGTGAACCGAGCCGATCGGACCCGCCCCGGCGACAGCGGCGGCATGAGCGCCGTCTCCAGCCGCCACCTGCTCACCATGGGCTCGAGCGGGCCGGAGGTGAAGGAGCTGCAGGAGAAGCTGAAGGCGGCGGGGTTCGACTGCGGGAGCAGCGGCCGGTTTGACGCGTCCACGCTCGACGCGGTCTACCGGTACCAGGAGGCCAAGGGGCTCAAGGTGGACGGGCAGGTGGGGCAGCAGACGTGGGGCTCGTTCTTCGGCCTCAAGCTGCCGCCCGGCGTGAACCTGCTCGCCGGCGGTGGCGGCTCGGGCGCGCTCGGGATGCTGGGCCAGGATGGCGCCATCCTCGGTCCCGGGCAGCAGGTGAACGCATACATCCACGGCCGGCCCCAGCAGATCTCCGTGGTCTCGGTGGGCAACGGCCAGTACATGCGCGCGGACGCGGCGCGCGGCTTCCTGGCGATGCAGGCCGCGGCGCGGAAGGCGGGGATCAACCTCTCCGCCACCAGCGGCTTTCGCACCATGCAGCAGCAGCAGCGGCTCTATCAGATGTACCTGAACGGCACCGGCAACCTCGCCGCCAAGCCCGGGTACTCGAACCACCAGGGCGGCATCGCCATGGACATCGGTGGGATCGGCGGCTACGGCACCCGGGCCTACGCGTGGCTCAAGGCGAACGCGGCCAGCTACGGCTTCCGGAATGACGTGGGCGGCGAGCCCTGGCACTGGACGTTCCGCGGCTAGAAGCTGTAGCCCACGCTCGCGCTCACCCGCTGCTCACCGAGCGGCACCAGCTCCGCGGACACGTCCAACCCACCCGGCAGGAGTAGCACCAGCCCCGCGCCCAGCTGGTAGTGGTGCGCGTCCGAGCCGGTGGTGCCGCGGAAGAAGACCGGGCCGCCGAAGAGCCGCGCGGTGAGGTACGGCGTGAGCCGCTCCCACAGCGTGTAGCCCGCGGTGGCGCTCACCCGGAGATCCACCGAGATGAGCGCGCTGCCGGGCGCGGACGCCGCGGAGCCGGACGCGGAGCCGCCCAGCACCACGAAGGGCACGGCGCCGTCCTGCTTGAGCAGCGCGTAGGCGGCGCCGGCGGAGAGCAGCCCGCCCGGCCCGAGCACCACGCTCTCGTCGCTCGACTCGAGCCGGCCGCCCAGCAGCGCGCCCGCGCCGAAGGAGAAGGTCCAGCGCGCGCGGGTGAGCTCGAAGGTGGCGCCGGCGGCCACCTCTTCGAAGCGCCAGGTGGCGCCGCCGAGCAGGAGGGTGCTGCGGAACGCGGCGCCGTTGAGCCCCACCCGCAGCGTGCGCTCGGGGTGGCCGCTGCAGCTCTGGGTGACGCCCGTCGGACCGACGGGGGCGGAGAGGCCTCAGGCCTTGGCGCGCCGGGCGGGCGCGGTGAGGGCGAGCGCCGCCGAGCAGGCGAGGCAGGCGAGCAGGCGGTTCATTCGCGCCCAGACAGATACCGCACCCGCCGCGAAGGTGACAGCCGGCCGGAGCCGGCCGAGAATCCCCGCCGTCCATGGTGCGACTTTGCGCTCGCCTCGCCTTCGCAGCGCTGCTCGCCTTCGCCGGCAGCGCGTCCGCGGTGGAGGTGACGCTGGCCGGCTCCATCGCGCTGGACCACCGCGAGGTGTTCGGCGCGTCTGGCCGGCTCGCCGCGCCGGGCACGCTGGGGATCGACTCCACGAACCTGGAGATCGCCCAGAAGGTCATCGTCGACGTCACCCAGAACGTGAGCTTCACCGCCAAGGCCTGTGCGGGCTGCCACGGCCTGGAGGTGGACCAGGCGTTCGGCGAGCTGCACGTGAACGACGCCTTCAACGTGCGGGTGGGGCGGATCAACGTCCCCATCGGCGAGTTCAACACCCGCCACGACCCGTCCAACTACACCGCGCCCTCCAAGCCGCTGCCCTACGCGATGGGGGACATGCTCCGGTACACCCCCTCCGAGTTCAACCTGGGCGTGCTGCCCACGCCCTACAGCGACAACGGCGTGGAGGTGTTCGGCAGCCTCTCCCCGGGCGCCGGCCTGCAGCTGGACTACACCGTCTACGCGGTGAAGGGGCTGGTCGGTCAGAACGACCTGGACTGGGTGGACTCGCGCCGCTTCCAGGACGGCAACCGCACCCCGGCGCTGGGCGCGCGCGTGGTGGCCTCCCGCGGGGACTTCTCGCTGGGCGCGTCCTTCGGCGGCGGGTACTACGACCCCAGAGACCGGCTCGCGTACCTCATCGCCGGCCTCGAGGCCTACGGGCGGGTGGGGCGGGTGACCGTGCGCGCCAAGGCGATCGGCCGGCGGACCGACTTCGACCCGGACGCGCCGGGCTACCGGTTCGAGATTGTGGACCCGTTCTTCCTCAAGCTCGGCTGGTACGCGCAGCTGGACGTGGACGCGCTGGAGTGGCTCACGCTCATCTACCGGGCGGACGGGCTGCACCGCTTCGGCATGCCGCTGCCGGGCAGCAGCGTCTCCGAGCCGCGGGCCGGCATTCTCCGCAACACCGCCGCGCTGCTCCTGCGCACCCGGAGCGGCTTCGTGGTGAAGCTGGGCTACGAGCTGTGGCTCTTCAACGGCGTCTCGTTCGAGACCCAGCACGTGGCGCGCGCCGCGCTGGTCTTCGGGTACTGACCATGCTCCCCGCGCTCGCGCTCGCCGCCTCGCTCGCCGCGTCCGGCTCGGACGCACGGACCGCGTACGAAGTGAAGTGCCTGTTCTGCCACTCGGCGGAGGTGGCGCAGCGGCCGCGCCTGCGCCCGTGGCAGTGGCGCCGGCTGGTGGAGTCGATGCGCCGCCGCGCGCCGCTGCTCATCTCCCGCCGGGACGTGGAGGTGCTCACCCGCTACATCGTCCACGACTTGAAGCTGGTGCCGCCGCGCCGCGCCGCGGATCCCGAGCCCCCCGAGCTGGACGAAGAGCCCATCCCGCTGGTGCAGCCCGAGCCGGCGTCGCCGGTGCGCCCGCCAGAGCCGCTCGCCCCGCCCCCGCTCGTGGCCACCGCCCCGCCGGTGGACGAGGAGGCCGAACGCCTGGGCCCGGACCTGCTCGAGGCCAAGTGCTCCAAGTGCCACACCCTGCAGCGCGTCTTCCTCAAGGTGGACACGCTCGAGCGCGGCAGCGCGCTCCTGGAGCGGATGCGCAAGAAGACCGGCTCGGGGATTACCCGGCAGGACGCGGACCTCTTGCTGCGCTTCCTCCAGTCGCGGATGTAGAGGCGAGCGGCTCATAAGGGGACAGGGTGGCGACGGAAGGCAACCCGCCGTCCGAAGCGCTGCCGCGGGACCCATGCGTGCCCAGGCGCTGCGCAACCCAAGCGTCCTTTGCGCCCTAAAGAGCCTGGTGCGCGAAAGCTACGGCACCACGTCCACCGCGCCGGCCATGCCCGTGCCCGCGCGCGTGCCGTGCTCGCGGCAGTAGAAGCCGTAGAGCCCCACCGCGTTGGCGAAGCGGAAGGTGGCGCTGCTGCCCGAAGACATGGGGAGCACAGCTGGGTAGGGGCCGCAGGCTTGATCCAGGCCATGGTCCGCGAAGCTGCCGCCTTCGAAGAGGAGCGACTGGCCCAGGCGGATCCGCACGCAGCGCGGCGAGTAGCGGTTGTTGCCCGAGCCGAACGAGAGGGTGCGATCCGCCGTGGGCGCGGTGAGGTCGACGAAGGTGGTGCAGCTGGCGAAGGGCGTGACGCACGCCTCCTGCGCCGCCACGCAGGTGCCGTCACACACGCCGCTGGCGCAGTCCCGGGGCTGCGCGCAGGCGCGGCCGAGCGCGCAGGCGGGGCACTCGCCGCCGCCGCAGTCCACCGCCGTCTCGCTGCCGTTCTGCAGACCGTCCGCGCAGCGGGAGGCGGCGCAGCGCTGCGCCTGGCAGTCCAGGCTCACGCAGTCGGCCTCCACCGCGCAGGCCTGGCCGGCCACGCACGCGGCGCACTCCGCGCCGCAGTCCACGTCCGTCTCCCCCGGGTCCAGGGCGCCGTTGGCGCAGTGGGACGGTGCGGTGGGTGGCTCCTGCGCTCCCCCATCCACGCGCTCCCCCACGCGCGGCAGGCATGCCAGCAGGCAGGCGGCCAGGGCGGGCGCGAGGAGGAGGCGGCGCGGCGGTGACATGGCCGGGGAAGATAGCCTCTGCGCGCGCGCGCTGGCGCGGGGACGGCGGCTGATTCACACTCGCGCCCGTTGCAGCCGACCGTTTGCCCCCAGTGCCAGCAGGAGCTGCCGCCCGGGAGCGTGGTCTGCCCCAGGGACGGCGCCGCCGTGCCCGCGCAGGCGGTGGATCCGCTGGTGGGGAAGGTGGTGGGGGAGTACCGCGTCACCGCGAAGCTGGGGATCGGCGGGGCCGGCGTGGTGTACGCGGGCGTGCACCCGGAGATCGGCAAGCGGGTGGCGATCAAGTGCCTGCACTGGCGCACCGACCAGAGCCCGGACGCCACCCGCCGGTTGATCGACGAGGCGCGCGCGGTGAACGCGGTCCGCCACCGGGGGATCATCGACATCTTCGGGACGGGGACGCTGCCGGATGGCCGCCCGTACCTCCTGATGGAGCTGCTCGAGGGCGAGAGCCTGGACGTGTACCTGGAGCGGCAGCCGCTGGGGCTCCCGGTGGAGGAGGTGACGCGGCTGTTGGACGCGGTGTGCGACGCCTTGGCCGCCGCGCACCGGACGGGGGTGGTGCACCGGGACTTGAAGCCCAGCAACGTCTTCCTGGTTCGCTCTCCGCACGAGCCGCCCTACCCGAAGCTGCTCGACTTCGGGCTGGCCAAGCTGCAGGCGAACTTCTCCGGCGACCGCGGCGTGTCCACCACCGCGGGGACGCCGGACTTCGCCTCGCCGGAGCAGATCCGCGGGCGCGGGCTGGACTGGCGCTCGGACGTGTACTCGCTGGGGGCGATGACCTTCCAGCTGCTCACGGGGCGCACGCCGTTCGACGGCGGGACCATCGCCGAGGTGCTGCGCAAGCAGCTGGAGGCGCCGCCGCCTCGCGTCTCCTCGCTGCGCGCGGAGGTGCCAGCCTCGCTGGACGCGGTGGTGCTGCGGATGCTGCAAAAGGCGAAGGAGGACCGGCCGAGCCTCGCGCAGATCCGCGAGGCGCTGACGCTCAGCCGCGGCGCCCCGGCGCCAGCGGGCGGCGGCGCGGCGCGCGCGAGGCGCAGGCGGTGGCCGGCGGTGCTGGCGGGCGTGGCGCTGCTGGGCGCGGCGCTGGCGGTGGGGGCGAAGGTGCTGCGGCCGCCAGCGGTGGCGGTGGCGCCGCCGCCGGCGCCGAGCCCGGTGGAGGAAGAGGTGAGGGCGCTGAGGGCGCAGCTGGCGCAGGGCGCGCTCCTGGGCGAGAGGGGCGCGGCGGTGCGGCTGACGCGCGCGGTGGCGCGGCACGGCGAGGCGCCGGAGCTGGCGGCGGTGCGCGGGGAGCTGGTGGCGGCGCTGGCGCCGCTGGGCCAGGCCGCGCTGGGGGCCAGGCAGTGGGACGAGGCGGTGGCGCTGCTCTCGCAGGCCTCGGCGCTGGCGCCGCAGCGCGCGGAGCTGGCGCAGCAGCGGGCGGAGGCGGAGAGGGGCGCGTTCGCCTCGCAGGCGGGGATGGTGCAGGTGGGGAGCTTCTGGATTGACCGGTACGAGTGGCCGAACCGGAAGGGGGCCCTTCCGGCCACGCGGGTGGACTGGGCGGAGGCGAAGCGCTCCTGCGAGAGCGCGCGCAAGCGGCTGTGCACCGAGGCGGAGTGGGAGCGCGCCTGCGCGGGGGAGGGCAAGCGCGGCTGGCCGTACGGCGCGCGGTTCGACCCGGGGGCGTGCCAGACCGGCAAGCGGGCCGTGGCGCCGGCGGGCGCGCGTGCGGGCTGCGCCACCGCGCAGGGCGTGGCGGATTTGTCGGGCAACGTGGCGGAGTGGACGGAGAGCGAGATCCGGCCGGGCGCGCCCCAGCGGGTGATTCGGGGGGGATCGCACCTGCAGGCGCGCGCGGATGTCTCCTGCGCGGCGAGGGACTACTTCCTGCCGGGGCAGGGAGGGGCACGGCACATCGGCTTTCGCTGCTGCCTGTAGCGCGCCGTGCCGCGTGCCCGTGTCCCGTCACCGAACCACGGCCACGCCGCCCTCACCTCGCCGGCTTCACCTCCGCCGGCAGCCGCGCCAGCAGCGCCTCGGCCCGCTCCTGCTCCCTCCAAGACGAGCGCTGCCGCGCGAACGCCTCCCTTGCCCCCTCCGCCAGCGCTCGGGCCCCGCCCGGCTCGCGCCGCTGCGCCACCAGCACCTCCGCCAGTGACAGCCTCCCCTGCGCCCGCTCCAGCGGGCTGACGGACGCCCCCGGCGAGTCCATCATCGCCAGCGCCCGCCGCAGCAGCTCCCCCGCCCCCTTCAAGTCCCCCCGGAGGCGCCGCACCTCGCCCAGGTGCGACAAGACGAGCGCCAGCTTCGGCGAGTCCACCCCGAAGCCGCGCTCGTAGAGCCGCAGCACCTCGCGGTAGCTCTCCTCCGCCTCCGCGAGCTGCCCCCTCATCACCTGCACCTCCCCCAGCACGCCGAGCTTCGCCGCGTACAGCGCCTGCTCCCTGCCGCCGTTGCGCTCCACGATCGCCAGCCCCCGGCGGATCAGCGCCTCGCCCGCCGCGGGCTCTCCCGCCTCCGCCAACGCCCAACCTTCGCGCACCCACGGGCTGGCCAGCGCCGCGTGGTCCGCCCCGTACAGCGCCTCCAGCCGCGCCCTCGCGCCCGCCAGCGTCTGCCGCGCCAAGGCCAGCTCCCCGAGCCGCTGCTGTGTCAGCCCGAGCACCGTCTCCACCCGGGAGAGCTCCGGGTGCGCCGGGCCCAGCACCGCCCCCAACCTCGCCTGCGCCTGCACCGCCGCCGCCTTCGCCCCCTCCCACCGGCCCAACAGGTAGTGGCTTTGCGCCACCCTGCGCAGCGCCAGCGCCGTCCGCACGTCCGCCTCGCCGAACGCCGCGCGCGCCACCGCCAGCGCCCGCTCCTGGTGCTGCAGCGCGCTCTCCAGCTGCTCCCGTTGATCGCTCTGCGTCGCCAGGGCCTGCTCCAGGGCGATCCGCAGCGCCGGCGGCTCCCCCGCCCGCGCCACCGCCGCCTCCGCGAGGTGCGCCTCGCGCTCCGCGGCCTCCAGCTTCCCCCCGCTCCCCGCGTGCAGCCGCAAGAGCCGCGTCCACGCCTCCGCCGTCACCGCCGCCGCGTGCGCGAAGTCCCCCAGCTCCGCCGCCCGGGAGAGCTCCGCCTCCGCCCGCCCCAGCTGCCCCTCGTGCGCCGCCGCCCCGCCGCGCAGCAGGCGCGCGCGCGCCGCCAGCGCCGGCTCCACCACCCTGCCCGCCGGCAGCGCGCCTCCGTCCGCCGCCGCGGGCTCCAGCTCGGCGAGCACCCCGTCCGCGCGCGCCGCCGCCTCCCGCCAGCGCCCCGCCGCGGCCAGCGCCTGCGCCGCGCCCAGCGCCGCCCGCAGCGCCGGCCTGTCCACGGCAGCGCCCGCCTGCGCGTCCTCCCTGCCGCAGCGCTCGGGCGCGTCGTACGCCGCCACCACCTCCGGGGCGCGGTCCACCAGCGCCCGGTCCGGGTGCGCCAGCGCGGAGATCAGCTCGGAGAGCTCGGCGGTGGCCTCGGCCAGGCACGCCTCGCGCCGCCGCAGCGGCTCGCCGCGCAGGGTGCTGCAGGCCTGGGCGCGCCGCGCCGCGAGCTCGGCGGTGGTCTCGGCCAGCCGCCGCGCCACGTGGCGCTGCACGCCGGCTCCGTGCGGCAGCCCCAGCGCCTCGAACGCCGCGCGCTGCGCCGCCTGCTCCCGCGCGCCGAAGAGCGCGAGCGCCTGCGTGCGCTGCGCCTCGCAGCGGGCCTCCTCGCTCCAGCGGCGCGCCGGCCCCAGCGCCGCCCCGAGCAGCGCCCCCGCCAGCAGCGCCGCGGGGATCGCCCAGCGCCGGTGCGCGCGCGGCCGCAGCGCCCCGAGCAGCGCGCGCATGGACGGGTGGCGAGCCCTGGGGTCCGGGGCGAGCCCCCGCGCCAGCGCGCGGCGCACCCTGCCCGGGACCCGCTGGCCCGCGCGCGCCGGGTCGTCCAGCGCGTCCCGCAGCGCCACGCAGAAGGCGTAGAGGTCCGCTCGCGCGTCCGGCGGCGCGCCCGCGCGCTGCTCCGGCGCCAGGTAGCGCGCGGTGCCGGCCCCGGGAGCGCCCCCGGCGCCCGCGCGCCGCGCCAGCCCGAAGTCCGCCACCCGGGCCCTCCCGTCCTCCCCGAGCAGCACGTTCTGCGGCTTGAAGTCCCCGTGCACCAGCCCCGCCGCGTGCGCCGCCGCCAGCCCCTCCCCCGCCTCGAGGAAGCGGCCGAGCAGCTCGTCCGTCCCCCGCGGCCGCTCGTGCAGCCACTGCGCCAGGGTCTGCCCCTGCACCAGCTCCAGGGCGAGGTAGAGGTGCTCGCCGTCCGCGCCCGCGTCGTAGACGGGCAGCACGTTGGGGTGGGCCAGCCGCGCCAGGGCCTGGGCCTCGCGCAAAAGGCCCGCGGCGTGCGCGGCGCCGGCGTCCGCCGCGAGGACGTGTTTGAGCGCCACGTCCCGGTCCAGGCGCGGGTCCTTGGCCCGGTAGACGCGCCCCATGCCGCCCGCGCCGAGGAAGGCGAGCACGCGGTAGCGCCCCACCGCCGCGCCCGGCGGCAGCACGGCGTCCGCGGTGGGAGCGCCGTCCCCGGCGTGCTGCGCGGAGAGCAGGACGGCGTACAGCTCCCGGCACGCAGCGCAGGTGTCCAGATGGACCTCGAGCGCCTCCCGCGCAGGCCCGCCCAGCTGGCCTTCCAGGGCCCGCACCAGCGCATTCTCATCTGGGCAACGGTCCACGCGCTTGCCGACGTTAGCGTGGAATGAAACGGGGATAAGCTGCGCGCCCAACAGGGCCCCCCGGGCATGACGGCGACGCCTCCAGAGACACCGAACACGGAGCTGGACCGGCTGCGGCGCGTGAGCGCCGCGCTGCACGTGCTCTCCGAGGCCACCGCCGCCTTCGCGGAGGCCACGCTCGACTCGCAGCGCCTGGGGCACACCATCGCCCGGATCGTCACCCAGGCGATCGGCGACAGCTGCGCGGTGCAGCTGGTGGAGGAGGAGACGCAGCAGCTGCGGCTGGTCACCTTCTTCCACCCGGACCCTGTCGCGCAGGAGCAGATCGGCGCGATGTTCAGCGCGCTGCCGCTGCGCGTGGGGGAGGGGGTGATGGGGCGGGTGGCGCAGACGCAGGTCTCCTTCCTGCAACCGCGCCTGGACTTCTCGCTGCTGCTGCAGAGCACCAAGCCGGAGTACCGCGACCTGGTGGCGCGCTACCCCGCGCACTCGGTGCTGGTGGTGCCCCTCAAGGCGCGCGGCCGGACGCTGGGCGTGCTCGCGCTGGCGCGCTACGGCCCCTCCGCGGCGTACGGGGAGGAGGAGCTGCGGCTGGTGGAGGATCTGGCCGAGCGCGCCGCGCTGGCGCTGGAGATCTCCCAGCTGGTGGAGCGCGAGCGCGAGGCCGGCCGGCGCGCGCGGGTGCTGGCGGACGCCTCGCTCTCGCTCCAGCACCGCCGGCCCCACGCTGAGGTGCTCGAGCTCCTGGTGGGGCTGGGCGCCTCCGCGCTGGGCGATGGCTGCGTGATGACGCTGCTCGAGGAGGGGACGCTCAAGACGGTGGCGGCGCGCCACCGCAGCCAGAGCGCCCAGGAGGCGCTGCAGCGGGTCATCGGCGAGCCGCTGCCGCTCGAGGCGCTGACCCACCAGGTGCTCAAGGAGGGCAAGGCGCTGCGGCTGGTGGACGCCAGCGGCTACCGCTCCTCGCTGGCCAGCGGGGAGTCCTACCGGCAAGGGGTGGGGATGGCGTCCATGGTGATCTGCCCCCTGCGGGTGGAGGGAGAGAGCATCGGCACGCTCGGCGTCTCCCGCGACCGCGGCGGCCGCCCCTACGGCGAGGCGGACGAGGTCTTCCTCCAGGACTTGGCGGACCGGGCGGCGCTGGTGGTCCACAACGCCCGGCTCTACGAGCGCGCCGAGCGCGCCCGCGCCGAGGCGGAGAAGGCCAGCCGCCTCAAGGACGACTTCCTCTCCGTGGCCGGCCACGAGCTGCGCACGCCGCTCGCCGCGCTGCGCCTCAACCTCCAGTCCCTGCGCCAGCAGGAGGAGGAGCGCGAGCCGGGCAGCGCGGTGGTGCAGCGGCTGGAGAAGGTGGAGCGGCAGTCCGGGAGGCTGGTGAAGCTGGTGCAAGAGCTCTTGGACGTGACCCGCATCACCGACGGGCGGCTCCAGCTCTCCCCCGAGCGCTTCGACCTGGGCTCGCTGCTCGCCGAGGTGCTGGACCGCTACTCCGGCAAGCTCGCCAGCTCCGGCTCCGCCCTCTCCGTGGACGCGGCGCCCGGGGTGCTCGGTCACTGGGATCGCACCCGGCTGGATCAGGTGCTCACCAACCTGCTCGACAACGCGATCAAGTACGGCTCCGGCAAGCCCATCTCGGTGCGGCTCTCCGCGCGGGACGGCGTGGCCGAGCTGGAGGTGCGGGACGGGGGCATCGGCATCCCCGTCTCCGAGCAGGAGCGGATCTTCGGCCGCTTCGAGCGCGCGGTCTCCCCCCGGAACTTCGGCGGGCTCGGGCTGGGGCTGTGGATCAGCCGGCAGCTGGTGGAGGCCATGGGCGGCACCATCGGCTTCCAGAGCGCCGAGGGCTCCGGCAGCACCTTCACCGTCCACCTGCCGCAAGAGCCCGCGCCCACGGCGCTGTCCAAGGGGCTCGCCCGCGCCGGCGGCTAGTCCTCGGGCTCGCCCTCGGGCGGGCGCAGCGCCGCGGAGAGGCTCAGCGAAAGGCCGCTCTTCACCAGCGCGAAGAGCCCCTCCAGCTCTCCGTCCTCCAGCGCCAGCGCCGCTCGCAGGCCGTCCTTGATGTGAGCGAGCAGCCGCTCCCGGCTGGCGGAGATCCACCGCGAGACGGTGGACTTGTCCACCTGATAGCCGGCGGAGATCTGGGAGAGGCTCAGGCCATCCACGAAGTGCAGCCGCAGGACGTTGCGGTCCCTGGGCGGCAAGAGCGCCAGCGCCTCCCCGAGCAGCCGGTGGAAGTGCGGGCGGAAGCGCAGCTTGAGCAGCTGCAGCTCCGGGTCCTGCGCGTGCGCGGGGAGCTCCAGCAGGACCTCGCTGGCCGGCGGGAGCGCGTCCCGCACCGAGTCCCGCCGCGCGTTGAGCGCCGTGCGCACCGCCACCGCCCGCAGCCAGGCCTCGAGCGGGCCCGCCCCGGCGTAGTCGCCGATCCGGCCCTGCCCGTCGCTCCCCACCAGGAGCTTCTGCCTCAAGGTCTGCAGCACCTCGTCCACGAAGCCAACCGGGCCCCGCAGGGCCCGCAGCGCCGGCACCAGCCTGGGCAGCCACTCCTGCTCCAGCCGCCGCAGCGCGCCCACGTCACCTCGCGCGCACGCGCACGCGAACCAGAGATCTTCGAGGTGCGCCGCGCCCTCGTGCCCGCGCAGGTGCGCGAGGAAGGCCTCGTCCGGGACCGTGAGCTCCGGCCACCGCTCGCGGCAGCGCGCGATCACCGCTGCCAGCGCCGCGTCCAAGCCGCTACTTGGCGATGCGCTTGGAGAGGACCTTGAGGCTGGCGTCGATCTCGTAGATGAGCGGGACGCCCGTCTCCAGCTCCACGTCCATCACCTGCGCGCCGGTGAGGTTCTCCAGCTTCATCACGATGGAGCGGTTGGAGTTGCCGTGCGCCACCACCAGCACCTGCTTGCCCTGCCGGAGGTCCCCGCCGATCGCCCGCTCGAAGAAGGGTAGGGTCCGCTTGGCGGTCAGCTCCAGGGACTCGCCGTTGGGGGGCGGGACGTCGAACGAGCGGCGCCAGATCTTGACCTGCTCCTCGCCGTACTTGGCCGCGGTGTCCGCCTTGTTGAGCCCCTGGAGGTCTCCGTAGTGGCGCTCGTTGAGCGCCTCGTCCCGGATGATCGGCGGGCGCTGGCCAAGGCCCTCCAACACCAGCGCGAGGGTCTCCTGCGCGCGGGTGAGCAGCGAGGTGTACGCCACGTCGAAGCGCAGGCTCTTGATGTGCTCCGCGGCGCGGCGCGCCTCGGCGCGGCCCTTGTCGGTGAGCGGGACGTCCACCCAGCCGGTGAAGCGGTTCTCGAGGTTCCAGAGCGACTGGCCGTGACGGATGAGGACGAGGGTTGCCATGGGGCGCAAGGACATAGCCAAAGCCGCCCGCCCGGTCCAACCTCCGTCAGCGCCGGAGGTAGCCGAGCACCAGCTGCACCAGCTCCTCCCGGTACGCCGGCTCGCGGAGCTCCTGCGGGCGGTGGGTGAGCGAGTCGAGCGCCACGCAGTCCACCGCGCGGACCGCGATCCCCGCCGCGCGCGTGAGGTCGGTGGGGCGCAGCTCGTCCCGCCGCGCCTCGAGGAGCTCCAGGCACTGCTGCGCCACCTCCTGCCGCACCTGCTCCACCAGCCCCGTCATCCCCAGCTCCGCCGCCATGGACTCGAGCGCCGCGGTGACCTGGGGATCCGCGAGGTAGAAGTCGAGCAACGCGCGGATGAGCACGCGCACCGCCTCCTCCAGCGGCTGCGACCGCACCGCCTTCAGCTTCGCCGCCAGGAGCTCCCGCGCCTGCAGCAGGTGCCGCTCCAACAGCGCCGCCGCCAGCGACTGCTTGTTGGGGAAGTACTGGTAGAGCGAGCCCACGCTCACCCCCGCCACCTCGGCGATCCGGTTGGTGTTCGCCTGCGCCAGGCCGCCCTCGCGCAACAGCCGCACCGTGGCCGTGAGGATGGCGCTCACCGTCGCCTTCGAGCGCGACTGCCGCGGGGCCTTGCGCGCCTCCACCTTCCGCTTCGCGCTCTTCACTCGGACCCCTGGGCTGGTGTCACGCCATTTTGCAGAGAGGAGAGAAAGGCAGCTTCTCCCGAGAATGCGTCGACCGGGAAGTGCCGGTGGACCCCCAAATTCTTGGAGAGCAAGCATGGCAGGCGCAAGCAGCGCGGCGACCACGGCGGTAGGGACGGCAGCCGCCACCGCAACCACCACCGCCGCCCGAGCCACCCGGCGCGCGGCCGCCGCCGCCACCCCTGACGCCGGCAACGTCGTCGTCGCTCGGCTGACGCGCCTGCCCAATGGGCAGATCGATCTCTCCGCCTACCAGTCCACCAAGGCCGTCCGCGCCTCCATTCTTCGCGAGTACAAGGGCGACCTGCCCTACATCCGCTCGCAGATCGCCGACATCAAGACGCGCCTGCCCGACTTGAAGGACATGCCGGACGAGGACCTGATCGCGCTGTTCGAGTACACCGGCTCCTACTACCAGCAGATGGACAACGCCCTGCGCGCCGGCCGCCTCCCCGCCCTGCGCCCCCTCGCCCCCGGGATCGAGGGCGCCGCCGCCGGCCTGCGCGACCTGCAGAACATCCGCGGCCTGTACCAGGGCAAGGTCTACCGCGGCACCACCCTCCCCAAGAGCGTGGTGGACGGCTACACCGAAGGGAGCGTCATCAACTTCCAGGGCTTCACCAGCGCTTCGACAGATCTCCAGGTGGCCCGCAACTTCGGCGGCAACGGGTACGCCTACGGAGACGAGGTCGGCGTGCTCTTCACCATCGATGACCACGGCGGCGGTACCCCCATCGACTTCCTCTCCCAGTTCCCCGAGGAGAAGGAGGTCCTCTTCCCGCCCGATACGCAGTTCTTCGTCACCAAGGTGACCAAGAACGCGAGCACCGGCCTGGTCAGCATCAACCTCAACCAGCTCCAGCCCGGCGCGGAGATCCCTACGCTCGCCTCCGCCAAGGCCGCCGCCCGCCGCTCCAACCGCTCCGGCGTCACCCACGCCATCCCGCCGCCCGCCGCCACGCCGCCCGCCGCCGCGCCTGCCGCCGCCGCTGCGCCCGCTGCCGCCGCCGCCGCAAGCTGAGCGGCAAGACCCCCGCTCACCCCGAGCGGCAAGACCCCCGCTCACCCCGAGCGGAGTCGAGGGGCGCCGGTGTCGCCACGAGCGCGGGCCGTTCGCACGCGACGGACCGGAGCCCGCACCCGTTCTGGGACGGGTGGCTGCGCCGAGCTCGGACGCTGAAGGGCAGGGAGGGACTCGGGTAGGGCAGGGGTTCGTTCGCGGCGGCCGCTCCACCCCGCGGCGCGTAGCTCCGACCTCGGTGGAAGTGGCGCCCAAGACGCGCGCAGAGGGAGCACGGCGTGTGGAGCGGAGCCCGCACCCGTCCTGGGACGGGTGGCTGCGCCGAGCTCGGTCGCTGTGGCCCGCTCCACTCCGCGGCGCGTAGCTCCGACCTCGGTGGAAGTGGCGCCCGAGACGCGCCCAGAGGGAGCACGGCGTGTGGAGCGGAGCCCGCACCCGTCCTGGGACGGGTAGAGGCCCCGGAGGCCCGCTTCTGGCATGCGGCGGGGCGCCCGGAAAGATGTCTTGTTTGTGCGATTCGGGACGATTTTTGTTGACAAGATTTACGAGGCGTTCGGCGCCGTGTCTTCGGAGGTCTCGCAACTTCGCGCCTGCGGGCCACGCTGGGCGCGCCTGGCGAGATGAAGAGCTTGGGCGCGCGCCGTCGCGATTCGAGCCTCCGCGCGCGATGGCGACCCCTCCGCGGCCGTCGAAAAACCTCGTGGTACTTGGTTGGGATGGACTCGAATTCCGTTTCTATTCTGTCTGATGATGCCCTCCTCGGCGGCACCAGGGATCTGGCCCAACGCGCTCGTGAGGTGGATGCCGAGCTGCTGCTCCACCTCTACGAGGTCGAGCAACGTAAGCTGCATCTCCGCTTGGGGTTCAGCTCCATGTACGCCTACTGCAAGGTGGAGCTCGGCTACAGCGAGGACGCCACCTGTAATCGCCTCGAGGTGGCGAGGATCGTTCCCCACTTCCCGCAGCTGCTTGACGTCCTGCGAGGCAAGCGCGTCCACCTCACGGGCCTGCGCCTCCTCGCGAAACACCTCACCAAGGAGAACTTCGACTCGGTGATCGCCGAGGCCACGGGCAAGACGAAGCGAGAGATTGAGGCCATCTGCGTGCGCTTTGAATCAAAGCCGCTCGTGGCTGACAGCATTCGCAAGCTGCCCGCGCCGACAGTGCGACCCTCGGCGCCGGCTGAGCCGACGCCCGCCCCCGCTGTTCGGACGTCCGAGGAGGCGGCGCCCCCGGCCGCGGCGACGCCGGTTGCGCTCGCCCCGGAGACGGTCGCTTCCCTGCAGCGGGCGAGGCGTCCGAGGATCGACCCACTGGCGCCCGACGCACACCGCGTCCAATTCACCGCCGACGACTCGCTCGTCGCGCTGATCGAGGAGACGCGGGCGCTGCACCGCCACGCTGTCCCGGACGGCGACCTGGCCACGCTCATCCGAAGCGCGCTCACGCTCTACAACCAGCAGCTGCGCAAGCGACGCTACGGCGCGAAGGTGGTGCGCGGTGAAGACCCCATCGAGCCAACGGCGGTGGCTACCCCTGAGGCCAAGCAGGAGGGCTCAGCGGAGAACGATGAGCCAGCCGAGCCCGCCGCCCCGGCCGAGCCTGAAGGTCGGTACATTCCCGTCTTGAAGCGCAGCGCTGTCTTCGCGAAGCACGGTCAGCGCTGCGCCTACGTCGGAAGGGACGGCCGGCGCTGCGATGCAACCGCATGGCTCGAGTTTGAGCACCGCGAGGGCTACGCGCTCACCCATCGACACGACGTCGATTCGCTGGCGCTCTACTGCAGGGCCCACAACCAGCTGGCGGCCGACGACCTGTTCGGCCGTGAGTTCATGGACGCCAAGCGCGACGGAGGGCGCAGGCCGAGGGCCGTCCGCTCCCCTCCGATCCACGTGGGGCGAGCTTCACCCGGTCTGAGGGACCAGCAGTCACCGCTCTTCGGCCACCCGTCCCAGGACGGATAGCGGGGGAACCCCGCCAGGGTGCCGTGCTCCCGGCTCGAATCCCTCCCTGCCAGTTGCGCGTCCCAGAACGGGTGCGGGGCCGAGGCGAGGCGGCGTGCTCCCGGCGCGCGCAGTGAGGCATGGACTCCACCGAGGTCAGAGCTACGCGCCGCGGGGTGGGGCGGGCCGCGGCGCACGGACCCCGGCCTCACTCGAATCCCTCCCTGCCAGCCGCGCAGGAGTCCGGCGCAGTCACCCGTCCCAGAACGGGTGCGGGGCGAACTTCCTGGATTGACTCGGTGAGAGGCGGCTCCTGTCCGCCACTGGACGGCGGTGGTTGCCCGGGCGGTTGGGCGTCTCCAGCTTCCACCGCGTAGACCTGCTTGGGTCATGGATGGAGGGCGGCGGCGATGAAGGTCTTGCTCGTGTGCGCGGCGGTGTACTTCCTCTCGCTCACCGCGGTGACGGAGGTGCTCCTCAAGCCGCGGGTGCCGCAGCTCCCGGAGCCTGCGGTGAAGACGCTGCTGCAGGCGCGCTCGGCGCCCTCGGCGCAGCAGGAGCGGCCGGTCCCGCGCGCGTGGGCGCCGCCGCGTCAGCCCTGAGGCCGGTGCAGCTCGTCCCAGATGCGCACGTGGCGCGTCTCCCGCAGGAACAGCCCGCCCACGACCACCGTCGTGAGCGCCACGGCGATCGGGTAGATCAACCCCGCGTAGATGTTCCCGGTGGCGACCGTCACCGACGCGGCGATCAGCGGTAGCAGCCCGCCGAACACGCCGTTGCCCAGGTGGTACGGCAGGGACATGGACGTGTAGCGGATCTTCGCGGGGAAGGCCTCCACCAGGTACGCGGCGATCGGCCCGTACACCATGGTCACGAACACGACCTGCACGAACACCAGCGCGGTGAGCGCCACGGGGTTGAGCGGCTCGCTGAAGGCCTTGAGGCCCCGGTAGATGGGGTAGTAGCTCACCGCCGCGAGCAGGTTCCCCGCGAGCATGATCCGCTTGCGCCCCAGCCTGTCCGAGAGCGCGCCGAAGAAGACGAACAGCGGCATCCCCAGCAGCAGCGCCACCGCCACGATCACATAGGCAGTGACCAGCGGGATCTTCAGCGTGCTCTGCAGGAACACCAGCGCGTAGAACTGGCCGGTGTACCAGACGACGCCCTGGCCCGCGGTGGCGCCGAAGAGCGCGATCAGGATCACCTTCCAGTTCTTCTTGTTGCCGAAGCTGTCCTTCAAGGGCGCCGCGCTCGTCTTCCCCTGCGCCTTCAATGACTGGAACAGCGGCGACTCCTGTAGCGAGAGCCGGATGTAGAGGCTCATCAGCACCAGCACGGACGAGAGCAGGAACGGGATCCGCCAGCCCCACGCCTTGAAGCTCTCTTCGCCGAGCACCATGCGCACGCCGAGGATGACGGCGAGCGAGGTGAACAGCCCGAGCGTCGCCGTGATCTGAATGAAGCTGGTGAAGAAGCCGCGGCGCTCGTCCGGCGCGTGCTCGGCCACGTACGTGGCGGCGCCGCCGTACTCACCACCGAGCGCCAGCCCCTGCAGGAGCCGGATGACCACCAGCACCAGCGGCGCGCCCAGGCCGATCTGCCCGTACGTGGGCAACGCGCCGATCACCGTGGTGGCGCCTCCCATCAACAGCAGCGTGACCAGGAACGCGTACTTGCGGCCGACGAGATCTCCAATCCGGCCGAAGAAGAGCGCCCCGAACGGCCGCACCGCGAAGCCGGTGGCGAAGGTGGCCAGGGTGAGCAGGAACGCGGCGGTGGGGTTGTCCTTGGGGAAGAAGTGGCCGGAGATGATCGGCGCGAGCGTCCCGAAGATGTAGAAGTCGTACCACTCGATCATCGTCCCGGCGGCGGAGGCGAGGATGACCTGCCACAGGCGGGGCTCCGGAGGCGGTGCGCTCATGGGGCCCAGAGGCTACAGCGTCACGCGCCCGCCCTGTCGCTCGCAGATGCGCGCGGCCTCAAAGACCTGCTGCACCCGCGCCCCGTCCTCGAACGTGGCCAGGCTCCCCCGCTCCCCACCCGCCAGCAGGCCCAGGAACGCGCGCGCGGTGTCCACGTGCGCCTGCGCCCACGGCTCGCGCCGCCCTTCCCCGGGGGTGACCCCCGCGGCCACGTCGAACCAGCGGCCGCCCTCGAAGGCGCGCACCGGCGAGACGTGCCAGCCCCCCTGCGCCGGCAGGTAGCTGGCGGAGAAGCCCACCTCGAACCCATCGCCGATCAGCGACCACGCGCCGTGGATGCCCGGCTCCGGACTGGCGAGGTGGTTCAAGAACACCGTGGCCGCGCCGGAGAGCTCCACGTGCAGCGCGGTGGTGCCGCCCCGCACCGTGGCGTAGACGGCCGCCGGCGTCCCGCCCGCGAGCCAGAGCGCCGCGTCCACCGGGTGGGAGGCGCCGCCGAAGTCCCCGCTCTGCGGCGTGGAGCTCTCCGCGGCGAAGCCGTTGCGCACGGTGACGGAGAGCTGGCGCAGGCGCCGCCCGTGCAGCCACGCGCGCAGCGCCTGCAGCGGCGGGAACATGCGGTACGGGAAGGAGACGGCGCAGACCGCGGACCGCTCCCAGGCGGCGCGCACCAGGCGCTGCGCGTCCTCGTAGCCCACGGTGAGCGGCTTCTCGCAGAGCACGGCCCTGCCCGCCTCCAGCGCGGTGAGGACGTGCTCCGCGTGCAGGCCATCCGGGCTGGCGACGACGACCACGTCCACCCGCTCGCAGAGCGCCCGCAGGTCATCGGTGGCGAAGGGAACGCCGAGCTCCCGCGCCAGCGCGGCGGCCTTGTCCGCGTGGCGGCCGCAGAGGGCGGTGAGCGCCGCGCCCGCGGCGCGGAAGCCCTCCAGGTGCATCCGGCCCCAGTTCAGCCCCACCACGCCGACGCGGATCATCCCGCGAGTCTTACTGGCTAGTCCTTGAAGCGGACGATGAACTCGTACGTGTCGGGCTTCCAGGTCACCGACCCACGTTGGAACTCGCCGCCCCGGAAGATGTTGCGCTCGAAGATTCCCAGGTCGTACGTCCTGGCGATCTCATTGAGGGCCGTTCCGAGGTTGCCGCGGCCTGCCTGATCCACCGCGTACCCGGAAGCGCTGACCGTGAGCTGGGGGAGGTTCGTGCGCAGGGTGCCCTGGCTGTCGCCCGGCTTCCAGATCACCGTCCCATGCTTGAACTCGCTCCGGCCGGAGCCGCCGCTCCGCTCGAAGGGCCCAAGCCCATACTTCTCGGCGATCTCCTTGAGGGCAGGCTTGAGGTTGCCTTGGCGCGCCTGCTCGGCCGCGAAGGAGGAAGTCGCTCGGACGATCAACAGCGAAGAACCCATGCGGAGTTCTCGGCGTTAGTAACGGAAGGTTGCAGCGATCTTTGCTTGGCCCAGTTGTCTCGGGGGGTTAGGCGCTCACCTACGGGAAGAACTCCTGGCCACCCGCGCGCTGGCGCAGCAGCGGCTCCACCAGGCTGTTCCAGCCGCCCTGGGCCACCGCCTGCTCCTCGGCGATCTCGTAGGAGCTCATCGCCGTGCGCACGCGCTGGGCGCTGCTGCCGAAGTCGCGCACGTGCAGCACGCGGGAGAGCGGGAAGTAGGGCAGGCGCACCACGGGGCGGCGGACCAGCTCGGCGATGGGCCGGGGCACGGAGCGCAGCGTCCTCTCCACCATCGGCTGCACGATGGACTGCTCTCTGGCCAGGGCCAGCTCGTAGAGCGCGAGCCGCTCGGCCGCGTCCAGCCGGCCGCCCGCGGCGCGCTTGGCGTGGAGCGCGTTGAGCGCGGCGGTGAGCGCCTCGGGCCGGGAGCTCTCCGGGACGCCGCGCGCCAGCACCCGCGCCGCGCCGTCCTTGCCGCCGTACTGCTGGGTGAAGTGGTAGGCGGCGTAGAGGTCCACGAAGGCGTCCCGCTGGGCCTCCTGGAGCCCGCGGAAGTACGGCGCGAGCAGGCGCCGGTGGAGCGGCCCCACCACGCGCTGCCCCATCGAGCCGAGCTGGATCATCTGATCCATGAACAGCGCCCCGTGCCCGGCGACGAGCGCGAAGGTGTGGCTCTGCCCCGAGTCGTCGAAGAGCTTCCCCAGCTCCCGCGCGCGCAGCTTCAGGTCCTCCGGCGCGCCGGCCTTGGCCAGCCCTTCGGCGCGCAGCGCCTCGAACGCGCGCCACAGCTTGGCAGGCGGCGCCGCCCGCCCGGCTGCGGTGGCGGTGGCTTCGCCGGCGATGACTCGGGGGAGGGCAGTCACTTCCCTGGATTGTCGCCCCCCGCCAGAGCGGAGTTTCCGGACCTCCTGACATTCATGTGGGTTGCCGAGGGAGCGGCGGGTCGAGCGGAATGCCGCCACAGCAGAGGTGGATCAGTGCGGTCAGGGCCGCGGCGCTGTGGAAACCGTAGGCGCGACGGGTGATCAGCCGGGTCTTGTT
>JBGATB010000062.1:0-51053 GCA_044229415.1 Myxococcaceae bacterium | reverse complement strand
TTCGACGTCGCGCCCCTGGCCACCGCAGCGGGGGTGGAGCCATGAACGCGCCCAAGGGCCAGCGTGGCGCGCCCACGCGCGTCTTCGTCTACGGGACGCTCCTCGCGGGCGAGCCGAACCACCGACTCCTCACGGGCGCCCGGCTCGTCGCGGAGGCGAGGACCAAGCCGGCGTTCGAGCTGCGCGACCTCGGCGCGTTCCCCGGGCTCGTGCGCGGTGGCGAGCACGCGGTGGCCGGCGAGGTGTATGAGGTCGACGAGGCCACACTCGCCGCGCTCGACCGGCTCGAAGGGCACCCGCGCTTCTATCGGCGCACGCGCATCGCCCTCGAGGACGGCGCCGCCGTCGAGACCTACCTCCTCGCGCCCGAGCAGGTCGAAGGTCGCCCCATCATCGACTCGGGCAACTGGCGAGCGCGCCGGAAGGAGACCGCAGCATGAAGATCGTGATGAGAGACGGGCGCGTGTTCCAAGGCACCGCCCTGCAGATCGTGAAGGCGATGCAGGACATCGCGTTCGGCGTCGAGGACTTCACCGTGCCGAAGTACATCGAGTGGGTGGTCGCCAACGCGCGCAAGTTCGAGGAGGTCGAGCTCGCCGTGAAGGGCGAGACCGACGAGGAGCTGGCCACGTCGCTCGTCGCCGAGATGCTCCGCACCGGGCTCACGCGGGGGATGTAGGCCATCGGCCTCCGTCGGCTCGGCGGCCCGAAGGGCGCGGAACCTCGCGGCTATTCCAACCGCTCGGAAAGACATCGAAAACCGACGGTCCTTGGCCTTGCTAGGGGCGCGAACCGAAGCCTGTATGTCCCTCGCAACGGGCGACGAGACGCCCCGCAGAACGCGAGGACGACGATGCGGACCACGAGCCAGAACACGCAGACGACGCAGACGGTGAGCCAGGGCGAGAGCCGCTACGGGACGGCCGAGCCGCAGATCGAGATCCGGCTCCCGAAGGGCACGAGCCACCGCCTGGTGAGCGCCGCGCTCCACAAGCTCGCCGCCGACGTCGAGCTGGCCACGCCCAACCGGGAGCGGTGGATCGTCCAGACCGAGAGCTCCTACGACGCCCGCGGCCGCGTGTACCTCGAGCTGGCCGACGCGACGCCGGCCGAGGCCGAGCGGGGGATGGCGATGCTCAAGAAGCTCGCGGGCTGAGCGCCGCACTCAGGCGCGACGGCTCGAGCGCTTCCTCGGGGCCGAAGCGACCGGGGCAGAGGGCTCGGCAGCGGCCGCGCCCAAGATGGCGCCTCCCACCGTCCCCACGAGCGCCGCCACCCAGCCAGCGGACGCCGAGCCCTTGGCCTCCGTGACCTCGCGCTGAAGCTGGAGGATCTGAGACCGAGCGTTGGCCCATGCCTGGTAGTTCTGCTGGGCGATCGCGAGAGCGCGGTCTCGCTCGACGAGAGCGGACGCGAGCCGAGCCTCGGACGACTCGCGCGCCACACGGAGTGCCGTGTGCTCGCGCCGGGCGCTGGCCTCTACGTCGCCGAGCCTCCGCGTGACGGTCGTGACCTCCTGCGAGAGCTGATCGACGGTGGACCGGAACGATGCTGATTCGCTCCTGGCTCCAGCCAGCTCGGTTCGCAGCTGAGCCGCCTCGGTCTGGGCCGCGCTCCGCGCCTTCGACTCCTCGTCGAACTCGGCGCGCGGGACCCACTCACCGAGGAGCGCGTCGGCAGTCGTTCCGAGAACGAGCTCGCGAGGCGCGATCTCGAGGGCGCGAGCGATCGCGAGGACGTGCTCGAGCCGCGGCTCGCGCCGGGTGGCGTCCGTGTCCGTCAGCAGCTTGCTCACCAGGGATGCCGCGAGCTCGGCGCGCTCCGCAAGCTCGGCGATCGAGTGCTTTCTGGCGTCGAGCAGGTCCCTCACGCGGCGCGCGAAGGTCATGGGGGTGGTTTCACTGGTCGTCATGAGGCGGCTCCAAGGCGGCGCCCCATGCGCCGGACTGTCACGCGACTCATCATAATCATGTATTCCAGCGTGACAAGTCGGCGTGCCTTGGGACGCCTCGGACGGCCGCTTTTCACCGAAAGCGGCTATTCGGAGCTGCTTGGGCGTTCAGTCTCAACCTTGCCGAACCCGACTCGGGGAACAAGATTGTAGCCTGGAGCGTTGCCTGAGTTGTAAACTTGGGTGTAAGGAGAGCGCCATGACGACCAAGCGGAACTGCCGGTACGTGCCCTTGAGCAAGCAACCGCTCGTCCTCGTCCTGTGCCAGGTGCGCTTCAGCCCGGTCCGGAAGATGGCCGACTACATCCCCGCGATCCAGGAGGAGTTCCGCCGCCATGGCTTCCCGATCGAGCGCGCCGGGAAGATCCAGCAGCTGACCATCACGCCGGCTGGTGTCCACGCCACCGAGCAGGAGCGCTGGGAGTACCGGACCAAGGACGAGCAGTGGAGCGTGACGGTCCTCCAGGACAGCGTCGTGCTCCAGACCACCGCGTACGAGAAGTTCGAGGGCTTCGCAGAGCGACTCGAGCGCGCGGTCCGCACGGTCCTCGAGAAGACCGAGCAGAACGAGTTCGGCCTCGTCCAGCGGGTCGGCCTTCGCTACATCGACCTCGTGCAGCCGCGGGAAGGCGAGGACTATCGCCTCTACCTGCGTCCGGGATTCCACGGCGTCGCCGACGAGGTCTTCCGTGCCCGGTCGCACCGGCTCCACGTCGAGAGTGTCGGCCACACGGCGGTGGGCGATACTGAGGGCACGATGATCGTCCGCGTCGTTCAGAACGACCAAGGCTTCGACCTGCCGCCGGACCTCGTCGGGGGAGCGCCCAAGCACGAGTCGCGTGCGCATGCAGGAGAACTCGTGACCCTGGTCGACATGGACCAGTTCATCGAGGGCAAGTTCGACCCCGATGCCGGGTGGGTGGTTGCTCGCGCTTACGAAATGCACGACCACTTGATCGAGACGTTCCACAGCCACGTCGTCACCGAGAAAGCGATCGAGGTGTGGCGATGAGTCTCGTCCCGATCCCTCAGTACGACTCCAGCGGCGGCGATATCGTCGCGATCGTCGAGGGCTACGACCGCGACCAATCGTTTCGGCTCGAAGGTGCCTGGCCCCAGGCCCTGCTCCGCACGGTTCGAGCAGGCAGCGCGGGCGTGGTGGTGCTCGTCACCGGCTACGGTCCGTACTTGCCCCACGTCGGCACCAGCCCCGCGGTGGTCGACGTTCGTGCCATGGCTCGCGTCGCTCCCGTCCCGAGCGCCGTGCAGCCGCCGAACGAGACGGCCCCCTCGGCGCTGCGTGCCGCTCTGGCCTTGTCGGTCGCCGACCAGGCGCGAGAGGCGCTCGCGTCGCTCTCGCTGAACAAGACGCAGCTGGCCGAGGTCCTCGGTGTGTCTCGACCGACGCTGTACGACTGGCTCGACGGCAAGGAGCCGAACGCTTCGAACGCGCAGCGCCTGACGACGCTGCTCCGACTGCTGGCGAGCGCCGGCGTTACGAGCGCCAGCCCCCTCAGCCCGCGCTTCCTGCGGCAGTCGCTGAGTGAGGGTGGAACTCCTCTTCTCGAGGCGCTGAGCGCCGAGTCGATCGACGAGCAGCTCGTTTCATCGCTGGTCCGTGAAGCCAAGGCACTCGGCGAGGAAGCCGAGTCCAGACGCGTCTCCAGGGAGGATCGCCTTCGAGCCCTAGGGTTCGAGGAGCCTTCCGAGGAGCAGCGGCGCGAGCAGCTCGCCCGAAATGTCGCTATGCGCGATTGGCCGAAGAGCTGAGGCGCCATGTCGACGACGTTCGATGCCGACGCGATCGAGAAGCACGGCTGGCGACAGGGCGCGGTCCTCGGGCCGGCGCTTCTACGTGCTGCTCGTGAGCGGGCTCCGTCCGGTCTGACGATCGCCGACGACAACTGGTTGATCGTCACGAGCCACGACTGCGATGTCGTGAACGACCGTCTTGAGAAGGAGCCGACTGTCGAGGTCCTTCGTGGAGAGGCGGTCAGCCGCAAGGCTCCCGACAAGCAGCAGGTCTGGGGCCGGAATCCGCGCGTCCTGCAGCTCGAGGTCGAGGATGGAAGCGGCGCCACCGTGGTGCTCAGCGTCAAGGTTCACGAGCGCTGGACGCTGCCCCGCGAAGTCCTCTTGACCGAGCCGCCTGCGCGCATCCTCGGCGACAAGGAGCGGCGCCTGATCGCGGAGTGGCTCGCGAAGCGGTACATCCGTGCCGCATTCCCGACCGCTTTCGACGGCCGCTGGCGCGCGAAGCTGCGCGAGTGGACCAGCCTCCTCGAGAAACACAGTCGGTGGGTTCAGGGCGTCTACCTGAGGCTGAGCACGCTCCGCGAGCTCGAGGAGCAGACGCCGTACAAGGTCCACCTCATCGTCGCGGCGCCCGCAGCCGCAAAGAAGGAGGCCGGTTGGGCGGCCAGACGTGACGAGCTCGAGCGAGAGATCGAGACGTTCTGGAAGCAGTTCACGCCGGGCATCGAGTGCGCCGGCGTCGACGTGGTCGGCACCGACCAGCTGACACTCGCCGAGATCGAGCCGTACCAACGCTTCGATGCAGACTGGGTGAGCTTCGCCGACGGCTCACCGGCGACGCCAGCCGCCGCGGACATGACGGCGTAGCGCGCCATGTTTGTACTCGTATCAAGGAGCCACGCGGGTTGAACATGGAGCGGAAGCACCCCGGCATCGTTGAGCTCGCCCACCTGGTCGCCAAGCTGGCCGGCGGCAGCGCGAACGCGACCGACCGCGAGCGAGCGGTCGTCCTCGCACTTGAGCTGTACCCCATCGACGAGATCAGCCGGATGAAGCTCTTGGAGGTCGCGCGGGCCGCGGGACCGCTTCGCCCCGACCTCGCCACCGCAGTACAAGCCGTTGAAGACGAGCCCCTCGGAGACGTGTAGGTCGTCACGGTACGAGCGCCCGCGCCACCAGCGCATCCGAAGGTGCGCCCAGCGGGCCTCGCGCCCCATCCGCGACGGGACGGTGCGAATCCGTGAGAGTGTCCCGCGTCGCATCGCCCAACCACCTGGATTCGCAAGCGTTCGCATTTTCGGGACGCTGCGAGCGGAGCGAACCTGTCCCGCCGAGAGCCCCGCGAACGGGTTAGCAAGCGGCGCCGAATGCGGAGCAGCGAAATGAAGCCCCGGTTCTGCCGGGGCTTTTTCGTTTGTGCGCCCGGCGAAGTCCGACGTAGTGCGGGTGAAGTCTGGGGTTTTCTTGCCGACCCAGAGACGTCGCCCCGTTGGGATCGAAGCATCAAGAGCGTTCGGACCCTGACCCCGGGCCCGCTTCAGGTGGGATCTCTCGTAGAGACCACGGCGCCCTCCGGCATGCGTCAAACCTTTCGCCTCACGGAGCTCCTGCCCCCCAGAAGGGTGGCCTTCGAGACAGTCGAGTCCCGGTGGTTCAAAACCGCGGCTTTGTCGTTTGAGCTCACTCCTGCGGAGAACGGCACCAGGATTGATCACAAAATCGTAATCACCTTCCGCTTTCCGTGGTCCATCCTCTACCCGGTTCTCAGCATCGCCAGCCCACGGGCTTTGGGCGCAGACCTGGAGTCTCTGCGCCGATGCTTGGACGAAGGCTTGGATCTCACAAGAGCCGAGCCTGCTTGATGGGTTTGGGGGCCCTTTTTCCCGGCCAGACGGGCGTGGTTCGACTCCCTGTTCGTGCTCACTGAAACGCCACGACGCTATTGCCCCTTTGAAACGCGAAAGCTGCCCTTCGACTCAGCGGGTTCCACCACCCAGCCCGGATTCAGGTCCAGCGTCCATCCGTCACCCTCGACGCGCTTAGAGCTGACTTTCGAAGGGGCGGTGACCGTCACCTCCTTCCAACCAGTGCCGAGGAGCATGTTGTTTTCGACCGACAACACGCCCCATTCATCGACCACTCGCGCTGTCGGATAAACGGTCCCCGCCTCGCCAAGCGAAACCAGGTTCGAGGGATCGAATTGAAGGCGCGGCTGGGTCAACTTGAGTCGCAACACGTTGCCGTCCAACAGCTTGCCGCGAAGCTCCGCTCCCCGCTTCTTCGCTGCATTGTCGCGCTCTGTCTCCGACGCAAGAAGCCGTTCACCGTCATACTTGCGCGCGACACTCTCGAGGTCAGCATTGGACCTGCGGTCTTCTGGCAGTTTCAGCGCCGACCTCAGCAGCCCTCCCAAATCGGCACCGCCCTTCGCGTCGTTGCGCCACGCCACGCCCGTTCCGTCAAGAAGAAGGCCGTAAGCGGGACCAGACGCATAGGCAAAGGAACGCACGAATGAAGCCCGTTTGGCGCCTCGTTCCAGACCTTCCTTCGCGTGAGCGGATTGGCGAGCCGGGCCAATGGCAAGTTTGAGGCCTGTGTATTCTGCCAACCCTTCGTGCCACTCCAACTGGCCTTCTTGTGCTCCAGCGTTGGGAAACTTCGCCCTGCGTAGAGCACGAAATAGCAGCGCGTCCGCCACAGCACCTCTTCGCGCATCCCCAGCGCTCCCGAGGGCGCTCTCAAGTGCGCGCCACTCGAGCTGGAGAAGGTATCGACCGTCGAGAGTATCGAGGTGCCCGTTGATTCCTCGCTCATCTCCGAACTGCCATTTCTGCTCGCCTTGCATCCGATGAAAGGACTCGTGGACAAGCAGTACGCGCCGCTGGTCAGCCTCGGCTGGAAGCGGAAGGCTCACTTGCGTCCATAGGAGGCCCTCCCATTGAACGGCAGTGTTGGCGATGTTCTCTGACGTGGGGAGCGTCGAAACGAAAAGCCCCGCTTTTCCATTGGTTTGGGAATCCGACCGCACGTTCGAGACGAAGGCTCGGGAGCCAGGATCAACGAGCATGAAGGGACCGCACAGGTCCACTCCCCAAAGCCGCCCGTTGTCCTTCTTGCAGATGGAGTCCAGCTCCTTGAGGGCGGACTCTGCCGACCCAAGGTCAATCCACGAAGCCTCTTGTGCCCACGCGCCTTCGGGCAGCAGGGCGATGGACACCATTGCGGCGACCAACAAGGCCCGGGAAGACCGACACGGCAACGAAGAAAGGCGCTCGCGCATGCCGTACCGTCTACCAGACCCGGAACGGATGCTCGAACGGCAGCATCAGGACCCGGTGATCGGGAATCGTTCCGACGATGCGACGACGTAGCCGCGCGGTGTCCCGCACGGCGGAGGCTCCCGCCACCGTGCAGGTCGCCCAAACCGCGTGACAACGACACGCGCTCAAGAAATGACTGCTTCGAGTTCCTCGGCCGAGTACAGCACCCCGGCCTTCCTGGCTGACTTCACGTTGGGAACGGGGCCAGCCGCGAGCGCGCTGCTGGCCACGCGGAAGAGGAGGTCCACGCCGCGCTGCCGAAGGACCTGGGCGAAGTCGGGCGGGGTCAGCGACACTTTCCGCTTCGGGTGCCGCGTTCGGACCTCGATCACCGCGCCGAAGCACACCGTGGCGATGACGGCGTCGGCCGCCTCCTTGGGGCGAAGGCGAGCGCCGTCCCGTTCGTGACCCGCGATCAAGACGTTGGCCAGGTACGCGAACTCCTCCATCCGCTCGCCGAAGAGGCCCGGCTCGTCCCGGCTCAGGTCCCGAAGCGCCTCGGTGAACACGTCGATGGTCGTCCCACGAGCAGAGGAGCCGCTGAGCGCGAGCCTCCCACCGCCCAAACCGACCTCGTCAAGCTCTCGCAGGACAGCGGGCGGGAGGGCGCGTACCGCCGCCTGAGCGGCTTGGCCGGGCATGGTCGCTGGGCGACTTCGCTCGACGTCGCGAAAGTAGGCACGGGTGAGTGGATCGCGCTCGCTCGGGCGGTGTTCGCTCCCCGCTGGCTCTCGCGCGAGGGATAAGAAGGCACGGGCCGAACGCGCCTCGACGTAGCCCTGCTTGCTGCGGCGGTCTTCGCGCGCGGCCTCCGCGTCCTCCGCGAGAGATTCGCCCTCGGAGAGCACGGTCGAAAGTCCCTCGAGGTCGTCAAGATAGCCGCTCCCGACCCGAGCAAGACGGTCCAAGAGACGAGTAAGCAAGGCGCGGTGGTTGCGATCGAGCGCGAGTACCAAGTCCAAAACGGCGTCCCAGCCATCGTGCTGCTTCGCAACGAGGATGTAGCCATCGATGTCTTCCGTGAGCGCGCTCTGGAGGGACTTGTCGACCTGCCCTGCCTCGTCTTCGTCGCCGTCGTCGAGGCGGGCGCGCAGCGCATCCTCATTGAGCACCAGAAGCACACAACCCAGGGCGTGGGCCACGAAGTCCTCGTCCAGCTCGGCGACGCGAGCGGCGGCGACCTCGGCTCCGGCCTCGAGCAGCACCTCGAGCCACACGACGAACCGCCCAACGTCGAGCGACTCGCGCTCACCTGCGCGGTTGCTCACGAACAGATCTTCGTCGAATGCCTGAACGAGCTGCTCCGTCGTCGCGAGGGCGACGAGCTCGCCGGCGTCCTCGACGCCCACCTTGCGAACCAGCGCTGCGAAGGTCTGCGCGGGGAGCGCCCGGATCGTGCTGGCAAGGTCGGGCAGCTCGATGAGGCTGTTCAACAACGAGCGAGTCGTCGAAAGCCCGGGTGAGCCGCGCTTGGTCAACGTCATCGCGAGGCCTCCCTCGGCTCGACGGAGGCGAAGAACGCCTTGAGCCCCGTCAGGTGGTAGGTGGCGTGCAGGGCGACGGCCTCCCGCACGACGTGCTCGGCGCGCTCCTCGGCGAGGAGTGTCCCGAGCGCTGCGACGAACGCCTTGTAGATCCGCGCCAAGGCGCGCTTGCTCGCGGGCGTGAGCGCGAAGGTCGGGTACGTGCTTCGAGCGTGCTCCAGTCCCAGCTCGACGAGCAGCCGCACGACCTCACCGGGGAAGCGCTCGTGTTTCGTTCCTTGGGCGCGGAGGAGCAGGAAGACGACCCGCTCTCGGTGCGCGATCGTGAAGGCAAGGAGGTCCTCCGAGGCGCGCCAGTATGGGTGGTCGGCGCCGATAGAAAAGACGTCGGGCTCCGCGCGCAGCGCTCTGACTTGGGTTCGGACCCGGTTCGTGAGCTCGGCCGTGAAGCCTCGCGGGATGAAGTCGGCGAACAGCTCGTCCTTGTTGGCGAAGTACTTGTAGAGGTTGCCGATGGAGGTGCCCGCGCGCTCGACAATGTCACCGAGCGCGGCGCGCTCGAACCCGACGTCGGCGAACGCCTCGGCGGCGGCCTTCTGGATGGCCTTCCGAACTTCGGGCTTGGGACGCTGGGCCATAACGAGAACCTAGGATTCTCTTTTGCGTCACCAGCCGCCTCCGCGTCAAGCCCTGGCCCTTACGCGACCGCGAGCGTCGTGCTGCGGCAGAGGCCGCCAATGCGGTGATGGCGCTGCAGCCTGGAGCGGCGCTCAGACGGCGAGGGGCAGGGCGTGAAGCCCGCGCAGACCGACGTTTGACCGCAGTTGGAGCTGCGAAACAGGAACCGAGAGCCGCATGCCGGGGAAGCGGCGGAGCAGCGCGGGGAGCGCGACCCGGGCCTCGAGCCGCGCGAGCGGTGCGCCGAGGCAGAAGTGCGCGCCCAGACCGAACGAGACGTGACGGTTCGGTTCGCGGGTGATGTCCAGCCGGTGCGCGTTGGGGAACGCAGCCTCGTCCAGGTTCGCCGACGCGAGCAGCAACATGAGCGTCGTGCCGCGGGGGACGGGCACGCCAGCGACCTCCATGTCCTCGCGGGCAAAGCGGGGGGCGACGGTGCCGACGGGGTTCGTGAAGCGCAGCAGCTCTTCGATGGCCGTGTCGATCAGCTCCGGCTTCTCGCGCAGGAGCGCGAGCTGGTCCGGGTGCGCGAGCAAGGCCTGCACTCCACTGGCGATCAAGTTCACCGTGGTCTCGTGCCCGGCGAAGAGCAGCAGGAACACCATCGAGACGAGCTCGTCCTCGCTGAGCCGGTCGCCGCCCTCCTCGGCGCGCACGAGCGCCGTCATCAGGTCATCGCCGGGCTGCTCGCGTCGCAGCGCGATCAATCTCCGGATGAAGCGGTTGAGCCGGCCCATGCGTGGCAGGTTCCGCACGAAGCCCAGCGGGTTCAGTGCGTCAGGATCGACCAACTTGGCGAACAGGGTCCGGAAGGATCCGCGATCCTCGGGCGACACGCCGAGCATCTCGGCGATGACGGTGAGCGGCAGCGGCAGCGCGAGGTCCTCGATCAGCTCCACCGTGGGACGGCGCGCCATCGCGTCGAGCAGCTCGGTCGTGATGGCCTCGACGCGGGCGGTCAGCCCCGCCACCATCGAGGGCGTAAACGCCATCTGCACCAGGTTGCGGAGGCGGCGATGATCCGGCGGGTCCTTCATCACCATGCTGTTGAGGATGAGCTTGACCGTTCCGGGCATCCACCAGCGCTCCATCGGCCCCCGGCCCCCGTCGCCGAGGCTGCGCCGGTCGCTCACGGCGCGCGGGTCACGCAGCACGCTCGCGACGTCCGCGTAGCGGGTGATCGCCAGGCTCTCGCCGAACATGGACCGAGCTCGCAGCACGGGTCCCAAGGCACGAATCCGCGCGTACGCTGCTACCGGGTCCGCGCGCGCCGCGGGTCGCTCCAGCTCGCGCTCGAGATAGAGACTCGGGATCGCCACCGTGCCGGACTCGAATGCGGTGCGCATCGGCTTTATCCTCCTCTGGTGCCTCGGGGCGCCTGCTGCGTCCATTTATGACAGAAACTGCCACAAAACAAATCCCCCCGAGGCGCGGCCGCCCGCCGTCGATCGAGCCGGCGCAGCTCGCCCGCGTCGCCCTGCGTCTCTTCGAGCGCCGCGGCTTCGACGCGGTGACGATGAAGGAGGTCGCCGACGCAGCCGGGGTGAGCCAGCGGACGCTCTTCCGGCTCTTCCCCACCAAGTCCGACCTCGTGTGGGAAGGGCTTCACGAAATACGCGAGCTGGTCGCGGCGCAGGCTGCGGCGCTGCGCGGCTCAGGGCGCTCGCCCGCCGAGCTGGTGCACGCGATCGCCGAGCCGTACCTGCGGCCGATGGAGGACCCGGCGAGCGCGCGGCTCTTCCGCCGGCGCCTGCGGCTGATCGCCCAGGCCCCCGCGCTGCTCAATCACCCGGCGCTGCGGGAGATCGAGGCCGTGTTCGCGTCGCTGTTCGCACCTGAGACCGCGCTTCCCGCGCTCGTCGCCCGCGGCGTGCTCGCGATGGGGTTCGCCGCGCTGTTCTGGTGGGCGGAGCAGGACACCGGGCTCACCGCCCTCGAGGCGCTGAGCGCGGCGTTCCGTGGGGTCGCGCCCGCGCCCGAAGCGGCGAGGGGCGGCGCGGCCGCGACGACTCGGCGGCCGCGCCGCGCGCGCGGGAAGTAGCGCTCGCGCGCGGTCGAGCAAACGAACGGGGCGCGAGTCTCTCGAGACCAAGCGTCATCGCCTCTTCACCGGCGGCGACCACGGGGACCCCGTCATGCGCGTGGCCAAGTGGCTCAACAATCGTCGCCTGCTCGAGCCGCTTGGGTAGCTACCGTCCGCAGAGCTCGAAGAGGCGTACTACCGAAGTGTGAGCACCCCAGCCGTGGTGGCCGGACTCACGTAACCGAGTCTTCGGAGAACCCGGGGCGCTTCACAAAGCTCTATGCCGACTTGCGAGAGAACATCGACACACTCCACGCCGAGCGCGAGCTCCGGGAGCGATTCGTGTCGGTGCTCGCCCACGATCTGCGCGGTCCTCTGTCGGCGGCGAAGATGAGCTCGCAGATTCTCATGCAGCATCCCGAGCGTCTGGACGAGCGACGCGACCTGGCGATGAAGATCGCCCGCAACATCGACAGGACGGACCGCATGATCCGCGACCTCCTCGATGCGAACCGCATCCGTGCCGGGCAGCGATTGCCGCTCCGTATCGACGAGTGCGATCTCGGAGCCGTTGCGCGAGAGGTCTTCGAGGAGCTGCTTGCCACGTACGGGGAGCGGTTCGTGCTCGAGGCCGAAGACCACGTCCTCGGATTCTGGAGCGCGGACGAGATCAGACGAGCGCTCTGGAACCTGGCGACGAATGCGGTCAAGTACGGAGCGGAGGACAAGCCCATCACCCTCACGGTGAAGCGGACGGCCCAGGGTGCGCAGGCCTCTCTTCACAACTGGGGCACCCCCATCTCGCCGGAAGACCAGAAGCTGCTCTTCCGGCCGTTCTCGCGAACTCAAGCAGCGCAGGCTGGAGCTCAGCGGGGATGGGGGCTCGGTCTGACCCTTGTCCACGGATGTTCGGTGGCACACGGCGGCCGCGTGTACGTTGAGAGCTCACGAGCTTCGGGAACGACCTTCACGCTCGAGTTGCCTCGCGATGCGCGACCGTTTCAGCCGCGGCCCCACGAGCCGCCCCTGGAGACGAACGTGCCGCGGTAGCCGCTCTGGGTCCAGAATGCTCCACGTCATGCAGCCAACCTACGAGGCGCCCACCTTCAGCAACGCGTACAGCGTTTCACGGGGCCGGAACCCGACCGATTCATAGACGCGAGCCGCGTGGTACGTCGCGTCTGCCGCCATCACCAAGGTGTCGACGCCAGCCGTAGCGAGCGCCTCGCGGCCCACCTCGTACACCAGTGTTCCCGCGACTCCGCGGCGTCTGAACTCTGGATGGGTCCCAACCAGCTGGTACCGGCCGAACCGGCCGAACCGGAAGAGGCCCAGGGTTCCCGCGAGCCGATTTTCGATGTAGCCGCCGTAGAAATTGCCTTCGGCGTGACTGAGGAGCGTTCGGTACCAACGCATCTGCGCCACCGCGAACTCACGCACGGCGGACGGGTCTGCCCTTCTCTCGCTGAACGCCTCGCCCTGAAGCGCGGCGGCCTCCTCCCATTCGGCATCCGTCTTCAGGGGACGGACCGTCATTCCCGTCAGAGGGCGAGGCGGAGGATGCACGGCATTCGTCGTGAGCACCGCACACTGATCCAGCTCGAAACCCAGGGCGAGGAACCCCCGGATGTCCCCCAGCTCGTTCGGCCGGTCCCACGCGAGCAGGCAGTGCCGAAGCCCATGCGCGCCGAGCTCCCGCTGGAAGGTGCCCAGCCACCGCTCCTCATCTCCGGACCTGGGTGCGTCGCGGAACAGCAGGAAATTGCCCCAGTAGAAACCGGGACTGGCCGGCGTGTGCACGACCCAGCAGCTCTCCCGCTCCTCGACACGCCCACCGACCCGCACCAGCCCGAGATCCGTGGTGGCGACGATGGACCTGGGCATCGAAACGGAAGGCGGGTTCATGGGACGCCGAAATGCTACACGACCGCGGGTCCTCCGCTTCCCCCTGGATGTGGTGCCTCCCCGGCAAGCGCGGCTAGGGTCGCTCGCGTGGACATCCACCAGCTCAAGACGTTCGCCGCCGTCGCGCGGGAAGGAAACATCACGCGCGCCTCGAAGCGCGTGCACTTGAGCCAGCCCGCGGTGAGCGCGCACATCAAGGCGCTCGAGGACGCCCTGGGGCTGGCGCTCTTCGAACGCACGCCTAAGGGGATGCGGCTCACCACCGAGGGCCAGCGGATGCTCGCCAAGGCAGAGCAGACCATCGCCGCGCACGAGGAGCTGCTCGGCGAGGCGACGCGGATCAAAGGCAAGCTCAGGGGCCACCTGAGACTGGGGGCCGGAAGCAGCACCGACCACGCCGCCGTGGGACGGCTGCTCACCGGGCTCGCGGAGCGCTCACCAGACCTCGACGTCACGCTCAAGCACGGCAGCTCGCGCGAGATTCTGGCGCGCGTGCGCAGCGGCGAGCTCGACGCCGGCTTCTACAACGACGCCGGCGAGCCAGGTGCCGACCTGGCCGTCGTGGAGGTCGCCCGCTTCGCGATCTTCGTGGCCGCCGCGCCCAAGCTGGTGCCCAAGTCGAAGGCGCCGAACTGGAAGGCGCTCGCCGAAGTGCCGTGGATCTACCCGACCGCGAGCTCGTGCTGCGGCGACACGGCCGAGGCGCTCTTCAAGGCGAACCGCTTCCGTCCCAAGCGCGTGATCGACGTTGACCGCGGCGAGCTCACCCGACCGCTCGTGGCAGCCGGCACCGGCGTGGGGCTGCTGCACGAAGGGGCCGCGCGCGAAGCGAAGGCCCGTAACGAAGTCGAGCTCCTCCACGAGTGCGAGACGAGCGTCAGGGTCCTCTTCGCGCACCTGCGCAGCCGCGCTCAGGACCCCGTGCTGGCGGCGGCGACTGGCATCCTCACCGCTGCCCCCCGGCTGCCGTGAATCACCCACTCGGCGACGGCGGCGTTGAAGAGCCAGGCACCGCCCATGGCGACGGCGCGCCAGGTCATCCCGCCCCTGTCCTCGAGCAGCAGCAGCGGAAGGTGGGTGAGCACCTGCGTGCCTGCGCCCATGGCGATCGCATAGGCACGCGTCATCCACGCGCCGTGTGCGGAGAAGTCGCGGCGGACAATGGCGCGGATCGCCATCACCAGTGAGACGAGCATCCACGCTGCGACCGCCAGCCTGAACAAATAGACCGCCAGCCCGTCGATGGCCGGCCACGGGTACGTCAGCGTCATCCACAGGCCCGTCAGCGCGACCCCGAACGCCGCGGGGATGAGTCCCCAGCCCACGACGCGGTGCCACCCGGACGCCCGGCTGCGCAGAGAGGGCACGAACTGAAACGCCCCCAGCACGCCGAAGAGGCTGATCGAGAGGATGTGCAGCACCACTGAGACGGGCGCGGCGAGGAAGCGCGCATTGTCGGGAGTGACCGCCGCGCCGCCGAGGACCTCGTGCACGCGCGCTGCACCGGCGACGACAGGGACGATGCACAACGCGACCAGCCCAGCGACGATCTTCCGGGTGTGCTTCATGGTCAGGCCCTCCCGGGCAACAGGGCCGCGAGCGTCCACGCGGCCAGGTAGAGGCCGAACCCGTACACCGTGTGCGTCAGCAGACTCTTGAGGGCGTTCATCCGGGGAGCTGCTGTCCTAGACGAAGCGATGCCCGCTCCGATTGCAGGCTGAAGGATGAACCAGGGGGCGATCACGGTGACCACACCGACGAACAGGGCCGGCGCGAGCGACGGCGCTTTGGCCCAACGCAAGCCGAACGTGGCCAGCAACAGCGCTGCGAACGTCACTCCGATGGCGTAGTGCGCGAGCCAGCCCCACATCCGCTCACGCCGGACGGGGGACGCGGCGGCGATGCTCGCGTGCATCCACTTCCCTTCCGGCAGATGACCCAGCCAGCGCCCGAGCATCGCGAGGTTCAGCGTTGGGATTCCAAGCTTGCGCAGGAGCAGCGACCAGACATCCATCACCCCGGTCGCTCCGATGCCGATGGCCACCGCGCGCCCCACGAACTCAGCCGTTTCGTTCATGCCAACAATGTGGCGCCACGGCGCGTGGACCTCCAATCGATTGATTGGAGGGAGGGGATCCAGTTCGCTGAGGTCCCCTCAGTCGTCGTCCTCTTTGCGCTCCTCGCCGGGCCTTTCGCCAATGACTTCGCCTGACGGCGCTTCGCCGCGCGTGTACGCCTGCGCGGCGCCGTGCTCGTAGACCAGGCTCCCGCCGGCTTGACCCGTTCGATAGCCAAGCCCCAGGACCACGAGCGTCCCGAGCGTGGCCGCGACGGCGGTGGGCAATCCCGCGCGGCGCGAGCCAAGCGCTGCGGCCATGAGCATGACGGCGAGCACGCCGCCGCTCGCCCAGACGAAGGCCTCGGCTGACTCCTCATGCGCCTCGATCAGGCGTTCGGCCACGACGTCTTCGACTCGCTCCTCTTCCGCCTCCCCGCTCCGGAGCGCCAAGACTCCGGAAGCGACCAGAACGGCTTGCAGGGCAATCGCAATGAACCACCCACGCCGCGTCAGCCAACCCCGCCACCAGGCGAGCAGTAGACCCCCCGCGATGAGCGGCATCAGGACGCCGAGCGCCATGGGCACGTGGACCAGCTTCGGGTGAAAGAACAGGGAATCCATGGTACGGACCTCCTCGCGTGATTGCCGAACCAACCTGACCGCGCCGCGCGCGCCACGCCATCCGCCATCCGTTAGATCGTAGGAGCTACGGACTGTTGGAACGCCACGAGCTCACATCCGAAGGAAGGCTCCTGGTCGGCGCCCTGGTGGCGTTCGTCGCGATCGCGCTGCTGGCCGCGCTGGATCTCGCGTCAGACCTCAGCCAGGGCACGACTGTCCGGCACGTCCTCTCGGAGGGTGGCGTCTTCCTGGCCGGACTGCTCGGAACTGCCCTCATGGCTGGCCGGCTGCTGCGGATGGTGCGCAGCGAGCGCCAAGCGCGTGCGGAGGCGCTCGAGATGGCCGAACGTCTCAAGGAGAGCCAGGCGGAGGCCGCCCGATGGAGGGGCGAGGCGCGCGACTTGCTGAGGGGGCTCGGCGCTGCGCTCGATCGCCAATTCGAGCGGTGGACGCTCTCACCTGCGGAGAAGGAGGTCGCGCTGCTCCTGCTCAAGGGCCTCAGCCACAAGGAAGTCGCGGAGGTCCGCTCCATCACCGAAGCGACAGCGAGACAGCAGGCGCGCGCGGTCTACAAGAAGGCTGGCCTCTCCGGCCGGAACGATCTGGCCGCCTTCTTCCTTGAGGACTTGCTGCTTCCGGGCAGCACTGACGTCTAGACGTCCATGGTCTCGCGCTGCGCCGGGATTCGCACATCCGGGAAGCCACGCTCCGCGAGCACGGACTTGAGCGCCTCCTGGGCCGGCCTCTCGCCATGTACGAGCGCGATGTGCCGAAGTCGTCCGCGCTCCCGCACCGCCTCCGCGAACGAGACAAGGTCCTTCTGGTCAGCGTGAGCGCTGAAGCCGTTCAGGGTGACCACCTCCGCGTTCAGGTCTCGCTCCACGCCGAAGATTCGAACCCGTGGGCGCCGCTCGACAATGCGCCTCCCGAGCGTGTGCTGCGCCTGGAAGCCCACGATGAGCACCGTGTTTTTTGGATCCTCGATCGCGGCCTTGAGGTGGTGGAGCACTCGGCCGCCTTCGCACATCCCGCTCGCCGAGATGATGACGCAAGGCTCGTCGGACGTGTCGATGGCCATCGAATCCTCGACCGCCGAGACGTAGCGCAGTCCGGAGAACTCGAAGAGCGACTGCCCTTGTTGCACGAGCTCGCGCGCCTCGGCGTCGTAGCAGTCCGGGTGAAGCCGGAAGACGTCTGTGATGTTCACCGTGAGCGGGGAGTCCACGTAGACCGGCACCGGCGGAATCCGGCCGGCCGCGCGCAGCTTCTTCAGGGAGAAGATCACCTCTTGCGCGCGCTCGAGAGCGAACGAAGGGATGATCACCCTCCCGCCGCGCTGCGCGGTGCGGGAGATGACCGCCGCCAGCTCTTCATCCATCTCCTCCACGGGCGGATGCAGCCGATCGCCGTAGGTGCTCTCCATGATGAGCGCCTCCGCGCCGGAGGGGATCTCTGGATCGCGAAGGATCGGCAGGTGATGGCGGCCAAGATCGCCCGTGAAGAGCAGGCGCTTCTTGAGCCCCTCGTCGTCGATGTCGAGCAGCGTCAGCGCGCTCCCCAGCACGTGGCCCGCATCCAGGAAGGTCACGCTCACACCGGCAGCGATTTGCTCCACGCGGTGGTACGGCACGGTGAGCATCTGCGCGAGCGCGCGCTCGACATCTCCCTGGCTGTAGAGCGGCACGATGGGCTCTGCGTCCACGTGGTCGCGCTCGATCGCGCGGTTCAGGTAACGGGCGTCCGCCGCCTGAATCATCGCGGCGTCCTCGAGCATGACCGCGCAGAGGTCCCGCGTTGCGGGGGTGGTGTAGATGGGACCGGCATAGCCGTTCTTGCACAGCAGCGGGAGCGCGCCTGAATGGTCGATGTGGGCGTGGGAGAGCACCACGGCATCGACTGAGCTCGGTTGAAAGCCCAGCTGCTGGTTCCGCTCGCGAGACTCGGCTCGCCGCCCCTGAAAGAGGCCGCAGTCGAGCAGGACGGTCGCGCGCCTCGTCTTCACCAGGTGACGCGAACCCGTCACGGTTTGAGCGGCACCCACGAACTCCACAGAGACGGTCATCGTCCTTGTCCCCCGCCTCGCCGGCTTCGGCGGCTACCCGCAGGCATTGGGGCGTGCGCTTACTAGGAAGCGCCCGTCTCTTCCACTTGCCTCACCCGCCGCTGCTCGGCTCCGCCTGCCGAAAGTTTCACGCTGCGATTCAGCCCGGCAATCCCTGAGTCGAATAGTGGAGGACGCGCAAGGCTTCGACGGCGTGGTGGCCCCAATGCGGCAAGGTTCTCCGCCAGTGAGCGCGGGCACGTGCAGGCCCCGTGGGCGTCCCGTCTTCGTACGAAGAAAGCCCACGCGTCACTTCCCCGAGCAGGTCTTCGAAGTCTTCCTCGAGGTCTCCAACTTCCTCCGTGCCCGCCTTCCGCGGGTCGGCGTGACGGAAGTACGCGCGCGGCACGCCCAGCTGAAGTTGGACGGGCGCAATCAACGGGCGCCCCCCTGCGCCGTCGTTCGAGACCGCTGGTTCGTCCGGAAGGAGGAGTGCCGACGCGTACAGTCGGGCCACGAGCGCGGCGGTGGTCAGCAGCCAACTCCGCTGGGCCTCAGCTTCTGCGCCTGACCGCGACCGCAGGTGACTCAGCAGCGCACGGGCCGCATCCGCGACGGACTGTCCGGCCTCTGCTGGCGTCGGCAACGCACTCCCGACAGCGCTCATGTGTTGCTGCCTTCTGCGGTTCGTCCTGTCCGCCGAGATCGGCTCTAGGCCCAGGAGTCTACTTCTGGGCGCAGCAGGAGCGCAGGCACCAACAGCCCGCAGCCCATCTCGGTACGCACTCGAAGTCGCTGACACCGTTGTCGCCGTGGGAGGCGTCGCAGGTCTCTTGGAGGGGACGGGGGCCAGCCGTGAAATCAGGGCAGCTTTCCGCAGGCAAATTCCTCTCGGAAACCAATTAATTGGGAGCGGCGAGAACCTTCCGGAGCATCCCTCCCGGAGGTCTCATGGCGCCCGCGGTTCAGCCCCAGAAGCTCTTCAAGCTGTCGCCGCCTCCGCCGCCGCCTCCTCCCCCTGAAGACGAGCCGGTGCTCGAGAGCGTGAAGGAGCCGAAGAAGGTGGAGCCCCACACCTTCGCGACGGTGGGCCCGGGCACCGCTCCGGTGCAACTCACCCCGCCGTCAGGTGGCGCCGAGCTTGACCCCACGTCGGCGACGTACTCGGTCGGCCCTCCCGCGCGCCCGCCTATCCAACACGACAACGGCTTTCTCCAGAACCCGAACGACCCGAGCGATCCAGTCCCCATCCCCACCGTGCCGCCGACCGCCGAGGATCGCGCCGCGCTGGGCGAGTGGATGCTCAAGGCCGCCGCCGCTCACGCCGTTCAAGGGGTGCCCAACGTCCCACACAACGACATCCCGGATGGGCTTGCCGCGTACGATCACTTCCTCTACGGGAACGGCGCGGACCGGCAGTTCAGCTACGAGCGGTTCGTGCAAGGCGACGAAGCGGGCGCCAAGATCCTCCAGAGCGCCATCGCCGACACGCAGCTCGGGGTGGAGCAGCAGTACCAGCAGATGCTCCAGAGTGACCCGTCCCTGGCCGGGAAGCCGGTGACCTTCCAGGTTACTGGCACGGCCATTCCGGCCGGGGCGAGCTCCAACTTCCCCTACCCCTCCACGGAGAACTGGCAGAAGGCGATCGGCGCCCACCAGATCTGGAACAGCGCCACGGTGACCGTCACGCCTCCGGAGTCGCCAGGCGGGGAGCCCACGTTCTCCATGCACATGACGCTGCACGCTGAAGACCGCTACAACTTCAACCCCGGCGCTGCCGACATCGAGACGGGCACCCCGGATGCCGCGAATGGCCGCTTCGAGAAGACGGGCCTGGCCAAGCAGTACACCAACTACGCAAGCCTGGAGCGGGACGTCCGCTGGACGCCGAGCACGCGGCAGACGCCCTCGGTCTCTGAGCCGGAGGGGCGCTAGCACGCCGTGGGGGCTGCGAGACTGCTGCTGCTCCTCTTGCTCGTCGACGCCGACATGACGGGACCGCAGCCCACCAACGTACGCACCGACCTGGACGCGCTCGCGAGCCTGGTGACCTTGCCGCGGCGACCGCTGGCGGTGCAGTACCGGAAGACCTTGCTCTCACCCGCGGGCATCGGGCCGTCCGACTGGCGGCTGATGGCCGTGCTCGAGTACTCCGCAGCGGATGCCGCCAAGCTGCTCGCGGCTTCGAGGCCGCTCGTCGGACCGAGCCCCGCGCTGGGCGACACGCGGTGGCTCCCCAAGCCGGTTCGCCTGGGGCTGCGCTCCGCTCGGCCGCTGGATGCAGGCGCCTTCGCGCGCCTCTCGCTGCGCAACGGCGCGCTCTTCCACATCAAGGACACGAGCAGCTTCGTGCTGATCCTCTTCAGCACCTGACGCTCAGGAGGGCCGCTTTGCCTCCGCCGAGACCGCGCGGACGAGGGCGGCGGTGAGCGAATCCAGGTTCACCGGCTTGACGAAGTGCTGGTCGAACCCGGCCTGCGCGGTTCGCTGGGTGTCGGCTGGCTGCCCGTAGCCGGTGACCGCGAAGACCACCAGCTCGCGGCCCCTGGGCATCTGGCGCAGGCGGCGACAGAGCTCGTAGCCGTCCATCCCCGGCAGCCCGAGATCCAGCAGCGCGGCGTCAGGTCGGAACGACTCGGCCGCCGCGAGCGCCTCGTCTCCGCTGTGCGAGACGCGGGTCTCCATGCCGAGCAGCTGGAGGTACTCACCGAGCACGTTCGCAGCGTCCTGGTTGTCGTCCACAAGGAGGACCCGCATGGGGGCGGACGAGGCTTGCCCCCGGGCTTCGGGCGCCCCGGAGTAGGCGTGCCCCACCGCGCGCGGGAGGCGGACGACGAACTCGCTCCCCTGCTGCGCCCCTGCGCTGAAGGCCTCCACCGTGCCGCCGTGCATCTGGACGATGCTTCGGACCAGCGTGAGCCCCAGCCCGAGCCCGCCGAGCGCGCGGTCCAATGACTGGCGCCCCTGCACGAACATCTCGAAGACGTTGGGAAGCAGCTCCGCGGAGATCCCCACGCCGTTGTCGCGGATCCGCAGGACGACCTGCTCACCCTCGAGCGCCCCAGTCACCCTCACCTTCCCGCCCGGGTCCGTGTACTTCGCCGCGTTCACCAGGAGGTTGGTGATCACCTGGGAGAGCCGCGTGGCATCCGCGTGCACGGGCAGGCCGGCCTCCGGCAGCCGGAGGGAGAGCTCGTGGCGGCGCGCTTCGAACATCGGGCGCGTCTGCTCCACGGATTGGCGGACCACGCTCGCGAGCTCCACCACCTCGCGCTTGAGCTCCACCTTTCCGCTCGCCACCCGCGAGACGTCCAGCAGGTCATCCACGAGCCGGATGAGGTGGGAGACCTGCCGGTCGATCAGGGCGAGCTCGCGCTCTGCCCCCGGAAGCCCACGATGCTCGAGCAGGCGCAGCGCCGTCACGATCGGCGCCAACGGGTTGCGCAGCTCGTGGCCGAGCACCGCCAGGAACTCGTCCTTGGCGCGGCTGGCGGCCTCGGCGGCGTCGCGCGCCCTGGACAGCTCGGTCACGTCGAACACCACGACCAGGATGCCATCCACCGCCCCGTCCACGCCCCGGTTGGGTTGGTAGAGGAAGTCGAAGTACCCCTCCTTTGGCCCCTCCGCGCCGTGGAGCACCAGGCGCACCGACCGGCCCACGTACGGCTCGCCGGTCCGGTACACCGAGTCCAACAGCTCGTAGATCCCCTGCTTGGCGAGCTCCGGAAACGCCTCGCGCACGGTCCTTCCCTGCACCGTCCTCCCGCCCACCACGCGCAGGTAGTCCGCGTTGGCGGACTCGAAGCGGTGCTCGGGCCCGGAGAGCACCGCCATGCCGACCGGCGCGTTCATGAGGAGCCGGTTGAGGCGCTCGGTCTGCTCCTCCTCCACCTTCCGCAGGCGGGCCCGAGTCAGCTGCACCTCGAGGCGGGCGACGAGCTCGCGAGCGGTGAACGGCTTGGTCAGGTAGTCGTCCGCGCCTCCGCGCAGCGCCTCGATCCGGGCCTCCTCGCCGGCGCGGGCCGAGAGCATGACCAGGGGGATGCGCTGGGTCTCGGCGGACGCTCGCAGCTCCCGGAGCAGCCCGAAGCCGTCCAGGCGAGGCATCATCACATCCGTCAAGACGAGCGCCGGCTTCGCGGAGCGCGCGAGCTCGAGCGCTTCGGCGCCGTCGCTCGCGAGGATGACCTCGCAGTGCGCGCCGAGGATGCGCGCGAGGTAGCCGCGCATGTCCGCGTTGTCATCCGCCACGAGCACCCGTGCCCCGGTGAGCGCCCCGGTGTGCGCGGCCGCGCCGAGATCGCGGGCCGGCTCCGACACGTCGTCATTGGCACCCTTCACCCACTGCAACGCCTCTTCGACGAAGGCGCTGGCTGCGATCCGAGTCGAACGGGGTGCCTGGCGCGGCGCGATCCGGCCCTCCGGAAGGTGCCTTCGCCCGAGCGGGATGGAGACGTAGAAGGTGCTCCCGCGCTCCAGCTCGCTCTCGGCCCAGACCCTTCCACCGTGCAGCGACACCAGCTGCTGCACGAGCGCCAGGCCGATCCCGGTACCTTCGAAGGACCGTCCCTTCGCGCCTTGCACCCGGTGGAAGCGCTCGAAGACGCGCGGCAGCTCGTCCGGATGAATGCCCACGCCCGTGTCGGCCACGCTCAACAGCGCGTCGGTTCCAGCCACCTTCAACTCGACCCGGATTCGGCCCTGGAGGGTGTGCTTGAACGCGTTGCTGAGGAGGTTGAGGACGATCTTCTCCCACATCTCCCGGTCGACGAAGGTGGGCGCTGCGAGCGGCGCACAGAGGGTCTCCAGCTTCAGCCCGGCGCGGTCCGTGGCGGACTGGAAGCTGCTGGCCAGCTCCTGGGTGAAGGTCGCGAGGTCCACCTCCTCGAAGCTCGGCTCCACGCGACGCGCGTCGAGCCTGGCGAAGTCGAGGAGCGAGTTGACCAGCTTCAACAGCCGGAGCGCGTTGCGGTGGACGGCCTCGAGATCCTCGCCCGCCAGGGAGGCGGCGGGCGCAGCGAGCGCATCGGACAGCGGGCCGAGCATCAACGTGAGCGGCGTGCGGAACTCGTGGCTGACGTTGTTGAAGAAGGTGGTCTTCGCGCGGTCGAGCTCGGCGAGCGCCTCGGCGCGGTTCTTCGCCTCCACGAGCGTCCGGGCGTTGACCAGGGCCGTTCCGATCTGCCCGGACATCAACGCGAGGAAGCTGAGGTAACCCTCATCCAGGGCCAGCATCGGGTTCAGCCCACAGACCAGCGCGCCCACCGGCTTGGCTTCGCCGGCCTGCACCACGGGCAACACCACCACCTGCCCCGGCAGCCGGAGCCCTTCGAGCGGCACCGGTGCGGGCGCGGCGCCTTCGGACGCGATGACGAGGCCAGCTCCCTCCCGGATGCACCGGGCCACGGGCCAGCGCCCCCCTTCGTCATCGAGCCGGAGTTCCTGCGAGCACGCGGTCGACTCCGGGCCGGCGCCCACCCTCCCCGCAAGCTTTGCCTCCTCGCCGGTCGCATCGAGCAGGTAGAGCAGCGCAAAGGGGATGTCGGCCGGGTTGCCGCCCAGCGCCCGCATCGATGCCTGCGCCGCGTCAGCGACGGTCTGGGCGCCCTGGGTCTGGGTCGCGAGCGCCTGCAGCATCTTCAGACGCCTGGCCCCCAGCACGCGCTCGGTGGTCTCGGTCACCGTGACCAGGACGCCGCCCACCTGCCCGCTCTCCTCGCGGATCGGGCTGTAGGAGAAGATGAAGTAGCACTCCTCCGCGAAGCCGTGCCGGTCTAGCGGGAGCAGGAAGTCCGTCACCGAGACGGGCTCGCCGCGCATCACGCCCTCGAACATCGGGCCAATGATGTGCCAGATCTCGGCGAACGTCTGGCGGGTGCTGATGCCCATGGCCGCCGGATGCTTGGTCGAGCCGAGAATGGGCCGGTACCCATCGTTGTAGAACTGGGTGAACCCGGGCCCCCAGGCGATGTACATGGGGAAGCCGGTCTCCAGGAGAATGCTGAGCGCGGTCCGAAGGCTCTGCGGCCAGCCCTCCACGGGCCCCACGGGCGTGCGCGACCAATCAACGGAGCGCATCAACGCACCCATGTCACCACCTCCCGCCAAGACGCCATCAGCGGTACTCGTCGGCAACGCTCGAGCGCTCATTTGACCTGCCCTATCCCAGCGTGGAGCCGTGACGCTCGCACGGGCCGCCGCGCGCGGCGAATCTGTTGGCCGCCACACACTCAGAGGTGCACATGCCTGCAATGAAGAAGGAGAAGGTCAGCACCGGGAAGCCACGCGTCTTCGCCATGTCGTTCGCCAGCGTCTATCCCCTCTACGTCCAGAAGGCGGAGAAGAAGGGGCGCACGAAGGAGGAGGTCGACGCGATCGTCGCTTGGCTCACCGGCTACAAGGGTGCGGCGCTGAAGCGGGCCATCGACTCGAAGATCGACCTGGAGACGTTCTTCGCTCGAGCGCCTCGCCTGAACCCGAACGTGGGGCTGATCACCGGCGTCGTCTGCGGCGTGCGCGTGGAAGACGTGGCCGATCCGCTGATGAAGAAGATCCGCTACCTGGACAAGCTGATCGACGAGCTCGCCAAGGGGAAGAAGCTGGAGAGCATCCTGCGCCAGTAGCGAAGCGAGCGGGCTAGAATCACTCGGTGCCCCTACGCAACGTCACCGACGACGACCTTCCGATCTTCTTCGAGCATCAACGCGATGAGGCCGCGCAGCGCATGGCCGCCTTCCGCGGACGCGAACGCGAGGCCTTCCTGGCGCACTGGCGCTCGAACGTTCTGCGCCCGGAGAACCTGACCCAGACGATCGTCGTGGACGGCGCTGTCGCCGGCTATGTCGGCAGCTGGACCCAGGATGGGCAGCGGCTCGTCGCCTACTGGGTGGGCCGCGAGCACTGGGGCAAGGGCGTCGCCACGCGCGCGCTCTCGGAGTTTCTAGGGCTGGAGCCGGCCCGTCCGCTCCACGCGTGGGTGGCGGTCCAGAACGTCGGATCGGTGCGCGTGCTCGAGAAGTGCGGCTTCCGCAGGGTGCGCCAGGAGCCTGCGCACGAGCCAGACGGAGTCGCCGAGGTCCTCATGGAGCTGGGTGGCCACGGCCGCTGACGGAGCTCACGAGGAGCGGGCCGACGGGCGACGCGCGCGCGGCCCACCGAGCAGCGGCGCCAGCTGACGCCGGCCTGCGGGCGTTGCGTACACCGCGAACAGCGCGAGCGCCGCCCGCGCATGGAGGTCCAGCCGCTCGGAGAGATCGCCCTCAGGCGCGGCGAGGAGCGCGGACGGCACCCAGAAGAAGACCTGCGTGAGCACCTGGAGCCGCAGGAGGGCGCGGTCCAGAAGCTCGGCGTCGAGCATGCGCGCTTCGAGCAAGCGCGTGATGACACCATCGATACGCGCCTCGCGGGCGCGCTGCAGCCGCTCGTGCAGCTCACGGAGCGCCGGCACCGACAGCAGCAGGCCCACCGCGTCGCGCGTGAACCAGCGATGCTCGACATCGCGCTGCATGATCGCCCGGAGGATCTGATCGAGCTGGTTGAAGTCCAGGGGACCCGCCGGAGCGGCGGCGGCGTTGTTGGTCGCGTGTGCGTCCTCGACGAGCGCGGCGATCAACGCCTCCTTCGTTGCGAAGTGGTACGAGACGTTGCCAGGGCTTAGCTCGAGCTCGCGCGCGAGATCGCGAATGCCCACCGCCCCCAACCCCCGCTCGTTGAAGGCCGTGCGCGCGTGGTCGAGGATCCGCCTGGCGGTTCCGCCTAGCACTTTAGGACGTTGACCTAAATCCATGGCTTCGGATAGTACAGTGTCCTAATGGACCGGACCATCACGAATGCAGCGACAGGCGAGAAGATCACGTACCTCGAGACGTCACTCGAGACCGGCGGCGCCCGGAGCGCCTTCGAAATGGAGACCAGTCCCGGCGGCGGTGTGCCCGTGCACCAGCACTCGGATCACGACGAGCTGATTGAGGTCCTCGAGGGAGAGATCGAGGTGACGCTGAACGGCGCCAAGCGGCGCTTCGGCCCGGGCGAGCGGGTGCTGATCGAGCGGGGGACGACGCACCGGTGGTGCAACCCTTCGCCTGACCGCGCCTTGAAGTTCCGCGGAGCGATGACCCCGGGGCATCCGGACTTCGAGCTGTTCCTGCGCGTGTACTACGGGCTCGGCCGCGATGGGGAGCTGGGCAAGGACAAGCTCCCGAAGCGCTTTGGTGACCTCGCCCTGCTCTCCGCGCTGGATCCCTCCATCTTCGTTGGCGCGAAGCGGCTCTTGCGTCCCCTGATGATGTGGACCGCCGCGCGGGCACGTAGGCGGGGCCGCGAAGCGGAGCTGCTGCGCCGCTACGCGCCTGGCTCGGAGCGCTGACGGCACCTCTCAAGCGGGGTGCGGGCGCCCTTCGGCACGCGGCGAGGCGACCTCGTCCACGGCGGTCTCGGCGACCGGGAGCGTGAAGAAGAAGCGGGTGCCCTGCCCCAGCTCGCTCTCCACCCAGATGCGCCCGCCGTGCGCATCGATGATGCCCTTGGCGATGAAGAGCCCCAGCCCGGTCCCCTTCTTGCCGGGCGTGGCCATCCAGAAGCGCTCGAAGACCCGGGGAAGGCTGTCGGCGGCGATCCCTGGCCCGGTGTCCAGGACGCTGAAGCAGACCATCGCGCCCTGCCGCTCGGTGGAGAGCGCCACGCGTCCTCCGGGGGGCGTGAACTTGAGCGCGTTGCCGACGAGGTTCGAGAGCACCTGGAGGACCCGCTCGCGATCTGCGAGCAGCGTGAGGCCGGGTTCCTTCGTGCCGTGCTCGAAGCGGACCTGCTTCGAAGCGGCGAGCGCACCGAAGAGCTCCTCCGTCTGCTTGAGCAGGTCGCCGATCGCGCAGCGTCCGAGGTTCACGGTGAACTTGCCGGCCTCCAGGGTGGCGACGTCGAGCATCGTCCGGATGAGGTACTCCATCCGGCGCGCCACGTTCTCGATCGACTCGGCGTGCTGGCGTGCCCGATCCGAGTCCGCGCTTCGCTTGAGCAGCGTGGCCTTCATGGTGATGGCGCCGAGCGGATTGCGCAGGTCGTGCGCCACCAGACCCATCAGCTCGTCGCGCGCGGAGACGGCCTTCCGCGCGGCGTGTAGAGCGTCCTGCTCTCGCCGAAAGGCGCGGCTGATCCGGGTCGAAAATCCCCAGGCGACTCCGACCGCCGTGACCACCAGGAGCGCGAGCAGGCCGTACAGACGCCGCGCGAGGTGGGCGCGCGCCTCGTTGGCCTGCTCGTAGTGCTCCTTGAGCAAGCGCTCCTTATGATCCACGAGGCGCGCCAGCGACGTGTCCAGCTCGCGGCTCAGCGGGAGCAGCTCCTCTTCAAACCGCGCTGCGAGCGATCCGGCGGCCCCGGACGTTTGCCGAGCGTCGATCAGCTCCTGCTGCTTCTGGATGAAGCGCCGCGCCGCCTGCTCTGCCGCCTGCGTCAGCGCACGTCCCGCGGGGCTGAGGTCCTCGCTGCGGAGCTCCTCGAGCGTCCGGTTGAGCTCAACCCGGGACTCCTGGACATGGGCGAGCAGCGAGGGCTCTCCGGCGAGGAGGTAGCCTCTGCCACTGGACACGATCAGCTCGGCGAACCAACGAAGCCGCTCGACCAGCGTGATCTCCTGCTCCTGCGCTCGGACCGCGATGACCTGGGCGTCTGCTTCGCTCCGGAACCTGTGGATGGAGAAGGCCATCCCGAGCGCCATCAGGAGCGCGAGGAACGAGAAGCCCACGACCGCGGTCGCCTCCAGGGTCCTGCGCGACTGTGCGGCTGTGGGAGTGTCCACGCGGCTCCACCCCGGGTCAGCGCCCGACGAGCTGTGACAGCTGGGGCGGGTAGCGCTCACCCTGCACGGGGATCCGCTCCAGCGCATCGCCAATCTCGCGCAGATCCGCGGGGCTCAGCGCGATGCGCGTGGAGCCGAGGTTTTCCTCCAGGCGGTGGAGCTTGGTCGTCCCCGGGATGGGCACGATCCACGGCTTCTGCGCGAGCAGCCACGCGAGCGCGATCTGCGCGGGCGTCGCCCTCTTCGCCGCGGCGATCGCCGCCACGCGGTCAACCAGCGCCTGGTTCGCGGCCCGGGCCTCCGGCGTGAAGCGCGGCACGGTGTTGCGGAAGTCGTTGGGCGCGAACTGGGTCTTCGCATCAATGGTGCCGGTCAGGAAGCCCTTGCCGAGCGGACTGAAGGGCACGAAGCCGATCCCGAGCTCCTCGAGCGTGGGGAGGATCTCCTTCTCCGGCTCGCGCCACCACAGGGAGTACTCGCTCTGGACCGCGCTGACGGGCTGCACCGCGTGCGCGCGGCGGATGGTCTTCGCGCCGGCCTCCGAGAGGCCAAAGTGCTTCACCTTCCCCTCGCGGATGAGCTCCTTCACGGTGCCGGCCACCTCTTCGATCGGCACGTTCGGATCCACGCGGTGTTGGTAGAGGAGATCGATCCGGTCGGTGCGCAGCCGCTTCAGCGCGGCCTCCGCGACCGCCCGGATGCGCTCGGGCCTGCTGTCCAGCCCCTCCCGGGTCACGCCGTTCTTGAAGCCGAACTTCGTGGCGATCACCACTTGATCGCGGAAGGGCGCGAGCGCCTCACCGAGCAGCTCCTCGTTGGTGAAGGGGCCGTACGCCTCGGCCGTGTCGAAGAAGGTGACGCCGCGCTGGAACGCCGCGCGGAGGAGCTCGACCGCCGGGCCTCTCTCCAGGCCAATCCCGAGCCCGAAGCTCATCCCCATGCAACCCAACCCAACGGCCGAGACCTCGAGCCCACCGCTACCGAGTCTGCGCTTCTGCATGTCCCACTCCCCAGTCGACAGATACACCCCGCGCGACGCCGCGACTACCTAACGGGCCGGGCTCCCGCAAGCTCGCCCGGACGCACCCGATGCGTGCACGCGCAAACACTGCACCCGATCCAAGGTAGGAACGACGCGAGCCTCACGCGGCGTGACGCGGCCTCACTGTTGCTCTGCCACCCAGCATGCAGACCGCGTCTCTACGCCAGCCGTTGTTCGATCCCGCACCCGCCAGCGGCTTCCGCTCCGCCTATTCGGCCGTGCTGCGCCGCCCAGTCCGGGGCTTCGAACGGCTCGCCGCCGCCCCCAGACGCCTGCGCTACGGCGCGTACGCCATTGCCCTGACGGCGCTGGTCTACCAGCTCGTCTACTTCTTCCTCGCCCACAACGGCGGCCGGCCAACCGTCTTCAAGCCATGGCTGGCCATCCCTGCCGAGAGCTACTACCGCTCCAACCAGTACTTCATCGTCCCCTCCATCCTGCTGGGATGGATCGCCGCCGCCGGCTGCGCGCAGCTCGCCGCCCGCCTCGCCGGCGGCAAGGGCACCTACGAGGACACGCTCGCGGCGCTGGGGCTGGGGATCTCCGTCTCCAGCTGGTGGACCGGACTTCACGATCTGATCACCACGGCGCTCGGCTTCTTCGGCCTGCTCAACCAGCGCGCGTACGAAGACGCGATGAGCACGCCCGGTACCGCGCCGCACGCGCTCATCTGGTCGCTGATGGTCGGCTACATGCTCTGGTTCCTGCTCACCTTCACCGGCGGCGCCCGCGCCGCGCAGCGGCTGGGGCCTGTCCCAGGGGCCATCACGGGCGCGGTCGGCGTCCTCGTCTATCAATCGGTGTTCCTGCTCTTCAACCGCTGAGGACCTGGCTCAGTTGCGCCTGGGATGCAGCGTGCCCACCCTGCGCCGATGAGCGGGCTGGCGCGCTTCGTCCCCGCCCTGCGGTGGATGCTTCGGTACGACCGCAAGTGGATCCCCCGTGACCTGGCGGCTGGGCTGGCGGTGGGCTCGATGTTGATCCCCCAGGGGCTGGCCTTCGCCCAGCTCGTCCACGTGCCCCCCGTGGCGGGGCTCTGGTCCGGCATCGCCGCGATGGTCGTCTACGCGCTCTTCGGCCCCTCCCGGCACCTGATCGTCGGTCCGGAGGCGGGGACGGCGATGATGGTGGCCTCCGTCCTCACCACGGCTGGGATGGAAGCGCCCGCCGAGCGGCTGGTGGGCTCCGCGGTGCTGGCGCTGATGGTGGGCGCGGTGCTGCTGCTCGCCGGCGGCCTCCGGCTCGGCGCGATCGCCGACTTCCTCTCCCGTCCCGTGCTGGTCGGCTACATCAATGGGATCGCCCTGCTGTTGATCGCCTCACAGCTCCCCGGCGCCCTGGGCGTTCGCAGCACGGAGAACGACTTCGTCCCGCAACTGGTGGAGCTCGGCTCGCAGCTTCGCGCCGTGCACTGGCCCACGCTGGGGTTGTCCGCGCTCGCCCTGGCGTTCCTGCTCGCCCTTCGCCGCGCCCTGCCCCAGCTGCCCGGCGCGGCGGTGGTGGTGACGGTTGGCACGCTGCTGTCCGCGCTGCTCGACTTCCAGGCGCGAGGCATCCGGGTGCTGGGGCACATCGAGCAGGGGCTGCCCTCCATCGGCGTCCCCGCGCTGCCGGTCGGCACCGCGCTGGCGCTCGTGCCCGGCGCCCTGAGCATCGCGCTGCTCATCTACACGAGCTCGGCGCTCACCAGCCGGGTCTTCGCGGACAAGCATGGCTACGAGTTCAAGGCCAACGGCGAGCTCTTCGGGCTCGCGGCCGCCAACTTCGCGGCGGGCCTGATCCACGGCGTCCCAACCGCCGGGAGCGACGCGCGGACCGTCATCAACGACGCGGCCGGAGCGCGGACTCAGGCGGCGGGCTGGGTGGCCTCCGCGGTGGTCGCCGCCGTCCTCTTCTTCCTTGCGCCGGTCATCAGCGCGTTGCCGAACGCCTTGCTCGGCGCGGTGGTGATCGCGTCCGCGGTCTCGCTGGTGGATCTGCGCAGCCTCGTGCGCATCTGGCGGGTGCGCTGGGCCGAAGGCGTCGTCGCGGTGGCGACCTTCGTGGGGGTGCTGGTCTTTGGAATCCTCCCCGGCGTGCTGGTGGCGGTGGCGCTCGCGGTGGCGGATCTGGTCCGGCGCGCGGCCCATCCGCACGACGCGGTGCTGGGGCGGCTCCGGGGCAAGCCCGGCTACCAGGACATCGAGCACCGGCCAGGCAGTGAGACGCTGCCCGGGCTCGTCATCTACCGGATCGACGCGCCGCTCTTCTTCGCCAACGCGCGCTTCCTCCGCGAGCAGGTCCGAAGGTTGATCGACACCGCCACCGTGCCCGTGCGGATGCTCGTCCTGGACTGCGGCGCGATGTTCGACCTGGACGTGACCGCGGCACAGACGTTGGAGGAGCTCGACCGCGAGCTCGACGCGCGCGGCGTGGCGCTGGCCCTGGCGGAGCCCCACGCCCCGATGCGCCGCGTCCTGCGGCGGACGGGGCTGCTCCAGAAGATCGGCCCGGAGCACATCTTCTCCACGGTGGGCGAGTCCATCCGGGCCTACGTGGAGCGAGCGGAGTCGGATCTGGGGCAGGACATCGATTGGAAGCGCGTGGATGAGCCGCCCCGCCCCAGCGGGGCGCCACCATGATCCTCGGAGGGCGCTCAGTCCTCGGGCCCGCCCTCCAGCTGGGGCTGGCATTCCTGCTCGCGCTCCCGCTCGGGTACGAGCGCGAGCACCACGCGCACTCCGCCGGCCTGCGCAGCTATCCGCTCCTCGCGGCCTGCGTGTGCGGCTTCCTGCTGCTCGCCCAGGGCGCCGGTGGCGGCGCGACGATGAACGCGGACGTCTTCTTTGGGTTGATGAGCGGAATCGGCTTCGTGGGCTCGGGTGCGATCGTGAAGTCTCCGGAGCGGGCGCGAGGCATGAGCACGGCGGTGAGCTTGTGGGTCACGGGGGCAATCGGCGCCGGCGTGGCAATGGGAGCCCCGCTGACGTCCGCGGCGCTCTCGCTGATGACGCTGGTGACGCTGGTGGCTTCCCCGCGGAAGCGGAGGAGATCATGAACGGACTGGAAGAGCTCCCGCGGACGCTGCTGAACCTCGCGGTCGCGTTCGCGCTGGCCATCCCGATCGGCTGGGAGCGGGAGCGTCACAAGTCCGGCCCCGGCCTGCGCACCTATCCCCTGCTGGCGATGGGCGCGTGCGCCTACCTGGAGATCGGCCAGTTCGCGTTTCGCGACCACATCGAAGGCCAGGCGCGCGTCTTTCAAGCGCTGGTGAGCGGGATCGGCTTCATCGGCGCCGGGGCCATCATCAAGGGGCGGGCCGAGGTGCATGGGCTGGCCTCGGCCGTCAGCCTCTGGGTGACGGTGAGCGTGGGCATCGCGGCCTCGTACCAGCTCTTCCCGCTCGCCGCGGTGCTCTCGGTGACGACGCTGGTCGCCCTGCGGCTGCTCAAGCCCTTGAAGCGGCACCCGGAGGAAGCGGACCAGGGGCCGGACCTGGACGACGAGGACTGAGCCGATCACGCCGGCGCCGGAGCCTCCGGGGTGGGAAGGCCGAGGTGGGCGGCCCGGTGGCTGAGGAGCGACGCGATCGGGAACAGCACGAGCAGCCCGATCAGCGCGCAGGCGGAGACCATCACCAGAATCCTGGGGTCGCTGAAGTCTCGAGCCGCGATCACCATCGCGCCGGCGACGTTCCTCTGCGCGGTGCCGAGCCCCAGCACCGCGCTCCGCTCGCGCGGGCTCAGCAGGTAGCCCACCACGAAGGCGCCCAGGATCAGCAGGAGCCCCGCGAAGATCGCCCCCGACCTCACGATCTCGCCCAAGGCCCGAAGGTTGGCGGCGAAGGTGGCCACCATCACCACGATGAGCGAGAGCGTGGCCACCCTGCCGCCGATCGGCACCGCGCGGGCCGCCCACCGCGGCACGACCGCCTTCAGCGCGGCGCCGGCCAGGATCGGCAGGAACAGCGTGGAGAGCAGCGGTACCCCGAGCGCGACGACGCTGGAGGGGACGTACGACAGACTCTCCAGGGAGGGGTGGGCCATGGCCAGCGGGACGTAGACGGGGAGGAAGACGACCGTCATGGGCACCAGGAGGATCAAGAGCGCGGCGCTGAGCGCGAGGTCGCTCCTCGCGGCGCTGACGAGCTTGATCAGGAACGGCGCGCCCGCCGACCCGGCGATCAGGAAGAGCCCGAGTGCCAGCGGCGCCTCCATCTGAATGAGCCGCTCGAGACCCACGGCCAGCAGCGGGACGAGGATGAAGTTCGCGACCAGGGCGCGAAAGACGGCGCGCGCGTCCCTGAGCGGGCGGACGAGCTGCCCGAGGCTGTACGCGAGCCCCACCGACATCATGCTGCTCACCGCGAACACGGTGATCGCGATGCTCGCCGTCTGTGAGAGCACGTCCTTCACCGTCACGCACCTCAGCCGTCGGACTTCGCCATCGTCGCGGCGCCGTACTCCAAGGCGACCGCGGCATCCTCTGGGCGCGGGGGCATGGACGCGTCCCATTCGAGGAACGCCGAGCGGAGCTCCCTGAACTTCTCCGGCTCGCGGTAGCGCAGGTTCGCGCGCTCGCGCTGGTCGCGGGACAGGTCGAAGAGGAACTCGTTGCCGTCGATCGAGAGGTACTTCCAGACGCCGGAGCGGACCGCCTTCTGGTTGCGGTAGACCATCCGCCAGTACAGCTTTCGCGGCAGGCGCTCGCCGAAGAGGTCCACGCCGTCGAGCGGGTAGTCCGAATGGGGGGCCACGCCGGCAGCAGCAGTGAAGGTGGCGGTCCAATCCATGCCGATGGCCAGCCGGTCGTACGTCTGGCCGGCCGGCAGCCTCCTCGGCCAACGGACGATGTACGGCACGCGGATGCCGCCCTCGAGCAGGTCCATCTTCTTGCCCATCAGCGGGTAGCTGTCGGAGTAGCGCTCGCCGCCGTTGTCGCTCGCGAAGACGACCAGGGTGTCCTGGGTGGCGCCCTTCTCCTCGAGCGCGGCCAGCACGCGGCCGATCCCTTCGTCCATGATCCGGATCATCTCCAGGTAGGTCTTCACCGAGCCCCCGTCGAGGTGCGCGAGCTTGCGCCCGATCCGCTTGGACTCTTCTGCGTCCTCTCTCGTCTCCCAGGGCCAGTGCGGGGCGTTGAAGTGCAGCGAGAGCAGGAACGGCTTCTTGGCCGATTGGCGTTTCACGAAGTCCACCGCGCGATCCGCCAACAGATCAGTCAGGTAGCCCTCCTTGAACGTCTCCTCGTCCCCCTCCCAGAGGTCGTGCCCGCCGAAGCCCGCGTGCGAGAAGAAGTCGACCGCGCCGGTGCGGTGGCCGAAGAACTCCGCGTAGCCGCTCTTGAGGGGGCTGAACCAGGGGAGCGAGCCCAGGTGCCACTTCCCGACGAGCGCGGTCGCGTAGCCCGCGTCGCGCAGCAGAGAAGCCATGGTGGGGTGCTCGGGCGGCAATCCCAGCTCCGGAGAGGCGCTGGCGATCGGCTCGTCGAAGCCACCGCGCAGGCGGTGCTGGTAGCGGCCCGTGGCGATCGCCAGCCGCGAGGGTGAGCAGACCGACGAGTTCGCGTAGCCGTTGGTGAAGCGCAGGCCCTGGGCCGCCATCCTGTCGAGGTTGGGCGAGCACTCTTCCCTGCCCCCATAACAGTGGAGGTCCGCGTACCCGAGGTCGTCCGCGAGGATGAACACGAAGTTCGGCCGTACTTGCATGCCCTGAAGCTGTGCATGCGGGACCTTTCGCGCGAATGGGCGTGCTCGTCCCTCGACCAGGCGGCTGGACGAACGAAAGCGGGCGGCTCGAGGACGAGCCACCCGCTTGGTTCACCCACTGCTGACTCCGGGGCCTACTGCTTGGAGGCGGTGCGCTTCGAAGCGCCGCTGACGTGCTTGATGATCTGATCGATGTCGCGCTTCCAGGCGGCGTCGTCCGTCTGCATCCCGTTGAGCACCGTGCTGGCCGAGCGGGTGAAGCCGGCCATCGCCACCGCCTCCTGGATCTCCTGCTCGGTGGCGCCGTTGGCGCGCGCGGCGGCGGTGTAGTCCTTCACACAGGCGGCGCTGGGCGTCTGCGAGGCAACCGCCAGGGAGACGAGCAGCTTGTCCTTCACGCTGATCGCGCCGTTGCCGTTGAGGGTGACCGCCTTCATCTGCTTCCACAGCGACGGCAGCGCCGTGGCCGGGTAGCGCTTGAAGAAGTCGTGGCCCGGCCCGAAGGCCTTGTCGATCTCCTGAAGCAGCTCGGCGTTCCCGGCGGCGTTCATCTCGCCGTGCGCATCCGTGCTCTGCCCGTTCGACAACGCCGAGAGCTCGCGAGCGAGCGCCGCGGTGGCGACCGCCTCCTTGAGATCCCGCGTCGTCGCGCCGTTCAGCTTCGCGAACTCGGAGTGCGCGTAGATGCAGAAGTGGCAGGGGATCTGCGCGGAGACGCCCAGGCCGATCAGCTCCTTCGTCTTCCCGCTCAGCGCGGTCTTGGGGTTGAGCTGCAGCGACTTCAGCTGCTCCCAGAACGGGGCGATGTTCGCTTCGGGCTGCTGGCTCAGCATCGCGGGCACCGCGCCGAGCATCTGCTTCGCCTCGGCGAGCGCCGCCGCCGCCTCGTTCGCCGGCGGCGCGGCCTGCGCCACCAACGGCATCAGCACCGCAACCACCGTCACCACCGCCTGCTTCAGTCCATGAATCCGCATGTTCGCCTCGTTAGTTTGGGTTGGCCTGCACCCCACATGCGTTCGGTTCGACCGAACAAACTGTTCGGTCCGCCGAAGGCCGCAACCCATTGAGGCGACTACTGTTTTCGTCGCCCGGTGCGTTCGGGCGCGTAGCTGCAGTACTGGCCCGTTCGAACCGAACGCTCCAGAAAATCCCCGAGCTCCGCGTCCGCCTGCGCGATGCGGGCGATGGCGTCACGCAGGCGGCGCCGGGCTGCGATGCGGGCCCGCTCGGCGCTCGCCTGTCCGCGGCGATCTCGCCCTCCGAGGCCCACCGCACGGGACAGCTCATGGCGCAGCGCCTCGACCTCGGAGCGGATCGACTCGGCGCGCTCCACCTGTCCGAGCTCCTCGGCGTCCTCGAGCGCCCCTGCGAGCTCGCGCAGGCGCGCCCGGTAGGTGGCCTTGGCCTCCTCGTCGAGCAGCTCGCCGCTGTCGCCTGCGTCCGCCACGCCCTCCCCTTCGCCCACCAACTCGAGCGCGTGGATCTCCCGGTTCGGGTGCGCGATCAGCTCGGCCAGCATCGGCATGCCCTTCATGTTCGGCACCAGGACCTGCCGAGCTCCGTGACGCACGATCCAATCGGAGCCCTGCGGCTCCATGCGCAGCTCGTCGCTCGCTGGCGCGGGCGGCGGCTTGGAGGGTGCGCCCTTCTTCGCGGGGGCCTCCACCGCTTTCCCGAGCGCCGCGCCCGCTCGCTCCTCGAGCCCTTTCATCCCCAGCGCCGCCGCGCGGCTGGCCGCCGCTTCGAGCTGCCGCCTTCCCTCGTCCGGATCGTTCAGAGGCCCGATCAGGGCGCAGCCGTGATGGAAGCAGACCCAGGCCGCGTGCGCCGCCGCGCGGGTGGCCGCCGCGCGTGCGTGCGCCGCCGCGAAGTGGTCCGCGGCGGAGGGCGCCTCTCCCAGCGCGCAGGCGAGCGTGCCGAGCGTCATCGCCACGGGCGGGCCAAAGACCAACCCGAACAGGCCCCACACTGCGTTGAGGTGGGCGCGCGGCTGGAGCAGCTCGAAGGCGGTGCGCGCATGCGCGCTCTCCCCGGCGATGAGCGCGGCCGGCGCGAGGGTGACCAGGCCCATGGTGCTGTGCAGGCCCGGGAGCCGCGCATCCAGCCCGCTCAACTCGCGCCGTGCGGCCGCGGCGTCGCCTCGCTGGGCGTGGGCCGCGGCGCTCAGGAGGACCGGGAAGGAAGGAATGGAAGCGGCGGCGCGCAGCGCCTCGGGGAGGATCTTCTCGACGGCGGCCCGATCATCGCGGAGCAGCGCCAACCAGAACGCGTGGAGGGCGATCAGGCGCTGCAGCCCGGGTTCCGGCGCCTCCGCCAGGCTTCGCTGAACCTCGGCGATTGCGTCCTCGCAGAGCGCGAACTCCCCGGCCCCCATCGCCCGCATCGACCTGAACAACGGAGTCGTCGCGGCGAGCCGGGGCAGCTGCAGCGCCTGCACCAGCTTCTCGCGCTCGAGCGCGAAGGCGTCCGCGCGGGCCACGTCTCCGAGCTCCAGGTGGTCCGTCACCAGCCGCGACACGCCCCGCAGCTCGAGGACGGGCTCGCCCGCGTCGCGCGCCAGGCGCACCAGCTCGGTGTTCACCGCCAGGCGTTGGTCCGCGGGCTCGAAGTCCCCCATCGCCGAGCCCGCGGCGACCGCGACCTCGAGCTGCGCTCGGGCATCGGCCGTTGACCGGACCTCCCGGACCGCCGCCCGGGCGAGCGTCAGCGCCTGCTCGCCTTCGAGCGCCGGCGTCATCGCGGCCGCCTTGCGCGCGGTCAGGCGGGCGTGGAGGGCCGCGTGCCCATCGCCGAGCCCTGCGAGCGCTTCGTCCAGCAGGGCGAACAGCTCGGTCTGTGGATCTCCGAAGACGTAGTGCGAGCCCAGCCCGAGCACGGCGCGCGCGAAGAGCACGGGGTCGCGAAGCTGGCGCCCCTTCTGCGCGACCGCGCGGAAGCACTCCCGCATGGCGTCCGTCTGGCCGGCGTCTCCCAGCGCCCAGCCGTGCGCGAGCGACAGCTCGGCCCGGCCCGGGGCATCACCGGGGACGACGGCCAGCGCCCGCTCGAGCAGCGCGATCGCGGCCTCCCAGGAGGCACGCGCGCGCAGGAGGGAGGCGGCCTCGAGCACCCAGGCGGTGATCTGCTCCACCGGGAGGGCCGGGGCCAGCAAGGCGTGGTGCGCGCGCGGCTCGATCAACCGCCGCTCGCCCGCAGCGACGCGGGAGTGAAGCACCCGGGCGAGCTGCTCGTGCAAGCGCTGGCGCTCGGACGCGGACAGCTCGAGGTAGATGGCATCTCGCACCAGCGCGTGGCTGAAGGCGAACGTGAGGGGGCCGGTCCTCGCGACGAGGCCGGTGGCGAAGAGCGGCTCCAGGAGCGGCTCGAGCGCGGCAAGGGGCAGCTCGAGCAGCTCGGCCCAGAGCCGGAGCTCCCCTTCGCGGCCGATCGCCGAGGCGGCGCCGAGCAGCTCGCGTTGGCGGCCGTCCAGCCTCGCGGCGCGCTGGTTCACCACCGTGCTGATGCCGTCCGCCACCGGCAGCTGCTCGAGCGAGAGCACCGCGAGCTGCTCCGCGGAGAGCGAGCGAAGCGTCTCGACGAGGAAGAGCGGGTTCCCGGCGGTGGCGCGGTAGAGGGCCGCGGCCACGGCGTCGCCGCGGGCGCCCATCGCCTCCTGCACCACCGCGGCGCTCTCGCCAGCGCTCAGGCGCTCCAAGCCGATGGCTTCGGCCTCCCGGGTCAGGCGGCTGACGGCGGCCCGCAGCCCCGGCGCGCTCGCCTCGCGGTCGCGGTACGTGCACAGCAGGAAGAGGCGCTGGTCGCGCAGGCTGCGCAGGACGAAGGTCGCCAGCTCGATCGAGGCGAGGTCCGCCGCGTGGAGATCATCCAGCACGCACAGCAGCGGCCCCGCCGCGAGCGCGTGCTTGAGCGAGCGCAGCACCCCGTGGAACTGCGCGAACCGCGCCTGCTCGGGGTCGCTGACGGAGAACTCGCCCGAGCGGGCAGGGCTCTCCAGGAGCTCAGGACCTGGCGGGACGCCGGCGGCCTCGAGCAGTTGACGCCAGGGCCAGAGCACAGGCGCGCCCCCGGACTCCCAGGCGCGCCCCCAACACACGCGAAAGCCCTTCTGCTGCGCGCGCTGCGAGAGCTCGGTGGCCAGGCGCGTCTTGCCGATGCCGGGCTCACCGAACAGCGCGAACGCGACGGTTCGCCCCTGCTCTGCTTCTTGAAGGCCGAGCGAGAGGCGGTCCAGCTCTCTGGCGCGGCCCGCGAACATGGGGTCATTTAGCCCGGACGGTCAGTGCGTGTCCCGCGGCGAGTGCAGCCGCTGGTCCGCCTACAGCCACGGGAAGTACTGGGCCCGCTTCTTCTCCAGCATCAGCCCGCGAGCGGAAGGCGACTCGCTTTGCTTCTGGGCCGCTCGCTGTCGCGCTAGCACCTTGCGCTTCGGCTCCAGCAGATCCTTCTGACCGAAGGTCAGGAACGCCGGGCGACGCTCTCTCTCGTGCACCCGCAGGCGCTCGTGAAAAGGCGTCATGAGCGAGGGATCGGCCGCGAGGTCCTTGCGCTCGATCCCGCAGAGTTCGAGCAGGCCAGGATGCAGCCGTTCGACCCAGGCACTCCAAAGAGGCCACGCCCCTAGCGTCCGGCCCGCGTCCTCGTAGAGATGCGACAGTGTGATCCGAACGTGGCTTGCGGAGCTGGGGCGAGCATCGCCGTTGAAGAGGCTATGGCGCAGCTCGTACGCATTGCCGTGATTCAAAGACCAGTCGAGGTAGGCCTCCATCGCCTTGGTGGCATGGGCGAGGCGTCCCGAAAAGTAGGCGGCGGGGACCTCCCAGAAGCGAATGAAGTGCGGCATGCGCCGCACCCGCGCGGCGAGCGGCTTCATCGCCCATTTAGGGTACCCCTCCCGACAATGCCGCCGGACGAGCCGCCACGCCGCCTCTCCTCGTCCCAGACGAATCAACGCCTCAAGCTCGAAGCTCCGCGTCCATGCAGTGTGACTGGACGCCACTCGCCGCTGCCGAGCGAACCTGCGGACCAGCCGCAGCTGTCTCAGCGTCTCCTCGGCTTCCCCGCGCCAGAGCAGCTTCGGGATCGCCACCGCGTAGAGGGAATGGACGACGTCGAGAGGCTCTCTGCCAAACAGGTTCGGCAGTGGGTAGCGCTGGGTCATGTCTCCTCCTGCGCTTGCTGTGGGACTCGTCTCACCAAGGCGTTGACCTCGTAGGCCCGCTGGCGCAGATCGTACGGGATGGAACCTGTGCGCGCCCAGCCGCTGATCGCCGTGCGAGACGTGAGAGCCAGCAGCCGCTGGTACCAGACGCTGCTGGGTCTGCAGTCTCTCCCAGATCACCCCCACCGTCTCGTCTACGACCGGCTCATGAGCGGTGACACGCTCCTGCTCCAGCTTCACAGCTGGGATGACGAGGAGCACCCCAACCTCATGGGGCGGGACAAGGCTCCGGTCGGCCATGGAGTCCTGCTCTGGTTCGAGGTGGACGACTTCGACGCTGCCGTCGAGCGGGCACGCAAGCTGCGAGCGACGGTGCTGGAGGAGCCCCACGTGAACCCGGCGCCCCAGCACCGGGAGATGTGGCTCCGGGATCCGGACGGCTACTGCGTGGTGCTGGCGAGCCGAGACGGAGAGGCGTCAGGGACGTGAACGGGGGCAGGGTTCACGGCGGCGCCGCCAGGCACTCACGCAGCGCGAGGAGCAGCCGGCGCACGGCGTAGCCCTCGAAGTCCTCCACGGGATCCAGGTTGGATCGGAAGACCTCGAGGGCGCTCTCCACCGCCGCGGCCGCCGCCTGGCTGCCGGATGACTTCGCGGCCTGAACGTCGAAGGCCAGCGTGACCAGGTGCTGCCACCGCTCCGGTCCGGGGCGACCGTCCTCTGCCATGCGCGCTCTCCTGACGACGAGCCCTGCATCCTCGCACGCCCGAGGCTTCCTACCGCGCAGCTCTTCCGCTCGCCCGCCGGGAGGCCTCGAAGTCGTCCACCCGCCGAAGCAGCGCCGCGCGCGCCACCGGGCCTTCGAGCGTCCCCGCCTGCGCCCGCGCGTCCTGCAGCAGCGCCTCCACCTCCGGGGCCGCCGCGCCCTGCCGCGCTCGCACCTGGGCGAGCTGGAGCAGCACCTCCCCGCTGCAGCGGGCGCGGACCAGGACGACCCGGCCGTCCCCCTGGAGGGCGGTCTCCAGCGCGTGGCGCGCCTGCGGCAGCTGACCCAGCGCGAAGAAGGCCGAGCCCTGCGTCGCCAACGCCACCGCCGCCCGCGGGTGGTGCAGTCGCTCGAACAGGCTGGTCGCATCGCGCACGTGACCGAGCGCCTCGCGCGTCCTCCCGAGCCTGAGCAGGGCGTCTCCCACGCCGAGCTGCGCCTCGGCCACGTCCGGGCTCTCCCTGGCCGCGCGCGACGCGAGCGCCAGCGCCTGCTGCCACGCGGCGAGCGCCTCCGCGTGGTGTCCAAGCCCGGCGCTCGCCACGGCGATGCTCTGGTGGATGGGCGCGAGCGACGGATGGTCCTTGCCCACGGACGAGCTCCGGAGCTCCAGCGCGCGGTTGAGCAGCTCCAGCGCCTCCTGGTGGCGGTCCTGCGCGAGGTACGCGCCCGCGAGGTTGATCCAAGGACTGGCCAGGCGCGGGCTCTGGGGGCCCATGCTCTTCTCGATCAACGCGATGGCGCGCTGGAAGATGCCGATCGCCTCGGCGCTCCGGCGGAGGTTGACCAGGCAGATGCCGTGGGAGCTCAGGCCCTGGATGAGGCGGGGCTGCTCGGGGCCGGCGAGCGCGGTCAGCAGCGCCTCGGCGTGCTGCAGCTGCGGCAGCGCCTCCTCGCAGCGGTCCATCCGCCCGAGCACCGTGGCCAGCTCGAACTCCCGCTCGGCGACCTGCACGTCCAGGGCGCCGTTCGCCTGGCGGGTGAGGTCCACCGAGCCGCGCAATTGCACGAGCGCCTCCTCGAGCCGACCCAGCGAGCTGAGCACGAGGCCGCGGGCCGCCATCAGGGAGGCGCGCAGGTACAGCGAGCTGCCGGCGCGCTCGAGCGCCACGTTGGCCAGGTCCAGCCGCTCCAGCGCGAGCGTGGGCTCCTTCCCGGCGACCGACCGGGCTGAGGCGATCCAGCTCTCGGCGGCGAGCTGATCCAGCCGGTGGCGCTCGGAGGCGAGCGCGGCGTCGTAGAAGCGCTGGACCACGCCCGGCGCCATCAGGCCCTCCGTCTCGGCGTGCAGGTGGCCGGAGAGGAGCAGGGCCTCGGCCGCGGCGGACTCGAAGCCCACCTCCCGGGCGGATTGGAGCGCCCCCTCGGCCATCGCCACGGCCTCCACGCCCCGGCCCACCTGCATGAGCGCGCGCGCCTGGCCCAGCTGCGCGCGGACCTCCTGCACCTTCCGCTGCGCGGCCTCCCCCTCGGGGATCAGCTCCGTCCCCACGGTGGTGCGCAGCGTGGCGCAGCGATCCAGGGCGACCAGCGTCCCCTCCAGGTTGACCGCGCGCTCCACCGCGGCGCGCTCCGGCTGGAGGAAGGCGCGCACCAGGCGGGCCACGTCCTCCCGGCGCTGCTCCAGACACGCGAGCTCGGCGCGGTCGCCGTGCGTTGGCGCGGAGACCTGCGTGGCCTTGCACGCGCGCAGGTGCAGCTGGCTCCACCGCGCCGTGTACGCGTCCAACCGCCGCACCACGCCAGGGGCCACCAGCTCCGCGCCCGGAGCGCCGGTGGAGAGGAACGCGCGCGTGAGCGCCTGCCGTTGGGTCCCGTCCCACACGCCCTCCCAGCGGTTGGAGGCGGCGCAGCCGTCCGCGGGCCGGACGAGCACGGCCGCGGCCACCGTCCCCACCGAGAGCGCCACCGCGGCCACCGCCACCCACCGGCTGGGCCAGCTCTTCGGCGCGAGCTCCGCCAGGAGCGCCTCCATGGACGGGTTGCGCCGCGCGGGATCCGGGTGGAGCCCGCGGACGATCGCCCGCATCTGCCGGGCGCTCACCCTGCGGCCGCTGACCGGCGGGCTCGGCACGCCTGCCGCCGCGCTCGCCAGCAGCGCTTGGACGGAGTCACCCGGAAAGGGCCGCACGCCGAAGAGGCACTCGTAGGCGGTGACGCAGAACGCGTACTGGTCGGTGAGCGGCGTGGCGGGCTCGCCGCGCAACAACTCCGGCGCCATGTACGGCGGCGTGCCTGCTCTCGCCCCCTCGCGCGTCAGCGCCACGTCGAGCAGGCTCTCGTGGACAGTCTCTGAAGGCGCCGCTTCTGCTGGGTGCGAGGGCTCACCGCTGCCGCGGGCGAGGCCGAAGTCCGTCACCCGGGCCGCGCCGTCCGCACCGACCAGCACGTTGCCAGGCTTGAAATCGCGGTGGACCAGGCCCGCCCGGTGCGCGGCGGCCAGCCCGCGGCCGGCGCCGACCAGCTGGGCCAGAAGCTCCGCGGTGGTGCGGGCCCCACTGGCCAGCCACTCCGCGAGCGTCTGACCGTCAATCAGCTCGAGCGCGAGGAAGACCTGGGACCCCGCCATGCCCACGTCGTAGACGCGGGTCACGTTGGGATCCGCGAGCCGGGCGAGCGCCTGCGCCTCGCGCAAGAGCCGGGCGGTGCTGGTCGCGCGGTCCTCGCGGCCGGCGCCTGGGCGAAGGAGCTTGAGCGCCACCCGCCGCTTCAGCTCGGGATCCTCGGCGGTGTAGACCATGCCCATGGCGCCGGAGCCGAGGAGCTCCAGCAGGACGTAGCGGCCCAGCCGCGTGCCGCGCTGGAGCGCGGGCCCGTCTTCCGGTGCGGGCGGCGGTTGGGAGGCGGGGCGGATGCGCTGCACCAGCCGGCGGCGGCAGTCGTCGCAGCCCTCCACGTGCTCCATCAGGAGGTCCGCCTGGCCGCGAGGCAGGCGCCCTGCCAGGTGGGCACCCAGCTCGTCATCGGTGCAGCAGCGCGTCACCACCGCTCGCAGTTCAACTGACAGCGCAGCCTCGCGCAACCGGGCCGGCTCAGGGCGCCGGCCGGTCGCCGCGGACGTTCAGGGCGCGCTTGCGCGCTGGCCGCACCAGGAACACCAGATCCTCCCAGCGGGTGAGGAGCCAGCCGGCGAGCGCGCCGCCCGCCCCCACCGCCAGGTGCTCGGGACGCAGCTCGAGGGTCACCGACAGGGGCGCAACCGCCTGCCCGGTGAGCGCGATGGCGAGCATCACCACGTTCCGCAGCAGGTGCGCCGGGCCCAGGGGCTCCGAGGACGCGCCGAAGCAGTTGCAGCTGGCGGCGCGGCCCCGCCAGAGCGCGTGGGCGATCAAGGTGATGAACGCCAGCAGGAGCAGCGCGGACAGCGCGTAACCTACGGGCGGCCAGATCAACAGGCCGGAGGCGGCGCCGGACTCGGCCGCGACCACGAGGCAGGCCACCCCTCTGCTGAAGAGCCCCTCCCCGAAGCCGAAGGCGGCGAGGCCGGCAGAGAAGCGGTCGAAGGCGGCCTGCGAGCGCAGCTTGCCAACTGCCGCGGAGGCGAAGATCACGAACAGACAGAGGCGGAGGGCTGGCTCGAGAGCGTTCATGGCAGGTCGAGCACAGGTCGAGCCGAGCCAAGAATGCGTGCGGGGACGCTCGAAGATCCAGGCCTTGCGGCCCCTCTAGCGGGCGGCCGCGCCGGCCAACGCGCGCGAGAGGCTCAGCTCGAGCTCGCTGTGGACCAGCGCGATGAGCGAGTCGAGCTGGGACGGGCTGAGCCCCATGGAGGTTGCCAGGTGCTCGCGGGTGCTCACCTGCAGCTGCCCGCGGATGGCCACCAGCCACCGGACCACGGTGGTGCGGTGCACCTGGTACATCGTCGCGACGTCCTGATCCCCCACCCCGTCCAGGTAGCGCAAGCGGAGGAGGTTGAGCTCGCGGGCGCTCAGGCGCGCCACCGCGGACTGGAAGGCCGCCTTGAAGGCGGCGCGAAACTCCGTCTTCAGCTGGGCCACGACGGGGTCGGCGAACTCCAGCGTCGTCCGCAGCTCGTTCGCCTCGCTCTCGGAGATCGCCTTGGCGCGCCCCTGCTCCTGCCGGCCGAGGTCAATCCCGATCCCGATGGAGGCGGCGCGCAGCCAGCCCGCGAGCCGGCCGCGGCCGCTGTACCCGGTGAGCTTGGCGGGCGCCCCGTCCTTGGAGACGAGCGCGTGCGTGGCGACCACCTGCGCCAGCTCGTCCGCGGACTGGCCGGAGCGCGAGGCGGTGAGCTTGGCCGCGGCCGCGCAGAGCGCCATGATCTTCCGCTGCGCGGTGCGGCAGCCGTCCAGCGCCGCGCAGGCCAGGTAGAGATCCGCCGCGCAGAGCTGATCGATCGCCGAGACGAGCTCCTGCGTTGGATCCACGCGGTCGCCGATGGCCCGCGCGAACTTCGCCGGGGGGAGGTGGACGTCCGGGTGCGCCGCCTCGCCGACCTGGGGCCGCGTGGCCGCGGACCACCGCGAGGGCACCTCTGCGGCGAGGAGTGAGGCGAGCGAGGTCACCGCGCCCGAGTAGCACACCGCCTGGAACGCCAGCAACGCGCCGCCCCGCGCTTGACGCCAGCACCCCCGACTCCCAGGCTACGAGCCCATGCCCACCGAGCAGACGGCGTGCGTCCTGTGCTCCCGCAACTGCGGCCTGAGGGTGGAGACGGACGGTGCCCACTTCACCCGCATCCGGGGGGACGAGGCGCACCCGGTCTCCAAGGGCTACCTCTGCCAGAAGGCCGGACGGCTGGAGCACTACCAGGACCACGCGGACCTCCTCCAGCACCCGCTCCGGAGGCAACCCGATGGGCGCTTCGCGCCCGTCAGCTGGGACGAAGCGCTCGCCGACATTGCCTCGCGGCTCCTGGCGCTGCGGGCGCGCCACGGAGGCCGCGCGTTCGCCTTCTACGGGGGCGGCGGACAGGGCAACCACCTGGGCGGCGCCTACAGCCGCCAGCTCACCAAAGCGATGGGGAGCCGCTTCGTCTACAGCGCGCTCGCCCAGGAGAAGACCGGCGACTTCTGGGTCAATGGCCGGCTCTTCGGCGACCAGCGCTGCCACATCACCGAGGACGTGGAGCACGCGGACGTGGTGCTCTTCATTGGCACCAACCCGTTCCAGGCCCACGGCATCCCCAACGCCAGGGACACGCTCCGGGAGCTCAAGAAGAGCCCGGAGCGCACCATGGTGGTGATCGACCCGCGCAAGACCGAGACGGCGCAGATGGCGGACGTCCACCTCCAGCTGCGGCCGGGCACGGACGCCTTCCTGCTCTCCGCGCTGCTGGCGATCATCGTCCGGGAGGGCCTGCACGACCGCGCCTTCCTCTCCGAGCGCTGCACCGGCTTCGCCGCGGTGGAGGCGGAGCTCCGGGCCATCCCGGTGGCAGAGCTGGTGCGGCGCGCGGACGTCCCGCTCGCGGACGTGGAGCGCGTGGCGCGCGCCTTCGCCCAGGCTCGGACGGCGTGCGTCCGGATCGACCTCGGGCTGCAGCAGAGCCTCCACAGCACGCTCAACTCCTATCTGGAGAAGTTGCTCTTCCTGGTGACGGGGAACCTCGGCAAGCGCGGCTCGAACAACTTCCACTCGTTCTTCCTGCCCATCCTCGGCCACACCGACGAGCGCGAAGCCCGCCACGCCCGCACCGCGCACCACGGGATGTTCCCCATCGCCGGGCTCTACCCGCCCAACAGCCTCCCCGCGGAGATCGAGCACGAGGGCGAGGATCGGGTCCGCGCGCTCTTCGTGGACAGCGCCAACCCCGTCCTGACCGGAGCGGACACCGCCGCCTACGAGCGCGCCTTCGCGAAGCTGGAGCTGTTGGTCGTGGTGGACGTGGCGATGACCGAGACCGCGCGGCTGGCGCACTACGTGCTGCCCGCGGCCACGCAGTTCGAGAAGTGGGAGTGCACGGGCTTCAACCTCGAGTTCCCGGACAACGCCTTCCAGCTCCGGCACCCCCTCTTCGCCTCGCCGACCTGGGGCCGCGTGGCCGCGGACCACCGCGAGGGCACCTCTGCGGCGAGGAGTGAGGCGAGCGAGGTCACCGCGCCCGAGTAGCACACCGCCTGGAACGCCAGCAACGCGCCGCCCCGCGCTTGACGCCCGCGGCGACGCGGCACCTCGGCTTCATCGCCGCGCTGGGCGCCACGCTGGCGGCCAGGCCGCGTTGGGCCCGGTATGCGGCGTCCATCGCCTACCGCACGCTGGGGCCGGCCCTGCGCACGGAGCGGGCGCGCCCGGACAGGGTCTCCCCGGCCGCGGCGGCGCCGCTGATCGCCCTGGCGATGGACCTCGCGCGGAAGGAGCCCCGGGCGGTTCGGCGGGCCGGCCACGCGGGGAGCGCGCTCACGCTGGGCTCGGCGCTCTTCCAGGCCGTGCTGGATCGCCCGGAGGGCACGCTCTTCACCCGGCACGAGCTCGCGGACACCTGGTCCTTCATCCGTCACCCGGACCACCGCGTGCACCTGGAGGTGCCGGAGATGCTCGCCGCGCTGCGGGCGCTGCGGGACGAGGCCTACAGCCCGCCGCCGCTCGTCCTGCTCGCCGGAGAGCGCCGGGCCTACAACGCGAACCAGATCTTCCGGGACCCCGCCTGGCGCAAGACGGATCCGCACGGCGCGATGCGCATGCACCCCGAGGACGCGCGGCGGCTGGGGCTCGCCGCGGGGGCCAGGGCGATCTGCGCCTCGCAGACGGGCGAGGTGGAGGTGGTCATCGAGCTGGACGAGACGCTCCGGCCCGGCATGGTCACCCTCCCCCACGGCTACGGGATGCGCTACCGCGGGGGCGCCCCGGTCGGGCCGCAGATCAACCGCCTCACCACCGGCGCGCACTGCGATCCGCTCGCGCGCACGCCCTTCCACAAGCACGTGCCGGTGCGCGTGTTCGCGGTCTAGCTCAGCCCCTCCCCGGACTCGATCAGCGCCTGGAGCCTGCGCGCGAAGCGCGCCGCCGGGCCGCCGTCCACGAGGTCGTGGTTGACGATCACCGAGAGCGTCATCACGGACCGGACCGCGAGCTGGCCGTGGTCCACCCACGGCCGCTCCACCACCGGCCCAACGGCGAACGCGGCCGCGCGCGGGCCGGTGATCAACGTGAAGCCGAAGCCGGGGATGGCGCCGAACTTCCCCACGGAGGTGACCAGGGTCGTCCCCGCCTTGCGCTTGATGCCGAACGCGCTGCGCATCGCCAGCCGCAGCAGCCGGACGCGCACCCAAGCGGGGGTGAAGCGGACGAGCCGCATCAGACCGCGATAGGCGCGGTCCTCGGCGCTCACCTCGCCGCGCTCGCGCTGGCGGGTCTGCGCGGCCTCGATCGTCGAATAGACCTCTCTCGGCGTGAGCGCGTTGGCGCGGCGGATGATCAGCTCCCTGGGGAAGCGCCCCTCCGGGGTCGAGACCTCGACCGGGACGCTCACGTCCACGTCGGCGAAGCGGACGAGCTTCCTCCCATGCCGGATGAGGTTCAGGTCCGGGTGCTCGGAGATCGCGAGCGCGATCGACCGGACCACGAACGCGAACAGCGACACCCGCGTGCCCTGCCGCTGGAGCCTTTCGATCGCCGCCTCAGGGACCGTCACGTCCAGCTCGAGCAGCGCGATCATCGGATGGCTGGGCGGCAGCGCGGCGAACGCGTCCATCGCCATCTGCCGCTCGAGCGGCGGGTGGATCACTTCGAAGCTCCCGTCTTGGCCCTGGGTGCGCATGCACGGCTCTTCCGTCGCAAGTTGCGAACCAGCGCGCCCTTGGGCCAGGGACGGCGAGCGGGCAACGAACGGTTTGCACGCGAGCCCAGCCGCGGCGAAAAGAATGCGCCTACCGGCTGCGGTGGACCTCCAGCCCGCCGGGGAGCTCGAGCACCTGCTCCAGCCACGCGCACTCCGGGAGGACCACGTCCACGCAGCACAGCCGGATGGGGTGGGCGTGCGCCACCGGCTCGAGCGCGGCCACCAGGCGCTCCAGCCGCTCGCCGCTGAACGGGCAGTAGAGGAAGAAGACGGTCCCCCGTGAGAGCACGTCCACGCTCGCCGCTGCGTCTGCCTCCACGAAGCTCACGCGTGGCAGCCGCAGGCGGGCCGCCAGCTCCCGCGCGGCGTGGACGAGCTGCGGCTGGACTTCAATCCCCACGCACGCCGCGCCCGTGAGCAGGCTCACCAGGACGGCCGGCCGCCCGAGCCCAGAGCCCACGTCGATGAAGACGTCCGCTGGCTCCACCAGCCCCGCCACGTGGAGCAGCGCATCCACCGACGCCGGCAGGTAGGGCACGCCGTCCCGCGGGAGCGAGGGGCCGTCCGCCGGCAGCGCCGGCACCCCGAGCACGCGGTCCACCCAGGCGTCCCGCTCGAGGCGCGGGACGGCCTCGAGCGCGGCCCGGAAGGCGGGGGGCGCCAGGCCGCTGGCCTGGAGCTGGGCCCGGACCTGCTCGGCGCTCTGGCGGTGTGGCTCGAGCACCCCCGAGACTTACCCCAGCGATATGCGGCGCACCTTCGCCCGTTTGCAAAAGCTGCACGGCCGCCGTTTTCACGGCAGTCTGGGTCGCCAATGTCGGGAGAGAGCACTCTGGAGGGTTGGGGACGGCTGCCGGTGCCGGGGCGCGAGCTGCTCTCCGCCAACCTGGAGGAGGCCACCCGCGGCGCGGTCCTCTCGCGCGGCCTGGGGCGCTCCTACGGCGACTCCTCCCTCCCCGCCGAGCCTGGGGACAAGGTGGTGGGCACGCGGCTCGCGGACCGGGTGCTCGCGTTCGACGCGGCCAGCGGGGTGCTGCGCGCCGAGGCCGGGCTGAGCATCGCGGCGCTCAACCGGCTCTTCGTGCCGCGCGGCTTCTTTCCGCCGGTCACCCCCGGCACCCAGTTCGTGACGCTCGGCGGGATGGTGGCCAGCGACGTCCACGGGAAGAACCACCACCGGGACGGCTGCGTGGGGCCGCACGTGCGCGCGCTGCGGGTCCGGCTCGCGAGCGATGACGTGGTGGAGTGCAGCCCCACGGTGGAGCCCGAGCTGTTCTGGGGCTGCGTGGGCGGGATGGGGCTCCTGGGCCACATCCTGGAGGTGGAGCTGGTGCTCCAGCCCATCTCCAGCCCGTGGATCGTCCAGGACACCGAGCGCGTCGGCAACATCGACGAGTACCTGGCGGCGCTGGAGGAGCGCGCCGGACAGTGGCCGATGACCATGGGCTGGATCGACTGCCTCAGCCGCGGCGCGGCGCTGGGGCGCGGCCTCTTGATGGCGGGGCGCTGGGCCACGCCCGAGGAGTCCCACCACCGTCCCGCGCGCGGGCTGCCGGAGGTGACGCTCCCGGTGGAGCTGCCCAACTGGACACTCAACCGCTTCACCGCGAGCGCGTTCAACGCCGTGTTCTGGCGCCAGCTCCTGTGGCGCCAACGCCACCAGCGGCTCACCCCGTACGAGCCCTTCTTCTACCCGCTGGACGCGATCCTCCACTGGAACCGCGGCTATGGCTCGCGCGGCTTCACCCAGTACCAGTGCGTCCTGCCGCGCGCGGCGGGGCCGCAGGCGGTGCGCGAGCTGCTCGAGACGCTGAGCGAGCTCGGGGCCGCTTCGCCCCTGTGCGTGATCAAGGACTGCGGTCCCGAAGGCAAGGGGCTGCTCTCCTTCCCGCTCGAAGGCACTTCCGTCGCGGTGGACATGGCGGTCACGCCGGACATCCAGCGGGTGGTGGACCGGCTCAACGCGCTGGTGATCTCCGCGGGCGGGCGGATCTACCTCACCAAGGACCGCTTCACGCGCGCCGAGGACTTCCGGGCGATGGAGCCGCGCCTGGACGCCTTCCTCGCGCTGCGGGAGAAGTGGGACCCGGCACGGCGGCTGCGCAGCGCGCAGTCGGTCCGGATCTTCGGAGACAAGGCATGAAGGCGGTGGTCCTGGGCGGGACGTCAGGGATGGGGCGCGAGCTGGCGCGGCTGCTCGCGCAGCGCGGAGAGCAGCTCTTCCTGCTCGGCTCCCACGAGGAAGCGCTCGAGAAGAGCGCCGCGGACCTGGCGGCGCGCCACCCGGCGCAGGAGCGGCCTGGGCACGCCCGCTGCGATCTCGAGCACCCCGAGCAGTTCGCCGCCGCGCTCGACGCCGCAGACGCCGCGCTGGGCGGCTTCGACACCGTGGTGGTCACCGCGGCCATGTTCGCCACGCAGGACGAGCTGGAGGCGGATCCAGAGCTGGCCCGCCGGCTGGCCACGGTGAACTTCGCCAACACGGTCACCTTCTGCGAGCACGCCCGGAAGCGGCTGCTCGCGCGCGGGGGCGGACAGCTGGTGGTGTTCTCCTCCGTCGCCGGGGATCGCGGGCGCAAGCCGGTGGCGATCTACGGCGCCAGCAAGGCCGGGCTCTCCGCGTACCTGGAGGGGCTCGATCACAAGTTCCACGCCGCGGGGCTCTCGGTGCTCTGCGTGAAGCCGGGGTTCGTGAAGACCGGGATGACCGCGGGGCTCAAGCCGCCCCCCTTCGCCGGCGAGCCGGAGCAGGTGGCCGCGCGCGTGCTGCGGGCCATGGACCGGCACCGCCCGGTCGTCTATGCGCCGGCCGCGTGGTCCGTGGTGATGCAGGTGATCCGCCGGCTGCCGCGCTTCGTGATGCGGCGGATCAACTTCTAGAGCGGCCCCAAGTCCGCATCGGGTGCCCCCACCGTTCACCCCGAGCGTAGTGAGGCCGCCGCCCGTTGGGCGGATCAATCAGGGCAAGAAACGCGAGGCCGTCCGCTCAGCCCGAGCGAAGTCGAGGGCCCCACGAGCGAGAGTCCC
>JBGATB010000061.1:0-51911 GCA_044229415.1 Myxococcaceae bacterium | reverse complement strand
CGTGGCTTCGCTATCGCTTCTTTCAGTCCCGGCCTCGCGGCCGACAAACCTTGCGAGTTGCTTGGGTCGCTACGACCTGCTTCCCAGAGGACTTGCACCTCCTGACCGTGCCCATGCTGGGCACACCGACTACGGGCCTGCGGCCCTACGCTCGGGGTGAACGACGAGCCGTCCACGTCACACGTCCACGTCGCACGTCAACGTCAACGTCAACGTCAACGTCAACGTCAACGTCAACGTGTTGTGTGGGCGCGGCTTAGTGGAACAGCGACCCCAGCAGTGACCGGCGGCCGGTGATGATCTGCAGCTCGCCCTTCTCGCCGGCCTGCACGCCCTTGGGGCCCTGGAGCACGACGGAGACCACCAGCGCATTGGGCGGCGCGCCCACGGGCGGCGGGAGGTTGCCGGTGACGGTCCCCTCCACGGCGGGCTTCTTCCCTTCCGGGAGGAAGCGCACGGCGGCGCCGATGGGGATCTGATCTCCCTCCACCTGCACCGTGGCCCCGAGCTTGGCCGGGTCCCCAATCACCACCAGCTCATCGCCGCTGGCCACGGTGGCGTTGAGCTTCTTCTCCGGCGCGGGCGGGAGCACCGCGCCGTCCACCTGCGCGCGCAGCTCCACCACCGAGGACTCGGCCTCCGCCTTCGCCTTGGCCGCCTTCGCCTGCTCGAGCTGGGCCTGCTTCTTCTTCACGAAGGCCGGCTTCGAGGCCTGCTTGCTCAGGGCGATCTTCTTGGCGACCTCGGCCTGCTTCGCCTTGGCCTCCTTGACCTTGTCCTTCGCGGCCGCCACGTCCTTGAGGGACGCCTTCTTCTTCTTCGCCAGCCCCTCCACCTTCTTCACGGCCTTCTGCGCCGTGGCGACGTCCTTGGCGCGCGCCTTCAGCTGCTTCTTGAGCGCGGCCACCTCCTTGGGCTTGAGGCTCTGGAGCAGCGCCACCTCCTCCTCCAGCTTCTTCACCTCGTTCACCAGCCGGTCGGGGGCGGTGGCGCCGCCGCTCTGGGTGATCTTCGCCAGCAGGTCTCCCCGCTTCACCGGCTGGCCGAGCTTCACCGCCACCTCGGTGACGGTGCCGGCCACGGGCGACTTGGCGCTGGTGCGCTCGAGCGAGGCCAGCGTGGCTGGCTGGGTGACCTTCACGTCCCGCTTCACGATCAACAGCACCGCCAGGAGCAGCACCAGCGCGCCGCCGCCGATCGCCGCGAGCTTCACCAGCTTCTTCTTGGAAGCGCCGCCGCCCGCGTAGGGGCCGCCCGCGTCGCCGTCGTCCTGGGGCTGCCAGTCACCGCCGGCGTCGCCGCCCTGGGGCTCCTCCTCCATCGGGGGCGGGTCGTTGTAGCCGCCCTGCCCGTCGTCCTGGGCGGCGCTCCCGAAGGCGCTGGAGACCTCCGGCTGGCTCTGGCTGTGGGTCCCCTCGCCGTCCGCCGGCGGCGCGTAGAAGTCACCTGAGGAGACCTGCTCCTCGCCGCCCTCGTAGCCCAGCGGCGGCTCGGAGGTGACGGCGGTGGACTCGTGGTCGCGCCGCGAGGGACGGGGGCCGGGCAGCTCGGGCTCGGGCGGCGGCTCATACGTGGGGCGGGGCATCCGGTCCTCCGACTTTGCAGTTGAGAACAGCGGCGGCAGCGGGGCCGCGTTGTCGATCAGCGAGTAGGCCGCGAGCTGGCGGATGAACTTCACCAGCTGCTCCTGGGTCATCGGCAGGCCGAGCCGGTGGCTCTCCTCCACGATTGCCTCGAGCGTGCGCCGGCCGTCCATCAGCTGCGAGACGCTGTGCTCGATCTCGTACAGCGTGCAGGTGGCGTTGGCGCGCGGGTTGGCGACCTCGAAGAAGACGGACTTCCCCTTCTCCACCCGCTTCACCTCGAGCTCGCGGCGCAGCTTGGGGCGCTCGGGCGGGGTCCAGGCTCCGGAGATGACGTCCCGCGAGAACGGCGCGGAGTCGGTGACCACGCCGGGCAGATCCAGGCCCAGGTTGTCGGTCCGGGTGGCGTCCTCGCTCGCGTCCTCGGCGTCCGCCGGCGGCGGCGCCGCGTCCGGCACGGCAGACGGAGGCGGCAGCGGGGCCGCGTTGTCGATCAACTGGTAGGCCGCGAGCTGGCGCAAGAACGCCTCCAGCTGCTCCTGGGTCATGGGCAGCCCGAGCCGGCGCCCCGCCTCCACCAGCTCGGCCAGCGTGTGCTTGCCGTCCATCAGCTTGGCCACCTGCAGCTCTATCTCGTAGAGCGTGCAGATGGACTTGGAGCCCGGGACCTGCAGCTCGTGCAGTCCCGCCTCCTTCTTGCTGCGCACGGCGAGGTCGGATCTCAGCCTCGGCCGCACGGGAGCGACCCAGGAACCTGAGCGAGATCTCTCCGTGCGCAGAGCCTCTGGCATGGGGGGGACTTGAGGGGCATTGTCCTTGGGCCGACGGCCAGCGTCGAGTTCACTCGACCCGCAAGGTGCGCGGGTGCGCACACGCCTCGCCCACCTGCACGCAGGGCGACCGTCCCCACCGGACGTTTACGCCCCGCGCAGCGCCACTTCACCCTGGGCGTTGGTGGGCGTCTCCGGGACACCATCCACGTACACCACCACGTTCCCCAGCACGGCGGGGACGCGTGCCCCGGGCGTCACCACTCCGGTCAGGTTGAGCGGATCCACCGCGGACACGTGCACCCGGTGTCCTGCCTTGGGGGCGCGGCGCACTGAGCGGGCCACGTCCACGGCCTCGGGCAGCGCGAACTGCTCGCCGGCGAAGCCGGCCACGAAGCGCCCGCCGCGCAGCTCCCCGCGGGCCTCGAGCCGCCGGTAGACGAAGAGCAGCTCGCGCCAGGAGGGGGCGAGCGGCTCGCGCACCACCAGGTCTCTCCAGAGGATGCCGTAGCGCTGCAGGTAGAGGCGGGCGAGCCGCTCGTGGACGAGCTCGGGGGCGAGCGGCTCGGCGGGGAGGACCAGGCTCCAGCGCCCCGGCCCACCGCGGGCGGTGGCCTTCTGCCGCTTGCGCAGCTTGGGGGACTGGAGCACGCGCAAGTTCTCCACCGCGTCCGCGGTGACCAGCCCCCGCGCGAGCAGCTCCCAGAGCGCGTCCTCCACCTCCGCCGGCAGGCGCCGGGTCGCGGAGACCAGGTCCAGGAAGAAGCAGGCGCCGCGGCGCTCCAGCGCGTCCGCCACGTCCCGCGCGGGGCGGGAGAGGTCCTCCGGGAAGCGCGGCCCGTCCGCCAGCGGCGCGGTGGGGCGGGCGGCGCACAGGAGCCAGTCCAGGTCCTCGCGGCGCATGAAGCTGATGATCGCGTTGCGGGAGGGCGCGGCGCCGCGCCGGGGCGGCGCGTCCTCGCCGAGGAGCTCCGCGCCGCGCCGCGGGCCCACGCTCGGGCGCGCCCGCTCGGTGAGCCGCCCCCAGGCCAGCTCGCCGGACCAGCACGCCTTCTCCAAGAGCTCCGGCGCGTAGTGCATTCGGGACGGCAGCAGCACCTGCTCCCACGCCGCGGCCGGCGCCTCGAAGCCCTGCAGCAGCGCCACCGCCTTGGAGAGCCCGCCCTTGCCTCGCAGCCCGTCTCCCGCGTCCAGGTGGTGCCAGCGGAAGAGGAAGCGCATGAAGTCCTGCGCCGAGAGCGGCTCGATCTCCCGGCGCAGCCGCCCCACCGTGAGCCCGTGGATCCGCTGCAGCAGGCGGCGATCGCACCACTCGGTGACCGTCCCGTCCGCCTCGGGGCGGAAGCGGCCGCGCAGCACCTGGCCCTCGCTCTCCAGGGTGTGCAGCGCCTGCAGCACCTCGCTCTGCGGCAGGAGCACCCGCGCGGAGAGCTCCGGCACCGTGGTGGGCCCGAGCACGTCCATCGCGCCGCGCACCAGCGCCACCGCCGCCACCTCGCGCGCGATGGGCTTGTCCCCCGGCAGCGGCGAGAGCGCGGGCGCGAGCGGCACGTCCGGGAAGAGCGCTTGGGCGTGCGGCACCCGCTCCGCCGCGACCAGGCGGCGGCCCCCCCCGCTCACCCCGAGCCCCTCGACGTAGCCTGTCCCGAGCGGAGCCGAGGGGCCCGGGGTGAGCGGAGCAGGAACGTGCAGCACCGCCGCGCGGCGCTGCTCCAGCAGCGGCGCCAGCAGCTCGGTGGGAAAGAGCTCCGCCGGCGCCACGATCAGCTGCAGCAGCGCGTCGTGCAGCTCCTCGGCGTCCCGCACCAGCGGCTGGGCGTCCGCCACCACCTGGGCGATGGCGGAGGCGTCCAGCGCGCCGAAGGCGGCGGCGTCCCCGGCGGGCAGCGAGCGGCGCACGCTCACCGCGCGGGCGCGGCGCTCCTCGAGCGGGGCGTCATCCAGGTACGTGTACGGGTTGGAGTTGAGCAGCGCGTGGGCCAGCGGCGAGGGCTCGGGCCGCTCCACCGCCACCGTGCGGATGGCGCCGGACTTGATCGCCGCGAGCACGGCCTTGAGGCCGTCCACGTCCATCGCCTCGCGCAGGCAGTCGTCCATCGTCTGGAAGACGAGCGGGTGGTCCGGCAGCTCGAGGTCCCCGCCGCCGTGGTTGTCCTGGCAGCCGGCCTGGGCGGGGAAGACCGAGGCGAGCAGGTCATCCGAGCGGGCCCGCTGCAGCGGCGGCGGCACCTTGCGGCCCATGGAGAAGCGGGTCATCGCCAGCGCGCGGGTGGCGTTCCAGCGGAAGCGCGTGCCGAAGAGCGGCGTCTGCAGCACCGCCTGCGTGAGCACCTCCTCCACCGTGTTGGGGGAGAGGAAGTCGAACACGTCCGCGAGCGGGAAGCTGTGCTGCTCGCCGAGCGAGAGGATGATCCCATCGTCCGTGGCCGCGGCCTGCAGCTCGAAGTCGAAGGTGCGGCAGAAGCGCTTGCGCAGGGCCAGGCCCCAGGCGCGGTTGATCCGCCCGCCAAACGGGGCGTGGACAATCAGCTGCATCCCGCCCGCCTCGTCGAAGAAGCGCTCGGCCACCACGGTGGAGTGGCTGGGGATGGTGCCCAGCGCCTGCTCGGTGGCGCGCAGGTACCGGGAGAGGAAGTCGGCGATGGGCGGGGCGAGACCGAGCTCCTGCGTGAGGAAGCGGTCCGCGTCCGGGCGGCGCACCACCGCCTCGCGCAGCGCGCTCACCTTCAAGGAGAGCTCGTCGGTGCGAGAGGGAGCCTCGCCGCGCCAGAAGGGCACGCTGGGCGGCTGCCCCTTGGCGTCCACCACGCGGACGGTGCCCGCGCTCACCCGCTGGATCCGCCACGAGGTGGAGCCGAGCAGGAAGACGTCCCCGGCCATGCTCTCCACCGCGAAGTCCTCGTCGAGCGTGCCCACCGTCTTCTCTTCGGGCTCGGCGATGACCGGGTAGTTGAAGGTGTCCGGGATGGCACCGGCGTTGGTGAGCGCGGTGATCCTCGCCCCCTTGCGCGCGCGCAGCTTCCCGTTCACGCGGTCGCGGTGCAGGTGCACGCGGGAGCGGCCGCGCTGGGTGGAGACGCCCTCGGAGAGCATGTGCAGCACGCTCTCCAGCTCCTGCTGCGTGAGCGTCTTGTACGGGTCCGCGCGGCGGACGAGGTCGAACAGCGCGGCCTCGTCCCAGTCCTCGCAGGCGCAGGCGGCCACCAGCTGCTGCGCGAGCACGTCCAGGGGCTTCTGGGGGATGCGGACCGCGTCCAGCTCACGCTGGTGGATGGACCAGAGGAGCGCCGCGCACTCCACCAGCTCGTCCTGCGTCATCGCGAAGAGGATGCCCTTGGAGATGCCGCCCTTGTAGTGGCCGGCGCGGCCGATCCGCTGGAGCATCACCGCGATCGACCGCGGCGAGCCGAGCTGGCAGACGAGATCCACCGCGCCGATGTCGATCCCCAGCTCGAGCGAGGCGGTGGCGACCATGACTTGCAGCTGGCCCGCCTTGAGCCGCTCCTCCGCGGCGAGCCGCAGCTCGCGGGCCATGCTGCCGTGGTGCGCGGCCACCTTGTCGTGGCCCAGCCGCTCGCCCAGGTCATGCGCCACGCGCTCCGCGAGCTTGCGGGTGTTGGTGAAGACGAGCAGCGTCCGGTGCTCGGTGGTGAGCGCCACCAGCCGGTCGTAGACCTGGCCCCAGAGCTCGTGGGTGGCCACCGCGGAGAGCTCGGCGTCCGGCGTCTCCACCGTCAGCTGCCAGGGGCGCACGTGGCCAACATGAACCACCGAGAGCGGCGCCGCCGCGGGCGTGGGCGCGCCGGTGAGGAAGGCGCCCAGGGCGTCCAGCGGCTTGGAGGTGGCGGAGAGCCCCACCAGCTGGGGGCGCTGGTGCGTCAGCGCCTTGAGCCGCTCCAGGGAGAGCGTGAAGTGGGAGCCGCGCTTGTCGCGCGCCAGCGCGTGGAGCTCGTCCACCACCACCGTCTGCACGCCGCGCAAGAGCTCGCGGGACTGGCCGGCGGTGAGCAGCAGGTAGAGGCTTTCCGGGGTGGTGATCAGGATGTGCGGCGGCCGCTTGAGCATGGCCGCGCGCTCCGAGGACTTGGTGTCCCCGCTGCGCACGCCCACGCGGATCTCCTGCGGGGAGAGCCCCTGCGCCAGGGCCAGCTCGCGCAGCTGCGCCAGCGGCTGGAGCAGGTTCTTCTGCACGTCGTTCCCCAGCGCCTTGAGCGGGGACACATAGAGGATGCGCGTCTGGTCCGTGAGCCCGCCCTGCAGCGCGTCCCGCATCAGCCCGTCCACGCAGGCCAGGAACGCGCTGAGCGTCTTGCCGCTGCCGGTGGGCGCGGCGATCAGCACGTCCCGGCCGCGGAGGATCTCCGGCCAGCCGCGCACCTGCGGCTCGGACGGCTCACCGAGCCGCTCGGTGAACCAGCGCTGGACCAAAGGATGGAACGGGGCGAGCGCGCTCATGCCTCAGACTGAACACAGGTATAGGCCAGCGTCAACGCGCCACCCACCCCGGGATTGCCCCAGGGCGGACCGAGCGTGGGTGCCGCCTCTCGACTACGGCCTGACGGCCTACGCTCGAGGAGACCGGAAGGGGCCCTGTTCACTCTGGAGGTACTAGAGTCCTTGGCCCCGATGACCTCGCTGCGCCGCAGCCGCGCTGGCCCGCCCGATCTCCGACGCGCGTTCGACGCCGCGCGCGAGCGCTTCCCCGGCGTGAAGCTGACCTTCGCGGACTTCGAGGCGCACGTGGAGCAGGCGGTGGAGGCGAGCGGGCTGCCGGCGGCGCGGCTGGCGCTCGAAGATCTCTACCTCGCCAAGGCGTGCCTGGAGGGGGACACCGCCGCCCAGGCCGCGCTGGAACGCGACTTCGTGCGCCCTGCTTCGAAGGCGGCCGTGCGGCGCAGCGCTCCGTCGGACCTCGCGGACGAGACCTGCCAGGCGCTGCTCCAGGCGCTGTTGGTGGCGCGCGGCGGCGGGCCGGGGCGGCTGGCGGACTACGAGGGGCGCGGCGGGCTCGAGCGGTGGATCCGCGCGGTGGCTCTGCGCACGGCGATCAACCTGCGCCGGGGCGAGAAGCCCACGGACAACTCGGAGCGGGCGCTGCTGGGGGCGCTGCCGGACGCGCCGAGCCCGGAGCTGCGCTTCATCCAGGCGCGCTACCGGGTGGACTTCGGCGCCGCCTTCCAACAGGCGCTCGCCGAGCTCCCGGCGCGGGACCGCACGCTGCTCAAGCTCACCGCGCTGGACGGGCTCACCGCCGCGCAGGCGGGCGTGCTGATGGGCGCGCACCGGGTGAGCGTGGCGAAGTGGCTCTCCGAGGCGCGCAAGGTGGTGCTCGCGCGGACGCGGGCGCACCTCGCGGAGCGGCTCAAGCTCGACACCCGGCAGCTCGACAGCCTCCTGCGGCTGGACGAGGGCGAGCTCGACCTGAGCCTGCGCCGCTTCCTGAAGGACTGAGGCGCGGGGGCGAGCTCGGCGTCCCTGCCGCGATCGAGCGCAGCGGGCAGGTAGAGCTCGGTTGGGTTTAGGTTCGTGTGAGGTCGTGCTCGCATGGGCGCCGCGGTAGCGAACCGGGGCCGCGGTGGGTTGCACAGCCAAAGACCCAGGCGGTGGGCGCTCCACCCGCGCCTCAGCGCCCCTTCCGCCTCGAGCCGGGCGGGCACTACCAGTCAGGCGCACCTGAAGCAGCAGGATCCTCCATCAAGAGCGCCCAGAGCTCCTCCTGCGCCTCCGCTCCATCCGAGTCATCCGCGCTGGCGCGGATATACGCGCCTCCGCCGGGCCGGAAGTTATCCGCGCTGGCGCGGATAACTTCCTCCTCCGCATCACTCCCTTGCACTCGGCGGGCCGAGTTATCCGCGCTGGCGCGGATAACTTTCTCCTCGGCGCCACTCCCCTGCTCCGACCCGACCGAGTTATCCGCGCTGGCGCGGATAGCTCCCGGCGCGGTGGTGTCGCCTTCGTCACGGGCGCGGGCTCGCAGCATGAAGTCGCGGCCGTACATGCGCTCGGCGAGGAGCTGGTTGTGGGCGCGGCAGAGCATTCGGAGCTCACCGTGCTCGTGGCTCCGAGCGAAGCCCTTCACGTGGTCCATCTCGAGGAAGCCTCGCTCCTGGCAGCGGCGGCCGTCGTCGCTGACGAACTCGCACTGAAGCTCCTTGCCTTCGACGAGGGCGCGCCGCTTGGCCATGGGGACGTGGCGCGACGGACGCTTCTGCATGACGGCCGGCTTCGAGGTGGCTCGAGGCTTGGCGCCGACGCCGAAGCGCGACTTCATCTTCTCGGCGACGAGCAGCTCGAAGGCCTTCTCGACGAGGGTGGCGAGGTGCCCGTTGGGGACCTCGTGGCGGAAGAGCTCCTTGGCCTGGGCGAGTAGGTCGCGCAGCCGGCCGTTGGCGGTGAACTGCACGAGGAAGGCGTCGGGCGAGAGGGGCTCGACCTTGGCGCGGCGCTCGAGAGCAGGCTGTGGTGCGGGGGCGGCGGGGACGGGCGCCGCGGACGAGGGAGGAGCCGAGGGCGCTGGGGGCGAGAAGAGCGAGGGCGTGGGGGGCGGCGACGCGGGGCGAGCGGCTTTGGATGGGAGCTTCCGGATGGAGTCGGCGACATCGGGCTCGGGGAAGTGCACAGCGAGGACGCCCTTGATCTCCTCCTTCGTCTTGCCGGAGCACTCGGCGACGAGGGTGGCGAGGTTCTCCTTGGTCAGGCGCGGGGCGAGCACGTTCAGGCCGGAGGCCTTGATGCGGCCCTCACGGAGGACGGGAACGAGCGAAGGGAAGCGGCGGAGGAGGCGGGCGAGCTCGATGCGGCGGCAGGCGACGTCCTCGGAGAAGCCGAGCTCGCCGGTGCAGAAGGTGAACATGGAGCTGAAGGCGCGGTCGCGGAACAGGCCGCGGGCGTCAATCTCGCCGAGGTGAAGGATGAGGTCGACCTCCAGCTCGTTGGCCGTGCGAAGGAGGTGCTGAGTGGAGTCAAGCAGCGCGTCATTGGTCAGGACAGAGAGTTCAGAGTTCATCCCTCTCCGTTACCACGGAGATTTCGCGCGTCCGGTGAGGGCCGTGGTGCAGCGCGGAGGCGGGGAAACGACGCGCGCGAGACAGAAGAACGCGTCGCGCCAGTGCGACGGTTTACGTGCGTCTCAGAGGGAGAATCGCAGGCAGGCAGCGACCGCGTCGAGACGACGCCCTGATTCTTGTCAAGCACAATCGATCAAACAAGGTCGGACTGCGAGGCGCGTGTGGCGCGAGGGCGGAGGTGGCGGAGGCGGACAGGCGTGAGGCAGGGGAACGAGCTCCCTGTGGGCGCGAGCGGGGCAGTGCCGCCGTCGAGGTTGGAGCCCACCTGTAGGAGCGCGACGAAGGCAGAGCGAAAGGGCCCCTGAACCCAATCGCACCCCTCCAGGCGACCGCGGTCGCCCCTCGACTTCGCTCGGGACGAACGGGGCCCGGGACGAGCGGGATGGGCTAGGGTCCGCGGCCGCCATGACGACCGCACCGCTCTACGCCCTGCTCACCCTGCTCGCCCAGGCCCCCAAGGCCGATCTGGTCACCGTCTCCGAGCGCTCCGGCTTCAAGCAGACCGGCCGTTACGAAGAGACCATCCGCCTCTGCCAGGCGTTCCAGAAGGCCTACCCGCGCCGCGTCCGCTGCGACACCTTCGGCCAGACGCCGGAGCGGCGGCCAATGCTGGCGCTGGTGGTCTCCGAAGACGGCGTGCTGGACCCCAAGCAGGCGCGCGCCAAGGCGCGGCCGGTGGCGCTCTTCCAGGGCGGCATCCACGCCGGCGAGATCGACGGCAAGGACGCGGGCTTCTGGCTGCTGAGAGATCTCCTGGACGGCAAGGCGCTGCCCGGCGTGCTCAAGCAGCTCACGCTCGTCTTCGTCCCGGTCTTCAACGTGGACGGCCACGAGCGCTTCGGCCCCAACCACCGCCCCAACCAGGTGGGACCGGAGCAGATGGGCTGGCGGGTCACCTCTCAGAACCTCAACCTCAACCGGGACTACGCCAAGGCCGAGGCACCGGAGATGCAGGCGATGATCCAGCTCCTGCTCAAGTGGGAGCCGGTCCTCTACGGAGACCTCCACGTCACCGACGGCGCCAAGTTCCAGCACGACGTCTCGGTCACCTTCCAGCCGCTGGAGGGCAGCAGCACCGCGCAGGTCGCGGCGACCCGCGCGCTCTCCGCCGAGTTGGTGAAGGGGCTCGAGGCGAAGGGCCACCTGCCGGTCACCTTCTACCCGTCCTTCAACGACGAGGATGACCCCAAGTCCGGCTTCTCCTCCGGCTATCCGCCGCCGCGCTTCTCCACCGCCTACTGGGGGCTGCACGACCGGATCGCCGTGCTGGTGGAGACCCACTCCTGGAAGGACTACGCCACGCGCGTGAAGGTCACCCGGGACACGATGGAGGGGCTGCTCGCGCTCGCCGCGCGGGACGGCGCCGCGTGGGCGAAGGAGGCGCAGGCCGCACAGGAGCGCAAGCTGGGCGGCACCTCGGTGGCGCTCACCTACAAGCTCAAGGGGCCGCCCAAGCCGATCAAGTTCCTCGGCTACGAGTACGTGCGGGAGAAGTCCGCCGTCTCCGGCAAGATGTGGATCCGCTACGACGACACCAAGCCGCAGACCTGGGAGGTCCCGTACACCGAGCAGCTCGAGCCGGCGCTCACCGTGACCGCACCGAAGGCCGGCTACGTGGTGACCGCGGGCTTCGCGGAGCTGGTGGAGAAGAAGCTCGCCGTGCACGGGCTCAAGTCGCAGCGGCTCAAGGGCCCGCGCCCGGGGCTCGCGGTGGAGGTCTTCCGCGCCACCGAGGCGCAGGCGGCGCCGCGCTCGTTCGAGGGGCGCCAGCAGCTCACCGTGAGCGGCGCCTGGGCGCCGGAGCAGCGGGACCTGCCGGACGGCTCGCTCTTCGTGCCGATCGACCAGCGCTTCGCCGCGCTGCTGCTCCAGCTGCTCGAGCCGGGCGCGCCGGACTCGCTCTTGGCGTGGGGCTACTTCAACGCCTGCTTCGAGCGGAAGGAGTACCTCGAGGACTACGTGGCCGAGCAGGTGGCCCGCGAGCAGCTGAAGGACCCGGCGGTGAAGGCCGAGTTCGAGCGGACCTTCAAGGGGGATGCGGGGACGCCGGACGCGCGGCTCGCCTTCTTCGCCAAGCGCCACCTCTCTTGGGACGAGCGGCTCAACCTCTACCCGGTCTACCGGGTGGCGCAGGCGCCCTGACGGCTCACCACTCGATGTGCAGCACCCCGTCCGCGAGCCCGTCCAGGGCCACGCGGACGCGGGCGCGGCCACCGGCCGCAGCCACGGCGCCCTCCATCACCCCCACCTGGTAGGTCTCGAGGAAGCCGGGGAGCCGCTCGAAGCGGTAGCAGACCAGGCGCGGGCCGAGCCGCTCTGCCGTCACCCGCCCGCAGTGGACGGCCACCCCGTAGGCGCGGGGGCCGTACTCGAGCACCCTCCCCACGTCCTTGGACACCGCGGCGAAGATCACCTTGCCCACGGTGGTGGCCAGGAGCGTGTCGTACGCCTCCGCCCCCATCTTGCGCAGCGCCTGCCCCATGGGCAGGTGGCGGAAGGAGGCGCGGCTGGCCGCGTGGCAGACGCGCAGCCAGTCCGCGTACGGGTAGTCCTTGAACGGCAGGTAGCGCAGCACCCGGGACTGAAGACCTGCCGGCACCTCGAAGAGGGGATCCGCGCGGCGGGCGTGCGCGGTCAGTTGATTGAAGAACATCCCCTTGATGGTGGCCCCTTTGGGGACGAGCGCGACGTGCGCGTCCAGATCCACCTCGATGTCCACACGGGGCTCGGCCGGCTCCATTGGCGTCCAATCCTATGTCGTACGGCCGCGCGCCGTCGTGCTACGCGTGACGGATGCTCGCGGAAGCCCAGAGCGCACCCGTCACGAAGGCCCCCGCCCCACTGGCAGCGTTGCTCCCCGCACCCGGGGCGCAAAAGCCCAGCGCGGACGAGGCGCTCAGCCGCTTCGTGGGCTGGGCGGCCTCGGCGGGGCTCTCCCTCTACCCGGCGCAGGAGGAGGCGATCCTCGAGCTCTTCGCGGACAAGCACCTGGTGCTCGCCACGCCCACCGGCTCGGGCAAGTCGCTCGTCGCCACCGCCCTCCACTTCAAGGCGATGTGCGAAGGCAGGCGGTCCTTCTACACCTGCCCGATCAAGGCGCTGGTGAACGAGAAGTTCTTCAACCTCTGCGAGCTGTTCGGCGCGCAGAGCGTGGGGATGGTCACCGGTGACGCCTCCATCAATGCGGACGCGCCGATCGTCTGCTGCACCGCGGAGATCCTCTCCAACCTGGCCCTGCGCGAGGTGGGCGCGTCCATCGACTACGTGGTGATGGACGAGTTCCACTACTACGCGGACAAGGAGCGGGGCGTGGCGTGGGAGGTGCCGCTGTTGGCGCTGACCGACACCACCTTCCTGCTGATGTCCGCCACGCTGGGAGATCTCACCTCCATCAAGGAGGGGCTCACGCGCCTCACCGGCCGCGAGGTAGCGGAGGTGAAGAGCGCCGAGCGCCCGGTGCCGTTGGACTTCGAGTACCGCGAGACCGCGCTGCACGAGACGGTGGAGGAGCTGCTGGCGAAGGGGAAGTACCCCATTTATCTCGTCAACTTCAGCCAGCGGGCCGCGGCGGAGCAGGCGCAGAACCTCATGTCCGTGAACTTCTCCTCCAAGGAGGAGAAGGAGCAGATCCGCGTCGCCCTGTTCGACGCCAAGTTCGACACTCCCTACGGGAAGGACTTCCAGCGCTTCCTGCGCCACGGCGTGGGGCTGCACCACGCGGGGCTTCTGCCCAAGTACCGGCTCCTGGTGGAGCGGCTGGCGCAGAGCGGGCTGCTCAAGGTGGTGAGCGGGACGGACACGCTCGGCGTGGGGGTGAACATCCCCATCCGCACCGTGCTCTTCACCCAGCTCTGCAAGTTCGACGGCGAGAAGACCGGCATCCTCACCGTGCGGGACTTCCTCCAGGTCTCCGGGCGCGCGGGGCGCAAGGGCTTCGACACGCGCGGCAGCGTGCTCGCGCAGGCGCCGGAGCACGTGATCGAGAACCTCAAGCTGGAGAAGAAGAAGGACGCCGGGAAGAAGGTCGTGAAGAAGCAGCCGCCGCAGAAGGGCTACGTCCACTGGGACAAGAGCACCTTCGAGCGGCTCATGTCGCGCCCGCCGGAGCCGCTGGAGTCGCGCTTCACGGTGACGCACGGGATGGTGCTCAACCTGCTGCAGGGCTGGCAGCGCGAGGGCTACAAGCGGCTGCTCACGCTGATCGACCGCTCCCACGGCAACGACTACACCCACCGCAAGCACCGGCGCACCGCGGCGGTCTTCACGCGCTCGCTGATCAAGGGCGGGATCGTCGAGCACGTGAAGCGGCAGGGAAGCATCGGCGCGCACCTGCGCGTGCACGTGGATCTCCAGCTCGACTTCTCGCTCAACCACACCCTCTCGCTCTACTTGATCGACACGCTGGGCAAGCTGGACCCCACCAGCGAGACCTACGCGCTGGACGTGCTCACGCTCGTGGAGTCCATCCTGGAGAGCCCCATGGCCGTCCTCTACGCCCAGCTGGACAAGCTCAAGGGCGAAAAGGTGGCCGAGCTCAAGGCGCAGGGCATGGAGTACGCCGAGCGGATGGAGGAGCTGGAGAAGCTGGAGTGGCCCAAACCCCAGCGGGACTTCATCTACGGCACCTTCAACGCCTTCGCCGAGCACCACCCGTGGGTGGGCCAGGAGAACATCCGCCCCAAGTCCATCGCCCGGGAGATGTTCGAGCGCTGCGCGTCTTTCAATGAGTACGTGCGCGAGTACGGGCTGCAGCGCAGCGAGGGCGTGCTCTTGCGCTACCTCTCGGACGCGTACAAGACGCTGGCCCAGAACGTCCCCGAGGCCCGCCGCACGGAAGGCGTGGACGACGTGATCGCCTTCCTGCGCACCGAGCTGCGGCTGGTGGACTCCAGCCTTCTGGACGAGTGGGAGCGGCTGGTCCACCCCGAGCTCGCCGGCACGCGCGTGGCCGCGGACGACGTCCCGCGCGAGAAGCGGCCGGTGGTGCTGGACCCGTCCGCCAACCCGCGCGCCTTCCAGGCCCGGGTGCGCAGCGAGCTGCACCGGCTCCTGCGCGCGCTGGCGCTCAAGGACTACGAAGAGGCCGCGCGCTCGGTGGCGCACGGAGGCGGCACCGAGCCCGAGTGGAGCCCGGAGCGGCTGGAGCAGGAGCTGGCGCCTTACCTGGCCGCGCACGCGTCGATCGACGTCACGCCTCGCGCGCGGCTGCCCAGCCAGACCTTCCTCACCGAGGACGCGCCGAAGCTGTGGACCGCGCGGCAGAAGATCCTCGCGCCGGACGGCACGGACGACTGGATGCTGGACTGCGTGGTGGACCTGCGCGCGCCGCACCCGCCGGATCAGCCGCTGATCTCGCTCCGGCGAATCGGCACCTAGGGCCACCCGAGAGGTCGAGAACCCATCGCCCCCGGTTCACCCCCGAGCGTAGGCCGCAAGGCCGTAGTCGAGGGGCGCCGGTGCTCCCCACCCTCGTGGGCCAATCGTTCTCTGCCCGCTCCGCCTCCTCCCCGCTCTAATGTGGCGGCCCCATCTGCACGGAGGTCTCACGTGGGCCCGTTCCTCTCTTCTGCGCTCGTCGGTTCCTGGTTGCTCGTCTCCTCGGCCGCGCCGCTGGTGGACCTGGGCAAGGTCGGCACCGTGTCGCTGCCCAGCAGCTGCGCGCCGGCGGTGCAGAAGGACCTCGACCGCGCGCTCGCGCTCCTGCACAGCTTCTTCTACGACGAGGCGAAGCTCGCCTTCAGCGAGGTGGCAGAGAAGGACCCCTCCTGCGCGCTCGCCCACTGGGGCGTGGCGATGACGTACTACCACCCGCTCTGGTCGCCGCCGCTGCCGGAGGACCGGACCGCCGGCGCCGCCGCGAGCGCCAAGGCCGCCGCGCTTGGCGCCAAGACGCCGATCGAGCAGGGGTTGATCTCCGCGATGGAGGCCTACTGGAAGGCCGGCTCTCCCGGGCCGGCAACCGCGCCCGGCAAGGAGGGCGTGCCTTCCTGCCACGGCGGCGCCCCCTCCCCTGCCGGCGCCGCGCAGGCGTTCCGGGCGGAGCTGGAGAAGCTGCACGCCCAGAACCCGCAGAACGTGGACGTGGTGGCCTGGTACGCGCTCTCGCTCTTGGGCACCGCGCCGGTGGGAGACCGCACGCTGGCGCAGCAGAAGCAGGCCGCGGGGCTGCTGGAGGCGATCTGGCCCAAGCACCGCAACCACCCCGGGGTGGTGCACTACCTCATCCACGCCTGCGACTACCCGGAGACCGCGAAGAGCGGGCTGCCGGCCGCGCGTGCCTACGCCAAGGTGGCGCCGCAGGTGCCGCACGCGCTGCACATGCCGTCCCACATCTTCGTCCGGCTCGGGCTGTGGGACGACGACGTGACCTCCAATCTCCTCGCGCTGGCGGCGGCGGAGCGCTGGACGGCGGTGCGCCACCCGGGGACCACGTTCTCGGACGCACTGCACGCGTCGGACTACCTGCTCTACGGCTACCTGCAGCAGGGGCGGGACGACCTGGCGGACAAGGAGATCTCCCGGATGGCGGCGGTGAAGGAGGTCTACCCGCCGCGCGAGCAGTCCGCGGCGGTGGCCCGCGCGCTCGCGCCGCTGCGCGGGGCGCTGGAGCGCGAGCGGTGGGAGGAGGCCACTCGCGTGGAGGTGGCGCCGATCGTCGCGTTCGACGCGTACCCCTTCGTGCGCGGCTTCGTGGACTACACGCACGGCCTGGGCGCGGCGCGGATGGGCCGGCCCCAAGCCGCGCGTGAGGCGGCCGCGGGGCTGGAGAAGCTCGCCAAGTCGCTCCCGCCGGGCCCCAGCGCGTACTGGGCGAAGCTGCTCGAGTCCTACCGGCTCGCCACGCTCGGGTGGGCCCTCCAAGCGGAGGAGAAGGGCGAGGAGGCGGTGGGGATGCTCACCCAGGCCGCGGAGCTCGAGGACAACCTCGGCCCGCACCCGGTGATGCCCGGCCCGCTGCTGCCGGCGCGCGAGCAACTGGGAGAGCTGCTGCTCCAGCTCGGCAAGCCGGCCGAGGCGCTGGCCGCGTACCAGCAGTCCCTCCAGCGCTACCCGGGGCGGCTGCGCAGCAGCGCCGGCGCCATGCGCGCCGCAAAGGCGCTGGGCCAGGCGCAGGTGGCCAAGGCCCACGCGCGAGAGGTCAAACAGCTGCTCACCGCGAGCTCCCGGCCGCTGCTGGACGAGGCGAAGAAGCTGGCGAAGTGAACCTCCTCTAATTGGGTTCAGGAGCAGCTCGACGCTCGATCGAGCGTCGCGTAGCGTGCTGCGACCTTTGGAGAGCCATCCATGCCGCTCGTGAAGCGTGTGCTGATCAAGAACTACCGGAGCATCGAAGCCGCTGACGTTCAGCTCGGCTCGATGACCTTCTTGGTCGGCCCGAACGGCAGCGGAAAAAGCAACTTCCTGGACGCCATGCGCCTGGTGACGGAGGCCCTCAGGACGTCCTTGGATCACGCCCTTCGGGAGCGCGGCGGCATCCAGGAAGTGCGGCGACGCTCGGGCGGACATCCCACTCACTTCGGGTTACGCCTCGACTTCGAGCTTCCGAATTCTACATGGGGTCACTACTCGTTCGAGGTGGGCGCCCGACCCCATGGTGCGTTCGTCGTGAAGAGTGAGGAGTGCGCTGTCGGCGCGCACGGGTTTCGGGTTTCGGATGGGAAAGTGCTCACCGCGCCAGCAGCGGTGTCTCCTCCGGCCTCGGACGACCGGCTGTACCTCGTGATCGCCGCGGGACTGCCGGAGTTTCGACCCGTCTATGACGCTCTGTCGCAGATGGGCTTCTACAGCCTCAACCCAGACCGAATCAGGGCCCTGCAGCCACCCGACAAGGGCGAACTGCTTTTGCGCGATGGTTCGAATCTAGCGAGCGTGCTCGAGCGACTCGGAAACTCTGAGGCGAAGAAGCGAATCGAGGAGTACCTCAGCAAGGTCGTACCCGGAATCGAGGGCGTCTCGGCCAAGCGCGTCGGACACATGGAGACGCTCGAGTTTCGCCAGCTCGTGGCCGGCTCCACGGCTCCGTGGCGATTTCCGGCTATCAACATGTCTGATGGAACGCTGCGAGCGCTCGGGATCCTGGTCGCACTCTTTCAGCAGAGCGCAGTCCCGCTCGTCGGCATCGAGGAGCCGGAGGTCGCCCTTCATCCAGCCGCTGCGGGCATCCTGCGAGATGCACTGAGAGAAGGGAGCAGCCGAACACAGGTGCTGGTTACGAGCCACAGCCCCGAGCTACTCGACGACCCAACCATTCCGCACGACTCGATCATCGCGGTTAGGGCGGAAGAAGGTCGCACCAGGATGGGTCGAGTGGACGAAGCAGGCAGAACCGCGCTCAGGGAGCGGCTGTACACCGCCGGCGAGTTGCTGAGGTCAGATCAGCTGCAGCCCGAGGTCTCCGAGTTGCCTGCACAACTCAGACTCTTCGATGGGAGCGAGCTGGCTTGAAGCTGGGTCTCATCGTCGAGGGGCACGGGGACGTCGAGTCGCTGCCGGTCCTCGCTCGCAGGCTCGCCGCCAGGGTCGGGGTGAACGCGCTGACGGTCCTGTCCCCGTTCAGAGTTCCTCGGGGAAAGCTCGTGAAAGAGGCAGAGCTCCAGCGCGCCGTCCAGTACCTGAGCCTCAGGACGTCGCCAGGTGACGCCATCTTGGTGCTCCTGGATGCAGATGACGACTGCCCAGCTCAGGTTGGACCTAGGCTCCTTGCCTGGGCACGCGCAGCGCGTGCAGACCGCCGGTTCTCGGTCGTACTCGCAAACCGGGAATACGAAACGTGGTTCCTGGCCGCAGCAGAGTCTCTACGCGGCCATAGGACGCTCCCAGCGGACCTCGTTGCGCCGGCAGATCCTGAAGCGGTTCGTGGCGCCAAGCAGTGGCTGAGCGAGCGCATGAAGCACCCCTACAGCGAGACCGTGGACCAAGCGAAGCTGACGGCGGTGTTCGATCTCGAAGCTGCTCGTCGGAGCCCATCGTTCGACAAGCTCATTCGAGACTTCGAGACCCTGTTCACACCTTGAGTCGCTAGCTCCCTACGCGTGCTGGCCGAGCGCCGCCTCAAACTGGGCGCGCACCCGGGCGGAGAGCGCCTCCTCCGAGTCCCCCAGCGCCTCCACCGGCACGGGCGGGAGCACCCGCACGGTCACCTTCGCGCGCGGGTTCATCCACGGCCCGTCCTCGAAGACGATGTCGCAGGTGCCCTGCAGCACCACCGGCACCAGCGGCACCTTCTCTTCAATGGCGAGCAGGAACGCGCCGCGCTTGAAGGGGAGCAGCCGCTTCCCGCCGCTGTAGGTCCCCTCCGGGAAGAGGAGCACCGGGACGCCGCGCCGCAGCCAGGCGCGGCACGACTCGAGCATGAGGTACGTCGAGCGCGGCTTGCCGCGGTTGAGCCGGATGTAGCGGACCAGCGTCATCATCCAGCCCACCAGCGGCAGCGAGAAGAGCGAGCTCTTGCTGACGAACTTGAACGGCCGCCGCAGCCCCATGCAGGCCACCACGTCCGCCATGGACTGGTGGTTGGCGACGAGCACCGCGCCGCCCGCAGGGAGAAGCTCCCGCCCCTCCACCCGCACGTCCCAGCCGGGCACCATCTGGAGGTAGGCGAAGGTCCAGCGGCAGATGAACAGGTGCAGCAGCGTGCGGTCCCGGTCGAACGGCGCGCTGATCAACCACAGCAGCACGCCGAGCACGAAGCCCAGCGGGGCGGTGAGGGCGAAGACCAGCCAGAAGTAGAGCGTGACGAGCAGGCGCATCAGCGCTTCGCGGGCTGGGTCAGCGTGGCGGCGATCGCCATCGCATAGCTGACCTCCAGACCCCCGTCGACGACGAGCGTCTGGCCGTTCACGTAGTGTGACTCCTCGGTGCACAGCCACTCGATTGGAGCGGCGATCTGATCCGCGCTGGCGATGTGGCCGGCGGGGACCACGTTGCCCACGTTGCGCTCCAGCTCCTTGAAGCTCTCCTCGCCCATGTAGAAGCGCGACGAGTCGGTGTCGATGTAGCCGGGGTTCACCGCGTTGACGCGGATCTTCTCCCCGGCCAGCTCGCACGCGAAGTACTTCACCAGCACCTCCATGGAGCCCTTCATCGCCCCGAGGAAGCCGTGGAAGGGCAGCGGCATCCGCGAGTCCATCCCGGACACCGCGACGATCCGCCCGGCGCGCCCCTTCATCAGGGGCACCGCCAGCTGCGTGGCGTGGATGAAGCTCTTCACCGTCACGTTGAAGGTCTTGTCCATCTGGTGGAGCTTCATGTCCATCAGCGGCACGAAGGCGGTGGAGGCGGCGTTGGCCACCAGCACGTCCAGGTGGCCGTGCTCGGCCTTCACCTGCTCCATGACGGGGCCGAGCGACTCCGGCTGGAGCTGGTCCGCGACGAGCGTGGTGCAGCGCCGGCCGAGCGCGCGCACGTCCCGCTCCAGGGTCTTGGCGGCCTCCGCGTCCCGCCGGTAGGTGGCGACGATGTCCATGCCTCGACGGGCGAGCCGCAGGCAGACCGCGCGGCCGACGCCGCGGGAGCCGCCGGTGACGAGAGCGACAGGGGTGGTCATCCCGCGCTGATAGCCCAAGGGCGCGCCCTCAGGCGAGCAGCTTCGCCCACGCCTCGGTGGACTCCACCACGGCCGCGCCCAGCTTCTCGCAGAGCGCGGCGTGGGCCCGCGCGCCGCGGCCGCCGAGCACCACCTTGGTCCCCTGGGGGAGCGCGGCGAGCACGGCGGAGAGCTGCGCGCGCAGCTCCTTCTCTCCGGGGTCGTTCACCGCGGAGAGGGCCACGAAGCTGGGCTTGAGCGAGCGCACCACCCGGGCCAGGTGCTCCGGCGGGGTGCGCGGCCCCAGCAGGGTCACCCGGAAGCCGGCGTGGCGGAAGCGCAGCGCGGCGCCGAGCAGCCCCACCTCGTGGTCCTCCTCGGGCATGCAGGCGCACACCACGTGCTTGCGCGCGCCGCGCGGCGAGGCGTGCAGCACCGAGAGCAGCCGCATCCGGAGGACCTGGCTCACCAGGTGCTCCTCGGCCACGGTGAAGACGCCGGTGTGCCAGCGGTCCCCCACCTCCTGCTGCGTGGGCACCAGCAGCTCGTCGTAGACCTGCAGCGGCGAGAGCGTGGCGAAGGCGCGGTCCAGCACCCCCTCCACCGCCTGCTGATCCAGCCGCTCCGCCGCGAGGAGGATCTCCTTGCGCCACTGCTCCACCTGGGTGCCGCTGACCGGCGCGTCCGCCACCGTCGCCGGCAGGGCCTCCAGCTCCTTGCGCAGCGAAGGGACCAGCTTGGACGCCTCGGAGATGGAGACGCCCTCCTCGGTGAGCTGCTTGAGGCGGCGCAAGAGCGCGATGTCCCGCTCGGTGTAGACGCGGTAGCCGCCGGGCGTGCGGCGCGGCTTCAAGATCCCGTACCTCCGCTCCCAGGCGCGGATGAGCTGCTCGGAGAGCCCGGTCAGCTCGGCGGCCACATGGATGCGGTAGATGCGCTCGTTCATCGTCGTGCGAGCGCCCTCACCGCGTCCCACCGGCGAGCCACTCCGGCCGCACCTTGCAGAACGCGCGTGAAACCTTCCAGTGAGAACTGCTGGGAGAGGGCCACCACCCGCTGGGAGAGCCGCTCCTCGAAGACCTCCACCGGCTGCGGCCCGTGGGGGCGGCCGATCTCCACCATCACGTCCGGCAGCTCGTCCTCGAAGAAGGCGTAGCGGATGGCCACCGGCACGCAGGTGGCCTTCGCCAGCCGCGCCAGCACCTCCACCCCGCGGTCCAGCACCAACGGCAGCGCCCCGAACGGCCGCAGCTCCCCCTCCGGGAAGAGGAAGACGGTGGCGCGCGGCTCCTGAAGCAGGCGCCGGGCATAGCGCAGGGACTGGAGCGCCGAGCCAGGGTCCCCCCGGCGCAGGCTGAACGCGCCCAGCCGGGCGAGGAACCGGTACCGCGCGAGGTTCTTCTCCTCCATGGCGCAGTAGCCCTCGCGCCCCACCGCCACGCACAGCTGGTGCGCCACGAAGCCGTCCCAGAAGTTGGTGTGGTTGGCGTAGGCGAGCACCGGCGCGTCCCCGGCCGGCAGCTCGCCCTTCACCCACAGCCCCCGGAAGGAGCGGCGCACCTTGCGGCGCACGTAGAACGCCGCGAGCGCGCCCAAAGGCCCCCCCTTGCGCGCGGGGATCATCTCCACACCCCGACCATCCGGCCGCCGGCCTCGAGCCGGAACGTCCGCCCGCGCCAGCGCACCTCCCGGCGCACCACCGAGGAGAGGAACGCCGCGCACAAGAGCGCCTCGCCCCAAAGCCAGCCCAGCGCCCAGCGGCCGCACAGCTTCCGCGCGAGCAGCGCGCGCGCCAGCACGAGCGCGCCGAGCGCCGCGAGCAGCGGACCGCTCGGGGCAAGCACCGCGCCCACCAGCAGCAGCGGCGTGGGGCAGAAGAGCGGCGGCACGGTGGGCGCCAGCGCCGGCCGGTGGGCGCGCAGCACCTGCATCCAGCGGGTGAAGCGCAAGAGCGCGTCCTCGAGCCGCTCCGCCGGCGGAGGCGGCACCCGTGCCGGAGCGGGAGAGAGCGCCACACCAAGGCCGCGCCGGTGGAGCCGGACCGCCAGCTCCAGGTCCTCGCCAATGTGCTGCGCCAGCTCCGGCAGCTCCGCCAGCGCCTGCGCGGAGAAGCCCAGCGCCTTGCCGCAGACGGCCTTCGCTCCCGCGCTCATCGCGTGGAGCGCCTCGAAGCTGTGGTGCGTCTGGGTGAGCAGGCCGTGCACGGCCGCCTGCGCCGCGCCAGGCCCCCGCTCCGCGAAGGGGGCGGCGGTGGTGAGCGCGGCGCCCTCGCCCAACGGCGCCACCAGCCCGCGGACGAGCGCGCCATCCACGCGCACGTCCGCGTCCACGGCGAGCACGGTCCAGCCCTCTCGCTCCAGCGTCGCCAGCGCGTAGAGCAGGTGCCCCACCTTCCGGTTGGGACAGAGCGGGTCGGACGGCAACCACTCCACCCCCGGCGGCAAGGCCGGCCGGTAGGGACACACCGCCACGTGTCGAAGGGGCCCCGGGTAGCCCACCGGCGCGGCGAGGTTGGCCAGCTCCTGCGGGGTGGGCGCGTCCAACGGGCGCAGCAAGAGCACGGGCGGCCAAACGGGCGCGTCGCGCGCCGCCTGCCGCTGGCGCCGCCGCGCACCGTGGACGCGCCAGGTGGCCACGGCGCTGAAGAGCGCCGCCACCAGCGCCCATGCCGCGAGCGCCGCGCTCATGACGCCGCCTCGCGGCGCATCCGGAAGTGCGCCATCCACCGGATGAGCGGCGAGTGGAAGCGCCGGAAGTCCGCCACCTCCGCCACGCCGTTGGCGCCCACCGCCCGCGCGTAGAAGGGCGAGGACTCCACCAGCGCATAGGTGCTGGTGAAGCGCGCCGGGACGCGCAGCCCCCAGCCGGTGCGGGCGGACGGCTCCGGCGCCACCGGCCGGCGCGTCACGCGGGTGCCGGCGCGATCCGCCAGCACCCGCAGCTCCTCGCCGGGCAGCCGGTAGTGGATGGCGGTGCCGCGCGGGCCGTGCGCGCGGGACCAGCTCCAACCGGGCAGCGCGCCGCCGAGCGGACCCGCCCCCCAGTTGGTGTCGTGGTAGCCGACCGCATTGCGCAGGGTGGTGCCGTCCGGAAGCGTCAGCACGCCCCGGGCACGCGGCGCCAGCGCCTGCCAGTGGTGGGGCTCGGCCTCGCACAGCCGCTGCGGCTCGGCGCTGTCCGCCGTGGCCCAGAGCGTCAGGTCCGCCTTCAGTGGCTTGCCCCAAGGCGCGGTGCGCTCGTCCAGCGACACCTCCACCTTGCCGCCTCGGCTGCGGAAGGTGGAGCGGCCAATCTGCAGGCAGAGGGCTCCAGCGTCCTGGCTCACCTGCGCGCTCGGGTACTCGGAGAAGACCCAGGCCGTGCGCTCGCCGCCGCGGTAGAGCGCGAAGTTGACCGCGCAGTGGGCCAGCGGGGCAGCGCGCGCGCGGCGCGCGGAGTAGCGCGGGGAGAAGACCGAGCCCAGCAGGAAGATGAAGACCGCGGTCACCTCCCCCGCCGAGACGTCCGCGTAGTACCAGCGGTAGGCGCCGGGAAGCTCCGGGACGACCCCCTGCCCCCCGCCCCGTTCACCCCGAGCGCTCATGCCCGCGCCTCCAGGTGCTGCAGCGCCAGCTGCGCGGCGAAGCGGCCGGAGAGGAGCACCAGCGGCACCCCGCCGCCCGGATGCGTCCCGCCGCCGGCGAAGAAGAGCCCGGGCGCCTCGCCGCGGATGCGCGGGCGCCGGAACGGGCCGAAGCGGCCGTGAGGGAGGAAGCCGTAGATGGAGCCGCCCGGGGCGCCGAGCCGCTCCAGGTCCATGGGCGTGCGCTCCCCGAGCAGGTGCACCTGTCCCCGCAGCGAAGGGAACGCGAGGAAGAGCCGCCGCAGCGCGCGCTCGCTCAAGTCCGCCAGGCCCTCCTCCAGCGCCGCACGCCCCGGCGCGCCCGTAGGCGGCAGCGCGGGCGCGTTCACCATCACGAACAGCCCGCTCTTCCCCGCGGGCGCCATGCTGGGGTCGCTGGCCGCGGGGTGGCAGACGTAGACGGTTGGGTCGCTCGGGGCGCGGCCAGAGAAGAGCTCGGCGAACTCGTTCTGGTAGTCCCCGCCGAAGAGGACGGTGTGGTGTGGCAGCGTCAGCCGCTGGCTCGCCTCGAGGAAGAGCACCTGGCCGGAGAGCGCGAGCGGCTGCTCCTTCGCGTCCTCCAGCGGATCCGCGTTCACCACCAGCGCGTCGTAGGTGTCGCACGGTTCCTCGGCGCCCACCGCGAACACCTGCCCTTCCCGGCTCCACCGGGCCCGCGCGCCCAACTCCAGCCGGACGCCCAGCCGCTGCACGGCCGCGGTGAGCGCCTGCACCAGCGCGCCGATCCCGCCCACCACGTGATGCACCCCGTACGCCTGCTCGAGGTGGGGGATGAGCGCGAAGGCGGAGCTGGCCGCGTACGGCGAGGCGCCCGCGTACGTCGCGAAGCGGCCCACGAACTGGCGCAGGTGCGGCGTCTGGAAGTGGCGGCACGCCAGCTGGTGCAGCGTCCCCAGCCGCACGCCCAGGGCCAGGGCGGAGAGCCCGCGCCGGGCCACGCGCCGCATGAAGGCGGGGACGCCCTCGTAGGCTGCCTCCAGGTAGGGCTCACCCGCGGCGCGGTAGATGGCCTGGGCCTCGGCGTAGAAGCGGTGGACCGCGTCACCCTCTCCGGTGGCGATCCGCGCGGCGGAAGCGGCAGTGGCCTCGAGCGAGCGGTGCGCGTCCAGCGCGGTGCCGTCCGGCCAGCGGTAGTGGCACTGGTGGGTCAGCTCGAGGAAGGGCGGCAGCAGATCTTCCGCGTCCAGCGACCGGAAGGTCTCCCGCACCACGTCCGGCAGCGTGAGCAGCGTGGGGCCGGCGTCCAGGCGCAGCCCACCGAAGTCCAGCGCGCGCGCCTTGCCGCCCAGCGCGTCCGAGCGCTCGAAGAGGGTGACGTCACAACCCTGGCGCGCGAGCAGCCCGGCGGCGCACAGGCCGCCGAGCCCGCCGCCCACCACCGCCACCCGCCGCTTCACGGCGCACGCTCCCGGCTCCTGGCCTGCTCGTCCGCCAAAATCTCCCGCGCGCGCTCGGGCCGGTACACGCGCTCGTGGGCGAGCCGCGCGGCGACGATCTCCACCAGCGCGCCCCGGGCGCCCACCTCGGCCGCCACCCGCCGGGCGTGCAGCGACATGTGGCCGCGCTGGATGCCTTCCGTGGAGAGCGCCTTGAGCGCGGAGAGGTTGGAGGCCAGCCCCGCCGCGCCGGCCAGCATCGCCAGCTCCACCGCGCTCTGGACGCCGCACAGCCGCAGCGCCACCCGCACGCCGGGGTGGTTGCGCACCGCGCCTCCCACGGTGGAGGTGGCCAGGGGCAGCGTGAGCTCGCCCTCGAGCGCGCCGTCCTCTCCCGCCCACCAGCGGGTGAGCGGTTGGTAGCGCCCATCCCGCGCCGCATACGCGTGCGCCCCCGCCTCCACCGCCCGCCAGTCGTTGCCGCAGGCCACCAGCACCGCGTCCACGCCGTTCATCACGCCCTTGTTGTGGGTGGCCGCCCGGTACGGGTCGAGCTCCGCGAAGCGCTGGGCCCGCAAGATGGCGTCCCGCACCGCGCCGCCGTCCGGGAAGGCCTCCGAGGCGAGCGCCTCCAGCGGGACCCGGGCGCGCACCGTCACCTTCCGCCGGTCGGAGAGGTTGGTGAGGATCCGCAGCCCCACCTGTGCGTCCGCCAGCTCGGCCAGGCGTGGGGCGATGCCTTCGGCGAGCGCGTTGACGGTGTTGGCGCCCATCGCGTCCCGGCAGTCCACGTGCAGGTGGACGCAGAGCATGTGCTCGTCGATCAACCGCACCTCGAGCCCGCGCACCCCGCCGCCGCGCGCGGCCATGGCCGGCGCGAGCGCGTTGGCCTGCGCAAGCAGCTCCGCCTCGTGGGCGGTCAGCCGCGCCAGCGCCCGCGCCACGTCCGCCACCTCGCACAGCTGGACCTGCGCGGTGAGGATGGGGGGATCCGCGGTGACGGTGAAGCCACCGCCGAGCGCCACCATGCGGGCCGCGTAGCTGCAGGCGGCGACGATGGACGGCTCCTCCACCGCCATGGGCAGCAGCGCGTCCTTGCCGTTCACCACGAAGTTGAGCGCGACGGCGAGCGGCAGGCCGTGCAGGCCAATCACGTTCTCGATCATCGCGTCCGCGTCCGCCTCGCCGAAGCCGCAGAGCTCGCGCAGCCCGCTCGCCTCCTGGGGCGTGAGCCAGCGCGACTCCACCAGGCGCTGGCGGCGCCGCGCGGGCGGGTCCCGGTGCAGGCCCGAGAGCCGGCTGGTGCGGCGGATGGTCAGCTGGGTCACGTTGTCGTCGTTCATCTCGATCCTCGAACGCACTGGATTCAATTGCGGGTGCGGCCCTGATCTGAAACTCGAGGCGGGCCCTCCACCGTTCACCCCGAGCGTAGGGACTTCAGTCCCGTAGTCGAGGGGCGGCACCCAAGCCCGGAATCACCTCTGGGTGGATCGAGCGTGGGTGCCGCCTCTCGACTGCGCGCCTGCGGCGCTGCGCTCGAGGTGAACGGAGGGTCTTTGACCTGATCTGCCCAGCGGGCGGGGGCGGCCCTGCGCTCGGGGTGAACGGGGAGGCGGAGCTGGCGTGGCTCGGGGACCGCCCAGCCGGGAGTCAGGAGCGTCCGCGCGGCGATGGCGAGCTTCTGGCCCGTGCCGAGGTACGCGCGGCCGGCGAGCACGTCGCACCCGCGCGCCTCAATCGCGTCGAGGATCCGCGAATAGAGCGCGGCCATCAGCGCCACCATCCGCTGGGAGCCGAAGCCGCTCAGGTACGGGATGCCGAGCATGGCGCTGCGGTAGTAGCTCCGGGCGAGCTGCACCTGCTCGCGGACGAAGGCGCGCAGGCGGTCGCCCGGCTCGAGGCACTCGGGGGAGAGGCCGTACGCGGCCAGCGCGTCCACCGGCAGGTAGCAGCGCCCCCGCTCCAGGTCCTCCCGCACGTCCCGGAGGATGTTGGTGAGCTGCATGGCCTTGCCCAGGTCCACCGCGTGCGCGTGCCCGCGCGCGTCCGTGCAGCCGAGCAGCGGCGCCATCATCAACCCCACCACGCCGGCCACTCGGTAGCAGTAGAGGTCCAGCTGCGCCGCGCTCTGGTAGCGGGTCTGGGTGAGGTCCATCTCCATCCCGTTGATCAACTCCTGGAAGGCCAGCTCGGGCACCGGGTAACGCCCCAGCGTGTCCCGCAGCGCCGAGAGCTCCGTGGGGTGCCAGGGCAGGCCCACGCGCTCATCGACCCCGCCGCCGGCGAAGAGCGCGCTGACCTGCCGGCGCGCGGCGGCGAGGCGGGAGGAGAGCCCGTCCCGGTCACCCGGGTCATCGACCAGGTCATCCAGCCGCCGGCAGAACGAGTAGAGCGCGAACGCCGCCCGCCGCCGCGCCCCGAAGAGCGCGAACGACGCGAGGTAGAAGCTCTTCGCGTGGGCCTTGGTGACGGCGCGGGCGCGCCGGTAGCCCAGGGCGATGGCGTTGCGCTCCATCACGCCGCGACCCCCGGGGCCGGCGCGGCCGGCGTCAGCGGGTTGAGCTGCGCGCCCTCTCCCTGAGCCCAGTTGGCCACGCGCTCGGCCACCAGCCGCGCGGAGAGCATCACCATGGGCAGCCCGGTGCCGGGCTGGGTGGAGGCGCCCACGAAGAAGAGGTTGGGGACCTTGGGCTCCTGGTTCTTCGGCCGGAACGGCCCCACCTGGAAGAAGTTGTGGGAGAGGCCGAACGCGGAGCCGCGCGCCAGGTTCAGGCGCAGCTCGTAGTCATCCGGGGTGAAGGTCCGCTCCACCACCACGTCCTGCTCGAGCTCGCCGTAGCCGAGCTTGGCGAGCTTGGCGAAGACCTTGGCGCGCACCTTGGGACCCTCCACCCGCCAGTCGATCCCTGAACCGCGGTGCGGGACCGGGACGAGGACGTAGAGGCTGTCCTTCCCTTCCGGCGCCATCGCCGGGTCGGTGTGCGCCGGGGCGTTGACGTAGAAGCTGGGGTCCTCCGGCACGCGGCCGTTCTTGAAGAGCTCCTTGAAGGAGCCCTCGTAGTCATCGCCGAGCACCACGTTGTGGTGGAGCAGCCCGTCGTACCGCCGGCGGACGCCGAGGTACATCATGTACGCGCTGGAGGTGTACTCGAGCGACTGGGCGCGGGGCAGCGTGGCGTCCTTCGCGTCAATCAAGTGCTCGTAGGCCCACGGCAGGTCCGCGTTGCAGAGGACCAGGTCCGCCGCCACGGTCTCCCCGCCCGCCAGGCGCACGCCGTTGGCGCGGCCCTTCTCGGCGAGCACCTTCTCCACGCCGGTGCCGTAGCGGAAGGCCACCCCGAGCTCCTTGCACAGCCGCTCCAGCGCCAGCGGCAGCGCGTAGAGGCCGCCCTTGGGGAACCAGATGCCGTTGGCGAGCTCGGTGAACGGGAGCAGCCCGTAGACGGCGGGGCTCTTGAAGGGGGAGATGCCCAGGTACATCGTCTGGAAGGTCATCGCCGCGCGCAGGCGCGGATCCGCGAAGAAGCGCGAGACCTCGCCGTACATCTTCCGGTGCGCCTTCACCTCGAAGACCTTCTTGAGGCTGGCGGGGGTGAGGAACTGGAAGATGTGGTCGAAGTTCCGGCCGACGAAGCGCGTGAGCGAGGTCTGGTACTGGTGCCGCCCCAGCGCGAGGAACTCCAGGTACCGCCGGAAGCTCCCGGGCTCCAGCCGCTCCAGCTCGCGCCCCATCGCCACCAGCTCGGAGGTGAAGGTGACGTCCGAGCCGTCCCAGAAGTGGATCCGGTAGTTCGGATCGCACTGGTGGAGCGTGACGTAGTCGGACGCCTTGCGGCCGACGACCGCGAACGTCTCCTCCAGGACCTCCGGCATCAAGAGCAGCGTGGGGCCGGTGTCGAAGTGGAAGCCGTCCACCGAGAGCCGGCCGCAGCGGCCGCCCGGTCCCTTCCCCTTCTCCAGCACCTCCACCTCGAAGCCCTGGTGGGCCAGCCGCGCCGCCGCGCACAAGCCGCCCACGCCCGCGCCAATCACCACTGCCTTCATCGCTCGCTTCGCCATGTCCGCTCCTCGTCCCTTGACGCTCACGCACTCCGCCCGGCCAGGCTGGCCACCAGCTCGTCCAGCACCTCGCGCATCCCGGCTGCCTCGGGCAGCGCCGCCACGCAGCGGCGAGCGCGGCGCGTGGCCCGCTCCACCGCGCGCAGCGTGGCGTCCTGCCCGCCGTGCGCGCGCACCAGCTCCCGCGCCCGCGCCAGCTCCTCGGCGCCCTTGTGCTCGCTGCCCCACAACCGCTCCAGCTCGGCGCGGCCGGCCGCGTCCGCGCGCCCGTAGGCGGCGATCAGCGGGAAGGTCCGCTTGCCCTGCTCGAAGTCACAGTCGGAGGGCTTGCCGGAGAGGCGCGGGTCTCCAAAGAGGCCGATCAAGTCATCGCGCAGTTGGTAGGCGATGCCCGCGTGCCGGCCGGCGCGCTCCAGCGTCTGGCACAGCGTCTCGTCCGCACCCGCCAGGCGCGCGCCGCACACCAGCGGAGCGCAGAAGCCGTAGCGGGCCGTCTTGAGCTGGGCGAGCTTCAGCGTCTGGAAGAGCGTGACCTCGGCGAGCGGAGTCCGCGACAGCTCGAGGTCCAGGTACTGCCCCACCGCGGTGTGGCGGCAGACGCCCAGGTAGTAGCGGACCACCTCGCCCGCCCGGGGGAGCCCGGACTCGAGCATGCCCTCCACCGCGCGAGCGAAGAGGTGGTCCCCGGCCACGACGGCGAGGTCCTCGCCCAGCCGGCCACCGCCGAGCTGGAGGTGCAGCGCGCTCCCGCCGCGGCGGGTGCGGGCCTGATCCGCCACGTCGTCGTGGATCAGCATGAAGTTGTGGAGCAGCTCCAGGCTGGCGGCGAAGCGCATCAGCTCGGTGGGCGCCGCGGGCACGCCGCGCGCGAGTGCATAGCCAGCGAACACCAGCATGGGCCTCAGGCGCTTGGCCGGGCGATCCACGTAAGCGTTCAGAAGGCTCAACGCCCGCGTCCAGCGGGGGTCCAGCGCGCGCTCGTCCTGGGAGTCCAGGAGCGCCTTGAGCTCCCGCTCCGTCTCGCTCTGCAGCAGCGTGAGCCAGCGGCGGGTGCGGCCGGGGGCCGGCTCCTTGGAACTCCCGGGCTCTTGAGCGTGCGCATTAGCCATGCGGAGTATGTATAACGTGTGTATAATGTTTGTCAACGCGACCCAGATTCGCGGATGGACTAGGGAGGAAGCATGCGAGTGGCGATCACAGGAGCATCCGGGTTCATTGGCAGGCCGTTGGTGGAGGAGGCGCTGCGGCGGGGCCACCAGGTCCTGGCGCTGGTCCGCAAGCCCGAGGTGCAGGGGAAGGAGCTGCCGCGGGACGCGAAGGTGGACTTCTTCGACGCGAGCGCGCCGGTGAAGCAGGGGCTGCTGGAGGGCTGCGAGGCGGTCATCCACCTGGCCGGCGAGCCGATCAGCGAGAAGTGGACGCCGACCCAGAAGGACCGGGTGCTGCGCAGCCGGGTGGAGGGGACGCGGTCCATTGCCCGGGCGATCGCGGTGACGCCTTCGGTGCGGACGTTCGTGAGCGGCTCGGCGACGGGCTACTACGGGGTGCACGGCGCCGAGGAGCTGAACGAGCAGAGCCCGCCGGGGGACGACTTCCTCGCCCAGGTCTGCAAGGCCTGGGAGGAGGCGGCGGTGGCCGAGCCCTTGCCGCGGGTGCGCACGGTGATCGCCCGCACGGGCATCGTCCTCCACCCTGAGGGTGGCGCGCTGAAGAAGATGATCCTCCCCTTCCGACTGGGCGCGGGCGGGAAGCTGGGCAGCGGCGCTCAGTACCTCAGCTGGATCCACCGGGACGACGAGGTGCGCCTGCTGCTCCACGCGATCGAAGGGGACGCGCTGGTGGGTCCGGTGAACCTCACCGCGCCCAACCCGGTCACCAACCACCAGTTCGCCAAGGCGTTGGGGCGCGCGCTTCACCGCCCGTCGCTGATGCCCACGCCTGCGTTCGCGCTCAAGCTGGCGCTGGGAGAGATGGCGACCCTGGTGCTGGACGGCCAGCGCGTGCTGCCGGTGAAGGCGCAGGCGGCAGGCTTCACCTTCCTACATCCGCGCCTGGAGGACGCCTTGTCGGACCTGCTTGGCCGCAAGGCCGCCTGACAGCGAACAGCGCACACGCAACGGACTCGCGCGAGGCGTTCGGCTGGGGGAAGCTTGGCCCGCTCCGATGCCGGAAGAACAGAACCCCAAAGTCTCCCGCGAGCGGCTCAACCAGATCGCCAGCCGGAAGCTGGGACAGCTCGGCGTGGCGGTGAAGCCCGCGGCGGATCCCCAGCTCCTGGAGGGCGAGCTGCCGCTCACCGCCGGGCGCGTGCAGAACCCCGCCACCGGCGCTGGCCTCACGCGCGCGCGCTTCCTGGTCTGGGGGCATGACCACCTGCGCTTCCTGGACCCGCCGCTCTCGGGGATCAAGCCGGTCCAGTTCTACGACGTGGACACGGTCTCGGCGGTGGAGCAGCGGATCGTGCAGGCGCTCCAGCGGCGCCTCGCCGGACTTCGCGAGCTCGAGGCCCGGCTGACCGCGCTGCGGCTGAAGACCAGCGTGGACCGCGAGCGGTTGATCGTGAAGGCGCTGCTGGAGACGGTGAGCGACACCTTCGAGCTGGTGGGAGATCCGGACGTGGGGGTGCGCGTGGCCCGCGTCACCGCCTCGCGCGGCAAGCCGCAGGACGTCTCGGCGGACTTCCCGCTGCTGCGCCTCTCGGACTTCTCCTCGGGCCTGGACCTGGAGCTGTTCCTCACCAACGAGCTGCCGAAGATGCTCCAGGGGGTGGACAAGCTGAAGGAGGTCACCGCCCGGGCCCGCGCGGAGGCGGACGCGGCGCTGGAGGCGGTGCCCCCGGCGGCGAGCGCGCTGACGTTGTCCGTGCTCGCCAGCCGCTTCGGCCCGGACGTCACCGTGCTCCCCGGCCCACGGCTCGAGGTCATGCAGGAGTTCACGCACGGCGGCGTGCGCTACCGCTTCCAGGCGCTGCACGAGAACGGCACCACCTTCCGCGGGCGGCTCTCCGGCCCCACCGGCGAGAAGTGGCAGGACCGCTTCGAGCTCTTGCGCTTCCCCGGCGCGCTGCAGATGGCCGCCACCGTGCTGGGCGTGAAGCAGCCGCCGCCCGTGGAGGCGAGCCCGAAGGCCGCCCCCGCCTCCGCGCCGCCGCCGTCCGCCCGCGGCGTCTCCTCGCCGGCTGGCGGCGGGTACATCGCCCCTCACCCGGGAGAGATCTGGGTGATGAACGTCCTGGTGGAAGGCGATGACGGCAAGGAGATCCGCTACGCCTGCACCGACGTGGACGGCAAGCCGTACGGCGCCACCCGGTTGCTCAAGAAGCCGGACTTCCAGGCCGTCTTCGTGCAGCAGGGGATCTCCTGGCGGCTGCTGATCTTGATCGACCAGGTGAACGGCGACCAGGTGATCTACCGCCAGCTCAACGCGGCGCGTGCACCCATGGGCGCGCAGAAGACCATCGCCGTGGGCATCCTCGTCTCCAACTTCATCCCCGAGGCGGCGGCGTACTGATTCGGGAAGCTCTGAAACGCATTCCGGGTTGGGGCATCCTGGGGCCGTCCGCATGCCAGACCTCAAACGCATCGTCCTCTTCCTGGTCATCTCCACGCTGATCGTCGGCGGAGCGCACGTCTACCTCTACCGACGTCTGGTCCGGGACTTGAGCCCGGGCCCGCTCTGGCGCCGCGTGGGGGTGGCCGTCCTCGGGACGCTCGCCTTCTTGCTCCTGGGCGGGAGGTTCTTCCTCTACCGGGTACCGGGCGCCTTCGGCACCGCGCTGGCCACGGGCGTGTGGATCTGGTTCGGCCTGGTCGCCTACCTCCTCATGTTCCTCTGGTCCGCGGACCTGCTCGCGCTCGGGACGAGGCTGTGGCGCGGCGCCACCGCGAAGCTGCGCCGCACCGCCGCGCCGCCGGTGGACGAGTCGCGCCGCGTGCTGCTCTCCCGCGCCGTGGCGGGCGGAGCGGCGGTCGTCACCGGCGGCCTGGGCGTCTACGGGACCTGGCGCACCTTCGAGCCTGCCCTGGTCTCGGAGGTCCCGGTCCGCATCCCCAACCTCCCGCGCGCGCTGGAGGGGCTCTCCATCGTCCAGCTGAGCGACGTGCACGTGGGCGGGATCGTCCGGCGGAAGTTCATGGACGAGATGGTGGCGCGCTGCAACGCGCTTCGGCCGGACCTGGTGGCGATCACCGGCGACCTCGTGGACGGAGACGTGGACGAGCTCGGCCACGCCGTCTCCGCGCTCGGCAACCTCAAGAGCCGCTACGGCTCGTTCTTCGTCAGCGGCAACCACGAGTACTACTCCGGCTGGAACGAGTGGGCCCCCGCGCTGCAGTCCATGGGGATGACCGTGCTGCGCAACCGCCGCGTGGTGGTGGGCGACGCGGGCGGCACCATCGACCTGGCCGGCGTGGACGACTGGGGCCGCAAGGACGAGCCGGGCGGGTACGACCTCAAGACCGCGCTGGTGGGGCGGGACCCTTCACGCGCGGGCGTGCTGCTGTGCCACCAGCCGGTGGATCCGGACGCGGCGATGAACGCCGGCTTCGGGCTCCAGCTCTCCGGGCACACGCACGGCGGGCAGATGTTCCCCGGCACGCTGCTGGTGGGGCTGCGCTGGCCGTACTCGCGCGGGCTCTACAAGGTCGGCAACGGCGCGCTCTACGTGCACCGCGGCACCGGCTTCTGGGGCCCACCGATGCGCGTGGGCAGCCCGCCGGAGATCGCCAAGCTGGTGCTCACCGCGGCGTAGCGCGAACGCGGTCCGCCGTTCAGTGAGAAGGGCCTCGCGCCGGTGACATGCCGGGACGAGGCCCTTCACGCTTCGGTCACTTCCGAATCGCAGACGCCATGGAGATGTGCTGCTCCAGGACGGGGGTGGTCTTGGCGAGCAGGGCCGCGAAGTTCGGGTCGGAGTTGAAGCGCTCATAGCCCTGCTCCACGAACCTCTTCCCTTCCTGTTGGCTCTCCCGGACATGCTTGACGAAGTCGCGATCGAACGCGCTCCCGCTCAGCGCGCTCAGTCGCTGGATCGTCTTCTCGTCTCTCACCTCTGTCCGGGAGGATTCGTTCTCGTAGCTCTTCAGCTTCTCGCGGACGGCCCGGTAGGCCTGCTCCTCGCCCTGCAAACCGGAGCCGCCCAGTCCTTCCTGAGAGCCCGCCTCGGAGAGCTTCTGCGCCTCCGCGAGCCGCCCGTCGACGAAGGACGACAAGGTTTCCAGGTGCGCCCGGTGATCGGCGGCGATGCGCTTGCCCAGCTCCTGCACCGCCGGGTCGCTGCTTCTCATCTCCGCGAGCTCGCCCAATTTGATCTGCGTCGAGTCCAACTGCGCAAGCTCGTCGATGTACTTGAACTTCTCCCCGACCTCCTTGCCGAGGTTCTCGGCGCGGGTCTCCGGAGCGGTCCGGCACCCCGCTCCCGCCACGAGCACGAACGCAGCCGCGAGAACCGCGCGCACCCAGCTTCCTTGGCTTCCAGTCATGGCCCTTCCCTTCGTCAGAGCTGTACTGCCCAGGTGAGAAGCTGGCGATGTAGCCATGGGGTGGAAGGAAGGGACCCTGGCCCAGGGAACTGGCGCAGTTTCGATTTACGACCGGTGTGACGCCAAGCTGAGTAGGTAACCGCATTGCGCGTGGTCGCGTATGCGGGATCCCCCATTGCCAAGGACCCGCCGATGACCCGCTTCGCGCTCTTTTCCCTGTTGGTCGCGACCCTCGCTCTGTCATCGGGGTGCGGAGGACCGCTCGAGTCCGAGGAAGCGCAGTCCGAAGAGGTCGGGACGACCACGCAGGCGCTGCTGACGGCCACCATCTACTGCTCGACCGATTCGGGCATCTACTGCGCGAAGCGCGGCTACCGCCACTACGTGAGCAAGGGGCCCTGCTTCTACTCGGGCAAGAACTACGTGAAGACCGTGACTTGCTATTGAGGGTCCGCGGGCGCACGACGCGCCGTGTCTAGAGCGCTGGCTTTCCCAACGTCTGGGGAAACACCTGACGCGGAATGCCGACAACCTGAAGCACGGCATGTGGGCTTCCTCCTCATTCGGACGCGCGGTCAGCAAGGTCGGTAGCCGGCTGGCCGAAAGCGCCTCCGCGCCCGGACTTCGGCGTCTGCTCGAGAAGCAGGGGCTGAAGGGCGCGCAGCTGCGCGCCCGGTCAATCCTGGTCGTGGACTGGGATCTCACGGTCGCCAACACCACGACCCCGGCGGTGATCCGGAACCGGCTCACCGGTGCGCCGCTCCTGCACCCGAAGACGCGCGCCCCGCTGGTCGTCGGCGTGGGGCCCACCCGGAACGCCGACGCCGAGCTGGCCGAGCTGAGGGCCGCCTTCCCCACGCTCGCGTGGAACCACGCCGCTCCGGACTTCAAGCACGCCTTCGAGGGAACCCAGAAGTTCCTGGAGAGCGAACCCATCCAGGCCACGCTGGAGAAGATGCGGCAGGCCAACCGGGATCCGAACACGCGGGTGTTCGTGCTCACCGCGCGCACCAACGGCGACAAGTTGATCCCAGACATGCTGGCCTACCTGCGCGAGCAGGGGGTGACGGCGGACGCGGTCCTCGCCCCGAACTCCAAGGCGGCGCGGTGGCACGTCCCGGCGCTCAACCTCCCCGGGATGGACATGGGGCGCCGCAAGGCGACGATGATCGACGCCCTGGCGGAGGTAACTGGCGCGCAGGAGCTCCGGTTCATCGACGACAACGCCACCCAGAATTTGGCCGCGGCGATGGAGCGGCTGCCCGCGCGCCATCCGAACATCCGCCAGACCTTCACCCAGGTCATCCACGGCGAGGACGGCTTCTTTCATCAGGAGATCGCCGTGTCGCCCGAGGGCGCGAAGACGCTGATCGGCGAACCGGGCACCGAGCGGATCTCCGACATGGTGCAGCTCGCCGCGCGGGCTCAGCGCCCCTTCGACGTCGATCCGATCTTCGCCGCCCAGTTCTCCGCAGCGGCGTAGCCGCCGAGCGAACTCCCTGTCAGTTTCGGAGCGCTCCTTCGTGGCCTGCAGCCATGAAGAGCCGGATCATGTACGTCGAGCAAAAGACCGGGCTCACGGGCCAGGCGAGCGAAAATCGCCCGAATTTGGCCAAAACGTAACGGAACTTGGCGCCTCAATTGCCGACAATCCAAGAAAGGAGCACTCGCATGACCGGATTGGGAGTCATCAGGAAGGCACTCTTGAGAGGGGAGCAGAGCCTCCCCGACCAGCGCTTGCTGGCCGGCGTCAGCACCGACGGCCGCGCGACCCTCCGGAACACCGAGCTGGCCGGCTCCGCCCTGAGGCGCGCACCGGACGTGATGGAGGCCTTGGCCTACCGATCCGGTTCGAAGTCCAAGCTGTCGATCGAGCTTGCCCCTGGGACCACCGCCGAGCGTGCGCGTGAGATCGAGGCCACGGCGAAGGCGATCACCGCAGGCGAGGTGACGGTGAAGGTGCGGGTTGCGCGGGACCCGAAGCTCACTGAGTTGAACCGGGAGCTCGAGGCGCTTCCGGACGTCGGCCGCGCGCGCGTGATCGCGCCACGGTTCGAAGGCGAGCACTTCCGCCCGTGGGTCACCATCGATGTCGCGCCGAAAGGCCATCTGCCGGACGTCAAGGCGCAGGTGAAGGACTGGCTCTCCGAGTTCAACGCGAGCCACCCCGAGCTGCCCAACGTGAAGCTGTACAAGGTCGAGTACGGCGAGGTCCCGTTCAGGAGGCAGGTGGTGCTGTTCGCGCCTCGTACCGAGGGCACCACCACGCCGCCCACGGTTTGACGATCGCGAGCAGCCAGCGCCCGGGCGTGCTCTATTCCACGCGTGCTCGCTGGACGAAGTCACGCACTGGCCCTCCTTTGCGCCCTCCTCGCCGCTGGCCGCGCGGGGGCGCAGAGCTTCGCGGATGACTTCGAGCTCGGCGATCTCAGCCGCTGGGCGAGCCCGGTCAAAACGACGGGCGTGCTGCTGAGCGCGGATGCGGCGGCGCAGCACCGCGGGCAGTACGGCTTTCGGCTCTCCGACACCCACGTGGGCACGGGCGAGGACGTGGAGAGCTACGTGAGCTTCACGCCTCAGGTGACGCAGGGCCGCTACTACTTCCGGTGCTGGCTGCGGATCAACGCCGCGGCGACGCCGGGGACGATCGTGATCGTGGAGCTGGAGGCCACCCCGGAGTCGGACTTCACCTCCGTGTTCGATCTCGAGGTCGCCCTGCCCTCCGGCGCGCTCTCGATCGCCGGCTTCGACGGCAAGGCGCAGTACGCCGAGGATGGAACCTCGCGTCCCGCGCTGGGCGCCTGGCATCTGGTGGAGGGCGCACTCCTGGGAATCCAGGGCCAGCTCGGCTCCCGGAGGCTCTGGGTGGACGGGGTACCGGTCGTCACCGGGCCGGCGCGAGATCTTTCGGGCGTCGTGCTGGGGATGGTGCGGCTCGGAGAGCCCTACGCCCACGACCGCTCCTATTCCGGCCAGGTGGACGTGGACGACTTCCGCGCCGGCTCGGCCCCGCACGCCAGCCGCTTCGTCCTCGCCACGCCGTCCGGCACCTCCGGCTGCTTCCCGGTGACCGTCACGCTGACCGACTCGGACGGCGCGCCCGCGCCAGCGCCCTATGACGTGGAGGCGGAGCTCACGCTCACGGGCGTCCCAGCCGGGCTCTTCGCTGATCCGGCATGCACCACCCCGGCGAGCGCGGCGCGGGTGCCCAGCGGAGATCAGCGCGGCACGGCCTACCTCCTCGCGCAGAGCGCGGGGACGGTCCGCGTCGCCGCCTCGCATCAGGACTTCCTGCCTGGGGAGTGGAGCGGCGAGGTGAGCCCCAACCCGACCGGACTCGCGCAGCTCCCCTTGCGCGGCTGGTCGTGCGACGTGGCGCCCTCGCCCCTGACCGCGTGGCTGCTCCTCGCGCTCGCGGCGTTGCGGCGCAGGGCGCGGAGGACCTGGTGAGCGCGCTGCTGGCGTTGCTGCTCGCGGCGAGCCCTCCGAATACGGACCTCGCCGCGGCGGAGAAGGCGGCGTCAGAGGGCCGCTTCGAGGAGGTGCTGCCCGCGCTCGAGCGCGCCCGGGCGCAGGGGCTCGGCCTCGAGGAGCAAGCCCAGGCCTACGAGCTCGAGGCCTTCACCGACGCGGCGTTCGAAGACTTCGCCGGCGCGCGCCGCGCGTTCGACGCGCTGCTGGAGCTCAAGCCGGACTACGTCCTGCCAGCCACCGCCAGCCCGAAGATGGAGGGCATCCTGCTCGAGGCCAAGGGCGCGAGGGTCCGCCGGGAGCAACCTCCCCCGCCTGTCTCCGCGGCGCCGGCGTTCGACCGGCTCCACCTGGGCGCGGCCGCCCTGATGCAGCTGAGCAGTCCGAACGCCTTCGGCGGCCTGCTCAGCGCCACCTGGTCCATCCTCCCGGCGTTCGAGGCCGGGCTGGGCGCGGGCCTGGGGCGCAACCCTTCCCTGGAGCTGATCCTCGGGCTCTCGCCGTGGACGGACGGGCGGTGGCGCCCCTTCCTGCAGCTGCGCGGCATGGCCTTCTTCACGGGCGCGGAGGTCGCGTGGGGGGGCGGCGCCTGGGGCGGCCTGGGCTTTGGCGTGGGCCCGGGCCGGCTGCAGGCGGGGCTGGGCGGAGAGCTGTACCGCGCCCCAACGAGCTTCGCGGGCGCCGCCCTGCTCCTGCGCCTGGGCTACGAGCTGGATCCAGGGGCGCTGCTGCGGTGACCTCGATCCTGGCGTTATCGACGGAGGCCTTGCTGCCTGTTAAGGCGACATCATGCCAGCCACGCTCCACGTCATCTTCGGACCTTGCGGCGCGGGGAAGACCACCTACGCCCACGCCTTGGCGCGCCGCGAAGGCGCGGTTCCCTTCGTCCTCGACGAATGGGGCGCGCGCCTCTTCGGACCCGACGTTCGCGGTCCCATCGAGTTCGGGTGGATGGTGGAGCGCCTCGCTCGCTGCAACGCGCTGATCTGGTCGACCGCCGCCGCCGTGCTTGCCGCCGGAGCCTCGGTGGTCCTCGACTTCGGCCTGATGCGTCGGGCCGACCGCGAGCGCGTCCGCCAGATGGCCCAGGCGGCGGCCCTGTCGCTGAAGTGGCACTTCGTCGACGCGCCGCAGGGCGTCCGCCGCTCCCGCATCGCCGCCCGCAACAACACCAAGGGCCAGACCTTTGCTGCGGAGGTCACCCCAGAGATGTTCGAGCTCCTCGAGGGCGTCTACGAGGCCCCGACGCCGGCCGAGCTGGAGGGCGCGGCCGTGAACATGACCGCCTAAGTTTTAGAACTGCTCATTCACCACGGTGGTCTGCGCGGGGCGGATCTCGATCGTCCGCGTCTTCTCGCGGTCAGGCCCGGTCAGCCGCAGCGTGTGCCGCCCCTCCCAGACTTCACGCCCCGCGAGCGGCGTCTGCCCCAGCCGCTCTCCATCTAGGTAGACGTCCGCCCACGGGCGCGTGGTGACGTTGAGGCGCCCCTTCTCGAAGCGGACCGTCTCCCGCCGCTCCGCCTCCACCTTCACCTCGACCTTCAGGGAGCGCGAGAGCCCCTTGCTCCGGTCCTCGAGCAGGAGCGCGTGCGTCCCGGCCGCCACGCGGCGGCGCACGAGCGGGGTACGGCCCAGCGTCACGCCGTCGAGCTTCACCTCCACCTCGAGGTTCGACTCGACCGTGAGCAGGCCGGTCCGCGCCGCGGGAGCTCGCCGCGGCTCCGCCGCCCGCGCGCGAGGCGGACTCTCGACAGGCTCCGGCGCCTCGGCCACCACCGGCGCGGGCGGGACCGGCGCGAGCGTCAGCGTGACGGACACGTTCGGCTGCTCGGGCCGCAGCTCCAGCTCGGCCAGCCGGGGCTCGAAGCCGTCCTTGGACACGCGCACCTCGTAGCGGCCCGGGGCGAGCCGCTCCAGCGTCACCGGCGTCCGCTCCGGGCGCCGCTCGCCGTCCAGATACACCGCCGCGTCCGAGGGGACCGAGGCGATGGACGCGCTGTACTGGATGGGCGCCGGCGCCCGAAAGGCTCGCACCCCCGCCCATGCGCCGGCCGCCAACACCAGGGCGCTCAGCGCCACCGCGCCGACGCGCCAGGGCACCCGCCGCGCGGCATCGGTGGGCAGGGACTCCGCGGTCGCCTCCCCCGGCCCCGGCGCGGCATCCGTCTGGGGTCCCGGTGTGGAGGGCAGCAGCGCCTGCGTCCGGCTGAGCGCCGCAGCCGCGCGCTCCGGGCCAAAGAGCTCCCGCAGGTACGCCCCGAGGTGCTGGCCCTCAGGCACGTAGGTCCGGTTCGCGAGGAAGCGGTGCAGCGCGAGGCTCAGCTCCTGCGCGGTGGCGTAGCGGAGCGCGGGGTCGCGCTCCAGCGCCGTCATCACGATCGCGTCCAGCTCGCGAGGGACGTCTGGCCGGCGCGCGCTGGGCGGGGGGATGGGCATCGTCAGCACCGCGACACCGGTGGTGGCGGAGGCTCCTCGAGGGAACAGCGCTCGGCCGCAGATGAGCTCGTGGAGGCAGACCCCCAGGGACCAGACGTCGCTGCGGCAGTCCACGGGCTGGCCGCGGGCCTGCTCCGGGGACATGTACGCAGCCTTCCCCTTGATCACCCCGACCTCGGTCGTCTGCAGCCGCTGGCCCGCGAGCGCGATCCCGAAGTCCAACACCTTCACGGCGCCGAGGTACGTCACCCGCAGGTTGGACGGGGAGATGTCCCGGTGGACGATGCCGAGGGGGCGGCCGTCCTCTCCCGCCAACTTGTGCGCGAAGTCCAGCGCGTCCGCCGCCGCCGAGGCAATCCTTGCCGCCACGTCCAGCGGCACCATGCGCTGACGGTCATTCGACCGGTCGACGATCTCGCCCACGTCCTCGCCCGGCAGGTACTCCATCGCCAGGTAGTAGTCCGTGCCCACCTGGCCCAGGTCGAAGATCTGCGCGATCCCCGGGTGGCTCAGCCGCGCCGCGAGTCTGGCCTCGTCCAGGAACATGCGGACGAACGCCTCGTTGGCTGCCAGATGGGGAAGGACGCGCTTGATCACGCACGTCTTCTCGAATCCCCCGGCGCCCGTGGCCTTGGCCAGGAAGATCTCCGCCATGCCGCCCGAGGCGAGCTTCTGGAGCAGGAGGTAGCGGCCAAAGGGGGTGGGGAACGCCATCGGGGGAGCTGATAGTAGTGCACCGAAGGCCGCCCGTTTTTCGCGGTGGTAACTTGCCATGCAGATGAGTGACCCCTCCCGACACACCGACGCCCTTCCGACGGGAGAGCGCGCGTCCCTCCGGCTGAAGCTGGTGGTGGTGGAGGGGAAGGACCGCGGCAGGGAGCTGGTGCTGGCGCCGGGCATCTACCGGCTCGGGACCGCCGAGGGGAACGAGCTGGTCCTGGGGGACTCCGCGATCAGCCGGGGTCACCTGGAGGTGCAGGTGCTCGACCACGGCTTGCGGATGACGGACCAGGGCTCGCGCAACGGGTCCTTCTGCGACGGCAAGCGGTTCTCGATGATCGAAGTGGGCCCGGGCGCGCTGATCCAGCTGGGCCGGACGTGCATCCAGGTGGCGCTGGCGGAGGACCCCTCGCCCAGGCTCCCGGCCTCGAGCGCCGAGAGCTTCGGCGCGCTGCGCGGGTGCAGCGTGCGGATGCGCGAGGTCTTCGCGCAGCTGGAGCGGGCCGCGCGAAGCGACCACGACATCCTGATCCACGGGGAGACGGGGACCGGCAAGCAGCTCTCGGTCGAGGCGCTCCACGCCAACAGCAGCCGCGCGAAAGGTCCGCTCATCGTCTGCGATCTCTCCTCGCTCGCGCCCACGCTGCTGGAGTCCGAGCTCTTCGGGCACCGCCGCGGCGCGTTCACGGGCGCCGACTCGAACCGCGCCGGCGCCTTCGAGCAGGCCCACGGCGGCACCCTCTTCCTCGACGAGATCGCCGAGCTGGGGCTGGAAGGTCAGCCCAGGCTCCTGCGCGCGCTCGAGGAGCGTCAGGTGAAGCGGCTGGGAGAGACGACCTTCCGCAGCGTCGACGTGCGGGTGGTGGCCGCCACCCACAAGGACCTCCAGGAGGAGGTCGCCGCCGGCCGCTTCCGCGCGGACCTGTACTACCGGCTCGGCGAGCTGACGATCTCCCTGCCCCCCTTGCGCGAGCGCAAGGAGGACATCCCCTTCCTCGTCTCCGGAATGGTCGCGGCGCACCCCAACGCCCCGCCGATCTCCCCGGAGCTGATGGGCCTGCTCTGTGAGTACGAGTGGCCCGGCAACGTCCGTCAGCTCCGCAACGTGATCCAGCTGCTGCTCACCCTGGGTCCCCACGCCGTGCTCCCGCTGCTCCACCCGGCCTGGGGCGAGACCCGGGCGTCGGCGGCGAGCGACACGCTCGGCCCGCAGCGCTTCGCGGAAGCAAAGGAACAGACCATCCACCTGTTCGAGAAGCTCTACGTGCAGGACCTGATGCAGCGCTCGGGTGGCAACATCAGCCAGGCCGCTCGCGTCGCCGGCATGGACCGCACCTACCTCCACCGGCTGCTCAAGAAGCACGGCCTGGACCGCTAGAGCCTTCCCGAGCGGTTGTCGCCGGTCGGCCGCAAGCGCCACCTGCCGTTCGCGCCCCCGCGCTCCAATGGCGCCGTCCATGCGGGTCTTCGCCTCGTGATTCTCGGAGCTTGGCCAGGGCTGCGTTGGCGGCTGGCTTGCTCAACGCGCGGCCCATGGCACCACGCGTCCAACACCGCGCCGCGCTCCTGCTAACGCTGCTGACGGCGTGCACAGGCACCGTCACCGACTTCGAGGACACGGTCAAAGGGGCGGAGCCCGGGGGGGGCCCGGCCAGCTCGGGGAGCCAACGCTGCACCAGCTCCCGCCAGGTGCCGGTCTTCCACCGGCTCAACGGGGCGCAGTACGAGAACACCGTCAACGCGCTGCTGGGGATCCGCCTGCCCCTGCGGGACTCGCTGCCGCCGGACTCCATCATCTATGGCTTCGACAACAACGCCGGCGCCTCGACCAGCGCCGCGCTGACGCAGCAGTACCTGAACTCGGCGCAGACGGCCGTCACCGCCGCGCTCGCCTCGCCCACCGCGCGCGCGCAGCTCATCCCCTGCGCGCTCACCGGAGCCACGGCGAGCGCGTGCCTGCGCTCGGTGCTCGAGGCCTGGCTGCCGCGCGCGTTCCGGCGCCCCGTGCTCCCCGCAGAGGTGGACGAGTACGCGGGCTATGCCGCGGTCTGCAGCAGCAGCCCCGAGGCCGGGCTCTCTTGCGCGCTCCAGGCCGCGCTGATCTCTCCGAAGTTCCTCTACCGGACCGAGCTGCCGGCCACGCTCGAGGCCAACGCCTGCGGCGCGCAGCCGGCGCTCACCTCCACCAACGACGGCATCCTCACCCAGTACGCCCTGGCGTCTCGCCTCTCGTACTTCCTGGTGAACAGCGCGCCGGACGAGGAGCTCCGCCGCCTGGCCGCCGCGGGCTCGCTCCTCGATCCAGCCGTGCTCGCCGCGCAGGTGGATCGCCTGCTGGCACCGGACGTGACCGCGCGCTACCGGCTGCCGTTCATCCTCGACTTCCCGCTGCAGTGGCTGCAGGTCACCGCGCTCGATACGGTGCACCCGTCCGCCACGCTCTTCCCCCAGTTCGACGAGGAGCTGCGCAAGGGGATGAAGGACGAGGCCCAGCTCTACTTCGGCGGCGTCCTGCGCGACAACCGCTCCGCGCTCGACCTGGTGAAGTCCGACTTCACCTACGCGAACGCGCGGCTGGCCCGCCACTACGGCCTGCCCGGCGTCACCAGCACCACGCCGGTCCGGGTGGACACCGCGGGCCTGCACCGCGGCGGCATCCTCACCCAGGGCAGCTTCCTCACCGCCAACTCGTCCTCCGAGAACACGTCGATCGTCCTGCGCGCGAAGTGGGTCATCCAGAACCTGCTCTGCGAGGACCTGCCGCAGCCGCCGCCCGGCGCCACGACCTCCGTGCCGGTCCCGGATCCCGGCCTGGGGCTCACCAACCGCGAGTCCCTGACGATGCGGACCTCGGGCGCCTCCTGCCAGGGCTGCCACGTCTTCATCAACCCCATCGGCTTCGGCCTGGAGACGTACGACGCCATCGGCGCGCTGCGCTCCACGGATCGCAACAAGCCCATCGACGCCAGCGGCGTGCTGCCCGGCGGGAAGACGTTCGCGGACACCGAGCAGCTGCTGGGGCTGCTCCGCGAAGACCCCCGCTTCCCGGCGTGCCTGACCCGGAAGCTGCTCACCTACGGGCTCGGCCGCGACTTGAACGCCTGCGACGAGCGCGAGCTGGAGACGCTCAACCGCCAGTTCGCCGCGGACGACTTCAAGCTCCGCAATCACCTGGTCCGGATCATCCAGAGCGGGCTCTTCCGCTCTGCTGGCGCGCGCGTGGAGGTCTCGAAATGAGCGGCTCCGTGAAGCCCTTCCGTCTCTCGCGCCGCGCGCTCCTGCGCGGCGCCGCCGGCACCGCGCTCGCGCTGCCCTGGCTGGAGGCGATGATCCCCAGGGCCGCGCGCGCCGCCGTCGGAGATCCAGCGCCCCGCGTGCTGTTCCTCTACTTCCCCACCGGGTACCGCGTGGGCAGCTGGGTCACCCGCCCCGCCGGCGTCTACCCGGATCTCCAGTTCCCGGCGATCACGGCGGCGCTGGCGCCGCTCAAGGATCACCTCACCTTCGTCACGGGGGCCTCCAACGTCCCCGCCACCGTGGGCAACGGCGGTGACGGCATCCACGCCCGCGGCACCGGCTGCTTCCTCACCTGCGAGGTGCTCACTACCGCCGGGTTCAAGACGGGCGTCTCCGCGGATCAGCTGATCGCCCGCGCCGTGGGCAAGAACAGCTGCGTGCCTTCGCTGGCGCTCGGGGTCCCCAGCGAGCGGCTCCCGGGCTTCGCGGAGGATGGCTACGGCGCCGTCTACTACAACAACATCTCGTACTCGGGCCCCACCTCGAACCTGCAGAAGGACTCCAACCCGAGGACGCTCTTCAACCGGCTGATCACCTGCAGCTCCCTCCAGGGACAGCCTGGGACGCCGGTGGATCCCAAGGTCGTCGAGCGCGGGCGCTTCGAGCTCAAGGTGATGGACTCGGTGAAGGACGAGGCCAACAAGCTGCGCTCCTGCGTGGGCCAGGAGGACCGCCTCCGGCTGGACGAGTACTTCAACTCCATCTCCGAGCTGCAGCAGCGCTTCGACAGCAAGCCGATGGATCCCACCGCGCCCGCCCAGACGTGCATGAAGCCGGGGGAGCCGCCTGCCGTGGGCGTGGACTATGCCGACAGCACGCACCTCATGATGGACGTGGCGCTGTTCGCGTTCCGCTGCGGCCTCACCCAGGTCGCCACCATGATGATGGACGGAGCGTTCTCGCGGCGGGACTACGGGCTGCCGGACATCAACAACGTGGACTACGTGCACGGGCTTTCGCACGGGGAGATCTCCGGCAAGGCCGCGGACTTCCCGCGCTGGGAGAAGATCACCACCTCGTTCTTCAACAGCTTCGCGTACCTGCTCAACAAGATGGCCGCGATCAACGAGGGCCAGCGCTCGCTGCTCCAGAACACGCTCGTCTACATCAACAGCGAGTTCGGAGACGGAGACGCGCACTCCCAGGACAACCTGCCGGTCATCCTCGCCGGCAACCTGGGCGGGAAGTTCAAGTCCGGCCAGCACGTGGCGCTGCCCGCGCGCACGCCCGTCGCCAACGTGCTGCTGACCATCCTCCAGTCCATGGGCCTGACGCAGACCGCGTTCGGTAACAGCACTGGCACCGCGTCCGCGCTGCTCGTCTGAACGTCAGCCGCTGATCGGCATTCGCCCTACCCTGGCCCCACCGCGGGCTGGTGCGGCTTCACGTCCACCTTCGCGCCGTAGCCCTGCAGCTCCTTCTTGAGCGCCCGTGCGTCGAAGAGCGGCAGCACCTGCACCGTCTTGGGCGGGTTTCTCACCATGTCGCCCAGGTCCTTGATCTCCAGGCCGGTGATCCGCCGCAGCTCGCGCACCAAGCGGATCACCTGTGCGCCCGGCTCGACCAGCACCACCTCGTACATCGCCCGCTTCTTGCGCAGGGCGCCGGTGACACCGAGCAGCACCGCGTTCAGCCGGGCCTGGGAGATCTTCCCGCGCTCCTTCAGCTCCTCGAGCACGTCCTGGTAGAAGGCCCGCGCCTCGGAGTCCCCCAGCTCGCCCGCGCGGCGGATCAGCTGCTCGAGGATCTCGATGGACGCCTTGAGGTCTCCGCGCCGCTGCGCATCGGCGAGGCCGGCGGCCAGCTCGAGGAACTGCACCCCGAGGAACGCCGCGCGGACCTCGGCGTTCGGCTCACCCAGGGGCCCCTTCGCGAACTCGACCACCACCTCGCGCTCCAGCTTCTGATCCCGCAGCTTGAACCCGGGCGCGTCGAAGCTGAAGCTCACCTTCGCGAGCACCCTCCGCTCCACCGCCGACGGCGGCACCACCAGCGAGACCAGGTACCCGTACGGCACCTCTCGCTCCATGTTGCCGAGCGAGAGCTTCACCGACTTCGCCTCGGGCTCGAGCTTGCCCAGCACGGCCTGCGCGGGGCTCACCCTGTAGGCGGCCACCGCTCGCACGCGCTCGCCGAGCGAGACGGTCAACGAGGCCTTCGTCGCCACGATCGCCTCGATGCGGCCAATCAGCATCTCGAACGTGGACTTGATCTGGTCGAGATCGCTCTCGCCGAAGCTCGCGCCGTTCGATGGGGTGACCAGCTTCTGCAGCGAGTCTGCGTCGTACTCCTCCCCAATTCCCACGGCGAACAGCTGAATGCGGTCCTGGGTCGCCGCGAGCCCCGCGGCTTGCGCGGCCTTCTCGTTGTCGGCGCCACCGTCCGAGAGGATCACCATCACCTTCGCGTCGGCCCGGGTCTTCCCGAGCACCTCGGCGGCCTTCTTCAGGCCGGCGGCGAGATTCGTCGTGCCGCGGGGGAAGCCGCGGATCTGCTTGTCGATCTTCTGTTTGACCTTGTCCTTGCCCTCCTTGTTCGGCTGCGCGTTGTCCACCAGCACACGCGCGCGCGTGGCGAAGCCCACCAGCGAGAGGCGGTGCCGTTCGTGCATCGTGTCGACGATCACCTTCGCCGCCTCGATCGCCGCTTCGCGCTTGCTGCCGGCCATCGAGCCGCTGCAGTCGAACACGAGGCAGAGGTTCGTGGTCATCGCCTTCGCGGCCACCGGGACCGTCAGCCCAGGAACCGAGCTCAGCTTCAGCAACACCTTGAGGCCGGTCTCGACGTGGATCGGGAGCTTCGAGAACTCCGGCACCGCGGCGAAGGTGAAGATGTCCGTCATCGGGAGCTCCTCTGGGTGCGCCGCCGAAGCCTCACGCTACCGCACGTCACGCCGTGCCACGCGCGGCACGTCCTTCATTTCCTGACTTCCCTGGCTCCCGGGGGCAGTTCTGAACTAGAGCGCGCGCATGACCCTCCGCGCGCTGCTGCTCCCTCTGGTCGCTCTCTGCGCCGCCTGCGCCACCGTCCCCAACCGCGGGAAGATGGTGATGCGCGACTACGCCTTCCCGATGAGGGACCTGCGCTACCCGTCCGGGCTGCGGGTGATTGTCGAGCGGGACGCGCGGGCCCCCACGGTCACGGTGGTGGCGCTGGTCGGCGCCGGCTCCACCAGCGATCCGAAGGGCAAGGAGGGGCTCGCGCATTACGTGGAGCACCTCACCTTCCGCGCGCGGCCCACTGGGCAGGGCCCGGTCAACCAGCTGCTCGAGAGCGCGGGGGCGGGCGAGACCAACGCCTTCACCTTCTTCGACGAGACGGTCTACTACGCGCGCGGCGGCGCGGGCTCGCTGGCAGAGCTGCTGCGCGTGGAGGGCGAGCGGCTCACCCATCCGCTGGAGAACGTGGAGCCGGCGTTCGCGGACGTGGAGCGGGAGGTGGTCCGCAACGAGCTGCGCCAGCGCAATGAGACCGGGTACGTGGGGCAGATTCTGGGCTGGACGCAGGAGGCAGTGTTCGGGGCGCACCCCTACGGCCGCTCCATCGGCGGCAGCCTGGAGAGCGTGGGCGGCCTCACCCTGGCGGGCGCGCGGGACTTCACCCATGACCACTACCGCCCGGACAACATGACCCTGGTGGTCACCGGGGACGTGGACCTCAACGTGGTGGATCAGCTGGTGACGGCCTCGCTGCCTGCGGCGCTGCGCGAGGCGGCGCCAGGCCTCAAGCCCGCCGAGCACCGGCTGCCCACGGTGGCCCCGCCGGTGGTGGAGCCGCAGGGCCCGCGCGAGGTGCACCGGCGGGCGGACGTGACGCGCCCCGAGCTCTGGATCGCCTGGTCGCTGCCGCGCTCGTTCGGGGACCAGAGCCCCATGCTGGAGTTCGTCTCCCGCGCCGCGCAGTCCTACCTCCAGATGGGCGGCTGGCAGGACGAGGACGTGTCGGGCCTGTCCGTGGAGCTGGTAGGCGGAGTCCAGGGCTCGCTGCTCTTCTGCCGCGTGGAGCTGCACACCGGCGAGCACCTGGAGCGCTCGGCGGACAAGGTGCTCAACGAGCTGTTCAACCTCGGCCTCTCCGGCAGCTCCTCCGCGCTCGGGGAAGTCGGCTTCTCCAAGAGCCGCCTCTCCGCGGTGATGGGCATGGCCTTCCTCCACGAGAACGCGGTGGAGCGCGCCAGCGAGCGCGCGCGGTACACGCACTTCAGCGGAGACCCGCTCTTCTTTTCGAAGACGCTGCAGGGCGTGGCGAAGGCGACCTCCACCGAGGTGGCCAACTTCGCCTCGCAGTACCTGACGCGGGAGCGCGCTCGCATCGTCTACGTCACGCCGCTCCCCGGAGCCGCCACGACACAGGCCGGCCGCGTGGGAGTCGGAGGCACCCTGCCCGGCGTCGCTGAGGCCCAGTACCCGCTGCAGCCACTCGCGCGCCTGCGCTCCTCCACGCCCACGCCCGAGCTGGCGGCGGCCACCCGATTCACGTTGGAGAACGGCGTCCAGGTGATTGTCGTCCCGCGGCCGGGTGTGCCCGTGGTCCGCGTGGAGGTGGCCATGCATGGCGGCTCGGCCGCGGCGCAGATGGCGGGCGCGGACTGGCTCGGGTGGTCGCTCGGCCGCCCGCGGAAGAGCTTCAACGGCCAGCCCTACGACATCGGCGCGCGCGAGGGGCGTCAGGCGGCGCCGGACCTCTACCGCTACCGGCTGGAGGGGGCGAGCGGGAACCTCGCCAACCTCCTGGCGATGGCAGCCGAGCGGATGGGCTCCACCTACCTCGAGGCCGGGCTCTACGAGTACTTCCACCGCGAGTGGCTGCAGCACCGCGCGCGCTCGCCCGAGCTGCCCGAGGAGCAGGCGCGGCGGGAGCTGCTGCAGGCCCTTTACGGAAGTCACCCGTACGGCCGCGGCTTCCGGTGGGCGAGCCTCGTGGACGTCCCGGAGTCCGCCATCTCCGAGTGGATCTCCCGCATCCACCGCCCGGCGAACGCCACGGTGGTGATCTCCGGAGACGTGACCGCGGCCGACGCCGAGCAGCTGAGCCGGCAGTGGCTGACCCAGTGGAGCGGCTCCGGTGCGCGGGAGACCGTCCCCAGCGCATCCCTCTCGCTGGCGGTCGCGCCCGTCCCAGTGAAGGTGTTGGTGACCCCCCGCCCGAACGCGGTGCAGGGAGAGCTCACCCTCGCCTGCCGGCTGCGCAGCGATGACGAGCGCGCGCGAGCGCGGGGAGATCTCCTCTCGCTCATCCTCTCGGACCGCCTCCAGCGGGTGCTGCGCGAGAAGCTGGGCGTCAGCTACGGCCTGCACGGCCACGCCCACCTCCTGGAGGGCGCGGGCATGATGGAGATCTCCGGCGCGGTGGAGAACGGCGCGCTCAACGCTGCCTTCGGCGTGCTGCAGCAGACGCTCGCCTCGCTGCGCACGGAGCCGGTCTCCCTGGCCGAGCTCAACCGCGACAAGTGGGCGCTCGCGCGCCAGTACGCGGTGAGGATGAGCGAGCCGGACGCGCTGGTGGACGCACTGCTGGAGGTGGAGAAGCGGAACCTGCCGCTGGCAGCGGTGGACCACTACCCCGGGCACCTGGTGCAGCTCTCGGCGGAGGATCTCCGCCAGGGGTTCGACGAGTGTGCGCGCGCGGGCTGGGTGCTCTCCGCGGTCGGAGAGCCGAGCCGCCTGGCCGAGGCGTCGAAGCAGCTGGAGGGAGCTACTGCCGCGAGCGGGCCGCATTGAGCGCCCCCAAGTGAACAGAAGTGCCCGCCCGGCCGTTGGTTTTCACCCAGGGTGCAGGATCAGATTGAGGCCGCGCCGCGGTTGAAAGGGCTGACGCGACTGGGGTGGTAGCGGTGCTTGGCCCGACGAGGGCCGTTCGGCAAGGGTCCGGTGTGGGAGCGTGGGGCGGGAGCCCTGAGCGCTTCGCGGATGGCGGCGTGAAAGCGCATGGGACCTGCGGTCCGGTATGCCGCCCGAAGGCGGACCATGCGGCGGGCTCGGGGAAGCGCCCACCGCTGACCGGCGCGCTTCATGCGCACTTGGAGCACGTGACGATGTGCGCTCTCGACGATGCCGGAGCCGATGGGTAGGCCCTGCTCTCGGAACTCCGTGTAGCGCATGCGCTTGTCGTTGGAGCGGTAGTAGCCAATGAGGCGGTCCAGCGCGGCGAGCTCGTCGTCCGTTGTGGTGAGCTCCAGGCAGTCGAGCAGCTCACGAATGGCCGCGTCGGGAGAGTCGGCGTGGAGCAGCTGCCGGATGCGCGCCTCCCAGAGTGGGAGGCACGGGTCGGCTTCGCCGAGCAGCGCTTTCGCGCAGTCCATGGCGTTCTGCACGGCGTGGGGTAGGTCGAGCACCTGGATGGCGAACGGGCACAGGTCAGAGGCGAGGGTCCAGTTCTCCTTCGCGCCGTCACCGAGCCAGACCGTGAGCGGGGCCTCATCCGCGGATTCGGCTTCAAGAGCCGCGGCCAAGGCGGCGCGGAAGGCGGGCTGTCCGTCGAGGACCGCGACGTAGCGCGCGTCGTCGACGGTGCGCCGTTGCTTGGCCTCGAGGATGCGTTCGCCACGCGCAACGACGGCGACCTTGGCCTCCCTCCAGCCGTACTCGCGCGTGAGGAGCATGCTGCCGTCCGCGGCGACCACGAGGACGCGAGGCGGCTGTTCGGGCGGTGGCCGACAGGCGTGCTGAAGAGTCACCTCGCTGTGTGCAGCCTCGCAGCGCCTACCGACGCGCTCGACGACGCGACGGACGAGGTTCTCGGAGATGCTGCTGGGGTAGTGAATGCGCCAGCGCTGAGCCGACGAGGCGAAGGTGTCGTTCACGCCGAAGTCGAGGATGCGCCTCTCCATCGCTCCCGAGACCTCACCGTCTTCCGGAAGGTTCAGCTCGCGGTCGCGCGGCGCGAAGCCGACGCGGCACCGGCGGCAGTAGTGGTAATTGCGCGAGAGCCGCAGCTCACCCGCCGTGGTGAGAATGCGGCGGACGCGGTTGTGGGCCTTCACGGGAACCGGCTTGCCGCACTTCGGGCACGGCTGGGGCTCGGAACCCTCCGGGGGCAGTGCCGCGATGGTCGCCTCGAGCAGCTCCTCACTCGCCGCCGCCCCGACGCCGAGCGCGACCTCTTCCAGCGCATCCAGATCGGGTCGGCCGCCCGGCATCCGCCGGCGGGCCAGCTCGGCGAGCAGCTGCGCCTCACTAAAGCCGCCCAAGGGTGTGCCCGTCGTTGGGAGCTGTTGGATTCGAACGCTTCCGGGGTTCCCTCTTGCGCGACATGAGCCCTCCGAAGCGGGGCGTCAGATCATGCCGGAACGGCTCTGTCGATCCCCTCGAACTCCTTGCCTCTTCCTCAATCTGGTCGTGCACCCTTTCACCCAGTGGGGCGGATCGGGTGCACGATCAATTTGAGGACGCTGCGGCCGCTCGCGTTCGGTCTCGCTCGCCCTGACGGGCGAAGTGAAACTGGTGTCGGCGGCCATCGCGGAGGGGTGCCCGCCGCTCGGTTTGACGACGGGCTCGTTGGACGGC
>JBGATB010000012.1:0-232360 GCA_044229415.1 Myxococcaceae bacterium | reverse complement strand
CGCTTCCGGGTGGGGCCTGGCCTTTTCCGGGCAGGGTTTGAACCTGCAGAAGTCCGAGTGAGGTTTCCGCTATCTCATCGCTTCCTCCTCACCCAGGCTTTGCCTGGCGCACAACGAACGTTCGTTCATTTTTTCCGCCGAGCGCCCACCCACGCCCGGCCGGGGCTGTGCTACCCGCCGCGGTCCGAAGCGCCACCGAGGGGCCCATGCGCGCAGGGCGCCTCGCGCAACCGAGGCCGCTCGAGTCCCTTTGGGCTTGCTGTGACGGATGTGGCTCCCCGTCCCAATACGGGAACAGACACAACTACTCGGTCGCCCTCGGGGCGGGAGCGTCATCGTGCGCAGACACCGGTCGTGGTTCCTCCTCGCGCTTGCAGCGCTGCTCCTCGGCGGAGCGGCGTGCAGACACATTCCGACCAAGGAGTGCCGCCAGGCGTGCGAGGCGGAGCAGGACGCCTGCCGGGAGAAGGGCAACATCTGGTGGACGTGCCAGGAGCGCGTGGAGCTCTGCTTGAAGAGCTGCCCGTCCGCGCCGTGAAACAATCCGGCCGCTGAACTTTTCCGCTCGATCCGCGCGAGGTGACGAGCGTTCGGCCGAGCGCAGGTGTGTCGCACGCGCACCGTTGACTGGGCGCGTGGCGAGAGCACAGTGCGCGTTCCCCGTCTCACCCCCCGGAGGACGCGATGGCGTTGAACGTGCCCCTGCTGCGCGAGAGCTTCAACCTGGTCGTCGAGCGTGAGCCGCTGCTGGTGAAGCGCTTCTACGAGATCCTCTTCGAGCGCTATCCCCAGGCGAAGCGGCTCTTCACCCGGAACACGTCCGCTCAGCAGGAGAAGATGCTGACCGAGGCGCTGGTGGCGGTGCTCGATCACCTCGAGGACGCGCCCTGGCTGACCGAGAAGCTGGCCTCGCTCGGCGCCAAGCATGTGGAGTACGGCGTCACCCGCGAGATGTACGACTGGGTTGGCCAGTCGCTCCTCGCCACGCTCGCCGAGGTGGCCGGCGCGGACTGGACGCCGAAGCTCTCCGCGGCGTGGGCCGAGGCGTACGGCGTGATCGTCTCGCTGATGCTGCGAGACGTCCCGCCGATCACCGCGGAGAACCGCGTCCAGCCGCCGGTCCGGCGCTAAGGAGCCGCGCCAGGCTCGGCCGGTGGCGCAGCGGAAGCCCCTCCGCCGCCACCGGCGGGACCTGGCCGGGTGACCTCGCGCTCGGCCGGTGCACAGGCAGGCGACCCGCTCGATTGACGCGCCTCGCGGCGAGCTTAGGTTGCGGCATGCTCTTTCGCTGCCCCCACTGCGGTGCCTTCAATCGTGTCCCCAAGGAGCGCCCGAAGGGCGAGCCCAGCTGCGGCCGCTGCCACCGGGCCTTTCCCCTCACCGGCGCGCCCCAGGAGGTGGACGCGCAGGGGCTCTGGCAGGCGGTCCAGAGCGCGCCGGTGCCGGTGGTGGTTGACCTCTGGGCGCCGTGGTGTGGGCCCTGCCGCATGGCAGGGCCGATCTTCGAGGAGCTGGGGAAGGAGCGGGCGGGAGAGCTCGTCGTCCTCAAGGTGAACACGGACGCGAACCCGGAGCTCTCCGCTCAGCTCGGCATCCGCGGCATCCCCACGTTCCTGCTCTTCAAGGACGGCCGCGAGGTCGCCCGCAAGAGCGGGGTGATGCCCAAGGCCCAGCTCTCGGGCTGGGTCGACGAGCAGGCCTCCGTCAGGCGCTGAGGATCCGCGCCAGGTTCACGTCGGTGCCGCAGCGGATGCCGACGGCGAGCGAGCCCAGCCGAAACAGGGCGAGCTTGCCGTCGTCACCCACGAGGACCATCTGGCGCACGCCGCCCAGCACCGGCTGGGCGACGGAGCTGCTGGCCGTCTCCAGACAGGACTGAGCGAAGGCGGCGAGCGCCTCGAAGCTCTTGGCCTGGCCCGCCTCCTTGCAGACCAGCCCTTCGTGAGAGACGAAGCAGGCGTCCACGCCGGGGCGGCGCTGGATCTCCGCCGCCGTCTCGGAGACGGCATCGAAGAACAGGCGCCGCCCTGCGTCCGCGGTGGTGACGTCCACCTCGCGCGCCAGGGCCAGGCCGCGCAGCTCGCGGTACTCGCCAGCGAGCCGCTCGAGCCGATCGAGCTGCTGGGTGAGCCAATGCATTGTCTTGAGTCCTTCCTTGGATGGGAGATCAGCCGAAGAGCTGGTTGAGCTCGGGGATGGACTCCTTGATCTCGAAGCGCGTGGCCCCGAGCATCGCGGATTGATCCCCCACCACCGCGAGCACGAAGCCGTTGGCGAGCGGAGCGAGCAGCACCAGGCCGTCCTTGTTCTCGGAGAGGACGAGGTTGCAGGCGCCCTGCTTGACGTGCTCGGCGGCCTTGCGGGCGGCGCCGAAGACGATCTGCACGGCGGCGCCGAGCGCGTCGGTGTTGATCTCGAAGTCGCGGCGGACCTGCGTCACGAAGCCGTCGCCGTCCACGATGGCGGCGGCGATCACCCCGCGCAGCGAGGTGAGGCTGGAGAGGACGCGGTCGATCTGCCGGGTGCGGTCCGAGCGCGCGGAGGCCCCGGGGGACGAGACGGGGTGGAGGTTCGAAGTGGAGGTGGCCATGGTGGTTCCTTTCGGGTTCAGGCCGGCCTGCCGGCCGGCTGGAGCTGGACTTCGATTCCGCAGGTCTTGTCGCCCACCGCGTTGCAGCGCGTCTCCACGGCGCGGGCGTCCACGCCGGCGAACGCGCGCACCAGCCCGCCCACCATGCCGGCCTCGAAGTGGCAGATGGGGGCGTTGGCGCTGGTAATGCCGGCGCAGGAGACGCACTCGTCCACGCGCAGGACGAGCCGGCCGACGGAGAGGTCGATCTTCTCCGGGACGACGAGCCCGAGCGAGAGCTTGAGCGCCACGTCCCGCACGGTGGAGAGGTACTTGTCCAGGTCCGAGCCCACGCTGGGGAGGACGGCGCGGCCGAGCACCTCGCCCATGCGCTGGCCGGAGCGGTAGACGAGCGCGCGCGAGCCGCCGCCGACCATCTCCTCGATGGAGGTGCCCAGGGCGATCAGCCGCAGCGCCTGGAAGAGGCGGATGGGGATGGTGGGCCCGAGCGTGGCTCGGTTGGCGATCTCCTCCTCGCCGCTGAGGATGGAGGCCAGGAGCAGGGACTCCGCGTGGGCGTAGTCACTCTGTCCGCGCTCTGCAACGGGCCTGCTGAGAGGCTTCATCTCCGGCGTCATGGCTGTTGGCTCCTGGGGGTGGGTGCGGCTTCTTCACAGAACAAGCTGACTCGGCGATTGCGAGCGCGGCCGACGGCGGAGGTGTTGCTCGCCACCGGTTCGCGGCTCCCGGCGCTCGCGGTGTGCAGCGCGGCCCGCGGCAGCCCGGCGGCCTCGAGCGCCTCCGCCACCGCCTCAGCGCGGGCGAGCGCCACCGCCTCGCGCGCCTCGGGCGTGCCCAGCGTGCAGGAGTGGCCGGTGATCCGCACGCCGCCTTCGCAGCCGCGCAGCAGCTTCGCCAGCGCCGCCACGCGCCAGGCGCGGACGCCGAGCGGCAGGCTCTCGTTCAAGGGGAAGATGGCGGGGAAGAGCGCCGGCTGGGCGGGGGTGGGAAGGCCCAGGGCCGCCACGCGGCGCGAAGCGGCGTCCTGCTCCGCGGCGGGCTGAGCGGGCGCCGGCGCGGGCTCCGGCTGCGCTCCCGCCGTTGCCGCGAGCTCTCCTGCCGCACGCTCCTGCTGCGCCGCTCCCGCAGGCTCGGCCGCAAGTGGATCTCCCTGCTTCGAGGCGCCCTCGTCCGGTGCCCGCGCTGCAGCCGCGGACTCGTCACGGCCGGACGCCGCGCTCGGCTCGCCCTGGCCGCGCTTCGCGCCCGCGCCGAGCTGCTGCGCGTAGGGCCACAGCAACGTGGTGGCCGCCGCGAGCACCAGCCCCGCAACCGCCGCCACCGCCCAGCGCCGGACCGGCGCCCGCGGCGCCTCGTCCTCGGCTTCTTCTTCCGGCTCTTGCGGCGGGAGGCGGCGCGTGAGGGACGAGTCCTCCACGTCCGCCGAAGAGTCGAAGACGTGCGCCGAAGAGGCCTCCCGGGACGCCTCCAGCGCCTTCGCCGTGGCCGAATCCTCCTCCTCCTGCGCCGAGGACGGGAACACGTGCCCGGCCGCACCCTCGTCCGCCGCGGGCGAACCTCCGAGCGACGTGGGCAGGCGGCGCGTCACCGACTCCTCGTCACGCTGCGCCGCGCCGTCCGCCTGTGCCGCCGGCAGCCGCCGCGTACCCGACACGCGCTCGGCCGGCACGGATGACGGAAACACGTGCCCCGGCGGCAGGCGGCGCAGGAGCTCGTCCGCCGGCGCGACGGGGAGCTGGCGCGTGGCGGACGTGGGCGCCCGCGACGCCTCGCGGGGAGCCTGGGCTGCCTGCGGGAGCCGCCGCGTGCCCGTCGTGGGCCTCCTCGGCTCCGCGGCCGCCTGCCCGGAGAGCCGCCGCGCGCCGGACGAGAGCGGCTGCGCGCGCGGAGGCTCGTCCAGGTTCACCACCACGGTGGGCGGCTCCAGGTTGGGCTCCGGCTCCCCGGGCGGAAGCTGGAGCACGCCGTCGAGCGCGTCGAAGTCCAGCCGCGGGCGCTCCATCACGCACCCCCCTTGGCGCAGCGGAAGCCGAGGTAGACGTAGTCCTTGTCACAGCGCACCGAGCGGCGGGGGATCGCGTCGTTGTCAGAGCCGGTGTGGCAGAAGGAGCCGCCGAACACCCACGCGTAGCCCTCCTCGGGCGGGGTGCGCACCGCGGGGTCCTGCTCGGTCCACTCCCAGACGTTGCCCACGAGGTCCAGGCACCCCACCGGGGACGCGCCCTCGGGGATCCGCCCCACCGGCGCGGTGGTGCCGGTGCCGCGCTCGGGGCCGTGGCAGCGCGCGGCGTCCCAGGTGTCTCCCCACGGGAAGCGCGTGTTCTGCGGCCCGCGGGCGGCGGCCTCCCATTCGAGCTGCGTGGGGAGGCGGACGCCGCGCCAGGCGGCGTAGCGCCGCGCGTCCTCGAGCGTGACGCCCACCACTGGGTGGTCCGCGTGCTGCGACGGGTAGCGGCGGCCGCGCCAGTTCGAGGGAGGCGCCTCCCCCGTCGCCTCGATGAACTTGAAGTAGTCCGCGTTGGTGACGGGGAGCCGGTCAATCCAGAACTCGGGGACCGTGTAGACCTCTCCGTACGCCGAGCGCAGCGTCTGCGCGTCAACCCGGACCATGTCCGCCTGCGCCTGCGCGTGCAGGCCGCTCGGATCCAGCCAGCGCTCTCCGAGCGTGAAGAGCGTGGGCTCCTCCTGCTCGAACTCGACCTCCACCTCCACCAGCTCCGGCGCGGGGCTGGCGGGGGCCGGCTCCGGCGCGAGGATCTGCGAGGCCGAGACCTTCTCCGGCTCGGCCTCGGGCCGCGGGACGGCGGGGGCGGAGAGCTGGGGGCCCTGCGGCAGCGGCGGAGGCGTGGGCTCCGCGCCCCGGAGGCGGCGGCCGAGCCGGCGCAGCAGCGACCTGGGCTCGGAGGCCGGGAACACGCCGTTGGCGGGCGGCAGCGGCGTGTTCTTGCCCGTCTTGAGCGACAGCCGCTCGCCCTCGAAGAGCTCCCCCACGCAGGCGATCAGCTGCGCGTCGGTGAAGCGCGGGCTGGCCGCGGCGAGCTCCTCGGCCAGCTCGGCCGCGCTGCGCTGGCGCTTGGCCGGGTCCTTGGCGAGCGCCCGGACGATGGTCTTCCCCAGCCGCGGCGGCAGATCCGGGTTGAGCTTGCAGGGCGAGGAGGCCTTCACCCGCAGGCTCGCCGCGGCGATCTCCGCGGCGGTCTCGCCGGGGAAGGGCCACGCGCCGGTGAAGAGCTCGTAGAGCATCACCCCCATGGAGTAGAGGTCGCTGTGAACGCTGGCCTCGGCGCCGGCCAAAATCTCCGGCGCCATGTAGTGGAGCTTCCCCTTGAGGCAGCGCGCCTGGGTGATCGACTCGTTCACCGTGGTCTTGGCGATCCCGAAGTCCACCAGCTTCACCACGCCGTTGAAGCCCACCAGCACGTTCTCGGGCGTGACGTCCCGGTGGACGATCTTCAGGGGGACGCCCTCGTCGTCCGTCAGCTCGTGCGCGTAGTGCAGGCCGCGCAGCGCCTGCTGGCAGACGTAGGCGACCATCGGCGGGGAGAGCTTGCGCCCCTTGCGCTTGGCGGCGCGCTTGATGGCGTGGAGGCTGCGGCCATCCACGAACTCCATGGTCATGAAGTACGCGTCCCGCTGACCGCCGAGCTCGAACACCTGGACGATGTTCGGGTGGGAGAAGCGCGCGGCGAGGCGGGCCTCGTCGAGGAACATCTGGACGAAGTCCTCGTTCGAGGAGAGCCCGTCCAAGATCCGCTTCACCGCGACCGTCTTCACGAAGCCCGCCGGCCCCTCCTGGCGCGCCAGGAAGACCTCGCCCATTCCGCCGACGGCCAACCGGTTCACGAGCGTGAACCGCTTCTCGTCGCCTCCGTCGATGCTCGCGTCCACTCGGCCCTCCTCAAGCGCCCCCGCCGCCCAACTCCAGCGGCGGCGCATGGTGCGCCAGGAGATACGTGTCCGCAACCGTTACAGAATTTGTCGACTTTTCTGGCCTACAATTGCGTTTCATTGTCGCAGCGACGCAGAAAACTTCCGGCCGCCGTGCGCTGTGCGTACGCGGCCGACACCCGTGTGCCGAGCGTGGGACGCTCGCGCGGCGGCAGCTCGAGCGAGGGCCCGTCGCGTCAGCCCGGCGGGTGGAGGTGAGGAGGGTTGCCGCCGCAGACGATCGCTCCGTCCGACCGCACCCCGCAGCGGCGGCTGACCCGCTTGAAGGTGCCCGCGGGAGTGCCGCCGGTGAAGGCGCAGTCCAGCGTGTCATCGGCCCGCAGGGCGCAGTAGCGAAGGCCGATGCTGTCGAAGCGCGCGACCGAGACGGCCTTGAAGGGCCCTGGGGCCAGGAAGCCCGCTGAGCCCCAGCAGACGAGGCTGCCGTCCGTGCGGACACCGCAGGTGATCGTCTCCAGCGCATCCAGCTGGCGGAACGTCCCCGTGGGGATCTCCAGCTGGTGGCTCTGGCCCGAGCCCCAGCACACGACCGTCCCGTCCGGGCGCAGGCCGCAGGAGTGGCGGCTGCCCGCGGTGAGCTGGCTGAACGCGCCGCTGGGCGGCGTGGCCTGGCCATCGCCGTTGTCTCCCCAGCACGCCGCGGTGCCATCCGGGCGCAGCCCACACCCGTGCCAGCTCCCCACGGCCAGCGCCGTGAAGGCCCCGGAGGGCGGCAGGTAGCTGCCCGTGAAGCCGTCGCTCGGCCAGCAGACCGCGGAGGCGTCTGGGCGCAGGCCACAGCTGAAGCTGCCGCCGGTGGCGAGCGCGGTGAAGACGCCGGAGGGCGCGCCACCTGTCGGGTAGCTGTACTGGCCCCAGCAGGCGGCGGTCCCATCCCCCCGGAGCCCGCACGGCCCGGAGACGTCCGCGTAGCCGCCGCGGGGAAGCAGGGACTGGCCGTAGAGGTTGCTCCCCCAGCACTGCACCGCCCCATCGAGACCGCTGGCGCAGGCGTGGTTGGGGCCGAGCGCGAGCGCCGCGAGCGGCGCTTGGGGGAGCAGCCGCCCCACCCACCCGCCGCTGCCCCAGCACTCGGGAATGCCTCCCTCCGTCAGCCCGCAGGTGAGGTCCCCCGAGGCGGCGAGCACACGGAATCGGCTCGCCGGCGGCCGCGACTGCCCCTTGCGGTCATCTCCCCAGCACACCGCGGTGCCGTCCTGGCGAAGGGCGCAGGTGTGCGCTTCTCCCGCGGCGAGCGCCAGGTAGCTGCCTGCAGGCGGGGTGGCCTGGCCGAGGTCGCTCGTGCCCGCCGCCCTCCAGCACTGGACGGCGCCGTCCGCGCCCAGGGCGCAGCCATGGGTTCCACCCGTCACCACGGCCTGGAAGACGCCCGAGCGCCGCAGCGCGCGGGAGCCGAAGCACTCCACCGCTCCGTCGGTGAGGACGCCGCACGCATAGGCGGAGGAGACGGAGAGGCTCTTGAAGCGGCTCTGGGGCGCCGGCGCCATGCAGCTGGCGCCGAGCCCGCAACGCCCCCAGCAGGAGACGGTGCCGTCCGCCCGCAGGGCGCAGGAGGCATCCCCGCCGGCGCCGAGGCTGATGAAGGTGCCCGGCGGCGGGTCCGACTGGCCCGCCCCGTTGGCGCCGAAGCAGCCGACCGTGCCATCCGGCCGCAGCCGGCAGGTGTGATCCGCGCCCACGGCGAGTCGAACGCTGGAGTCGCATGCGGCGGCGCTGGCGCAGAGGCCGGTGGAGCAGACGGCGGCGGCGCCCCAGCCGCGGCAGCCGAGCGAGTCGGTGAAGCAGGCGCGCACCCGACCCGCCGCGCACTCCGTCTGGCCCTCAGCGCAGCCGTTCTGGCAGCTGCCGGCGTCCGGCTTGGGGGGGACGCCCGGGTTGCCGCCGGGCGTCACACCCGGGGCGGCGACGCCGCCCGCGCACTGCTGAGCGGAGGCGCAGGCGCCCCCGGCGCACTGCTGAGGCGCGCTCCAGGCCCGGCAGCCGTTCGCGTCCAGCTGGCAAACGCGAAGCACCCCTTCCGTGCAGTTGCTCTCCCCAGCCGTGGGGCAGCCGGTGACGCACGGGGGACCGCCGCCGATGCCGCAACCCAACGTAAGTAGGAAAAAAACCAGGGGAGGAGTGCAACGACCGAGGGCGAGGGCAGCCATATCCCACATGACACCACAGTCGGTAGGCGGATGCAAAACGCGCTTCAGGGCGCCGGCCGCAGCTGGAAGCTCGTCTCCAGCGGCGGCTGCGAGTCGCTCAGCACCAGCCGGCGCGAGGCGCTCTGGAAGCCTTCGCGCGAGGCCTGCACGGTGACGGTGGCGGTCTCGCGCCGGCGGGCGCGCAGGGCCTGCTCCACGCCACACCAGTGAAATGCCCCCCGCGAGTCCGTCTCCAGCTCCGCCAGCACCACGCCGTCCAGCTCCACCGTCACCGCCGCCTGGCGCAGGGCGGTGGGCAGGACGCTGTCGCTGGTGACGGTGCCGCGCACGCAGGACTCGCCGCGCCCCGCCTCGCCGGCCAGGCGCGCGTCACCCGCCGGCGGTGGCCGCTGGCCGTAGAGGTTGGGGTTGGAGCCCTGCTTGTCCGCCGCCTGGTAGTCCCCGGGCTGCGCCAGCGCGATCGGGTTCCCGCGACCCGTCCTGCACCCCGCCAGCGCCAGCGCGGCCACCACCATCCAGCAAGCTCGGTTCACGTGACGGCTCCCGGGAGAAGGTTCTGCCACCGAACACCGAGCTTGCCCCGGCGTTCGGACGCCCCCCAACCGGACCGCCAAGAAGATCGCCGCGCAGATCGCCAGCCGGGTGCGCGGCGCGCGCTCTTGAAGCCGGGCTTTACCTAGCGATTTCGTTGGCTTGCGCGCACGGCCGGAGCGCCAGAGAGATCGCCAGGACCGGCCGCTTTGGGCGGGGGTGGAGAACCGACGGACGCGAGCCAGGCGACCCAGAGGACGACGCGAACCATGACGCCAGAGGCGACCGACACCCGCCCCGCGTTGCGGGACCGCAACCTCTATCCGCCCACCTTCTGGACGCCGCCCTCGTTTGCGATGCTCACGCGCCATGCAATTCAAGCCGATGGAAGCGGGCATCGAGGTCAACGGGCAGACCGTCTACGCGGTGGTGGACGGCTTCGCGTCCAAGGCGCTGCCCAGCAAGATCCTCGTCGCGGAGGGCGTGGGGACGCTGGGACGGGACGGCGTGGTGGAGATCGACAAGGACGGTTGGTACTCGCAGGAGGCGTGGCTGCGGGCGTTCGGGAAGATCTCCGAGAGCGTGGGCAGCAACGTGCTCTTCAACATCGGCCTGAAGATCCCCAGCAACGCGATCTTCCCGCCCTGGGTGGTGGACGTGGACAGCGCCATCAAGTCGATCGATGTCGCCTACCACCTCAACCACCGCCGCCAGGGCAAGGTGATGTTCGACCCCGCCAACGGCACCATGCTCGAGGGCATTGGCCACTACGGCTACGAGCGCCCCGCGCCCGGCGTGAACCGGATCGTGAGCAAGTGCGCCAACCCGTACCCCTGCGACTTCGACCGGGGCATCCTCACCACCATGGCCCAGAAGTTCGCGCCCCGGGCGATGGTGCTGCACCAGGACGACGCCCGCTGCCGGCTCAAGGGCGGCGAGTCCTGCACCTACGTCGTGAAGTGGTGAGCCCAGCCACCCGCCGCTAGCGGACGGCGATCACCTTGAGCTGGCCGAGCAGCGAGGAGATCTCCGCGTTGCCCTCCTCGCCCACCGCGAAGTGGGTGGCGTCCGCCACGGCCTGGCCGAAGGTCGGATCCATCTGCGTCCATTCGCCGGCGTAGAGCTCCACCCACTGGTGCCAGTAGAGGGACGGGGCCTGCTCGTCGTTGGCGAGGTAGACCAGCCCGTCCACCCGCTTGGCGGGGATGCCGGCCGCGCGCAAGAGCGAGGTGGCCAAGAGCGCGTGCTCGGTGCAGTCGCCGCGGCGCTGGTGGAGCACGTCCGTGGCGCGGTCCGCGGAGGCGCCGTAGTCCTTCGCCAGGTTCTTGTAGACCCACTCGTTGATCTTCTGCGCCGCGCGGTAGGCGTCCCTCTCCTGCCCCACGATGCTGTGCGCGAGCTGCTGGATCTCCGGTGAGTCCGACTCCAGGGTCATGGAGCTGCGCAGGTAGTCCGACTGGCCGCGCTGCGCGGAGACCGGCCGCGAGGCGCGGTTGGCGAGCCGGGGCGGAGCGGCGGAGAGCTGCACGTCCACCGCGCCGTCGGCGCGCTTGGAGAAGCGCTGGCGGTAGCTGTCGAGCTGGAGCGCCTCGGGGAGGCTCTGGATGGTGAGCACCACCTGGTGCGCCTTCACTTGCAGCGGCGCCGGGAGGGTGACGCGGGTGAGGCCGAGCACCTCCACCTGATCCAGCCGCTTCGCGACCAACTCCGGCTCGGCGAGCGCGCGCGTCTGGCCGGAGACCCACTCCACCACCTCGCCGGACTTGGCGAAGAACGTCTCCACCGACTCCCGGTCGTGCTCGGAGGCGGTGACGGTGCGGCGCAGGCGCACGCGCACCCCGCCCAGCACCTTCACCTCCGGCTCCTCCAGCTGCGTGCGCAGCCGGTACGGCGCCAGCTCCTCCGCGTCGGTGGCGATCCCCTCCACCGTCTGCCCGCGCAGCAGCGCCAGGCGGGGTTGATCCGCGTCTTCGATCACCTCGCGGCTGGGGCCGAGGTTGAGGATCTGGTTCGGCTGCCCCGGGCGCTTGCGCACCACCGAGAGCCCGCGCGGGCCGGCGCTGCCTTCGAGCAATTGGTTGCCGCCATCGCCGGTGTCTTCGATCCGCAGCGAGAGCAGCTTCCCCTGGGGCCGCGCCTGGTAGACGCGCTCCTCGCGGTGGCGGCGCTCCGAGGTGCGGCCGCCCATCGTGGTCTTCAGGTACATCTCGCTGACCGCGCGCGCCTTCTCCGGGGCGCCCGGCACCAGCGAGAGGTCCGAGTAGAAGTAGCCGACCTTCCGGCCCATCAGGTACACGCCGAACCACTCGCCGCCCTTGGGGCGCGGGGCCGTCAACACCTCGGAGAGCGGCGCGGGCTGGCCGGGCGCCGGGCTCCCCTCCCCCTCCATCCGGCCGCGGCAGGCCGCGAGCGCGAGCAGGCCCGCCAGCAAGAGCAGCGAACGAAGTGGGCGCGGGGACGGGGCGTGGGACGGCCGGGAATCGATAACGCCCAGATGGTACCGGGGAGGGCCAGGAAGACCGCCAGGACCGGCCGTGCGATGGCCGCCAACCATGCGGCCAACCCTCCGGATTCTGGCGACTTCACCCCACTCCGGCACCGCCACGAAGATCGCCAGAAGGTGCGCCAGAAACACCGCCAGCCCCTCGACTCCGCTCGGGCCCGCTCCGGGTGAACGGGGGCTTGGGAGCCAGCGCCACGGGGACCGCCAGAACGTGCGCCAGGAATTTGACCGGACCGCCAACTGGCCTTTTCGTTCCGTGCACTTATGGAGCTCGCCCAAGCGCAGACGGATCGCCAGATGCTTCGCCACCCGGACCAGATGGAGCCGATGCTCTCGGTCCAAGGCGCCGGGCCGCTCAGCGACCTCGCGGTGGAGGTGATCCGCCGCTCCGCGTCGCTGGGGGCCAGCCTCCATCCGATCACCCGGGGGGCGGTGTCGGCGCTCCTGCGACAGATGAACAGCTACTACTCGAACTTGATCGAAGGCCACTACACGCGGCCGGTCGACATCGAGCGGGCGCTGAAGGCCGAGTACACCGCGGATCCGGCGAAGCGGGCGCTGCAGCTGGAGCACCGCGCGCACGTGGAGGTGCAGCAGGAGATCGAGCAGCGGCTGGTGGCCGAGCCGGACCTGGACATCTGCGGGAGCGAGTTCCTCAGCTGGATCCACGCGCGCTTCTACGAGCGGTTGCCCGAGGAGCTGCGGGTGGTGCACCACGAGCACCTGGGCCCGCTGCCGGTCATCGGCGGGCAGATGCGCGACCGCGACGTGGAGGTGGGGCGGCACCTTCCGCCGGTGCACGACGCGCTGCCCGCGTTCATGGAGCGTTTCACCCGGGCCTACTCGCCGAAGCGGGTGAGCAAGCTGACGCGGGTGATCGCCGCGGCGGCCTCGCACCACCGGCTGGCGTGGATCCACCCGTTCCTCGACGGCAACGGGCGCGTGGCGCGGCTCTTCACGCACGCGTACCTCATCCGCGCGCAGGTGGACGCCGAAGGGCTCTGGTCCGTGGCCCGCGGCTTCGCCCGGCAGCGCGAGGGGTACCTTGCGGCGCTCGCCGGCGCGGACGCGCCCGGGAACGACGAAGGGCTGCACCGGTTCTGCGACTTCTTCCTCACCACCGCGCTCGACCAGATCGAGTTCATGGCGAGCCTGCTGGACCTGGACAACCTGCAGATGCGGGTGCTCGCGTACGCGCAGCGGCAGGTGCTGCTCAAGCAGCTCAAGCCCGGTGCCGGCCTGCTGCTGCGGGACGTGCTCCTGCGCGGCGAGGTGGAGCGCGGCGAGGCGGCGCGGATCACCGGGATGTCCACCAGCGGCGCCAGAGAGATCCTGCGGCAGCTGCTGGACGAGGGGCTGCTGATGTCCGGCTCGCCGAAGGGGCCGGTGAGGCTGGGGCTGCCGGTACGCGCGGTGGGGTACTTCTTCCCGCGGCTGTACCCGGAGGGGACCGAGGAGGAGTGAGCGCGACAACTGGCTCCCCGTGCCCCGTCACCCGTCACCCGTCATCCGTGACCCGTTGGCCGTACCCGTACCCGTCAACGAACCCGAACCCGAACCCGAACCCGAACCCGAACCCGAACCCGAACCCGAACCCGAACCCGAACCCGACCGAGGTCGCGAGCGGCCTGCCGCCAGCGTCCATACAGGTCAGTGCCTCCGAATGAGCGGGGCCCCAACGAAGATCGGCAGTGCAGATCGGGTTCGGGTGCGGGTTCGGGTTCGTTGACGGGTACGGGTACGGGTTTCGGGTCACGGGGTACGGCGCACGGCGCACGGCTCACCCCGGCCCGCTGACGCCCACCAGACGGCCGGGCGGCGCGAGCACCGGAGGCCGCTCCGGGGCCGACAATCCGGCTCCGGACTGTTGTAAGGCCCCATGCGCTCCGACGATCGGACAGCTGCCCACGCGCGTGCACGCTCCAACCGCCTGCCAAGTGGGCAGAGCACCAATGAATTCAGGCTGTTGCCTGAACGACGCCGTGGCACATCCCCTGCTGATTCCGCCCGCCCAGGTTCCCAATGACCATGCCCCTTTCCATCCGCCCCCTCCTCGCTGCGCTGGTTGGCCTGTTCGTGGCGCTCGCCGGCTGCGATCAGCCGCTGGCGGGCGAGACCCCCGGGCCCGGCGCCACTTCTGACGAGGAGCCCCGGTTCGAGGCCGCGGGCACCGCCGGCGAGGACACGGATCCGCTCGAGGACGTCCGCGCGGACCTCGACCGCAACTACACCGCCCTGGTGCCGACCTCCGACGTCGCCGCCTCCAGCGTCCGCAGCGCGGGCGACATCGGCGGCTTCTTCAAGAACCTCGACGACGGCACCACCTTCAAGAGCGCGGACGGCTACACCACGTTCGTGCGCAGCGCCGCCAACGCCCCCACCGGGACGCTGACGGTCGGCTTCTCCGGCAACCTCCCCGGCGTCATCCGCAACGTGGTGGTGAACTACCGCGCCCAGCAGGGCACCGGCCGCGGCACCATCCGCGTGGAGCTGCTCAACGGCACCACGGTGGTGGGCACCGGGGAGACCCACAAGCTCGGCGAGCCGTGGGCGAACTTCGCGGACGTCTTCACCGACACCAACATCCAGAGCGTCTCCAACCTCCGGGTGAAGATCTCCCTCAACAACGAGAGCACCACAGGCGGCGTGCGGCTCACGCAGCTGTGGATCAACGTGGAGACCGGCACGCCGCCCCAGAACCAGCCCGACGCCGGCACCAACCCCATCGTCGACGCCGGCACCCCCGCCAAGGACGCTGGCACCCCGGTGAAGGACGCCGGTACGCCCGTGGTCGACGCCGGCACCCCGGTGAGGGACGCCGGCACTCCGGTGGTCGAGCCGCTCATCCCGCCGCCCAACACGAAGGTCGCCTTCACCGGCGACACCACCACCAGCACCGACTTCCGCAACGTGCTCAAGGTCGTGAAGGCCGAGGCCGCGGACATGCTCGTGGTCAACGGAGACGGCGAGTACACCACCGCCACCAACCGCGGGGCCACCTGGTGGGGCGTGGTGAACGCCGAGCTCGGCGCCACCTTCCCCGTCTTCATGGCGGTGGGCAACCACGACGCCAGCGGCTGGACCAGCTACGCCACCGTGCAGTCGCAGCGCTTCAGCGCGCTCGGCATCACCCTGGACGAGCCGAGCCTGGCCGACACCAAGTTCGCCTTCGCCTACAAGGGGATCTCCTTCGCCTTCGTGGGCCAGGACGGGAACGCCGCGTACCCGGGCTTCATCAGCACGCGCTTCGCGAACGACGCCCACGTCTGGAAGATCTGCGGCTGGCACAAGAACCAGGCGAACCTCCAGATCGGCGGCAAGGGCAACGAGATGGGCTACCCCGTCTACGAGGCCTGCCGGAACGCCGGGGCGATCATCTCCACCGCGCACGAGCACTCGTACGAGCGCACCAAGACGCTCAACAACTTCACCAACCAGACCGTGGATGCCACCTGCAGCAGCGCCACCTCGCTGTGCGTGGACAAGGGCCGCTCCTTCGCCTTCGTCTCCGGCCTGGGCGGCAACGACATCCGAGATCAACAGCGCTGCCTGCCCACCAGCCCGCCCTACGGCTGCAACGGCGAGTGGGCCTTCATCTACACCAGCAACCAGGCCGCCAAGTTCGGCGCGCTCTTCCTGGTCTTCCACGTCGACGGGAACCCGAAGAAGGGGCGCGGGTACTTCAAGACGGTGGATGGGCAGGTGCTGGACAACTTCACCTTCACCACGCAGTGAACCAAAGGGGCCGTTCCTAGGAGGCGTACAGCCATGTCGACCGAAAGCGCTTCCCCCGGGCCCCGCTCCTCGGCGCTCGCCGGGGTGCTCCTGCTCGCCGCCGCCGTGCTGGGCGGGATCGCCGTCGCCGGCGGTCAGCCGATCCCCTCCCCCGAGGCCTTCGCCGCCTGCCGCTACAAGATGCCCGAGCAGGCCTGCCAACTCTCGCTGGAGCAGCGCACCCTCCAGGGCACCTGCTCCCTCAGCCAGGACGCCCAGCTCTTCTGCCGGCCCGCGCCGGAGCTCTCCCGCTAGCACTGCCGAGAGGGACAGTGGTCAGCGAAGCCAGTCCCCGCGCAAGATGCGCGGCGCTTGGCTCGCCTCTCTCCCCGGCTGAAGGCTGCAGCGCCCTACGCGGCGATCGCCCTGGCGGCGCTGGCCGCGCACGCCACCGCCCTGGGCGCCGGCTTCACCTGGCTGGACCACGGCGACATCGAGCTCGGCGCCGCGCTCGCGCCGCCCTCGCAGTGGCCAGCCCTCTTCACCCGCGGCTTCGCGCGCACCGGCTTCTACCGGCCGCTGATGGCGCTCTCCCTGTCGCTGGACTCCCTCACCGGCGCGACCTGGGCCTTCCACCTCTCGAATCTGGTCCTGCACGCCAGCGCGGCGGTGCTCTGCGCGCTCGCCGGCCGCGCGCTGGGGCTCTCCCGCCGCGCCGCGCTCGCCGCCGGGCTCCTCTTCGCCGTCCACCCCGCCACCGCGATGGTGGCCTCCTCCCTCTCCTTGCGCTCCGAGGCGCTGCTGGCCATTGGCCTGCTGGGGCTCATCGTCGCCCACCGCTCCGGCAGGCCGCTCGCCGCCGCGCTCTGGCTCGCCCTGGCCGCGCTGAGCAAGGAGACCGGCCTGGTGCTGGCGCCGCTCTTCCTCGCCGCGCTCGAGTGGACGCACCGGCGCGCCGGGCCGCCCTCCCCGCCCAGCCCCCGCCGGCGAGCGCTCTTCATCGCCGAGGCGCTCGCGCTGGCGCTCTGCCTGGGGCTGCGCTTCGCCTTCGCCCCGCCCTGGCGCGCCCGCTTCCCGGAGCTGACGCCGCTCGAGGCGGTGGGCACCCGGCTCGCCGCCGTGGGCCGCTACCTGCTGGCGCTGCTCGTGCCGGTGGACGCGAGCGCCTGCGACGCGATCTCCCGCGCCCTGCCCTGGTCCCCGCTCGCGCTGCTCGGGCTGGCGGCGCTCGGCGCCCTCGCCTACGCGGCCTTCACCCGCCGCGGCCCGTGGCTGCTCGCAGCCCTGGCCCTCCTCCCCGCGCTGCAGGGCGTGCCCACGCCGCGCTTCTACTCACCCCACTACCTCTACCTGCCGCTGGCGCTGCTCGCGCTGCCCTTGGGCGACTGGCTCGCGCGACAGGGGCGCCGCACCCTCCTGGCCGGCGCGGCGGTGCTCGTGCTCTGCGCCGGGCTCTCCCTGCGCGCGGGGCTGCGCTACCGGAGCGATGAGACGCTCTTCGGCCCGGACGTGGCCGCGCACCCCGCCTGCCGCGAGGGGCGGCTCTACCTGGGCGACGCGGCGCTCGCGCGGGGCGAGCTCGAGGTGGCCGGCCGCCACTATGAAGCCGCGCTGCTGCGCGACGAGCGCCAGGTGGCGTACGCCGACGAGGCCGCGGCCCTGCAGAACCTGGGCACGGTGCGGCTGCGGCAGGGAGACTTCGTTGCCGCCGAGTCCAGCTACCGCGCCGCGCTCGCCCGCGTGAGCGAGGAGAAGCGCCAGCGCGAGCTGCGCCACAACCTCGCCGCCGCGGTGCTGGCGCAGGGCCACCCCGGGCCGGCGGCCGCGCTGCTCGAGCCGGAGACCGAACGGCCGGACGCGTTTCCCGCCTCGCTGCTGCTCCGGGCCCGCGCGCTGGACGCGGTCGGCCGCAGCTCCGAGGCCGCGCAGCTGCGGCGGCGGGCAGAGCGCTGAAGGGGACGAGCGGAGCACGCGCGCCCCTCGACTTCGCTCGGGGTGACCGGGAGGCGGGTCAGCGCTTGGGGCCCTTGAAGTCGAACCGGGCGTCGCCTTCTGCGCAGCGGACGATCACGAACGTGGTGGGCGGCACGTCCTCGGGCTTGAACTTGGTGGGCATGATCCCTTCGTCCGAGTGGGCCCGCAGCTCGCCGAGCGGGTAGTACGTCTGATCCGGGAGCCGCAGCGTGCAGCGCGTCCAGTCGGCCTCGCCGTCGTTCTTCACGATGATTCGTCCCAGGTTCCCGCGCTCGGCGTGGCCCTGGAGCTTCCCGTCGTTCCGGCCCGGGCCGAACGGGAAGATCGCGTCCCCCTGGTCACAGGAGACCATCAGCCGGTCGTTGGCCGGGACGTCCTCCTTGCGGAACTTGAGGGAGAGGATGCCTTCGTCCGAGCGCCCGTCCAGGTGGCGCACGCGGTAGACGCTCTCGTCCGGGAGGCGGAGCTCGCAGTCGTTCCAGGGGGTGGCGCCCTCGTTGTAGAGGATGATCCGCCCCAGGTTCCCCCACTCCACGCGCCCCTGCAGCGGCGGGCCGCGGAGCACGGCGGGGCCGGGCGGCGGGGGCGGCGGAGTCAGCCCGCTGCTCCCGGTGGCGATCGGCGCCGCCGGCGCGAGCACCGCGTAGCGCGGCTTGGCCTTGCGCGCCGCCTCGTCGAGGCTCAGGCGTGCCATGGACTCCCACAGCTCCATCACCGTGCCGCTGCCCGCGGGCTTGGCGCCCTGCGCGTCCGCGGCGAGCGCCACCTGCGTGCCCACCGCGAGCCCCTGCTTGGTGCCGGCGCGGACGAAGGTGCCGCCGCGGTCCTCGAAGAGCTCGGCGGTGGCGCTCTGCGCGCGCGCGGCAAGGCAGAGCAGGAGCGGGGCGAGGAGCAGGGCAGGGCGCATGGCGCCCGTACATACGCCGACTGACCGCCTCACGGCGAGTTGGCGAGCGCCACCGAGTTGAAGCTCCCGGCCGCGCCATTCACGGGGGAAGGCATGCCCCACGCCGCGCCGGTGAGGCGCGAGTGGTAGAGCTTTTCGTCCAGGCCGATGAAGACCAGCTCGGCGGTGGCTCCGCCCACGCCGCGCGCGAGCGCCGGCGAGGTCTTCGCGGTGGCGCTGTTCCCCTGCGCGTCCGGCACGGCCGCCGGCGTGCTCCACGTCCCGCCGGTGAGCCTGCTCCAGTAGAGGACGGTGTTGTTGCCGCGGAAGACGAGCAGCGCCTCGCCCGCGGGCAGGGCGAGCAGGGCCGGGCGATGGCCGGTGAAGGCGCTGGGCACCGCGGCGCCGGCGGACCACGTCCCCCCCGTGCGCGTCTGCCAGATGACCGCGCCGTCCGGGTCCCTCACCCACGCCACGCCGAGCTCCGCGCCGGCGGTGGGCACCACCGCGGCGGGGGTGAGGGCGTAGTTGGGCGACTGCGAGACGAAGACGCCGCCGCCATAGCTGCCCGCGGAGGAGCGGTCCTTGGCGTAGAGGTGGTTCGCGTCCGCGCCGTTGGCGTAGACGAGCGTGGCGTCCGCGCCGCGGGCGACGAGGAGGGCCGGGGCGGGGCCAAAGGCCTGACCGCCGGCGGAGGAGGGGACGACCTCCGCGGTGGGGGACCAGGCCGCGCCGTCGAAGGCGGCGTAGTAGTGCTTGAAGTCCTGGCCGTGGAAGACGACCTGCGCGAGCGGGCCGGCCGAGGCGACGGAGGGCTGGCCGCGCGTGGTGTCCGCGGCGACGTCCGCGAAGGCGGACCAGCTGGTGCCGGACCAGCGCGTGTAGCGCAGCTGCGAGGCCGCGTCCGTGGAGTGGGCCACGCCCACCGCGAGCCCGGTGGTGGTGACGGCGAGCGAGACGCCGTCGCTCGCGCCGGCGAGCGGGGTGGAGCTCCAGGCGCCGTTGGTGAACCAGCCGGCGAGGAAGTTGGCGCTGCCGCCCGCGAGCAGCACCACGCTGGGGGTGCAGGCGGTGGGGCAGGAGCCGCCGCAGTCCACGCCCGTCTCGGTGCCGTTGCGCACGCCGTCCGTGCAGGTGGGCGCCTTGCACTGCGCGGTGGTGCACACGGAGCTCACGCAGTCCGAGGGGAGCGCGCAGCCCTTGCCGGTGGCGCACTTGGTGACGCAGCTGCCGCCGCAGTCCACGTCCGTCTCCGTGCCGTTCTTCAGCCCATCCCCGCAGCTGGGGGACTGGCAGAGGTTGCCGGTGCAGGTGGCGCTCGCGCAGTCCGCGGGGACGGAGCAGGCCTTGCCCACCGCGCACTTGGTGACGCAGGTGCCGCCGCAGTCCACGTCCGTCTCCGCGCCGTTCTTCACGCCGTCCGTGCAGGTGGCGGCGGTGCAGGTGGTGCCGCCGCACACGGAGCTCTGGCAGTCCGCGTTGACGCTGCACAGCTTCCCGGCGGCGCACTTGCTGCCGCAGGTGCCGCCGCAGTCCACGTCCGACTCGGTGCCGTTCTTCACGGTGTCGAAGCAGGTGGCGGCCCGGCACTGGTTGGCGGTGCACACCCCCGCCGTGCAGTCCGTGGGGACGGCGCAGGCCTTGCCGGGCGCGCACTTCGCGCAGGCGGCGCCGCCGCAGTCCACGTCCGTCTCCGCCCCGTTCTTCACCGAGTCCATGCAGGTTCCGGCGCGGCAGGTGCCGCCGGTGCAGACGGCGCTCTGGCAGTCCGTGGCGCCGCCGCAGGCCAGGCCGGTGCCGCAGCGGGGGCAGGTGGGGCCGCCGCAGTCCACGTCCGTCTCCTCGCCGTTCTTCTGGCCGTCCGCGCAGGCGGCCGAGGCGCACAGCTTCTGCGCGCCGCAGACGTTGGAGACGCAGTCCCCGCTGGCGCCGCAGCCCTTGCCCTCCACGCAGCGCGGGCAGGTGCCGCCGCCGCAGTCCACGTCCGTCTCCGCCCCGTTCTTCACCAGGTCCGAGCAGGTGGCGGCCTTGCACGTGCTGTCCGTGCAGATCGCGCTCTGGCAGTCCCCCGGGGCCTTGCAGCCCTTCCCCACGCCGCAGGCGGGGCACTGCGTGCCGCCGCAGTCCACGTCCGTCTCCACCGCGTTCTTCAGGCTGTCCGTGCAGGAGGGCGCCACGCAGATGTTCCCGGCGCAGCGGCCCTGCACGCAGTCGCGGTGCTCGCGGCACGACTTGCCCTCGCTGCAGGGGGCGCAGGCGGGGCCGCCGCAGTCCACGTCCGTCTCCTCGCCGTCCTGGAGCACGTCCCCGCAGCTGCCGCCCACGCAGACGCTGGCGGTGCAGACGCCGCTGCCGCAGTCCGCCCCCACCTGGCAGCTCTTGCCGTCCAGGCACGCGGGGCAGGACGCGCCGCCGCAGTCCACGTCCGTCTCCGAGCCGTTCTGCGTGCGGTCGGTGCAGCTGGGGCCCACGCAGGCGCCGTTCACGCAGCGCTCGGTGCTCTTGCAGGCCGGCGTGCAGGGCTTGGTGGTGGTCGAGGAGCAGCTGGCGAGCACCCCGAGCAGCCCCGCGAAGCACAGGGCGGCGATTCGACTGCGCATGGACGTAACCCTCTCGAAGGAGGAGCGGGAGTGTAGCCCTGTCGCGGCTTTAGGAAAGCAGGGGCCCCCTGAACGCCCCCTCGGGTTGACGGGTGGGGGATTTGGTACGTATACATATCTTCATCACGCATACCAATTGGAGCCCGCCATGGAGCCGCACGCGTTCACCCTGGAGCCGAGAGGTCCGTTCTCGCTGGAGACGATCCGGACGTTCGCCTGCGGGCTCTTCACCAGCTCGCGGGCGTGCTCCGTGGGAGGGGAGGTCACCCTGGCCTTCCCGAGCGACGAGGGCTTCGCGCCGGCGGCGGTCCGGCTGTCGTTCGACGGCCGGGTGATTCAGGGGAGGGCCTTCGGCCAGCCGGCGAGCGAGGCGCTGCGGGCGCAGGTGGCGAGGATTTTGTGCGTGGATCAGGACGCGCGGCCGTTCTGGCGGATGGTGGAGGGGGAGCCGGTGCTGGCGCGGTTGGCGGCGCGGCGGCCGGGCTTCCGGCCGGTGGTGTTCTACTCGCCGTACGCGGCGGCGGGGTGGGGGGTGATGACGCAGCGGCTGAGGATGGGCCAGGCGGCGGCGCTGCTGCGGCGAATCTCCCTCGAGGCCGGTGACGCGGTGGAGGTGGAGGGCGAGACGGTGGCGGCCTTCCCCCGGCCGCAGACGGTGCTGGCGCGCGCGTCGGTGCCGGGCGTGGCGGAGACGAAGTGGCGCTGGATGCAGGGCGTGGCGCGCGCGGCGCTGGATGGGGAGCTGTCGCTGCCGCGGCTCAAGGCGGAGGGGTACACCGCGGCGCGGGAGCGGCTGCTGCGGCTGCCGGGAGTGGGCCCGTGGACGGCGGACACGGTGCTGCTGCGCGGCGTGGGGCCGGTGGACGCGCTGCCGCTCTGCGAGCCGAACCTTCACCGCGCGGTGGCCGAGGCGTACGGGCTGGCGCAGGTGGATGATCCGCAGCTGGTGGAGGCGGCGGAGCGGTGGCGGCCGTTCCGGATGTGGGCGGCGATCCTCCTGGTGTCCTCGGCGAGCCGGACGGACAGGGCGAGCGCGCCGGTGCGCGGCCGCCGCCAGGCGAGCCTCGTGGGGTAGCCGCGGCACTGCCCCGAGCACCCGTGACCCGTCCGCCCTACCCCGTACCCCGTGCCCCGTGCCCCGTGCCCCGTACCCCCGTCCCCGTCCCCGTGGCCGAACCCGAACCCGAACCCGACCGCCCAGAGGCCTCGTGCTCTCCGCATGCGCTCGCGCCCCGCTGGGCTGAGTCTGACCTGGCTGAGCGCCTGCGGAGAGCACGAGGCCTCTCCTCGGTCGGGTTCGGGTTCGGGTTCGGCCACGGGGACGGGTACGGGTACGGCGGACGGTTCACGGTTCACGGGGCACGGGCCACGGGGAACGGGGGGCCGGGTCGCGCGCGGCCGGACGCAGTAGGGTTCCCCCCTCATGGACCGACCCAAGCGAGGCCCCCAGACCAGCCCCGGCTACCACCTCTGGCACGCGGGCCTTCAGTGGACGCGCGCGGTCGCCACGGCGCTCGAGCCGCTGGGCCTGACGCACACCCAATTCTTCCTGCTCGGCGCGGTGCGCTGGCTGGGCCAGTCCGGCACCCCGCCCATGCAGCGGGAGGTGGCCCAGTTCGCGGCCTTCGACCGCAACACCACCTCCCAGGTGGTCCGGGCGCTCGAGGCGCGGGGGCTGCTCGCCCGCGAGGACGCCCCGGACGACACCCGGGCCTGGCGCCTGCGCCTCACCGCCGAGGGCGAGCGCGTCTTCCAGCCCGCCGTGGCCGCGGTGCGCGCCGTGGACGCCCGCTTCTTCGCCCCGCTCGGCAAGCAGCTGGCCCCCTTCAGCGAAGAGCTGCAGCGGCTGCGCGAGGCCTCGCAGGCCGCCGAGGCCTGAAGGGCCCCGCGCCCTTCGCGCCCGTGAAGGCCGCCCTCAGGCCCGCGGGCTGTGCAGCCCCACCCGGTTCCCCTCCGTGTCCAGCACCAGGGCGATCGCCCCCGGGTCCCCAATCTCCGTGGGCGGCAGGAGCACCTTCCCGCCCGCCCGCTGCGCCCGCTCCACGCAGCCGGCCAGGTCCTTCCCCGCGTGGAAGTACACCACGCTCCCGTCCGCGCTCGGGCGCACCCGCTCGTCCTTGATCAACGCGCCCCCCACGCCGCCCGCCTCGCCGCGCAGGAAGATCGCCATCGGGGGCTGCCCCTGCAGGTGCTCCCGCTTCAGCGTCACGTTCAGCATCGCCTCGTAGAAGCGGACCGCGCGCTCCAGCTCCGCCACCGGCACTTCGAACCAGTTCACCGGGTTGGTCTTCATCGTTGCCGTCCTTCGTTCGGAGCGGCGAAGAGCGCCGCGACCGTGGACGGCAAACTAGAGACCCCCTGCTGCCAGCGTGCTGTCAGGAGCCTTTCAAGGCTGCGCCGGGAGCGCCAGCTGGAAGCAGGCCCCGCCGTGCGAGGCGCGCTCCACCCGCAGCGAGGCCTGGTGCGCATCGGCGATCCGCTTGACCAGCGACAGCCCCAGCCCGGTCCCGGAGCCCCGCGTGGTGAAGAACGGCTCGAAGATCCGGGCCGCCACCTCCTCCGGCACGCCCGGCCCCTCGTCCTCCACCTCCAGCCAGACCAGCCGCCCGTGCTCGGTCACCCGCAGCCGCACCGTCCCGCTCGGCGGCGAGGCCTGGGCGGCGTTGCGCAGCAGGTTCGCCACGGCCACCTGGAGGTGGACGGGATCCGCGAGCACCTTGGGCGCGTGGCCCGGCAGCTCCACCACCAGGGTGAGGGAGGCGAAGTCGTCGCTCTGGCGGCTGGTCTGCGCCAGCTGGCTGCACAGCTCTCCGAGATCCACCGCCCGCCGCCGCGGCTCCAGCGGCCGCGCCACGTAGAGCAGGTCGTGCACCAGCTCATCCAGCCGCGCCGCCTCCTCTTCGATCATCCGCAAGAGGACCAGCGAGCTGGCGCTGGCGCCGGCGCGCTTGAGCAGGCAGGTGGCGTTGGAGATGGCGCCCAGCGGGTTGCGCACCTCGTGGGCCACCACCGCCGCCGCCTCGCCCAGCGCCGCCAGCCGCTCCCGCTCCACCGAGCGCCGGTGCTGCCGCAGCTTGGCCATGGCCGAGCCCACGTGCCGCGCGAACAGCTCGATCGCCGAGGCCCCCGCCTCGGTCAGCGAGTCCCCGTGCACGCAGAGCAGGCCGTAGAGCTTCTTCTCCACGAAGATGGGCGCCGCCACCCCGCGGCAGGGGAGCGTGGGCAGGAGCTTGGCCAGCTGCTCCGGCGGCAACAGCTGCGCCAGCTGCCGGTGCACGTCTTCATGGAGCACCGCCCGCCCAAGCTCCACCATCTTCGCCACCACCGCCACCTGGCAGATGGGCACCCGCGCCCCCAGGGGGAAGAGCGGCGAGCTGGCCTGCTGCGCCTCCAGCACGATGTCCTGCCCGTCCAGCCGGAAGACGCGCGCGCGCTGCCCCTGGTCCTCCAGCACCTGGAGCACGGTGTGGAAGATCCCCGCCTCGTCCCCGCAGCTGCCCAGATCCGCCGCCGCCTCGGAGAGCGCGCGGGTGAGGTTGCGCATGTTGGCCTGCAGCTGGTCCTGGAGCTGCGCCCGCAGCTTCCGGTAGCGCAGCGCCCCCAGGGAAGCGAAGCCGGTGGTGCAGGCAGCGAGCAGGAGCCACTGCCCCGCCCGGATGGGCCCCAGCCCCTTGAGGAGGATCAACCCCGCGCCCGCCAGGCCGGAGAAGACGCCGATCAACAGCGTGAGGATGCGATCCTCCGGCTCGATGCTGGCGGCGATGCAGGCGGGGGTGGTCAGCGCGGCGAGCCGGATCAACGGCAGCTCCGGCTCGAAGGCCACCAGCGCCGCCAGCATCACCAGCATGATCGAGCAGTAGCCGCGGGCGAACCAGCGCAGCCCTTCCGGCCGCAGCCGGGAGAGCAGCACCACCGCCGCCGCGGAGACGAGCACCATCGCCGCCCGCACCGCCAGCAGCCCGCTCGAGGCGCCCCGCGCCCCCTCGAAGGCGAGCATCACGGCCGTCACCGCCAGGGAGAACGCCGTCGCCAAGCGGAGCACCCGCGCCGCGGGGACTGACGTCCCCGCTCCCAATCCCGACTCAGTGTGCACGTGCGCCCCCCCACTTCGACGCGCATCGTATAGCCGAAGCCGGGGGCGGAAACGCAAGTCAGCGGACGGCGGCGTCCCCTAGCGTGTCCACCGGCGCCTTGCCTTCGAGGAAAGCGTCCGCGTCCGCCAGCGCCCCTTTCCGCCCCGCCGCCAGGTAGAAGGCGCGCGCCGCCTTCGCCCGCTCCAGCGGCTCCGGCCCGCGCTCGCCCGCCGCCCAGAGCGCCTCCGCGTAGGCCAGCTCCGCCTCGTAGTAGCGCACGCTCCCCTTGGCCTTGGCGGCGAGCGCCGCCGCCCGCTCTGCGGTGGCCTTCGCCAGCTCCGGCTGGTGGAGCGCCAGGTGCGCCCGCGTAATCCCGGTCAGCACCTCCGTCAGCCGCAGGCTCTCCTTGCCGAACGCCACCTCCCGGATCCGCAGGGACTCGAAGAGCGCCTTGAGCGCGTCCAGCGGCCGGTGCTGCTCCACCTGCACCCAGGCCAGCATCAAGAGGGCGCTGGCGCGGTCCGGGTGATCCATCCCCTGGCGGGCCTCGCGCTCCCGCAGCGCGGCGAGCGCCTGCTGCTCCGCCTCGCGGTAGCGCCGGTTGGCGAGCAACACCCCCGCGTAGTCCAGCGCGTCCACCGCCGGCGCGCTGGCGTCCTTCTCGTGCGCGGCCACGAGCGCCTGGATGACGCGCAGCCCCTCCTCTTCGCGGCCGAACTGCGCCCAGACGTCACACAGCTTGGTGGAGAGCCGCACGAAGCGGCGGGAGCGCTCGCCGTCCGCCTTGCGCAAGAGCGCCAGCGCCCGGTCCAGCATCGGGAGCCCTTCGGAGGACTTGCCGCGGTCCAGCAGCGCGTCCCCCAGCTCCTCCAGCGCCCTGAACGTCTCCACGTGCTCGCGGCCGAGCACCTTCTCCGTGATCGCCAGGCCGCGCCGGGCGAAGCGCTCCTGGTCCTCCGGCAGCCCCAGCTCCGCGGAGAGCACCGAGAGCAGGTGCAGCGGGCCCGTCACGTCCACGTGCTCGGGGCCCAGCGAGGTCTCCGTAATCTCCAGCGCCGCCATCGCCTCCGCGCGCGCCTCGGAGAAGCGGGCCGAGCGGACCAGCGCGTTGGCCACGTTGTTGTGCGCGCCGGCCACGTCCGGGTGCATGGGCCCCAGCCCCTTCTCCCGCAGCGCCAGCGCCTTGCGGAAGCGGGCCAGCGCCTCGTCGTAGCGGCCAGCCTTGAAGGCCAGCCCGCCCAGCGCGGACTCGACATAGGACTCGATGATCGCGTTGCCGCCCAGCCGCTCCAGCGTGGCGCGGGCGAGATTCGCCCAGCTCTCCGCCACCGCCGGCTCGTCCTCCAGCATCGCCACCCGCACCCGGCGCGCCGCCGCCAGCGCCTTGAGCGTGTCGTCGTGGCCGGCCTCGGCGGCGAAGGCCGCGTCCTCCAGGGCGCGCGCCGCCTCCTTCACCTCCGCCCGCTTGTCGTGGATCTCCCCCATCAGCTCCAGCAGCTCGCCCTCCACCGGGCGGAAGCGCAGCTCGCGCGCCTGCGGCGCCAGCGCCTTGGCCAGGGCCAGCGCGTCCGCGTAGCGGGCGCCGTCCGCCAGCGCCTTGGCCCGCGCCAGCTGCTCGCGCAGCCCCTTCACCTGCTCCCTGCGGAAGGGCTCCTCGGGCAGCCGCACCGTCTCCCGCAGCGCCTGCACCTGGCGGCAGGTCTCCAGCGGGGTGAGCGCGTGGGCCGCCTTGCCGGACTGCCCCACCAGCGCCTCGTCCGCCGAGGCGAAGAGGTGGGTGAGCGCCCCCAGCTCGGAGAGGCGCCGGTCCAGGCACTCCATCCGCAGGCCGAGCACCTCGTCGGACTGCTCTCCACGGATGCGGGTGGCCTCGCAGGTCTCCTGGTACTGCGCCACCCAGGCCTGGGCGTAGCGGTCCAGCACCGCGCTCACCGTCTGGAAGGCGCTCTCCCCGCCGGCGAACGCGGCCTTCACCGCGCCGCGCCGGTCCTCATCCCAGACGCCGGCCATCCGGGCGCCGCCGCCGCGGCAGAGCGCCTGGCGCCGCCCCGCCGTCTGCCCCACGCCGGCCGCCACCGCCGCGGTGAAGGCGAGCGCGCCCAGCGCCGCCACCGCGCGCCGCCGCGGCACCGCGGGGTCCGCCTGCAGCTGCGCCAGCAGCGCCTCCATGGAGGGGAAGCGCTGCGCCGGGTCCACGGAGAGGCCGCGCAAGAGCAGCTTGCGCAGCTTGGCCGGCACCTTGGCGTAGGGCGGCGGCGGCCGCACCGGCCAGTCCGCGGGGTTGAGGGTGGGCTGGGGCTGCGGCGGGAAGGGGCGCTCGCCGTAGAGCATCTCGTAGAGGGAGACGCAGAAGCTGAACTGGTCCGAGCGCGGGTCGCTCACCTTGAGCACCAGCTGCTCGGGCGCCATGTACGGCGGCGTGCCGATGACGACGCCCGCCTGGGTGAGCGGCGTCCCCAGCGCGTCCTCCGCCTGCGTGGGCGGGGAGGCCACGAAGGGCAGCTCGCCGGTGTCCACCTCCTGCTCGCCGGCGGGGGCGGTCTGCCGGGCCAGGCCGAAGTCCATCACCCGCACGCGGCCGTCGCCGCCCACCAGCACGTTGTCCGGCTTGAAGTCCCGGTGCACCAGGCCGGCCTTGTGGGCGGCGGAGAGCCCCTCGCCGGCCTGGCGGAACAGCCGCACCGCCTCGCGCCAGGGCGTGGGGGTGCGCATCAGCGCGCGCAGGCTGCGCCCCTCCACCAGCTCCATGGCGATGAAGACGCGGTCCCCGTAGGTGCCCACGTCGAAGACGGCGATCACGTTGGGGTGGGAGAGGCGGGCGAGCGCCTGGGCCTCGCGCAACAGCCGCTGCTGCGCCGCCGGCCCGTCCGCGGGCGCGGTGCGGAAGACCTGGAGGAGCTTGAGCGCCACCCGGCGGTGCAGCTCGGGGTCATAGCCGGCGTAGATGACCCCCATCCCGCCGCGGCCGAGCGCCTCCAGCACCAGGTAGCGCCCCACGTTGGCGCCGCGCGAGAGCGGCGCGGGGAGCGGCTCCTGGAGCGGGTCCATCCCCAGCGTGGAGAGCTCCTCCCCGGTGCCCTGCGGCTCGGGGTGGAGCCCCAGCCGCACCGCGCAGCGCGTGCAGCCGCGGGCGTGCTGGCGCACCACCGCCGCCCGAGTGGGGCCGATGCGGTTGGCGACGTAGTCGCGCAGCTCGCCCTCGTCCGGGCAGGGGGTGGAGGTCACCGGCGGCAGTATGGCGCGCACGCCCGGCGGCGGATCAAGTCTCCTCGGCCAGCAGCCGGCGCTGCAGCCGCTCGCACAGCTTGGCGAGCGTGGCCTGCTCCGCGGCGGAGAGGTGCGAGCGCACGCGCCCATCCAGCACCGCCAGCGCGCCCTCCAGCGCGGCCAGCTCCCTGCGTCCGGCCGGGCTCACCTTGAGCACGTGGGTGCGGCGATCCTTCCCGGCCTGCCGCTGCAAGAGCCCCTCCGCCTCCAGCTTCGCCACCAGCCGGCTCGCGGCGGGGGCGTCCACCAGCAGCCGCTCCGCCAGGTCACCCTGGCGGGAGATGCCCTCGCGGGCCACCGCGCGCAGCGCCTGGAGCTGCTGAAAGGGGCGCTCGCTGCGCGAGGCCAGCTCCCGCGCCAGCTGACGGTGGAGGGTGCGGCGCAGGGAGGCCAGCTGCTCGGCGAGCGTCATGTGGGCGCTAAATGGTTGCAGACGACAATTGTTGTCAAGCGCGGCGTGCGCCTTCAGCGCAGGTGCGCGGCGAGGAAGTCGTAGAGCGCGTCGTGCGAGACGCGGGAGGCGGAGCCGTTGCCCAGCTCGTGGGCCTGGTCCTTGAGCAGGACGAAGGCGGAGCCGGCGTCCGCGGGGGGCGGCTGGGAGGTGAGGGCCAGCCCGGGGCAGCGGGCGTCCGCGTCCACGGTGGGCGTCCCGTCCGGGTTGAGGCGGAAGTCGGTGAAGACGTGGCCCGCGTCCACCAGCGCCGCGCGCAGGGCGCAGGCGCTCTGCACGGGGGCCTGGGTGTCGTTGTCGGCGACCACCAGCATGGTGGGCGTGCCCGCCAGCTGGGGCACGAGCGGAAGGAGGTCCCTAGCGAGGTAGGCGCCGGCGTCCGGCTCGGGCGGGCCCAAATAGCGGTTGAACAGCGAGAGCGCGTAGGCGGCGCCGGGGTCCCCCGCGTCCGCCGCGGCCACGGAGCGGGCGTAGGAGGGGAGCCAGTCGATGAAGGGGACCACGGCGCCCACCGCGGTGAGGCGCGGACCGAGCGCGGCGGCCCTGAGGGTGGCGCAGGCGCCCAGGCCGCGGCCGAAGGCCACGACTTTGGAGCGGTCCACGTCGCAGCGGCGGCCGGCGATGCGCATCAGCTCCAGCACGTCATCGGCTTCGCCGGCGCACAGCTCCACCCGGCCTTCGCTCTTGCCCAGCCCGTCCTCTTGGCCGCGCAGCTGCGCCTGCGCCACCACGTAGCCCTCGTCCGCGAACTGCCCGCACAGCGTGGGGGCCTGGCCGGTGAAGAGCCCCCACTGGCCCTGCATGCCGAGCACGTCGTTGTGCGTATAGAGGAGGATGGGGTGCTTGCCGGCGCTCTTGGGGACGCAGAGCTGGCCGAGCAGCCGCAGCCCGCCCACCCGGTAGGCCACCTTGTAGGCGTAGGCGGTGGGGCTCTCCGCGAGCAGGCTCTTGGAGACGAGCCCCGGCGCCTGGTCCGTGCAGCCGGCGTCGTTGTCCAGCGCCCACTGCGCCTTGGCGCTGAGCACGCCGCCGTCGCGCGGGGTGGTGCCCCCGTCGTCCGGGGGCGGGGCCAGCGGCGGCTCGCACGCCGCGCTGCCGGCGAAGGCCAGCAGGGCGGACGAGGTCACTCCGAGCAGCCAGCGGAGTCGGACGGGGGCGGAGGAGCTGCGCACGCGCGGGACTGTAGCCTGAGTCGTTGGGGGGACGCGGTGGGGGCGGCCGTCTGCCGTGTCCTGTCTCCCCGTCTTCCCGTGACCCGTCTCCCCGTCTTCCCGTGACCCGTCCTCCCGTGACCCGTCTTCCCGTACCCGTACCCGTACCCGTGACCGAACCCGAACCCGAACCCGAACCCGAACCCGACCGAGGCCGCGAGGGGCCTACCTCCAGCGTCCATGCCGCGCAGGGCCTTCGAAGGGGCTCGATCTCAACGAAGCACGCAGTGCAGTTCGGGTTCGGGTTCGGGTTCGGGTTCGGGTTCGGTCACGGGGACGGGGACGGGTACGGTCACGGGGACGGGTACGGGTACGGTCACTGGGACGGTCACGGGTTCGGGGAACGGCTCCCGGCCGGGGCTTGCACCGTCCACCCCCCGACGTTCCGGGGCAGCAACCGCCTCTGGCACGAGCCCAATGTGGCTGGATGGCACACCCTCCCATTCCTTGCCAACAACAACTGTTGTGCTTCACACCCACGGCCGCTAGTACTTGCCCCCCTCCACCTCCTCGCCCGCTCCCACCCGTGCTCTCCGCTGGCCCGTCCCTCACCGCGTCGCTCTGCCTGGCCCTCGCGCTGAGCCTGCCGGCCGCGGCCGCGCCGGACGCGGGGACGCTGCTGCCGGCGCCGCCGCCCTTCCGCCCCAAGGTGCAAGACCCGCTGCTGGCCCCGGCGCCCCGCCCCCCGCGCGAAGTCCGCAGCTGGGACGAAGCGCTGGCGCTGGTGCGCGCCCACTCGTCCGATGAGCGGAACGCCGCCTTCGCGGTGGAGCGCGCGGAGGGGCGCTGGCGCCAGTCCCTCTCCGCGCTGCTGCCCAACCTGCGCCTCTCCGGCGTGGCCGCGTACGACGTGCTCAACCCCGGCACGCCGCTCCTGGGGAGCGCGGCGGGCGCCACCGGCGGCAGCGCGGGTCCCACCCCCACCTCCGGGCCGGTGGCCACCACGCCGGTGGCGGGCGCCACGGTGGCCCTCTCCCAGTCCTTGATCGACCTCTCCGCCTGGCAGGGGCTCTCCGCCTCGAGCGCATCCCGCCGCAGCGCCGAGCAGTCGCTCGAAGACGTCCGCCGGCGGGTGACGCTGACTCTGGCGCGGACGCTGGTGGCGGTGGTGGCAGCGGAGCGGGTGGCGGAGCTCAACCGCCTGGGGCTGAGCCAGGCCCTGGAGCGCGCCGCCCTCACCGAGCGCACCAGCGAGCTGGGCGCGGCCACGCTGGTGGATGTCACGCGGGTGCGGCAGGACGTGGAGGTGGCGCGGGGCGCGCTCCTGCTCGGGGACGAGCAGCTGCGGCGCACCCGCGAGGCGCTGGGCGTGGCGCTCGGGCTCCAGGAGGAGGTGGGGGTGCCGCAGGGCTTCGTCCTCACCGGGCTGGTGGAGCAGGCGCAGCGCAGCTGCCGGCCGCTCTCCGGCGAGGAGCGCGCGGACGTGAAGGCGGCGCGCGAGGCGGCCCAGAGCGCGAAGGCCGCCCAGAACCAGGCCACCGCGGGCTACCTGCCCTCGCTGGCGCTCACCAGCAGCGTCTTCGGCTACACCACCAACCCGGGGCCGGGCCGGGTGGGGAGCTGGAGCGTGGCGGCGGTGCTCTCGCTGCCGCTCTGGGAGGGCGGCGGCCGGGCGGGGCTCACGCGGGACCGGAGCGGGGCGCGCAAGCAGGCGGAGGAGGCGCTCACCGCCACGCAGCGGCAGGTGGCGTTCGAGAGCGCGCGGGCGCGGCGCGGGGTGGGGGTGGCGGAGCAGCTGCTGGCCTCGGCGGAGCAGGCGCGGGCACTGGCGGCGCAGCTGGACGCCCTCACCCGGCGCGCGTTCGAAGTGGGGCGGGGGAGCAGCCTGGAGCTGGTGCAGAGCGCGGCGCTGCTGCGCCAGGCGGACGTGGCCCTGGCCACGCGGGAGTTCGAGCTGGTGCAGGCGCGGCTGGACGCGGTGATGACGGAGGCACGGTGCGATCAGGGTTGAGCAGGGGCGCGCTGGCGCTCGGAGCAGGGCTGGCGCTTTGGGGCTGCGGATCGAACGCACCCAAGGGGCCGCCCCCGCCGCGCGAGGTGGAGGTGCTCACGCTCGCGCCCAGCGAGGTGCGGGACACCAGCGAGTACCTGGGCTCGCTGCTCTCCCGGCAGAGCGTGACGCTGCTGCCGCAGGTGGGCGGGTACGTGCGGAAGATTTCGGTGCGCCCGGGCCAGCAGGTGGAGGCCGGGCAGACGCTGCTGGAGGTGGACGCGCGGCAGGAGGCGGCGGCGCTGGAGAGCGCGCAGGCGCAGGCGCGCTCGGCGGGCAGCAGCCAGGAGCTGGCGCAGCAGACGCTCAAGCGCACCCAGGCGCTCTACAAGGAAGGGCTGGTGAGCGCGCAGGAATTGGAGCGCGCGGCCGCCGCCGCGGAGGCCGCCGCCGCGAGCAGCAAGTCCGCCGCGGCGCAGGTCTCTCAGCGCCAGGTGCAGCTGCAGTACTACGCGGTGCGGGCGCCCTTCGCCGGGACGGTGGGGGACGTGCTGGTGAAGATCGGCGACTTCGCCACCTCGGCCACGCCGCTGACCAGCGTGGCGCAGGCGGACGTGCTGGAGGTGAGCCTGTCGGTCCCCGCCGAGCGGGCGCGCGCGGTGCAGCCCGAGCTGCCGGTGGAGCTCTTGGACTCGAGCGGCAAGGTGGTGGTGCGAAGCTCGGTCTACTTCGTGGCCCCGGCGGCGGATCCGCGCACCCAGCTGGTGGACGTGAAGGCGGTGTTCCGCAACACGGTGGGGCTGCGCCCCAGCGAGCTGGTGCGGGCGCGGCTGGTGTACGGCACGCGCCAGGCGCTCCAGGTCCCGGCGCTGGCGGTGGTGCGCCAGAGCGGGCAGCCCTTCGTCTTCGCGGTGTCCTCCAAGGACGGCAAGACCGTGGTGGCGCGCCGGCCGGTGACGCTGGGGACGCTGAGCGAGAGCGCGTACGTGGTGGAGAAAGGGCTCACCGCGGGCGAGCAGATCGCCGTCTCGTCGCTGCAGGCGCTGCGCGACGGCGCGGCGATCAAGCCGGTGCCGGCCAAGACGCCCGCGCCCGCCCCCGTACCGGCCGCCGCGGCGGCGCCGCAACCGGTGAAGGACGCGGGCGAAGGGCAGCGGGACGGCTCGGTGCAGGGGCGCTCCGGCGCCGAGCGCTGAAGGGAGGCAAGAAAACGTGTTCATCGACTTCTTCCTGCGCCGGCCGATCTTCGCGGCGGTCTGCTCCACGCTGCTCACGCTGGTGGGGGCGCTGGCCATCCCCTCGCTGCCCATTGCCCAGTACCCGGACCTGGCGCCGCCGCAGGTGACGGTGACGAGCACGTACATCGGCGCGAGCTCGGACGTGGTGGAGAGCGCGGTCACCATCCCGCTGGAGCAGGAGCTCAACGGCGTGGAGGGGATGCGCTACATCACCTCTTCCAGCGGGAACGACGGCGTCTCCACCATCACGCTCACGTTCGACCCTTCGCGCGACATCGAGGTGGCGGCAGTGGACGTGCAGAACCGGGTGGCGCGGGCCTCGGCGCGGCTGCCCGGCCAGGTGAACCAGGCGGGGATCGTGGTGGGCAAGGCCTCCACGCAGCTGCTCATGTCCATGGGCCTGTTCAGCCCGGACGAGCGGTACGACGGCAAGTTCCTCTCCAACTACGCGGACGTGAACCTGCGGGACGCGCTCAAGCGGGTGAAGGGCGTGGGCGAGGTCCGCATCTTCGGCGAGCGGAAGTTCTCCATGCGCCTGTGGCTGGACCCCACCGAGCTGGCGCGCCGCAAGCTCACCGCGCAGGACGTGCAGCGGGCGCTCTTGGAGCAGAACCTCCAGGTGGCGGCGGGGCAGGTGGGCCAGCCGCCCTCGCGCGAGGACCAGCCCTACCAGGTGGCGGTGCGGGCGCGGGGCCGGCTGGTGGAGCCGGAGGAGTTCGAGGAGATCGTCCTCTCCCGCACCGCGGACGGGAAGGTGGTGCGGCTCAAGGACGTGGGGCGCGCCGAGCTGGGCGCGGAGAACTACGGCCAGCTGATGCGCTTCTCCGGCAAGACGGGCGTGGGCCTGGGCATCTTCCAGCTGCCCACCGCCAACGCGCTGGACGTGCGCGACGCGGTCTTCAGGGAGATGGAGCGGCTCTCCAAGTCCTTCCCGCCGGGGCTGACCTACCGCCCGGGCACGGACACCACGCTGGCGGTGCGCGCCTCCATCCACGAGGTGTTGATCACCCTGGCGGAGGCGATCGCCCTGGTGATTCTCGTCATCTTCGTCTTCCTCCACGGCTGGCGCAGCGTGCTGATTACGGCGGTGACGCTGCCGGTGTCGCTGGTGGGCACCTTCGCCTTCGTGAAGCTCCTGGGCTTCTCCATCAACACGCTCACCCTGTTCGGCCTGACGCTGGCCACGGGCCTGGTCGTGGACGACGCGATCGTCGTGATCGAGAACATCGAGCGGGTGATGGCGGTGCGCCGGCTCTCTCCGATGGAGGCCGCGCGGGAAGGCATGCGCGAGGTGGCCGGCGCGGTGGTGGCCATCTCCATCGTGCTGTGCGCGGTGTTCGTGCCGGTGGCGTTCTTCCCGGGCACCACCGGCGCCATCTACCGGCAGTTCGCGCTCACCATCGCCGCCTCGGTGGCGCTCTCCACGTTCTGCGCGCTCACGCTCACCCCAGCGCTCTCGGCGCGGCTGTTGCGCCACCAGAGCGGGCAGAAGTGGTGGTTCTTCCGCAAGGTGGACCAGGCGCTGGACTTCACCCGCACCCGCTACGGGGCGCTGCTCACGCGCCTGTTGCACCGGCCGCTCTTGCTGCTGGCGGCCTTCGCCGTCTGCCTGGCGGGCACGGTGCTGCTGTTCCGCGCGGTCCCCACCGGCTTCATCCCGGACGAGGACCAGGGCTACCTGCTCACCACCATCCAGGGACCGGAGGGGATGTCGCTGGCCCAGACGGAGAAGGTGATGCAGCAGGTGGAGCAGATTTTGAGCGCGCAGCCCGAGGTGATCGGCATGTTCGCGATCGGCGGGTTCTCCCAGCAGGGGAGCGGGCCGAACATCGCGCAGGTGTTCGCCACCCTGAAGCCCTGGCACGAGCGCGAGGGCAAGGAGCACACGGTGGCGGCGATCGTCGAGCGGCTGCGCGGGCCGTACGGGAAGATCGGCGCGGCGCGCGTGCTGCCCTTCCAGCCGCCGGCCATCCGCGGCGTGGGCGTGGTGGGCGGCTTCCAGTTCGTGGTGGAGGACACCTCCGGCAGCCGCACCCTGGACGAGCTCTCCGGCGCGGTGGACGGGCTGGTGGCGCGCGCCAACGAGGCCGGGACGCTCAAGGGCGTCTTCACCACCTTCACCGCCGCCACCCCCATCCTCGACGTGGAGGTGGATAGGCAGAAGGCGAAGGCGCTGGGGGTGACGCTGGATCAGGTGTTCGGGACGCTGCAGCTGTTCCTGGGCAGCCAGTACGTCAACGACTTCAACTACGCCAGCCGCACCTACCGGGTCTATCTGCAGGCGGAGCAGCAGTTCCGGGACACGCCGCAGGACATCGGGGCCTTCTACGTGCGCAGCGAGGCCGGGGACATGATCCCGCTGGAGTCGCTGGTGAAGGTGACGCCGCAGACGAGCGCGCAGACCATCCGGCACTACAACCTGTTCCGCTCGGCGGAGATCAACGGCCAGCCCGCCGCCGGCGCCTCGTCCGGGCAGGCGATGGACGCGATGGAGGCGCTCGCCGCCACCGCGCTGCCCGAGGGAATGGGCTTCGACTGGACCGGCGTGAGCCTGGAGCAGAAGGAGGCCGGAGGGCAGACGCTGGTGATCTTCGCGCTCGGCCTCGTCTTCGTCTTCCTGGTGCTGGCCGCGCAGTACGAGAGCTTCACGCTGCCCTTCGTGGTGATTCTGGCGGTGCCGCTGGCCATCCTCGGCGCGCTGGCGCTGCAGCTGGCGCGCGGCTTCCCCAACGACGTGTTCTGCCAGATCGGCCTGGTGATGCTGGTGGGCCTGGCGAGCAAGAACGCGATCCTCATCGTGGAGTTCGCCGAGCAGCTGCGCGAGGAGGGCAAGGGCGCGGTGGAGGCGGTGATCGCCGCGGCCTCCACCCGGCTGCGGCCGATCCTCATGACGTCCATCGCCTTCCTGCTCGGCGTGGTGCCGCTGATGCTCGCCAGCGGCGCCGGCGCGGCCGCGCGCAACTCGCTGGGGACCGCGGTGTTCGGCGGGATGTTCGTCTCCACCGCGGTGAACTTGATCTTCATCCCCGGGCTCTACGTGCTCGTGCAGCGGCTGCGCGGAGAGCGGCGCGTGTCGCACGGCGGGACCGCCAGCGCCGAGCCTGCGCCCTCGCACTGAACGCGGGAGCGACCTCACCGCCAAGGTTTGGCCCTGAGGGATTCGGCAAACGCACAGCCAACGCCCTCGTCTTGGGCCCGCCGGATCGCACAGGGCCTGGAGGGCTCGGGTAACGGAAAGGGGCGCGCTCGCCGGTGCACGCATGGCTCCCGCGGAGGGGCGCTCCCGCCTCGGTGAGCGGGTGCTGCCCGTGCGCGCCGGAGTGGGAGCTCGCCGGCCAGGGCCCGCCCGCCCCACGCCCGCGCGGCCTCAACCGCGCGCTGGAGTGGGAACTCGCCGGTCTGGGCCCGCCCGCCCCACGCCCGCACGGCCTCAACCGCGCCCGGGCGAGATTCCCTCCTCACCCAGGGCCGCCCGGAACGGTGACGGCGGCGCTCGCGCGCGGTGCGAGCTTTGTGGGGAGGTTTTTCATGGCCCACAGCATGAAAAACCTCCCCACAACGGATTCCTGCCGGCGTGCGAGCGGAAGCGTTCCGGGCAAGGTCCGCCCCCAGGCGTGGAACGTTATCCACCGCCCGCGCACATAACGTTCCACACCTCAGGCACGGCGGGGCGGGGAGGCCCGGCGGCATCGCTCCGCTTCAGACGTGGCGTGCTCCCTGGGCGATGGGTGGAGCTGAAGCCTCTACCGAGACCGGAGCGCTCCTCCGCGGGACCCATGCGCGCACCAGCGAGCGCGCCCCTTTCCGTTACCCGAGTCCCCAAAGGCCACCGGGCACGGCGCCCGCTCGAGGCTACAGGCCCGGCACGCGCCCGGCGCCGCGGTTCCAGCGGCCGGCCTGGAAGCTGGTAATCCGCACCCGGGGCGGCGTGGCCTCGAGCACGCGCCCATCGCCCAGGCTGATCGCCACGTGGGTGACCACGCCGGGGCCCCGGCTGCCGTTGGAGCGGAAGAGCAGCGCGCCGGGAGTGCGCCGGGCGGTGGAGAGCGGGAGCGGCTGGGTGTGGCGGCGCTGCTCGCGGGAGTTGTAACCCACGCGAGAGGGGTTGATGCCCGCCTTCCGCAGCGCAGCGACGACCAGGCCCGAGCAGTCGAACACGCGCGGCCCGAACCGCGCCGCGCTCTTGTTGAAGTACGGCTTACCGACCTGCGCCTTCCCGTAGGCGAGGAAGCGGCCCACGCGGGAAGCAGGGGCGGGCTTGCGCGCCGAGACGGCCGGGCGGTGGGCTCTGGCGATGGCGACCATGGGGGCTCCTTGCGGGAGAGAGGAACTCACCCAGCATCTTCTCGCGCTGTGAGAACCCGGTTGCCGCCCTCGAGCGCGCGGCGTGCTCAAGCCCATGCCAAGACTGTTTGCGCGCCTGGAGCACCTCTGCACCCACCCGGGCCGAAAACCAAGGCACATGGTCTCCAGCGTCACGAGCTCCCGGCCCCTCCCCGCGCCGCGCCCAGCCCTCTCCCCGAAGGCGGTGCTGGAGAAGGTGCTCCGCTACAAGGGCGACCTCCCGTTGGACCCGCGGACGGGGGATCCGGTGGCGGGCCCGTACAAGCAGCCCGCCGTGTTCTTCGCCCCGCATCCGGACGACGAGTCGATCGGCATGGCCGGGTCGATCGCCCAGGCGGTGAAGGCGGGCAAGGACGTGTACCTGGAGGTCCTCACCCATGGCGAGGGCTCCAAGGCGGGCTTCGCGCTCTTGCTGCGCGGCCAGTGGGTGTTCGGGGACGCTCTGGGCAAGGCGCGGGTGGCGGAGGTCCTGGACGCGGCGCGCCGGCTCGGGGTGAAGGGGATCCACGTCAGCGACTTCGGGGATGGCAACGTCACCAAGCAGGAGGTGAACGGGCGGGTGCGCTTCTGGGAGAAGCGCGCGGCCGGCCCGCTGACGCTGCGCGGGACGGTGGGAGAGGGCGACCCCACGCTGGGGAAGCGGACGCCGCACCCGGATCACCAGGCCTGCTGGGAGGCGGTGAGCGAGTCCTCGGCGAAGGACGCGGCGGGCTTCTACATCTACCGCTACCAGACCGGGAAGGGCTCACCGGACCAGACGGTGGACGTGAGCGGTGAGCGCGCGAAGAAGCTGGACGCGCTCGAGGCCTACCGGGTGTGGGACCCCGGGCACGGCCGCTACGCGGTGGGCGAGCACAGCGTGGGCGAGCTCATCTCCAAGGCGACGAAGGACGTGCACGAGTACATCGAGCGGCCGCACCGCCAGTAGCGGACGCTCCGGCGCCAATTTCTTGAACGAAGGTCCGCGCTGCGCCAGAGAATCCGGCGCATGGGCTCCTCCTTCAAGTGGGTGTTCGTCGCCGTCTTCCTCGGCACCGCGCTGCTCTTCGCCGCGCTGCTCGTCAACGCGCAGCGCCCGAGCGCGCAGACCGCCCAGCCCAGCGCGGCGATGGTGACCGCCGCCGGCAAGTGCGCGGAGTGCCACCGCCGGGAGACCTCGGCGATCGTCCATGAGTACGAGATGAGCGAGCACGCGAAGAAGAACGTCTCGTGCCTGGACTGCCACCGCCCGGCGGAGGGGCAGGAGTCCGGAGATCACCGCGGCTTCGTGATCGCCAAGCACCTCACCGCCAAGAACTGCGCGCAGTGTCACCCCACCGAGTACCAGCAGTTCGCCCGGAGCCGGCACGCGGGCGCGTCCTGGGCCTCGGTGAACGGCACGCAGGGCTTCACGCCCGAGCAGGTGAGCTTCTCCGAGCAGTTCCATCCGGGATGGATCCAGCGTCCGCCCATGGCGATCGGCCAGCTGGAGGGGAAGTCCGCGGTGGCCAGCGGCTGCAACGCCTGCCACGCGATCGGCAAGCCGAACGCGGACGGCTCCTTCGGCACCTGCACCGCCTGCCACTCGCGCCACTCCGCCTCGGTGAAGCTGGCGCGGCTGCCGTCCACCTGCGGCCAGTGCCACATGGGGCCGGACCACTCGCAGCTGGAGATCTACACGGAGTCCAAGCACGGAGCGCTCTTCGAGGCGCAGCGCGAGCACCTGAACCTCACCATCCCGCCCAAGCAGCTCACCACCGCGCAGATGCCGGTCCCCACCTGCGCCACCTGCCACATGAGCGGCCTGGAGGGCATGAAGGTCACGCACGACACCACCGAGCGGCTCGGCTACTACCTCTTCGCGGCGGTCTCGCAGAAGCGCCCCAACGGGGACCGCGGGCAGCTGGAGATGAAGGAGGTCTGCGCCAAGTGCCACGCGCGCAACCAGCTGGACACCTTCTACAAGGCGGCGGAGGAGGTGCTCGTCTCCACCAACGAGAAGGTGAAGGCCGCGCAGGACGTGATCGCCGGGCTGCGCAAGGAGGGGCTGCTCACGCCGCAGCCGCTGGACGAGCCGATCGAGTTCGACGAGTTCGACCTCTGGCACTACTACGGCCGCACCGCCAAGCACGGCGCGTACATGGGCGGCGCGGACTTCGTGCAGTGGCACGGCAACTACGAGCTGTTGCGGGTCCGCGCGGAGATCGACCGCACCGCGGAGGAGCTGCGGCGCGGAAAGGGCGGGAAGTAGTGCGTCCCCGCCTGCCTTCGCCCGCGCAGCAGCTGGAGCTGTTCGCGCTGGCGAACCTCGGCTTCCTCGGTTTGGACATCGCGCTGGCGCACGGGGCCAACGCGTTCGCCCGGGCGGACGAGTGGATCCCCATCCTCTACTCCGGCGTGGCGGTGGTGGCGCTGGCGGTGCCGCTGCGGGTCCGCTCGCCCGCGCTCTGGCGGGCCATCGGCCTGGCGGTGGGCGCGGGGGCGATCGCCGTGGGGGTGGCGGGCAGCGTCTACCACCTGCACAGCGCCTTCTTCGTGGAGCAGACGCTGCACGCGCTGGTCTACTCGGCGCCGTTCATCGCGCCGCTCTCCTACGTGGGGGTGGGCCTGCTGCTGGTGCTCAACCGGATGGTGGCGCCCGGCTCGCCCGAGTGGGCGCGGTGGGTGGTGTTCCTGGCGCTCGGCGGCTTCGCGGGGAACTTCGGCCTCTCGCTCCTGGACCACGCCCAGAACGGCTTCTTCCGGCCGGTGGAGTGGGTCTCGGTGGCCGCGGCCGCGCTGGGCACCGCGTTCCTGGCCATCTCCTTCTTCCGCCCGTCCGACGCCGCGCTCACCCGGGCCACCCTGTGGGTGTTGGCGCTGCAGGCGGCGGTGGGCGTGCTCGGCTCCGCGCTGCACGGGGCAGCCAACCTGCACCGACCCGGCGCGGACCTGTGGCAGCAGATTCTCTACGGCGCGCCCGCGTTCGCCCCGCTGCTCTTCACCAACCTCGCGCTGCTCGCGTTGATCGGCCTGGCCCCCCTGCGCTGGCAGCGGGCCTGAAAGAAAATCCGGCCCCCCGTTTCCAACGGGGCATGACCCTCGAGACCCGCTGGTCCCTGGCGGGAGGGCTCGCCCTCCTGCTGTTCGCCCTGCCCGCGCGCGCGCGGTGCAACGAAGGCAGCACCTCCTCCTGTGTCGGCCCCGGTGGGTGCCGGGGGGAGCGCACCTGCAACAGCGGCTACCTCTCCACCTGCGAGTGCAGCACCGGCCCCGCCTGCCAGCGCTGCGGGAGGCAGAGCTACCTGGACGCGGCAGGGAAGTGCGCGCTGCCGGAGATCTGCAACGGCTGCGACGACGACGGCAACGGCCAGGTGGACGACGGCGTCTACTGCCTGGGCACCGGCCCGTTCACCCCGCGCTGCACCGGCACGCCCGCCTGGCAGTGGATCCCCATGACGTCCACCAACGCGGACTTCCTCACGGTGGGGCTGGGCACCACGAACGCCCGGCTGCCCGTGGACTTCAACGACCCCACCCACTACGCCAACAACCTCCGCTACACCGCCCGCGTCCACACCAGCAGCAGCGTGAGGACGCTCAAGCTCGCCTACGACGACCGGGACGTGGACGCGTTCGACGCCTTCACCGCGTTCAACCGGACCAACTCGGAGGTGACCGACCAGAACGGCGGGGTGCTGGGCGTCTCCACCTTCTCGCTGCTGGGCGCAGGCCAGGTGGGCGGGGTGGAGCTGCGCTTTTCCACCGGCCCGTTCTTCACGCGCGTGGGCTGGGGCGTGATGGGGGCGGGGGTGGTGTGCGGCGCCACCGCCACCTCCGGCGCCGCGCCCCTGGAGGAGGACGGCGTGGACAGCTTCGGCGTCCTCAGCGGCAGCGACGACGTCATCTTCTTCCAGCTGGTGGCCGGCGCCGAGCCGCTCTCCGTCTGGATGCAGGGGGTGGAGGTGGCGGGCTTCGACGCGGACCTCTACGCGCGCTGGGACGCGCTGCCCGAGCGCGGCGCGTACGACTACGCGTCCAAGAAGACCGGCCACTCGGACGAGTGGATCAACGTGGAGGCCGCCAGGCCCGGGCACACCCTCTTCATCGCCGTGCACTCCCGCTCGGGCGCGGGCGGCTTCAACCTGCGCCACGCCCGGGTGAAGCCGGAGCAGCGCTGGTCCAAGGCGTTCGGCAACGGCGCGCGGCCGCTGCGCGTGGCCACCAGCTTCACCGCCACCGCCGCGCAGATCTCCCGGATCAGCGACATGTTGGCCGCCGGCCAGCGCTTCCTGATGGGCATGACCGAAGGGAAGGTGCAGCTCCGGGAGATCGAGCTCTACAACCGCGCCGGCGACTGCACCTGCGACGGCCAGGGCTGTGACGTCTGCGTCCGGGGGATCAGCGACCGCGCCTTCTGCCAGGGCCGGAGCATGGTCACGCTCTTCACGGACGAGTGGGACTCGGCGGATCCCGCCTTCCGCTTCAACGGCGGCCGCGTGCTCGCGCACGAGCTGGGCCACTGCCTGCTCAACCTCCCGGACGAGTACCGGGACCACGGCGACAAGTCCGAGCCCGCCTGCTTCCACGGCGACAGCCGCTGCGCGGCCTCGGCGATGGCGGACCCGATGACGGCCGCCAACCTCTGCAGCCCGTTCGACCATGGACGGGACGCCGCGCCGCGCGGCCACGTGTGCGCCAGCTGCCCGGGCCCGCAGATCGGCGTCTGGTCCGGCCAGTCCTGCACGAGGAACCTCTGCAACGCGTGCTTCCTGGGCGGTCCGTCCAGCTGGGATCAGCTGGTGAGCGGCGGGAAGGTCTTCTCCCAGCCCACCGGCACGCCCAACGCCAACACCTACCGGTCCTACCGCGGCATGCCGCTCAACCTGTCGCTTCGCTAGAGGTCCCCCATGCGCTTGATCTCCGCCGCTCTGCTCGCGTGCTGTCTGTGCTGCTCCCCCCGCCCGGCCTCCGCGCCGGACGTGAGCCCCATCCGTCCACCCGACTCCATGATGCAGCTCGCGCTGCTCCCGGGAGACCTCGTCTCCTGGGTGCAGGCCAACCCGCCCCGGCTCCGGCTCGAGCTCCACGGCGCCCGCCCCGGCCCCGCGCGGCAGGAGCTGATGCAGGCGCTCCTGCAACGGGTGTACGGGAAGACCGCGAAGGGGGAGGCCTTCGCGGTGAAGGCCTCGCTCGCAGCCGGCGCCGTGCCGGGGATTTTCGTCACGCCCGAGGAGAAGCTCTCCAACGGGTGGCACCAGCTGGAGGTGGACTTGAACGGCCTGCCCAACGTGGAGCCCCTGGACGGCCCGGCCACCGGCGGCGTGTTCCGCGCCCGGTTCCGCGTGGACTCCGCGCCCACCGTGCGGCGCATCTGGGCCTGCCCCGCGGACGGGCAGCTGCGCGTCCAGCTCTCCGAGCCGGTGGCGCTGCAGAGCGAGCTACCCTTCGCGCTGGCGCTGCTCGACAAGGAGGGCAGGCCGGTCTGCGAGGCCGGGCTCAAGAGCGGCGCGCTGGATGCCGCGGGGGAGACGATCGCCGTCCAGTGCGAAGGGCCGCTCCCCTCCTGGCTGCGGATCCGGCTGGAGCCGAAGGGGCTCGTCTCGTCCTCCTCCGGCCTGCCCGCGCTGGCGCTGGATGACAACCCGTTCGATCAAAGCCTGCCGCTCGAGCTGCTCCCTCTCGCGGGCAGCGGCTTCGGCGAGTGCCGGGTCTACGCGCCCTGAAGCGTCAGATCCCGCTCGGGGGATCCTTCAGGAACTCCCAGGTGTCCCGGACCCCGTACCAGAGCTTCCGCCCGGGGCTCAGCTGCTCGTAGGAGCGCGCGTCCGCGCCTGCCCGCTCCACGAAGCCGGGCGACCTGTCGTCCGGCTTCACCCGGTCCGCGTTGAGGAACTTCGAAACCTTCGCAGTGATTCGCTCCCAGCCCATGTGTGCTCCTCCTTGAAGCGATTGTCAGGAGGGGCGGGCGGGGGTTTCGACGCGGCGGACGCGCGGCCGCCGAATTTGATCTGGGTCAAGTGGTAAAGACGAAGCTTCACCGGCGGATGTCCGAGCCGGGTTCGGCCCACCACCCCTGACGGAGTCGGAATGACGATGCGAACGTTGGTCCCCGCGGTGCTCCTGCTCGCCGCGGGCGCCCAGGCCTCGGACAAGGCCACGGTGTGCACGCTGCTCACCGAGGCCGAGGTCACCGCCGCGCTCCCGCTCAAGCCGCTGCCGCCGCTCTCGCACCGGGAGATCTCCGAGAAGGCGCCCTTCAAGGGCGAGGTGCAGGAGCGCTGCAACTGGCCGCTCGGCGAAGGCGGGAAGGCCGGCAACCTCTATCTCGTGACCGGCGCGGTGAAGAACGAGGAGCAGCGCAAGGCCACCCGCGCCGCGTTCGACGACCTGGCCAAGCGCGCCAAGGCCGCCGGCGGCGGCGCGCAGACGCAGCAGTTCGGCGAGGTGAGCTGCCTGAGCGTCTCCATCCCCAAGCAGCCGGCGGTGGTGAGCTGCCTGACCGAGAAGCGCGGCCGCGGCGTCTCCATCACGGCGATGGCGAGCGGCGCGCTGACGGTGGAGAAGGTGAAGGGGCTGCTCGACGCGGCCGTGGCGAGGGCGAAGTGAATCGAGCGCCGGAGCGGTTCCACCGCGCCAACAACGGCCCCTGGGGAGCAGAGGGGCTCAGGGTCGCGCTCTGCAGTGCCCGGATGAATCCCTCGGTGCTGCGCTCCAACCGCGGTGGGTTGCACAGCCAGCCCCTGCGCCCAGGGCGCTCGAACCGCAGCTTCGCGTCTCGCTCGACGAAGTGGGTAGGAAAGGGTGGATCGGCCCACCCCAGACCTACCCAGTTCCCGTTCCGGCCTCCGGGCGCTCGCGGCGTGCGAGCGGACTGTGCAACCCGCCGCGGGTGGAGCGCGGCGCCGCGGGACCCATGCGTGCACGGCGCCCCGCGACCTCGAGCCCACTCTGTCCCTACCGGCTGCTCCGCGCCCCGAGCGCGCGCTCAGGCCGCGAGGCGCTCTGGGTGCTTGGCGGCCAGCAGCTTCTCCCAGCTCGCCTTGTCCTCGGGGAACTTGATCTTCATGTCCGTGTAGATCATGTCCGGCGTCTTCCCCATGGACTTGGCGTACTTCGGATCCGCCTTGTTCCAGGCGTAGAGCTGCTTGTACGCGCGCTCGATGTCCGCGGGCTTGTGCGGCAGGCCGGCCTTCTTCAGCCGCGCCGCGCAGAGGTCCCAGAGGTTGTCGCCCGACTTGATCTTGACGACCTTCTCCTTCATCTCGGCGCCGGGCTCCTCGGCCGGGGGCTTGGTGTCCACGGCCGGCAAGGCCACGACCTCGCCGTCCTTGAGGTTCTTGGGGTCCTTGAGGTTCTTGTTCAGCTCCTCCGCCTTCTTCAGGTAGGCGTCGAGCTCGGCCTGGGTGGGCGGGCCGCGCCCGGCGCCATGGTACGTGTCCCGCAGGTGCTTCTCGGCGAGCCCGCGCACGCTGTCGCCCTTCTTCGCCACCACCTGCGTCTGGGCGAAGTGCTTGTTCTCCTCCTCGGGGGGCTTGCCGGCCTTGGGCTGGGTGTCCACCGCCGGCAGCGCCACCACGTCCCCCGCCTTGAGGTGCTTGGGGTCCTTGAGCTTGGCGTTCAGCGTGTCCGCCTGCTTCAGGTACGCGTCGAGCTCTTCCTTCGTGGGGGGCGCGCGCCCGGCGCCCTTGTACGTGTCCCGCAGGTGCTGCTCGGCCAGGCCGCGCACCGAGTCCCCGTCCTTGGCCACCACCTGCGTCTGGGCGAAGTGCTTGTTCCCCTTGTCGCCGGGCGTGGGCTGCGTCTCCTCGGTCGGCTTTTGCTCCTCGGTCGGCTTCTGCTCCTCCGTGGGCTTCTGGGTCTGCTTGTAGTTGCTGGAGAGCTGCTCCCACTTGCCGGTGTGCTCGAGCATGCCCTGCTCGAGCTTGGCGTTGCTCTCCTCGAGGAGCTCCGCGTTGTGCTTGCGCTGCTCGGCCAGCGCGCGGAACTCGGCGCGGACCTTCTCGGTGGCGTTGGGGGTCTGGGCGAGCGCCTCGAAGCGCTGCTGCTCGGCGCGCTCGTGCTCCAGCTGCTTGCGCCCCTCCACCAGCTTGCCCCCGGAGGGTGGTGAGCCCCTTCTCGTACTCGGCCTTGAGGAACGGGTCGGTGGTCTTGTCCAGGTTGCGCTGGATGTCGTCGATCTCGCGCTGCACCTGGGCGATCTTCTGATCGTGGAGCTTGAGGTCGCCCGCGGCGCGGCCGCGGTTCTCGATCAAGTCGTTGAGCTCCTTCTGCGCCTCCGGCGTGCGCAGGATGGCGTTGCGCTCCTGCTTCGCGTCCTCCACGGTCATCCCGGCATCGGTCTCGCCCAGGGCCTGCTTCTCGGCGGTCTCGAAGCGGGCGATCTCTTCGTCGGAGATCTCCCCATCCGCCGAGGCGTCCCGGAGCGCGGCGCGCAGCTGCTCCAGTGACTGGGTGAGCTTCGGCGTGGGGGCCAGGTCCTTGCCGGCGTCCTCCGCGGACTGGACGATCTCCGCCATCAGCTGCGCCAGCAGCGGGTCGTTGCGCTTCTCGCCGCCGTGGGCCACCTGCGAGAGCAGCTCCCGCTCGAAGCGGGCGCGCGAGGCCGGATCCTGGGTGGATTCGAGCAGCTTCTCGAGCCGGTCGATCGACTGGTCCTTCTTCTTCCCGAGCGCCTTGGCCAGCTCCTGCTCTTCCGGGGAGAGCCCCTTGCCCTTGCGCAGCCCCTCCAGCTGCTCTCGCCACGCCGCCTTGTACTTCTCCGCGTCGAACCGCCCGGGGCCTGCCTTGTAGTGGATGATGCTCATGTCTTCCTCCGCTGGTTTCGAGTGTCAGAACTTCAGGGCGCCGCGGGCATCCCGGCCCAGCGCGCGAGAGAGGGCCCGCCGCTTCTCCAGCCCCATCTCCAGGGCGGTCACCGCGCGGAAGAGCGCCTCCATGTCGCCGGGCTGCAGCGGCTTCTGCGCGCGCCCCTCGAGCGCGTGGAGCCGCTCCTGGAAGGCCAGCGCCAGCTCCGGGGCCACTTCGCGCTCGGCCACCGCGGTGAGGATCTGCTGGTGCACCTCGCGCAGGTGGGCCTCCAGCTGCTCGGGGAAGCTCACCCGCCCCAGGGCCGCCGCGCGCGCCTCTTCGGTCAACGCCGGGAGCAGCCGCGCCAGCTCTGCCCGCCCCGCATCGCTCGCCGGCAGCTGCGCGAGCAGCTCCGCCGCCCGCCGCGCCGCCGCGTCCAGCGCGCGCGCCGAGTAGGGGCTCAGCTCACGGCTGGCCGCCCGCTCCATCCACCCCGTGGCCTCTCCGAGCTGGGTGAAGAGCTCCCGGGGGAGCGGCGTGGCATGGGCGCTGGGGGAGTGCATGGGGTGCTCGTTCCGGTGTGGGAGCGGGTGCGAAACGCTCCACTCCGGGGACAAGCACCTGCGCAAAAAGGCGCATTCACTGGGGAATGGGCGCCTCGCCGCGGACGAATAAACAGTGTGAGCACGCGGCTGAAGCGCTCTACGGCCCCTGGCACTCCACCCGCGGGCAGGAGATCTGCTTCGGGGAGCACGAGACCTTCTTGCAAAGCTGACAGCAGACGTAACCCGCCGTGCAGTGCGTCTCCGCGCAGGTGAGCGGCGCGCCGCCGTCCGCGGTGGGGGCGGGCTCCTCGAGCGCGGGGAGCTCGCCGCCGTCGGCGCCGGGCGGAGGCGTGGAGCTCGTCCCGCACCCCGCGGAGATCAGCGCCGTGAGCAAGAGCAGGCGGCTCACGCGGACTTCGCCGTGGCGGCAGAAGCGGCCTCGCTGTCATCTTCCGCGAGGACGATCACCCGGTCCGCCTCCCCGAAGGAGAGCTGCTCCTCCTGCGAAGGGTTGATGACGGCGGCGTCCAGCCCCTTCACGAAGCCCATCGCCACCTCGCCGCGGGCGCGCGCCGTCTTCTGCACGGAGAGCCAGCTCACCCGCGTCCCGAGCGGCGCGTAGCAGGCGGCGCGCTTGAGGTAGATCTCATTGCCGTCCGAGTCGAACAGGTCGGCGAAGACGGCGTTGAGCTCGCGCCGCTCGGAGACCTGGGCCAGCAGCATGCTGGTGATCTCACTGGACACCACGAAGTCCGCGGCGCCGTCCGTCTCCAGCAGGTCCTTGGTCCGGGGGTCCAGGATCTCGCTGATGATCCGCGGCGGCCGCTCGGCGCCGCCGGAGAAGAGCTCGCGCAAGAGCAGCACGGAGATCACCGTGCGGGCGTCCGCCTCCTGCGCTTCGAAGCGGTCATCCGCGACGATCAGCGCCGCGGAGAAGCCCAGCCGGGTGAGCGGGCGCAGCGCTTCGGGAGAGACCGGGTCCCCCTCCACGAACTTGAGCGAGAGGTTCTTCACTTGGAGCTGGCGGACATCCAGGACCTCGGCCACCTCCTCCTTGCTGCGGCCGGGCATCAGGCAGACCTCGGAGCCGGGCAGCACGTAGTTGTCGAACTCGCGCAGCACGTCCCGCACCGAGTCGCCGAAGCCGCAGATGAGGATGCGCTCGGGCTTGCGGGGCGCGGGGGTGGCGCCCTCGAAGCCGGCGGGGATCTGCACCTGCCGCTCGGTGGGGAGCAGGGAGAAGGTGTCGTCGTCCTCGGCGAGCACCAGCAGTTGGTCTTCCCGCCGCAGCACGAAGTCCTCGGGCGGGTTGAGCACGCAGCGCACCTGGCCGTCCGCCTCCACCCGCCGCACCCCCACCGCCACCGCGTCCTTGAGCCGCCACTGCGCGGTGGAGAAGGGCTGGCCGTCCAGCTGCGGGAAGGCGTGGAAGTAGAACTCCGAGCCCTCGTACGAGAGCAGGTTGCGGTAGACCTCGGCCACGCCGCGCTGCCGGACCGTCTGCACCATGAGGCGGCTGAGCGTGTCCTGCATCGCCACCACCTCCACGCCGCCGGCGCCCAGCCGCTCCACCACGTTCTTCCGCGAGCCTTCGAGCAGCTCGATGGTGGCGTGGTTGTGGGTGAGCGCGCCGGGGACGCGGCGCAGCGCCAGCAGCGTCTTGATGGCCCCCATGTCCGCCTGCCCGGGGACGGCGTCGTCCGTGGGGTCCGCGTCGCTGGCGAGCACCACGATGCTCTTGGCCCGGCCGGCGCCCACCTTCTTGAGGTCCGTGGGCGAGAAGGGCGAGCCCTGCCGGACGATCACCCGGGTGGTCTTCATGTCGCCCATGCGCTCGCGCACGGCGTTCTCCACCTCCTCCTTGTCCGCCTCCGAGAGGATGACCACCCCGGCGGAGCGCTGGTTGAGGTTGGCCTCGCGCAGCTCGCGCAGCAGGGTGAAGACCTTCTCCCCGTAGCCCAGGATGAGGGTATGGCCCTCGTCGATGACCGGGCTGCGCCCCTTGCGCAGGTCGTCGATCTTCTCGCCGATGGTGGAGCTCACCAAGCCGATCAACAACGCCACCACCATGACGCCGCTTAAGGTGGAGAGCACGGCCACGGTGCGCACCAGCGTCCCCTTGTCGTCCCCCATGGTGCCGGCGTCCGCCACGCGGGTCATCGCCCACCACATGGCCTCGAAGAAGTCGAACGGGTCCTCGGGCGGCGCCGGCATCACCAGCATGGCGAGCAGCGCACAGACGGTGACGAGGATGAACGAGAGGGCGAACAGGCCCACGAAGCGCGCCACCGGGCTCCACGACATGAAGCGATCCACGTGGTAGCGGATGCGATCGCCCAGGGACGGCCGGCTGGAGTCGGACATGGCGGGGCAGATTACCGGAAAGCGGCCGTCCGTCAGCGCGCGAGATCCCTGAGCACCTGCGTGGCCCAGGCGCCGGTGGCGTCCGGGCTGACGGCGGAGAAGTCCGCGCGCCCGTCTCCATCCACGTCCGCGAGCGAGATGAAGTACCGGGCCGCGGCGCCGCCCGCCCGCAGCTGCTCGGGGAGCGCCGCCCCGGACCAGCTGCCGGTGACGAGCTGCGCCCCGGAGAGGCGCTCGACGAAGGTGGTGGTGGCCCACGCGCCGCTGGCGTCCGGGCTCAAGGCGATCAGCTCATCCCCGCGCAGCCCGTCCACGTCCCCGGCGAAGAAGCGGTAGACGGCGCTGGCGCCGCCGAGCGCGAGCCGGTTGGCGATGGAGGAGGGCGCGGTGAGAGGCACCAGCTGGATGCCGGCGCCGAGGTCGAGGTACACGCTGGTGCGCCAGGCGCCGGTGGCGTTGGCGGAGAGCCAGGCCACGTCGGTGCGGCCGTCCCCGTTGAAGTCCCCGCTCACCTCTACGAAGCGGGCCGCGGGCTGGGCGTGCAGGAGCGCGGGGACGGGGGTGGCCCAGGCGCCGCCGGTGAAGGCGGTGCCGCTGGAGAGATCCACGTAGGCGGAGCTCTGCCAGCCGCCCGGCGCGTTGGGGCTGTAGGCGAGCAGGTCCCCCTTGCCGTCGCCGTTGAAGTCGCCCGGGATGAGGCGGAAGTCCGCGCCGAGCAGCGGGGCGGTCGCGGCGTTGCGCATGGCCACCGCGACGTTGGAGGACCAGCCGAAGCGGGTGAAGCCGGTGCCGGTGGAGAGGCAGCCGAAGGCCACGTTCACCCAGGCCCCGCCGCCGTTGGGGCTGACGGCGAGCAGGTCCGCCTTCTTGTCGCCGTTCAGGTCCACGGCGAAGACGCGGTAGTCGTTGGTGGCGCCGCCGTTGCGCATGTCCGTGGGCAACCCGCAGGCCCAGGGGGCGCTGGTGAAGGCGGCGCCGGTGGAGAGCTCCATGAAGACGTTGCTGTCCCAGGCGCCCGGCGCAGTGGGGCTGAGCGAGGCGAGGTCCGTGCGCCCGTCCCCGTTGAAGTCCGCGGCGAAGACGTCGAAGCGGGTGGCCACGGGCGTGAGGCGCATCTGGCCGGGGAGGGCCGCGGGCCAGCCCACGGAGGCCACGCCGGCGTCGGTGGACAGCTCGAGGTAGACGTGCGTGGCCCAGGTACCGCCGCCGTTGGGGCTGACCATCGCCAGGTCCTTGCGGCCGTCCCCGTCGTAGTCGCCCGGGAGCAGGCGGTAGTCCGCGGTGGAGAGGCCGTTGCGCATGTGGACGGGCAGCAGCGCGGGGAGCGGCTGGGAGACGAAGTTGGTGGCGGGGCGCCCCCCGTCCGGGGTGAGCGGGCCGGTGTAGCCGGCGTCCACCGGGGCGCCGGCGTCGGGGACGGGGGGCCCGGCGTCCGGCGGCTCCACGCTCTGGCCCGGGGCCAGCGGCACGGCGAAGAGCTCCTCGGTGGGACCGGACTCGCGCCCGTCCGTCGCGCGGGTGACGAGCGAAAAGCCGTAGCGCACGCCCGGGGTGAGCCCGAGCACCAGATAGGAGGCGGTCAGCTCCGCCACGGTCTCAGAGCCGCGCTCGTCGCTGCCCTCGGCGCGCCAGGAGATGAGGGTCTGGTAGCTGCGCGCGCTCTCCGGGAGCCAGCGGACCTCCACCCCGCTCGTCACGGGCCGCACCGTCACGCCGGACGGCGGCTCCGGCGCCGGGCCGACCGTGCAGGCGAAGAGCAGGGTGAGGAGAGGGAGGGAAAGGCGGGGAAGCACCGGCGGAGGTAGGCAACGGCTGTGCCTTGCGGTGAAGGCTTGGAGATCCATGGGTTACGCGAGTGTTTACGCGGCTGAGCGTCAACTCCCACCTGACAGGCAACAGGGAAAGGACAGTCGGGGGAGGGGGACGTCGCGCTTCGAACGGGCTCAGGGGCGGATCGCCGCGCTGCCTCGGTCGGGTTCGGCCACGGGGACGGGGACGGCCACGGGGACGGGGACGGCTTTCGGCCCACGGATCACGGATCACGGATCACGGGCGCCCCTACTCCGGGAAGACGATGGTCACCGAGCCCTCGGCGCACGTCACCGCCACCCGGGTGATGTCCTGCTCCGGCCGCTCGCCCGAGAAGTTGGAGAGGGCGATCGCCTCGTGGTCCCCCGCGCGCAGGCTCGGCAGGTGGTAGCTCATCTCCCCCGGCTGCAGCCGCAGGTTGCAGCGGCTCCAGCCGCTCGCCCCGTCGTTGTAGAGCATCAGCAGCTTCCACGGCCCGGCGCCCTTGAACCAGGCGTGGCCCACCATCCCGGTGGGCTCCTCGGCCGGCGGCGGCGGCGGGGGAGGGGTGAGCCCGCTTGCAGCGGCGTCCGAGCGCACCGGCTCCGGGGTGCTGAGCGCGGCGTACTTGCGGGGCGTCTTGTCGCTCGCGGCGGCGCGATCCGGGGCGATCCGCGCGAGCGAAGGCCAGACCTCCATCACCATCGCGCTGCCCACGCGGCGCCGCTCCTTCGTTTCCCCAATCCGGGCGCCGAGGATGGCGACCTCGTCCCCCACGCGCAGCCCTGCCTGGGCCCCCGCGCGGACGAAGAGCTCGCCGCGATCTACGAAGACCTCCACCTCGGAGGCCAGGGCGGGCGCGCCCATCCACAGTAGGACCACAGACCAGGCGCGCAGCGGCATGACGGGACCTCCTCCTCGAGCCGTATTGGCACGGGGGCGGCCCTTCCGTCACCGCCCCAGCCCAGGCATGAACCCCGGGCTGGGACCGCGCGCGCAGCAAGTCCGCTACAGGAAGACGGCGGCGACCGCAGCGGCCGCCACCACGGCCACGCCGATGGCGGCGATCAGCCACTTCGGCATGCCCGAGCTCGGCAGCGAGACCGGCGCCTCCGCCGCCGCAGCGGCGCGCGGGGCGGGTCCGCCGGCGGCGGCCTGGATCTTCTCCACCTGGAGCGCCTGGTCCTTGAAGAACTGCTCCAGCCGCGCGAGCAGGTCGTCGTAGGCCTTCCGCTCGATCGGGAAGTCCGCGCCCGGGAAGCGCTGCGCGTGGCTCTGCGCCAAAAAGTCGTAGGTCCGCAGCTCGGCGCGCCGCTCCACCTGGTTGGCGTGCCCCGCCACCAGCGTGGTGCCGTCCCCCTGCGGCATCAGCTTGATCGGCTGCATCGCCTGCTTGCCGCCGCCGGTGGACGGGCCGTCCGGCTTGCCCAGCTCCACCGAGTACTTGGTTGGGCCTTCGAGCGCCTTGGCCCCAACGTAGATCTTGAACATCTCCGCCATGTCGAGCGCCTTCATGGCGAACTGCGTGTGCTTTGCTTGCGTCATCTTCGGGCTCCTCCAGCGGCGGACCGAAAGCGATTCTCGGACGGTCGGTGCGGTGGCGGAGAAGAGGCCACTGTGGACGTTGGGCGTTAGGCGGCGGGCGCGTGTGCGCGGGGGTTAACGCGTGGGAGCCGGTGTCCCACCCGCTGCAGAGGGGGAGAGCGTGCGCGCGGGTCTTGCTAAGGCGGAGGGCCGGTGACTTCCGAACCCAAGCGCGGCCCCCTGCTGGGCGTCCACGTCCAACCCGGCGAGTGGGGCGCGCTGCTCTACTCGTTCGCCTACTTCTTCCTGCTGCTGTGCAGCTACTACATCCTGCGCCCCATCCGGGATGCCATGGGCGTGGCGAACGTGGAGAAGCTGCCCTGGTACTTCACCGGCACCTTCGTGACCATGCTCGCGGTGGCGCCCGTCTTCTCCGCGCTCGCCGCCCGGGTCCCACCGCGGCGGTTGGTGCCCTGGGTCTACCGCTTCTTCATCGCCTCGCTGGTGGGCTTCTTCTTCCTGCTCGGCGCCGAGGGGTCAAAGGCCGCCGCGGTCCTCGCCTTCTTCGCGGTCCCCGCCTTCTTCGTCTGGCTCTCGGTCTACAGCCTCTTCGTCGTCTCCATCTTCTGGAGCGTGATGTCGGATCTCTTCCGCAGAGATCAAGCCAAGCGGCTCTACGGGGCGATCGCCGCCGGCGGCAGCTTGGGCGCGCTGGCCGGGCCGGCGATCACCGCGCTGCTCGCCAAGCCGGTGGGGCCGCTGCGGCTGATGCTCCTCTCCGCGGCGATGCTCGAGGGCGCGGTGTTCTGCGTGGGGCGCCTCTCCGCCTGGCGCCGCGCCCAGCCTGCCGTGGCCGAGGCGGACGAGGCCCGCATCGAGCGCGCGGTGGGCGGCGGGCTCCTCGACGGGATCATCCGCGTGCTGCGCTCCCCCACGCTGGCGGGGATCTGCCTCTACGTCTTCCTGCTCAGCGTCACCAACACCTTCCTCTACTTCGAGCAGGCGCAGATCCTCTCGGACGCCGCCCTCACCGCCGCCGAGCGCACCGCCGTGCTGGCGAAGATCGACCTCTTCGTGAACGTGCTCACGCTCGCCACCCAGGTGCTGGTGACCGGGCAGCTGCTGCAGCGGCTGGGCGTGGCCTTCGGCGTGGCGTTCTTGCCGAGCCTCTCCGCGGTCGGCTTCCTGGCGCTGGCGGCCGCGCCCCGGCTCTGGGTGCTCGCCGCGCTGCAGGGCGTCCGCCGCGCGGCCCAGTACGCCATCGAGCGCCCCTCGCGCGAGCTGCTCTTCACCGTGGTCCCCCGCGAGGACAAGTACAAGTCGAAGAACTTCATCGACACGGTGGTCTTCCGCGGCGGGGACGCGTTGGCGGGCTGGGGCTTCAGCGGGGTGAAGGCGCTGGGGCTCACCCTCACCGGCTCCGCGCTGCTGGGCGCGCCCATCGCGTTGATCTGGCTGGGCGTGGGGCTGTTCCTGGGACGCAGAGATCGCCGCAACGCCGCCGAGCACGACGCCGCACGGAGGAGTGCCGATGGAACGTGAACGGCCGTCTGCGGACGAACGGGCGCTCGACTTCGCTCGGGCTGAGCGGGGCGGCCTGAGCCGCCGCGAGCTGCTCGCGTTGACGGGGATGGCGGGACCGCTGCTCCAGGCGGCGCCGGCGCGCAGCCCCTCCAGCGATGGAGGCGTAAGCACGGCACGAGGCCCGATGCTCACCCGCCCCATCCCGAAGACGGGCGAGCTGCTTCCGGTGATGGGCATGGGGACGTGGGAGACCTTCGACGTGGGCGCCAGCGACGCCGCGCGCGCGCCCCTGCGCGCGGTGCTGGACGGCTTCTTCGCGGCGGGGGCCAGGGTGATCGACTCCTCCCCCATGTACGGCCGCGCCGAGGGCGTGGTGGGGGACCTGCTGCAACAAGCCGGCAGACGCCCTGTCTCGTTCCTGGCCACCAAGGTGTGGACGACCGGCCGGGAGGCGGGCGTGAAGCAGATGGAGCAGTCCTTCCAGCGGCTGCGGACGTCGACGGTGGACCTGATGCAGGTGCACAACCTGGTGGACGTGAAGACCCACCTGCGGACGCTGCGCGGCCTCAAGCAGGAGGGCAAGGTCCGCTACGTGGGGATCACCCACTACCTGGCCTCCGCGTTCGACGCGCTCGCGGAGCTGATGCGCAGCGAGCCGCTCGACTTCGTGCAGCTGCCGTACTCGCTGGGCTTCCGCGAGGCGGAGAAGGCGCTGCTGCCCCTGGCGCAGGAGAAGGGGCTGGCGGTGCTGGTGATGCGCCCCTTCGAGGGCGGCTCGCTCTTCTCCCGCGTGCGCGGCAAGCCGCTGCCGCCGTGGGCCGCGGAGCTCGGCTGCCGCAGCTGGGCGCAGGTGCTGCTCAAGTGGCTGCTCGGTCACCCCGCCGTCACCTGTCCCATCCCCGCCACGCGCAACCCGGCGCACATGGCGGACAACCTGGAGGCCGGCTTCGGCCGCCTTCCCGACCCCGCCCTCCGCAAGCGGATGGCGCAAGAGCTGGAGAACCTCTGATGGCCCCGCTGACCCGTAGAAGCCTGCTCGTTTCGTCCGCCGCGCTCGCCGCCGCCTCGCTGCTGCCCGGCTGCGCCACCGCTCCCCGCGCCGCGGCGGTACCGAAGAAGAAGCTCCTGATGCTGGGCGGCACCGGCTTCCTCGGTCCGGAGACGGTGGAGGCGGCGCTCGCGCACGGCCACGAGGTGACGCTCTTCAACCGCGGCAAGACCCACTCGGAGCTCTTCCCCCAGCTGGAGAAGCTGCGCGGGGACCGGGACGGCCACCTGGAGGCGCTCGCCGGCCGGAAGTGGGACGCGGTGATCGACACCTCGGGCTACGTCCCCCGCCTGGTGAAGGCCTCCGCGGAGCTGCTCGCCCCCAACGTGGGGCAGTACGTCTTCATCTCCTCCATCTCCGTCTACGGCGACACCAGCAAGGTGGGCATCGACGAGCAGTCGCCCCTGCGCACGCTGCCCGACCCCACCAGCGAGAAGGTGGACCAGTACTACGGCGAGCTGAAGGCGCTCTGCGAGCAGGCCGCGGAGAAGGCCATGCCCGGGCGGGTGACGAGCATCCGCTCCGGGTTGATCGTGGGCCCCAACGACCCCACGGACCGCTTCACCTACTGGCCCGCCCGCGTCTCGCTCGGCGGCGAGGTGATGGCGCCCGGTGACGGCAAGGACCCGGTCCAGTTCATCGACGTGCGAGATCTCGCGCAGTGGATCGTCCTGGCGATCGAGCGGAGCACCACCGGCGTCTTCAACGCCGTGGGTCCCGCCCAGCCGCTGCCGATGGCGCGGCTGTTGGAGAGCTGCAAGCAGGTGAGCGGGAGCGACGCGCGCTTCACCTGGGTGAGCGCGGACTTCCTGGAGAAGCAGGAGGTCTCGCCCTGGAGCGACATGCCGGTGTGGGTCCCCTCCACCGGCGAGTCCGCCGGCTTCGCCACGGTGCGCTCCGCCCGGGCGCAGGAGAAGGGGCTCACCTTCCGGCCGCTGGATGAGACGGTGCGCGCCACGTTGGAGTGGTGGAAGGGCCAGAGCGCCGAGCGCAAGGCCAAGCTGCGCGCCGGCGTCACCGCCGAGCGCGAGGCCAAGGTGCTCGCCGCGTGGAAGGCGAGCGGCGGCAAGACGGCCAGCGCCCCACGCCCGGGTCACCCCGAGCGTAGTGAGGCCGCCGCCCGTTGGGCGGATCAATCAAGGCAAGAAACGTGAGGCCGTCCGCTCAGCCCGAGCGAAGTCGAGGGCCCTACGAGCGAGAGTCCCTACGATCGGCGGGCCCTCGACTTCGCTCGGGCTGAGCGGGGCGCGGCAAGTTTCAGGTCAGCGCCGCAGGCGCGTAGTCGAGGGGCGCCACGGACCTCGAAGCGGCCTCGTCGCGATCACGGGCTTGGTGCCGCCCCTCGACTACGGACCTTCGGTCCTACGCTCGGGGTGACCGGTGGGGGACTTCCGAGAAAGAGTCACAGCCTCCCGAGAAAGAGTCACAGCCTCTCGGGATGAACGAGGGGGCGCCTTTCGACTTCGCCCACGGCCGGACTACGGATGCGCCTCGCGCGGCGAGCGCCACAGCCCCGGCCCCGCCTCCGCGTCGACCGGCAGCGTCACCGCGAACGTCACGCGCCCGTCGGCGCTCACGCAGTCCACGCCTCCGCCGTGGGCGCGGGCGATCTGCTGGACGATGTAGAGCCCCAGCCCGAGTCCGGCGCCGTGGCTGCGGTGGCCGCCCGGGCGCGCGCGCTGGAACGGGTCGAACAGCAGCTCGCGCTGCCGCTCGGAGATGGGCCCGCCCTGGTTGCTCACCGCGAGGCAGACGCTGCCCTCCGCGCGGGTGAGCTCGATGAGCACCTCCGTGCCCTCGGGCGAGTAGTCGAACGCGTTGCTCACCAGGTTGAGCAACAGCTGCGTCAGGCGCTGCGCGTCCCAGCAGCCGCGGGTGTCTCCACGCGCCACCAGCCGCAGGTGCCGCTCCGGGTGGAGCGCGCGCCACTCCTCCACCAGCCCCTCGCAGAGCGCGGCCAGCTCCATGGGCGAGGGCTCCACGAACAACCCCCCGTGCCGCGCGCGGGTGAGCTCCTGGAGATCCCGGATCATCCCGTCCATCCGCCGCACGTTGCGGCGGATCCGCTGCAGGTCCCTGCGGCGCTCGTCCGCCATCGGCACCGCGAGCAGCCGGTCCGCGCTCAGGAGCACGTTCTGCAGCGGGTTGCGCAGGTCATGGCTGACGATCCCCAGGAGCCGCTCGCGGAACTCGGAGGCCTCGCGCAGCGCGGTCACGTCCATCACCAGCACGCCGGCGCCGAACGGCTCTCCTTCGGGCGTGAGCACCGGGTAGCAGCTGGCCTGCAGCTCGCGCACCGAAGAGGGCGAGCCGAGCCGCACCTGCAGGGCCACCTCCGCCGAGCCCTCTCCCCGCCGCAGCACCTGCCGCAGCGCCGGAAGCAGCCGCGCCGCCACCGCCGGCGGCAAGAGCTCCTCGGCCGGGCGCCCCACGTGCTCGTGGAGAGGCAGCCCGTTGAGCCGCGCCAGCGCCTCGTTGACGCGCATGAAGCGCAGCTGCGCGTCGAGGAAGCCCAGGCCCGCCGGCGCCGCGGCGAAGAGCCAGTCCATGCGGGCCACGCTCTGCCGCAGCAGCGCGTTCCGGTGCGCTTGGTTCCTGTCCGCACTCCGCTCGTCGCGCGTCAGATTCATGGCCGCCCCCCGGGAAGGCCTCAACGTCCCAGGCTTTCTGCCCCACCGACAAGCTGGCGCGGACGCCGTGGCGCGGCGATCCAACGCGGGTTGGACCGGATGACGGCCGGGCTGGCCGCGCCGCCAGCTTCAACGTCGAAAAGCGTCCGTCAGCTCCGGGCCGGAGCCTCCCCGCAGAGCGCCAGCGCCCAGAGCGGGAAGACGCGCAGGTACGCGTCGTACGTAATCGCGCACGTCTTGTTGAACACCCCGGCGATGTGCTCCTGCGGCCACGTCCCGTCCGGCCGCTGGGCCGCGAGCAGGTGCTCCACGCCGCGGCGGACGGCGGGGCTGTTGCCGCGGCCGGCCTTCACCAGCGCGAGCAGCGCCCAGGACGTCATCACCGCCTGGCCGCGCTCGGCGTGCACGTAGCGCCGCTGCCGGCAGCTCTGCGGCGTCTCTCCCCAGCCGCCGTCCGGGAGCTGCTTCTCCTCCAGGAAGCGCGCCGCCCGCTCCAGCGCCGGCTGCAGCTTGGCGGCGCGCCGCTCGCCCTTCCAGAGCTCCGCGGCGGCGGCCAGCCCCCAGGTCCCGAACCAGGTCCCGTAGGTGAAGCAGATCCCCCAGCTGCCCTCCCAGGAGCCGTCCTCGCGCTGCCGCTGCAGCAGGAAGTCCACGCCCGTGGAGATGGCCTCGCGCATCCGCCGCGTGGCCCAGCGCGGGTAGCGCGCGCAGAACGCGCTCAGCGCCTGCACGCACGCCGAGGTGCACTCCACGTAGGAGTGGTCGATCATGATGTCCGAGAAGCAGTCGGACGGGTTGAGCTGCTCGAGCCACTTCGGCCCGCGCGTCAGCTCGTAGGTGGCCCAGCCGCCGTCCTCGTTCTGCCAGGTGAGCAGGAGCTCCGCGGCCTCGCGCTGCCGCTTTGGCGTCACCTGCGGCCCCGGCAGCCCCAGCGGCTCCAGCAGGAGGCTCGCCTTGAGCCCCTCCGCCGAGCAGTCCGAGATCGGCCAGCCGTGCTCCACGGTGGAGAAGGGCCAGCCGCCCTTGCCGGTGTGGCGGTAGTGGCGGGCCAGCTGCGGCGGGTCCTGGCGGATCTGGTTCTTCTCCAGGAACGCGTACGCCCCGGCGAGCGTGGGGCGCACCTTCTCCAGGCGCCCGGTGGCCACCAGCGCCTGCGCGGCGAACGCGGTGTCCCAGAGCTCGGAGGAGTTGTACCCCTGCATCTTCACGCCGTCCGGCGCGCTCCAGAGGTACTCCGGCATCACCCGCTTGTGGCGCGCCAGCTCCGGGCCGAGCGGCGCCTCGAAGTGCCAGACCCAGGCGTTGAGCAGCTGGTTGACCGGGCCAATGCACAGGCCGCCGGTGGCGTCGTCCTCGTAGCGGATGTGGCCCACCAGGTGGCGGATGGCGCGCTCGCGCAGCCGGCGCGAGGCCCGCTGCTCGATCGCCCCGAGCGCGCGGTGCGCCAGCTTCATCAGGGCGCTGCGCGGCGTGTACGCGTCCGTGAGCGCCACCGCGTCCCGCGAGCCCGCCCAGTCCACCTGGGCGTAGGGGCCATCGAAGAGCTCCTCGCGCAGCTGGGCGAGCAGCGGCGTGAGCGGCAGCTTCGCGCGGCGCCCGTAGAGGACGCTCATCGGCAGGTAGACCATCCGCGCGTGGCACCAGAGGCGCCAGGGGTGGAAGGGGAGCGAGCGCGGCAAGAGCCACAGCTCCGGCGGCAGCGGATGCAGCCCTTCGTACTCGTAGAGGTTGAGCAGGCAGAGGAAGAACTTCCCCCAGGACGCGGAGGCGGTGGCGCCGCCCTGGCGCAGGAACCAGGCGCGGGTGCGCGCGGCCAGCGGCTCCTCGCGCGGGACTCCGAGCAGCCGCAGCGCCACGTAGTTGAGGACGCTGGTGAAGACGTGGCTGTGCGACTCGATGTCCAGCCCGAAGCCGCCGTCCGGGTTCTGGTGGTTGCGCAGGTAGCGGATCATCTCCTCGCGGGTGCGCGCGTCGAGCGGAAGGCCAATGCCGTGCGCCGTGCCCACGTACATGGGCAGCAGGAAGAGCGGGCCGCCGTAGTCGCCCTTCCAGGCGCCGGTCTTCTCCTGCGTCCGGGCCAGCGCGTCGATCGCCGCGCCCAGCGGATCCGCGGGCCGCGCCGCGCCGGCGGGGACCTCCGGGACCGTGGCGGGCGAGGTGCGAGGAAGTGGGACGAAAGGGCTCACCATGGGAGGTGACGCCTAGGGCAACCGGCACGCAAATGTCCAGCCGTCCTCGCGGCCAAACCGCCGAAGTCAGGAATGTTCGCTTCGCCGTGCAACGAAAAAGGGGCGCAGACCCTCGTCACGGTGGAGGTCCCCTTCCGTGATTGCTGCCCCCGCCGAGAGCCCCTTCCACGCCGCCGCCCCGGGCGAGGCCATCCGCCGGATCGCCGATGACCTCTGGAGCGAGCTGTTGCGCCACAGCCCCGAGCTGGCCACCGCCGTGGGCGCCCGCACCGCGGACGCCCTGCTCGATGACCTCTCCCGCGCCGAGTCCAAGCGCCACGACGAGGTGATGGCCAAGCTGGCCCGCCAGCTGACCCGCGTGGACAACCGGCACCTCGAGCCTTCTCTGCGGATCCTCCACGACGTGGTGGCCAAGGCGATCTCCACCGAGCGGCTGCGCCACAAGTCCCGGGCCTGGCTGTGGCAGCGGATGGATCCCGTGCGCGGCCCGCTGGTGCTGTTGCAGCCGCTGGGCGCGCTCGCCCACACCCTGCGCTCGCCGCAGGACGCGCAGACGCTGGTGGAGCGGCTGCGCGCCCTGCCCACGCAGCTGGCGCAGCTGACCGAGAACCTGAGCGCGGGCGTGAAGAAGCGGCTCGTCCCGCCCAAGGCGGTGGTGCAGGGGGCGATCGCCCAGCTGGACGCGCTCGCCCCGGCGGACGCCGCCCGCAGCGCCCTGCTCGCCGCGCTGGGCGGCGCGCCGGACACGTTTGACGCGCTGGCCCGGGAGCGCGCCGCGGACGCGCTGGCCCAGGCGCTCGCGCACGAGGCGCTCCCCGCCCTGCAGCAGTTCCGCGCCTTCCTGGAGACGCTGCCCACCCGGCCCTCGCTCGGGCTGTGCGCGGTGAAGGGCGGGGACAAGCTCTACGCCCGCGAGCTCGCCATCCACACCGACGGGAGCCTCACCCCCGAGCAGCTGCACGAGGTGGGGCTGGAGGAGGTGCGCCGCCTGGAGCAGGAGCTGCTCGGCCTGGGCGGTCAGCTCGCGCTCGCCCGCCGCGCCACGCCGCAGGAGGTGCTCGAGGAGCTCTCCGCGCTCGAAGAGCGCCCCTGGACGGATGACGCCGAGCGCGGGCGCGCGGCCACCGCCGCCTTCGAGGAGGCCGCCACCTGGCTCGCGCCGCTCTGGGGCTTCTTCCCGGCACAGCTGCTCCCGCTGCGGCTGGAGCGGGTGGACGCCCCCGGCGAGGGCGTGCGCTACCTGCCCGGCGCGCCGGACGGCTCGCGGCCCGCCCTGCTGGTGGTGAAGCGGGACTGCCGGCGCGGGGACCTGCGCTGCGCCGTGCACCACGCCTTCACGCACCACCTCCAGGCCTGCGCGGCCGCCCACCTCACCTCGCTCCCGCCGATCGTCCAGCACACCGCGTCCGTCGCCACCACCGAGGGCGGCGCGCTCTACAGCGAGCGGCTCCTGCTGGAGAGCGGCCGGCTCACCACGCCCCTGCAGCGCGCCCGGGCCCTGCAGCGGCAGCTGCTCACCGCGGCGTACGCGGTGGTGGACACCGGACTGCACGCGCTGGGGTGGAAGAAGGATCAAGCCCTGCGCTACCTGCAGGAGAAGACCGGGCTGCCCCAGGGACGGCTGCAGCAGGCGCTGCTGCGCTGCGCGGCGCGGCCCGCGCACGGGCTGGGCTACCTGCTCGGCTCGCGCGAGCTGATCCGCCTGCGCGGCCGCGCGCAGGACGCGCTCGGGCGGCGCTTCGAGCTGCCGCGCTTCCACCGCGCGCTGCTCACTGCGGTCTCCGCGCCCATGCACACGCTGGAGTCCGTGGTGGACGCGCACATCGCCGAGCGGCGGCGGTAGGGCGCCGGCACTGCTCGCTCGGAGCGTGGCAAGCCCAGAGGGACAGGTGGGTTCAGGGCCGCGTCACGCCCTGCAGGCATGGGCCCCGCGGTAGAGCGCTCCACCCGCGGCGGGTTGCACAGGCAGAGCCTGCGCACAGGGCGCTCGACCGCAGCGGCCTCTGGCTGCGGCCGGCCCCTAAGCGAGCTCATCGGCCGCAAGCTGGCGCGTTGACGGTACTGGGTAGAGTTGGGGTGGGGGGATCCACCGTTTCCTACCCAGTTCCCGGCGCGCCCGAAGTCGCGAGCGGGCAACCCGCCGGGCCCCTCAACCGCCGGTGTCCAGGCGCCGGTGCAGCACGCCTCCCCACGACAGGCGCGCCCACGTGTCCGCCCCTCGCCGGCGCCGAGGGCGAGTTGTGCGACCAGTCGCCCAGTCCTCATCTTCGGGAAGCTCCGCGGCCGCCCCGCCGCTTCGAGCGCCCACGAAGCCCGCGAGCGGAGGCACAGCAACCCACCGCGGCCCGAGCGCTCCTCCGAGGGACCCATCCGTGCAGCGCCGAGCGCGACCCTTTCCGTTTCCCGGGGCCCTATGTGCCGGCCCGCGCCCGCAGACGCTCAGGGCGCCAGGGTGACCGCACGGCTCACGGAGCTGGCGATGAGAAAGTCGTGCCCGGCGCTCTGCTGCGTCGCCTGCACCAGCCGCGGCCCGTCCGTCGCCGCGTCGAGCGACTCGAGGCCGCCGTGCGCCACCACCGTCCACTTCAGCGCGACCTCTCGAGGGAGCGCCACGCCCACGCCGCGCACGTCCGGCAGCTGCGCGCTGGGGCTGGCCGTCACCACGTGGACCGAGACGCCGCCGCCCGCGCACTCCAACCGCCAGAGTGAGGCACCTCCGCCCGCGCTCCACTGGAACGCAGCGCCCGATGAGACGGTGCCGCCGCTCGCGGGCGAGATCGGCGAGGGCGGTGGCACGAGCGCCAGCTGCAGCGGCTGCGCGGAGACGGTGGGCGCGGCGGGCGCGGAGACGCTGCCCCGCGCCACCGCCCCGTCCGGCAGCTGCGCGAAGGCCTCGAGCGTCACGCGGCCGCCGCCGGTGACGAGCACCGGCTCGCCCACCACCGCGGCGCCGGCACGAAACGGGTGCGCATAGCGCGCGGACGACGGCAGCAGCATTCCCACCCGAAAGCCGCTGGCACTGGCGCCCGGCGGGTAGCTCACCTCGCCCTGCACGGTGGCCACGGTCGCCGGGGCGAGCGCCACGTCCTTCATGGAGAAGGTGCCGCCGTGGATGAGCGCCACGGGAAGTTCCCCCAGGTAGCCGCCGGTGAGCAGCCCCGCGGCGGAGACCTCCTGCACCGCGAGCAGCACGCCGTTCACCTCCGGCGTCCGCAGCCAGCGGGCGCGGTCGTCCGAGAGGCCGCCCTCGGCGAGCGCGTAGCCCCCGGCGGGCTCCACCTCCGCGGCGCCGGACGTCACCCCCGGCCCGCCGAAGAAGACGCGCGCCCCCGAGTAGGGGCCGCCGGTGCCGCCGGTCAGCTTGCCCCTCACGGTCGCCACCGAGGTCGGCTCGCTCACGCCGAAGAGCGCCAGCGTGGGGCTCTGACGGGTGAGCCCGGCGTACACCGTGGCGGTCTGCTCGGCGCCGCGCACCCGGCCGAGCAGGACCGCGTACGGGCCCACCACACCCGGAACGGTGAAGCGGCCGTCCGCGTCCGTGGTGGCGGAGGTGGCGCCCGGGACGAGCACCTTCACCCCCGCCTCCGGCAGCCCCGAGCTCGCATTGAGCACCTGGCCGCGCAGCTCGAAGGTGCGGGCCACGGTGACGGTCACCTCTTGGGAGGCGCTGCCCGCGGCGTTGCGCGCGGTGAGCGTGAAGGTGGTGTCCGCCGTGAGGGTCCGCGTCGCCATGCCCTGCAGCGCCACCTCGCCCACGCCGGGCTCCAGCGTCGCCGTGCCCTCGCCCTCCACCTTCCAGCGCAGCGTCACCTCGCCGCCGCCGTAGGGGAGCGCGGAGGGCGAGGCGGAGAGCTGCGTCACCGCGGGCGGGAGCAGCACCGCCGCGGGCGGGGCGCCGCACGCGAGCGCGAGCGCGAGGAGACCGGCTGCGAAGGACAGGTCACGGCGCAACATGCGAAGGGGGCCTCCCTGCTGCACCTGCGGCGAAGGTGCACAGTGTAGGCCGGTTCCGCGGGAAGGCGACGCGACGGCGGATCTACGGCGTACAGAATCCGGAAGCCGGCAGCGCTACACACCGGTAGCCGCTGCGACAGCTCCTTTCGCGCCTACTTCGCTGCCGGCAGCCCCTGCGTCAGGGCGCGGAACATGAAGGACAGCGCCCGGTCCCGCCCGGCGAGCGCAGAAGTGAGCGCCATCACCGAGCTCACCGCGCTGCGGGAGATCTTCACCGGCGCCGGCTCGAACACCGCCGGGTTGCCGTGCAGCTGCCGCAGCGTCAGCACCGCCATGAACAGCGGCCAGAGGCAGAAGAGCCGCAGTCCCTGCTCCTCCCGGGGCAGCGCGAGCGTGTACTCGAACGCGCGGCGGATCTCCCCGTGCGCCACCGAGACCAGCTCGTCCAGCGCCGCCACCGCTTGCGCGCGGCGCTCCGGGGCCAACAGGTTCTGCGGCGTCACGCCGTGACGGGCCAGCACGTCCAGCGGCAGCCAGCAGTCGCCGCGCTCCAGGTCCTCGCGCACGTCCTTGAGGATGTTGGTGAGCTGCAGCGCCCGTCCGAAGGCCACCGCGCGGCTCTCCACGTCCCGCTGCCGCGCCTCGAGCTCTGGCGAGTGCCAGAGGAAGAGCCGGGTGAGCATCTCCCCCACCGTGCCGGCCACGTAGTAGCAGTACTCGAGCGTCTCCTCGAGGTTCACCAGCCCCGGCGCGCCTCGCGCCTGCGCGCGGGCCACCACTTCGCCCATGCCGCTGGCCATCTCCCGCACGCAGCGGGCGATCGGTGCCTGGACCGGGGAGGGGAGGCTCGCCAGCGCCTGCAGCACCCGCGGCGTCCCGCGCAGCAACGTCACCTCGGCCGCCGGCGCCTGCGCGCGCAGGGACGCCACCGCGCCGGCGGAGAAGCGCTCCGCCGCGAGCGCCAGGTCCACCGGCAGCGTGCACAGCCGCGCCAGCTCCGCGAGCAGCGCCTGGCGCTCCACCGCAGCGCCGCGCGCCTCGTCCTCCACCGTGTCCGCGATCCGGCAGAGCAGGTACGCCACCGTCACCGCGAGGTCCAGCGGCGCCGGCAGCACCGGGATGTTCAGCGCGAAGGTCCGGCTCACCGAGGGCAACACCTCGCGGCAGAAGGCCTGGGCCTGCTCCACCTGCTCTGGCGAGAGGACCGCGCTCACGGCCTTGGCCCGCGTGCGGGCGGGCTTGCGGCGAGCGGCGGCGGGGGTGGCATCCGTCGACATCCTAGGCGTCTCCTTCAACGCGCGGCCAGCCGCGCCTCCGCGAGCAGCGCCGCGAGCACCTCGCGCGCCTTCTCCACCTTCACGTGGCCCGCCTCCACCAGCCGGCTCGCCACCTTCTCGATCCAGTCCCCGCGCGCGCCCGCCGTCACCGCCACGCAGCGCGCGTGCAGCGCCATGTGCCCCTGCTGGATGCCCACCGAGCCCAGCGCCCGCAGCGCGGCCAGGTTCTGCGCCAGCCCCGCCGAGACGAGCACCATCCCCAGCTCCCGCGCCGAGCGGATCCGCGCGAGCTTGAGCGCCGCCTGCACGCCGGCGTGGACCTTGATCGGCCCGCCCACCGTGCCCAGCGCCATCGGCAGCTCGATCCGCCCCACCAGGTGCTGCCCCTCCAGCGTCCAGCTGGAGATGGGCTGGTAGCGGCCGTTGCGGCAAGCGTAGGCGTGCGCGCCCGCTTCGATCGCCCGCCAGTCCTGCCCCGTGGCGATCGCCGCGGCGTCAATCCCGTTCATCACGCCCTTGTTGTGCGTGGCCGCGCGGTAGGGGTCCGCCTGCGCGAAGCGGCTCGCCTGGGCGATCCCCTTGGCGATCTCCAGCCCCGGCAGCCCGAAGTCCGCGAGCAGCTCCACGGGGATCCGGCAGGACGCGCGCGCCAGCCGCCGGTCCGCCAGGTTGGAGAGGATCCGCAGGTAGACCTTCCCGCCAGTCAGCTGCTCCACCATGGGGGCCACGCCCTCCGCCATGGTGTTGATCAAGTTGGCGCCCATCGCCTCCTGCGTGTCCACCAGCAGGTGCAAAATCAGCAGCGGCTCGCCGTGCGGCCCCTCCGGCGCGGGGAGCACGCGGACCTCCACGTCCTTCGCCCCGCCGCCCCGGCGCACCAGGGAGGGGTGGAAGCTGTTGGCCAGCGCCAGGAGCTGCTCCTTCGCCCCCAGCAGCTTCTCGCGCGCCTGCTCCGGCTCCCCGTAGCGCGTCACCTGCACCTGGCCGATCATCCAGGACGGATCCGCCTCGGCGGTGAAGCCGCCCGCCTCGCGGACGATCTTCGCGGCGAAGGAGACCGCCGCCACCACGGACGGCTCCTCCACCACCATGGGCACCAGGTGATCTCTGCCATTCACGGTGAGGTTGAGCCCCACCCCGAGCGGCAGGCGGAACACGCCCACCGCGTTCTCGATCATCTGGTTGGCCACGTCCGCGTCCAGCGACTGGTCCCCCTCCAGCGCCGCCACCTCCGCCGGCGTCAGCCCGAACATCTGCGCGAGCGTCGCCAGGCGCTGGTCTCGGGGCAGCTTGTGGAAGCCCGCCAGGCGGGATGTCACGGACTCAGACATGGTTCCCCTCACGCTTTGAAGCCCCCGAAAGCCGGGCGCTCTATAGCACCCGCCTACATCTGGGCCATCAACCGCCCGAAGGCCTTCTTCAGGCCGGGCCGCTGCAGCGTCCCCACCATCCAGTCCAGCGCCGGCGAGGTGATGGTCTTCAGCCAAACCTTCGAAGCGACGAAGGACGCGAGAAAGGCCCGGCGGCAGCGCGACTCGTACTCCGCGAAGGCGGCCGCCTCCTCCTGCTCCCCGGTGAGCAGCGCCCGCAGCGCCTGGGCGCCGAGCATCCCGCTGCGCATCCCCTGGTAGATGCCCTCCGCCGTCGCGGGGTGGGTCATCCGCCCGGCCTCGCCGATGACGAGCCGCCCCGGCGAGGAGAGCTTCTCGATCTTGTAGGAGTAGCAGACGGGGTGGCCCTGCCACTTCCCGACCTGGCGCGCCGGGCGCAGCCGCGCGGCGTAGTGCTTGTCCAGGAAGGCCTGGAACAGCTCGCGCGCCCGCTTCTCGTGCGCGTCGTCCGGGTAGACGATCCCGATGTTCACCCGCTCCCCGCCCTCCGGGAACAGCCAGCCGTACATCGGCGAGACCATCCGGTCGAACACCAGCTCCACGTGATGGGAGGTGAAGGGCACGCCGTCCCACCAGCCCATGATCGCCTGGTAGAGCGCCTTCTGCCCGCGCTCCACCGCGAAGCGCGAGTGCGCGCCGTCCGCCACCACCGTCACCTTCGCCCGCACCGTGCGGCCGTCCGCCGCGGCGCAGCCGACCACCCGGCCGCCCTCTTCGAGCAGCTCCTGCGCGAAGAAGTGGGGGACGAAGCGCGCCCCCAGCGCCTGGGCGCGCTGCACCAGGAGGTGATCCAGCGTGCGCCGGCAGCAGACCACCGCCGCCGCCGAGTCCCCGCCGGAGAGGAAGACCTCGCGGTCCCCGGGCGTCACCAGCCGCAGCCCGCGGATGGGGTACGCGTGCGGCTCCACCTGCTCCCAGACGCCGAGCTCGCGCAGGACGGAGATCCCCTTGGGGGACACGCCGCTGCCGCACGTCTTGTCGCGCGGGAAGTCGTGGCGGTCCAGCAGCACCACGTTCTTCACCCCGAGCTGCCCCAGGTGCAGCGCGGCCGCGGTGCCCGCCGGCCCCGCGCCAATGATCGCCACATCCGCTTCAATCCGTTCAGGGCTCATGGGGGAGGGCGGCAGGCACTAGTTGGAGAGAGCAGGGCGCGTCAAGGCGGCTCACGCGAGCGCGCGCAGCAGCGGCACGTCCTCGAACGCGCCTCGCACCGTCTGGGAGACCCAGGGCAGGGCCGAGCGCACCAGCTTGAGCGCGGTGCGCGGGCGCTGCAGCAGCGGCGTCCGCTCGGTGGAGCGGCGCACCAGCTCCGGCAGGGAGTACGCCATCACCTTGGCGTACTCGCGGGCGAGCACGCCCATCCGCGCGTCCTGGGTGGACAGCAGCCCCATGGAAGCGGCGCGCCCCTCGGCGTTCTCCCGCCAGAAGCGGAAGAGGCCGCGGCGCAGCAGCACCATCTCCGGGGAGTTGTCCCCCAGCGCCTGGTAGAGCGCGCTGGCCAGGGAGATCCGGGTGCGCTGCCCGCCCTGGCGCAGGCGGACGTAGCGCTGCAGGGCCTCGCGCTCGTCGCGCGGGGAGGCGGTGACGCTGCGGGCGAGCGCCATGGCGTCATGCGCGCAGGAGGACAGGCCGCTCGCCGTGAGCGGGTGGCAGCAGCCCGCCGCGTCGCCCACCAGGGCCACCCTTCCGCGGGCGCTCGCCTCGGGGAGGACGGTGGAGTTGGCCGCGGTGAGCGAGCGGTGGGCCAGCGCGGCGCGCACCGCCTCGCGCAAGGGCGGCGGCAGGGCGCTCAGGTGCGCGGGATCCGTGCGGCACGCATCCAGCGAGGCCGCGCCGGGCGCCACGTCGATCATCACGCGCGCGCGGGTGGGGGAGATCCGGTACGCGAGCACCAGCGAGGCGCCCTCGATGAAGACGTGGCCGTAGCCTTCGTGCGGCAGCAGCTCCGCGGGCACCAGCTGCCCGAGCATGGTGGAGAGCGTGGTCCGGCTCTCGCCGATCCCGGCCATCCGCCGCACGGACGAGCCGCGCCCGTCCGCCGCCACCACCAGCCGCGCGGAGAGCTGCTCGCCGCTGGCCAGGCGCACCCGGACCGCGTCCTCGTCCAGGCCTTCGAGCGCGGTGACGCGCGCGTGGCGCTGCAGCGTCACCCGAGGCAGCGTCTGCACCGCGGCCTGCAGCTGCGCACAGAAGGAGGCGTGCTCCACCGCGGCGCCGGAGTGGGTGAGCTCGGGGACTTCCGAGTAGGGGAGCAGCTGCGAGTCGCCCTGCGCGGAGACGACCGCGAAGCCCTTCACCTCCTGGGCGCCGCTCGACTCCAGGGCGGAGGAGAGCCCCAGCCGGTGCAGCACCGCCACGCCCGGCGGGTGGATCAGCTCTCCGGCGAGCTGCTTGTGCCGGTCCACGCCCGCGTCCAGCACCCGCACCTCGCGCCCCAGCTCCGCGAGCGCGGCCGCGGCGCAGACGCCCGCCATCCCGCCTCCCACAACGAGCACGTCCACCGGCTTGCGCAAGACCCCACCCTCCAATCGGGGGCGAGTCCTAGGACCGCGGGCAGGGTAGGTCAAGGTGGCGCAGGGGCCGCGCCGGGAAAATGTGAGCGATTGCTCGTATTGCCGCGACTGGGGCGGGGTGGCCTGCCCCGCTGGCCAGCGCGGCCGTTGGCTGGGAGGCTGTGCCCGGGCCTTTCACCCTTTTTCAGGGCCCCGGCGCCAGCGCGAGCCCCGCGCACGCCGCGGCGGCCTTCTCCACTTCGGACTCGGTGGCGCCGGGCTCGGTCGCGCAGAGGTAGAGGTCCGCGCCCATCCGCTTTGCGCCGATCGCCAGCGGCAGGGTCTTCACCCCGCCATCCAGCGCCCGCCGCAGCCGGAGCCGGAGCACCACGTGCTCCTCCTCCACCTCCGCGGCCACCAGCTCCACCTGCGCGTCCGGCACGCCGGCCCGCAGCCCCTCTTGCAGCTCCGCAGGACTCGGCAGCTCCGCGGCGGCGCCGGAGCGCTGGTCTATCCGCAGCACCACCCGGTCCTGCGGGCCGGCCTGGAAGCTCTGATCGTTTCCCACCCGCGCCGTCCACCCGTCCGGCAGCGGCACCTTCACGCCCGCGCGCGCGGGGCGCGCGGCGGCGTCTGGGCTTGGGGCGGGCTCTTTCGGTGCTGGGCAGCCGGCGAGCAGGAGCGCCAGCAGCGCCGCGCTTCGCCGGCTGGGCATCGCGCTACTTCTTGGGCAGCTCGGGCGGAAGGCCGGGCTTGCTCCCGGTGCTCCCATCCATCTTGCAGGAGCCTTCGAAGATCACCCCGCGATCAATCGAGAGCGAAGGGCACTCCAGGTTCCCCTTCACGCGGCCGGGCTGGTGCAACTCGATGTGCTGAGTCGCCTTGATGTTGCCCTCCACCTGCCCGTTGATGATCACCGTCCCGGCGAGGATCTCCGCGGTCACCTTCGCCCCGTCTCCGATGACCAGCGTGTCCTTGGTGGTGATCTGACCGCTGAACTTGCCGTCGATCCGGACCTGGCCTTCGAACGTCAGCTTCCCCTCGAACTCGCTTCCCTTCCCCAGCAACGCGTTCAGCTCACCGCCACGTGCGACCACGTTGTCCTCCTCCCGCTTGATCAATGCCATGGATGTGTCCGCTCACTTCCGCATGAGACCCAGGAGGCGATCCAGGTCCTCGTATGAGAAGTAGTCAATTTCCAGGGTGCCCTTCCCACCGCGGTCACTCAGCCGAACCTTCGTGCCGAGCAGCCGCTGAAGCTCCTCCACCACGCTGCGGACCTGCGGCGTCATCTTATTGGAGGACTTCTTCTGCTCAGGGCCCTCTTTGCGGTCCTTGACCAGCCGCTCGGTCTCCCGGACTGACAGCTTCTGCTCGGAGACTTTGCGCGCGAGCTCCACCAGCTCAGGGACCTTGGGGATCCCCAGCAGGGCGCGCGCGTGGCCCATGTTGATTTCGCCATTGGCCAGCATCGTCTTCACTTCATCCGGCAACGAGAGAAGGCGCAAGGAATTGGCAACGGAGGAGCGATCCTTCGACACACGTGCGCTGACCTGCTCCTGGGTGAGCTTGAACTCCTCCATGAGGCGCTTGTAGCCAAGCGCCTCTTCAATGGGGTTGAGGTCGGTGCGCTGGAGGTTCTCCACCAGCGCGAGCTCGAACGCCTCCCCGTCCGAGGCCTCCCGCACGATCGCCGGGATGTCCTTGAGGCCGGCCAGCTGCGCGGCGCGCCAGCGCCGCTCGCCGGCGATGAGGCGGAAGTGGTCCCCCTCTTTCCGGACCAGCACCGGCTGGATGAGCCCCTGGGTCTTGATCGAGTCCGAGAGCTCCTTGAGCCGGTCCTCGTCGAACGTCTTGCGGGGCTGCTCGGTGTCGCGGCGGATGGCCTCGATGGGGAGCCGGAGGATGCCTCCTTTCTCCGGCAAGGCGCCTTGGGTCGGCACCGGGCCGGCCTGGGGGATCAACGCGGAGAGACCACGGCCCAACGCCCGCTTCTGCTTGTCACTGCCTGGAATCACGTCCCGCTCTCCCGACGCTCACACGGCGCAAAGAGGGACCACGCCCGACCCGGCCGTCGGTCCCCATATAGAAAGGTGGAATGGGCCTCAGGCCGACGCGGCGGCAGCGGCGGCGTTGCGGGCCTTGTCTCGGCGGAGGATCTCCTTGCCGAGCGCGAGGTAGCTCTCGCAGCCCTTCGACTTGATGTCGTACAGCAGGACCGGCTTGCCGAAGCTGGGGCACTCCGAGAGCCGCACGTTGCGCGGGACCACGGCGCGGAAGACCAGCTCCTTGAAGAAGCCGCGGGCCTCCTCCGCCACCTGGTGGGCGATGTTCGCCCGGCCGTCAAACATGGTGAGGAGGATCCCTTCGGTCTGGAGGTCCGGGTTGAGCCCCTGCTTCACCAGGTCGATGGTGTGCATCAGCTGGCTGAGCCCTTCCAGCGCGTAGTACTCGCACTGGAGCGGGATGAGCACCGAGTCCGCGGCGGTGAGGGCGTTGAGCGTGAGCAGCCCCAGGGACGGCGGGCAGTCGATGATCACGTACTCGTACCCTTCGGTTTGGCCGCGGAGCGCGTCGCGCAGCCGATACTCGCGGCGCTCCTGGCTGACCAGCTCCACCTCTGCGCCGGTGAGATCCGGGGTGGCAGGGACGACCTGGAGGTAGCGCAGCTCGGTCTCGTGGATGAGCTCGCGGATGGGCCGGCCGTCCAGGAGGGCCTCATAGATGGTGCCCTTCAGCTGGTCACGCTTGAGCCCGAGCCCGCTGCCTGCGTTCCCCTGCGGGTCGAAGTCCACGAGCAGGGTGCGACGCTCGGCGGAGGCCAGGCTCGCCGCGAGGTTGATCGCGGTCGTCGTCTTGCCCACGCCGCCCTTCTGGTTCGAGATGCAGATGATGCGGCTCAAGGACCTACCCCCTGTGGTGCGCGGCGCGGCGTGGTAGCACGGCGTGTTTTTGTGGTTCAAGCGAACAGCGGAACCGTGCGTGCGGCGCTACGTGACACTACGTGCCGTATCTGACATCGGAAGGACGTTGTGGCGCAAGGTCGGAGGATGTTTCACGTGGAACAAGGTGAGAATTTGTTCCACGTGGAACACCGCGACCCACGTTAAATCAGAGGGTTACTGCTCACACTGAGGGATGCATGCGCGGACTTCAGCTGAGCGAAGGGCTCTGGACGTGATGGCCACAGAGGCCCGCGACGCTCGAGGCGGAGCTCGAGCCATGAGCAGAGGTGATGTCTCTGTCGCTGGGACCCGGAGCAGTGGGTCCCAGACGCTCCGCGCCAGCCGTCGCGGGCAGCTTCTCTACGAGCCATCGCTTCTCCCTCCGGAGGACCTTGGACGGGGTAGGCAGACACCGCGCGCACCAAGCGGCGGTCGGTCAGCTCAGGCGCCCCGCTCAGCCCTCGCCTCCGGTCGAACGCGGACGCGGTGAACAAGCGCGCGCCGCCTCAGACCTCGAGCCGGTAGGCCATCGGCGAAGGTGGGTCGCTCCCATCCGGCCGCGGCGCGAACCCCAACACCCGCATCAAGCCAGGCACCTCGCCGGTCCCATCGCCCGCGCTCGGTCCACGCCGTGACCTCGGCGGCTCACAGCCCCAACCTCGATCCGCGCATCCGGGCCGTCCGGTCCGGTTGCCTCCAGCGTGCGCAGCCTCCGCCGGCGGACATCGCGGTCGCCAGGCGCGGCGGATGGCTTGAGCACCCCACCGCCCAGCGGTCCGCGGCCTGCTGCCCCGAGCGGCCCGCAGCTCGAATCGGTCGAGCCGGCTGGTGGCTCGCGCTCGAACCTCGCCGACCACGGAACGGGCGTCACTACTTCGGGACCTCGCTGACGTTCGAGCGGTGGCTCGCGCTCGAACGCCGCGCGGGCGTGACTCGCAAGCGGGCGTCGGCTCGCCGCCGACCTCGCCGACGATCGGAGCGTCGACTCGGACCTCGCCGGTTGCCCAAGGGACGCGGCTCGCACTGGGACCTTGCGGATGGTGAGCCGGCCCGCTCGGACCCGGCGGACGGTCAAGCGGAGCGCTCGCTGACGGTCGAGCGCTCGCGCTCGGACCTCGCCGGCGATCGAGCCACCGTCGCGACCACTCCTTCGAAGCTCAACGACGGTCGAGCCGGCGTCGCGGGCAAGCGCTGCGCGTGGCGACCCTCAGCCTCGGACCTCGCCGGTTGTCCGACGGGCATGGCTACGCGGCACGAACGGGCTTGGCGTGCATGTCCTGAGCGAGCGCCGCGGAGATTGCGGATCGCACCGCCCCGCCGGAACGTGGCGAGGCTCGAACGCCGCGCGTGACGAGCGTGCCCTCGGCCTGCCAACCACGCCGGTCGAAAAGCCAGGCTGGGTTCGGACCTCCCCCGCGGTCCACCGTCGCCATGTCGAGCCGCGTTATCAACTCGGACCTACGACCGGAGCAAGCGTGGCTCGAGCTCGCCCGCGGGACCTCGCGGACGGTCGAACGGCGGTGCGGCGAACAGTGGAGCCCGCCGTCGGCGTCGGACCATGGCTCGGCTCGGACCGCGCAGGCGGTGACCCTCGCCGGTGGCCTATCAGGCGCGGCTCAGCTCGGACCCCGCCGCTTGCTGTTCAGGCGCGGCTCAGGACCCCGCCGCTGGCTGTTCAGGCGCAGCGCGGACCCCGCCGCTGGCTGTTCAGGCGCGGCCCAACTCAGACCTCACCGCTGGCTGATCAGGCGCGGCCCAACTCAGACCTCACCGCTGGCTGATCAGGCGCAGCGCGGACCCCGCCGCTGGCTGTTCAGGCGCGGCCCAACTCAGACCTCACCGCTGGCTGATCAGGCGCTCGCCGGTGGCTGATCAGGCGCGGCTCAACTCGGATCTCCGCGGCGGGCGTGGCAACCGCGCTGGCCTCAGCCCGGACCTCGCCGGTGGTCATCGGCTCGAACCGGCGACTGCCAGCACGCGTTCGAGGTTGCAGCCGCGGCCGTTCAAAAACGACGCGGCGCAACAATCCGCCCCACACCGCGCGACGGTTCGCTTCACCGGCACCGCACATCGCACACCGGAGATCCACCCTGCCTTCCGGTTGTCGACAACCGACTCTGCCGGGAGATCCTGCTCAGCTCACGGAGTCGAAGACGACCACCGCCACAGCGCGCTCGGCGCGCGTGAACGGAAGCTGGTACTGCCTCAACGACACGAGCCGGCCCCCGGCGGAAGCGGCCACCTGCTCCGCATTGCCCGGGGCCTTCCCCAGCATCGCGACCACGCGGCCACCGGGGGCCACGTACGGCCGCGCGGTGGAGAGCCACTCCGCGAAGTCCTGGAACGCGCGCGCGATCAGCACCTCGGCGCGGACCAACCCTTCTTGCTCCGGGTGCCCAACCGCACGGGCATGAATCGCCCGACACCTCGGCGCCAGCCCCAACGTGGCGAGCGCGACCTTCATGAAGGTCACCTTCTTCTCCACGGCATCGACGAGCGTCACCGCAGCCTTGGGCTCGGCCAGCGCCAGGGGGATCCCCGGCAGGCCCGCACCGGCACCCACGTCAAGGATCGAGGCCGCGCCGCGCACCTCCGGAAGCGCCGCGAGCGAGTCGATGAAGTGCTTCTCCAGGACCTCGAGCGGCTCGGTGATCGCCGTGAGGTTCACCTTCGAATTCCACTTCAGGAGCTCCGCCTGAAAACGCCAAAGACCCTCCTGGACCTCGGGCGCAAGCGAGAGACCCAGCGCTGACAGCCCTTCTTGGAGTTGGCTTCCGAAGCCCGCTTTATCCACAGAGCCGCTTCTCCTGAGAGTACGTAACTACATGAATTTACTAACACAACTCGGTCCACAGGGGTTGCGCACACCTTTTCCACAGCGCCCGCCCTGAAAAATCCTCAGCCTTCTTGCCCACCTGCGCGGACAGCCCTTTCCCGGCGAAGGTGGATGAGAAGGAGGGAAATGGCGGCGGGGGTTAGCCCGGGGATCCGCCGCGCCTGCCCCACGGTCTGAGGCTGGTACCGGGAGAGCTTCTCGATGGCCTCGTTCGGCAGCCCGCGGATCCCCTGAAAAGCCAGCCCAACCGGGATGGCCCAACCGTCCCACGCGTCCGCATCGCGGGCGGCGGCGCGTTCGGCCTGGGCCACGTAGCCCTCGTACTTCAGCTCCGTCTCCACCTCCTCGCCCACCTCCTCAGGGACAGCTGCGCCGCCGGCGACATCGGCGTAGTGGAGCTCCGGCCTGCGCAGCTGGGCGGCGCCGCCATTCGCGCGCAGCCGGGAGATCTCCGCGCGGATGGCAGCCTCTCGCTCGCGGGTGGCCTCCAGCTCCGCCGCGGTCACCAGCCCCACGCGGTGCCCATGCGCGCGGAGCCGGAGATCGGCGTTGCCTTCCCGCAGGCGCAGCCGGTGCTCCGAGCGCGAGGTGAACATCCGGAACGGCTCATCCACCCCCTTGGTCACCAGGTCGTCGATCAACACCGCGCCGTGGGCCTCGTGCCGCCCGAGCACCAGCTGCGGCTCCCCCTTCACCGCGAGCCCCGCGTTGATCCCCGCCATCAGCCCCTGGAACGCGGCCTCCTCGTAGCCGGACGTCCCGTTCAGCTGGCCGGCGAAGTAGAGCCCCTTCACGCGGCGCGTCTCGAGCGTGGAGCGCAGCTGCGTGGGGGGCGCGTAGTCGTACTCCACCGCGTAGCCGTAGCGCGCGACCTCCACGCGCTCCAACCCCAGGATGGTGCGCAGGAAGGTGAGCTGCACGTCCGCGGGCAGGCTGGTGGAGAGGCCCGCCGGGTAGACCAGTGGGCTGTCAGGTCCTTCAGGTTCCAGGAAGATTTGATGGCGGTCCCGGTGCCCGAACCGCACCACCTTGTCCTCGAGGCTCGGGCAGTACCTCGGCCCGCGGCCCACAATCTCTCCTTGATAGAGGGGCGAGCGGTGCAGGTTGGCGCGGATCGCCGCGTGGGTGGGCGCGTGCGTGAAGGTGATGTGGCAGCTCACCTGCGGCTGGCGCGGGAAGCGGGCCGCGCGGTCGGTGCGCAGCGAGAACGGGCGAGGGGAGGCGTCCCCCGGCTGCGGCTCGAGCGCGCTGTAGTCGATGCTCTCCCGGAGCAGGCGGGCGGGGGTGCCGGTCTTGAAGCGCTGCAGCTCGAAGCCGAGCGCGCGCAGGCTGTCCGAGAGCCCCACCGCCGCCGCGTCTCCGAGCCGGCCGCCCACCTCCTTCCGCTCCCCCTCGTGCATCAGCGCCTGGAGGAACGTCCCGGTGGTGACGATCACCGCGCGCGCCTCCAGCTCGCTCCCGTCGTCCAGGCGCACGCCGCGCACCGCGCCGTCCTCCACGAGCAGCGCCTGCACCTGCGCCTCCACGAGCGTGAGGCCCGGGGTCTCCCGCAGCCGCTGCTGCACGCTGCGCGCGTAGACCTCGCGATCGCAGAGCACGCGGGTGGCGCGCACCGCCGGCCCCTTGGAGGCGTTGAGCACCTTGAAGTGCGTCCCGCTCTCGTCCGCGGCGCGCGCCATCTCGCCGCCGAGCGCGTCCAGCTCCCGGACCAGGTGCCCCTTCGCGGTGCCGCCGATCGCCGGGTTGCAGCTCATCACGGCGATCCCGCTCAGCCGCAGGGTCACCCCCACCGTGGCGAGCCCCATCCGGGCGCACGCGAGGGCCGCCTCACAGCCCGCGTGCCCCAGCCCAACCACCACCACGTCTGCGCCGCGCTTCATCCCACCTGCGTCTCCCACGCCTCGGCCGGCCCTGCAACTCGAGTGCGTCCCACCTGGCAGGCGGATCAGCCTCGGCGCGGCAACCGCGCCACGGAGGGTCTTCGCGCCCGAGGTGCGATGGCCCGCAGATCTCCCAGCCGCTTCCCGCGCTTAGGCCTCCGATTGAAGCGACTGCCGGAAGTGGCGTCCGACTTGCTCATCAGGACCCTGGAGGCATTACCCATGAAGCGCCAGCGACTCGGCGAGATCTTGTTGTCCATGCGCGTGATCGACGCGGACCAGCTGCAGGCGGCGCTCGCACACCAGCGCAGCTGGGGCACGCCGCTGGGCAGGGTGATTCTGGAGAAGCGCTTCTGCAGCGCGGCGGATCTGCTCACCGCGCTCTCCTGGCAGACCGGGCTCCCGCTGATCGACCTGGACCAGGAGAACGTCTCGCCCAGCGTGGTGCGGCTCGTCTCCGCCCGCGTGGCCCGCACCCACCGCGTGGTCCCGCTGCGCGTCGAAGGGCGCCGCGATGAGGTGCTGGTGGTGGCGGTGGCCGCGCCCGGCTCGCTCACCGCGCTCGACGCGGCGCTCGGCGTCAGCCGGAAGCAGCGCGTGAAGGCCTACCTCGCGAGCGACGCGGCGGTGGACCGGGCGCTGGCGCGGCTCTACGGCGCGCACGCCCCCACCGTCACGCGCCTGGCCGGAACGGCGCAGGCGGGTGGGGCGCGCGAGCTCGAGCTCGATGAGCGCAACGGCCGCCTCCGCCTCTCCCGTCCGCCCGTCCTGCTCTACGGCTGGCCGGAAGCAGTAGGGGACTCGCTCGCGCTCACGCTCGCCGAGCGCGGGATTCCCGCGAAGGTGGTCGGCGCGATGGAGGTGCTCGGCGCGGAGAGCCACCAGGTGCTCGTGGCGCCGCTCACCGCGCTCGAGGCCCTGCGGACCGCCGAGCTCACGTTCCGCGCCCGCCTCGTCGTCGCCGGTCAGCCGGGGGAGGATCTGGCCCGCGCCGAGCGGCTCGGCGCCCGCGGCTTCCTCGAAGCGCCGATCGACGCGGCGCTGCTGGTGCGCGCGGTCCGCCGCTGCCAGCAGCTCGACGAGCTCCCCACCGCCGCCTGAGGGGCTGCGCGCGGCCGCCGAGCAGGCGACCAGGCTGGCGCGTTGCCTGGCTTCGCGACGGTGAAGAGCTTGATCGCAAAGGAGAGGTCCCGAATGAACGCGCTTGAGCTGCTCGCAGAACAGCACCGCCAGATCTCGGATCGCTTCGCGCAGCTGCTCGACTGCGCGCCCGAGCGCCGCTCGGACTGCTTCCTGCGCCTGGCGAACGCGCTCACCCAGCACTCCATCCTCGAGTCCACGCACCTCTATCCGGCGCTGCAGAAGCACGGCGCGCTGACCGAAGTGAACGACGCGCTGATCGCCCACGAGGAGGTGAAGTACCAGCTGGAGAACGTGTGCCGCCTGGAGGGACCGGACGGCTTCCGCAGCTGCATCGAGTCCCTGCGCGACAAGCTCGCCGACCACATCAAGGAGGAGGAGACCTACCTCTTCATGCTCGCGCGCACGCATCTGGGAGATCGCACCCTGGAGGAGCTGGGGCAGGCGATGCGCGGGACGATGCGGCTCTGGGAGGACTACCAGCCGGAGGAGGGGGACAACGGCGCCACCCCGTGGCTGCGCGAGGAGGCCCACGCCAACGCGTGAGGCGTTAGCTCCAGCTCACCACGTCGCTGCGGGCGGCGGGCAGCTTCAGCGTGTCGCCCGTCTTCACCGGGAGGGAGCCGCCCTCGGTGGTGGGGTTGAGCCCCTCCAGCACTTCGACGATGTGCGGGACCGAGCCGGGGACGCCCTGCGTCTGGAGCGCCTCGGCGATCGACCAGAGCGTGTCCCCGTCCTTCGCCGTGTAGCGCTCCCCGGCCTTCACGCTGCTCGACGGGGCGCGGGCCGGCGTCGTGGGCTCGCCCGTCGGGTTCGCCTCCGCGTCGAGGTTGGAGTCATCGGAGCGCTCCCACGAGACCGACCCGCGCAGCGCGGCAGGGAGCTTGAGCGTGTCCCCGGTGCGCACCGGCTCCGCTCCATCGGTGCTGGGGTTGAGCGCCTGGATCACCTCGACGATGTGGGCGGGAGTGCCGGGCACGCCCTGGGCGCTGAGCGCCTCGGCGAGCGACCAGAGCGTGTCCCCGTCGCGCGCGGTGTAGCGCTCTCCAGCCTTGGGGCCGTCCCCCTCGTCCTTGACCGGCGCGGGCTTCGGCGCGTGGACGGGCTTGGGGGCGACCGGCGCCGCGCCACCCTGGGCGAAGTCGGCGAGGTCGAGGTCCTCCTCCCACGCGAACGTCTGGCGGTAGTTCCCGCCGAGCTCGTGCTGATCGCGCTTGGTGTCGTCGATCAGCTGGGCGGGCAGCCCCTTGTCCTGGAAGGTCTGCGGCATGCGGGTGGCGGACTGCCAGCCGCTGGCGTTCTCCACCTGGCACTTCACGTGGACCTTGCCGGTGGCGCGGTCGATCGACTCGACGCGCACGGTGGTCTGGTACGAGCCCAGCGCCCACTCGAGCGCGTCGTACTTCCCGGAGGCGCTGCCTGGCCCGGTGAAGGAGAACGTGGTGCTGATCGCGTCTCCCACCTTGGGCTCGGGGAACTCGCGCCGCAGCTTCTCCAGCGCCTGCGCGTGCGCGGGCTTCTTCGCCAGGTCGGAGGTGAAGTCCTCGCGGGTGATGGTGACGCGGTCGGTGCCGTCCGGGTCCTTGCTCCAGGTGCCGAGCCCCTCCGGCTTCTGCTCGAAGAACCACGTCTTGGTCATCCCGAACCAGTCCGCGGAGAGGTGGTCGTCGCGGCGGATCCCCTCGAGATCCACGCGGCCGAGATCCGACAGCACCTGCGAGGCCTTCGAGTCCTTGCCGGTGACCACGTTGGAGAGGCCGCTCAGCACGTCCACGCCGCCCTCGGCCAGGGTCAGACCAAAGTCCTTCACCGGAGCGGGCAGGAACGCGTCCGCGAGCTCGTAGCCCACCTCGAGCGACTTCGCGGCGACCGTCTCGGCCGCGTGGGCAAGCTTCCCGAGGAAGGATTCGCCCTGCGCTGGCCGCGGAGCGCTGACCCCCACTCCGCCGATGTTGTCGCCCATGGGACAGCTCCTAAGCCTCTTAGAAAGAGAACATCTAGAGCGATTAACGAGGGGCACCCAGCGGAGTTGCGGCCGAAATGACGGTCGTTCGCAGGGACTTTGCCGCGCTGCGGCGCCCTCTGACAGAAGGCCCGCCGGAGGCGGCTTGGGCCCTCCGCGGACCCGCGCGACGGAGCGCTGTTACTTCCCAATACAGAAGCGCCGGAAGATCGCGTCTATCAGATCCACGGAGGCGCTCTCCCCGGTGATCTCTCCCAGCCCCTCCACCGCGAGCCCGACCTCGCCGGCCACCACCTCCAGGGTGCTCACCGTCAACGCGGACGCGGCGCGCTCCAGCGACTGGGTCACCCGCCGCAGGGCGTCCGCGTGCCGGTCCGAGGTGAGCTGCACCGCGGTGGCCGCGCCGTCGTAGGCCAGGCGCTGGCGCAAGAGCGCGCGCAGCTCCAAGAGCCCTTCGCCGCTGACCGAGCTCACCCGCAGCGGCTCGCCAGGGTGGGGCGGGGCGGCGAGCAGGTCCGACTTCCCCGTCACCTGCACCACCGGCACCTCGCCCGCCTCGGCGAGCCACGCGTCCCGCTCCGCCTCGCGCGCGGAGGGCGGCGTCACCAGCAGGGCGAGATCCGCGCTGCGCAGCGCCCGGCGCGCCAGGTCTATCCCCAGCGACTCCAGCCGGCCCGGGTGCTCGCGCAGGCCCGCGGTGTCCACCAGCGTCAGCCCCAGCCCATCCAGCTCCAGCCGCGCCTCGAGCACGTCCCGCGTGGTGCCGGGCTCCTCGTCCACCAGCGCGCGCGCCTCGCCCACCAGCTGGTTGAAGAGGGAGGACTTCCCGGCGTTCACCGGGCCGAAGAGCACCACCTTCGCCCCGCGGCGGATGATCCGCCCGCGCGCCGCGTCCCGGAGCAGCTCGCGCGCCCCGGCCAGCGCCGCCAGCAGCCGCTGCGCCGCGCCGAGCTCCGCGTCCTCGGCTTCCTCCGGGAAGCTGAGCGCCGCCTCGAGATCCGCGTGCAGATCCACCAGCGGCACGCGCAGCTGCCGCACCCGCTCGGAGAGCGCGCCCTGCACCTGCGCCGCCGCCGCCCGCACCGCCGCCTCCGAGTCCGCGACCACCAGGTCCGCCACCGCCTCCGCGCGCGCGAGGTCGAGCCGACCGTTGAGGAAGGCGCGCCGGCTGAACTCACCCGGCGAGGCCAGCCGCACCCGCGCGTCCGCCAGCACCTCGGCCTGCAACATCGCCAGGAGCCGGGGGCTGCCGTGCGCCTGCAGCTCCACCACGTCCTCGCCAGTGAGCGAGTGGGGCGCGCGGAAGAGCAGGAAGAGCCCCTGGTCCAGCACCGCGCCTTGGCGATCCACGAAGTCCGTGAAGTACGCGTGCCGCGGCGCGGGGGAGGGCGGCACGCCGGGCGCCAGGCTCGCGCACGCCTCCAGCGCGGCAGGCCCGGAGATCCGCAGCACGCCGATGCCGCCGGAGGCCGGCGCCGTCGCTACGGCCACGATGGTGGAGGACTCGGTCACTGCTACCTCCGGCGCCCCCCGTTCGGGGGCACTGGTACCTCGCCACACGGGTTTTGATCGACCGCCCGTACCCCGCTCAGGCCGAGCGAAGTCGAGGCCCGATGCCTGGGCGCCCCTCGACTTCGCTCGGGGTGAGCGGGGGCGGATCGACCGGTCAAGCTCACTGGGTTCTGGGTACTAGCCCTCCAGGCCGACGAAGAGGTGGTGCACGTCGTCGTCCTCGTCGAGCGCTTCGAGGAAGGCCTCCACCTCGGCGCGCTCGGCGGGGCCGAGCTTCACCGGGTTCTTCGACCGCCACGCCAGCTGGGAGGACTGCACGTGCCAGCCCTGCGCGGCGAGCGCGCGGGAGACCGCGTCGAGATCCGCGGGCTCGGTGATGAAGCGGTGGGCGCCCGCCTCGGCGGCCTCCACCTCTTGCGCGCCCGCCTCGATCGCCGCGGCCTCGGCGTCCGCGCCCGGAGCCGGCGGCCCGGCTTCAATCATCCCCAGGTGCTGGAAGTCCCAGGACACCGCGCCCGAGGTGGCCAGCTGGCCCTTGCGGAACAGCGTGCGGATGTTGGTGGCGGTGCGGTTCTTGTTGTCCGTCAGGCACTCCACGATCACCGGCACGCGGTGCGGCGCGAAGCCTTCGTAGGTGACTGCCTCGTAGCGGATCTGCTCGTCCAGGAGCCCGGCGCCCTTCTTGATCGCCCGCTCCAGCGTGTCCCGGGGCATCGACGCGCGCTTGGCCATCTCCACCGCCACGCGCAGCCGCGGGTTCATGTCTGGATCCGCGCCGGCCTTCGCGGCGATGTGCAGCTCCTTCACCAGCTTGGTGAAGATCCGCCCCTTGGCCGCCGCGTTCTCGGTCCTGCCCTTGTGCTTCCACTGAGCGCCCATGACGCGGGTCTTGCCACATCGCGACCGCCGCTCAAAGCTGCGCGGCCATGCGCCAGACCCTGCTCGCCCCCCGCCGCCGCAAGCTCCGCTGGGGCCGCCTCTTCCTCGCCGTGCTCGTGCTCCTGGGTGGCCTCGGGGTGGTGCGCATGGCCCGCGGCCACGTCCCGCCCGCGCCGGCCCGCGCCCGCGCCAAGCCGCCGCTCACCAACCTGCCCAAGGCGAAGGTCTGCTTGCTGCGCTACGCCGAGCAGGAGATGCCCGGCTTCGCCGCCGCCGGCGGCTTCACCTGGCCGTCGTGGAAGATGGTGACGCCCGGCCTGCTCGTCCAGCACCCCAACGGCGCGCTGTTGATCGACGCCGGCTTCTCCAGCCACACCCGCGAGGAGGCCGAGGAGCTCCCCTTCCCGCGCAAGCAGATGTTCCAGGGCATGTTCGGAGACGGGAAGGGGATGACCTTCCCGCCGCAGGCGCTCAAGCAGGCCGGCGTGGAGCCGAGCGCGCTCAAGTGGCTCGCCTTCACCCACCTGCACGTGGACCACTTCGGCGGCGTGGTGGAGCTGCCCGGCGTGAAGGTGCTGCTCTCGCCCGGGGAGCTGGACTTCGTGAAGGCCCACGCGAACCAGAGCCAGACCGTCTTCCTCCCCGCCCAGGTGCGCGCCGCCCAGGACCGCACCGAGCCGCTCAAGTTCGAGCCCATCCCGTACGAGACCTTCCCCGAGCGCGCGGACGTCTTCGGCGATGGCTCGGTCGTCTTCGTGAAGCTCCCCGGCCACACCGCCGGCCACGTGGGCGCCTTCGTCAACCTGAGCGAGAGCCTGCGCCTCTTCTACGTGGGGGACGCGGTGATGCACACCGTGGCGGTGGAGCAGGGGCTCACCAAGAGCCTGATGTTCAGCGTGGCGGACCTGGACAAGGCCCAGGCGGATCTCTCGGTGGGCGAGCTCAAGGCCTTCCACGAGGCCGCGCCCGAAGTCACCCTCCTGCCCGCGCACGACGGGGACGCCTGGGACCGCGTCTTCGGGCCGAACACGCCCTGCATCGGCGGCTAGCCTGGCGGCGGCTTGCCCCGCGCGGCCTGCTCCACCTCGGCGCGGTGCTCTTCGATGTACTTCTCCACGTCCTCGTCGAGCAGCTCCAAGTCCCGGAGCACGCCCGGGTAGACCGCCTTGAAGACCGGCGTCTGCTCGTCCCCGCGCAGGCGGAAGCTCATCTTCAGCACCGCCGCGCCGAACAGCTTGTCCTTGAGCGACTTGGGCTTGCCCATGGCGCGCTAGTCCTCCGCCTCGTCCTCGTCGTCGTCGAAGTTCGGGTGGGTGCGCTTGGGCATGGGCGCCGGCTTCTCCGGGTGGAACACCACGCGCCGGTTCCGGCCTTCACCCTCCAGCCGCACGCTCACGCCCGCCACGCCGCCCACCGCCTTCACCACCCGCGCCCGGTCCTCCTGCTTCATCGGCAGGAGCGCCACGTAGCGGCCGAACTGCGCGGACTTCTGCGCCAGCGCCCGCGCGGCCTCCGTCAGCGCGGCGTCCTCGCTCACCTCCAGCGAGCGCTCGTCCGACTCCGCCGCCCGCGCCGGGCCGGGGCCCCTGGCCGGACGCTGCGGGCGCTGCGGCTGCTGCCCGGGGACGGCGGCGGCCACCGGCGCGGCGGGCGCTCCTGCGGCTGCTGAGGCGGCAGGCGCGGGGGGCGTGGCGGCGGCGCGCGGCGGGCGCTCCTGCGGCGGCGGGCGCGGCTCGGGGTGCGCCCCCACGCCGATGGAGATCCACCGGCGCTCGGTGTTGGGCCGGTTCACCACCTTGTTGGCCAGGAACTGGAGCGCATCAATCACGTGCGAGCGCTTGCCGGCCTGCAGCCCCGGGACCTCCACGTCGAAGTGGAGCGCCACGGAGATGCCGCCGTCCGGCGCGTCCTTCACGTCCAGCCGCGCGGGCAGCTCCATCAAGGTGAGGATGTCGTAGATGACGCGGGTGGCCCACTCCTTCTTGTCCACCGCGGGCGCGGCGGCAGCGGGCGTCGGCACAGGATCGCTCATCGGTTCCTCCGCGCCACCGGCGTGACCGGGGCGGCGGCCGCCCCCTTGCGCTCGATGTACTTCCGCAGCGTGTACTGCTGGAGAATCTGGAAGAGGTTGCTGGTGAAGATGTAGAGCGTCAGGCCGCTCGGGTAGTTGAGCATGAACAGGGTGAACATCACCGGCATGACGAAGGTCATCATCCGGGCCTGCGTCTGATCCATCGTCATCTGCGGCTGGAGCTTCATCGTCACGATCTGCGTAACGCCGAGCGCGAGCGGCAGGAAGTAGATGGGGTCCTTGTACGTGAGGTCGAACCAGAGCGGCCCAAAGAACGGCTCGCGGTAGAGCTCGAAGCTGGTGCGCAGGGTGGTGAAGAGGGCGATCCAGATCGGCATCTGGATGAGCAGCGGCAGGCACCCGCCCAGCGGGTTCACCTTCGCCTCCTGGTACAGCTTCATCATCTCTTCGTTCTGCTTCTGCTTGTCGTCCGGGTACTTCTTCTTCAGCTCCTCCATCTTCGGCTGGAGCTTCTTCATCGCCTCCGCGCTCATCATCGACTTGTGCGCCAGGGGCACCATCGCCATGCGCACGGTGAGGGTGAGCAGGATGATCGCCACGCCCCAGTTGCCGGTGATCCCGTGGAAGAACTTGAGGATGGTCAGCAGCAGGTTGCAGATGACCGCCCAGAACCCGAAGTCCACCGTCTTGTCGAGCAGCGGCTTCCAGTCCGAGTTGCCCTGCTCGCCCACCGCCTTGAGCCCCACCGTGCGCAAGAGCTCCACGTCCTTGGGCCCGATGTAGACGCCGAAGGAGCGCGTCACCGCCTGCCCCGGCATCAGCTGCAGCGGGAAGTACGCCACCGCCTCGCGGGCGGTCTCGGTGGCCACCATCGCGCAGCGGCCATCCAGCGCGGAGAGCGGAAAGACGGCGCCCAGGAAGTACTGCTGATCCACGCCGAAGAAGTGGACCGGCCCCTTCTGCTCGGCCACCGTCGAGCCCGGCACCAGGTGCTCGAACTTGTCGCCCACCATGCACGCGGCGCGCGAGAGGTTGCCCACGCTGCCGAAGATGCTGCCCTTCTCCTCGGAGCCCGCCGCCACCGCCCGCCCGTAGTGCAGCGCCAGCTCCGCGGCCGCCGGCGCGGCCCCGGCGTTCTTCACCGTCACGTCGTAGCGCAGCTCGTAGCCTTCCTTGGGGAAGGTGACGACCTTGGTGACCTCCCAGCCGTTCTCCGAGCCGGTGAAGGTGAGCTTCCCGTCCGCCTCCTCCACCGCGTACCGGGTGCGGGTGCTCATCGGCCGCTCGCCGGTGATCCCCACCGAGAGCGGCAGCGCCGCCACGGAGGCCGGGACGGCCATGTCCATGGGCGGCGAGTCCGGGCGGCCGCCGCCGGTCAAGAGCGAGAAGCCCTCGCGCAGCCCCACCTTCGGCTGCTCGCGCATCTTCTCGCCGTGGAGCGGGGCGCCGGTGAGGCCGCCGCCGGCGGTGGAGAACTTGTAGTTCGCAACGTCCCGCTTCACCTCCAGCTCGCGCAGCGGGGGCAGCTCCACCGGCGCGCCCGCGGCCACCGCGGCGCCCACGCCGCCGTCCGGGAGCGGCACCGCGGCCGCCAGCCCGCCGTCCGCGGAAGCCGAAGGCGGGGGAGGCACCGCGGCCAGCTCGCTCCCGGCGTCCACCGCGTCCACCACCGGCGGCTGCGGCCGGAAGAAGAACGACCAGACGACCGTGAGCAGGAAGCACAGGCCCAGCGCGAGGATCAACCGCTTCTGAGAGTCCATGGAGTCTTTACGTCCTCTTCACGGGCGGCACCGGATCCAGGCCGCCGTCGTGGAATGGATGGCAGCGCGAGAGCCTTCGCGCGGCGAGGGAGAGCCCGCGCAGCGGGCCGTGCACCTGCAGCGCCTGGAGCGCGTACACGGAGCAGCTGGGGTGGAAACGACAGGAGGGCGGCAACAGCGGCGACAAGAGCAGGCGGTAGAGCCGGATCGGCAGGGACAGCAGCGTGACGAGCAGCGCCCTCACCGCGCCGCCCTCGGCAGCTTCACGCGCAAGGCATCGAACGCGCGCGACAAGAGCGCCAGGTCCGCGTCCTTCGCTGAGCTCTTGGCGATCAGCACCACGTCCAGTCCTCGAGGCCACTCGTGAAAGCGCTTGCGAAACAGCTCTCGCAGGTAACGACGAAGCCGGGCGCGAACCACTGCATTCCCGACCTTGCTGGAGACCGTGAGGCCCACCCGAGTGAGGGGCAGGCCGTTCTTCAGCACCAGCGCCACCAGCGGCTCGGCGGAGACCTTGGCCCCCTGCCCCTGGACCTTGAGGAACTCCGCCCGCGTGCGCAGGCGAGCCGACTTGGGGAAGCGCTGAGAGCCCGGCGCGGCCTCTTCGGTCACGCCCGGGCGCTCCACTACTTCTTGGCGGAGGACACGACCAGGCGCTTGCGGCCCTTCGCGCGGCGGCGGCGGAGGACCTCCTTGCCGGCCTTCGTGGAGTTCCGCTTCCGGAACCCGTGCTTGCGGTTGCGCTTCACTTTGGACGGCTGGTAGGTGCGCTTGGACACGGCGAAAACTCCTTAAGGAAGGCCGGCGCGCATAACGAATCCGCCGCGGCAAGTCAATGAAACCCGGAGCGTTTGTATGGTGGCGCTGATCCTCCTGGCCGCGGCGGCGCTGGGGGCGATCACCACGGCGGTGCAGGTTGGGCGGGTGTGGCCGATCTACCGGGCCTACCGGCGCGCGCGGCTGCGGCCGGACGGCGGGCTCCAGCCGAGCGCGCCGCCGGAGGCGGACGCCCCCGCCTACCTGCTGCGCACCAACGAGGCGCTCGCCGCGCTCGGCTTCACCCTCTGCGGCCACCTGCGCGCCGCGCCGGACCCGTCCCGCGGCACCCGCCTGTCGCTGTGGCGCTCACCGGACGGGCAGACGCTGGCCACCGCGATGGCGGGGGAGCAGGAGAACCCGGGTCTGGAGCGCACCCAGCTGATGAGCGTGGTGCAGGGCCGGGTGCTGCTGACCGACGATCAGCCCGGCGCGTGGAGCGCCTCCGGGCTCGCCGAGGCGCAGGTGCTGCTCAACGCCCCGCCCGAGCCGCTCTACCGCTTCCACCGGCGCCGCTTCGCGGAAGCGGAGGTCTTCTCCGCCGACGGCGCCTTCGAGCGGGTGCGGGCGCTCGCCGGGCGCGCGTTCGAGCGCTGGAGCCAGAAGGGCTACCTGGTGGAGGCCGGGGACGGGGCGCACACCTTCACCCGCTGGGGGGCGCTGCGCTTCGCGCTCGGCTTCCTGGTGCAGGTGGAGGTGCTCGCGCGCACCCAGCGCGAGCGCGCCCGGCTGCCCCGGCTCGGCAGCGGCGCCTGAGGGTGCGGTCGCATTTCCCGCAACGGCCTTCGCGCCATTTGTCTGCGCAGTGAAGCCGCTGTCCCTCCACCCTCCAACGCGGAGCACACCATGGGTCTGTCCTCGTCCCAGAAGATCAACCGACTGCTCAACAAGCCGCTCGACGACAACAAGCGGATCAACTCCAACACCGTGAAGAAGGCGGAGCAGATCGCCCTCAAGGACGGCAAGGTCTCCGCGAAGGAGAAGGACGCGTTCCAGGGCTTCTACGAGCGCGACCTGTTCACGAAGAACGGCTGGAGTGAGTACAAGTCCTTCGCCAGGCAGTACGGGATCGACCAGCCGCCCGTCAGCGGCGGCGGCGAGGGCTAGGCGCCGAGCCATGGCCACCAACCCGCTGAAGCCGCTGCTGCAGAAGGTGCTCGCCCGCCAGGACGGAGTGGGCACGCCGTCCACCACCGCCACGCTGGCGGCCACCGCGGTGGCGGCCTTGAGCGCGCCGCTCGTGGCAAAAGCGCTCGAGGGCGGGGAGCGCGCCGCCGCGCCCGCCGCCGCCGCGGCCCAGGCGGAGCATGGCGCCGCGCCCGCAGCGCTGCAGCTCGCAAGTCCACTCGATCGGGCTGCCGCTCGAGGACAGCAGGCCTCCCCGCTCGATCTCGAGGGCCCCTTCGAGCGGGCCGCCGCACAGGAGGAGCGAGCGGGGCAACCGCCGGCCCCGACGGGCGGCCGGCGGGCAGAAGGGACAGAGCCACCCTTTGATCGCGCCGGCGCGCATCGCCGCGCTCTGCAGGAGCGGGCCATGGGCCAGCACACACCGCGCATGGCACCGACCGTCGACCCGCTGCGCATCCCTCTGCGCGAGAGCCATTGGCTGCGAGAGGGGAGCGCCGGCCACCAGGTCGAGAAGCTGCAGCGGATGATGAACGACCGCGCCGGCGCTCGGCTGGCCGAGGACGGCCTCTTCGGGCCGAGGACCGCGGCCGTGGTCTCGGCGCTCAAGGGCAGATGGGGCTGGGGCAATGACGTGGCGGTGGTCGGACCCAACTTCGCGGCCCGGCTCAACCACGCCTCGCGCGATGAGTTCTCCGGCGCCTTCCGCCAGCACCTGCGCGAGCTCTCGCGCTCGCCGGCGCCCGCGCCCGCACCGCATCGGGAGCCGTTCGAGCTCGGCGACGCCGGCACCCGCGCCGACGGCACGCCCGTGGTGATCGCTCGGCCGCGCGCTGCACCCGAGCTGACCGCCCGGGCAAGTCCCGACGCGCCTCACCGAGGCGGGCAGCCGCGAAGAGACCAGGCCGGCGGGCCGGATGGAGCGGCACCTGGCTCGTCCATGCCCGCGCCGTCGCCCGTAGCGCCCGACGCCTCGGCGCCGAGCGCTTCTGCCCCGTCAACCGCAGCGCCGGATGCTCCCAGCGCCTCTGCGCCCTCGATCGCCGCGCCTGCTGCTCCCAGCGCTTCCACGCCCGCGCCGTCGACTGCAGCGCCTGAAGCTTCAGCGCCCAGCGGCTCGGCCCCATCGAACGCCGCGCCCGACGCCTCGGCCCCGAGCGCTGCGCCTCCCCCGGCGGCTGCGCCCGAGCCCCAGCCCGCACCGGTTGCCGCAGCAAACCCCGAGAGCGCCGAAGCGGACGGCGTGCAGGAGGCGGCAGATCTCCCGGACATCACCCCTCCCGCTGCGCCGCCCGCTGAGCAGGCAGAGGAGAACGCGGCCGGAGACGCGGGCTTCGCCGCGGCCCGGGCGCGCGCTCGTCAGCGCTCAGGCGGCTGAGGAGCTCCTCACGCTCAAAAGGCTGCCGGTGCGGAGCCCGTGAACGGGCGCGATCAAACGCTGCCGGTGCGCGCCGCCCCAATTCACAGCGCGCTGTGGACGGAGTGTGGGCCGACTGTGGAGAGGCTGTTGAGCGCTGTGGAGCTCCAGCCGTGCACAGCCGAATTGTGGACGCGTTGTGGAGGGCGTGTTGGTGTCTGTGGAGGGGGCGCGCTGCACGGAAAACGTGTGGATGAGCTGTGGACTCACTGTGCGCTTCTTGTTCGAACCTGTGGGCCACACCGCGCAAAAATATTTCGCGGATCACTCGTACATTCAGCAAACTTTCGCGCTCCGCCCGGCCTACGGATTGGGGGTGGATCCGCAGCCACCACAAGCGCGATCTCGCGCGGACGAAGTCGCGACGCGACCGCGGATCGAATCGCGCTTCCGTTCCGAACACTTGAGCAAGACGCTTGATCCGCCCTAACGCGTTTGTTACGGAGTCGCCTCTTTCCTCGCCCCTCCGAAATTTGCTGAGGCGTCCTTTGCCGGCATTCGCTGAAACGGCTTCGTCCGCTCCAACGCCTGAAATTCTCTGGGCAAAAGTCCTCGACACCCTCCAGCAGGACAAGAAGAGCTACGCGCTGACCTGGCTGGTCCGCATGCGAGCCTTGGAGGTGAAGGAGGGCGCGCTCGTGCTCGGGGTCCCAGACCGGTTCTTCCGGGACTGGGTCGACGATCACTACCGCGCGCTGCTCGAAGAGGCGCTGCAGCGCCAGGACGGCGCGCCCGGGAAGATCAGCTACCAGGTGGTGGAGACGCCCGAGCCCACGGCTGCCGCCCCGGCCGTACAGCCAGCAAAGCCTGAAGAAGGGGACGACCCGTCCCGCCCGAACCGGATGAACGACCGGTTCACCTTCGAGACCTACGTGGTCGCGGACTCGAACCAGCTCCCCGCGGCCGCCGCGGCCGCCGTCGCCGAGAACCCGGGCCGCTGCTACAACCCGCTCTTCATCTACGGCGGCACCGGGCTGGGCAAGACGCACCTGCTGCACGCGGTGGGCAACAAGATCCGCGACTGCAACCCCGGCTTCCGGATCGTCTACCTCTCCTCTGAAGAGTTCACGAACGAGTTCGTGGAGAGCGTCCGCGATCACCGCATGCCGGAGTTCCGCCGCAAGTTCCGCGAGGAGTGCGACGTCCTCTTGATCGACGACGTGCAGTTCCTCGGCAAGAAGGAGGAGACGCAGAAGGAGTTCTTCTACACCTTCAACACCCTCCACGAGATGTCGAAGGCGATCGTCCTCACCTCCGACACCGTGCCGGCGGAGATCCCCGGCCTCGAGGACCGGCTGCGCTCGCGGTTCACCATGGGGCTGATCACCGACGTGCAGGAGCCCAACTTCGAGACCCGCATCGCCATCCTCAAGAAGAAGGCGGAGGCGGACGGCTTCCCCCTCTCGGACCGGGTCTGCCACTTCATCGCGCGCCACGTGCAGAAGAACGTCCGCGAGCTGGAGGGCGCGCTGATCAAGATCTCCGCGGTGCACAGCCTCACCGGCCAGGCGATCACCGAGGAGTTCGCCGCGCAGGTGCTCAAGGACATCCTCCCTTCGCACCGCGCGGTGGACGTGGATCAGATCCAGCGCGAGGTCGCCCGCTTCTACAAGGTCGCGGTGGAGGACCTGCGGCAGGACCGGCGCCACAAGCAGCTCGCCCACGCGCGCGCCGTGGCCATGTACCTGGCGCGGCGGCTCACCAAGAGCTCGTACCCGGAGATCGCCACCCGCTTCAACAAGGACCACTCCACCGTCATCTCCGCCGTGCGCAAGATCGAGAAGCAGCGCGAAGTGGACGCGGTGATGAAGAAGGAGCTGGACGAGCTCGAGGCGAAACTGGGCGTGGCGTAGGTCGCCAGCGCCGTGCCCGGGCCTTTAGGGACCGGGAAGAGGACAGGGTCGCGTTCGCCTCGCACGCATGGGTCCCGCGGCGGGGCGCTCCTGCCTCGGTGGAAGTGGCCGCTCCGTTGACGTCAGCGGGAGCACGCCACGCCGCCCTCCTTTGTGGGGAAGGTTTTCATGCTGCGATCATGAAGAACTTCCCCACTACGCGCCCGAGCGGCGGCTCGCCCGCTCCCGGCGGCCCGTGACTGTGCAACCCGCCGCGGCCCGAAGCCACCCCCGCGGGACCCATCCGCGCAGGGCAGCCGCACGAGTGAACCCACTCGGAGCCCTCCCTGCTCTCTGAGCTGGGGACGCTCGCGGGCCAGAGCCCTAGTCACCCGCGGGGAGACGGACCTGCACTGCGCCCGTCGCGGCGCACAGGACCATGTGCTGCACCGTAATCTCCATGCGCACGGCGGGATCCTCCAGCACCGCGAAGCAGTCCTCCGCGCTCCCAGGCGGCCGGGCCTGCAGCAGCGCGGATGCGCGTTGGAACCGCGTACAGGCGGTCCGCGCGAGCGCGCTCGCCGCGCCCGCCTCGCCGGAGAGCGCCCGGTAGCTGTTGGTGACGATCAACGGCCCTTGCTCACACCGGCGCTGCGCTGCTCGGGACGGCGCGCGCTCGACCACCACCCGCTCCCCTGGCCTCACGCCGGTGACGAGCAAGAGCGAGTCGGAAGCCACCGGCGTGCGCGTGAGCCGCTCCACCGCCTCGTCGAACGAGCGCGCCGTCTCGAGCACCTCGCGCAGCAGCAGGGTCATCGGCTCGGCGAGCCCGGGAGGGTCCTCGCTCAGCACGGCGTTGAGCGTGACGGCGAAGCGCCCGTGCGCCACGCCAGAGAGCGCGCCCACGAAGCCGGGCCAGCCCACGATCGTCACGGGCGAACGCGCGCGCCCCCCGCGCAGCTCCACGCGCTGCGTGGCCGTGGCGAGCAGCCGGCCTTCAGTCCACCAGTCCAGGTTGCGCGCGTGCAGCGGGCCCACGGGCGTGTCCACCGCGAAAGCGGTGCAGCCCATCAGCGCCGCCTTGAGCGCGTCGTAATAGAGGTTCGCGAGCAGCACACCCTGCAGCGGAAGCCCGAGCAGCGCGGCCACGGCGGCGAGCTCCTCGCGGTGCTCCGAGGAGACGAACGCCTCGGCGTACTCCTCGAGCAGCGGGCCGAGCCGCTCCACGCCGCCGAGATCGCGCGCGTAGCTCTCCACCAGCGCGCGCGCGTGCGAGGCCTGGGGTCGCAGCCCCTCCCACCTCGTGGACGGGGGCATGTCGAGCAGGACGGTCAGGGGCGGGAGCATGACGAGCGCCCTGACTCTAGGGAGTCACCACCCTGACGGCCTCAGCTCGCGGCGAGCGCCTTGATATCCGCGACCTCGAGCACGGGCTTCAGCTCGGGCACGCTCGCGCTCTTGATCATCGCCTGGCCCACCTGGTTGAGCGTGAGGCTGGGGAAGAACAGCTTGAAGAGCGGCGTGAGGACGAGCGCCACCCGGAACAGGGTCTTGATGTTGTGCTGGCCCTTCACCGGCTCCATGAAGCCCGGGCGGAAGTTCGCCACGCGCCGGAACGGCAGCCGAAGCAGCGCGTTCTCCGCCTTGCCCTTCACGCGCGCCCACATGATCCGCCCCTGCTCCGAGCTGTCGGTGTGGGCGCCGGAGACGTGGCAGAGCACCATCTTGGGGTTGAGCCGCGCGAGCACCGTCGCGAAGGCCACCGGGGTGTCGTAGGTGACCTTCGTGTACTCGGCCTCGCTCATCCCCGCCGAGCTGATCCCCGCGCAGTAGAAGCACGCGTCGTAGCCGCTCAGCTGCGCCTCGAAGGGCTGGAGCTGCGTGAAGTCCGGCACGAGCAGCTCGGTGAGCTTGGGGTGCGTGTGCCCGGCGGTCCGCCGGCTCACCGCGAGCACCCGATCCACGGCCGGGTTCTGGAGGCACTCCAGGAGGACACCTTCTCCCACCATCCCCGTCGTCCCGGTCACGATCACGCTCAGTCCCATGCGCCGGCGTTCTGGCGCGAACGCGCCGCCGTCACAAGTTCTGCACGAACATTCCTCGGCCTCGCCACCGCCCCGGCGCGAGGAGCGCACGCGCGGCTCGCATCCTTCGCGGCATGAACCTCACCCGCTTCGGCCCCGTGGCCTTCGTCCGGTGGCTCTTCCGAGCCCACCTCTTCAGCAGCCTGCTGCTCATCTGCCTCACCACGCTGATCATCTCCGTGCAGGTGGGAGACCGCGACAACTTCGCCAACAGCGAGCTGGCGGACGCGGTGAGCGAGCGGTGGGGCGCGCCGGTGGTGCAGCCCGCGCCCAGCCTCCGCGCCGTGCAGAGCGGCACCCTCTTCACCGAGCTGCGGCCGCTCGCGTTCGACCGGCAGCACGTGCAGGTGGACGCGCAGATGAACTACCGCAAGCGCGGGCTGCGCTACTTCTCCGGCTTCGACTTCGCCCTGCGCGCCCAGTACAGCGTGCAGAACCGCGCCGCGCACGACATCGACGTGGCCTTCGTCTTCCCGATCGAAGTGAACAAGTCCCAGGTGCTGCTCTCCGAGCTGCGCTTCGAGGTGAACGGCGCGCCCGAGCAGCTCGACCTGGGCGAAGAGGGGAACCGGCTGCTCTGGACCGGCCGCATCCCCGCCGGCAAGAGCGCCGCCTTCGCCATCCGCTACAAGGCGCGCGGGCTCGACTCCTTCCTCTACAAGCTGGACCCCTCGCTCCCGGCGCGAGACGTGCGGCTGCACGTGGCGGTGCAGGGCGGCGAGAACTTCGACTACCCGGCCGGCGTGCTCTCCGCCTCGAGCGTGAGCGGCGGCCCGGGCGCGGTGGCGCTGGACTGGGCCTACCCCTCGCTCGAGTCCGGCGTGAACCTGGGGCTGGTGCTCCCCTCGGAGCAGACCTTCGACACCGTCATCTCCACCATGGCCCGCCGCGCCTGGGCGCCGGGACTCGCGTTCCTGCTCTTGCTCGCGGTGCTGGCGCTGCGCCACACCCGCCCGCTGGCGCTCTACGAGGCGTACCTGCTCGCGGCGACCTACGGCTTCTCCTTCGTGCTGCTCTCGTACCTGGCCGCCTTCATGGGCTTCTACGTCGCCTACGCGGTGACGATGCTGGGGCTGGGCGCGGCGGTGACGCTCTACGCGAAGCGGCTCTTCCCCAAGGAGCGCTGGCACACGCTCGCCGCGCTGTGGGGCGCCACCCAGCTGCTCCCCACGCTCGCCGTCATCCTCCAGGGCTACACCGGCCTCATCTACACGCTGGAGCTGCTCGCCGGGCTGCTCGGGCTGATGGCGCTCTCCACCCGCGCCGCCGTCCGCGCCTTCCTCTCCGACACCTCCAAGCTCTCCACCCCCGCCACCTGAAAGCACGCCATGACGCCACTGCCCTTCGCCCTCGCCCTCACCCTGGCCGCCGCGCCCTCCGCCACGGAGGTGACGGGGAACGCCACCCTCCCGCTCCAGGAGGTTCTCGCGCTCTACGCCCAACCCAAGGCGCCCGCGCCGCCGGCGCCGCCGATGGACGCGCTCGTAACCAAGGCCACGCTCACGGGCCGGCTCACCGAGGACGCCGTGCTGGTGGACGCGCACCTGGAGGTGCACGTGCTCGCCACCGGCAAGTGGGCGCAGCTGGAGCTCTTCGAGCTCGGCGGCGGCACCCGCCTGGTCGAAGCGGACGAGGGCTGCGTCAGCGCGCACCAGGGCAAGGTGCTCTTCCTCTCCAGCGTGGCCTCCCGCTACACCTGCGACTTCAAGCTGGAGCTGCGCGCCGCTCGCGCGGGAGATCAGCGCAAGGCGGCCCTGCGCTTTGGCCGCTCGCTCTCGCCGGTGCCGCTGAAGCTCTCCGCGGACACCGCCAGCTTCGCGCTCAGCGGCGCCCTCCCCGCCGGGGACGGGTGGCAGGTGCTGCCGGAGGGACAAGCGCTCGCGGTCGCCTGGCGCAGCGATGAGAAGGCGCGGGCGCCGGCGCAAGCGGCGCGGCCGCCGCTGGAGCCGTCCATCCCGCGCGCGGTGGCCAGCTGGGTCTCCACGCTCGAGGGGCGCGCGGCGCTGCGGGTGCGCTACCAGCTGCGGCTGGACCGCGAGCAGGCGCTGGAGCTCTTCATCCCCGAAGGCCACCGGCTGGAGCGGCTGCGGGTGAACGGGGCGCAGCTCGCGCCGCAGGGAGAAGGGCCCAGCTACACGGTGCGGGTGGCGCCGGCGCGGGTGGGCGAGACGCAAGGGACGCTGGAGGTGACGCTGGTCCGCGAGCTGGGGGTGTTCCACCTCTCCGGCAAGCTCGCGCTCGCGCTGCCGCGCGTCTCCTGGCCGGTGGCCGAGCTCTACGCCACCGCGCACCTGCCGGCCGTCTTCACCTACCGCCGCGAGGGCGGCAGCCTGGAGCCCGAGCCCAACGCCGCTCAGACCCCCGCGCTGGAGAGCGAGACGCCGCTGCCGGGCAAGCCGCTGGCGTTCCGGCAGTTCCTCGTGGCCGCGTCCGCGCCCACCCTGGAGCTCGCCTACTCGGTGGACATCACCAACAGCTACTTCCGCTGAAGGCTTTGACGGAGGGCGGCAGGCCGGCCTATCTGCCGCTGGCATGTCGCTCCCCGAAGAGCTCCTGACGCAGCTGCGCGCGGACCTGGAGAGAGACCTGGCCGACACCCGCGCCACCCTGGAGGGGTTGTCCGCCGCCGAAGGCGAGCCCCTGCGCGAGATGCTGGAAGCGTCCGTGAAGGACCTCGAGGCCGCCCTGAAAAAGCTGGAGGCAGGCGGCTACGGCCAGTGTGAGTCTTGCGGCGCCGCCATCGGAGAGCTGCGGTTGCGCTCGCTCCCGGCCTCACGCCTGTGCCTGCGCTGCGAAGGGGTCACCACCACTGCGCTCCCCGTCTGAGTAGACTCGTCGGCGCGTTGAGCGGTTGGCCCGCGGTCCAATCGGAGCACTCCCTGCGACTCGTCCGAAGCTGTTGCCTCGTGCTCGCGCTCGCGGCGTGCTCCTGCTCGAAGAAGGAGCCCGCGCCACCGCCTGCGCTGCCGCCGCCCCCAGAGCCCGCGGACGCCAGCCAGCCGGGAGATGACCTGCCGCCCGGAGACCCGGAGATGAAGTGGTTCGCCGTCTCCGCGAACTCCAAGGCCGTGGTCACCCACTCCGGTGAGCCCACCGGCCGCTGCAAGGTCAGCTGCGCCGTGGGCGAAGAGGAGAAGTGGTCCGGCAACACCTGCCTGGCCAAGAAGCTGGACCTGCGCTTCGTCTCCAACGACTGCGAGAAGCTGGTGGTGATGCACCAGCTCCCGGTGCAGGAGAAGGTCTGGCAGGCCACCGCGCTCATCCACATCTACCGGCGCGGCGCCCCCGAGTACGAGGTGGCCGCGGGCGGCGTCTGGAAGTCCCCCAAGTCGCTCAAGCGCACCGGCTCCAGCTTCTACTGGATCGCCGGCGCGTTGGATCAACCCGGCCAGGCGCCGCGCTACAGCGAGGACGGCACCGCGGTGGAGTTCGAGACGCTCGATGGCCGCCGCCAGCGCGTCTCCCTGCTGGAGAGCGCCCGGCCCCAGAAGAAGCCGGGCGCCAAGAAGCCCTCCAAGAAGAAGCGGCGTTAGGGCAGCGAGCCGGTCTTGCAGTAGACGACCGGGTCGAAGACCTTGAGATCCGCCGGCACCGTGCCGCTGCCGGTGAGGCGGAAGCGGAACGCGCCCACCTTGCCGGGGAGCTGGTCGTTCCCTTCGAAGGCCAAGCTCACCAGCCGGTCGAAGATCTTCCCCGGGTAGCGGGGCGTGTCGTACGGGTCCTCCCAGAGCCACTCCCACGTCCCGCCCGCGTTCTGCCGCTCCACGGTGAGGCGCCAGCCGGACGGCGCGGAGTTCCACTGCAGGGCGAAGGAGAAGTGGCACGCCTTGGCGTTGGCGGGCGGCACGCTGGTGGGGAAGGTGAGCGTGCCGTTGGTGGCGGTGGGGGACCACCAGCAGTCCGGCTGGTTCGCGGGGCCGCGGTTGCCAGCGCCCAAGGCCCAGCCGGATGCGGGCAGCCGGTTGCCGTCACACAGCTTCACGCACGAGGTGCAGTTCACCGCCTGGTCCTTGTCCCCCTTGTCCTGGGGAATGGTGCTGGTGATCTGGCAGGGCAGGCAGGACCAGTCCCACTTGGGCGTGTCCTGATCGAGGAAGAAGCTCTCGTACTGCGCGGCGGTGCGGCCGCGTTGGTAGCTGACCGTGGTGCCATTGATGTTGGCGGTGAGCGAGCCGGTGGAGACCTGCCGCCAGATCGGCTTCACGAAGGTGGCGCGCGCGTCGCCCGGGTCCCGCTTCACCGAGTACTCGCGGGTCATGATGCCCGAGGCGTAGCGGCCCAGCTGCTTGGGCGCGTAGGCCACGTTGTAGTCGGTGGAGACGAGCGCGGTGAGCTGGGGGGCCATGCGCCGCAGCACGTCCAGCTGCCGCTTCGCCGCCTCCTGGATGATCCCATCGAAGCCGGGCTGACACTCGATCGCGAAGGCGTAGAGGTTGTTGGGCAACTCCGGCACCACGCTGAGCAGGCGGCGGCCGGTGTCGGTGTACTGCGCCTGGAGGTTGAACTCGCCGCTCACCGCGTAGAGCGCGGTGCGGGAGCTGTCCCGCACGAACGGCGCGGCGGGGGAGACGGAGGTGTCCACCATCAGCGGCGGAGACTGGTAGGGCGAGTGCGAGTCGCCGTAGAGGCGGCGCAGCAGTTGGAAGTCCGGGTTGGTGCAGCCGGACTTGCCGTACTCGAAGCCGCAGCGCGGGCCGGCGGAGTCGGTGCTCTGCTTGTAGCCGTCCGCGTAGACGAGCAGGTCGCCGTACGCGTGGTAGGAGATGGCGGCCGCGGGAACCTGCAGCCCTTGGCCGAACGCGTCGCCGCGCAGCAGGGTCTCCATCGCCTTGGTCTCGCTCTCGCTGGCGGCGCCCGGGCCGCAGTAGCGGTCAGAGCAGTAGGAGGTGATCGCCTCCGCCGCCTCCTTCCAGGACGTCGTGTAGTTGCGGTTGATGTCCACGCCGAAGCCGGCGCAGGCCGCCACGTCGCGGTTGCCGCGCCAGGAGCGGTCCGTGGTGCGCGTGTACTCGTAGCCGTCCGGGTTCACGACGGGGACCACGACGATCGCGGTCGTCTGCAGCGCCGCTGAGAGCACCGGGTCCGAGCTGGGGGCGAGCACCGCCTGCCGCAGCTGGCGCGCCAGCTCCATCGCCACGCCCGTGGAGATCCACTCGCGGGCGTGGTGCGTGGCCACGACGTAGAGCGTGGGCGGGACGCGGATCTTCGTGTTGGTGGGGCCAAAGCGCACCGCCAGCAGCGGGAAGGCGCCGGTGTGCGAGGTGCCGAACTGGGTGGTGATGATCGACCCGCCGTTGTGCATGCCCAACAGCTCGGTGTGGAGGTCCTTCACGCTCCACAGGTACGCGCTGGTGGAGGGGTCAGGGACCGCGCACGGGCCGGCGAGCGCGTTCTGCGTGCCCGCGCCCTTGGCGGTCCTCGCCTCGCGCGGGAGGAAGCCGTGCTCCTCCAGCCGCTGCGCGCCGCGCTCGGTGGTGAGCACCTCGATGTAGCGGCCGGTCGCGTCCTCGTAGGGGCCCTGGTAGCCCTCCTCCAGGTGCGCCAGCGCGGCGAAGTCCGACTTCTCGCTCACCGCCAGCTGGCGCCAGCCCAGCTTGCGGCCGTCCAGCGCAGAGAGCGGCTCCGCCACCGTGGAGAGCTCGGACTCTTGCGCCGGCGGCGGCTCCGCCGCGCACCCCGCCAGCGCCAACAGCACTGCGATGACTTCGCCTCGTCGTGGATTCATGTGCTCGCTCCTCTCGTGAGGGGCAAGCCGGTAGCACGCGCGGCCTGGGCGCTGGGCTCGGATCTCAAGCGCGCTCTCGAGAAATCGTCTCGGGCGAAGCGCGGTTCGGAATCCGGAGCGCTGAGCGAAGAAGCGTTCTCGACGGGAGCGGAAGGAGGGCGCAAAGGCAGCGAAGCCCGCTTCGCCGCGAGCCCCCGTTCACCCCGAGCGGGGGGCGGCGACTACCGCCACAGGGGCCGCGGCGGCGTGCGGGCCTCGGCCTGGGCGATCACCCGCTCGATCAGCGCGTCCTCGCGGGAGATCTGCTCGAACGTGCTCGCGTTCCGGGGATCCAGCCGCGCGAGCCGCCGCGCCACCTCGAGGATCTGCTCGCGCTCCACCTTCGCGGTCACCGGCGCGAGCTGCTCATCCAGGAAGCGCTGCTTGTCCTCGATGAGCGCCGGGAGGGCCTCGGAGTTGGGGAACTGCGGCAGCCGGCTCCGCAGCGTGGTCAGCTCATCGGCGTACTGGACGAGCATCCGCGCGCGATCCACCGCGGTGCGAGCAGCTTCAGCGGCAAGGAGGAATCCGGCCATTCACCTTGTTTTTCGCAGCTGGCGCCGCCGTTGTTGCGATCCGCGCTGCGCCTCCAGCAGCTGTGCCAGGTACGCGCCGGCCTGGGCCGCCAACACCTCCACCCGGAGCCCCTCCTTGTGCCGCAAAGCCCCGTCATTCCAAAGGGATGCGACGCCATGGACGGTCGCCCAAACGGTGAGTGCGAGCGCCTGTTGCTGCTCGTCCGGGGCCTTGGGGAGGACCTCCGCCACCAGCTGCGCCGCGTGGGAGAACGCCTTCTCCGCGGCGGCCCGGAGCGACTCCGGTTGCTGGGTGCGAGAGAGCTGCGGGCCGAACATCACGCGGAAGTGCGCCCCGTGCTCCACCGCGAAGCGCACGTACGCCCCCGCCAGCGCGCTGACGCGGGCCTCCAGGGAGCGACCCGCGCGGCGGCTGGCCTCCGCCATCTTCGCCTCGATCGCCACGAAGCCCTCCTCCGCCAACACCGCCAGCAGCGCCGCCTTGTCCGGGAAGTGGTGGTACGGCGCCGCGTAGCTGACGCCCGCGCGCCGGGCGATCTCCCGCAGGGACAGCCCCTCCACGCTGTCTTCGTCGATCAGCGCCAGCGCCGAGTCGATCAGCGCCTGCCGCAAATCTCCGTGGTGGTACCGCTGCCGCGCTGCCATGGGGTCGCGCGAAGCCTAGCGCCGCATCGCGCCGGACGCAGGCTTTGGCCTTCGAAGCCAAGGTTCGGGGCTCGACGCCCTGAAGCTCGATGAGCGGCGAGGCCTGAATTCCGATATGCGGATAGCCGCATGACGGGTATCGCCAAGGTCATCTTCGCGTGCGTTCACAACGCGGGGCGCTCGCAGATGGCCGCGGCCTTCTTCAACCAGCTCTGCGCTGCGCCCGGCGTCCGCGCAGTCTCGGCGGGCACCCGGCCTGGGCCGCACGTCCACCCCGAGGTGCTTGCGGCGATGGCAGAGGTGGGCGTCGACCTCTCGGCGGCGCGTCCGCAGCTGCTGACGTCGGAGCTCGCCGCCGGCGCGGCGCTGCTGGTCACGATGGGCTGCGGTGAGGAGTGCCCGTTCGTTCCCGGGCTTCGCCGCGCGGACTGGCCGCTCGAGGACCCCAAGGGGCGTTCGACCGAGCGCGTACGGGAGATCCGTGACGACATCCGCCGGCGGGTCCTCGGTCTGCTGGCCGCGCAGGACTGGGCAGCCGCTGGCGACGTGGACGGCGTCTCCCTCCGGCCAGCGAGGCCAGACGACCTGCCGCGAGTGGCGGCGTTGCTGGAAGCCCAGAAGCTTCCCCTTCAAGGCGTCGCCGAGCACCTCGCGGACTTCATCGTCGCGGTGCGCGGGACCGAGGTCGTGGGCGCCGCGGGCGAGGAGCGGTACGGCGCGGACCGACTGCTGCGCTCGGTGGTGGTCGACATGGGCGCTCAGCGGTCTGGCCTGGGTGCGCGCCTGGTCGCCGAGCTCCTGACGCGGGCGAAGCGGGACGGCGCGCAGACGATGAGCCTGCTGACGACCACCGCGGAGGCGTACTTCACCCGCTTTGGCTTCCGGCGCGTGGGGTGGAACGAGCTGCCGACATCGCTGACCGCCTCCGCCGAGCTGACGGGAGCCTGCCCAAGCAGCGCCGTTGCGATGCGTCTGGACCTCGCGCCGCGCTGAGCTTCCCCCGCGCCGACAACCCTGGGCGATTGTCTTGACAGCGCTCAGATCCAGCCGCTATCTGAACGCCGCTCAGATTTCGGACCAGGAGAAGCGGACAATGAAGCTGCAACGCGGTGATTGGGCGCTGGTGACGGGCGCCTCCTCGGGGATCGGCGCGGAGTTCGCGCGGGTGCTGGCGGAGCGCGGCGTGAACGTGGCGCTGGCGGCGCGGTCCACCGCCAAGCTCGAGGCGCTCGCCCAGGAGCTCCAGCGCAAGGAGGTACAGACGCGGGTGCTCACCGTGGACCTCACCGCGCCGGGAGCGGTGGCGGTGCTGGTGCGCGAGCTGGCGGCGGCGAAGGTGGAGATCGATCTGCTGGTGAGCAACGCCGGGTTCGGCACCTTCGGCCGGTTCGACGAGCTCGACCGCGGCCCGGAGCTCGCTCAGGTGCAGCTCAACGTCACCGCGCTGGTGGAGCTGACGCACGCGCTCCTGCCGCCGATGATGGCCAAGAAGCGCGGGGGGATCATCCACGTCTCCTCCAACGTGGCGTTCCAGCCGGTGCCGTACATGGCCGTCTACGGGGCGACCAAGGCGTTCGTCCTCTCCTTCAGCGAGGCGCTCTGGGCGGAGCACCGCTCCACCGGCGTCGACATCCTCGCCGTCTGCCCGGGCGCCACGGACACCGCCTTCTTCGAGCACACCGGCGACAGCATGACGCTCACCAAGAAGGCCAGCCCGCGCGCGGTGGTGGAGAGCGGGCTGCGCGCGCTGGCCAAGCGCAAGAGCTACGTGGTCTACGGCGCCCGGAACTATCTGATCGCCCAGAGCTCCCGCTTCTCCCCGCGCGCGCTCGCCGCCCGCATCGCCGAGAAGCTGATGCACCCGCGCGAAGGGCGCGCGCTCCCGGCTGGCTCCCTGCGCTGAAGTACGGCGCCTCGGCCACCTCGAGCGCAGCCCTGCGTTCGGGCCCGGCGGCGCGGGCATCGCCGGCGGCGGTCGGCTCTAGAACTCCCAGCCGAGGAATGCGCCGGGCAGGAGCAGGCTCGTCCACGGCTGTCGATAGGTCTTGTCCCTCAGCGTGGTTTCGCCGGTCTGAAAGATCGGGATGGCGATCGAGATGAAGGGCTCGAGGTAGAGGCCAAGGTCCTTCAGCGGGAACCATCGAAAGCCCGCCATGGGCGTGAAGACGACCTGGTCCATCTCCGCCGTCGCTCCCGGTTCATCTTGGTGGGTCAGCACCCACTGCAGCTGTCCGAAGCCAAGGCTGAGATGCGGTCCGCGGTTGCCCTCGAGGAAGAAGTAGCTGGCGAGGACGATGGGGGCGAAGCGCGTTCGCGCCGCCCATCCCTCGGGCTGGCCGGGGACGTCCCCGGCGAAGCTTCCAATGGTGAGGTTCCAGTGCGGAGCCACCGCCACGCCCAACCAGACGGAGTAGCCGCGCAGCGCAAAGAGCACCGGGTCGACCTGCACCGAGATTCGCGGGTAGCGCGGTGAGTGCTCGGTGGCGGTGTCGTTGGGTGCAGCCGCCGCCAGGAGCAGAGCAGCGAGTGGGGCGAGCGGGATCATGCAGTTCGACTCCGGTCTAGCGACTGACTGAGTCTCAATACCGCGAGAGTGGTGATGGTGCTGGCGACGGACGCGTCATCCCCTCAAGTTCTCGAGTCAGCTCTCTTGAGCGCGCACCCTTGAGCTTCTCCCCGGCGGACAGCGCTCCCTGCAGGGGCTGAAGCGCTTCGCAGTACAGGACGAGAATGCCGCGGCGTCGGCGGTTCGCCCGCTGCGCGCGCTCGAAGCTGTGCAACCCACCGCGGTCCGAAGCGCCACCGAGGAACCCATGCGTGCAGGAGCCTCACGTGAACCGAATGCACCGAGGCCCTTTGGGCCCTGCAGCCGCGGACGTTCGGCTCAGGGCGCGAGCCGCACCCGCACGCCGCTAGGGAGAGCCACTTCGAAGGGGAGAGAGCCATGTGAGGCGAGCTCCTGTGAATGGGTGCGGCGACAAGACACGCCACGACCCCGGAGCTGTCACCGTCACGCCCGCGGAACGGTGAGGACGAAGCGGGCGCCCTCGCCCGGTTGCGCCGGCGCCAGCTCCAGCCGCCCGCCGAACGCGCGCAAGAGCGAACGGGCGATGGTGAGCCCCATCCCCGTCCCGCCGCGGTCGCGCGCGGTGGTGAAGAAGGCGTCGAAGATGCGCGCGCGGTTGGCCTCGGAGATGCCGCCGCCATCGTCCCGGACCGCGAGCGCCAGCTCCCGGCCTTGAGGCTCCACCCGCAGCCACGCCCGCTGGCCGCCGCCGTGCTGGCGCGCGTTGAGCAAGAGCTGCGTCAGGACGCTCTCCAGCACCTCGGCGGGGACTCCGGCGCGCTCGGCGTCCGGGTTCGCGCCTTCCAGCGCGAGCGCGAAGCCGTCCTTCTCACAGCGCGCGCGCAGCGCCGCGAGCAGCGGACCCACCGGCGTAAAGACCGCGGCGGAGGAGGGCATGGCGTCCGCGCGCGCCAGCTCCAGCAGGGACTGGGTGAGGCGGGTGAGGCGCTGGGCGTCCTGCTCCACGTTGTCCAGGAAGCGCGCGCGCTGCTCGGGGGGCATGGCGTCCCCGGAGTCCTTGAGCAGCTCCACCGCGCCGAGGATGGCGGCGAGCGGCGTCTTGAACTCGTGGGAGACGTTGGCGGCGAAGGAGCGCAGGTAGTCGTTGCGGTCGCGCAGGGAGCCGGCCATGGCGGCGAAGGCCTCGGAGAGCTCGGCCACCTCCGCCACGACAGGGCGCTGCAGCGGGGCAAAGCCGGCCGGCGCCTGCGCGGCGATCTCCCGCGTCTGCCGCACCAGCGCGCGCACCGGACGGACCACCCAGGCGCCCACGCCCGCGGAGACGAGCGCCAGCATGCCCAGCAGGAGCAGCGCGGTGGCGGCGAGGTTCCAGCGGTCCGCGTAGAGCGCCTTGGCGGGGGTCATCGGCGTGCGGGAGAGGACGATGGCGCCGAGCACCCGGCCGTCGGAGAGGACGGGGAGGGCCACGGTGACGCGGACGCCGGCCTCGCGGGAGAGCGAGCCCAGGGACGACTCCTGGACGTCCCGCGCGCGCAGCAGGCTGTTGGGCTCGCCGCGCAGGGCCTTCTGCACCTCCGCGCGCGCGGCGAGCGTGGCCCCCAGGCCGAGCTTGCTGCTGGCCACGACGATGGCGTCCGGGTTGACGACCCGCAGCGCGGCGAGCGTGGTGCGGGAGATCTCCGAGAGCAGCGGGGCCACGCGGGTGCCGGCGGCGCGGGCGTGCTCGTCCGCCGGGGCGCTGGCGGGCATGGGGTCGTCGCTGGAGGGGTAGACCTCGTCCCCGGCGCGCAGGGAGGGGAGGATGGGGCTGAGCACGTCGTCCGGGCGGGGGAAGGGCCAGGCGGCGGTGGCGGGGAAGCCGTAGTCGGAGGGAGGGTGGGTCTCGAGCAGATAGGCGCGGTAGATGCTCGCCACCGCGGCGCCCTGGGCGATCAGCTCGCTCTCGGTCTGGCGGATCAGCTCCCGGTCGTAGACGCGGACCCAGATGAAGCCGGCGAGCGCGAGCGTGAAGGCGAGCGCGCTCACGCCGGCGAAGATCATCCAGAGCCGTGGGCGGCGGCGGCGGGAGGGCGGGGCGGGAGGCACGAGCGGCATCATCGCTGAGGCGGGAGGCCGTGTCCGTTCTCCAGCGAAAGGCCGCACCGAGTCCACAGCGCGGGCAGGGGAAAGGGGCCCGGCGGCCTCGCGCTACGAGGGGCGGAGTCCAAAGCGTGGGCAGAAGGCTCCTGGGGACCGGGAAGAGGAAAGGGTCGCGCTCGCCCTGCACGCATGAGTCAGCGGCGGAGCGCTCGGGCCGCGGTGGGTAGCACAGTCACGGCGACCAGAATGGGCGAGCGGCCGCTGCTGCACGGTCGCCCCAGGTTGGCCAGACGCCCGGGCAGTGCGGGAACGTTGTCCACAGCGCTCCGAGCGCCCCTCCCGGCCGTCCCGTGCAGCTGGAGAGGCACAGGCACCGCGCGTTGTGGGTGGGATCTTCATGATGGGAGCATGAAAACCCCACCCACGACGCTCATGCGGCCCGAACGGGCACGGCTGACGCGTCAGATCTCCTTGTGGGGAGGTTCTTCATGCTGGCGTCATGAAGAACTTCCCCACGACGAGCGGAGCGCGGCCGGTGAGCGCCCTGAGCGCCTGAGCGGAGGCACGGCAACCCACCGCGGCCCGAGCGCTCCGCCGCTGACTCATGCGTGCAGGGCGAGCGCGACCCTTTCCTCTTCCCAGTCCCTCCCTGCCGTTTGCCGCGGATGAGATCCACCCGCTCCTGTCGAGACGAGCACAGCCGGGCTCTACCCCTCTCTTTCGCCGGTGCGTTCTCTGCCCAGAAAGTTGCGCAACAGGCCTGTCGCGCGAACATGCGCCCCATGCTCACCTCTCCGGAGCGCCGCGTCTCCTCCCGCCGCTCGCCACAGCAGGCGGTGAAGGAGCCCCTCCAGCGCCGCCGCGAGCGGCGCGGGGGCGAGCGCCGCGATGCCCCTCGGGCCCGCCGCATGGTCTCCATCACGGATCGCGGGACTGGCGAGACCGTCCACGTCGAGGCCTTCCTCTCCCTGGAGGGGCTCTCCTGGTCCTCGCCCATCCGCACCGTGAGCAACTCGGTGGACGTCACGCTGGAGCTGCCGGATCTGCTCGCGCCGCTGCACCTCACCGCGAAGGTGGACCGCGTGCCGCGCAAGACCGCGGGCCGCTACCGCCTCCACGCCCGCTTCCCCGAGCTGAGCCTGAAGAACGAGCTCGGCCTCGCGCGCTTCCTCGAGCACCGCGCGCGCGTGCAGGAGGCGCTCTCCGAGCTGGCGCCTCCCGCCCGGAGACGCTGAGTCACGCCCGAGCGCCGCGGCGGAAGCGACTGACCGTGGCCGTGTCCCGTCGCCCGAGCGCCGGTGCCCCGTCACCTGCGCCCGAGTCCCGTGAACCGTGTCCCGTTGCCCGAGACGCCGTACCCGTACCCGTACCCGTACCCGTGAACGCACGCGAACCCGAACCCGACCGAGGCAAAGCCACGCGCCGGCTCAACGCCCGTTCGAAGCGCTCTCTGAGCTCGCGCCACCTCGCCCGACGCTAGAGCCGCCACGGCGGCGCTCGACTTCGCTCGGGCTGAGCGGAACTCAGGGCAGGGCCAGCCGGTACCCCAAGCCATGCACCGTCTCGATCACCTCTCCGCCCGCCTCGGCGAACTTGTGGCGGATGCGGCGGACGTGGCTGTCGATGGTGCGGTCGCTCACCACCACCCCGTCATAGACGCGGGTCACCAGCTCATCCCGGGTGAACGCCTTGCCCGGCGCGCGCAGGAATGTCGCCAGCAGGTTGAACTCGGTGACGGTGAGCACCACCTCGCGCTCGCCCCAGAACGCCCGCCAGCGCTCCACGTCCAGCGCGAGCGGCCCGCGGCGCAGCGGCCCGCCCGGTGCGGCGGCCGGCGCACCCGAGGGCTCCGGCGCCTTGCCCCGGCGCAGCACCGCCTTCACCCTCGCCACCAGCTCGCGCGGGCTGAACGGCTTGGAGACGTAGTCATCCCCGCCCAGCTCCAGCCCCAGAATCCGATCCACCTCGTCGTCCCGCGAGGACAGGAAGACGATCGGCAGCGCGCTCGTCTTGCGCACTTCCCGGCAGACCTCGAAGCCGTCCAGCTCCGGCATCACCAGGTCGAGCACAATCAGCGCCGGGGCCGCGCGCGCCACCGCGGCCAGCGCCTCGCGGCCGTTGACCGCCTCCTCCACCTCGAAGCCAGCCTGCCGCAGCGCGAAGGCCACCACCTCGCGCAGGTGCGGATCATCATCCACCACGAGGACGCGCGAGGGACCGGCCACGAGGGCCGACTGTAGCGGACTACCGGGTGAGCACCACCACCCCGTACGCCCCCAGCTGCACCGGCAGCGTGAAGGGCTGCCCGTCCCGCGGCGTGTCCAGCGCGTCGATCAACCCCTGCTGCCCGCCGGCGAAGTCGTCCCCGTAGCGCTTCCAGTCCGCGTCCAGCCGCACGCTCCACTTCCCGCCCGCGGGGACGCCGAAGTCGTAGCGCGCGTACGCGCGGTTCCGCAGGTTCAGCACCACCAGCACGTCCTCGCCGGAGGGCCCCCGGCGCCGGTAGGCGATCACCTTGTTCGCGTCATTGCGGTGCAGCACGTCCACGCCCGGCTCGAGCAGCCCGCCGGACTTGCCGCCCAGGTTCCGCCGCAGGGCAATCAGGTCCTTGTAGAACGCCCGCACCTTCGCCCCCACCGGGGTGGCGGCGGGCAGCGGCACCGGCGGGTCGGTGAAGCCGGTGGTGGCGAGCGTCTCTTGCCCCATGAAGAGCATCGGCACGCCCGGAGAGGTGAAGAGCAGCGCCGCCGCGAGCATGGAGCGGCGCCGCCCGGCGAAGCTCTCCGGCGTGGCGGCGTCCACGCGCACCGGCAGCCGCGCGCCGCCGTTGCCCACCGTGTCGTGGTTCTCCGTCCAGAGCAGCCGGGCGAAACCGTCCCCGGAGAAGCCGCCGCGCAGCGCGCCTTCGATCGCGCCCAGGTCCCGCCCGTCATCCGCGTAGGGCGCGAGCTGGTTCACCACGTCGTAGCCAAAGCCATCCCACTGCGCGTCGAAGCCGAACCCGCCCTTGGAGACGGGCTGGGTGATCGCCGCGTAGCCCTTCAAGTCCTCCGCCACCGAGAAGCCGCCGCGCGCGCGGGTGAGCTCGTTGGCCGCCACCAGCAGCGCCTTTCCGCCCGGCGTGGTGCCGTTGCCGTCTTGCGCGCGGATGTTGGAGACCGAGTCCCAGCGGAAGCCGTCCCCTCGGAACTCCTCCAGCCACTGCCGCGCGGACGCGAGCAGCATGCTCGCCACCTGCGGCTCGGCGTAGTTGGGGCGGGGCCCCCACGGGGTGGTGGCGTAGGGGCCCGGCGGGAAGAAGTGCACGCCCCAGGCGCCGTCCGGGCAGTGGCCGTCGAAGCAGACCAGCGGGGCCTGCCGCCAGCCGTCCACGTGGTTCACCACCGTGTCCAGCCAGACGGCGAGCCCCTTCGCGTGCGCCTCGTCCACGAAGCGGCGCAGGTCGTCCGCGGTGCCGTACGAGGCCTTGGGCGCGAAGAAGAGCTGCGGGTTGTAGCCCCACGAGTTGGCCCGCCCGCCAAAGGCCTGCACCGGCATCAGCTCCACCACGTTCACGCCCAGCTCCGCCAGCTCCGCCAGCCGGCCGCGCGCCCGCTCCAGCGTCCCCACCGCGGTGCCGTTGGGCACGGCGAAGCTGCCCACGTGCAGCTCGTAGACGACCAGCGCGTTGCGCGGCGGGTGCTGGAAGGGCGGCGTGCTCCAGGCGTAGCTGCCGGGGTGGATCACCTTGCAGGACTTCCCGTCCGGCTCGAGCTGGCGGCAGTAGGGATCTACGCGCGCCACCTTCCCGGCCGGCGTCTCCAGCGAGAAGCGGTACACGCTCCCCTCGCGCGCGGCCGACACCTGCGCGTAGAAGAGGCCGCCCGGCTCGGGCGCGAGCGCCACGCTGGCGCCGAAGTCCCCCTCCACCCACGCCGCCGTGGCGTGCGGCGCCCAGACGCGGAACTCCACGCCCTGCTCGCTCACGTTGGCGCCCATCCGAGGCCCGGCATCCGGCTCGCCCGGCAGCGCCCCGCCGTCCGTCAGCGGCTCCGGCTCTCCCCCGCCGCCGCCGTCTTTGAGAGGCGAAGGAGCACCGCCGCAGGCCACCGCGAGCAACGCCACCGCGAGCACCACGAGTCGAGAAGGAGGGGCCATGGCGGTCAATCCTGGGCCTGCGCCCTCAGCCGGCGCTTTCGCGGAGCCGTCGACTTCTTGCGCGCGGCCGTCTGGGGACTTCACCGTGGGGCGGCAGCACCTGCGCCCCGGGCCGCTCCTTGCCCACGCGGGAAGGCGGCAGGCCGAAGCGGCGCTGGAAGGCCACGGTGAAGGCGGGCAGCGTGGCGTAGCCCACCCGCAGCGCCACTTCCGTGGCGGAGTAGCGGCCGGACTCGAGCAGGAGCAGCGCCTCGTCCAGCCGCCGCTGACGCAGGTACACCGCGGGGGGCGCGCCGAGCTCTCTGCGGAAGGCTCGCAGCAGGGTGGACTCGCTGGCGTGGCAGGCGCGCGCCAGCTCGGCGATCCGCAGCGGCTCGAAGAGGCGGGCCTCCAGCCAGTCCCGCGCGGCCTTCACGAGGTCGCTCGCGTCCCCCACGTGGGCCATCCGGGTGTGCTGCGAGAGCGCCTCCTTGCCGAGGAAGAAGAGCTCCTTGGTGAGCTCGGTCTCCAGAAAGCGCGCGGCGGCGCTGCCGTGCCGCTCGCAGACCTTCCGCTCGAAGAGGTAGCGCTGCACCAGCTCGTCCACCCAGCGCGTGCGCGGGAAGAGCCGCGGCGCGGCCACCACCTTGGCGTAGAGCGCGTCCTCGAAATGCGGGGCGTACTCCTTGGCCGCGGCCGCGCGCGCCAGGGGCCCCACCAGGAGGATGACGGTGGGGGCCACGCTGCCCAGCGCCTCGAGCCGGTACGGCGCGCGCGCCGGCACCAGCGCGAAGTGGGCCGAGTCCAGCCGCAGCGCGCGGCCACCCACGGTCAGCTCCAGCACCGCGCTCTGGATGGGGAAGAGCAGGGCGGGGCTCGCCTCCACCCACTCACGGCCCAGCTGCGCCGCGTCCCGCTCGAAGCGCAGTCCCATGGGCTCCGTGCGTGCCATCGGCGGGGCACCCTAGCACCGGTGAAACACCCGTCCCGGCGGGTGCTTTCCTTCGTCCCAACCCTGTGGCATACGCGCCCATTCTCAGCGGCTGAGAGGGCACCAAACACATGATGCGGACGGGCTTTGCGGTGGCGCTGTGGGTGTGGGTTGGCTGTGGCGTTGCCCCCGAGCTTCCGACCCCTCCGGAGGAGACCGGCGAGCTGGCCGCTTCCTCCGCGCCGCTCTCGCCGCGGGCGCAGGTGGTGGACGCGCTGCAGGCCGCTGGGCTGCTCACCGCCGCGCAGCAGCGCGAGCTGGTGGCGCTGGCGGACGAGCCGGTGGGGGCGCTCTACGTCACCCCGGGCGTGCCCTCGCCCACGGATGAGCTCACCTTCTTCTTCATCGAGTCCGCCTCGGTGGTGGACGCGGTGACGGACGGCATGGTGCGCACCACGGCGGACGGCTGGAGCACCACGCGGGACGTGGACGGCTCCGCCTTCACCGCGGGGGGCCTGCGCGGCGTGCGCTTCGTCCTGCCCGCGCGGGGCGTGGCGGGGCCGCTGGAGCTCGCGGCGCGGCTGCAGCTGGGCGGCAGCACCGTGTGGCTCAACAAGGGCGGCGCCAACTACCGGCTGGACGTGCTCGCGGACGTGTCGCTGAAGTGGGTGGGCAACCTCACCGCGCACCAGGAGGGGCTGCGCCGCGCGTTCGACGGGGGGGCGCTCTACGCCGGCCACCCGCTCACGGTGGAGGTGGACACCTACCCGATGACGCCGAACGTGAAGGCCACGCTGTACTGGTCCACGGACGGGCAGCAGACGGTGAAGTCCGCGCCGCTCTCGCTGGCGGCGTTGAAGGTCGGCTCGTACGCGAACAACGCGCGCTGGAGCGGCAGCCTCCCCGCCGCGGAGCTGGCGGCCGGCGGCAACGTGGAGCTCTGGGTGGAGGTGAAGGGCTCCAAGAACACGCTCTGGGACAGCCAGCAGGGGAGCAACTACCGCGCGGGGGTGCTCGCGTCTCCCAAGGTGACCTGGGCGGAGCTGGGCGCCTTCCGCTTCAACAAGTGCCGCTACGTGGACGGCCACTGCGAGACGGGCTGGTTCTACGGCTCGGGGCTCGCGGAGCCGTTCTCCGCCACGCCCTCGGACTACCAGGTCTACGCCGCGGCGCCGAGCCTCTCCGTGGAGCTGTACGCGCCCGGCGTGACCGACCGCGGCGGCCCGGCGGATGGGCAGGGCGGCTTCGTGCGCGCGGAGGTCTACTCGCCGTTCTTCTCCGGCAGCCCGTCCGGCGCCTGGAAGGCGTTCCCCCTGTCGTTCGCGGAGGTCGCCGGCAACAACTGGCGGCTCAAGTGGGACGTGCGGACCTTCCGCGCCCCGCGCATGCCGGCGATCGGCGTGGACTGCGCGGTGGACGGGGACTACCCGTTCAAGATCCGCCTCTCCACGGACGGCGGGAAGTCCTGGCAGTGGCTGGGCACGGGCGCGCTTCCCTCGGGGGGCAGCAACCGGACGATGCGCTGGGCGAACCTCTCCTTCGCGCCGCAGCTCTCGCAGGACGGCAGCACGCTCTTCACCGGCGTGCCCGTGGGCAGCTCGCGGACCCGCAGCGTCTCCTTCGTGAACACCAACAACACGGTGGTGAACGTGGAGAAGGTGGCGGTGGATGACCCGAGCGGCAGCTTCAGCGTGACGGCCGCCGCCTGCGCGAGCCTCTCGTCCTGCAACGTGGCGCTCAAGGCGGGGGAGCGGATCACCCTGCAGCTGAAGTACACGGCCAAGCAGAGCGACGTTCAGGCCCAGCTGCACCTCACCCTGAACGACACCAGCCAGGGCTGCTACGGCCGCGGGGACTTCCCGATCCAGCTGGTGGGCGCCCCGCAGTAGTCACCCCTCCTTTACAGGGGTGGGCCCAATTCGCCGTCATTCTTTGGGTCTTTGCCTGCCCAGATGGCCGGAGTTCCTCGGGTTTTTGGGGAGAAACTCGCCTTTCTCGGGGCCGGATACTTCCTCAGCAGCACCACTGCCTCTGAGGACTCTCCATGGCTGGCAACATCTCCGGGCCACTACGGTGGGTTCAGCTCCTGATCAAGGCCGCCCCGCCCGGGAAGGCCAACGAGCTGGTCGAGACGCTCGCCAAGCCGATGATCAAGGAGCAGCAGGGCCTGGAGACCGAGGCCGGGCAGAAGCTGCTCACGGACCTGCTCAACGACGCCAAGAGCAAGGGGCTCGTCCACGCGGCGGTCAAGTACGGCGTCTACGTCTCGCCGGCGGTTGGCGCGGCCTGGTGGGCACGGGGCTACTACGACAAGAACCTCGGGCCGGACGCGGATCCCGCCGCCAAGGCCAGCGCGAAGGATGAGCTCCTGCGCCGGGTGGCCAACGCGGTGCAGGCCGCCGGCGAGCAGGGGACCGACCCCAACGAAGATCCAACCATCGGTGCGCTGGAGCGCGCGCTCAAGGCGGGCCTCGCGGACAAGGACAACCGCAACGTCCAGGTCAACGACCCTCGCGCCGAGGCGGTGATCGACCTCTTCCAGGCCTACCGCGGAGATCCGATCTCCAACGGGCGCCCGCAGATCTACGACCCCAGCGCCTCGCGCGAGGATCGCCTGCTCTCCACGGTGATCGAGGAGCTCAACAAGTTGAAGGCCGCCCAGGCCGCGAGCGCTCCGGCGGCGTCGGCGCCCGCGCTCCCCAGCCCCATCCCGGCGGTGGAGGTTGCCCCGCCTGCGCCGGTGGCCGTGGCCGCTGCTCCGGCAGATCCCGCCCCAGCGCCCGCCGCCCCGGCGGACCCGGTCGTGGCGGCCGCTCCCGCGCCGGCACCTGCTGCGGTCGTGGTCAGCGCCCCCGCCCCGGCCGCCGCGCCCGCCGTCGTGGCGGCCCCGAGCGCGGCTGCCCCTGCGGCTCCGGCAGATCCCAACAGCGTCACCTGGGGCTGAGGAAGTTTGCCCGGCTGAGCCGGGTCGGGGGTGAGGGGAGGCATGCGCCTTCTCCCCCTGTCTGTGTGCTTCGCCGTTGGCCTCGCGGGCTGCAACCGCAAGGGCCTCTCTTCTGAGCAGCTCGCCGCCACCCGCTCGCAGGCCCTGCTGCAGGTGGCGCCCAAGCTCGCCGCGCTCAAGCGCGTGGCGCTGGCCCAGCTCCCCACCGGGTCCAGTCCCTGCCGCCTGCGCCCCGAGCAGCTGCCGCGCGTCGTCGTGGACGACCTGACCCTCAGTGGGCTCAACGAGCGCGGCATCCCCGAGCAGCGCGTCACGGCGACCCCGGCGTACCGCTCGCTGCAGAGCCTGGAGCTGCTGAACGCGCTCGCCGGCCCGGACCAACGGGACCGGGACTGGGATCCGAGCCTGGACACGCAAGCGGCGGTCGCAGACTTCGCCGCGAACCCACTGGTGGCCATGCTCGTGCCCCGGCGCTTCGAGCCGCCGCTGATGACCGAGAAGGCGGTCTTCACGCAGGGCGAGCTGGTGGCGGACCTCTACATCCTCGACCTGGCCGGCTCCACGGTGCGCTGCCACTCGCCCGTCACCGCGCGCAGCTCGGCGACGGTGAGCGTGTCGAACCTGGGTGGCATCTCCGCTCGGCAGAAGCCGGTGGACCAGGACTTCAGGGCCAACGGGGAGAAGGCGCTCGCGGCGGCCCTCACGGCACTCGCCGCGCCGGGTGGGACCGAGGCGCCCGTCCCGCTGCCGATCCAGCCGTAGACACGCCAGCACGGAGTGCGCCGGGGGGTCGTGCCGGGCTCCACCCGCAAGCGAAGTGCGCGCTCGGGCGCGCTGCTGGGCTCGAGCGCAGCAAGGCAGATAGGGCTCGAGTGGGTTCGGTTCGCCCTCGCTGCTGCGCGCATGAGTCCCGCGGTAGCGGACTGGGCCGCGGTGGGTTGCACAGCTCTCCCCCCCTCCGTGCGCGCTCGGCCCGGCAACGCGCATCTGGGGCTCGAGCTCAGCGGGACCCGTCACCTGGTTCGACCCCAAGGCCGGGGGAACTCGCGCTGGGGCTCGCGTCCAGAATTGTCATCTACTTTGAGCAAAGTGGCCTCAAATCAGCGGGTTGACTCTGTCGCGCCAGCTGTGGCCATGAAACGATAACCGTCTAGAATCAGGCCTCGGTTCGCAAACCGGATGACATTTCTGGACGCGAGCCCCAGACGGAGTCCCGGGGGTCTGTCCGACCGTCGCTCGCTGCGGACGCTGCGGCTCAATTTCGAGACGGTGGAGGGCCTACCATCGCGCGCATGAAATTCGAGAAGCCCGCGCCGTGGCTCGTGACGCTCTTCGACGCCGTGCTGGCGGAGGCGGGAGGAGATCGCCGGCTGATGTTCGGCTGCCCCGCCGGCTTCCTGCGCGGCCAGATGTTCTGCGGCCTCTTCAATCAGCAGCTCTTCGTCCGCCTCGCGGAGCCGGAGCGCGCGCAGCTGCTCGCGATGGATGGCGCGCACGCCTTCGACCCGATGGGCGGCCGCCCCATGCGCGAGTACACCGTCCTGCCCGAGTCGCTGCTGGAGGACGAGGAGGCGGTGCTCGACTGGGTCCGTAAGGCGAACGCCTACGCCCAGACGCTGCCGGCGAAGACCCTTGCCCGCGCGAGGAAGCAGGCGCCCGCTCGGAAGACGCCGAAGCGCCGCTAGGACGGCTTCGCGCCGGGAAGCCCCGCGCGCCCTCCGCGCCCAACCAAGCCTGTGCAGCCCAACGCGGTTGGAGCGCTCCACCGAGGAACCCATGGGCGCACGGCGCCGCGCGACCCCGGGTTCACTCCGTCCCTACCTGCCCGCCGACCTGGGAGACTTCACGCAGCTCCCATGACGGGCCCGACATCTACGGGGCCCACGCGGCTCGTCTCCGAGCCCGGCCGGTACACTCGACGCGCCCCCATGAAGCAGCTCGCCGTCCTGTTCCCGCTCCTCTTCGCCTGCGCGACCGCACCACCGGAGCCCCCGCCCGAAGAGGACTCCGGCACCACGCTCGAGGACGCCGGCTCGCCCCCGAGCCCAGATGCAGGACACGCCTCCGACGCGGGCACCACCGACGCGGGGCCCCAAGACGCAGGCGTCGACTGCAGCGGACCGTTCATCCCCGCGCAGCGCACGCTCTTCCAGCAGCCCGCCTCGGTGAGCATCGCCAACAACCTCGTGGTCAACCCCGACAAGCCGGGCGGCGCCATTCCTCCACCCGGCAGCTTCTACGTGCAGGTCGTGGCCATGGGGGCCAACCCCATGGCCCAGTCCATCCCCTGGGCGGTGGGGGACTTCACCGGCTTCTACCCGGCCTCGCCGCTCACCGCGCAGCGGGGGATCGCCGCGGACTGGTACGGCTCCACCGCCGTGCAGCTCTCCGGCGCGGACATCGGCATGCAGCTGCACACCGAGAGCATCCGCGCCCGCGGGACGCTCGAGCGCGCGCTGCAGACCATCACCGTCCTGCGCTCCTTCCCGTCCACTTCCCGGCCGTGGCCGGCCTCCACCTCCGAGCTGGAGCTGGGCCTGGAGCTGCGCGTCCCGAAGTGGTCGATGGTGGGGCCGAGCGCCGGCTACGTGAACCTCTACGTGCTGCTCGAGGACACCACCCACCCGGGGCTCAAGGTGTGGATCGGCGGCGGCCTCTCCGACACCCGCAACATCGCCCTGCGCGACTTCGTCCTCATCGACGACGCGATCGCCCAGGGCGGCACCGGCTACGTGATCATCCACTCCGACCTGCGCCACGGCGCCCCGTACGTCTCGCCCATCGCCTCCAACGCCCAGCGCGCGCCCTGGCCGCAGCTCAAGCCGTTCAAGCTGCGCATCCGCGCCCAAGATCTCGTGAAGGGGCTGCAGCAGGCGAAGACCCAGTACGGCGCCGGCTTCCCCGCCTCGCTCTCGCCCGCGGACTACCGGCTGGAGCTGGTGGCGCTCAACCCGGAGATCGCCCTGGTGCAGAACCTCCCGGCGTACGACTCGTGGATGGCGCTCTCGCTGCGCAGCTTCAACGGCGCGCTGCGGCCGGAGTGCTTCGACGAGGCCCTCTACCTCGCCGCCTACCCGGACGTGGCCGCCGCGGTGCGGTCCGGCAGCTGGCCGAGCGGGAGGGTGCACTACGACAGCGCCGGCCGCTGGGAAGGGCGCACCGGCTGTGGACGCTCCCCCTGCGAGTTCGACGAGGCCCTCTACCGGGCCTGCTCCGCGGACGCCCGCACCGCCCCGGACGCCTGGGCCCACTACTCCACGGTGGGGCTCGCGGCCCGCCGGCTCGCCTGCCGCCCTTGAGCCTTCAGACGACGCGCTGAAGCCCCGGCACGAACACGTCCACCCCCGCCGAGGCGTGCACCAGCGGCGCCACGTTGGGCCGGGGCAGGCCCGCCGCCGCCAGCAGCGACTCCTCCCAGCGCAAGAGCTTCACCTTGGAGACCGCGTACGGCGGGTGGCGCACCGTGCCCTGGTAGAGCGCGCCGCCCCGCTGGGCGAAGAGCGTGTAGCGCTCGAGCAGGAAGTGCTGCAGCGAGCCCTCCGGAGACGGCGCGGCGAAGCCCTCGGGCTCCCACTCCAGCGCCACGTGGGCCAGCTTCGAGCGCCAGCGCTGGGAGACGTAGCTGACGCGGGCGGCCTCGGCGCGGGCGAGCGTCTCCGGCAGCCAGCGCGCGTGCTCCGCGTGCTCGCCGCCCGCCTTCGGCGTGACGCCCACCCGCATGGTGGCCGGGAAGTAGGGCAGGCCGTACGCCAGCCGGGCGCCGGTGACCGCCAGCGGGCTCGCCGCGTCCAACGAGAAGAACCAGACACCGCGCACGTCCCCGCGGCGCACGTAGGTGCGGACGTTCACCTCGTGCAGGGACGTGAGCGGCGGCAGCTTCGGCCAGCCGCGCGGCCGCACGCCGGTCATGGTGAACGCCACCAGCCCCAGGTACGCGCGCCCCTCGAAGGTGTCGATCTCCAGCGTGGGCGGGAGGCGGGACTGCAGCTCGTCCCGCTGCAGCGGCCAGTGCATGAAGAGCAGGTGGTGCCAGGACTGCTCCATCCACTCGTCGCCCATGCGCAATGGCATACCCAAAACCGGCGCGCCCAAGCCAGAGCGAAGGGCGCTATGAAGCCCCCACTGGAGGGTACCTTTTGGCCAACATCATCGAGGAGTCGAAGAGCAGCCGCGCCACCTGCCGCAGCTGCCGTCAGAAGATCGAAAAGAGCGCGCTGCGCTTCGGCGAGGAGACGCCCAACGCGTTCGACCCCGAGGGCGGACCCGCCTACGCCTGGCACCACCTGCTCTGCGCGGCGAAGAAGAAGCCCACGGAAGTGAAGGCCGCGCTCGCCGCCTTCACCGGCACCGTCCCCAACCGCGAGGAGGTCGACGCGGCGCTCGCCTCGGCGAAGGAGACCACCAAGCCGCCCTTCCCCTATGCCGAGCGCGCCCCCACCGGCCGCTCCAAGTGCCTGGTCTGCGAAGAGGGGATCGAGAAGGGAGATCTCCGCGTGGCGATCGAGCGCGAAGTGGACACCGGCAGCTTCACCGCCAAGAGCGCCGGCTACCTGCACGCCACCTGCGCCGCGCAGCACGACTTCGGCGAGGAGCAGGACCTCTTCGGCAAGCTCAAGGCGAACAGCCGCGGCCTCGCCGAGCCGGACCTCAATGAGCTCGAGCAGGCGCTGCAGAGCGGCGCCGAAGGCTAGAGCTCGACCTGCGAGCCCAGCTCCACCACCCGGTTGGGGGGGATCCGGAAGAACGCGGTGGCGCTGCGCGCGTTGCGCGCCATCCAGGCGAAGAGCGCCTCGCGCCACAGCGCCATCCCCGGCCGCTTGGAGGGGATGAGCGTCTCCCGGCCGAGGAAGAACGTGGTGGACATCAGGCTGAAGGCCAGCCCCTTCTCGCGGCAGCGCTTGAGCACGTCCGCGATGGACGGGTCCTCCATGAAGCCGTAGCGCGCGCTGACCCGCACCAGCCCGCTGGGGAGCGGCTCGAGCTCCACGCGCTCCTCCGCGTGCACGAACGGCACCTCCTCGTTCACCACCGTCAGCAGCACGGTCTGCTCGTGGAGCACCTTGTTGTGCTTGAGGTTGTGCAAGAGCGCCGGCGGGGCGCCGTCCGGGTTGCCGGTCATGAAGATGGCGGCGCCGGGGACGCGCAGGGGCGGGTCCTGCTCGAAGCTCTGCAGCAGGTCCTGCACGGAGAGGCTGGCGCTGCGCAGGCGCTCCGCCAGAATCTCCCGCCCGCGCTTCCACGTGGTCATCAGGGTGAAGATCGCCGCGCCGAGCACCAGCGGGAACCAGCCGCCATCCGCCACCTTCACCGCGTTGGCGCCGAAGAAGGAGAGGTCGATCGCCAGGAACACCACCGCCACCGGCAGCGCCAGGGCAGGGGAGACCTTCCAGCGCTCGCGCGCCACCATGTAGGCGAGCACCGTGGTGATCGCCATCGTCATGGTCACGGCGATCCCGTACGCCGCCGCCAGCGCGCTGGACGTCCGGAACGACAGCACCAGGAAGATCACCCCGAGGAACAGCATCCAGTTCAGCCCCGGCAGGTAGATCTGCCCGCTCTCCTCCGCGGAGGTGTGCACCACCTCCATGCGCGGCCAGTAGCCCAGCTGGATCGCCTGGCGGGTCATGCTGAACGCGCCGGAGATCAACGCCTGCGAGGCGATGATCGCCGCCGCCACCGAGAGCGCCACCAGCGGCAGGCGCAGGCTGTCCGGCGCCAACAGGTAGAACGGGTTGCGCGCGGCGTTGGGCTCGCGCAAGAGCAGCGCCCCCTGGCCGAAGTAGTTGAGCAACAGGGAAGGCACCACGATCGCGAACCAGGCGATCCGGATCGGCTGCTTCCCGAAGTGGCCCATGTCCGCGTAGAGCGCCTCGCCGCCCGTCACCACCAGGAAGACCGAGCCGAGCACCAGGTACCCATGCACGTGGTTGGCCTGGAAGAACGCCACCGCGTAGCCCGGCCACACCGCCCGCAGCACGGACGCGTCCGCCACCAGCGACTGCAGCCCCAGAATCCCGATCGTCGCGAACCAGAGACACATCACCGGTCCGAAGATCACCCCCACGCCCCCCGTGCCCCGCCGCTGGATGATGAAGAGCGCCACCAGAATCAGGATGGAGATCGGCACCACGTACGGCGCGAAGGCGGTGGAGGCTGCCCCCGCGGTGGCGTCCGGCGGCACCGCCAAACCCTCCACCGCGCCCAGCACAGAGACCGCCGGGGTGATCACCCCGTCCCCGTACAGCAGCGCCGCCCCGAACAGCCCCAGCGCGGTCAACACCGGGCGGTACTTGAGCCGCTCCCGACCCCGCTGCGTCACCAGCGCCATCAACGCGAGGATGCCCCCCTCGCCGCGGTTGTCCGCCCGCATGACGAAGACGATGTACTTGATGGAGATGACCACCACGAGCGACCAGAAGATGAGCGAGAGCACGCCCAGCACGTTCTGCGCCGTGGGCTGCAGCCCGTGGGGCCCGTAGAAGCACTCGCGGAGCGCGTACAGCGGACTGGTGCCGATGTCGCCGTAGACCACGCCCAGCGCGGTCAGCGAGAGCATCGCCAGCCGGCGCCCGGACGCCTGCGCGGAGGATTTCACACCCGATGCTTTAGCTCCCGATTGGGCCAATCCAGAAGAAGAACTCGCGCCAGGAATCTCCTTGCGCCCACCGCGCGGCTTCGGCAGTCCCGCGCTCGGGACGGCATTTCTTGGATCTGGGATGGATCCGCTCTCTCCGGGCGCTCGAACCTCTCGCGTTTGCCCAGGCATCGCGCTGGCGCACCGCTTGCCTCGTACGCGCTCGCTCGGCGCGGCATCCACCGCGTTAGCCCCATCACGAGCGCCCCGTTAACGAAAGCGTCGCGCAACAGGCCCGGCGCCAGGCTGTCAGGAGAGAACGTCGATTTCTTGCTGCGCGGTGCAATGAAGAACCCGCCCCGCGCGTTGCCACACGTCCTTTAGACCTTCGGCGCGCGAGTGTTATCCAGAGGCCTCGCGCTCCCACGGGGCCCAACCGCTCCTGTCGGTGGGCCCCGTGTTTTTTTTGCTGTGGGTAGAGATCTGGGAGTGCCCTTTACAGGTGCACACCAATTAGGGCTCGCGGGTGCCCCGTTCATCTGCCGAAAAACGACCTTCTTCCATGGGGTTGAGCCTCATGCGGCCGTCGCAACCCGGTACCGTTTCACCCCAATAATTCCTCGGGGGCACCCCTTCCTCCCGAGGCCGACAAGCAATGGCGACAGACGCAGTGACCGGTAGCGGCGCTCCCAACGCCGCCCGCGCGGGCCGGGCCGGCGCGCGGACACCGGCACCCGAGACGCTCCTCGCCGCGGACGCGCAAGCGCTGCGGATCCGCCGGTCCCCCACGCTCGAGAAGGGCGCCGCCGCCACGCTCGAGGCGCTGCGCTCCCACCGCGGGGATGAGCTCTACGCCGGGCGCCTGTTGATCGCCCTGATGCGGCTCGGCGCGCCGTACGGCTACCTCTTCGGCCGCGCGCTGGAGGACCCGAGCACCCGGAAGACCGCCTTCGAAGGCGTCCAGCTCGCCCGCCGCGGCGGAAAGCTCACCGACGCCGAGCTGCACGCGCTGACGCAGACCTCCTCCATCTACGCCCGGGACTGGGTGGAGGTGGAGCACACCCCCAAGGACGCCCACAGCTCCAGCTGGGCCGAAGGCACCGAGGTGGGCGGCCACAGCCTCGTCCTGGTGAGCGAGCTGCTCGGCGCCACCGCCGCCGCCCGTAGCATCAACGGCACACAGATGGCCGCCAACCGGCTCGCCCGGCTCGGCCTCACCGTGGCCTTCCCCGCCACCGGCCTCAACGCCTTCACCAACGTCCGCAAGTGGGCCAAGGACCCCAACGACCAGAACGCCAACAAGGCGATCGGCTCGGTGGCGTACTCCACGTCCGTGGGGCTGGAGCTGGCCCACGCCTACCTCCACCACGGCCGCGGCGGCCACACGAAGTGGCTGCACGCCGCGGACGCCAAGCTCGCCGCGCTCAAGGCCCGGGCCATCCCCGCACCCCTCCTGCGCTTCGTCCCCGGGCTGCAGGGCGGCGCGGTCCTGGCGGACATGGTCTGGGCCGGCACCGTCTTCCGGGACCCCAAGGCCAGCGATCGGAAGAAGGTCGCCGCCGCGGTGAGCACGCTCGGCGCGCTGGTGGGCACGCTCCCGTTCCTCCCGCCGCAGGTGCGGGCCGGCGGGACCATCGTCGGCACCGGGGCGCTCGTCCTCAGCAACTTCCTGTAGCCTTCCCGTCTCTCGTGGCCCGCCCCCCGCCCGACGACGCCACCCGCGTCGACCTCTTGCGCCTCACCGCCGAGCCTGGCCTCCCGCCGGTGCCGCCGCCCAGGCTCGAAGGGCTCACGCTGGAGGTGGTGGCGCCGCCCCAGCCCACCCGCGAGGCGCTGCTCTTGCGCTTCTCCGCCCGGCTGCGCGAGGCCGGCACCCAGCGCGAGCGCGCCGCCGGCGAGGCCGTGGCCCCGGGGGACGACGTGCTGGTGGACTTGAGCCTCTACGAGCGGGGCGCGCTCGCGCCCGGCGGCATCCTGCTCGGGCGCTGGCTCCCCCCCGGAGCGGACCCGCTGCTCACCGGCCTGCGCGAGGCGCTGGACGGCCGGCCCGTCCCCGGCAGCTTCGAGGTGCCCGTGCGCGGCGCGAGCGACGCGCCCTTCGCCGAGTGGCGCGACCGGCCCTTCCGCGCCGCGGTGCACCTGCGCGCCGCGGTGGAGGTGACGCCGCTGGCCCCCGGCGGGCCGCTCGGGGCGCTGGGCGGCCAGACGGAGGAGGAGGTGATGGAGGGGCTCGCGCAGGAGCTCGCCGCCGAGCGCGAGGCGCTGCTCGCCCAGCGGGTGCAGAGCGCCGCGCTGGAGGCGGTGGCCGCGCAGGTGGAGGCGAGCGTCCCGGAGGCGGTGGTGGACGAGGAGCTGACGCGCCGCTGGTTCAGCGAGCAGGACGAGGCGCTGGTCGCGCTCGGCTTCTCCGCCCAGGAGCGCGAGGAGGCGGTGGCCTCGCTGCGCGCCGCCCCCAGCGCCCGCGCCGCCGCCCGCACCCGCGTGAAGGCCGCGCTCGGCCTCGCCGCCCTGGTGCGCACCGGCGCCGTGACGCTCACCCACGAAGGCGTGGGGCGGATGGTGCAGGCGCTCACCTCGCGCACGGGCCTCACGGACGCGCAGCTGCGCGAGCTGCTCAAGCAGGACTTGAAGCTGCAGGCCCACGCCCAGGAGCTGGCGCTCTACGCCGCCGCCCTGGAGCACGTGCTGGCCAAGGTGCAAGTGCGCGTGCGAGAGCCGTGAGCAGGAAGCAGGGAGCCCCGCTCAGCCCGAGCGAACCCCGCTCAGCCCGAGCGAACCCCGCTCAGCCCGAGCGAACCCCGCTCAGCCCGAGCGAAGTCGAGGGCCCGCGGAACCTACTCGGCGCTCCAGTCCGAGGCCGGCAGCACCTTCCAGCCGGTGTCCAGCGTGTCCGTCTCGAAGCGCACCACCTTGAGGCCCCACACGCGCGGCGCCTTGCGCGGGCCTTCGAAGGACTGGACCTCGTAGCGGTGGATCTCGATCTTGTACTTGCCGCCCTTGCCCGCCTTGCGGAGCACCGGGCGCATGGCGTTCTTGGGGTGCCAGTAGATCGGCTTGCCCACGCGCAGCGCGTAGCCCAGGTGGGGGTGCGCCTTGAGGAACCTGGCCGAGGCGTCCTTGGTCGGCTTCATGATCTTGTCCGCCTCCGCCCCGGTGAGCTCGGTCACCTCCAGGTCGTCCCCGCCGCCGGAACCGCCGCTCATCTTGGCGATCGCCACCTTGGCGGACTTGTCGAGCTCGTTCATCAGCTTGATGGCGCTGGCCAGGTCCCCGCTCTCCTTCCGGACCGGGGACTCCTTGAGAATCTTCCCGTTCTCCAGCGAGAAGAGGGACGCGTCCATGGACGGGCCGCCCAGCAGCAGGTCCTTGCCGCTCTCGTCCCCCTCGCCCGTGGTGGCCTTGAGGTAGGTCTCGGCGATCTCTCGCGGCTCTTGCGCCAGCGAAGGGACCGATGCGGACAGCGCCACCAGGACCAGGAGCTTGTTCATGGTGACGCCGGACGCTAGCGCGAACGCCGCCATTCACGGCGCGCTTTCGGGACCGTGTAGGTGTCAGTACACGGTGACGTCCAGGACCGGGGAGCGGCGCCAGGAGCTCCACGTCCCGTCCACCAGCCGCTGCGCCACGTACCCGAGCGCCTCCACGTGGCCGATGCTCGGCGGCAGGTCGATCTGGCGCGCCCCGGGGACCTTCACGCTGCGGTCGTTCGGCAGCCCCCCGAGCGGGGTGCGGCGCATCACCCGGTCCGCGGGGTACTGGGTGCGCAGGTGGTAGACCTCCACCCCCGGCCCGGAAGGCGGGTAGCGGAAGATCTCCGCGCCCAGGTCGAAGAAGAAGCTGGGCTGCGCGCGCCCCTCCGCCAGCGGCGAGCTGAACAGCTGCGTCCCCGCCAGCGGCGAGGCCACCGTCAGCACCACCAGCCGCGGCCGCTCGCCGGTGCGCAAGGGCAGCGCCAGCCGCCCCGCCGCGTAGGACGCCAGCACGCCGCCGGCGCTGTGCGCGAGGACGATCACCTCCCGCTCCGGGCTGCAGCGCGCCAGCCGGGTGAGCCCCTCCGCCAGCCGCTCCACCAGCGCGTCCCGCGCGTCGTAGGGGACCCAGCGGAACATGTAGACGGACGCCGGGGCCAGCATGGACAGCCGCGGGATGAGCCCCTCCCACTCCGGCCCGTCCCCGTGCACGCCCGGCACCAGCACCAGCACCGGCCCCTCGCCCTCCGGCGGCGGCAGGCCCTCACAGCCTTCGGTCCGCTGCAGCGTGGCGGGGAAGAAGCGCGCGGCGTAGGGCCGCTCCGCCGCGCGGGCGTCCACCTCGAACCAGCCGGAGAGGGAGAGCCCCTCCGCCAGCCGCACGGGCGCCGTGGCGCACCCCGCCAGCAGCACCCCAACGCAGATCGCACCCCACCGCATCGCCAGGAGACCCCGCTGCCGCTCAAGGTCGATCTCGCCCCAGGCGCGCGCCAGTGGCTTGGCCGCCTGCAGTGACGACTAGCGGACGCGTCCCTTAGCTTCGCCGTGGCCCAGTGACCTGGTAATCACGCGCGCCGTGCGCCCACTCCTCCCCCTGCTCCTGCTCGCCGGCTGCGCCCACGTGCCGATGACCTCGCAGGCCTGGCCCCGGTCCCCCGAAGGGCGGGCGAAGTGCCTGCTCGTGCTGCTCCCCGGCGCGGGAGACAAAGGGCGCGCCTTCGAGGAGCAGGGCTTCGTGGAGCTGGTACGGCAGAGCGGGCTCTCGGTGGACGTGATCGCCGCGGACGCCACGTTCGAGTACTACTCGCGCAAGGCGATGTTCGAGCGGATCCGCCTGGACGTGGTGGAGCCCGCTCACGCGAAGGGCTACGAGCGGACGTGGGTGGCCGGCATCTCCATGGGCGGGATGGGCGCGCTGCTCTTCACCCGGAAGAACCTGGGCCTGGTGGACGGGGTGCTGGCGATGGCGCCGTACCTGGGCGACGCAGACCTCCACCGGGAGATCTCCCAGGCCGGCGGCCTGGCGAAGTGGAACCCGCCCACCGGAGAGCTCCACAACTACCAGCGCGACCTCTGGCGCTGGTTCAAGGCGCTCGCGGACGGGAGCCGCAAGAGCCCGTCGCTCTACCTCGCCTACGGTGAAGCGGACGGGATGTCCCAGGCGCACGCCCTGCTCGAGAAGGCGCTCCCCGCGGAGCGCGTATACAAGACGCCCGGCGGCCACGAGTGGGAGCCGTGGCGGACGCTCTTCCGCCGGTTCCTCGCCGAGTCCGACTTCGCGCGCCAGTGCAAGGCCACGGGGCAGGGCTCGTAGAGAGAGCGCAGTGGAGGACCGCGGCGCAGCAAGGCCCGTAGGGATCGGGAAGAGGAAAGGGTCGCGCTCGCCTGTGCACACATGGGTCCCGCGGAGGAGCGCTCTGGCCGCGGTGGGTTGCCGTGCCTTCGCTCGCGGGCAGTGGGCGCTCGCACCTGGGGCTTCAGAAAAAATGAACGAACGTTCGTTCATCTTTTCTCCCCTCAGGCTCGGGCGGCCGCGCGAGGCACAGCGCAGGTGGGGAACGTTACCCACGGCCGGCTCCGAGCTCTGGCCCAGCTGTTCGCGCGCAACCCACCGCGGCCCACGCGGCAGACCTCCCGTAGTGGGGAGGTTTTTCATGACGGCAGCATGAAAATCCTCCCGGAGCGCCCCTCCGCGGGACCCATGTGTGCACAGGCGAGCGCGACCCTTTCCTCTTCCCGGTCCCTCAGGGCCTTCTGCTCGCGCCATGCCTCCGCCGTCGTCGCTCAAAGGGCGAGCGCGATCCTTCTCCCCGCGCTCGAGGCTCACCCCTCGTAGCGCGAGGTCTCGCACACCGCCCGGAAGCCCAGCCGCGCGCAGATGGGCGCGGCGGTGACCCGAGAGGCCTCGATCGTCGCCAGCGGCACGCCGAGCGTCCGAAGCAGCGCCACCCGCGCGGCCACCAGCGCCCGGTACACGCCGCGCCCACGGTGAGAGGGCAGCACCACGCTGCCCATCAAATACCCGGAGCGCGGCAGCAACTTGAGCGTCCCCGCGCCCACCGGCGTGCCGTCCACGCTGGCCACGAAGTAGCGCACGCGCCGTGCCGAGTCGGAGAGCTCCCGGCGCGCGTCCGCCTCCAGCTCCGCCCGCCGCGCGCCCTCCACGCTCCACCCCGCGCAGAACACGTCGATGAACCGCGCCGCACCGGCAGCCTCCACTTCCTCCACCTCCACGCCGGGCGACTGCGGCAGCGCCAGCGCGGACACCTCCGCGGCCATGCCCACCGAGTCGCTCGCACGCCGCAGCCCCTGCGCGAGCAGCAGCGCCGGCAGCCCCACCGGCCGGGTGGAAGGGCCCACGCACCAGCGCATCGGCTTGCCGAGCGCGCGGTACTCCGCCACGGTGCGCGCCACCACCTGCGGCGCCTCCGCGTCGGAGAGCACCGAGCGCACCACCCCGTTGAGCCACGGCTCGCCTGAGGAGGGGGTGAGCAACTGGAGCCAGCCGTCCCGGCGCACCACCTGCGTGTCCGGGCGCAGCTGCAGCCCTTCGGTGGACGCCGCCTCCACCTCGCGGGCGAGCGCCTCGTCGGAGAGGCTCATCCGCCCTTGCGGCGGCGCATCTTCTTCTTGATCAACTCCCGCTTGAGCGAGCTGAGCAGCATCACGAAGACGCGCCCCTCCAGGTGGTCAATCTCGTGCTGGAAGACGTGGGCGAGCCGCCCCTCGGCGGTCTGCTCGTGCCAGGCGCCGGACTTGTCCTGGTACTTCACCTGCACCTTGGAGAAGCGGGGACACGGCTCCCACTCGCCTGGCACGGAGAGGCAGCCCTCCTCGAGCTCGATCTCCCCCTCCTTCGACAGCACCTTCGGGTTGACGATCTCGAAGAACGTCCCGTCCTCGCGCCCCACCAGCGCCACCGCGAGCGGCACGCCGATCTGGTTGGCGGCGATGCCGATCCCCTCGGCCACGCGGACCGCTTCGCGCATCTCCTCGAGCAGCGCCTCGAGCGCGGGCCCGAAGTCGGTGACGGGGCGGGTGGGGGTGGTGAGGACCTTCTCGGGCCAGATGACGATGTCTCGCGCCACGGCCTGCAAGCCTCGCCGCCTTCCGCTTCGATTGCACGCGCGGCGTGCTAGAGCCGCAAGGGCCATGCTCAAGCCCACCGTCACCGCCCTGTCGCTCGCCGCCCTCTGCGCCGGCTGTGTCACCCAGAAGACGTACGACGCCCTGCGCGCCGAGCACGACGAGACCCAGCGTCAGCTCGAAGCGCGCAACGCCCGCATCCGCGACTACGAGAAGAGCACCGCGGAGCAGCAGAAGGCCGCCGAGGAGCTGCGCGCCCAGCTCGCCTCGGAGCAGGAGCGCGCCGCCGGGCTGCAGCAGGAGATTGCGCGCCTGGACGCGGAGCGCGCGGCGGTGCTCAAGGACAAGAGCTCGCTGCAGGCCTCAGTGGCGGACATGACCAACGCGCTCGCCGAGCTGAAGAAGCGCAAGGAGGAAGCGGACGCGCGCATCGCCGAGTTCAAGGGGCTGCTCAACAAGTTCAAGGCGCTGATCGACGCCGGCAAGCTCAAGGTCCGTATCGTGGAAGGGCGGATGGTGGTGGTGCTCGCCACGGACGTGCTCTTCTCCTCCGGCTCCGCCAACCTCTCCAAGGACGGCAAGGTCGCCGTGGCCGAGGTGGCGGGGCTGCTCTCCTCCATCCCCAAGCGGAAGTTCCAGGTGGAGGGGCACACCGACAATGTCCCCATCGCCACCGCGCAGTACCCCTCCAACTGGGAGCTGGCCTCCGCCCGCGCGCTCAACGTGGTGAAGACGATGATCGACGCGGGCATGCCCGCGGACCGGATCAGCGCCGCCAGCTTCGGCGACAGCAAGCCCGCGGTGGCCAACGACAGCAACGAAGGGCGCGCGGCGAACCGCCGCATCGAGATCACCATCGTCCCGGACCTCTCCACGCTGCCCGGCTTCGACGAGCTCAACCGCGCGCAGAGCACCTGAGCGCCTCGCGACGAAGCCTGTCCCGAGCGGAGCCGAGGGGCTCGGGGTGAACGGGCGCTACGCCTTGCCGGGCTTCACCGGCACGCGGCGGCGGACGCGCGGCTTCTCCAGCGCCACCGCACCGCTCCAGCGCAGGTCCTGCCCGGTGACGTGCGCGCCGCTGGGCATGCTCACCGCCCGCGCCGGCACGTCCGTGAGCGGCTCCACGGAGAGGTGCCAGCCTTCGCCGTCCAGCTCCAGCACCAGCCGCGGCGGGGCGCTCGGCGCGTCCTTGCGCCGCGCGCTCGCGGGCGCACGGCCCTGGGCCCAGCGCAGGAGCAGCGGGGGAGGGGCGCAGTAGGTGACCTCCGGCCCCTCGTCCTCCTCCCCCTTCGGCGGCAGCTGCGCGAGCAGCGTCAGGTACGAGGCGATGAACGAGACCGAGCCGATCGACATCAGCACCAACACGTCGGGAGCCATCCCACACCACCTGTCGCGCGAGCGGTGGGGCTTCGACAACGCGCGCCCCGGGCCGGTTCCAGGAATAGACCCGTCAGAAGCGCGCGATGAGCAGCCGCGCCGGCACCGGGAGGTAGACGTTGGTGGGCGCGGGCGGGGGCGGCGGCGCATCGCCGCGGTCCACTTGGTCAATCTGCCGCTGCAGCTCGTCCATCCGCTCGCCAATCTGCCGCCGCTCGCGCAGCACCGCCCCCAACCTCACGCCGCCAATGACGGCCAGGATGACCCCGCCGATGAGCAGCGCCGCGCCCACCCCGAGCAGCACCACCCCCACCGTGGTGGCCGAGGCCACCCCCACGCTCTGCACGTAGAGCGACGCCACGCCGTACAGCAGGAAGTAGATGCTGGCGAACGCCATGGCCCCGCCGCCGGCGAGCATGCCAATGGGCCCGCCCAGGCTCGGGCGGCTCTCGTCCAGCGCGCGCCACTCCTCCTTCAGCTGCTCGCGGGACATGCCCGGCAGCAGCGGCGGGGGGATGTCCTGCGCCAGCCGCAGTCCCGACACGGCTGGCAGCAGCGCCCCGCGGAAGGACGCGCGCTGGGCCAACGCCGACGCGGAGAAGTCCGCCCGGGCCAGCTGGGACACCGTGCACAGCACCAACAAGAGCCAGCGGCTTCGCGACGACGACATGCGGTGGAACCCTCCCGTGAGTCAGGTGACGGGCAAGAGTGCCCTCACCGGGCCACTCGTGCCAACCCCTGTCACGCGGGAGGGACTGCCCCGCCGCGGGCTACTGGCGGCGCCGCCGGGAGCGGGAGCGCGCCAGCAGGGGCAACAGGAGCCCCAGCAGCCCAATCCCGGAGCCCATGCCGCCGCTGGAGCACGAGGTCCCCACCTCGCCCAGCTCGCCGTTGGACACCGGCGGCTCCTCGTCACCCGGGCCCTGCTGGCCTTCGGTGATCTCCGGCCCGAGCGCCACCTTCACCTGGAGCTGCTCGTCCGCGGGCACCTGCACCGCCTCGCGGAAGGTCCCGAAGCCAGGCGCCTCGACGACGAGCGTGCCCTCGAAGGGGACCTGCATGAGCGGCAGGGTGAAGCGGCCGGAGGCCTCGGTGGTGGCGCGGGCCACCGGCGTGGTGCCGTCCGTCTCGAACAGCGTCACCGACGCGCCGGGGACATTGCCCTCCTCGTTCTCCTCGGGGAAGACCACGCCGGCGATGCCGGCGGCGAAGGTCAGGTGCCACGTCGCCGTGCCGGACTTGCCCGAGCCATCCTTGGCGGTGACCACCACGGTGTTCTCGCCGGGGACCAGCTTCAGCGGCGCCGAGAACTGGCCGGCGCTCACCGCCACCGGCGCGGCCTCACCGCCGTTGAGCGAGACCAGCACGGTCGCCACGCCGCCCACGTCCTGATCCACGCTCCCGTTGAGCTCGACGTTGGCCAGCTGCAGCGAGGCGCCGTCCTCGGGAGACTCGATCGTCACGCGCGGCGCGCTGTCCACCGTGCCGGAGCTCAGCCCCACCGAGCCCCAGATCACCGCGCCGCTGGTGACGGTGCGGCTGAGCGAGGCCGCCGCGTAGCCCTCCTTGGTCACGCGGACCGTGTACGTCCCCGCCGGCACGCTGAACTCGTAGAGGCCGTCCGCGCCGGTGGTCTTCGTCTGGTTGCCCAGCGTCACCACCGCGCCGGAGAGGATCCGGCTCATGTCCGCCGTGTTCGCCGGGTTGAGGATGAAGACCTTGCCCTTCAGCGTGCCATTCGCCGCCACCGGGACCGCGTTGATCTCCATGGAGCCCCAGATCTTCGCCCCCGCGGTGACGGTGCGGGTGACGGTGGCGCTGGAGTACCCGGTCCGCTTCACCGTCGCGGTGTAGGAGCCGGGGGCGAGGTTGAACTCATAGAGGCCATCCGCGCCGGTGGTGACCGACTTGCCGGCCGCGGTGACCACCGCGCCGGAGACGCGGTTGTTCGGGTCCCCCTTCTGGTAGATGGCCCCGGTGAGCGTGCCCACCGCCGCGGGCGGCGGCGGCGCGACGGGCGGCGCGAGCGAGGTGGCCACGTAGCCGCGCAGGCCCACCCAGGTCCCCAGGTTCTGCGTGGTGACCCAGTAGGTCGCCGGGACGTTGCACCACCGCGAGCCCGCGGAGCACCGGCCGGCCGGATCCGCGATCAACATGCGGTCTCCGTTCTGGTCGTAACCGACCACCGCCACGTAGTGGTAGATGGTGCCGCTCGGGTAGCCGGGCGGACGCCAGCCGCTGACCACGTTGGCGATCGCCGTGTAGTTGTTGGTCAGCGTGCCCACCATCATCGACTTGAGGCTGGCGCGCTGCGCGGCCGTCGGCGGATCCGAGACCGCCACCGACTTGTACACGCTGGTGTTGAGGTAGTGGTTCAGCCCCGAGACCACGCGCGAGCGGCTCGTCCCGCTGCTGCTGCTGGTGCCCTCGTAGTTGGCGATCGTCCACTGCGTGGGCGGGCTCGCCTGCCGCGTGGTGAGCGCGATGCGGGTGGAGGCCGGACCGCAGAAGTAGCCGGTCACCTGACCCTGCCAGGTGTACTTGACCGTCTTGCTCGCGGGCGCGTTGGCCAGGCCCTGCTCGAGCTCCGCCTGCTCTCCGTCCGCTGGCGCGAGCATGTCCGGGCCGCAGCCGGCAGTGGCCAGGAGCATGACGGCTGCAACTACGAGGTGGTTCAGTCGCATGAATGTTCCGGGGTGGGGGTGGCTGTCCCCGTGAATGAGCAGCGGCCGTGCCACCCCAGGCCCCTGAGGGCGGATGTAAAGGATCGCCTGTCTTGAGACAGGTGAGCGGAGGGGCCCGGCTCCACCCGGCTGTCTCCTCCAGCGAGACCGCACTCCGAGGTGACAGGAGGGCGAAACCGCGCGGTGTCACGTCACTTCAGTTGACGTACGTCTTGCGCCCAGAGGCCGCCGGCGCCGCCGCGTTCATCAGCTCCAGGCCGGAGCGCGTGAGCAGGAAGCGCACGGTGGCCGCCCCGCGCTCCGTCTCCAGCTCCGCCTCGAAGCAGGGCCCGCCGATCGTCCCCAGCAGCGCGTCCTTGCGCAGGTTGCGCACCGTGCCTCGCGCCAGCTCCCGCTCCACCTCCGCCACGGACGCGTCCCGCTGGTAGAGGTCGAGCGCCGCGTGGTGCAGCGTCATCGCCAGCTGGGGCGTGAGCGGCACGCTGCTGAAGAGGACCGAGATGAGGGTCCAATAGGGCGGGGCTTCGTCGGACATGCGAGCGCGTAGGACCCTCTCAGAACTCTGAGCCGGCCGCGCGCTTTTTCATCGGGATGAACGCTCCTGGGCACTCGCGCCATGAGGCGCGCTTCAGAGTGGCCCGCCCGCTCGGGCTCGCGTGTCGAACCGTGGCGCGGCGCTGGCATGGGGCCTCCGCGCTCGCTCTTCGGGGGACGCATGCAACGCGGTCTGGCGGTGACGACTTTGGTGGCAGCACTCTGGCTGGGCTGTGGCCCCACCGTGGCCCCGCCCCGCGAGTGCGGCCCGGCCAACTGCGCCGGCTGCTGCGATGGCGCGGGCGTCTGCCAGACCGGCGCGGAGCTGGCCACTTGCGGCGGCGGCGGCCAGGCCTGTACCGCCTGCGGCGCACAGCAGCAGTGCAAGCTCGGCGCATGCGTGGACCCGCTGCCGCCCGCCTGCAGCGCCACCTGCGGGGGCTGCTGCACGCCCGGGGGTAGCTGCCAGCCCGGGGACAAGCGCTCCGCCTGCGGCAAGACGGGCAACGCCTGCGTGGCCTGCCCCACGGACCAGGAGTGCGTCAGCGGCGCCTGCGTGAAGCCCTCCTGCGCGGGCTGCCTGGACTCGAGCGGCGCCTGCCAGGCGGGCACGGCGAGCGCGGCGTGCGGCAGCGCGGGCGGCGCGTGCACCGCCTGCGGCGCCGGGCAGGTGTGCGTGGCCGGCAAGTGCGCCGCGTCCGCCTGTGACGGCTGCCTGGCGCGGGACGGCGGCTGCGAGAGCGGCACCACCGCCGGCGCGTGCGGCGCGCACGGCGCGGCCTGCGGCACCTGCGCCGGCCTGCAGACGTGCGCGGACGGCAGCTGCCACCCGCGCGACGGCGGCGCCTGCGCGCGGGACGGCGAGGCCTGCGGCTTCGCGAGCGACTGCTGCTCCGGCGCGTGCAACTGGAAGACGGGGCGCTGCCAGGCCGCGGTGGCGTGCCAGCCCATCGGCGGCGCCTGCACCGCCGCGGACGGCTGCTGCAGCGGCCACTGCGGCCCCGGCGGCAAGTGCGAGGACCTGCCGTGCCGCGCCAGCTTCGCCTCCTGCTCCGCGCCCGGCACCAGCACCAACGAGTGTTGCTCGCTGGTCTGCGCCGCGTCCGGGCAGTGCGGCGCCCCCGCCTGTCTGCCGCAGTTCTCCGCCTGCTCCATCGACGACGACTGCTGCGGCGGCAACTGCAACTTCGGCACCTGCTACAACTTCCCCAAGCCGGACGGCGGATTCTGCGGAGCCACCGGCGCCTCCTGCTCCTCCAACCCGGACTGCTGCTCCTTCTTCTGCAACGCCGGCACCTGCGAGCCGCAGCAGCCGTTCGACGCGGGCGTGTGCCTGCCCCCGGGCGCCCTCTGCAAGTCCTCGTTCGACTGCTGCTCGTCCTCGTGCAACGTCACCAGCGGCACGTGCGATCCGTTCGTCACCTTCGACGCTGGCCCACCGGTGACATGGGACGCCGGGCCGAAGTGGGACGCGGGGCCGCCCGTGACGTGGGACGCCGGCGTCTGTCTCTCCATCGGCTCCTTCTGCAAGAGCGCGTTCGACTGCTGCTCGCTCGCGTGCAGCCCCGGCTCCGGCACCTGCGTCCTCTCCAACTGGGATGCCGGCCCGCCCACGCCGATCTTCGACGCGGGCGGCCCCAAGTGGGACGGCGGGCCGTAGCGCGGAGAGCCCGCGCCCGGATGGTTCCCGGTCCCTCCAGGCCCTGGGCGCCCGAGTCGGGCTAGGGTCCACGCGCCATGAGCCCTCCCGCCGACCCGAACGACGCGCTGGCCCTCGCCGAGCTCTTCACCGGCGGTGGCGAGGCCTGGCTGCCGCTCTTGCGCCCCACGCTGGAAGGGCTGGACCAGGCCCACGACTTCCTCGGCAAGTCCCGCCCCAACACGCTGGTCCCGGTCCGCGAGCTCACGTTCCAGGCGCTCAAGCCCAACCCGCCCGGGCGCTGGAAGGTGGTGCTCTTCGGCCAGAACCCCTACCCGCGGCCGGAGTCCGCCACCGGCATCGCGATGTTCGACAACGCGTTCGGCGCGTGGGGGGACAGCCAGTTCGGCAAGGTCACCTCCATCCGCTGCATCATCAAGGCGGCGTGCATGTGGAAGCACGCCATCCCCAAGCAGACCTCCACCGCGCAGCTGCGCGCGCTGCTCGCGGAGCACCGCGTCGTCCCGCCGCCCGAGTGGTTTGGCTCCATGCTCACGCAGGGCGTGCTGATGCTCAACGCCGCCCTCACTGCGAGCAGCGACGACTCGGTCTCCACCGCGCGCCACACGGCCTTCTGGCGGCCGGTGGTGGAGCGGATCGTCGAAGGGATTTTGCAGGCCAAGCGCGCGCTGCCCGAAGGCGAGCCGCGAGGCGTGGTCTTCGCCTGGTGGGGCAGCCACGCCAAGACGCTGCGCGGGGTGGTGGAGAAGCTCGCCCAGAGGTACCCGGACGTGCCGCTGGCGCACGTGGACCACTGCAACCCGGCCGCGATGGGGGACGCCTTCTGCGACGGGGACCCCTTCGGCGCGCTCAACGCCGCGCTGGCCACGCTCTCGCTCCCGCCGGTGGAGTGGCTCCCCTCGCAGGGCTGGCAGCAGGCGCTCGGCGGAGCAGCAGACGCCGGCCGGATGGGCGCCTTCATCCAGGAGACGATGGAGCTGCACAAGCTCTACCTCGAGCGGCTCCAGGGCGTGGCCGACGAGAAGCTGGAGGAGCTCGCCGCGATTGAGGGCGTCTTCGCCTCGCCCGCGGCCACCTTCGGCGACGCGCTCGCGCCGCTCCTGCCCCGCCTCAAGGGCCTGGACTTCCCGGTCTCCCGCGCGCTCGCCTACGCGAAGGAGGGGAGGGCCGCGCACGCCGCCGCCGGCCTCACCGAGCACGAGGCCGCCGCGCTCCACCTCTACACCACCGAGTCCGTCTTCTACCGCCAGCTCAACGCGGTGCTGCGCGACCCGGACCGCAGCCGCGCCGCCCCGTACTTCGGCTACCTGCGCCTCTTCTTCAGCGCGGTGCAGAAGCTCACCCCCACGCCGCAGAGCCTGTGGCGGGGCGTGGCGCTCGACCTGCGCGGCCAGTACCCGGTGGGACGCACCGTCACGTGGTGGGGCGTCTCCTCCTGCACCGCGAAGCTCGCGGTGGCGCGCGGCTTCCTCGGCAGCAAGGGGCGGCGCACGCTCTTCGAGGTCACCCCGCGCACCGCCGTCAGCATCCAGCGCTTCTCCGCCTTCACCGGCGAGGACGAGTACGTGCTCGCGCCCGGCACCCGCCTGCGGGTAACCGAGGTCACCCACGAAGGAGACGGGCTCACCGTGGTGAAGCTGGCAGAGCTGGACGCCCCGCGCTTGGTGAGCTGAGCCATGGCCCCCTTCCTCATCAGAACAGCCACCCCGAAGGACGGCCCCGCGCTCGGCGCGTATGGCGCCGCGCTCGCCCGGCAGCACCACGGCTTCGACCCGGAGCGCTTCATGCTGCCGGAGCAGCTGGAGGAGGGCTACCGCGCGTGGCTTTTGCGCGAGGCCCAGCAGGAGGACGCGGTGGTGCTGGTGGCCGAGCAGGACGGCGCGGTGGTGGGCTACGCCTACGGCCGGCTGGAAGAGCGGGACTGGAACGCCCTGCTCGACGCGCACGGCGGCTTCCATGATCTCTGGGTGGACGCGCGCGCCCGCCGCCAGGGCGTGGGCGAGGCGCTCGCCAACGCGCTGATGGAGAAGCTCACCGCGCTCGGCGCGCCGCGCGTGGTGCTGATGACCGCGGCGAAGAACGAGGCCGCCCGCGCGCTCTTTGCCCGCCTGGGCTGGCGCCCCACCATGGTGGAGATGACGCGCGAGCGGTGAGCCGCCCACCCCGGCCCCTGGTGGGACTCAATCCCTAGGCCGGCTCCACCTTCCGCTCGGCGATCACCCAGACGGAGGCGCCGTCCGTCTGCGCGGAGAGCGCGAAGCCGCCCTCCGCCATGATCCGGATCAACCCCAGCCCGGACATCTCCGGCACCTGGAGGCTCTTGCGCAGGAGCTTCTGGAAGTGCGCGTGGAGGTCTCTGGCGGCGCGCGCCTCGTCCAGGTGGCGCTTGAGGGTCTGGAGGTTCTCCGCGGTGGGGCGGTTGAAGGTGCGGATGGTGAGCAGCTTCGAAGCCGGGTCGTATTCGATCCGCAGCTTGGTGGCGCCATCGGTGGAGTTGCGGACCGCGTTCTCCAGCAGCTCGTGCGTGGCCACCGCGAGGCTGGAGAGCCCGTCCTGGTCCGCGAGCACCTCCTGGTAGAACGACGTGGCGAACTCGCGGACCTTCGGCACCAGCTTCAGGTTCGGTGCGAACGACAGCTCGATGAACGGCTTCGGCGTCAGCACGGAGGCGAAGCTCATGGAGCACCTATTCGAAGGAGACGATGTCGCGGCCGAACGACACCAACGTGTGCAGACTGCCCTTCTGCCAGCGGATGGCCGGGTTGGTCTTGAAGCGGACCTTGTAGGGAAGCTCCAGATCCTGGACGAGGGAGATCCACGCCACGAAGTCCTTGAAGCAGTTCGAGTTCATGAAGGTGAGGCGGTTGATCTCCACCACCACCGCCTGGACCTTGCGGAGCATGGCCTCGGAGTGGGTCTTCTTGAGCAGCAGCGACAGCTGCGGCCGGTCCGGCGTCTCCGCCACGCCTGAGAGCTGCAGGACCATCATGTCCGTCCCCTCCCACGCCCGCGCCTCGAGCCGGTCGGGCTCGGTCGCGACGATGTCCAACTCGGGGATCTTGTTCACGGCTGCCCTCCGGCGTTTTCGTTCTCGGTCATCACCACGTCAGGCGCGAAGGCCACCAGCGCGCCAATGCTGGGCTGCTGCCAGCGCAAGAAGAGGTTGGTGACGAAGCGCACCCGGTAGCGGCGCTCGTCCGGCACATCCTGGAGCCGTGCGAGCCATCCCGCCAGCACCTTCAAGCAGGACGCGCTCAGGAACTTGAGCTCACGCACGTCCACCTCCACCGCCTTCGCCTGCCGCTGCAGCGCCTCGCTGTGGACGGTCTGCAACAACTGCGTCAGCCCGCCGCGGTCCGCGTCCTCGCCGAAGCCCTCCAGCCGCAACCCCAGCGCGGCGGCCCGCACCCGGCCATTGGCCAGCAGGCCTCCCACCCTGTCCGAGCGGAAGGCGAGCGAGGCCAGCTCCGGCGCCCGCGGCTCCCCGTCGAACCAGGAGGTGGGCGAGAAGATCGGCGCGCCCGCGCGCGGGGACGGCCGCGGCGCCGCCACCTCCGCCGGGACACGCTCGCCCCCGTACCGCAGGACGAGCAGCGTCAGGTCGTCGTTCTGCTTGGGCATCCAGCGGCGCACCTGGGAGACGACCTCGTCGCGGATCTCCTCGCAGCTGCGCGCGCGCAGCGCCTCCACCGCCTGCGCCAGCCGGTGCAGCTCGAAGGGCTCGCGGGTGGGGCTCATCGCCTCGGTGACGCCGTCCGTGTGCAGGACCAGGAGATCTCCCGGCCGCAGCTGGACGGTGGCGTCCGAGGTCGCCTTGCGGATGTCCCGCGTGGCCCCCACCCACGCGCCGCGCGTGGAGACCTGCTCCACCTTGCCCGTCTCCGCCCGGCAGATGAGGAGGTCTTCGTGGGCCCCGGCGAAGGTGAGCCGCCCATCCCTGCGGTAGCGGAAGAGGGTGAGCGTGACGTGGTCATCGCTCACCAGGCGCGAGCGCAGGTTCTCGTAGAGGACCTCGTTGAGCGCCACCAGCACCTCGCTGGGGCTCTGGGCGAAGCGCACCAGCGAGGCCATCGCGCTCTGCACCATGAGCATCACCAGCCCCGCGTCCAGGCCGTGGCCGGAGACGTCGCCGATCGCCAGCCACGCCCCGTCTTCGCAGGGGAGCACGTCGTAGTAGTCGCCGCCCACCTCGTCCGCGGGGACCATCGCCGCGGCCAGCTCCAGCCCCTCCACCTCGAGCGCGCGCGGGAGGATGGACGTCTGCACCCGGCGCGCGGTGGCAAGGTCCTGCTCGATCTTCGCGCTGCGGGTGGCCTCGGTGAGCAGCACCTCCTGCGCGCGCTTGCTCTCGGTGATGTCGAACGCCACGCCCTGCAGCATCTGCGGACGCCCCAGCGCGTCCTTGAAGAGCCGCGCCTCGCCGTGCACCCACACCACGCGGCCGTCCCGGGTGAGGAAGCGGCACTCGCCCTTGAACGGCCCGCCGGTGCGCACCCCGCGGGCGAACTCCAGGTTCCAGAGCTCCCGGTCGTCCGGGTGCAGCTGCCAGAACCAGAGGAAGGGCGCCTCCAGCCACTCCTGCTGGGTGAAGCCGAGCAGCCGCTCGATGTACGGGCTGACGTAGATCTCGTTGGTGCCTTCCCCCAGCACCGCGAAGAAGACGAGCGCGGGGATCTGCTCCACCAGCGCCTTGAAGCGCGCCTCCGCCTTCTGCAGCCGCGCCTCGGCGCTCTCCGCCGGCGCGGCCACCGGCCGCTGCGTGACGTCCGTCCAGGTGGCCTGGGAGAGAGACGGCGGCCCGTCCGGGAAGAGCGCGGCCCCCATCGCCATCAGGAAGCCCTCCGCCGCCGCCGGGTCGTTCGCCATCGCCTGCAGCTGGCGCTCCAGGGCCTCCTTCTGTTGCGCCACCGTGCGTGGCGCGGCGTCCTCCTTCATGCGCGCTCCGCCTGCAGCGCGCGCAGCCACCCGTACCAGTCGGACAGGCCCTGGCCGCCGGTGGCGGAGAGCGGCAAGAGCCGCGCCTTCGGGTTCACCTGCCGCAGCGCGCTCGCGAAGGCGTCCACGTCAAAGGTGAGGTGCGGGAGCAGGTCGGTCTTGTTGAGCAGCACCAGGTCCGCGGCGCGGAACATGTGCGGGTACTTGAGCGGCTTGTCCTCGCCCTCGGTCACCGAGGCCACCACCACCTTGCGCGCCTCGCCCAAGTCGAACAGCGAAGGGCAGACCAGGTTGCCCACGTTCTCGATGAAGAGCACCGCGCCCCGCGCCGGGGAGAGCTCCTCCAGCGCGCGCGCCACCATCGCCGCGTCCAGGTGACAGCCCTGGCCGGTGTTTACCTGCACCGCCTTCGCACCCGTGGCGCGGATGCGGCGCGCGTCGTTCTCCGTCTCCTGGTCGCCCTCAATGACGCAGCCGTTCAGCTCGGGCAGCGCGCCCAGCGTCCGCTCGAGCAGGGTGGTCTTCCCCGCGCCGGGGGAGCTCATCAGGTTGAGCGCGAGGATGGAGCGCGAGGCCAGCAGCGCGCGGTTCTGCTCGGCCAGCGCGTCGTTCCGGGCGAGGACCTTCTGCTCGAGCGTGAGGGTCCGTTCACGCAGGGGGTCTTGATCGAGCGCACCGCTCCGTTCACCCCGAGCCCCTCGGCTCTGCTCGGGACAGGCTTCCTCGAGGGGCGCCTCAGTCTCGGCAACCCCCTCCACCTCGCCCGAACCTACGCCGGCGAACTCGGTTCGTCGAGGGGCGCCTCAGTCTCGGCAACCCCCTCCAGCTCGCCCGAACCTACGCCGGCGAACTCGGGCGCCCCTCGACGAAGCCTGTCCCGAGCAGAGCCGAGGGGCTCGGGGTGAACGGGGGGTGGCCGCTCGGGGTGAACGGGGCGGAGCGAGAGCTTGGCCAACGGGTGTGCTCCTCGCCGACGCGCACCGCCTGAGCACCCGCACACGCCGCACATCTAGGCCACCTCCAGCTCGCGGACGTGGAGCGCATCCCCCGCGGTCCACTCCAGGTCGATCCCGCCGCACGCGCACTGCCCATACGGCACCCGCAGCACCAGCGAGGCGCCGCAGCCCCGGCAGCGGGCCTGCCCCGGCACCTCGACGATCTCCAGCGCCGCGCCCTGCAGCGGCGTCTCCTCCGTGGCGAGCTGGAAGCAGAAGCGCAGCGCCTCCGGCAGCACCGCGGTGAGCACGCCCACCTCCAGCACCACGCGCTTCACGCTCGCGCCGCCGCAGCGCTCGGAGGCGATCCGCACCACCTCCTGACAGATGCCCAGCTCATGCATGGGCGCGCTCCAGGAGCTCCTTCACCAGAGACTCCACCATCGCCACCGCGGGCTCCACCGCTTCGTCCACCGCCGGGCTCAACCCCACGGTGAGCTCCTCCTCGGCGCCGAGCGGCCCCACCTCGCAGCCCACCACCCGGAGGCAGGGGAGCTCGCCGCCCAGCTCCCGCGCGAGCGCGAGCACCTTCTGCGGCGTCATCCCGTGCGTCTCGACGAACCCGGGCTGCGGGTCCAGCGTCTCCTCGAGCACGTAGAGCGTCCCTGGGCTGCCGCCGCGCGCCGTGGCGTCCACGAGGATGACGGCCTCGTAGCCATCCAGCAGCGCGTAGGTGAGATCCATCCCGCGGATCCCGAAGTCCACCACCCGCACCCCGGTGGGCAGCGGGCGCCCCGCGAGCCGCCGCGCCACCTCGACGCCGAAGCCGTCGTCCCCGAGGAAGATGTTCCCCACGCCGGCGACCAGAATCCTGTCGGGCGCGCGCTTCACAGGGGCTCCACTTCGTGCGGGTGGAAGAAGAAGCGGTGCCCCGGCTGCCCCAGGCGGCCCAGGTCCGCGCCGGGGTCCTCGTCCACCGTCACCGCGAGGTGCGGCCGGTCCTCGAAGTCCACCTCGATGCTCTCCACCGTGGCCACCTTGCCCGCGAGCACCACGTCCAGGCTCTCCCCGCCCTTGCCGGGGCGCAGCCGCACCTTGTCACCGGGACGCACCAGCGTGGCGCCCAGCTTCACCGCCGGCAGCCCGCGGTCGCGGCGCGCGCCGTGGAGCCCGCGAACGTCCTGCACCCCGAGCGCCTCCACCCGGTCCAGCAGCGCCGCCACCTTGGGGTCCGCCGCGCGCGCCTCGCGCTTCTCCGCGTCGGTCAGCGTGAGGATCCGCAGGGTCAGGATCTCGTCTATCTCCGTCCCATCGAACAGGTCCCCGCGGCTCTCCGGCGCCACGCGCGGGTAATCGCCAAGCAGGATGGGCGAGCAGAGCAGCTCCTCGCCGCGCCCCTCGCGCCCCACCAACACCGGCCAGAGCCCCTCGCTCCGGCAGGCGCGGGCGGCGTCCTCCAGCGCAGGCGGCGGCTCCGCGGCCGAGAGGAACTCCCCGTCCTCCACGAGAAGGCCCACGTGCAGCGAGCAGAGGCAGCGCAGCAGCGCTCTGGCCCGGTGCCATTCGTCCACCTCGGACATGGGCGTGAGGTTGCGGACCGTGGCGCTGAGGCGAACCGTCTGCCCGTCCACCACGCTGGCGGAGAGCTCCACCTCGCCGCGCAATCCCACCCCCCCGTTCACCCCGAGCGTAGCGCCGTAGGCGCGTAGTCGAGGGGCGGCAACGAGCTCGAGGCCACTCGATGCCGCTTCGAACGTGGCTGCCGCCTCTCGACTCCGCGCCTGCGGCGCTACGCTCGAGGTGAACGGCGTGGGGGCCCCGCTCTCCGCGACGGCGCTCGCCTCGAACGAGAACGCGCACCGCCACGGCGCGCCGAGCAGCTCCAGCGGGCACAGGCGGGGCAGCGGCACCTCGCGCTCCACCGCCTGCTGCACGCCGCCGGTGTCGCGGAGCTGGAGGAAGCGCACCACGCCCCGCACCGAAGTGGCCTCCCCGGCGCGCAAGAGGACCTGCGCCCCCGCGCGCCACGGCTCGGCGCCGCGGCGCGCGGCGGACCAGGCCTCCGGGTAGAGCCCGCCGAACGGGAAGCGCTGCTGGTTCTTCAGGGACGAGGGGCGGTACGGGTAGAGCGCGTAGCCCTCGTAGAGGACGGCGCGGGCGATCGCGTCCGAGGCGCTCACGCGGCACCTCGCAGCAGCAGCTCCAGCGCCTCGTCAAACGTCGCCAGCCCGCGCGCGCGCTTGAGCGCGTGGAGCTGATCGAAGAGGTCTCTGCGCAGCCGCAGCACCGCGCTGTTGGGGTGGTAGTGCTCCACCGTCTGCTTCCAGAGCGCCACCGGGAGGCGGTACGAGGCCTCCTTCGTCCACGGCACCGGCCAGACCGCGAGCGCGTCGTCCTCGCCGCGGAAGAAGACGGTGCCGGAGAAGAGCAGGGAGAGCGGGACCTCGCCCTCCTGCAGCGCGTGGAAGTACTTGGTGGCGCCCACGGTGAAGTCGAACGTGCAGGGGACGGTCAGCTCCACCTGCGTGCGCCCCTCGAAGGCGGGGACCCCCTTCTGGCAGTGCGTCCACAAAAAGCTGGGCGGCATCGCCTTGCCCCAGCGCGCGGGCTCGCCGAACAGCTCCGTCAGCCCCTGCTGCTCCTCCGGCGAGTAGCGGCGCGCGGGCGGGACGATGCGCAGCTGGCACTGCAGAGAGAGGGAGGCGAGCGCCTCGCCGGGCACCCGGTTCTCCACCGTCAGCTCCAGGGCGAGGCAGGGCCCGGCGGCGAACTCCACCGCCTTCGCGCCGCTCACCGTGAAGTCGAGCTCAGGCACCGCGGGCCTCCAGCCGCTCGAAGAAGGCGCGCAGGGCGGTCCAGGCCTCGCTCCCGCCGGAGAGGCCGCGCCAGCGGGAGCGGACCAGCCCCACCAGCTCGAAGCAGACGTCCACGGAGACGCGGTAGGCCGCGCGCGCCTCGCCCACCCGGTTGACGAGCAGCGCCTCCACGTCCGGCTCCAGCTCGGCCAGCTCCGGGTTGCGCGCGCGCAGCTGCGCCCACGCGTCCGCCGGGAGCAGGGACTGGGTGGCGCCGGCCGGGCTGGGGAAGTAGGCCACCAGCTCGCCGCCGCGACCGGTGCGCTGGAAGTAGCAGAGGTCGATCGGCAGCTGGAGCGAGGCCCAGAGCGCATCGTCCAGGCCAAAGCCGGCGAGCCGCTGCGCGCGCGGCGTCACCCGCCGCCACCCCTGACCCACCGCCCCGCAGAAGAGCTGCGCGCAGGCGGGACAGGCGCACTTGAGGCGGCGCTGGGCCGGGTCGTAGAGGTGCTCGTGCGTATCTGGCAAGCCGGCCGCGCACAGCTCGCAGCGCTCCAGCGGCGGGCGCTTGTTGGCGAAGTCCTTCAGGGCCGACAGGTTGTGCTGGATCATCTGCGCGCTCCTAAACCGGCGCCTGCCAAAAGCTCGATCTCCACCGCCACCGCGTCTGGCGCCGCGTCCACCAGCGCCTGCTCCACCGCCCCGCGCAGCTTCTCCGGCGGGGTGCGCGCCAGGCTCGGATCGCTGTGCAGGATCAGCCGCACGCGCCCCTCCTGCGCCCAGAGCAGCTCCGCCCGGCTGCCGTTGAGCCGCAGGAAGGTCTCCACCTTGGAGAGCCCTTGCGCCACGCGCGCCTCGAAGGGCTCGGGGTGCAGGTCGTGGAGCAGGAGCAGGCTCTGCACCAGCGGGTCCTTGGTCCACGCGTCCAGCGCGGCCCAGCCCGGCGCGCCCTGCGCCGCCACCAGCGCCTTCATCTTCTTCAAGCCCGCGGCGTGCAGCGAGAGCACCGCGCGCACCACCGCCCGGGTGCGCTCCTTCGCGCGCGCGTCCGGCTGCGCCTCCACCTCGGCGAGCAGCCGCTCCAGCTCCACCATCAGCTGGCCGTCTTCCACTTCCGCGCTCTGGCTCATTTGACCTGCGCTCCGAACGTGGGGGAATGGCGAACCTGCAGCTCCTTGCCGTTGCCCAGGTACATGTGGACGCCGCAGGGCAGGCACGGGTCGAACGAGCGCACCGTGCGCATGATGTCGATCCCCTTGAACGCGTCCGGCCCGTTCTCCTCGAAGAGCGGCGTGTTCTGCACCGCGTCCTCGTACGGCCCGGGGGTGCCGTTGGAGTCGCGAGGGCTCGCGTTCCACGGGGTGGGCGGGTAGGGGTGGTAGTTGGCGATGCGGCCTTCGCGGATGACCAGGTGGTGCGAGAGCACGCCGCGCACCGCCTCGTGGAAGCCGCAGCCGATCGCCTCCTCCGGCACCTTGAAGTCCGTCCAGGTGGCGGTGTTGCCGGCGTGCAGCTCCGCCAGCGCCTTGTCCACGAAGTGGAGCGCCGCCGCCGCGCAGTAGGCCTGGAAGTAGCTGCGCGCGCGGTTGCGCTCGAGCGTGTTGCTCCACCTGGGGATGCGCCACTCCAGCTCGGTCTCGGGGAGCAGGGCGGTGCGGGGCAGGTAGATCTTCACGCTCTGCCCGGTGGCCTTCACGTAGCCGATGTCCACCTTGTTCGCGAGCGCGGTGGCCCACAGCCGCGCCAGCGGTCCGCCGCCGGTGTCGAGCGCCAGCAGCGCGCCGTCCCGGGGGTCTCTCCAGCGCGGGGACATCACCCAGCTGTAGTTCTTGGCGAAGTCGCGCTTCTGCGGCTTGGGCTGGGTGGTCTGGTTCCAGGGGTGCCGCTTGTCGATCGGGTTGCCGAGCGGATCCGCTTTGACGAACGGCTCGCTCTCCTCCCAGTCCTCGTAGAAGGAGCTGCCGAGGAGGATCCGCATGTTCACGTTGATGTCGACCAGGTCGGTGGTGACGAGCTGGCCGTCCACCACCACGCCGGGGGTGACGAACATCTCCTTCCCCCAGGCGCCCATGTGCTCGTACTTGAAGTCGCAGTGGTCCGGGTTCTGGTAGCTGCCCCAGCAGCCCAGGAGCACGCGGCGCTGCCCCACGGCCTCGTAGCCGGGGAGCGCCTGGTAGAAGAAGTCGAACAGGTCGTCGTGGAGCGGGACGACCTTCTTCATGAACTCCACGTACTTCATCAGCCGGACCAGGTAGTCCGTGAAGAGCTGCACCGTGGGCTGGGTGCCCACGCCGCCCGGGTAGAGCGTGGAGGGGTGGCAGTGGCGCCCCTCCATCAGGCAGAACATCTCGCGCGTGAGGCGGCTCATCTGCAGCGCCTCCCGGTAGAAGGCGCCGGAGAACGGGTTGAGCGCGCGCATGATGTCCGCGATCGTCCGGTAGCCGTGCCGCTGCGCGCCGGGCGCCTCGGTCTTCTCCGCCTTGGCGAGCACGCCGGGGTTGGTCTCCCGCACCATCTGCTCGCAGAAGTCCACGCCCACCAGGTTGTCCTGGAAGATGTTGTGGTCGAACATGTACTCGGCGGCTTCGCCCAGGTTCATGATCCACTCCGCCAAAGGCGGCGGCTTCACCCCGAACGCCATGTTCTGCGCGTAGACGGCGCAGGTGGCGTGGTTGTCGCCGCAGATCCCGCAGATCCGGCTGGTGATGAAGTGCGCGTCCCGCGGGTCCTTGCCTTTGAGGAAGACGGAGAAGCCGCGGAAGATGGAGGACGTGCTCCGGCACTCCGCCACCGTGCGGTTGGCGAAGTCGATCTTCGTGTGGATGCCGAGGCTGCCGACGATCCGGGTAATCGGATCCCAGCTCATCTCGACCAGCTTCGCGTTCTCCCCCATCACGCCTCTTCTCTTCGAGCTAGCTGGTGAGCGTTGGCCCCGGGGCGCGCCACGTGGGCTCCTTGTCGAGCGAGGCCCGGGTGAAATTCCGCAAGCTGCGCACGGTGCGCCCGTACATGAGGATCGCCGCGGTGGACATCTTCGCCCCCGGCGGCTCGTCCAGGAACGGCATGAACTTGTCGGGGAAGCCCGGCATCGTGCAGCCGATGCAGACGCCGCCCACGTTGGGGCAGCCGCCCACGCCGCCCATCCAGCCGCGCTTGGGGACGTTGCAGTTCACCACCGGCCCCCAGCAGCCGAGCTTCACCAGGCACTTCTTCGAGCCGTACTCCGCCGCGAAGTCCCCCTGCTCGTAGAAGCCGCCGCGGTCGCAGCTCTCGTGAGCGGTGAGGCCGAAGAGCCAGGTGGGGCGCCCCACGTCGTCCAAGGGGATCATCGGCGCCAGCCCCGCCGCCTGGTAGAGCAGGTACAGCAGCGTCTCCATGAAGTTGTCCGGCTGCACCGGGCAGCCCGGCACGTTGACGATCGGGATGCCGGAGGCGCTCTTCCAGTCCTTGCCCAGGAAGTCCGCGAGCCCCATCGCGCCGGTGGGGTTGCCCGCCATCGCGGGGATCCCCCCATAGGTGGCGCAGGTGCCGATCGCGATGCAGGCCAGCGCGTGTCTGGAGAGCTGCTCCACCCAGTCGCAGGTGGGGATGGGCTGGCCGGTGGCCGGGTCCGTGCCCATCGCCGCCCAGTAGCCCTCCTGCTTGATCTTCTCGTTGGGAAGGGAGCCCTCCACCACCAGCACGAAGGGGCGGTTGGGGGTGCCCGCCGCCGCCTGCCGGAAGGGCAAGAGGAAGTCCTCGCCGTTGGCGTAGGCCAGCACCGGGTTGTGGAGGTGGACCTTGGGCAGCCCGGGGATGGCGCCGAAGACCAGGTCCTCCACGGACGGCTGGGTGGCCGCGGTCATCGCCACCGAGTCCCCGTCGCAGGAGAGGCCAGCGGTCACCCAGAGCACGTCCAGCTCGCGCACCGCGGGCGGGCGCTGCGTCTTGCGGCCGTAGGGTGGTGCTGCTTCGGCCATTTTCGTGACCTCACGCGAGCAACGGGAACAAACGGTAAACGACGATTACCCCGTCCGCCAGCACGGTTCTGCTCAGCAGATGCGGGGCAACTGCTCGCCAGCCAACATCGCGAGCACACGTTCACCCCCAATGGAGGAGCGGACGCGGACCTTGCCGGGCGGCCCGTCCACGAGCTCGCCGAGCTCCTCGGCGTCCCGGCCGAGCGGGTGGGAGCGCAGGGCGGAGAGCGCGGCGCCGGCCTGCTCCGGCGGCACCACCGCGAGCAGCTTGCCTTCGTTGGCCACGTAGAGCGGATCCAGCCCGAGCAGCTCGCAGGCGCCGCGCACCTCCGGGCGGACCGGGACCGCGGGCTCGCGCAGCACCACGCCCACGCGGGAGGCCACGGCCAGCTCGTTGAGCGCGCTCGCCACGCCGCCGCGGGTGGGGTCGCGCATGCAGCGGGTGCCGGGCGCCGCCGAGAGCAGCTCGCGCGCCAGCCCGTGCAGCGGGGCGCAGTCGCTGCGCAGCGGCGTGTCGAAGGTGAGCCCTTCGCGCACGGAGAGGATGGCCACGCCGTGGTCTCCGACCGTGCCGGAGACGAGGACCTTGTCTCCCGGCCGGCCGGCGGAGATGGAGAGGCGCCGCTGGCTGGGCACGGTGCCCACGCCCGTGGTGGTGATGAAGAGCTTGTCCGCCTTGCCGCGGTTGACCACCTTGGTGTCGCCCGTCACCACCTGAACGCCGGCCTCCGCGCACGCCAGCCGCATGGACTCGACGATGGCGCGCAGCTCGGTGAAGGGGAGCCCCTCCTCCAGGATGAAGGAGGCGGCCAGGTACCGCGGCGTGGCCCCGCCCACCGCGAGATCGTTCACCGTGCCGCAGACCGCGAGCCGGCCGATGTCCCCGCCGGGGAAGAAGACCGGACTCACCACGAAGGCGTCCGTGGTCAGCGCCAGCCGGTGGCCCTCCGGCAGGGAGAGCACGGCCTGGTCTTCCAGCGCGGCCAGCGTCTCGTTGGAGAAGGCGGGGAGGAAGAGCTTTCCGACCAGCTCCTGCGTCAGCCGTCCGCCGCCGCCGTGGCCGAGCACCACCTGCTCGTACTGGCCCACCTGGACAGGGCAGGCGCCGAGGAGGGACGGGGTCCCCTCGCCCTCGCTCCGGGTGAGCGGGGCGCTCACCGCGCCCCCCGGGCCACGCCTCGCTCGAGGGGGGCGCGTCCGTAGGCGTGGTAGGCGGCGCAGGCGCCTTCGGAGGAGACCATCGTCGCGCCCAGCGGCGTGGTGGGCGTGCACTGCTTGCCGAAGGCGGGGCAGTCGCACGGGCTCTTCACGCCCCGCAAGATCTCCCCGCTGATGCAGATGGCGGGCTCCTGCGCCTGCACCTGCGCCACGTCGAAGCGGGGCTCGGCGTCGTACGCGGCGAACGCGGGCGCGAGCCGGTAGCCGCTCTGGGGGATGGTGCCCACCCCGCGCCACTTCCGGTCGCAGACCTCGAAGACGGTGGTGAGCAGCGCCTGCGAGGCGGGGTTCCCGGTGGCCCGGACCGCGCGGCCGTAGGCGTTCTCCACTCGGGCATGCCCCGCCTCCAGCTGCTGCACCGCGCGCAGCACGCCTTCCAGCAGATCCACCGGCTCGAAGCCGGAGACGACGATGGGGACCTTGTACCTGGCAACCAGCGGCTCGTACTCGGAGAGCCCCACCACCGCGCAGACGTGGCCGGGCCCGAGGAAGCCCTGCACCCGGTTGTCCGGCGCGTCCAAGATCGCCTGGATGGCGGGCGGCACCCGGACGTGGGAGACGAGCACGCTGAAGTTGGTGAGGCCCCGCTTGTGCGCCAGCGAGACGGCCATCGCGTTGGCGGGGGCGGTGGTCTCGAAGCCGATCGCGAAGAAGACGACCTGGCGCGAGGGGTTGGCCTGGGCGAGCGCCACCGCGTCCAGCGGCGAGTAGACGACGCGCACGTCAGCGCCGCGGGACTTGAGGCCGAGCAGGTCCCCGCTCGAGCCGGGCACCCGCAGCATGTCCCCGAAGGAGCAGAAGATGACCTCGGGCCGCGCGGCGATCGCGTGGGCCTTGTCGATCGTCTCCAGCGGGGTGACGCAGACCGGGCAGCCTGGGCCGTGCACCAGCTCCACGTTCTTTGGCAGCAGCTCGTCCAGGCCGTACTTCACGATGGTGTGCGTCTGTCCGCCACACACCTCCATCAAGACCCAGGGGCGGGTGGCCGCGGCGTGGATCGCCTTCACCAACTGCTGGGCGGCGGCGCCGTCCCGGTACTCGTCGAGGTACTTCATGCGTCCTCCCCCTGCGCCTCGGCCTTCAGCTCGTCGAGCGCGCCCAGCTGGGCCAGGTAGTCGAAGACGCGGTGCGCCTCGCGCTCGTCGATCTTCGAGAGGGCGAAGCCCACGTGGACGAGGACGTAGTCGCCGACCTTGGCGTCCTGCACGTGCTCCAGGCAGACCAGCTTGGTGATCCCGCCGAACTGCACGCGGCCCATCCGCACGTCCGAGTCGGTGAGCACCTCCACCAGCTTGCCGGGGATGCCGAGGCACATGCGCTCATCAGCTCCGTGTGTGGCGCTGGTGTCCCCCCCTGCGCGGGCGGCATCCTTTCATACCCTCAGCGCTGCGCCATCACCTCTTCGAAGCGCGGACAGGGGACGCGCGCGCGGATCTCCGCCGCCGCCGTGGCCTCGGCTTCGGCTTCGGTTCCCGCCGCCACGAGCGCGGCCTCGCCCCGGGGCGCTCGTGCCTCGGTGAAGGCAGAGGCTTCGCCGGAAGCAGTGGGAGCTCCAGCGCCACCACCGCGCGCTTCTGGCGCGCACGACCGTCTCGAAAATGAGCCGCTGGTCCTCGTTCCGAGACGGCAAAGCCAGCCCCCAGGAGGCGCCCTAGGGCCCGCGTCCAGAAATGTCAGCCGCTACGCAGACAGCGTCCTGGTTTAAGCCGGTTAGCAGATCGTGACGATATATCGTCACTTCAAACACAAACCTCTGGATTCAGGCCCTCCTTTTCAAACCAGATGACATTTCTGGACACGAGCCCTACCCCCGGCTCGCCGCCCCCCGGCGGGAGAGGATGAGCGCCGGTTGCGCTGAGAGGAGCGGACGCGGCGGCGGCAAGGAGACCAGGGGCGGGAGGGCGCGCTCAATCCACCGCGACCGATGCGGGGACGGGGCGGCAAGACGCGGGCTCGAGCGAGGCGGGGGGCGTCGCGAGCTCGCGGGCGCGGGATCCACGTGGGCCGCGCCTCGGAGGTGGGTGGGGGCGAGGCCCAAGGCGCGCCCGCCGGCGACAGGAGGGTGCGTTGGAGCTCCCACTGAGTCCGGCGAAGCCTCTGCCTTCACCGAGGCTCGAGCGCCCCTCCGCGGGAACCATGGGGCGAAGGCGAGCGCGACCCTTTCCTTTACCCAGTCCCTACCGGCCCTGAGGCGTCGCGCGCCGCCACCACGGCCAACTGGCCGTAGCTGATCCCCCCATCATTCGCCGGCACCAACCGGTGGGTGAGCACCGTGAGCCCCTCGGCCTGCAGCGCCTCGCGGGCCTGGGTCAGCAGGAGCGCGTTGCAGAAGACGCCGCCGCTGAGCGCCACGGTGCGGACGCCGGTCTGCGCCGAGAGCTGCACGCAGCCGGCGCGGATCACCTCCGCGAGCGTGGAGTGGAAGCGACGCGCGCTCTGCACGGCCGGCACGCCGCGGCGCGCCTCGTCCCACACGGCGCGGACGAGCGGCCGCCAATCCACCTGCTCGCCGGAGATCGCGAACTCGTAGGGCTCTGCGCGCGCTCCACCGGCGAGCCCCTCCAGCCAGCTCGCGGCCTGCGCCTCGAAGCTCACCCGGCCCGGGCCCCCGAGCAGGAACGCCACCGCGTCGAAGAGACGCCCGGCGCTGGACGTGAGTGGGCACAACGCGCGCGTCTCCACCAACTGCCGCACGCCTCGCAGCGCGGGCACCTCCACGCCGGGAAGGCCCGCTGGCTCCACCTCGGCCGAGAGCAGGTACGCCACGGCCATGCGCCACGGCTCCCGGATCGCCTGCTCGCCGCCGGGCAGCGGCACCGGGCGCAGCCGCAGCGCGCGGCGCGCCGCCGCGCAGCCACCGACGAGCCACTCGCCGCCCCAGACCGTGCCGTCCGTCCCGAAGCCCGTGCCATCGAAGGTGACGCCGATCGCCTGCCCGCTGACGCCGTGCTCGGCGAGGCACGCGGCGAAGTGCGCGTGGTGGTGCTGCACGCCGACCAGCTCTACCCCGCTGGCCGCCGCGCGCTCCTGTGCGTACTGCGTGGAGGCGTAGTCCGGGTGGAGATCATGGACCAGCCGCTGCGGGGAGATCCGGTAGAGCCGCTCGTAGTGGGAGATCGCCTCGGTGAACGCCTGGTACGCCTGGAAGTGGTCCAGGTCTCCCAGGTGGTGGCTCACCACCGCGTCCCGCCCCGCGCCGATGCAGAACGTGGACTTGAGCTGCGCGCCGAGCGCCAGCGTCGGCCGGGCGAGCGGCGCGGGCAGCTTGAGCGGAGAAGGCGCGAGGCCGCGCGCCCTGCGCAACGGCAGGACGCCGCTGGGGACCACCCGCACCACCGAGTCGTCGCACCGCAGGTGGATGGGGCGATCGTGGGTGAGCAGCAGGTCGGCGATCTCCCCGAGCCGCGCGCGCGCGTCCGCGTCCTCGTAGGCGATGGGATCATCGGACGGGTTGCCGCTCGTCATCACCAGCGGCGCGCCCTGAAGCTCCGCGAGCAGCAGGTGGTGGAGCGGGGTGTAGGGCAGCATCACCCCCAGCCAGGGGCTTCCCGGCGCAACGGACGCGGCCACGCCGCTCGGCGAGCGCGCCCGCAGCAGGACGATGGGCCGCGCGGGAGAGGTGAGCGCCGAGACCTCGTCAGAAGAGAGCTCGCACAGCCGCTCCGCCGCCGCCGCGTCCGCCACCATCACCGCGAACGGCTTCTCCAGCCGGTGCTTGCGCCGCCGCAGGGTCTGCACCGCGGCCTCGCTGCGCGCGTCGCACGCCAGGTGGTAGCCGCCCAGTCCCTTGATCCCGGCGATCTTCCCAGCCAGCAGCTCCCGCGCCAGCGCGGCGATCGGCTCGAACGCGCTCGCGGGCGTGGAGGCGGGGGCGGTGGGCCCCTCGTACGCGCCCTCGTCGCTACGCGGCGCAGGGTGCAGCGGCTCCCCGCGGCCGGTGGTCAGGCTCACCCGCGGGCCGCAGGCCGGGCACGCGGTGGGCTGGGCGTGGAAGCGGCGATCGCGCGGGTCCTCGTACTCGGCGCGGCACGCCTCGCACAGCGGGAAGCCCGCCAGGGTGGTGGTGGCGCGGTCGTACGGCACCGCCCGGGTGATGGTGAGGCGCGGACCGCACTGGGTGCAGTTGAGGAACGGGTAGCGGTAGCGGCGGTCCAGCGGGTCGAACAGCTCGCGCAGGCAGGCCTCGCAGGTGGCCACGTCTGGCGAGAGGAAGACGTCCGCCGGGCCGCCCGCGGCGCTCGCGGTGATGGAGAAGCCGCGCTCGCCCAAAGGCTCCACCGCGCTGCACGCCACCTCGTCGACGCGCGCGAGCGCGGGGGGCCGGCCACGCAGCTCGGAGAGGAAGGTCTCCAGCGCGGCGCGCTCGCCCTCCACCTCGATCTCCACCCGGCCCTGGCGGTTGCGGACGAAGCCCGCCAACCCCAGCCGCGTGGCCAGCTCGTAGACGAACGGCCGAAAACCAACCCCCTGGACGACCCCGGTCACCCCAATGGAGCGTCGTTCGGTCATGAGCGGGGTGGGACCTTACCTCCGAATGTGGTCCGGACGCCCCGAGCGCGCGGCGCAATTGGACCGCGGAGGGCAGGGCGCTACCTTACCGTTCGTAAAGGCGAGGTCACCGCACCCCCTTGGACTCCTCAGCGACAGGGCCGTCCTCTGAAGCGATGGCGCGGCTGGAGGCGGAGATCGCCCAAATTGCCCAGCAGCTCACGGCGCTGCCCCTCATCAACTCCAACAAGCTGGCGCGGCTGAAGCTCAACGACCTCAAGCGGCAACGCGAGGAGGAGCTGGGAACGCTCCGCCGCGCCGCGAAGGAGCAGGGGCTCCAGCGCGCGCTGGAGGAGATCTCGGGGGAGCTGAAGGCCCTGGACCGGACGCCGGAGAACCAGGCGCGCCGCGCCGAGCTGGCCCGCGCCCAGAGCGCGCTGACGATCGAGCTGGAGCAGCTGCGCCAGCGGTAGCGCGCCCCTCTACTTCGTCAGCCGCAGCAGCGCGCCGCCATCTCCCAGTCGCAGGAGCGGCGGCACTGCCGAGCACCCATCCCCCTCGCAGTCCGACACCAGCGCCACCTCCCGCTCCGCCCCCGGCGGCATCGACTCCTGCTTGCTGCGCGCGTAGACGAGCCGCCCCACCCGCGGCCCCACCAGCTGCGCCGAGGTGAAGAGCCCCCGCTCCTTCGGCGTCGTCGCCAGCGCCAGCGGCTCCTTCGTCGCGTTCGCCAGGTGCAGCCGCAGCGTGCACCCGCGGCGCGCCGAGCAGCTCGCGGACTCCACCCGGACGTAGACGCCCTCCTCCACCTCCACGTCCGCGCCGGCCGCGGGGAGGCTGGCCACCTCCTTCGCCACGGCCTGCTCGCGCGCACGCTGCCAGCGCTCCTCCACCGCCTCCAGCGCCGCCACGCCCTGCGCCACGCGCGCGTCCTCCCAGCCCAACAGGCGAGACGCCTGGCGCACCTGCTCGCGCGCCTCCTCCACGCGCACCAGCGGGTAGCCCAGGTCCGCGCGCGAGAGCACCACCCGCAGCCCGCTCGCCAGCCGCGCCGCCTCCCCCTGCGCCCGCGCCAAGAGCGGCGCCGCCACCGGCTCCAGCTGGTCGCGCGAGGCCAGCCGGCACTCCGCCCGGAAGTGGCGGTCCTGCAGCCGCAGTGGCCACTGCGTCGCCCGCGCCTCGGCGGCGCCCACGTACTCCAGCTCGGTCACGTCCCGGTCGAAGACGGTGAGGCGCAGCCGGTCGCTCACCGCCACCCGTGGTGCGACGGTCGTCACCAGCGCGGAGAGGCTGTTCTCCGGCCCGAACACGCTCTCCTCGGCGTAGCCGGCGGAGGCGCCCAGGCGCATCCGCACCAGCAGATCTGGATCCGCGAACGCGTCCCAGCGGACCCCCGGGGACAAGTCCACCTGGCACAGCAAGAGCGCCCCCTCCTGCGGAGGCGTGGCCTCGGCCACGGCGAACAGCTCCCACGCGTTGGGGGCCGGCCGCGCCCTCCCTTCCTCTGCCCAGGCCGGCGCCCCCTGCGCCGCGTGAAGCCCTCCGAGAACGAACAGCGACACCGCCGCGAACGTCTTCATTCGGTTGGACCCTCCGGCCGCCCCCGTTGAGCAAGCGCGCTGCCAAGCAGGCGCGCGGCGCGGTTAGCCCGTGCGGGGGCCGGCGCGCCCGGACGCGCTCGCCCGTCACCGGTTGTTCGCGCCCCCGTGCGAATCGGGGTGCGCAGCGGCGCGACCTTGGCGCCAGGGGGTCGTGTCAACCGGGGTGACAGCTATCTCGCGACAATCACGAGCCCCTGTCTCACGCCGCAGAGCGGCACGGGGCCCGGGGAGAAAGCGGCTGCGGGGATGCTTTAGACTCGTCGACCTCGCATGGGCTCCGCACCGCGCCGCATCGCCTTCTTCGCGTTCGACTACCTCACGCTGCTGGATCTCGTGGGCGTGTACGACGGCCTGCGCCGCGTGGCCTCCATGGCCGTGGACACGGACGTGAGCCACCGGATCATCGGCACCGCGCCGCAGCTGCATGACGACACCGGCTTCGTCCTCCAGCCCCACGGCGTCTACGAGGACCTCTCCCAGTTCGATCTGCTGATCGTCCCCGGCGGCTACGGCACCCACCGGCTCGAGCAGGACGAGCGCTGCCTGCGCTGGCTGGAGTCCTGGGGCAAGGAGAAGCCGATCGCCTCGGTCTGCACCGGCTCGGTGCTGCTCGGCTTCTCCGGCCACCTCAAAGGACTGCGCGCCACCACCCACCACACCGCGCTGACGCAGCTTCGCCCCCACTGCGCGGAGGTCGTCTCCCACCAGCGGATCGTCGACACCGGCCGCGTGGTCACCGCCGCCGGCGTGAGCGCGTCCATCGACCTGGGCCTCTACCTGGTGGAGAAGTACTGGGGCGAGGCCGCGCGGCTGAAGATCGCCGCGCAGATGGAGTACCGGGCCTACTCGCCGACCTGAGACGACGTCGCCGTCCGCTCAGCCCGAGCGAAGTCGAGGGCCCCACGAGCGAGAGTCCCTACGATCGGCGGGCCCTCGACTTCGCTCGGGCTGAGCGGGGCGCGGCAAGTTTCAGGTCAGGGCCGCAGGCCCGTAGTCGAAGCGGCGCTGCGGTGTTCAGGCCGCCCTCCCGCATAGCTGGGCTCTCAGCAGCCTTTAGGGGCGGGGGAGGTCAGGGTCGCGTTCCTGGGTGCGCGGCTGGGCCCCTCGGTGCTGCGCTCCACCCGCGGCGGGTTGCACAGGCAAAAACCAGCGCCGCGGGCGCTCGAACGGTCAGAGCACGGCGCGGACCGTTACGAAACGAGCAGAGAATGCCGTACGAGGCCTCTCCGAGGCGCCTTCCGGCATTCTCTGCACCAAACGTATCGGTAGGCGGGGCTCACGCCGCGCAAGTGGCTCCCGTCAGCGGGAGGTGGCAGGGCAACCCGACGCGGTCCGATCCGCTGCCGCGGGAACCATGCGTGCAACGAGTCCGCGCAACCCAAGCATCCCAGAGCCCTCAGCGCCCTGGGCGGTGGCGCGAGCGCCACACTCCGCGCGGGGAGAACGTTGGAAGCAGCACCCGCGCTCCCCTCACCGCTTCGGCGGCGCCATCGGCGGCGGGGTGCTGCCCCAGAAGTCGTAGAAGTTGAACCACTGGTAGGGATCTTCGCGGACGATCTCCTCGAGCCGCCGCGCGTAGTCTCCCACCCACTCCTTGAGCTGCGCGTCCCGCGCCTTGCCGCGCTCGAAGCGCAGCGTCTTCGGCGGATCCGCCACGAACTGGTAGGTGCGCGGCGCCACCTGCCGCGCGAAGGTCGCGATGATCGGCGCGCCGCTGATCGCCGCGATCGCGAACGGACCAATCGGGAAGGCCGCCTCGCGCCCGAAGAAGGGGACGCGCACCAGCTGCCCGTCGATCGGCCGGTCTCCCTGGATCGCCACCAGCCAGCCCTCGCGGAGCGCGCGGAGGATGTCCAGCGAGGAGAGCTCGTCGTTCCCCACGGTGATCATCCGCGGCAGCTTCCCCGAGCCCCGGTCCAGCAGCTTCTGCAGCGCCGCCTCCTCGCCGCGGTAGATGACGATCGCCACCTTGTCGGAGATCTTCTGCTCGAAGAGCGCGGTGGCGATCTGGAAGTTGCCGATGTGGGCGGTGAGCATGACCCCGCCCTTGCCCGCGGCCACCACCTCCTGGAAGTGGGCCACGCCCACGCGCCGGTGCTCGAACGCCTTGGGCCCAGAAGCGCCGAGGATGAAGCCATCCACCAGCGTGCGCGCGAACGCGTGGAAGTGGCGGAAGGCGCGCCGCTGCCGCGCAAGCCCCTTGGCGGGCCCGAGCACGCGGTCCAGGAACGCGCCGGACGCTTCCTTGGCGGGCTTGGCGGCGAAGACGAAGTAGAGCGCCACCGGGTAGAGCAGCCAGTACGCCGGCGCCGGGCCGAGATAGCGCGTCACCCAATAGAAGATGAGGTGCCCGAGCACGCCGCCGCGCCGCCGCCCGGTCCAGGTGGGCATCGGGGCCACGGGGCGGATCAACGCCCGCTCGAGCAACCCGTGCCCCACGCCCACCGCCGTCGCCCCGAGCACGGCGGGGAGCGCGCTCAGCCCCCGCCCTTGCGCGAAGGCGGCGAGCGCCGCGTAGGCGAGCGCCGGCAACAGCCCCACGCCGGTGAGCGCCGCGCCGCCCAGCAGCGCCCCCTGCTCGAGCGCGCTGCCCGCCACCGCCACCGCGAGCGCGCCGAAGAGCGCGGCGATCGCCTTGTGGAACGGGCCGTGGCCGCCCAGCCAGAACCAGCGGCGGATGGCGAAGAGGGAGAGGCCCGGGCGGTGCGGCACCGCGTAGAAGGGCTCGGAGACGAGCGGGAGCGGGACCAGCAGCCGCAGGCAGACGAAGAGGTTGAGCAGGGAGATGCGGGTGTTGTCGAGGAACGGGCGGAAGTGGGTGATCCGGTCCTTGGGGTAGAGCACCCCCACGTCCACCGAGGTGAGCGGGATGCCGGCCCACGCGGCGCGCAGGAGGATCTCCACCTCGTAGTCGTAGCGGCGGCGGCGCACGTGCAGGCGCGAGGCCTCCGGCAGCGGGTAGGCGCGCAGGCCGCACTGGCTGTCCTCCACCCGCGCGCCGCTCTCGAACCAGACCCAGAAGTTGGAGAACTTGCGGCCGAACTGGCTGGAGCCGGGGGCGCCGGCCTTGACGAGATCTCTCGCGCCCACCACCAGCGCGCCCGGCGCGGCCTGCGTGGCGGCGGCGAGCTTGGGCAGATCTTCGTGCAGGTGCTGCCCGTCCGCGTCGATGCACAGCGCGTAGCGAAAGCCGCGGCGGGTGGCCTCGGCGAAGAGCGCCTCCAGCGCGGCGCCCTTGCCCTGGTTCTTGGGCAGCGTGAGCACGGTGGCGCCGGCGGCCTTCGCCGCCTCGCCGGAGCCGTCCGTGGAGCCGTCATCGCAGACGAGCACGGTGCTGGCGTGGGTGAGCGCGCCCTTCACCACGTCCCCCACGGTGCGCGCGTTGTTGAAGACCGGGACGCAGACGCAGGCTCCGGCGCGATCCACCGAGCGCTCAGCGGCGTTGGGGCTGGTCTGGGGGCCAGGCGTCACGTTGGGGCCTCTCCAACATCGCGGCCAATCCCCGTCAACGGCTTTGAATCCACAGGCGTTTGTGTCATGCCGCCCGCAAGGTACGGGGGCGTCAATGCTCGACGTGGACGCGGTGGTGATCGGCTCGGGGGCCGGCGGGCTCGCCGCGGCGGTGGCCCTGGCGCAGGCGGGCAAGTCGGTCACGCTGCTCGAGCAGCACTACGTGCCCGGCGGCTTCTGCCACAGCTTCCAGCTCGGCGGCTTCCGCTTCAGCCCGGGCGTGCACTACCTCGGGCAGCTCAACGAGGGGGGCGGCTTCCGGCGCCTGCTCGAAGGTCTGGGCGTCAGCGAGCACCTCTCCTTCTTCCAGCTCAACCCGGACGGGTTCGATCACTGCCAGCTCGGCGCCGAGCGCTTCGACTACTGCGCGGGCGTGGAGAACCTCTCCGCGCGGCTCAAGGCGCGCTTCCCGGCGGACGCGCGGGGGATTGACCGCTACCTCTCGCTCGTCCTGGGCGTACGTGACGAGCTCTCCGGCCTCTCGGAGATGAAGGGGCTGGAGTTTTTGCTCATGCCCTTCAAGGCGCCGCGCCTGATGACGGTGGGCTTCGCCAGCCTGGAGGCGGTGCTGAGGCGGCGGATCAAGGACCCGCTCTGCCGCGCCGTCCTCTCCGCGCCGTGCGGCGACCACGGCCTGGGGCCCAAGGACGCGCCCATGGCGCTGCACGCGGGGGTGGTCTCCCACTACCTGGACGGCGGCTGGTACCCGCGGGGCGGCGGCTCGGCCATCCCCAAGGCCTTCACCCGCGCCTTCGCCAAGGCCGGCGGCACGCTGCGGCTGGAGGCCCCGGTGGAGCGGATCCTCCTCGAGAAGGACCAGGGCCGGCAGCGCGCGGTGGGCGTGCGCCTTTCGGATGGCACGCAGCTGCGGGCGCGCCACGTCATCTCCAACGCGGATCCGTCCATGACGTTCGGGCGGCTGGTGGGGCTGGACGCGCTCAGCAGCGGCCTGCGCAAGAAGCTGGCGCGTACCCGGTACTCGGTCTCCTCGCTGAGCCTCTTCTGCGCGGTGGAGATGGACCTGCGCGCCCTGGGCTACGACTCGGGGAACTACTGGTACTCGTCCGGGCTGGAGCCCCACGCCGCGTACCAGGCGCTCAGCGAGGGCGCCGCGCTCACCGCCGAGGAGCTGCCCGGGCTCTTCGTCTCCATCACCACGCTGAAGGACCCCACGCACTACGACGGGCGGCACCACATCGTCGAAGCGTTCACGTTCGCGCCCTACTCGGCGTTCGAGCCGTACCAGGGCGAGAAGAGCCTGGACCGCAACGCCGGCTACCAGCAGCTCAAGGAGCAGCTGAAGGCGAAGATGCTGCGCGCGCTGGAGAAGGTGATCCCGGGCGCCACGGCGCGGATGGTGTTCAGCGACCTCGCCACGCCGCTCACCAACGTCCACTACGTGCGAGCCACGGCCGGCGCCATGTACGGCACCGAGAAGCGGATCGACCAGCTCGGCCCGCGCGGCTTCTCCAATCTCACGGAGATCCGCGGCCTGCGCCTGTGCGGCGCCAGCACGCTCGCGCACGGCGTGCAGGGCTCCATGGTCTCCGGGCTCACCTGCGCCGCGGGGATCCTCGACTGCCGCCCGTCCGAGCTGCTCCAGCAGAAGGGGCCGCCGCTGCAGACGTACCTCGCGGATGACCCCGCCACCTGGCCGGATGCCGTGAAGGCGATCGCCGCGCGGACGGGCCGCACCGCCGAGGCGCGCGGGAGCTGATCCTTCCGAGCGCGGTGCCCCCAACCGTTCACCCCGAGCGAAGTCGAGGGGCGCCCGTGCTCTCCGCCCCGTTCATCCCGAGCGCAGTCAGGCCGGCGCCCCGTTCACCCCGCGCGAAGTCGAGAGGCGGTGGAGACGCTGGTCCCCCCTCGACTTCGCTCGGGGTGAACGGTTGGGGGGGAACCCTCATGTTCCCGACTGCGCCGCCCGCACGCGCGGCTTCGTCCCCGCTTCCTCGGCGAGCGCGCGCCGGTACTGCGCGAGCACTCGGGAAGGGAAGCGCAGCGGATGGTAGAGCACCCACCAGTCGCGCCAGAGCGAGCAGTCGGGGATCCGCCACGCCTCCTCGAGCACGTGGCCGAGCGTGCGCGGCTCGAGCTCGCCGCGCGCCATCGCCAGGAAGTCGCCCGCCCAGAGCAGCACGGTGCCCACGTAGCGGGCCTCGATCCCCTCTGTCGATTCGGAGCGCCGCTCGAAGGCGCAGGCGCGCGGCCGGTACGCGTAGACGAGCGAGGCGTCTGCCTCGCCCAGCAGCAGCACCAGCGCGAACGTGGGCTGCACCTCGCCCAGCTCGCGCGCGTCGAGCGAGCACAGCTGGGTGAAGAGCGTCCGGCCATAGAGGAACTCGGCCAGCTCCTGGAGGCAGCGCTCCAGCTCCGCGAGCTCCTCGGCGGAGAGCTGTGTGCGTCCGGAGACGGGAGGCGAGAGCTCCGCCTCGTCCGGCTTGCGGAAGGCGCGGTGGGGGCGAGCGCCCAGCGTCTCGAGGAAGGGCGCGCGGTCCGCCACCTCCGCCAGGCGCCCGTCGCGCAGCGTCACCGTGAGCCCGGGGTGGAGCTGGAGCCGCTGCCCCTGCGCGAGCGCCGCCATCGCACGCTCCGGAGCCCCGCGCGCGTCCACGGCTCCGGCCGGGCGCCGGTGGCTGCGCAGCGGGTCGAAGTCGTCCAGCGCGGTGGCCCCGAGCGAGAGGGAGAGCTCGGTGAAGACGAGGACGTCGGTCGGCTGCTCGGCGACGTGCGCGCGCATCCCGTCCGTGAGGGAGACGTCCACCGGGGTGAAGAAGGCGCCCGCGCCCTCCGCGCTCGCGCAGTAGGCGAGCGTGTCCCACTCGTCCGAGCGCAGCGCGCCTTCATCGAGCGGCGTGAAGAGCGTGAGGGTGAGCTCTCCGAGCGTCACCGCGCCACCGGCCGGGAGGAGCGTGACCGTGAAGCCCATCTCGGCGAGCAGCGTCCGCGCGGCGTCCGAGGCGCGCTCGGAGAGGTAGATCGGCACGCGGCGATCCAGCAGCGCCAGCGTGGCGACGTTGAAGTGGTCCTCGTGCTCGTGGGTGAGGACGTAGGCGTCCAGCGGCGGGAAGGCGGCCCAGTCGAAGCGGCGCGCGAGCGGGAAGAGGAACTCCACCCGGCTCGCCGGGGGTCCGCGGCCGACCGCGTCCACCAGCACGGCGTCGATCGCCACCCGCGTGCGGGAGGTCTCCAGCAGCCAGCCCTGCCAGCCCACGTAGGTGCAGCGCAGCTCGCCCATGTCGAGAGGCAGCATAGGCGCCGGTCGCCCAGTGGTCGCCCACGCTGGGCGCCCAGCCCTGGCCGGCGGAAGAGCCTGTCCTCATCAGGGCTTATGCGGTCGAACGCTCGGTTTCGGCGGCCTGGGCGGCTGGTCGCCCAATTCGGGGCTTCCTGGCGAGCTCGGGGCGCTGAGGGCCCGTAGGGAGCGGGACGTTCAGGGTCGCGCGTCGCCGCAGACGCATGGATTCCTCGGTAGAGCGCTCGAGACCGCGTTGGGCTGCTCAGCTCGCTCGCCCGCGGGTGGGCGCTCGGCCGTAGTGGGGTCACTAAGTTCCAATGTCAGAACTTAGTGACCCCAGTACCCGGAACCGGGCTCGCGGTGTTGGTGCTCGGACGTGGCGTGCTCCCCGAACCTTCGCCGAAGCCACCAACCTCCACCGAGGTCGCGAGCGCTCCGCCGCGGGAGAGGGCGGGGCACATACGAGCGCGCCCCTGAGCCATCCCGGTCCCTTTAGAGCCCTGCAGCGAGGAGCCCTACTCGTCGACCAGGTTACGCTTGAGCGCGGTGCCGAGCGTGACGACGCCGGTGGCCAGCCCCATGGTCAGCGCCACGTTCGGGCAGCAGAGCCCGCGGCCGAACATGGCGGCGAGGCCGAGCGTGCTGGAGGCGGCGACGCTGCCGTTGATCAGCGAGGCCGCAGCCCAGTTCCCGTAGACGGACTTGGCGAACGCCATCACCTGATCGGTGAGGGTGGCCTTGGGCGGGCTCAGCTTGGAGATCGCGGCGGTCTTGTCGAGCTGCTCGAGCTTGGAGACGACCTTGGCGCGATCCGCCTCCGGGAGGGCGAGGAAGATCTTCCGCGCGGACTCGAGCTCCGCGGGCTCGAGCGTGTCGCCCACGGAGTCGGCCCACTGGATCAGCGAGTCCACGGCGTTGCGGACGGCCTTCTTGGACTCGAAGCCGTCAGAGGCCTGGGTCGCCAGCTCCGACATGGACGGGGGCTCCGCTGCGGGAGCCTTCGTCTTCGCCGGGGCGGACGAGAAAGAGGTGGTGGGAAAGTAGTTGCTGCCGAGGTTTGAAATGGAAGGAGCCATGCTGAATCCTCGGCAAACGAGAACCCACGTTGCGGCCGGTGATCTGGCAGCCCGCCTTACAGACTGCGGGTGAATTCCGCCGCGCCAAGCGCCTGGAACCCCTACGAATTTGGCCCTCTCGAGCGCCACCCTCGAACCTCACGGCAAGAGCAGCCCCGCGGATCAGCGGCTCCGGGCGGCGACCTCCGCCCCGCCTTGCGCGCGCTCCAGGCAGCGCTGGAAGCGGGCCTGCACCGACTGGGCGAACCAGCTGGTGGTGCGAGCGGCGCGCAGCTTCGGGCTGTGCAGCGTCACCTCCGGCAGCTGGGCGTAGGGCAGGGGCTTGCCCTTCACCCGCGCGTACACCTCGGCCAGCGCCTGGTACGTGTCGCTCTCCTCGAACTCGCGCGTCTTCTCGTCCTTCACGTCCGCGCGCAGGCGCCACTCGCTCAACTGCGGCGCGAAGCGGCGGCGGAACTGCGAGAGCGCGTCGAACGAGCGGGTGCGCACGTCCGTCCGCTCACCCCGCGCGTCATAGGCGAGCAGGTCCCCATCTGCCACCAGCGGCACCCCGGTCAGCTCGGTCAGCGCGCGCTGCACCGCCGCGTTGCGGCTGGCGTACACGCCGGCGTTGTAGTCCGCGAAGCGGTAGATCGGGGCGTCGTACCCGGCCTGGTAGCCGAGCAGCCGCGCCGTGCCGTAGTGAAGCCCGCCGCGCCGGGTGTAGAGCTCCTCGCGCAGCGCCTCGTCGGTCGGCTCGCGCCCCTCCTCCTCGGCCAGCTCGCGGGCGAAGCGGACGCTCACCTGCATCGAGCCGGCGGTGGTGATCGGGTTGAGCTCCTCCAGGCGCCCCTTGCCGAACAGCCCGCTCGCCAGATCCACCGCGGCGAACGTCTTGGGGTGGTGCTCCTCGTGGTAGCGGAGCAGCTCGCGGAAGACGCGGTCCAGGTCCCGCTCGGTGCGCACCTTCCCCAGGCGCTGCTCGAAGGTGAGCTTCTCGCCCGGCGCCTTGCCCCCGAGCAGCTCGCTCACCACGCGCGGCCCCAGCGGCCCCAGCTTCCGCGCCTGCTCCTCCAGCCGCTCGCGGACGATGCGGGAGAGATCCGCCACCGCCGGGTTGGCGTCGAACCCGGACTCCTGCTCCACCACCGCCACCACCGCGCACAGCGAAGGCAGGTTCGGCGAGCGCTCCTGCGCCTCGAAGACGGCGGCGAGATCCTCCGCCCAGCCTGCGCGGTCCTTCACCTTCGGAGGGATGAGCTGCGTCACCTCCGCCAACGAGAGCCTGGGCAGCTCCGCCTGCGCGTCGCGGGTGGTGGCGCAGCCGGACGCCAGCGCGAGGGCCAAAAGCAGCGGGGGAGCGAGGAAGCGCCTTCGCATCACGAGCCACTCTACGCGGCCCGCGCGGCGGCTATTTCCCGCGAAGCCGCGGTGACCGACCCATGACAGTAGGGCCGCTCAGGCGAGCGCGAGCGGGGCGATCTTGTTCTCGATCTCTTCGAGCAGGAAGTCGACCTGATCCAGGTCCGGCAGCGGCGCCAGCGGCGCCTCCTCCACGGTGGGCTGGCTGGGAGAGGAGAGAAGGTCGGTGCCGGTCTCGGAGGAGTCGCTCATGGGGGCGCACGTAAAGCAGGGCGGCCGGAGAAGATCGAGCCGCTGCCCCGCGGTGGCACCTGCCGGAGACACCCGCGCCTTCAGCGCTCCAACACGAAGCCGTGCATCAGCTTGAGCAGGGCCCGCTGCGCGAACTCCAGCTCGCCCTTCTCGCCCACCTCCACCGCCCCCTCGAACATCCCGTCCAGGAGCCCCAGCGCCAGCCCGTGGCTCATCGACCAGGCGGCGGCGGCGTAGCCCAGCGTGTCCCCCTGCCGCGTCCCGCCCGCGGCCTGCGCCTGGGAGATCCGCTCCACCAGGTAGCCGAACGCCGCGTCCGAGGCGGCCTTGAGCGGCGGGTGCGCCTCGAAGTCCTGGATGCCCGGCCCGAACATCAGCCGGTAGTGGGCGGGGTGGGCGAGCGCGAAGGCCACGTAGCCGGCGCCCGCGGCCAGGAGCCGCTGCACCGGGTCCTTCTTCGGCTTCACGTGCGCTTCCATGGATTGGGTGAGCGCCAGGTACCCCTCGGTGGCCACCGCCGCCAGCAGCGCCTCCTTGTCCGCGAAGTGCCGGTAGGGCGCCGCGTGCGTCACCCCCGCCCGGCGCGCCACCTCCCGCAAGGTCAGCGCCTCCACCCCCTCCTTCGCGAGCACCTCGCGCGCCGCCTCCAGCAGGGCCGCCCGCAAGTCCCCGTGGTGGTAGCCACGCTTCGCTGAGATCTTCTTCGGAGCCCCCATTCGCGCAGGGCGCATCCTGCTCCGGTATGCTGCGCCGCGCACGTGGGTGGAGGGCCGGCCCCGGCTTTTTCTGGTGGAGCAGTGACGCCGATGAGACGACTGGCAGCAGGGAGCTTCGGCGCGCTGCTCGGCCTGCTGATTTCCTTCGCCCCGGCGTGCGATCCCCTCTACGAGCCCGCGTTCGACGGGGGCTACAAGCCCTGCTGCGAGAGCAGCCGGATCACCAGCTGCCCCTGCGTGCGGGGGGAGAGCTGCCTCTTCACGGCCCAGGCCTGCGCCGGCGGCGCCTGCGTCTCTCCCGACAGCACGCTCACCTGCGCCGCGCTCTCGCCCATGGACTCGGGCACGGTCATCCCCGGGCTGGACGGCGGCGTCCTCAGCGACGCCGGCGCCCCGGGCGACGCCGGCTCACCGGGCGATGGCGGCCACATGCCGCTGGTGACCGGCTACATCCTCTGCTGCGAGGCCACCTCGCTCACCAGCTGTGCCTGTCTGGATGGCGTCTGCCCCAGCGAACCCTTCACCACCTGCGCCGGCGGCCGCTGCGCCCCGAGCGGTCAGAGCTGCCCAGGCGCCTGATCCTTGGCTACGGCGCTTCGGCTGAAGCGGGGGGCCAGCGCCGCCGGCTGGCCCGCCCCCGCGCGGCGAGGCTCTGGGCGTGGGTGGCCTCGGCGGAGGGCTCGCCCGCGTCCTTGAGCGCCTGCGCGTAGCGCTCCTGCACGAAGACGATGGCCCAGTGCTCCGAGCCCACCGCGTCCTCCATCAGCTCCAGCGCCGCCCGGTAGCGCTCCAGCGAGATCGGCGCCGGGGCGGCCAGCCGGAGCACCTCCTCCATCGCCACCTCCAGCTCATCCGGCGCGCCGCTGCGCCCTGCCAGCGCCCCCGCCCGCCGGTAGGTCTGCGCGGCCCGCTCGCGCTGACCGGCGCACCACTCGAAGAAGCCCAGCTGCACCAGCAGGGCGCGGCGGACCCCGGGCGGGGCGCGCTCGCACAGCCCCAGCGCCTCCGTGGTCAGCTTGGCCGCTTCGTCCGGCGCGCCCCGCTCGCTGGCCAGCCGCGCCAGGAGGTTCAACCCCAGCGCCCGCGCCGCCCCCCGGCTGCGCGCCAGCTTCTCCTTCTGCTCCCGCTCCAGCGCCTCCAACGTCCCCCCCGACCGCGCCAGGCGGATCAACCGACTGGCAGAGAGCCCACCCAACACCTCACACGTCCCCTCGCCCACGCGCAGCGCTGACCGGTAGAGGCCCGCCGCCTGCTCGAAGCGCCCCGCCTCGAAGGCCCGGTTCGCCGCCCCCTCCGCCTTCCGCCAGTCCACCGCCTCGGGCTGACCCATCGCCGCCTGCGCGCACAGCCAGAGCGCGAGGAGCCAGCGCTCCTGCCACCGCAATCGCATAACCCTCCCGGGGAAGAGGAAACGCCCGGCCCACTGCAGGGTCCGGGCCGGGCCTTCTGCCTCGGATACCCGCGCCGCACCCGTCTCAGGCGCCGGACGGCCGTCCCGTTCGCCGGACGGGCCCGGCTTACAGCAGCGGCTGCTGGCTCGGCTCGGGCCGCTCGGCGTAGGCCTGCAGGAACGCCTTCACCCGGAGCTTCCGGGCCGTGTTCTGCGAGCTCATGTAGCGGACGGTGCCGAAGATGGGGCGCTCCGGGCCCCAGGGCCGGTCGTAGCGTCCGAGCACCCAGAAGTAGCCGCTGTAGGAGTTGGGGTTGCGCCCATCCAACGACAGGCGATCCATCAGCTGCACCATCGCCTTCAGCGCGTCCCCGGCGGTGGCGCTCCACTCCAGAATCTTCTTTCCCCAGAGCATCCGCAGGTAGTTGTGGAACCAGCCGTCCCGGGAGAGCTGCCGCTGGGCCGCGTTCCAGAGCGGGTCGTGCGTGCGCGCGCCGGCGAGCTGCTCGATCGAGTAGCGGACGGGGCGCGGGTCCTTCTCGTGGGCCTTGAGCGTGGCGAGCGCCCAGCTGGGCAGCGACTCCAGCCGCGCGTAGTCCTCGCGCTTGGAGCAGAAGTTGTAGCCGAGCTCGCGCCACGTCACCGCCTGGTCGAGGTAGGCCTCCGCGCCCGGGCTCATCTTCCACCACCCTTCGCGGGCGCCCCCCACGCTCTTGCCCAGCGCGTCTGGCCGCCACTGCTCGGCGCGGGCGATGGCGGAGAGCACCTGGTGGCTGGAGAGGTGGCCGAAGTGCAGGTACGGGGAGAGCTTGCTCGTCCCGTCCACCTCGGGCTGGTTGCGCTCCTCGGGGTACTCCTCCAGCGCGCCGCCGACGAAGCGGGCCAGCCGCTGCTCCGCCACGGCGCTGCCGCCGTCCAGGGCGGCCGGTCCCACCGAGCTGTCCAGAGGCAGCGCCGCCAACGCGGCGGGCTCGGCGCGCAGCAGCGCGGGGCTCGCGGCCGGCCAGCGGCGCAGCACCGCCTGCGGCACCTTCGCCAGCGCGCGCTGCGGGCCCGCCGAGAGCGGCTCCGGGCGGGGCGCCTCCCTCAGATGTGCGGCGAGCTCCTTCTGCAGGAAGACGCGGAACGAGTGGGCGGTGGTGAAGACGCGCGAGGTGGCGCGCAGGGGCAAGAGCCCATTGGAGTCCACCGCCTCGAGCTGGACGTCCAGCTTGCCCCCCGCGGCGGCCACCATGCGGGGGAGGAAGAACGTGGGGAAGTCGTCCGTCACCACCGCGCAGGCGTGGGCGCCGAGCGCGGCGAGCAGCCCCTTTCCCTCGCCCCGGGCGGGCTCCACGTACGGGTAGTAGCGGACGCCAGCGGCCTCGCAGCGCCTCGCGTTCTCCGCCATCCCCTGCAGCACGAAGCGGTGCAGCCGGACGCTCGCGTACGGGTAGTCACAGCGCAGCGCCTCCAGCACCAGCACCGGTCGGTTCAGCTGCTCGCCCAGCGCCAGCGCGCGCTCCAGGGAGAAGTTGGAGCGCACCCGGCGGAAGGCCACCATCCAGTAGAGGACGAAGTCCCGCGCTGGGCGCAGCGGGGCGTCGTTGAGCAGGCGGCGGCGGAGGGCGGGGACGGGGCGCGTGGGCATGGGCTCTCAAAGGGCCCTACGCGCCACCCGCCGGGGTTGTTTCGCAGGTCAGCGGCCGGGCGGGGAGGCCGCCGGCATCCCGGGCGAGGAGCTGGTCCGGCCGAGCATCTGCTGCGTCGTCTGCCGGAGCCTCCGGGCGAGCACGCGGATGACCTCGCGGGCGATCTCCGGGCGCCGCTCCATCAGCGCGTCCAGGTCCGGGCCCCCAATCTCCAGCAGCTCCGTGTCCACCGCCGCCACCGCGTCCGCGGAGCGGGGCTCGTGGTCGAACAGCGCCAGCTCGCCGAAGAAGTCGTTGGGCCCCTGGGTGGCGATCAGCTGGGCCTTGTCGCGGATCTCCACCTTCCCCTGCACCACCACGCACAGGTTGTCCCCGGGGTCGCCCTTCTTGAAGATGACCGCGCCCGCCGGGTGCTCGACCGTGCCGGCGATCTCCGCCAGCTTCATCAAGTCCTCTGGGGAGAGCCCCTTGAAGAGCGGCACGCTGCGCAGGAAGCGGATCCGTTCGACGAGCGGGAGCAAGGGTTCCTCTCGGTTGGCCAGCTCGGGGTAGCGGGCGGCGATTGTGTCCCCGTAGACCAGCAGCGCACAACGGCGCAGGTGCGGGTCGTTGAGCTCGATGATGCCGGCGAGCGGGTCTTCGCGGAAGCGCTCGGGGACGTGGAAGGTCTCCGAGCCGGTCTTCACCCGGGCCTCGGCGCTCTGCCGTTCGAGGAAGGGGACCACCAGCTTGGCCAGCTCCGCGTCGAGCGACTGCTCGAGCAGCTCCAAAAGCCGGGCGGTGACCTGGGGGCTGGCGTCGCGCAGGTGGTGGGAGAGCCGGGCGATCCGCGGATCCGCGATCAACGCGATCAGCGCCAAAATCCGCCGCTCCGTCTCCTGGATGCGCGAGTCGATCTCCCCCACGATGAAGCGCCGCTCGGACGAGTAGCCGATGCCCGGGTCGGTGTGGTCCACGCTGAGCGTGCCTTCCAGGCCGATCAACGTGGCGTAGTAGGCGTAGCCGCGCTCCAGCTCCGCGTGGATGGCGCGGGCGAGCGTGCCGAGCGCGGGGGGTGCCCACCCGCTGGAGCGGCGCCGCAGCACCAGCGCGCGGCTGGCGCGGTAGCGGACCTGGGGGTCGGCATGCTCGAGCAGCCCCTTGAGCAGCTCGGTGGCCTGGGAGGGCTGCGCGCGGGAGAGCGCGGACGCCGTCCAGGAGACCACCGCCGGCGGCGCGTCTTCAATCACCTGCGCCACCCGGGAGACGCCGGCCGCGTCGAGCAGGGGGAAGGCGTCGAACGCGGCGGCGGCGGTGGTGGGATCCTCCAGCGCGAACACCATCGCCCGGACGATGGTGGGCTCGTCGAACTGCCCAGCGGCCTTCAGCGCGGCCTGCCGCACCGCCACCGAGGCGTCCGCGAGCAGCGGCGCGAACGAGGCCGCCAGGCGCGAGGAGGTCAGCTCCACCTGCGAGAGCGCCCACGCCGCGGCCGCGCGGTCCTGCTCCTTCGGCGAGCGCAGCAGAGCGTCGAAGGCGAGCGCCTCCGCGGCGGCGGTGGAGAAGGCGTTGGGGGCCAGCTCTTCGAGCCGGGTGCGGCAGGCGCGGGCGAGCGCGCGCACCCGCGGGTTCTCCGAGGCGAGCTGCTTGCTCACCAATGGCTCGGTCTCCACCGCGCCCAGCTCGGCCAGGGCGCGCAGGCACGCGCAGCGCAGCTCGTCGTCGTCCGCGCCCTCCAGCACCTTGGCCACCGCCGCGGCGTCCCGCTTGTCCGCGTGGCGCGCGAGCGCCACCACCGCCTCCGCCCGCACCGCCGCCGAAGGGTGCGAGAGGGCGCGGTGCAGGAGCGGCCGCGCCAGCTCGGGCGTCACCGTGCCCAAGATCGAGAGCGCGAAGGAGACCCGCTCTGGAGCGCCCGCGTCCAGCTCGGCCTCGAGCGTGGCCACCTGCTCGCCGTCCAGCTCGCGGGTGGGCGGACCGCTCTCGTCGTCCAGGTCCAGCTTGCGGCGATCCACGGAGTGCTGCAGCGCCAGGATGTAGCTGCGCCGCAGCTTCTGCCAGGTGAGCACCAGCAGCACCGCCACCAGGAGGATGGAGGGCACGGAGAGCCACTGGATGGGGAAGTCGCCCGGCAGCGCCTTGAGCATCACCGCGGCGAAGGCGGAGAAGAGCGCCGCCACCACGCCGCGCAAGAGCGCGTTGGCCTGCGCCCGCCGCACCGCCGGCACCGCGCCCAGAATCTGCGAGCGCGCCGGCGCGGTGAGCGACTGCTTGAGAATCCGGTCCCCGCCGGTGAGCACCACCACCACGGCGAACTGCGGAAACGCCAGGAAGAAGGCAGAGGCGAGGAGGATCCACGCCTGGGACGCGAGCAGGGTGCGGGTGCTGCCGAAGCGCGAGAGCACCTTCCCGGAGAAGAGGAAGGGCGCGAGCAGGGTGACCGCGCCGGTCACGCCGTAGAAGACGCCCATGAAGGACGCCACGCCGCCCTTCTCCCCGGCGAAGTGCTCCTGCGCGGCGGAGAGGAGCTGGAAGTCGGTGATCCGCTCCACCACCAGCTCCACGGTGATGATCGCCGCCAAAATCCGCATCAGCGGCTCGCTGGCGATGTAGCGCAGCCCATCCCCGAGCGTGGCGAGCAGCCCCTCGCGCTCGCCGGTGGCGCCACCCTCGCGCGCGTCCACGTCCTTGGCGGCGATCCGCGCCAGCAGCCAGGAGGCCAACACCAGCAGCGAGGTGGACGCGAGCAGCAGCGTGGGAGAGGGGACCCAGCGCGCCAGCCCACCCACCGCGAAGCCGCCCGCCATCCAGGCGATGCCCGCGCCCAGGCCGACCACCGGCAACAGCCGCTTCCCGGAGCGGACGTCCAGCGCCTCGGTGGCCACCGCCCAGCCCTGGTTGAGCAGGATGGAGAGCAGCACCTCCACCACCACGTAGACCGCCATCGGGCCGGCCTTCGGCGCCCAGCCGATGGAGAGCCAGCCGAGCACGAAGAGCGCCACCGAGCTCCAGAGCACCCCCTGCACCAGCCGCAAGAGCCCCAACCGCACCGCCAGCGCGGAGACCGCGAAGGACGCCAGCACCGAGAAGAGCGCCGAGAGCAGGAACGCGTCGGCGATCCGGTCCCGCGGGTAGGCCGCGAGGAAGATGTCCCGCTGCGCCGAACGGGCCAGCACCACCGTGGCGGTGAAGAGGAAGACGAAGCCGAAGAGCCGCCAGGTGCGCGGTCCCTCGCCGGCCCGGAGGCCGATGGCGCCTGCGATCCGCCGCAGCATCAGCGCGCCAGCTTACGCGCTCATCCGCTCGAAAAGGCACAAGGTTCCAGGGGTAGGACACGCCAGCGCGCAGGCGGGACCCGCGTTATCTGGGGCGGATGGCTCGCATGTTCCGGTACGTGGCGCTGGGCGACTCCACCGCGGTGGGGGTGGGCGCGGAGAGCGGCGGCGGCTACCCCGAGCGCCTGTGGCAGCGGCTGCGCGCCACCGGCGTCCATGCGGGGCTGCTCAACCTCGGCGTCTCCGGCGCCACCAGCGCGGACGTCCTGCGCGGGCAGACCTCCAAGGCCAGCGCCGCGAAGGCGCAGCTGGTGACGGTGGGCATTGGCACCAACGACCTGTGGCGCGGGGTCTCTCCTGACGCGCTCGGCGCCAACGTGCGGGCGATCCTCCAGGCCGTGTCCGCGCCCGGCACCCGGGTGGTGGTGAGCAACGTGATCGACCTCGCCCTCACGCCGATCGCCCAGCAGGCGCTGCCCTTCCTTCAGCTGTCACCCGACCTCCTGCGCGGGCGGGTGGACGCGTTCAACGCGCAGATCGCCCGGGCCGCGGCGGACGTGCAGGGCGTGCACCTGTTCGATCTCCACGCCGCGCTCCGGCAGCAGCAGAGCCCCGAGTACTTCTCCCCGGACGGCTTCCATCCGTCTGGCGCCGGCTACGCGCGCTGGGCGGAGCTGCTCTGGCCGCTCGCGGCGCCCGCGCTCGCGGAGTGGGAGGCCTCCGAGGCGCAGCAGGGCCCATAGGGGACAGGGATGGCTCAGGGGCGCGCTCGTGGGAGCCACACCCCCTCCCGCGGCGGGGCGCTCGCCACCTCGGTGGAGGCAGCGGCCCGGCCAAGGGTCGGGGAGCACGCCGCGAAGGGGCACGCCCGGGAACTGGGGTCACTAAGTTCCAATGTCAGAACTTAGTGACCCCAGTTCCGTGGATCGCCCGCTGCGGGTGTCGAAGCAGTGCAACCGACCGCGGCCCGAGCGCACCTCCGAGGAACCCATGCGTGCACGGCGCCACGCGACCCCGAACCCAACCGGTCCCTATGGGCCCTAGGGCGTGCAGCTCACCCGCAGAACCAGCGTGCCCTCCGAGAACAGCCAGGCGAAGTCCTTCCCGCCCTCCCGAGCGACATGGAGCCGCCGGAACACGACCGAGGCGGAGTCGTACCCGGGCACCGAGTCGAGCGGCACGCGCTCCCACGACCCGAGCACCTCGCCCGGGGCCGCGCGCAGCCGGTAGAGCCCATCCCGCGCGAGCGCGAAGCCCTGGCCGCACAGCTGCGCGTAGTCCAGCACCTGGGGCAGCGGCGGGTTGGGGAGGCTGCGCGTGAGCACCACCGGCACCGGCAGGCCGAAGACGCGCCCATCCGTGGTGCCCACGCGCGCGCGTTCTCCCTCGAGCCAGACCTTGAGCGGCGCGGCCTGGCCGGGCAGGACAATCTCATCCGAGCGCCAGTAGTCCTTCGTCTGCGCGACCACGCGGAACAGCCGCAGCTGCGCCACCGCGTACCCTTCGAGCAGCGCGGTCGTCCCGCCATCCGCGCGGGCGGCGGGCGCGCCCATCGTCAGCGAGCCGATCGCCGCGTAGGGCAGGGGCACCGTCTTGATCCCCACCGCGCGGGTGCCGGCGTCCGCGGCGAGCGGCTCGTCCGTGGCCCAGATCCGATCAGACGCGCCGATGACGAGCCACGGCCGGCCATCCGAGGCAGGTACTTGCACCGCATGCGCGCGGTAGACGGTGCCGCTGTTCCCCACGCCGGCCTGGTTGCGCAGGACCAGGTCATCCGAGCGATCCAGCCGGCCCAGGACGGTGCGCCCGGACGCGGCCAGATAGTCCACGGTGGGCTCCACGTAGACGGCGAGGTCGGCGAGCGTGCCGCCGCCGTTGGGCACCAGCATCAGCTCCGGCCGCTGCTCCACGCTCCCCATCCCCGTGGCGCCGATCACCCCGTCGATCGAGAACGGCATCAGCCCGAGCCCCGGGGTGAAGGCGCCGCGCACCGTCCCGTTGCCGCTCGTCACCGGCGGACCTGAGGTGAACAGCGCAGCCGGCCCGCCTGACACGTACTCGATGGGCAGCCGCTCCGGGTAGGTCCTCGCGTCCGAGGCAGAAGAGGAGAAGAACGCCCCGGTCGAGCTGACGCCGGACGGCTGCACCGTCGCGGAGGACGGCGTGAACGCCTTCGCCAGCCCCTCGAGCATGGGGGCAGGAGTCAGCGCGCAGGCGCCGGACTCCACGGGGTGGACGTAGCGGACGAAGCGCCCGGCGGCGGTGCGGCAGACGGTCTCCACGGGCTGGAGCGCGCCGGTGGTCCGCCACTGCTCCTGGCCGAAGGTGAAGAGCTGCTCGCCTGCGCCGCACGCGTCGCAGCCCGTGTAGAGCGCCTTGAACGGAAGGTCCCAGCAGCCGGCAGGCGGCAACGCAGGCGGCGCCAGCGCGCGGAAGACGTGCAGCTTCCCCGCGACGACCAGCGCGAGCAGGTCGGAGCGCGGGAAGAACTTCACCCGGTCGACGGCGGGCGGCGAGGCGTCCGCGCAGGCGGAGCCGGGCAGCTCCACCAGGCCGGCGCGGCGCCAGGCGGGGGTGGCGGAGGTGCCGCCGTCCGTGCCGACGTACGCGCTGCTGCGAGGCGCGTAGTAGAGCCCGCCACCGGTCGCCGCGAGCAGGGACGTCCGGCTCCCGCCGAAGAGGGTGGTGGCGGGGTTGGTGAAGGTGAGGTCATTCGCGGTGAGCCCGTTGGGCAGTGCGGTGAGGTCAAACCCGCCGTCCGCCGCGAGGACGCCGGTGGTCCCTCCCTTGAACGCGGCCGCGGCCGGCGCGAGCGTCATCCCGTTGCCCGTCTGGTACCCCTCGCCAAACCGGAGCTCCGCGTTCGCCAGGGTGGCGCTGAGCAGCTGCGGCGAGCCGGTCTTCAGGAGCGCATCGTCGTAGCGCCACAGCCCCGCCGAGTCGGTGCCGAAGCGCCCCACCCCGTGCGCGAGCAGCGCGTGGAGCGGCCGCGGCAGGGGAATGGACATGCGCGAGTAGTTGGGCGGGAGCTGGTTGTCCGCCGTGAAGGTGGTGAGCCCGCCGTCCGCCGCATAGGCCAGCTCGCCGAACGCCTGGTTGCCGGTGATCAGGATTGGGTAATAGACGCTCGCCGCCTCCACCTGCGCGGGCAGCAGCGGGCTGGCGCGCTCCACCTCGAGCGCCGGCGCCGCGGGGGTGAGCGCCTGGAGCGAGACGTCCACGCAGGCCCGCTCGGGGCCGCAGCGCCACTGCGCTTCGCAGTCGGAGTCGCTCTGGCACGCGTAGGGGCGCCCGGCGTCCCGCGGGTGGCAGGTGCCGGCCAGGCCACAGCGCCAGGTGGGGGCGCAGTCTCCAGCGTCGGGAGTCGCCTCGCGCTCGGGCGCGCAGGAGATCGCCTCGGCGGCGGCGCGGTCGTAGCAGACGCGCGCCACGCCGCAGTGCCAGCCGCCGGTGCAGTCCGAGCTGTCGTTGCACTCGACGCGAGCGCCCACCGCCGGGTCCTGGCAGTAGCCGGAGAGCCCGCACGTCCAGCCCGCGGGGCAGCTTGGGCCGCCGTCGCGCTGGCACCGGTAGAAGCGCGGCGCCTGCGAGTCGAGGCTGGAGGTGCAGCCGGCGGCCGCCAGCAGCACCAGCGCGCCCAGGCGCCTCATCGCAGCACCCCCACCAGGCTCACCCCGCTGGCGGACGGCACCAGCGCCACGCCCTCCACGCCCGCGCTGCCAGAGGCGGACGGGAGCAGCCAGACCCCGAGCCCGACGAGCGCGGCGCCCACCACCATGCCGCCGAGCGCGAACGAGCGCTGGCGGGCGAGCTCACCGCCGCGCTGCTCGTAGAACTCCGAGCTGTCGAGCACGCCGGGCCGGGTGGCGCCCAGGCCAAGCTCGCGCTGGTACTGCTGCTCCTGAGAGATCGCCTGCAGCCCGAAGAGGCCGCCGGCCACCACCGCCACGCCGCCGGCGGAGATGAGCGCGATCGCCGGCAAGCGCGAAGGCGAGGGCGGGGGCGGGGTGCCGGTGGCATCGGCGATCGCCCACGGGAGCAGCGCCCGCAGCGTCTGCGCGTCGTGGGCGATCCGCACCGCGCGGCCGATCGGCTGGGCCCGCGCGGTGTCCAGCGTCTGCAGGGTGAGCTGCAGGGTGTTGCCCACCTTGCTGACCGCGCCGGACATGACGAACGGCGCGCCGAGCGCGCCCGCCAGCTCCGCCAGACAGCTGGTGCCCTTGTCGCTGCAGCCCACCAGCTGCTTCTGCCGCTCCACGCCGAGCAGCGTCTGGACGTCCTTGGAGGTGAGCGCCTTGAAGTAGCCGCGCCGCTCGATCTCCGCGCCGATCGCCTCGCTCAGTCCCGGGGCGATGGACGGCTCCACGCCGGCGCCCGAGGTGAGCTCCTGGATGAGCAGCTGCGGCCGATCTCCCGCTGGGGCCGCGGCGAGCAGCGCCGGTGCGACGATCGCGAACAACCAACCCATGATGTCTCCCCTCACACGAGCGAAGGGAGAGGAGCGTACCGCCCACCGCTGGAGGAGCCCGAGAGAGGGAAAGTGCGGGCGGTGTGGGACGGAGATCTTTGCAGGCTAGAGCCGCACACCCTGCGCATCGAACCGGTGCCAGCGCTCCCGCGGAACGCGCACCCACGCCTCGGCGCCCGGCTCGGCGGTGAAGTCGCGCGAAGCCCTCGCCACCAGCCGGGTCCCGGCCAACTCCACCGCGACGTGCGTCTCCGCGCCCAGCGGCTCCACCCAGAGCAGCTTCACCGGCAGCGCGCCCTGCGGGGGCCCACCCAGCCCGAGCACCACATCCTCTGCGCGCACGCCCGCGGTGGCGACGCCGGCCAGGCCCACCGCCTCACCGGGGAGGAGGTTCATCGGCGGGGTGCCGAAGAACGAGGCCACGAAGGTGCTCGCCGGGGTGTCGTAGAGCTCGCGCGGGGTGCCCAGCTGCTGCAGCGTCCCGTCCTTGAGCAGGCAAATTCGATCCGACAGCGTCATCGCCTCCACCTGGTCGTGCGTGACGTAGACGAAGGTGGCGCGCAGCCGCTGGTGCAGCGCCTTGAGCTCGGCGCGCATCTGGGCGCGCAGGTTGGCGTCGAGGTTCGAGAGCGGCTCGTCGAAGAGGAACACCGACGCGCGCCGCACCAGCGCCCGCCCGAGCGCCACGCGCTGCCGCTGGCCGCCGGAGAGCTCGCGGATCTTCCGGCGCAAGAGCTCGGTCAGCCCGAGCGCGGCGGCGGCCTCGGCCACCCGGGCGCGGCGCTCGTCGCGCGGCACCCCGGCCATCTTCAGCGGGAAACCGAGGTTCCCCTCCACGTCCAGGTGCGGGTAGAGCGCGTAGCTCTGGAACACCATGGCCACGTCGCGCTCGCGCGGCTCGAGCGCCTGCACCGGCCGGCCGGCGATGCGCAGCTCCCCTTCGGACGCCGTCTCCAGCCCGGCGATCAAGTTGAGCGTGGTGGACTTGCCGCAGCCGGAGGGGCCCACCAGCGAGAGCAGCTCGCCGTCGCGGATCTCCAGCGAGAGGTCCTTCACCGCGGCGCCGCCGCCAGGGAAGCGCTTCCAGACGTGCGAGAGCTCGACGGTGGCCATGCTCAGCCCTTCACCGCGCCGGCGGTGAGGCCGGAGATGATCCGCTTCTGGAAGAGCCAGGTGAGCAGCACCAGCGGCACGGTGACGACGATGGAGGCGGCGGCCAGCTCGCTCCAGGGCTCGGTGTGCTCGGAGGCGAAGAGGCTGATCGCCACCGGGATGGTGCGGCGCGCGGGGTTGGAGATGAAGGTGAGCGCGTAGAGCAGCTCGTTCCAGGCGGCGATGAAGACGAGCAGCCCGGTGGTGGCGAGCGCCGGCGCGGAGAGCGGCAGGAACACGTGCCAGAAGGCCTGCAGCGGCGAGCAGCCATCCAGCCGCGCCGCGCGGTAGAGCTCGTCGGGCAGCTCGTCGAAGAACGAGGTGAGCACCCAGAGCGTCAGCGGCAGCGCGAAGGTGGTGTAGGGGAGGATGAGGCCCCAGAGCGTGTCGCGCAGCCCCAGCTCGCGGACGAGCAGGAAGAGCGGGCTCACCGTGGCGATCGGCGGGAACATGGAGACCGCCAGCGCCCCGAGCAGGAGCGCGCGCCGGCCCGGGAAGCGCAGCTTGGAGAGCGCGAACGCGCCGGTGGCACCGAGCGTCAAGCAGAGCAGGGTGGTGGCCCCGGCCACCAGCAGGCTGTTGGCGATCACCCGGAGAAAGCCGCCGCCGCCGAGCACGGCGCGGTAGCTCTCCAGCGTCAGGTGGGACGGCCAGGTGAGCGAGGTGGCCTCGCCCTCCGGCCGCAGCGAGGCGAGCGCCTGCCAGAGGAACGGCCCCAGGCAGAAGCCGACCACGCAGGTGAGCGCCAGCCACAAGCCCAGCCGCCTCACGCGCCCCTCCCGAGGTTGCGCCCCGCGAGCCGCAGGTACAGCGCGCTGCCCGCGGCCATGCAGAGGAAGGTGGCGACGGCGAGCGTGGAGCCGTAGCCGAAGTCACCCGAGCGCATCAGCGTCTTGTACGCGTAGATGGAGAGCGTCTCGGTGGTGTTGGCGGGGCCGCCCTCGGTGAGGACGTAGACGGCGTCGAAGACGCGGAACGCGTCGAGCACGCGGAAGAGGACCGTCACCACCAGCGCCGGCCGCAGCAGCGGCAGGGTGACGTGGATGAAGCGCTGCCACGCGGTGGCCCCGTCCAGCCGCGCCGCCTGGAGCACGTCGCGCGGGATGGACTGCAGCCCCGCGAGCAGGAGCAGCGCCACGAAGGGCGTGGTCTTCCAGACGTCCACCAGGATGGCGGCGTGCATCGCCGGGCCGGGCGTGCCGAGCCAGCCGGACTGAGGACCGGGGAGGTTGAAGAGGAACGCCCAGAGCCGCGCGGACACCACCGTGGGCACGGCCCACGGCACCAGCACCGCGGCGCGCAGCAGCCCGCGGCCGCGCAGCGGGCGATCCAGCAACAGCGCGATGGAGAGCCCGAGCACCACCTCCACCGTCACCGCCACGCCGGAGAAGTAGGCGGTGTTCTTCAGCGCCACCCAGAAGCGCCCGTCCTCGAGCAGGAAGCGGTAGTTGTCCAGGCCCACGAAGCGCCGCTCGCGCAGCACCAGCAGGAAGCGCTGCAGGCTCAGCGCCACCGCCGCCACCAGCGGGTAGGCCGCGACCAGCAGCAGCGCCACCACCGAGGGGCTGATCATCCCCCACGCCCTGAGGCGATCGCGGCGCAGGCTCATGAGGAGCGGCCCTCACCTTTGCGCGGATCAAGCAGGGATCCACCACCGTTCACCTCGAGCGTAGCGCCGCAGGCGCGTAGTCGAGAGGCGGCACCCACGCTCGCATTCACGACACGTCGCCGAGGGATCGCACGCACTGGCGCCCCTCGACTACGGGCTACCGCCCTACGCTCGGGGTGAACGGGGGAGAGCTCGGGGTGAACGGGGGAGAGCTCGGGGTGAGCGGGGGAGAGCTCGGGGTGAACGGAGGCCGCGCTCATGGCCTGGGCCCCATCACTTCATCCGCGCGTTGCTGCGCCCATCGCAGCGCCTGCTCTGGCGGCCGCACGCCCACCAGCGCGGCGGAGAACTCGCTCTGCAGCGCGTCCGTGAGCAAGCCGTAGTACGGCGTCACCGGCCGCGGGCGCGCCGCCTCGAAGATCGGCTTCAGCCGCGCGATGAACGGCGCCTGCGCGACGAGCTCCGGGTCTTCGTACGCGTCGCGCCGCGGCGGGTTGCGCCCGTACGCCAGGGCGAGCGCCACGTTCGCGCGCCGCGAGGTGAGGTGCGCCACCAGGGCGCGGGCCGCGTCCCGCCGCTCGGGCGGCGTGTGGGCGCTCACCGCGAGCTGCCAGCCCCCGAGCGCGCCGGGGCCGGGCTCACCGCTGGCGGAGGGCAGCGGCGCGAAGTCCACCTTCCCGCGGATGGGAGAGCCTTCGGCCTGGGCCTCGGCCCACGCGTAGGGCCAGTTCCGCATGAACACCGCCTTGCCCGCCTGGAAGAGGCGCCGCGCCTGCTCCTCGGCGCTGGAGGTGACGGACGGCGGCGAGACGCCGGAGGTGAGCAGCCCGCGCAGGTACGTGAGCGCCTCCCGCGCCGGCGCGGAGTCCAGCGCCAGTCGGCCGTCCTGCTCGGAGCGGCCGCCGTGGCCCCAGATCGCCTCGTACACGTTGCAGACGAGCCCTTCGTACTGCCGCCCTTGCCAGACGTAGCCGCGCAGCGAAGGGTCCGCCCGCTGCGCCGCCGAGGCGAAGGCCTCGAGCTCGGCGTAGGTGCGCGGCGCGCGGGGGACGAGGTCCGTGCGCCAGTAGAGCAGCCCCACGTCGAGGTACCAGGGCACGGCGTAGACGCGGCCGTCCAGGAGCACCGCCTCGGCAGGGCCCGGGAGGAACTGCGCCCGCACCTGCTCCGCGCTGAGCAGCGGGGACAGCTCGGAGATCCACCCCGCGCGCGCGAACTCCGCGACCCAGACCACGTCCACCACGAAGACATCGAGGCCAGCGGCACCGCCCTCGAGCGCGGTGAGGAAGTACTGGTGGGCCACGTCCGAGGCGTTGGGCAAGAGCTGGGTGGTGAGCTCCACCTCCGGGTGCGCGCGGCGGAACTCATCCAGCAGCGCCTCCAGCACGGCCGGGTCTCCGCCCAGCGGCTGGTGCACGAAGGTCAGCCGCCGCGCGACCGCCGCGTCGCGCCCCTGCGAGCAGGCGCCGCACAGCAGCCAGGGGATGACGAGCCATGCGCGCACCCGCGGATGAGCCCGCGCCGCGCGCGTGGAGTCAAAGCGGCGCCGGGGCGACTGCTCGGTGCCGAACGTCCGTGCTCGAGGAGCCAGCCGGTGCTCCGGACCCGGCCGCACAGGGCTCTTAGGGCTCAGGGGCGCTTGGGGTGCTTGCCGCCGCGCATGCATGGACCCCGCGGTAGCGCTTCGGACCGCGTCGGGTTGCCGTGCAGCGCCCTGCCGAGGGAGGCTCCACGAATCGCGCAGCGTGCGTCAGGCCGCGACTGGCTCCGACCCGCCACCGCCGCCACCACCACCACCACCACCGCCGCTGCCGCTGCCCTCGCTGGCAGGCGCGGCGTCCACGGGCCCGCTGCCGTACTCCTTCACCAGCTGGCTCCCGGCGACGTCGAGGGCGTGCTTGTCACCGCCGAACGCGTTGGCCGCGTCCGCGAGCTGCGCGGTGAGGAACTCCTTGCGCAGGTTGTCGGTGACCTTCTCGCCCTTGTGGTTCTTGTCCATCCACTTCTTGAAGGCCGGGCTGTTGTCGAGCTTGGTGTTCCGCTTCTCGACCTTGCCCCAGAGGTTCTGGCGCACCCAGTCGCTGAGGTCCGCGAGGGAGAAGGTCTCCTTGTTGGAGGTGGGGTTGATCACCGGGGCGCCGGCAGGGGCCGCCGCGGGATCCTGGAAGCCGTAGCTGTGGCGGCTGCCGGTGCTGCCGCCGCTGCCGCCGCCGCCGCCCGCGCTGATCTGGCTGGGGTCCACCGGAGGAGCGGTCATCCCGTCGGGGTAGGTGAGGCCGGGGATGCGGCCGCCGTTGGTGAACTCGCTGGCGCTGGCCTTGCGGATCTTCACCACGTCGCCGGTGTGCGGGGCCTCGAGCACCGTGCCGTCACCGCGGCTGATCACCACGTGGTGCGCCGGATCTCCGACGAAGAGGAGCGCGCCGGGCGTGCGCAGCGCCTCCTCCACGCTCATCCGCTGGCTGGCGTCCTGCTGGGCCGAGGCGACGCGCGGCACGCTGCCGCCGACCTGGGAGACCATCCACTGGACGAGGCCGGAGCAGTCGAAGGAGTTGGGCCCCTCGGCGCCCCACACGTACGGCTTGCCGAGCTTGCTCTGCCCCAGCTCCAGCATCCTGTAGATGGGCGAGTTCTGACCGCTCCCGGAGGTGCTGCCGCCGGCTGAGGTCACGCGCTGGGTGGGGGCCATGGAAAGCTCCTGACAACCGTTGGTTGACGTTCACCCCATTTTCGCGAGAGCTGAGGCAGGAGTTTCTCGATCAGTGAGATGTCAGGGGATGCAGCAAATAAGCGCCGCCAATCCAGCCACTTAGACCCTGTGGAGAACCTGGGGATTCGGCGCGCCGGGCGCTAACCCTGCGGCAGGTCTTCGAGCTTGAGCTTGAATTGGGCGTTCTTTCCGGCGCGGATCGGCGTGGAGAGCACGCGCGTCTTCCCGTCCGGGCCCACCAGCTTGAGCAGGTGCGTCTTGGCCGGCAGCTCCAGCTTGAAGAGCGGCGTCTTGCCCACCTCGCGGCCGTTGAGGAAGACCTGCGCGGGCGGGAGCGTGACCAGCGTCAGCGTGCCCTTCGAGGACCGCTCGGCTGGCGCCTTCACGGCGGGGCCGGGCTGCTGTGGAGAAACCTGGGGAGCGCTTGTCGGCCGCTTGTCGGTGGCCGGGGGATTGGCTGTGGATGGCTTGTTGGTGAAGACCGGCATCACCACCGGCGGCGGCTCCGAAGGGATGAGCGGGTCCTCGGGCACGGTGCGGTTGACGATCAACACCAGCGCGAGCGTGCCGAGGACGATTCCCACGCCGAGCGCCGCGTAGCGCAGGTTGCCGTTCCCCCAGAGCGCTCTGAGCTCCTCGAGGAAGCGGCTCGCGTCCCGCCGCGGGTGGGCAGGGGAGGGCGCCCCCGCACCGGCGGGATCGAACGGCAGCGGCGTCTTGCCCATCGGCGCGTGGGCGCGGGGTGGAGGAGAGGGCGCGCGGGCGGGCTCGGCCGGTGCCACCGGCGCCGGCTTCTTCTTGGCGGGGCGCGCGGGCTGGGCGCTGGAGTCCTCGCGGATGGCGCGGGTGGCGGTGTGGACGTCCTCGTCGCTCCCGGCGCTCTCCAGCAGCGAGCGGGTGGCCTCCATCTTCCCGGCGAACAGCTCACGCATGAAGGCGCTGGCGCGGTCCTGATCGAACATCAGCTTGCCCGCGGCGCGCTCCAGCGCCCGGGCCATGTCCTTGCCGGTGTTGAACCTGTCCGCCCGCTCGCGGGCGAGCGCGCGCATCACCACCTCGGAGATCGCCTCCGGGATGTTGGGATCCACCACGTGCGGCTTGGGGATGGGCGCCTGGAGGATCTTCGTCATCTCCTCCATCTCCGTCTCCGCGGAGAAGAGGCGCTGCCCGGTGAGCAGCTCGTGCAGCACCACGCCCACCGCGAAGAGGTCGCTGCGGCCGTCCAGCTCTTCCGCCCGCACCTGCTCGGGGGACATGTAGCCGGTGGTGCCCTTCACCATGCCCACGTTGGTGCGCCCCAGCCCGCCCTTCACCTTGGCGATGCCGAAGTCGAGCAGCTTGGTGACGCCGTCGTAGGTCACCATGATGTTCTTCTGCGCCACGTCCCGGTGGATCACCGGCGAAGGCTTTCCGGTGGGATCCATGAACGTGTGCGCGTAGTGGAGCGCCAGGCAGACGTCCCGGGCCATCCCGCAGGAGAAGCCGAAGGGCACCGGGTGGGCGCGGCGCAAGCAGGCGGCGGTGACCTGGTTGAGGTTCTGGCCGGGGATGAACTCCATGGCGATGAAGAGCCCGTCCTCGTCGCCGAGGTCGAACACCTGCGAGATGTTCGGGTGGTTGAAGGCGGCGGTGATCCGCGCCTCGTCCAGGAACATCTTCACGAACTGATCCTGGGAGACCACGTCCGGGAGGATCCGCTTCACCACCACGTACTTGCGGAAGCCGCCCGGACCCGCGGTGAAGCCGAGGAAGAGCTCCGCCATCCCACCCACGGAGAGCAGCGTCAGCAGCTCGTACTTGCCGATCCGCGAGCCGCGGTGGAGCTGTCCGGAGGGAAGCCCAATCCCCTCGGACGTCTCGGTTCGCCCCGGCTCCGGCATGCGGCGGAGCGTAGCTTAAGGAAGCACACACCTGGAAAGACGGTGCTCGCCCGCTCGCTCAAGCTGTGGAGTCCGCTGTGGATCCGCGGAAAGTTGGCAGAGGAGTCGGTGTGGGGAACTGCTCGCCCGCACCAACGCTGTGGAGCGCGGTGGAGTACCCGCCCGCCTGTCCACATCCACCGGGGATCCAATTCCCGTGAGATCGCGCGGGGGTGCGCGCTTCTCCACAAGTTGGCCGTCCCTGCTGTGACTACTGATCAGATCCTCTCTACTTCTATGTACAGAAGGGGAAGCCGGTTCGACAGCGTTCGCGCCGGTTCCATAGACTCCGCAGCTGGATGTCTCGGCCGGTCCTGCTGCTCGCGCTGATCGCCTCGACGGTTGCCCTGGCCGACAATCCGTTGGCCGCGGGAGATCAGTCCTTCCACGATCTCGACTTCGAGACCGCGGCCACGCTCTACAAGCAGGCGCTGACGCAGCCGGGGAGCCGGGACGAGCGGCTGCGCGCGTACCGCGGCCTGGCGCTCTCGTCAGCTTTCATGGGGGACGCCAAGGCGGCGAAGGCCAACTTCGAGCGCGTGCTGCAGCTGGATCCCTCCGCCACGGTGGACGCCACGCTCGGGCCGAAGATCCTCGCCCCCTTCGAGTCCGCCAAGAAGAGCGGCCGGGTGGGCGAGCTCACCGCCGCGCGGGACGAGCAGAGCGGCGCGCTCACCGTCCGGCTGGACGAGGATCTCCCGCTCTCCCGCGAGCTGCGCGCCTGGGTCCGGGTCGCCGGCTCCAAGGACTACCGGCTCTACAAGGGCCCTTCGAGCGCGCCGCTGGTGATCAAGCTCCCGGCCGCGAGCGACGTGGAGGCCTACCTCCAGGGCGTGGACGTGAACGAGGGCGTGCTCTACGCCACCGGCTCCGCCTCCTCACCGGTGCGGCTGCGCGGGCTTCACGGAGGCGAAGCGCCGCTCGAGGCCGTGGAGGGACTGGGAGAGCCCGCGGCCGAGGCCGAGCCCACGCGCATCCCCTGGCCGGTGTGGGTGGGCGTAGGCGTGGGCGTTGCAGCTGCGGGAGTCGGTGCGTACGTGCTGCTGGGAAGGCCAGCGGGGAACGGCCTGCCCGAGGGCAGGAGCGTTCAGCTGCCAGTGTTGGGGACCTTCTAAAGGACGGCCCGTGAGAAAGCTCACGCTGGGTGTCGGGTTGCTGGCAGCAGCGTTGGGGTGCCACCAGGCACCGCTGGTCCAGGCGAGCGGGGACCTGGAGCTGCTGCCCACGGAGGTGGCCCTGCCTGGCCAATACGTGGGCGGCGAGTCCGAGGTGGTGGTCAGGGTGCTCAACAAGGGGACCGCGCCGCTGCCGGTCACCTGGGAGCTTCCAGGGGGTGCCTTCGCGGTGACCTCGGGGGATGGGACCGGGCTGCCGGAGCGGGTGCCGTCCGGGGAGCTGGAGCTGAAGGTCCGCTTCACCGCGCCCCGGGTGGGCAGCTTCGAAGGTGGGCTGGGGGTGCGCGCCTCGGACGACAACTTCGCCCGCGCGCGGCTGACGGGCGTGGGGCTGGAGGTGCCGCCCTGCCCCACGCCGGCGCAGTGCCACACCATGCGCTTCGACGCGGCCACCCAGTCCTGCGTGGAGGATCAGCTCGCGGACGGCACCACGTGCGATCCGCAGAGCGCGTGCATCGACGGGCCGGCGAAGTGCGCCGCGGGGCTGTGCGTGGGCAAGGCCAAGGTCTGCGATGACGGCAACGCCTGCACGGTGGACGTGTGCAGCGCGCTGGACGGCTGCCAGACGCTCCCCGCGCCGCCGTGCCCGGGGGACGGCGAGTGCCAGATCGGCGTGTGCGATCCGAAGCTGGGCTGCGGCCTGGCGCCGGCGGAGGACGGCACCCGGTGCGGCAGCCGCTTCAGCTGCGACGCGGCGGACGTCTGCATCGAAGGGCGCTGTGAGCTGAGAGATCCACCGGACGGCTTCCGCTGCCAGGCGCAGAGCCCCTGCGGCCAGGTGGGGCGCTGCAACGGGACCGCCTGCGAGCTCTCGGCGCCGGTGCCGCTCAAGGCGAGCTGGTCGCTGGACGCCACCAGCTCGCCGTCGATGCAGGAGTGGGGGGACTTCCTGCTCGAGCCGGACGGCGCGGTCTCGGTCTTCGGCTTCTTCGCCACGCCGAGGCTGCGGGCCAGCTCCCCGGCCGCGGTGCCGGCGGGCGCCACCGCGCGCCGCTGCCTGCTCTGGAACAAGCGCCTGGTCTGCGCCGACTTCGCGGCCAACGGGCGGGTCACCGCGGTGGATCTCGCCACCGGGCTGGCGATCTGGGACTTCAACGTGATCACCCAGCGCCCGGACTTCGTGGCGCTCACCCGCGGGCGGAACCTCTTCATGGCCCGGCTGGCGGAGATGGGCAGCGATCGGCTGGCCGCGCTCTTCGAGGGCTACCCTGCCGGCACGCCGGACCCCACCCAGTGCCGGCTCTACGCGTTGATCGTCCTCAACGCGGCGGGCTCCATCGTCACCGCGCAGCGGATCTCCGACCCGCTGCTGGACGTCTGCAACCATCCCCACCCGTACGGCTTCGCGGCGGACTCGGCGGGCAACCTCTTCATCGCGTTCTCGGGGACGCGGAACGACACGGCGCCGCTGCAGCCGGATCTCCCCACGCTGATCTCCGCGTACACGCGCGATGGGATCTTCCTCTGGAAGCGCACCGAGCCGTTCCCCGGCGGCGAGCTGGCCACCGCGCGCGGCGTGCTCTACCCGGAGAACGCGCGGGAGGCGTACTCCACGGCCACGGGCGCCTCGGTGGCCTCGCTCGGCACGCTGGGGCGGGTGGTGGCCACCGAGTCCGTGGTGGTGACGGCGCCGCCCACCGCGCCGCGCCCGGACGGCGGCACCGCGCTGGAGGCCTTCGACACGCACGCCTTCGCGCCGAAGTGGACGTACCAGCCGCCCGGCGGCTTCGGCTCGGATCAGCTGCGGCTGGCGCGCTGGCGTCCCACCGCCAACGGCCAGCCCGAGGACGTGGCGCTCTTCTTCGCCCAGCCGTCTCCTGGAGAGCAGGTGCTCACCGCGCTCCGGGCCAAGGACGGGACGCCGGCGTTCAGCTGCCCGCTCGCCGGGTCGCTGCGGACGTCACCGCAGCTGATGGAGATCTCCAACGGGTCGATGGTGCTGATGGAGAACGCCACCACGTGCGGGAAGTGCGATCCGCCGTTCGCGAAGAGCCGGGCCGCGTTCCACAGCTTCCCGCTGCCCGGGATAGAGGTGGCGGATGTTCCCTGGCCCGGCACGTTCGGCGGCGCCAGCCACGACCACCACGAGGATGGGCTCCCGCCACCGCCCCCGAAGAACTAGCCGGGGTGATTGGTGCAGCTCGTCAAGGAACCACAGGGCTCATCCACAGGTGTGGATAACTTGTGTGGAAAGCGCCTTAAAACGCAGTAACGCCAGATACTTACAAGTATCCACAGCCGTGGCCCGTGCCCCGTGCCCCGTGCCCCGTCCTCCGTGAGCCGTGAGCCGTGAGCCGTCCCCGTCCCCGTCCCCGTGAACGAACCCGAACCCGAACCCGAACCCGGTCTTTGCCTCGAACGGCTCGGCGGCTGCTCGTGGCTTGGACCTTTGCCTCAAGCGGGCTCAGCGGCTGTTTGTGGCTAGGCCTCGGTCGGGTTCGGGTTCGGGTTCGGGTTCGGGGACGGGGACGGGGACGGCTCACGGCTCACGGAGGACGAGGCACGGGCCACGGAGGCACGGGCCACGGAGGACGGGTCACGGGTCACGGGTCACGGGTCACGGGCAACCGGCGACGGGCGGCGGCTGGCCGTTGGTCGCCTCACTCCGTGGGCAGCGTCTCCAGATTCACCCGCAGGCTCGTCGGCTCCTTGTCCTTGATGTCCACCTGGAGCAGCCGCGTCTTCTGGTCCGCGCCGATCAACTTGAGCGTGTGCTTCCCCACCGGCAGGGGGATCTTGAACAGCGGCGTGGGCCCCAGGTCCTGCGACTTGTAGAGCACCTTCGCGAACGGCTCGGCCACCAGCGTGAGCGTCCCGGCCCCCACCGCGGCGGCGGGCACCTCGTCATTGCCCTTGTGATCTCGGCGGCGCGAACGAATCGGCTCCTCCGGCGTGACCAGGGTGGCCGGCTCGGGCTCCTCCACGCGCAGCTCCTCGCCGCGCGAGCCCACGGACGGCGCGCGGCGGGTGGGCGCTCGCGTCTCCGCGGCGGGCGGCGGCGGCGCGGGCGGCGGCTTCGGCTTCTCCTTCTCCACCGCCGCGGCATTGCCGGGGCTCGCCACCGGCGGCGGAGCCTGCGTCTCCGCGGCGGGCGGCGGCGCGGGCACCGCGAGCTGCGCCTCAGTGAGCGGGATGGGCTGCGGCGGCACCGGCTCGTCGAACCTCGAGCCCAGGAGCCGCTTGTGCAGGCCGGTCATCACCAGCCCCACGCCGAACACCGTCAGCATGATCGCCACGAACACGGCCATCGGGATGTAGCGCCCGCGCCGGCGCGGCAGCAGCGAGCCAGGGGTGGTGTCCTCGGTCAGGCCCTGGTTGCTGACGTTGGAGCCGGTGGCGGCCTCCGTCAGCGAGTGGCCCAGCGCCAGCTCCTCGAGCACCTCCGGCGGCACCGAGCCCACAGGCAGCGTGAGCCCCTCGGGATCCTCGCTGTCGATCTGCCCGCCGTGGGTCACCGGCTCGAGCAGCTCCCGCTCCAGCTGCGAGGCGGGAGGCGGCGCGGGCACGCGCGGCGGCGTGGTGGGCCGCTCGTCGTCTCCCGGCCCGGGCAGGGCCGACTGGCGCACCAGATCTCCCAGATCTCCTTCGGCCGTGAGCTCCTGCTCCCAGGGCGTGCTCGGCCCGAGGTTCTGCGTCCTCAGCCGGTGCGCGGGCGTGGGCGTGTTGGTGATGATCTGCACGTCGTCATCGGCGGGCGCGGGCTTCATCCGCGAGGGCAGCGGCGCCACCGCGGGGCTCACGGTGATCCCCGCCCCCGTCTTGCGGATGGGAGGCGGCGCGGGCGGCGGCGGCGGCACCTCGCGCAGCTGCGCCCGGGCGCCGGTGGCCCGGGGCGGAGGGGGCGGCTCACCCAGCAGCTGCCGCAGCATGTGCTCGCCGGTGACCTCGGAGTCCGTCTCCGCGCTCGCCATCAGCACGCGCGTCTGCTCCCGGCGGTCCGAGAAGAGCCGGGAGATCAGCTCCGCGGTCTGCTCCGGGTGCCAGATGAGCGGCGCCGCGGCCTTCTCGATCGCCCGGGCGAACTCGCGCGCGCTGCTGAAGCGATCCTCCCGCTTGCGCGCGAGCGCCTTGAGCACCACCGCGTCCAGCTCGGGGCTCACCTCGCTGTTGCCGCGCGAGGGCGGCGCCACCGGCTCCTTCAGCGCGGCGATCATCCCGTCCTCGGCGCTCTTGCCGTGGAACAGCCGCATCCCGGTGAGGCACTCGTGGAGCACCACGCCGAGCGAGAAGATGTCCGAGCGCGCGTCCAGCTTCTCCCCGAGGATCTGCTCCGGGGACATGTAGCCGGAAGTCCCCTTCACCATCCCCACGGTGGTGCGGCTCGCGCGCGCGAGCGACTTGGCGATGCCGAAGTCGAGCAGCTTGGTGGTCCCTTCATAGGTGACCATCACGTTCTTCTCGGCCACGTCCCGGTGGATCACCGTCTGGTGCCGCCCCGCCGGGTCCGTGAAGCTGTGCGCGTAGTTCAGCGCCAGCGCCGTGTCCCGCACCGCCATCAGCGAGAAGCCGGTGGGGATGGGCTCGTTGTTGGCGCGGCACGCCTTGGCCACCTCCACCAGCGTGGCGCCCGGGATGAACTCCATCGCCAGGAAGAGCTCGCCGCTCTGGATGTCCAGGTCGTAGACCTGCGCGATGTTCGGATGGTTGAAGGCGGCGGTGATCTTCGCCTCGTCCAGGAACATCCGGACGAACTCCTCCTCACCCACGATGTCCGGGAGGATCTGCTTGAGCACCACGAACTTCCGGAAGCCCGCCAGCCCCCGCTGGAACGCGAGGAAGATGACCGACATCCCCCCTGTCGAGAGGCGACAAATGATCTCGTACTTGCCCAGCTTCCGACCGCTGAACTGGTCGAGAGCGAGGGGCAGCGTGGACGCGGTCATGGGGCAGCGCGGAAGGATACACCGACCCGCCGCCATCGCACCGCATGCACTACATGTGCGGGGGTGTGCTACTCGAGCGCGAGGACCCTGAGACCCACCGTGTACCGGGTCACCACGTTGGCCCCAATCTCCACGGGCAGTTTCCTCGGGCGGTTGTCCGGCCCCACCACACGCAGGGTGTGCCGCCCCACCGGCAGCGCCACCTTGAAGAGCGGCGTGGTGCCCAGGGCTTTTCCCCCGAGGAAGACGCGCGAGTAGGGGTCGGTCACCAGCGTCAGCGACCCCAACTCCTCCCGCCCGCGGCGCTCACGGCTGCCCCGGCGGCGGGAGTCCTTCTCCTTCTCCTTCTCTTCCCGGCGCGTCCGCTCCACCGGCTCGCTGGCGGCCTGCTCCTTCGGTGCAACATCGGCCACCGGCGGTTGGGGCTCGGCCTTCGCGGATGGCGCGGGCGGCTCGGCTACCGGCGGCAGGGGCTCGGGCTGCGGCGCGGTGGGGCCGGTGGTTGGCTCCACGCGCGCGAGCGCCTCGCCGCCAGGCTCGTCCCGGTGGGAGAGGTAGAGCCCCAGCGCCACCAGCATCCCGGCCAAGACCACGCCGAACCCCGCGAGGAAGGCGAACAGCCGCGCGCGGCTGCGCAGCGCGTGGGGGGCGGTGCCCAGGTGCGTGGAGCCGGAGCGCTCGACAGGCTCGGCCTCGGCGTCACCTTCCGGCTGGGGCTCGGCGGTCCGCACCTGGCGGCGGGGATCCATCACGGTGGGACCTTCGCCGTTGTTCCCGCTGCCGCTGGTGACCGGCTCGGGCGGGAGCGGGGGCCGCAGATCCACCGTGCCGCGGTCCGTGCGCTCGTCCGTCTTCGGGTACGCGGCGGGGGCCGCGGCGGTCAGCGCCGGCCCCACCACGGGGCGGGTGACGTCCACCTCCGGGTCCGCCTCGTCCGGCACGGCCTGCAGCGCCCTGTCCATCCTGGCCTTGGGCCGCTCGGGCGAGGTGCGGAACGTCCCATCCTCGAGCTGCGGCTCCGGCATCCCCGGCGCGGCGATCAGCGGATCCACCGGCACCAGCCCCTCCGCCGGGGTGGGCATCACCGCGGTGATCCGCGAGCCCTCCCTGGGGCTGGGGCCCGGGCTCGAAGCTGCGCTGGGAGCCACCGCCTTGGTGCCGGTGAACGGGGTGGGCAGCGCGTCCTCGGGCGGGGGCGGGAGGATCTCCGGGCGGGTGATCGAATCCGCGCCGAGCAGCTGCGCCACCTTGGTGAAGCCGGTGATGTCGCCCTGGCCCTCCGACTCCTCGAGCAGCCGCGCCGTGTTCTCGCGCCGCTCGCGGAAGAGGCGGCGGATCAACACGCCGGTCTGCTCCGCGTCCCACAGCTCGCCGGGGCAGGCTTGCTCCACCGCGCGGGCGAACTCCTTGGCGGTGGCGTGCCTATCCTCGGGCCGCTGCTGCAGGGCCTTGAGCACCACCGCGTCCAGCGACGGGGGCACCGCCGGGTTCTGGCGCGAGGGCGGCTCCACCGGCTCGTTCATGGGCGCCAGCAGCTCGTCCTCGTTGCTCTTGCCCACGAAGAGCCGGGTGCCGGTGAGCAGTTCGTGGAGGACCACCCCGAGCGCGAAGACGTCCGAGCGGGCATCCAGCTTCTTGCCCAGAATCTGCTCGGGGGACATGTAGCCGGAGGTCCCCTTCACCGTGCCGATGGTGGTCCGCCCGGCGTGGCCCATCCGCTTGGCGATGCCGAAGTCGAGCAGCTTCGCGGTCCCGTCGTACGTGACCATGATGTTCTTCTCGGCCACGTCCCGGTGGATGATCTGCTGCTGGCGCCCGGCGGGATCCGTGAAGGTGTGCGCGTAGTGCAGCGCCAGCGCGGTGTCCCGCATCACCGCCAGCGTGAAGCCGATGGGGATGGGCTCCTTGTTCCCGTAGCAGGCCTTCGCCACCTCCACCAACGTGGCGCCGGGGACGAACTCCATCGCCAGGAAGAGCTCGCCGTCCTGGATGTCGAGATCGTAGACCTGCGCGATGTTGGGGTGCGTGAAGGCGGCGGTGATCTTCGCCTCCTCCAGGAACATCCGGACGAACTGCTCCTCGCCCTTGATGTCCGGGAGGATCTGCTTGAGCACCACGAACTTCCGGAAGCCCGCCAGCCCCCGCTGCCACGCGAGGAAGATCTCCGACATGCCTCCCGTGGAGAGCCGGCAGAGCACCTCGTACTTGCCGAGCTTCCTCCCGCTGAAGCTGTCCAGCGCGAGGGCGAGATCAGAGCCAGCCATGCGAGTGGCAAAGAATACACGCGCGCGGAGATTCCCCCATCCGCCATCCCGCCGCGGCGGAGCGTGTGCGACGGCGGCCTACTCGCCCCTTCAAACCGGGATGTACCCGTACCGCTGCTGCACGCGCCAAGGCTCCTGCGCCGGCTGAATCCTCCCGCCGGCCTTGCCCCCGCCCGCCTCCCCAGGGACCGTGTAGCGGTCCGCCACCTCCTCCGGCGCTCGACTTCGCTCGGGGCGAACGGGGGGCCGCCACTAGCCCGGCCACGCGGCCATCGGCTCGGTGGACTTCACCAGGTGCATTCCGGCCTTCTCGAACCGGGCCAGCGCCTGCTCCGCGTTGGGGGTGAAGTCCGCCGCGAAGCCGCCCTTGCCGTCCGGCACGGTGACCGCGGACATGCAGTCCGTGAGCAGGTAGACGCGGCGGGCGAGCGCGGCGTCCCGCGCCACCATCCCGTCCAGCAGGTCCTCCACCGAGCTCTTCACGCAGTGGCTCGAGGCCTGCCCGGCGACGATGATCCGGTCCGCGTCCAGCAGCCGCTCCAGGAACGCCTCGTTGCGCGCCGCGAGCGCGCCGCCTTCATGGCGGGTGAGCACCTCCGGCCGCAGCACCGAGTAGTTCTCGGTGAGCGGGTGCTCGCCCTTGGAGACCACCCAGGACTGCGCGCTGCGCGCGAAGCTGTGGAACAGCCGCGCCTCCTCCACCACGCCCACCAGCGCGTGGCCATCCGTGCCGATCAAGCAGTGCGGCGGCCAGAGGTAGAGCGTGTACTTGCCGGCCTTCTCCAGCTGCGCGCAGTAGTGGCGGGCCTGCTTCTCCAGCCACGCCCCGTCTCCCTGCGCGAGCGCGCCGGCGAGGTCCGGGTTGGGCCGCAGCTGGCCCGCCTCGAGCTGCGCCAGCGTCACCTCGCGGTGCGGCGCCGGCGGGTTGCCATTGGCGTCCACCCAGAAGGAGGAGAAGAAGATTTGAAAGGCCAGGTGCGAGTCGAGCGTGGTGGTGATGTCCGTCAGCGCGCCCAGGTTCCGGTAGATGAACTCGCAGAGGCGCCGGCTGTCGTCGATCGCCCCGCGCCCGCTGCGTCCGGCCACGTAGAGCGTCCCTTCCGGGAAGCAGAAGTCCTTCTGCACGTCGATCAACAGCAGATGCACCTTGCGCTTGTCCTTCGCCGCCGGCGGGAGCGCGTGGGCCTTTCGGTGGGCGTGCGCGGTGGTGAGCAGCGCGCCCACGTCCGGGCGGTAACCCCACTCGGCGGCGCGCTCGGGACGGAAGAAAGAGGGGAGGGGCAGCTCGCTCATGCCCCTTGCTTAGTGGCGGGCGGGGCGCCGTTCAACGCCTCCGGCGCCCCGCCTTCGCGGAGCTCGCTACTTCTGCTCGGAGAGCTTCGACTCCAGCCGGCTCAGCTCCTTCTTCGCCTTGGCCACATCGCCCGAGTCGAGCGCCTGCTGCGCCTTGCGCACGCACTCCAGCTGGGCCTCGCGGTCGTTGAGGCCCGAGCCGCCGATGCCGGCGCTGCTGCTTCCATGCGAGTCCTCCAGCGAAGCCGAGCCCCCGGTGGCGCTCCCGTCCTTCGCCTTCTCGCCCTTCTTGTGGTGCTTCGTCGTCTTCGTGGTGGTGGTCGTCGTGGACGACTCGCTCTTCGCGGCGTCCGCCTTGGGCATGTCGCCCTTGTCGGTGGCCTCGGCGTTGGCGGCCGCCTCGTGCTTCATCTCGGTGGGCGTGGTCGCCGTGCCGGCCGTGCCGGCGCCGCCGATCGCCTCGCTCTCCTCCGCCGCGGTGGGCGAGCTCACGTCCGCCGCGGACGGCCGGGTGTGCTCATCCGAGGAGGACACCGAGCCGGCGCCGCTGGGCAGCGTGCCGAGCGGCTCCTCGTTCACCGTGCTGCTCGCGCTGGCCGAGCTCTCCGGCGCGCTCATTCCGGACGACGGCGCGTAAGAGCCCGTGTCGTTCGAGCTGACCGGCGCGTTCGCCTTGTGGCTGGCGCAACCCAGGAGCGCGAGCGCTCCGACCGCAGGACCCATCAACCACTTCCTCATGGCAGTGCTCCTTCAACGCAAAGGGGTTCGCTGGAAAGGTGAAGCGTCCGGCGGCAGCGGCACGCAGCGCCCCCCGGCCAGGCGACGACGCAGCCCGCCAAGCCAGCGCATGCCAGCCCGCCGGCACGCACTCCGGGCATTGCCGGTCCGTTAACGGTCGAAGCCGGCGCGATGACTGGAGGAACTGCCTTGTGGCGCGGGACGCGAATGGAGTACGTCACCGCCCCTCTCCCGCGCGGTCCGTCGGATGGGGACGACGGGGCCGGGGGCCCTCTGGAGGTTCCCTTGAAGACGTTGCTGACCGCCGCGCTCGGCGCGGCCTGGCTGCTGAGCACGCCCGCGCTCGCGCGCGAGCTTCCCAACTACGACGCGTTCCTCGACAGCACCGAGCGCAAGCCGCTGCCCGCGGTGAGCGAGCTCGCGCAGGAGGCCCGGGTCTCGCACCTCGAGGAGCGGCTGGGCGTGCCGACCTTCGTCTGGGCGGGGCAGGACGGCTATGCCGGCGCGCCGCTGCGCGCGCTCGGCGTCTCCCCGGAGCAGGCGGCCCGCCGGTACCTCGCGGACTACGCCAGCCTCTATCGCTCCACCGCGAAGCGGCTGACCGAGGCCAAGGTCCTCAGCGTCCACGACACCGGCGTGGGCGGAGTCATCGTGAAGTTCCAGGCCGAGGTGAACGGCGTCCCCGTCTTCCGGGACACCCTCCAGGTCCTGATGACGCACGACCTGGCGCCCGTGGCCCTCACCGGCTACCTCTCGCCGTTCGCGCTCAACGCGAGCCCGCGCGCCAAGCCCACCTTCTCCCTGAGCCAGAACGCCGCCATCGCGCAGGCGTTCACCGACCTCACCGGCCTCAAGCTGGGCGCGGGTGAGCTGGTGGCCACCGGCCGCGAGGAGGCCGGCTACCGCTGGTTCCGCCTCGCCGGGATGCGCGCCGAGGTCTCCCCCGGGCTGCTGCGCCCCGCTCGCGCCAAGAAGGTCCTCTTCGGCACCACCCGCGGCCTCGAGCCCGCGTACTACGTGGAGGTCAACGCCGGAGATCTCAAGGGCACCGAGTCCGACTACTACTCGTACGTCGTCTCCGCGCGCGATGGCCGCGTGCTCTTCCGCAAGAACCTGACGGACTACGCGGTGCCGTTCAGCTACCGCGTCTGGGCGGATGCCACCGGCACCAAGACCCCGTTTGACGGTCCCCAGGGCATCGACGCCACGCCGCACCCCACCGGCCTGCGGGACGGCTACCAGGCTCCGCTGGTGGCGCCGAACCTCGTCTCCCTCATCGCCGGGCCGATCTCCACCAACGACCCGTGGCTGGCGGACACCGCCACCGAGACCACCGGCAACAACGTGGACGCGTACGCGGACCTCGGGGCGCCGGACGGCTTCACCATGGGCACCGACCTGCGCGCCAACACCACCGCGGCGCAGACCTTCGACCGCGTGTTCAGCCTGACCGCTCCGCCGCAGTCGTCCGATGATCAGAAGAAGGCGGCGGTCACCGAGCTCTTCTACCTGATCAACTGGTTCCACGACTTCTACTACGACCGCGGCTTCAACGAGGCCTCGGGCAACGCGCAGAAGGACAACTTCGGGCGCGGCGGGCTGGCGAACGACGCGATCAACGCCGAGGGCCAGGACTTCGGCGGTCGCAACAACGCCAACATGAGCACCCCGTCCGACGGCGAGAGCCCGCGGATGCAGCAGTACCTGTGGAACGACCCGGCAGGCACCTCCAAGGTGAGCGTGCTCACCCCGCCGGTCATCGCGGGAGACTACGTCTCCGGCACGGCCTCCTTCGGCCCCACCAACTTCACCCTCACGCAGGACGTGGTGCAGGTGAACGACGGCGTGGTCGGCAACCCGGGCGGCTCGGTGACCGATGGCTGCGAAACTCCGTTCACCAACGCGGCTGCGGTGGCCGGGAAGATCGCGCTCATCGACCGCGGCTTCTGCGGCTTCGCGGTGAAGGCGAAGAACGCGCAGCTGGCCGGCGCGGTGGGCGTGCTGATCGTCAACAACGCGGCGGGTGCGGCCCCGGGCCTCGGCGGCACCGACCCGACCGTCACCGTCCCCACGCTCTCCCTCTCCCAGGCGGATGGTTCGCTCCTCAAGGCGCAGATCGGCAACTCGCTGCGCGTGACGCTCTTCCGCAGCTCGATCGACAAGGACTCCACCGTCGACAACGCGATCGTCGCGCACGAGTGGGGGCACTACATCTCCAACCGCCTCGTCGGTAACGCCAACGGCCTCTCCAGCCTCCAGGGCGTGGGCATGGGCGAGGGCTTCGGCGACTTCCACGGCATGCTGATGATGGTCCGCGCCGGAGACGCGCTCCTGCCGGATCCCAGCAAGCCCCCCTTCAACGGCGTCTACGGCTCGGCGGCGTTCGTGGCCGCGGGCGGCGCCTCGGGCGGCACCAACCAGGCCTACTACGAGGGCATCCGCCGCTACCCGTACAGCGTGGACTTCACCAAGAACCCGCTCACGTTCAAGCACATCGCCAACGGCGTGGCGCTGCCCACCAACCCGGCGCCGGCCTTCGGCGGCTCCAACGCCGAGGTCCACAACACCGGCGAGGTCTGGGCCACGATGCTCTGGGAGAGCTACGTGGCGCTGCTGCGCGCCAGCCCGCGGCTCACCTTCCTCCAGGCGCAGGACCGGATGATTCGGTACCTGATCGCCGGCTACAAGATCACCCCCAACGCCCCCACCTTCCTCGAGGCGCGTGACGCCATCCTCGCCTCCGCGTACGCCGCGGACCCGCAGGACTTCGTGCTGATCGCCCAGGCGTTCGCGCGGCGCGGCGCGGGTCTGCGCGCCAAGGCCCCGGACCGGGCCGCCGCCGGCAACCAGACGCCCGTGGAGAGCTTCACCACCGGCAATGATCTCGAGTTCGTGAAGACCGAGCTCGATGACAACGCCCTCTACTGCGACAAGGACGGCTGGCTCGACAACGGCGAGACCGGCAACCTCAAGATCACCCTGCGCAACGTGGGCATCGGCAACCTCTCCGCCACCACCGGCGTGGTCTCCTCCACGCTCACCGGCGTCTCCTTCGCCAACGGCGGCGCGGTGACCTTCCCCGCGAGCGTGCCCTTCGGCACCACCAGCGCCACCGTGCAGATCTCCCTGTCCGGCGTGAGTGGGCTGGCGCAGATCCCCATCACCATCAAGTTCACCGACACCAACCTGGCCGTGGCCGGCGACATCACCGCCACCGCGAGCTACCTGGGCAACTTCGACGACGTCCCGGCCAGCTCGGCCTCGGATGACGTGGAGGCGCCCACCAGCGCATTCGCGACTGGCATGGACAACACGCTGGACACTTCGTCCCCGTGGAAGCGCCAGGAGACCACGCTGACCGACCACAACTGGCTCGGCCCGGACGTGCAGTCCCCCGCGGACATCTACCTGGTGACCCCGGCGCTGAACGTGGCCGCCACCGGCAACTTCGTCTTCAGCTTCAAGCACCGCTGGGACTTCGAGACTGGCGCGGCCCCTGGCTGCGGCGGGACCACCGGCACCGTGAACTACGACGGCGCGGTGATCGAGATCTCCGAGGACAACGGCGTGACTTGGACGGACGTGGGCGCGGCGATCGCAGGCTACCCCTCGGGCGTGATCTTCGACCCGCCGGTGACCGGCGCCACCCCGTGCGATCCGGGCACCAACCCCCTCAAGGGCCGGCCGGGCTTCGTGGGCAAGAGCGCCGGCCACCCGGCGTACGTCAACGCCAGCCTCAACTTCGGTACGGCCTACGCGGGCAAGAGCGTGAAGCTGCGCTTCCGCATCGGCACCGATGACGCCTCCGGGAACAAGGGCTGGGAGCTGGACGACATTGCCGTGACCGGCATCACCAACACCCCGTTCCACACCCTGGTGGTCGACCCCGGCACCTGCATCAACCGGCCCCCGGTGGCGAACGCCGGCCCGGCGCAGACGGTGGACGAGCGCACCACGGTGACCCTGGACGGCTCGGGCTCCACGGACCCGGACCCCAACACCACGCTCACCTACGCGTGGACCCAGACCGCCGGCCCCACCGCGACGCTCAGCTCGGCGACCGCGGCCAAGCCGACCTTCACCGCCCCCGAGGTGACCGCCGACACCCAGGTGAAGTTCAACCTGGTGGTGAGCGACGGCACGCTCTCCTCCACCGCGGCCACGGTGACCATCACCGTCAAGCAGGTGAACCGCGTGCCGATGGCGAACGCCGGCCCGGCGCAGACGGTGGACGAGCGGACCATGGGTACGCTCGCCGGCATGGGGATGGACGCGGACGGTGACACCGTCACCTTCGCGTGGACCCAGACCGCTGGGCCGACCGTGTTGCTCTCCAACGCCACCGTCGCCGGGCCGATGTTCCTCGCGCCCGAGGTGATGGCGGACACGCCGGTCACCTTCCAGCTGATCGTCTCGGACGGGACCGCCGCCAGCGCGCCGGCCACCGTGGTGGTCACCATCAAGAACGTCAACCGCCCGCCCAGCGTCACGGTCGCCGCGGAGACGCTCACCGTCAACGAGCTGGCCAAGGGCACGCTCACCGCCACCGGGAGCGACCCGGACGATGACGCGATCACCTACAAGTGGACCCAGACCAGCGGCCCGGCGGCCACCATCGCGACTGCCACCGCCGCCACCACCGAGTTCACCGCGCCCGCGGTGGGCGCGGACAGCACCATCGTCTTCAGCGTGGTGAGCAACGACGGCCAGGCGGACAGCGCCGCGAAGACCGTCACCGTCACGGTGAAGAACCTCAACGACAAGCCGGTGGCGCAGATCACCAACGTCTCCAGCACCGCCGGCGGCAAGACGGTCACGCTGGACGGCAGCGGCAGCAGCGACCCGAACGGCGATGCGCTCACCTACAAGTGGACCCAGACCGGCGGTGACCCGGTGACCCTCTCCGACGCGGCGGGCGCCAAGCCGACCTTCGTCGCGCCGAAGGTCTCCAGCCCGGTGGACCTCACCTTCCAGCTGGTGGTGAACGACGGGGCGCTCGACAGCGACCCTGCCACCGTCACCGTCCACATCACGAAGCCCGAAGGCTGCGGCTGCGCGACCGGCTTCTCCGGTGGCGCTCCGTTCAGCGCGACCCTGCTCCTCGCCGGCCTGGCAGTGTTGGCGCGGCGGCGCCGTCGGAGCTAGGAAGTCTGTCGTTCGCCCGCCCTTCCTCTGGAGGGCGGGCGAACCTTGAAGGCCGAGGCCCGCTCTTCCTCTGGAGGGCGGGCCTCGGTCTTTATGGGTGCCTCGCTCAGCGGCCCAGGCCTTTGAGTAGGACGTCCACCACGCCGCGGCAGAGCGCCTCGTCGAGCGGCTTGCCGGTGAAGAGGAAGCGGTAGAAGAGCGGGCCGTTGAAGACGTCCATCGCGAGCTCGAGATCCAGACTGCGCCGGAGATCTCTGCGCTTGATGCCTCGCCGCAGCACCACGACGAGCGCCTCGCGGCGCGCGGCGTGGAAGCCGAGGCGTACGGCCTTCGCCAGCCGTTCGCTCCGCGCCATCGCTGCGACGAGCCCGGAGAGGATCGGCCCGGTGGCGGGGTCCGCGTAGAGCCCTTGCTGCACCCGCATCAGCTCCAGGAGATCTCCGCGCGTGCTGCCGGTGTCGGGCACGGGGATGGTGCGCAGGAGCTGCTCGAGCGCCTCGCATACGAGCAGCTCCTTGCTCTTCCAGCGCCGGTAGACGGTGGCTTTGCCCACGCCCGCCCTTGTGGCGATGGCGTCCATGGCGAGCGCGTCGTAGCCGACCTCTCGCAAGAGCTGGATGGTGGCCTTGAGGATGGCGTCGTGGGCCTCCTGGCTGCGGGGTCTTCCTCGTGGCGTGGGCTTGGGCATGCGCGAAACATCATATGCGAAACACAGTCGTCTCGGAACGAGTTGATCCGAAACGGCTGAGTTCCGTAAATAGCCACCCATGAGCCAGAACGCATCCGCAGCGGAGTACCTCTCAGCGAAGGAGGCCAGCGGGCCGCCGGCCGTCTCCGTGCTCCGCCTCCTGCGCGGCTTCAAGGAAGACCCGCTCACACGCTGGCAGCGCAACCAGCGCGATCACGGGGACGTGGCGCGCTACCGCTTCGGCCTTGGGGAGTACTTCTTCATCGCCCACCCCGACGGCGCCAAGCGGGTGCTGCAGGACAACGTGGCCAACTACTCCAAGGCGCTGCCCTCGTACGCGATGCTCCGCCGGCTGGTCGGCAACGGGCTGCTCACCAGCGAGGGGAGCTTCTGGCTCCGGCAGCGGCGCTTGGCGCAGCCGGCCTTCCACCGGCAGCGGCTCGCGGCGATGGGCGCGCAGATGACCGCCGCCGCGGTGGAGCTGGCGGACAGCTGGGACGAGCGCGCGCGCCGCGGCGAGCGGGTCCTCATGGCGAACGAGATGTCTCGGCTGACGTTGAAGATCGTCGGCGACGCGCTGGTCGGCGCCGAGCTGGCCGCCAAGGCCGCCGAGCTGGGCGCCTCGTGGGACCTGCTCAATCACCAGCTGGTGGAGCGCTTCAACAAGATGCGGCTGCTGCCGGCCATCCTCCCCACGAAGTACGACCGGGACTTCCGCCATGCCCGGCGGACGGTCTTCCGCGTCACCGATGAGCTGATCGCCCACCGGCGGGCGCAGGGCGCCAACCCCGGCGGCGACCTGCTCTCGATGCTGATGGCCGCGCGCGACGAGGACACCGGCGAGCAGATGACGGACGGCCAGCTGCGCGACGAGGTGGTGACCATGCTCCTGGCCGGCCACGAGACCACGGCGGTGGCGCTCTCGTGGACGTGGGCGTTGCTCGACCTCCACCCCGCCGTGCGGGCGAAGCTGGCGAACGAGCTGGCGAGCGTGCTCGGCGGGCGCCCCCCGACCACCGAGGACGTCCCCAAGCTCCCCTACACGCGCGCCGTCATCGACGAGGCGATGCGGCTCTACCCACCGGTCTACCTGCTCCAACGCCGGGTGGTGCAGAACGACGTGCTCTGCGGCCACCGGATCCACCGCGGCGGGGTGGTGCTGCTCAGCCCGCTCTTCTTCCACCGGGACGCGCGCTTCTGGCCCGAGCCGGAGGCGTTCCGCCCGGAGCGCTGGGCGGACGCGGAGGCGCAAGAGAGGAGGCCGCGCTTCGCGTACCTGCCGTTCAGCGCCGGACCTCGGCAGTGCATCGGCAACAACTTCGCGCTGCTCGAGGCGGTGCTGTTGCTCGCCACGCTGGCGCAGCGCTTCGAGCCACGGCTGGAGCGCGGCGACGCGCCGGCCCCGGAGTACTTGATCTCCCTGAGGCCGGCGGGCGGGCTGCCGATGAGGCTCGAGCGGGCGAGCTTCTCCAGCCGGCCGGCCGTGCGCACCTTGCCTGCGTGAACCTCGAGACAGAGGCGGCGGGCTCCGCCGAGGCCGGCCTGGCGCTGGTGAACCCGGGAGCGCGCTCGGGCGCGCGGGGCTTTGCCGCGGTGGTTCGCGCGCTCGTGCCGCTGGGGTACCGGGTGCTGCCGCTGCCCGAGCCGGGCGCGCTCGCTCGCCTGGTCCGCGCCGCCGTGGACGCCGGGGTGGGGCGGGTGGTGGTCGCCGGCGGGGACGGCACGGTCAGCTGCGCGGCGAACGTGCTGGTGGGCACGGAGACGGCGCTCGGCGTGCTGCCGCTGGGGACCGGGAATGACTTTGCCCGCAGCCTGGGGCTCCCGCTGCGCCTGCGCGCGGCGGCGCGAGTGCTCGCGACAGGACAGATCTCCACCGTGGACGTGGGCCGCGCCAACGGCCGCTGCTTCCTGAACGCGGTGAGCCTGGGGCTGACCGGAAAGGTGAGCCGGCGGCTCAACCCCACGCTCAAGCGCCGCTTCGGCGCACTCGCGTACCTCGTCGCGGCGGCGAAGCTGAAGCAGTCCCGCCCCCGGGCCTTCAAGGTGGACCTGCGGACGGAGGACGAGCAGTTTCAGCTCGAGGCGCTGCAAGTGGTGGTCGGCAACGGCCGCTACCAGGGCGGAGGCCGCCTCATCTCTCCGGACGCCACGCTCGACGACGCGCGCCTGGACGTCTACGCGCTGCTCTCCAGCCGCGCCGAGCCGGAGCGCTCGCTGTGGCGGAAGCTGCGCCGCTTCGCCGCGAAGCTCTACCTGGGCAAGCACACCGAAGACCCCGGCGTGCTGCACCTGCGCGTGCGGAAGGTGAGCCTGACCTGCGAGCCCGCGCACGAGCTCTGGTGCGATGGTGAACCCTTCGGCCAGACGCCGTTGGAGGCGGAGGTGCTCCAGCGTGCGCTCCGGGTGATCGCCCCGCGTCAACTCCCGGCTGACATGGATTGAGCTTCAAGTTCAAAGTCGTCTGAGGCTCGGTCACTCCCGGCGCGCAACCCGTTGAAGGCTGGTCCGCCTGGTGTGGACTTTGGTTTGCAGCCTGGGCCGAGGTTTCCGACCCAGGAGAGTCTTCATGAAACGGCTGATGACCGGCATGGCTCACGTTGCACCGCTGCTCCTCGCGATTGGCTGCGGGGGCGGCTCCACCCTCACCCGTGACGACGCCGCGCAGGCAGTGTCTGGAATCAGCCAGGGCGCCGCGCGCCAGGGCCTCTCCAGCCCCACGCCGGGCGCCGCGCCGGGCTCCGTCTCCAGCCAGTGCGCCAAGGGCGGCACCGCGGACATCCGCGCGCTCAGCAACAACGTCTCCACCACCGGCGGGGTGAGCGTTGACCAGAAGCTCGAGATGAAGCTCGACAAGTGCGCCACCGCGGACGGCGCCATCTACAACGGCACGCTCACCGTGGACCAGAAGGTGGACATCAAGGCCGCCTCGACCGGTGGCTCGGTGGACGTCGTTCAGCACACCGTCGGCAAGCTCGAGGTGAGCGGGACGCGGACCGACCTGCTCGACATCGACCTCAAGCAGACCGTGGCGGTCTCCGGCAAGGCCACCGGCGGCGAGGTGAAGGTCGTCCTCGACGGCACGGTCACCACCGCGAGCGGGAAGTTCGAGTTCGACAACGAGACCATCCAGGTGAAGTCCGGCCAGGTCTTCATCACCCCGTAAGTCGCCGCACGCAGTGCCCACAGGCCGCGTTTCTTCGACGCCGCGATGAGCGGCCATTCGAGGAGGCGCGGCCTGTTTCGTTTTTTGCTGGCCGTGCGTGAGCTGTCCTAAGGGCGGGGACAGCTCGGATATCCAGCTCGAAAATTTCTGCGGCGCGGTCGAATCACCGCACCGCGTGCTTCTCTCCCGAGCGAAGCGGCGCTACTTCGCCGCGCCGTTTTTCTTCCCCGGGAGAGATCATGCGTTCGTCGATTGGGTGTGTCCTCGCAGCTGTCGCGTTGTTCTCCGTCTCATGCAGTACCACCGAGGAGGACGAGCTCGGCGCCGGCGAGTCCGCGCTGAACGCCGCCCCGGAGTGGACGCTGTTCCCCGCCTCCGCGGTGCCGGAGAACGACTCCGCCTACGACGGCGAGCGGGTGGAGGTGGGCTTCAAGTTCAGCAGCGCGCTGCCGGGCACGGTGAAGGGCGTGCGCTTCTACAAGGGCGCTGGCAACACCGGCACGCACGTGGGCCACCTCTGGAGCGCCAGCGGCGCGAAGCTGGCCACCGCCACGTTCGTGAACGAGACCGCGTCCGGCTGGCAGGAGGTGCGCTTCACCACGCCGGTGAGCATCACCGCTGGCGCGACGTACGTCGTCTCGTACCACACCAACATGGGCCACTATTCCTTCACCCACGACGGCTTCGCGGCGGAAGTCCAGGCGGCCCCCCTGCGCGCGCCGGACTCGAGCAGCGTCGGCGGTAACGGCGTCTACCGCTACGGCCCGAGCGGCTTCCCCAACCAGACGTACCTGGCCTCGGACTACGGCGTGGACGTGGTCTTCCACCCGGATGCCCTGGGGCTGCCCAGCGTCCCCAGCCAGCTCGAGGCGACCGCCATCTCCGCCTTCGCGGTGGATCTGCGCTGGACCGGCGCCAGCGAGGGTCGCGGCGAGACGCAGCACAACGCCTCCGGCCACCGCGTCTACCGGGGCTCCACCCTGGTGGCCTCGCTCGCCTCGGGCGTCACCACCTTCCGCGACACCGGGCTGAGCGCGGCCACCCCGTACCGCTACAGCGTCCGCGGCGTGGACGCGAACGGGAACTTGGGCCCGTCCTCCGCGGCGGTGGAGGTCACCACGGGGGTGGACGCGCCCTGCACCGCGTGCAGCCTCTGGACGGACGTCACCGGCAATCCCCAGTACGAGAACGCAGACACCACCCCCACCGAGGTCGGGCTCAAGTTCCGCGCGGATGTGGCCGGCAGCGTGACGAAGATCCGCTACTACAAGGGCAGCACGGACTTCGGTGAGCACGTGGGCCACCTCTGGGCGAGCGACGGCACGCTGCTCGGCACCACGGTGACCGCTCCCGCCGAGGAGGGCTTCGGCTGGCGCGAGCTGAGCTTCCCAACGCCGGTGAGCCTCTCCGCCAACACCGTCTATGTCGTCTCCTACTTCGCCACGGGCGGGCGCTACGCGTTCTCTCCCCACTACTTCAGCACCCAGGGCGTGGACGTGGGCCCGCTGCACGCGCCGGCGAGCGCGGACGTGGGCGGGAACGCGGTCCGTCACCTCGGGGGCAGCGCGTTCCCCGACGAGCTCTTCATGGACTCGAACTACTGGGTGGACGTGGTCTTCACGCCCTGAAGAACGGAAATGGGGACAGGCTACTTTTTGCGCGCAAAAAGTAGCCTGTCCCCATTGTCAAGGCGGCCTCGCCTGGAGCACCAGCGCGGTGAGCTCCTCCAGCGCGCTGCCGCCGTCCTCCGCCCAGCGCTCCACCTGGATCGCCACCGAGTCGCCCTGCAGCAGGCAGCGGGTGACGCGGGGCTTCGTCGCCGCGCGGGCGATCAGCTGGGCGAAGCGCACGGAGGGCGGCGCCGGCGCCACGCCGCGCAGGCGCAGGTTCCGCTCCACGCCACCCACGGAGATCCGCAGCCGGCTGTCGGGCAGCGCGCGGATGATCTGGCACGGCTCGCCCCAGACGCCGGCATCGGAGGAAGGGGCGCCGGCATCCCGCGGCGCAGGCCGCTCGCCGGCGTCCACGGCCACCAGCGGCACGCTCACCGGTGCCCGGCGCGCCGGCTCCGCCGGGGCCGGCCTGGGTCCTTCGCAACCCACGGCCGCCAGGGCCAGCAGCAGGGCGCGCCTCATCCGCCGCTGCGTACCACAGGGCGAGAGGGCGCACCCGCTGGAGATCACGGCACTCTTTGTCCTCGAGGCGGATTGCCCTGTCCGAGATGCGACGCAACGCGCAATGCCGCTGTGTCCAGAGTGCACAATCTCTCGCGCAAGGCCGCGTCTTGGGCCCGATTGCGGTTTGACAAGGTCACCCCGGTCGAGCTTGAACGCACGCCCTCAAATTCAGTACCGGAGCAGCCTATGACCAACGCCCCCGCCTTTCGTCAGACCCTCGCAGTCTTCCCGCGCAACGATGCCCCGCACCTGTTCTGGGTGCAGGATCCCAAGAGCCAGAAGAATTACTCGTTCCAGGACTTCGAGGTCTCCCTCGCGCGCATGCTGAACGGCCGGCGCACGGTGGCGGACGTGGTGGCGGCGGCGGCGCAGATCGGCATCCCGGTGACGGACCGCGCGGTGGAGGCGTTCATCGGCCGGCTGCGCGCGCAGGGCATGCTGGACGAGGAGGGGCTGGGCGCGCCGCTGTACGTGGCGCCGTGGCCGGTGCGCAACCCGTGGACCGAGCCGCAGCGTGAGCGCTTCCGCGCCGCGCTCCGGGCATACCGCGCTGGCAACTACCCCGAGGCGCGCACCATCGCCGAGCAGCTCCTGGCGACCGACCCGGAGAACCCGGCCGTGCAGCAGTTGATCGGCGCCACGCACAAGCGCAACGGCAGGGCCTTCAACGAGCTGCTCACCGAGCACGAGGGCCACTGGGCGCGTGCCGCCGCGGAGCCGCCGGCGCCCGAGGAGATGACGGACGACGCGCCTCGCCGGTCCATCGCGCCCTTCATCGTGAGCGGCGTGGTGCTGCTGGGCATCGCCGCGCTGCTCATCCCGATGCCGTACCAGATCGAGACCAAGGGCACGCTGCTCGCCTCCACCGAGACCGAGGTGAAGCTGGGCCAGAGCGCGTTCGCCGGCCCGGCGGTGGTGAAGGTGGGTGACCGGATCGAGAAGGGCGCCGTGCTGGCCAAGCCGGACACCGCGCAGCTCGAGCCGGCGCTGAAGGCCGCCGAAGAGGCGCTGGTGGCGGCGGACACCACCTACAAGCAGGAGCAGATCGCCCTGGGCCGCCCGAAGGTGGTCCGCGCGAAGAAGCTGCTCGAGTCCCTCCAGGCCAAGCTCACCGCGGCCACCGCGGACGTCGAGGCGAAGAAGGCGGCCGGCGGCCCCGCGCTCGCGGCGGCGCAGGCGAAGGAGGCGCAGCTGAAGGAGGCGGTGAAGCTGGTGGGCGCGGTCGCCAACCCGGAGACCTTCACCACCGCGGAGACCAAGCAGAAGGAGGCCAAGGCCCGCGTGGAGGCGCTCAAGGCGCAGCAGGCGGGGACGGGCATCGTCTCGCCGGTCGGCGGCGTCATCACCAAGCTCTCCCTCTCCAGCGGCAAGGAGCTCGAGGCCGGCGCGGTGGTGGCCGTGGTCGCCGACATCTCCGAGCTGAAGGCCGTGCTCGACCTCGCCAAGCCGGCCGAGAAGGGGCTGGAAGTGGGCCAGGCGGTCACCGCCGAGGTCCCGGGCGTGGGCAAGGGCGCGGGGGAGATCACCGCCGTGGAGCCCAAGCCCGCCGCGCTGATCAAGAACCCCGAGCTGACCCTGCGCCCCGGCGCGGAGGCTGAGCTGAAGGTCGACGCCGGCAAGCGCTCGACCCTCTCGAAGATCCTGCACTAGACGCCAACGTCGCAGGGGGCCGGCTCCACCGCTTGATGGAGCCGGTCCACCGCTCGTCTGGTCCGGTGCCGGGAAGGGGAACCAGGGCCACCACGGGCGGAGCAGTCAGCGCTGGGCGATCGCCACGCGCTCGCTGGGCTCGAGCAGTCCCCGCCGTCCCGAGCGACCGAACCTCGGGCCGGCGTGCGCGGGCAGCTCGTCGAACAGCCGCTCGAAGCCGGCGGCGCGCAGGTGCTCCTCCAGCGTCGCGCTCGACATCCGCCCCAGAAGCGGCTCCCCGAGCGCCAAGAGCCCCACCAGCGCGAGCGGCCGCGCCACGGCGAGCGGCACCGAGTCCGGCGTGAGGTAGGTGACCGCCAGGCGGCTCCCCGGCGCGGAGAGCCTCGCCACCGCCTGGAGCGTGGCGTCGATCGCCTGCGGCGCCAGGTACGGCGTCACGCCCTCCCAGATCCAGAACGTCCGCAGCGCCGGCTTGAACGGCGTGGCGGCGAGCCCCTCCTCGAGCGAGCTGCGCGTGAAGTCCACCGGCGCGAAGTGGACCGAGCGCGCGAGCGGGGCGCGCCCGGCGATCCGCCGCCGCTTGAAGGCCTGGGTGGAGGGGTGATCCACCTCGTACACGTCCAGCGCGGAGAGCTCGGGCAGGCGCCAGGCCCGCGCGTCCAGCCCCGCGCCGAGCAGGACCAGCTGCTGCGCGCCTTCGGAGATCGCCGCGCGCAGGGCCTCGTCGATCAGCGCGGTGCGCAGCTCGATGTGGCTGATCAGCCCGAAGAACGCCGCGCGCACGAGCCGCTCCAGGAGCGGGCGCGGGCCCCCGTTCATGGCCTTGAGCACCCAGCGGAAGGGCGCCGGCACCAGGTCCACCGCGATCGGGTCGTAGCAGGGCGACTGCTCGGAGCGGGAAACGACGCCGCGGGCGAAGGAGACGACCGAGGCAGTCAGGCTGGGTGAGTCGCCGCGCATGGCCCGCGACCATCGCACGGACGGCTCAAGGGCACTGCAGTGGGCTCATAGGGACGAAGTGGGTTCAGGGTCGCGCTCGCGGTGCCTACATGCTTCCCGCGGCGGGGCGCTCGCGGCCTCGGTGGAGGCGCTGGCCTGCGCGAAGGCAGGGGGAGCACGCCGCGCCGCCGTAGTGGGGAGGTTTTTCATGCTGCCGTCATGAAGAACTTCCCCACTACGAGCAGCGGGGCCCGGCGAGCGGCCACCCACGTGCGCTGGGCCTGTGCAACCCACCGCGGTCCCGGTCCGCCGCCGCGGGACCCATGCGCGCACGGCCCCGCGCAAACCGAACACCCCGAGTCCCTCAAGGCCCACTGCGCGCGCTTTAGGAGATCCGCGCCGCGATCTCCTTGCGCGAGAGCTGCCGCTTGAAGCACGCGTAGCAGTCGCCGCGCCCGTACAGGTTCCACAGCTCGGTGTCGTAGCCGGGGAGGATCCGCCGCCGGACCAGCACGTCGTAGCAGTGGCGCCGCTTGCGATCCTCCGGGAGCGGCGCGAGCGTGACCTCGAACCAGGCGCCATCCACCTTGCGCAGCTGGTGCCACGCGTCGACCAGGCGCACGTCCTGGTCGCCCTTCGGGGCCCTCGCTGGCAGCGGCACGGGGTCCAGCCGGCGCAGCAGCCCGGTCTTTGGGCAGACGAAGAACTCCTCGGCGTAGCCGCGCTGAAGCGTCTCCACACGACCGTAGAGGTCGGCGCCGCGAAGCGCGCCGTTCTCCTCCCAGACGTGCACCCGCACCAGGCGGCGCAGCTGCAGCAGCTCCAGCCGCTGCTTGTACGTGGCGCGGCCCAGGCGGGGGGCGAGCGCGGCGTAGACCTTGGACCACGGCTGCCCCACGCAGCTGCGCAGGTAGCGCTTCAGCGGCGCGCGGCTCAGCGAGCGCTTGCGCTCGTAGCGGGCCCGGTTCCTCTCCTTGTGCTCACTCGGGCGCATGGCGCCCAAGCGACGGCGCGCCCTGCGGAGAGCTGACAGCCGTCAGAGCGCGAAGGCCACGCCGAAGCTGGTGGACTCGCTGACGAAGGGGCGGCTCGCCAGCTCCACCGTCACGCGCTGGGCGATCCGCAGCCCGAAGCCGCTGTCCCCCAGCCCGATGAAGAGCGAGAGGAGGACCGTGGGTGCCCCGGCGAGCTGGACGGTGTTGAGCCGCGTGCCCAGGCCTGTGGTGAGCAGCAGCCGCGGGGTGAAGCGGAAGCGCAGACCCACCGCGGGCGTCACTCCGAGCACGGCCAGCTGTCCCCCGCTGAAGTACGGGAAGTACTGGAGCTCCGCGTCCAACAGGCCCATGAGCGCGATGCTGCGCAGGTAGCCCCCGAGCGCGAGCGAGACGCGGGTGTCGAAGGACGGCAGCGCGCTGTAGCTGGGCGGTGCGTAGACGCCGGCGCCCACGCCGAAGCCGAACTCGGCGGCGAGGCCGTGCGGGCGGCCGTCATCTGCCTCGGGCTTGGCGGCCGGAGCCACCGGAGCAGTCGAAGCGGAGGCGGCCTCCCCGCGCGCGGCGCAGCGCCGCGCCACGCAGATCTCCTCACCTGGGCAGTCCACGTCCACCGCGCAGACGCCCGGGTCGGTGCACTGCCCGGCGCGGCAGACCCGCCCGTGCTTGCACTGGGCATCGCTTTCGCACTGGGCAGCGGCGCGCAGCGGCAAGAGGCTAAGGACGAAGAACAGGCTGAGCGCAGAAAGACGCATGGCGAAGCTCGCGGAAGTAGGTGCAACCCACATTGGCGCCAGGCGCGCGATCCGTCATCGAATCGATCCCACTTCTGGGAAAGCGTGGCGCGTTCGCGGGATGACCCTCGTGGCCCTGCTGACGTGCAGCCTGCCGGCGTTGGCCGCGGTGGAGGGGCCCGGCGTGGACCTCTACTTCCACGCCGCCCGCACCGCGGCGCCGGTGAAGATCGACGGGCGGCTGGACGAGGCGGACTGGGCGAAGGCGGAGAGCTACGACAAGTTCCTCGAGCGCTTCCCCAACGCGGGCAACCCCGCCAGCGAGCGCACCGAGCTCAAGGTCCTCTACGACGACCGCGCCATCTACGTGGCCGTCATCTGCCACGACTCGCAGCCGGAGTTGATCAACCGCCAGATGGGCCGGCGGGACTCCAGCCCGTTCTCGGACGCCATCCAGGTGATCGTCGACGCCCAGCACGACCACCGCACGGCCTACCTCTTCCACGTGGGGGCGGGCGGGGTGCTGGGGGACGGCATCCTCTTCGACGACCAGAACTTCTCCGGCGACTGGGACGCGATCTGGGACGGCGCCGCCGGCAGCTTCGAGGGCGGGTGGATCGCCGAGCTGGCCATCCCGCTGCACCTGCTGCGCTTCCCCAAGGCGGCGATGCAGACGTGGGGTTTCTCCGTCCGCAGGGACCTGGCGCGCAAGGGCGAGGAGCTGGAGGCCGTCTACAACCCGCGCACCAGCGGCGCCTCGGTCTCCCGCATTGGCCACCTCACGGGCATGGAGGGGCTGGCGCCGCGGCGCACCCTGGAGCTGTTGCCGTACCTCGCCGCGCGCGGGGTGATGCGGCCGCAGTACTCGGATCCATCCCGGCCGGCGCCCAGGCTCTTCGACCCCTCGCTCGACCTCGGCCTGGATCTCAACGCCGCGCTCACCAGCGACCTGGCGCTCACCGCCACGGTGAACCCGGACTTCGGGCAGGTGGAGGCGGATCAGCTGATCCAGAACCTCACCACCTTCGAGACGTTCTTCCCGGAGAAGCGGCCCTTCTTCAACCAGGGCTTCGAGCTCTTCCAGCCGGTGGGCGCGATGAACGGCCGCCCGCCGCACGCGCTCTTCTATTCGCGGCGCATCGGCCTCACCGCGCCGATCCTCGCCGCGGCCAAGGTGACGGGCCGGGTGGCCCGGGGCGTGGACGTGGCGGTGCTGGACGCGCTGGTGGCGTCCTCCTCCAACCCGGACGCGGACGAGGACCTGCCGGACCGCTCCCTCTCGCTGCGCAAGGAGCGCCCGCTCCACCTGGGGCTCACCGACGAGCTGCCGCGCCAGCCGGTGGCCACCACCAACTTCCTCGCGGCGGTGGCGCGCGCGGCGGTCAGCGAGCGGCTGCGCCTGGGCGGCACCATCACCTCCGCCGCGCCGTTCACGCGCCCCTGCACCGACGAGGCCTTCGCGCTCCCCCTCACCGAGCAGCCCGCGGCGTGCCTGAGCCGGGGCGGCAACGCCGCGGCGCTGGACTTCAACCTGAAGTCGCTGGACGCGCACTGGGGCGCCAGCGGCCAGGTCTCGCTCAGCCAGGTGCACAGCGGCCCGCCTTCGCTGCTGCTGCGGGACGGCACCGTGCTGCGCCGCGGGGACGTGGGCTTCGGCGCGTACTTCAAGGCCGGCAGGTACGGCGGCGAGGGCCTGCGCGCCGAGCTCGTCTACGAGCTCTCCACGCCCACGCTGGACCTCAACACGGTGGGCTTCCAGCGGACCCAGAACGCCACCGGCGTGGCCTTCACGCTCGGCTACGAGCGCTCGAGCGGGCTCGCCTTCCTGCGCGCCTTCCACGTCCACCTCAACGCGGGCACCAGCTTCAGCACGGACGGCCGTTGGCTCAACCGCGAGAACAACCTCAACCTGAACGTGCGGATGACGCTGCCCAGCTTCGACTTCGTCGGCGCGGAGGCCGGCGTCTCCGGCGGCGGCTACAACCTGCGCGAGGTGGGGCGCACCGGCATCCCGCTGCAGCAGGGCGTGGGCGGCTTCTTCGCCCTCTTCGGCGACTCCAAGCAGGACCGGCCGGTCACCTTCGGCGGGAACGCGGCGCTCGGCTTCCACGGCCAAGCGGGCCCCACGCCGCCCACGGTGGGGTGGGGCGGCACCGTCTACAGCGCGCTCAAGCCCCACGCCGCGCTGGAGACGAAGCTGGAGGTGGGCTTCGACCGCACGCCCCACGGCCCACGCTACGTGGACGCGCTGGACGAGCGCTCCTTCCTCTTCGGGGAGCTGGACTCCTACTTCCTCTCCGTCACGCTGCGGCAGCAGTTGATCTTGAGCCCGCGCCTGTCGCTCCAGGCCTACGCGCAGCTCTTCACCGAGTACGGCGCCTTCACCCGGCTCTTCGAGGGCCACAGCGACGCGCAGCGCTCCCCCATCCAGCTCGACTCGCTCACCCCCACCACCGCCGCCTTCGACCCGAGCTTCTACGGCACCGCGCTCAACCTGAACGTGGTGCTGCGCTGGGAGTACCGGCTCGGCTCCACGCTCTACCTCGTCTACACCCACGGCCAGACCGGCCTGCCGGTGGACGGGCCGGCGCCGAGGTCGCTGGCGCCCCGGGAGCTGCTCGCCGGGCCGGCGGTGGACGCGTTCTTGATCAAGTGGTCCTACTACACGGACCTCTGAGCGGGCCGGACGGGGGTGGGGTCGGGCAGGACCTGAGCCGAGTGGCTCTGATGTCGGTGGAGGGCGCGCATTGCCCTCGCTGCAAACGGCCGTACGGACCGTGCAGAATTCAGGCTCGTCTCGCGGGAGGGCCTCTTGCACGTGAACCCGGTTCAACCCTGGTGGCCGCGCGCAGTCCTCGCGGCGCTGCTGAGCGTTGGCTGCGCGGATCGTCCCCGCTCCGAGCATCCGCTGGCGAGCGCGTTCCCGTCCGTGGGCGCGAGCGTGATCCAGGGCAAGGGCTTCACCCGCACCGCGGAGGGCTTCGTCCTCGCCGAGCCGGGGCGCCCGGCGGATCCGCTCGCCGCGGCGGAGGCCGCGCTGGCCCGCCGCGCCCGGCTGCAGCTCACGCTGCCGGCCTCCGGAGCCCAGGCGGCCACGGTGCGGCTCCCCGGCGGCCACGCGCTCCACGTCCGGGAGCTCGGGGCGGCCGGAGAGGCGCGGCTGGAGGGCGCGGCGGTGGCCTACGCGCGCGAGGGCGGCACCTCGTACTGGACCGCCACCGAGGAGGGCTTCGAGGAGTGGATTGACGTGGCCGACGCGGGCGAGGCGCCCGTGGCGCAGTGGGAGCTCGCCGGCGCCACGCCCGAGCAGGACGGGGATGACGTGCTCCTGCGCGCGCCCGGCGGTGAGAGCGCCGCACGCGTGCGCGCCCCCTTCGCGGTGACGGCGAGCGGCGCCCGGGCCCGGGCGTGGCTCCGGGCGAGTGGCCAGATCATTTCCCTCTACACCGAGGCGCGCGGGCGGGCGCTGGTGGATCCAGCCTGGGGCACCGCCGGCTCCATGCAGACGCGCTTCCAGCACACCGCCACGCTGCTCTTGAACGGCAAGGTGCTGGTGGTGGGCGGCCGGACGGCCGCCGGCGCTGGCGCGCTGCGCTCGGCGGTGGAGCTGTTCGACCCCGCCACGGGGACGTGGAGCACCACCGGCTCGCTCGCGGCGGCGCGCTACTACCACACGGCCACGCTGCTCTTGAATGGCAAGGTGCTGGTGGTGGGCGGCGACACGTCCGGCGGCCCGGGCAACGCCATCGTCGCCAGCGCCGAGCTCTACGATCCGGCCAGCGGGACGTGGACCTCCGCCGGCTCCTCGACCACCGCGCGCTTCCGCCACACCGCCACGCTGCTCGCCAACGGGGACGTCCTCGTGGCCGGTGGCCTGGACGCGAGCGCCACGACGGCGGTCTCCAGCGCCGACCTCTTCACCCCCGGCGGCGCGAGCGGGACCTGGGCCTCCACCGGCAGCATGGCGCAGGCGCGCTCCTGGCACACCGCCACGCGGCTGACAGACGGCAAGGTCGTCGTCATCGGCGGCGGCGCCACCGGCACCGCCGAGGTCTACGACCCCACGCTGGGGACCTGGACCGCCAAGAACGCGTTGATCACCAACCGCTCCACCCACACGGCCACGCTGATGACCAACGGGAACGTGCTCATCGCGGGCGGCACGGCCACCACCGGCGGCGCCTCGCTGAAGAGCAGCGAGATCTACGCCCCGGGCCCCGGCGCGTTCAGCGCGGGCGGCAACATGTCCGCCGAGCGCGCCTCCGCCTCCGCCACGCTGCTGCCGAACGGGCAGGTGCTGGTGGTGGGCGGCAACGGGCTGTGCTGCTCCACCTTCCCGGCCTCGTCGGACCTCTTCGACCCGGGCAGCGGTTGGGCGGTCACGCCGCTGCCCACCACGCCGCGCAGCTACCACACCGCCACGCTGCTCCCCAGCGGCAAGCTGCTCCTCGTGGGCGGCGCGTCCAACAGCACCCTCAACACCACCGCCGAGCTGCTGGACCCGGGGACGCCGGGCTGGGCGCCCTCGCCGCCGAGCCTCAACGGCGTCCGCCTGAGCCACACCGCCACGCTGCTGCCCAACGGCTTCGTCCTGGTGGCCGGCGGCGCGAACGCCGGCGCCGCGCTGGCCACCGCCGAGCTCTACAACCCGGTGACGGGCAACTGGGCCTTCACGGCGGCCATGGCCATCGCGCGGGCGGAGCACACCGCCACGCTGCTGCCCAACGGCCGCGTCCTGGTGGCCGGCGGGCGCTCGGGCGCCTCGCTCAACACGGTGACGAGCACCTCCGAGGTGTACGACCCGGCGACCGCGACCTGGAGCTCCGGCGGCAGCCTCACCACCGCGCGCGCCAGCCACGCCGCCAGCCTGCTCGCCAACGGGCAGGTGCTGGTGAGCGGCGGCATCACCACAACCGGCGGCGCCCCGGTGGCCTCGGCGGAGCTGTTCAACCCGGTGACCGGCAGCTGGTCCGCCACCTCGGCGATGGCGGGCGCGCGCAGCGCCCACACCTCCACGCGGCTGGCGAACGGCTGGGTGCTGGTGGCGGGCGGGCAGAGCCCCATCGGCACCGCGCTGGCCACCTCGGAGCTCTACGACGCCACCGCCGGGACGTGGTCCGGCACCACCACCGGCCTGGCCACCGGCCGCTTCTGGCACACCGCCACGCTGCTGCCGAGCGGGCGCGTGCTGGCGGTGAGCGGCGCCATGGGGCCCAGCGCCGCCACGCCCTCCGCCGAGCTGTACGACCCCACGTCGGGCGCCAAGGGCTCGTGGTCCTCCGCGGGCAGCGTGCCGCCGTCTGGGCGCGTCCAGCACACCGCCACGCTGCTGCCCAACGGCGGCGTGCTGGTGCTCGGCGGCCGCTTCCCGCCCGGCAACGCGCCGGTCTCCAGCGTGGAGCTGTATGACCCCGCGCTCTCCCCCGGCGCGTGGAGCGCGCTCCCGTCCCCGCCCGTGCCGCGGTGGGGGCACACCGCCACGCTCCTGAACAACGGGAACGTGCTGGTGGCGGCGGGGCAGGGCGGCGCGAGCACCATCAACTTCGTGGACCTGTACAGCGACTCCCCGCCCAGCGCGGCGATGACGCCGATCTTGAGCTCCGTCCCCACGCTCACCGCCCCGAGCGCGTCCTTCACGCTGGGCGGCTCGTACTTCACCGGCATCTCCGAGGGCGGCGCCGGCGGCACCCAGAATTCGGCCACGAACTTCCCGTTCGTGCAGCTGCAGGCGCTCGGCGAGGAGCGGCGGCTCTCGCTCGTCCCCACCACCTTCAGCGCCAGCTCGGTCACCGTGCCAGGCGTGGCCGCCGGCATCTACCAGGCGCGCGTCGTCGTCAGCGGCACGCCCAGCGCCCCCAAGCTGCTGCCCGTCTTCCCGGCGCTCACCCTCTCTCCGGCCACGCTGTCCCTCCCGCCCAAGGGGACCCAGGCCTTCACCGCCGGCGGCTCGGCCGGCTCGGGCTACGCCTTCTCGCTCGCGCAGAACCAGTCCGGCGGCTCGGTGGCCACCGTCACCGGCTCGTACACCGCCGGCTCCACCGGCAGCGTCACGGACATCGTCCAGGTGGCGGACGCGTACGGCAACACCACCTCCACCACCGTCACCGTGGGGCCGGGCGTGAGCGTCACCCCCGGCAGCGCCAGCGTGCCGCCCAAGGGCGGCCAGAGCTTCAGCGCCGCGGGCGGCAGCGGCACCGGGTACAGCTGGGTGGTGCTCACCAACAACTCGGGCGGCGCCACCGTCTCCGGGGCGGGCGCGTACGTCGCCGGCGCCACCGGCAGCGTCACGGACACCCTGCGCGTCACCGACTCGCTCGGCAACGGCGCCACCGTGAACGTCACCGTCACCGCGGCCGCGTCCATCTCCCCGCTCACCCCGAGCGTCGCGCCGCGCGGCAGCCGCCTCTTCACCGCCAGCGGCGGCAGCGGCACCGGCTACACGTGGAGCCTGCCCACCAACAACTCGGGCGGAAGCATCAACCCCACGAGCGGCGCCTACACCGCCGGCCCCACGCCCTCCACCACGGACACCGTCCGGGTGACGGACTCGCTGGGGAACGTGGCGAGCACGGTCGTCACCGTCACCGCCGGCGTCTCCATCTCGCCCGCGGCGCCCACCCTGCCGCCGCGCCAGTCGCAGACCTTCACCGCGAGCGGCGGCAGCGGCACCGGCTTCACCTGGGCCATGGTCACCAGCAACTCGGGCGGCAGCATCGGCGCGGCGAGCGGCATCTACACCGCCGGTTCCACCGGCAGCGTGAGTGACGTCATCCAGGTCACCGACTCGCTGGGCAACACCGCCCAGGCGACCATCACCGTGGGGCCCACCGTCTCCCTCTCGCCTGCCAGCGCCACGCTGGCGCCCAAGGGCACGCAGACCTTCACCGCGAGCGGCGGCAGCGGGACGGGCTTCACCTGGGCGATGGTGAGCGCGCCGTCTGGCGGCAGCATCGGCGCGGGGAGCGGCGCGTACACCGCGGGCGCCACCGGCAGCTCCACGGACGTCATCCGCGTCACGGACTCGCTGGGCAACACCACCACCGCGAGCATCACCGTCACCGCCGGCGTCTCCATCTCCCCGGCCTCCGCCTCGGTCACGCCCAAGGGCACGCAGAGCTTCAGCGCGAGCGGCGGCAGCGGCAGCGGCTACGTCTGGACCGTCCTCACCAACAACTCGCTCACCGCGACCATCAGCGGCGCCGGCCTCTACACCGCCGGCACCAAGGGCTCCGTCACCGACGTGGTCCGGGTGACGGACTCGCTGGGCAACGTGGCGACGGTGAACGTCACCGTCACCGCGGGGGTGGGCATCTCTCCCCAGTCCGCCTCCACGCCGCCGCTGGGGAACGTGGCCTTCTCCGCCTCCGGCGGGACCGGCACCGGCTTCGCCTGGTCCATCACCGTCAACAACTCCTCCGGCGCCACCATCAACCCCACCACCGGCGCGTACAAGGCCGGCACGGTGCAGGCGGTGGACACGGTCCAGGTGGTGGACTCGCTGGGGAACGTGGCCACCGCGCAGGTGACCGTCACCAACGCGCTGGCGGTGACGCCGAGCGCCGTCTCGGTGGCGCCCAAGCAGACGCAGGTCTTCGCGGCCAGCGGCGGCAGCGGCGCGGGCATCGTCTGGACGCTGCTCACCAACAACTCGGGCGCCACGTTCGACGCGGCCACCGCCACGTACACGGCCGGGGCCACCGGCGGCGTGGCGGATCAAGTTCGCGCCACGGACTCGCTGGGCGCCACCGCCACCGCGACCATCACCGTCACCGCGGGGGTGAGCATCGCCCCAGCCAGCGCCAGCGTGACGCCGCTCGGGGCGCGCACCTTCGTGGCCTCGGGCGGGAGCAACGCGGGCTTCGTCTGGTCGTTGGCCACCAACGCCTCCGGCGGCTCCATCGGCGCGGCCACCGGCGCGTACGTGGCCGGCACCACCGGCGCGGTGACGGACGTGGTCCAGGTGGTGGACTCGCTGGGCAACGTGCGCACCGCCAACGTCACGGTGAGCGCCGGCGTCTCCGTCACGCCGCCCACCGCCACGGTCCCGCCCCTGGGCAGCCAGACCTTCGCCGCGTCCGGCGGCACCGGCGTGGGCTTCACCTACTCGCTGAGCCCCAAGCCCTCCGGCGGCTCGATCGACCCGTTCACCGGCCAGTACCAGGCGGGCACGAAGGGGGACGTGACCGACACGGTGATCGCCCGCGACTCTTTGGGCAATCAGTCCACCGTGGCCGTCACCGTCACCGCCGGGGTGACCATCACCCCCGCCACGCCCACGGTCGTCCCCAAGGGGACGCTGGGGCTCACCGCGAGCGGCGGCAGCGGCACCGGCTACACCTGGGCCTTCGTCACCAACCTCTCGCAGGGCACGCTCAACGCCACCAGCGGGGCGTACGTGGCCGGCGCCACCGGCAACGTCACGGACGTGGTCCGCGCCACGGACTCGCTGGGCAACGTGGGCACGGTGAGCATCTCCGTCTCCGGCAACCTGGCGGTGAGCCCGCCGCTCGCCAACATCCCGCCCAAGGGGACGCTGCAGCTCTCCCCCGTGGGCGGCAGCGCGCCGTACGTGTGGACGCTGCCCACCAACGGCTCGGGGGGCAGCGTGGACGCCAACGGCCTCTACACCGCCGGCGCCACGCCGAGCGTCACCGACAGCGTCCGGGTGACGGACGCGCTGGGCAACTTCGCCACCGCCACCATCACCGTTACCCAGGGGCTCTCGCTCAGCCCGTCCGCGGCCACCGTGCCCCCGAGCGGGACCCAGCAGTTCACCGCCAGCGGCGGCAGCGGCACCGGCTTCACCTGGGAGCTCTCCCCCAACGCCTCCGGCGGCGTCATCTCCGCGGAGGGCGCCTACATCGCCGGGGAGAAGGCCGGGGTGAGCGACACGGTGAAGGTGACCGACTCGCTGGGCAACGTGGCGAGCGCGCAGGTCTCCGTCGTCACCGGCGCGCCGGGTGAGACGGCCACCATCCCGTTCTCGCAGCGCCCGCCCGTGAGCGGCTGGTCCTGCGGCTGCAACTCCGGCCCCTCGAGCGGCCAGGCCATGCTGGGGCTGGTGGGGCTGCTCGCCCTGGCCCGTTCGCGCCGCCGCCGCCGGGCCGCGGCGGGGGCGCTGGTGGCCGTGGCGCTGGTGGCCGCGGTGCCCGCGCTCGCCGCGAAGGGGAGGGCCGCGCCCGCGAAGAGCGCGCCCGTGAAGAGCGCGCCCGCGAAGGCGCCCACCAAGCTGGAGATGCCGCCGCCGCCGGTGTTCAAGGCGCCGCCCCCTCCGCCCGCGGCGCCGGCCGCGCCCGCCGCGCCGCGCCCGGCGGAGAAGCGGACCATGGCGGTGTTGGACGTGGAGATCACCGCCGTCAACGAGAAGCTGGACGGCTCGGCCTTCACCGAGATGCTGACGAGCGCGGTGGACGGGACGGGGATGTTCAAGGTGGTCAGCTCCAAGGATCTCTCCACCATGATGGGGCTGGAGCGGCAGCGGCAGATGATGGGCTGCTCGGAGGACTCCAGCTGCATGGCGGAGCTGGCCAACGCGCTGGGCGCGGAGCTGGTGCTGGTGGCGACGGTGGGACGGGTGGGCGAGAACTACCTGGTCACCGTCAAGCTGATCGACGCCAAGCGCTCGAAGACGGTCTCCCGCGGCGGCGCCCAGTCCAAGGACCCCAACCTGCTGCTCAACGCCATGTGGAACGTGGCGCAGGAGACGCTGGATGGCTACGGCCGGAGCCTGCCGCCGGAGGAGGCGCAGCGCTGGGCGGCGCGCCCCAAGCCGGAGCCGCCCGCGGGGTTGGTGGCCGCGCAGGAGGGGACGCCGTCCTCCTTCGGGCTCGCCGCGGGCGTGGTGGGGGCCTTCCAGGTCCTCTCCGAGCCCGGCAAGCGCGGCTCCATCGGCGCGGAGGTGGACGTCACCTGGCGCCGCGGGCGGCTGGATCTCGGCGCGGGGATCATCATCGGCCCCAACTTGGGCGCGCGCGTCTACGGGGCGTTCGCGCTGATCGACTCGCGCTTCCGGCTGGACCTCGGCCTGCGCGGCGCCGCCTACCCCGGGCTGGGGCTCTACGGCGGCGGGCCGGTGGCGGTGGCGGAGTTCGCCCTCACGCCGCTCTTCGCGGTGACCGCCACGGGCGGCGCGGAGATCTTCCCGGCCCCCGGGACGCCGGTGCTGGCGCTCCTGGGCACGGTGGGCGCCGCGGTCCACTTCTGAAGATCCAGTAGAGTGCCGGGCCCGATGGGTGCCGGCCGGACCGACGACAGCCCGCGCGCGCTCGCCGAACGCTGCGCGCAGGAGCAGCCCGAGCTGGGCGGCTCGGTCGAAGGCTTCGCCCGCCACCTGGAGGGCCTGTCCGCGCGCGAGGAGCTCCGGCTGGCCGACCTGTACCTGGCGTGGTGCTGCTGCCAGGGCGCCCCCGCCGCCCTGCTGCGGCTGTGGCGCGAGCACGTGCCCGCGCTGCGCCAGGCGGTGACCAGCGTGGTGAAGGACGAGGCGCGGGCGGAGGACGTGCTGCAGGACGTGATGGCCGAGCTCCTGGTAGGCAAGGGCGGCCGAGCGCCCACCCTGGCCACGTACGAGGGGCGCAGCAAGCTGAGCCGCTGGCTGCGCTCGGTGGGCGTGCGCGCGGCGCTGGCCGTGGCGCACAAGCGCAGCGCCAACCCCCAGCCGCTGACGCCGAGCGCCGCCGCGCTGCTGCCCTCCCCAGAGACGGATCCCGAGCTGGCGCTGCTCAAGGCGCGCTGCGGCCAGCAGCTCGAGCGGGCGCTGCAGCACGGCCTGAAGGCGTTGGGCGAGCAGGAGCGCCTGCTGCTCCAGCAGCACTGGGTGGATGGGCTGACCATCGACCAGCTCGCCCGGCTGTACCGGATCCACCGCGCCACCGCGGCGCGCCGGATCGCCAGCGCCCGCGAGGAGCTGCTCTCCTTCGTCCGCCGGCGCCTGCGGGAGCAGCTGCAGCTCACCGGGAGGGAGCTCGACAGCTTGATCGAGCTCGCCCAGAGCCGGATCCCGCTCAGCGTCAGAGACCTCGAGCAGGTGTGATCAAGGGCAGGGGATGGTCAGCGCCTTGGTCATCACCGCGTCCCGGTACCCTTCCGCGTAGACGCCGCCGCCCGCGTACGGCTCCACCCAGCGCGTGCGCATGGCGGTGCAGCTCTTGTCCGCGTTGAGCTGCACCACGGAGAGGTCGGTCTCCTTCTTCTCCAGCGCGGTGAGGCTCGTGCCGTGCGCCGCGAAGGCGTAGAGCTTGGCGCCGGGCACCAGCTTGGAGGTGTAGACGGCGCGCAGCCGCTTGGTGGAGGAAGGCTCGCCGTCCCGCACCTTCACCAGCTTGGCCAGGCCCTTGAGGCCGGCGGGGGTGACGTCGAAGACGATCCGCCCCTGGGAGATGGGGTGCTGGACGGGGTTGCGCAGGTCGTCGCACTGCGCCTCGAGCTTCACGTCCACGGCGTTCTTGCCCGGCTTCATCATCGCCGCGAGCTGGAGGAAGTCCGCGTCCAGGCGGCGCTCGCCGTCCTCGTCGAACGCGAAGGGCGCGGTGGGCACCCAGGAGGCCAGCTTCTTGTCGGGCGTGGCCACCGAGTGGGTCCGCAGGACGGTGAAGAGCGTGGGGGCCTCCATGACGCTGAGGATCTGCCACTTCTCCGTGCCCTCCAGCCGCCCGTAGAAGCGCAGCACCCGCTTGGAGGCGGGGCACTGGAGGTGCTTCTCCTCGTACAGCAGGCGCGCCGGGGTCTTCGGGAAGAAGGCGCGGAAGTAGAGCGGCTTGTTGAGGGTCGTCTCGGTGACGAGCTTGGCGGCGCTGGCTTCCTTGCGGGGGATCTCCTCGTTGGAGAACACCACCTTGCCCTCGTTCGCGTCCTGGACGGGCCCGGCGCTGCCTTCGTCCTCGTCTGAGAACGGCTTGGCGTTCTCCACCACGGTCTCCGTGGAAGGCGCCTTGGACGCGGCCTGGTCGGCGAGCTGGGGCGCGGCGCTCCGGGAGAGCGCGGAGAGCTGCGCGCAGCCAGCCAAGAGGGAGAGGGACAGCAATGCGGGTAGGACGCTGAGGCGAACGTGCATGACGGCTCCTGAAGATCCGGCCGGCTTGGCCGGGAAGCCCACCCAGGAGGGAGCCCGGGTCCCGGAGTCGCGTCTTTTCTTTTTGCGGCAGTCAGCTTCGCCAGTCGCCGCGGACCTCGGCCAGGCGCGCCGCCACTCGCTCCGCTGTCTTCTTGGGGACTTCCAGCGCACGGGCGAGCGTGGAGAACCGGGCCACGCCCGACTCCACCTGGTTCATCACCTTGAGCGCCTGCGCTCTGGAGATCCCCTGCTCCAGCGCGAGCGCGAGCGCGTCCTCTCGCCGGATGGTTCGCGTCTGGCCCCTTATCGAGGTCGTGTGGTGGCCGCGCAGCCCTTCCGAGTAGGTGAGATCGTACGCGGGCGAGAGACGCCACTCGCCGTCCTCCGTCATCAGGAACGAGAAGTTCTTCCCGTGGTCATCCCGGTTGCATGCGAGCACGTTGAAGCAGAGCCGGCGGAAGGCCTCGATCACCTCGCCCTGGGAGCGGGTGAGGGCCCCGGAGACTTGAAGGAGCGCCGCGTAGTCCAGCGAGGGCAGCCGGTGGCTGGCGTGGAGCAAGCCGCTGAGCGTGTGGACGTGAACGCGCCCGTTCGGCGTCCGGTCGAACCGCTCGGTGGCGAAGCACTGCCTGCCGCGCTCGAGACGGAGCAGCTGAGTCTTGGGCATGCGCAGGCCGGACGCGCGCGCCATGCGCGCGTAAAGCTCCTCCAGGGCGGAGGCGCCGGCCAGCTCGTCCTTCGCGGCGAATTTCACCAACCACTGGCGAAAGCCCTTGGGCGTGGCCGCGGTGCCCGCGAGCAGCCGGCCCTTTGGCCCCAGCGCCACCAGCACCTTGGGCCGCGCGCCGCCCGGGCTTCCGCCTGCGAGCTCCAGCTCGGGGAGCACCTCCTCCACCCGCCCCTCGTGGACCGCGAGCGCTTCGTTCGCCAAGGTGTTCAGCCCCACCTCGAGCGCGGTGTCTGCGTCTGGCCCCTCCGCGGGGTGGTAGGTGAGGGCGCCCATGGCCCGGGTGCCCAGGTAGCGCAGCCAAGCCAGGACGGAGATCCGATCCGGGTTGACGCCCAGCGCGCGCATGCGCCGGTGCATGAGCAGCAGGCCCCAGCCATCCGGGAGGGAGTCGTAGAAGAGGCCGTGGAGGCCGTGGAAGTCCGGCAGCCCGTCGGACCGGACGCCTGGGCCGAGCGGCAGCTTGAACGGAGAGAGCTGGACCCCTCCGCCCAGGAAGTCGTCCGCGTACTGGAAGTGGATGCGACCGGCGTCGTCGAGCAGGTGGCCCACGGTCCGCGGGGTCTTCAGCTCGAGCCGGACCTCGACGCGCATCAGCTCCGTCTCCGGCCGCGCTGGCGCGTCTTCGGCTTCTTCTCCAGCTCTTCGAGCGAGCGTGCTGCGGGCGGCTCGAACAGCGCACCGAACGGTCCGAGCGCGTCCAGCGCGCGCGCCAGCAGGAGGAGGCGGCTCAGGGTGATCTGCCCGCTGCGCTCGAAGACCTTGATGGTGGCCTCGGAGACGCCGGTGCGCTCTGCGAGCTCGGCGCGTCCCCAGCCCCGCGCCAGTCGCAGGTCGTGGACGCGCCTGGCCAGGAGCTTGGCGAGCTCTTGGGGACTTTGAGAGAGGGGTATTATATGACCCGTTAAGTCGGTAATTGGCATTCAACGGGTAATATACTACCCCTTGTAGGCCAGAGCCACTCGCTGCAGGAGCGGTTCACGCCGATGCGCTACCGGGGCGCAGCGCCCAGGCCCGAGACGGCGGGGGCCATGAAGCTCATCGTCGAGAGCTTCGACTCCAGCTCGAACGAGAACATGTCGTCCCAGCTCTTCCCGTTGACCTCGAAGCCGCAGAGAGCCCCGCCACGCCCTGGGCGCCCAGTGGCGCTTGCCGGGCCCTGAGGCCCCTGTGGGCCAACGGTGGATTCACCGCGAGGACACGCGGCGAGGAGAAGGCACAGGAGGGCGGGGACTACGCGAGGCATGAAGGGACTGACCCGTGGCCTCTGCCTGGAGTGCACCCCTTCCGTTGGGGGGGCGGTTCACAGCGCGGCCGGGTCCCGGGTAAGGGGAGGAAATGACGACCGACGGGCTCCGGAAGGCGCAGTTGTGGCTGAGCGTGGTGTGGCTCTGCCTGCTGGTGCTCGGCAGCGCGGGGGGCGCGCTGGGCCTCCCGGTGGTGGTTGTTGGCGTGGCGGCGCTCGCCGGCTACTGGCTCTTCCGGCGCGCCTGGCCGCGGCTGCGGCGTGCCTGGCGCAGCTCGCGCCCGCGCACGCTGGTGGAGGTGGAGCTGGCCGCGCCCGGGCCTCGGGCGGTGGAGCGCTCGCCGATCTCTCTGTCGGCGCTGGCGAAGCTGCTGCAGCGCGCGGAGCTCGGCGCCGTCACCGTGGACGGAAGCCGGCTCTCCCTGGTGGACCGCAACGGCGAGACGGTGCACTTCGCCGCCGCCTTCCCGGACCTGGTCACCCGCTCCACGCTGCAGGTGACCACCAGCGCGCTGGAGCTGGCCGTGCTCGCCTGCGACGCGCTCGCGCCGCGGCTGGGCGCGGTGGAGTTCCGCGCCGAAGGCATCCGCCTCACCATCGACGGCACCTCGCCGCGCGCGGAGCTGGAGCGCCAGCTGTACGACGCACGGATGGCCCACCTCGAGCGCATGCGCAACGAGCTGGACGCCGAGCCGCCGCCGCCCAAGCCTCGCGGTCCGCAGCTGCTCAACTAGCAGCGCGGCTCAGGGCTTCTCGAGCGTCTGGACTCTGCGCTCGTGGTCTTCGATCCGTTCCTTGACCGTCGACACCGCGCGCTGCAGGACCCCGCCGATCAGCGTCAGCGTGTCGTTGGTGTTGTCCAGCCGCTCGCTCAGCTCCTCGAGGCGGCCGTCCATCTTGTCGAGGCGGCCGTCCATCTTGTCGAGGCGGCCGTCCATCTTGTCGAGGCGGCCGTCCATCTTGTCGAGGCGGCCGTCCATCTTGTCGAGCCGAGCGTCGACGCCGTCGAGGCGGCCGTCCATCTTGTCGAAGCGCGTGCTCATCCCGCGCACTTCGTCCCAAATCTTCAACAGCAGATCCCCGCCCTCCACCGTCCCCATGCGCATCACCTCTGTTCGGATTGAGGCGTCGAGTATAGCTGCCGTCCTGACAGCGCTGTCCACCCACCCTAATGGGCGGATCTGCGAACGGCGCGGCGCAGGCGTAGCGTTGGCCCGTGAGCGTGAGACTCGCCGAGGTCGCCAGAAGATTGGAGCTCGATGACGGGTGTCAGGAGGGCGAGGCGCAGTGGGTCGGCCTCCACCGCCAGCGGCGCGTCCGGTTGCTTCCCCTCCCAGACGGGCGCGTCTGCCTGGAGCTGGAGGTGGCTCGCGAGCTGCCGTTCTCCGCGCTCGAGCGCAGGAGGCAGTCGCAGCCCGCCTTTGACGAGGTCCTCTTCGACGAGCCCGAGCTCGACGCGCTGCTCGCCGTCCGCAGCGCGCAGGAACAGCGCGTCCGGGTGAGGGTCCTGCTGAGCCGCCCCGAGGTGCAGGAGCGGCTGCGCCTGCTCTTCGCGCGCTGCCCGGGCGCGCTGCTGGGCCGGCGCCACTTCCGGCTCAGCGTGGAGCAGGGAGATCAACAGACGCTCTCCGCCGCCCTCCAGCACTTTCAGGCCTTGGCCGAGGCCTGCGCTCGGCTGGATGATCCAGCGCTCGCGGAGCCGCCGCTCGCGGAGCCGAAGGACGCGCTCCACCCCGCCCACGCCCGGTGGGAGCGCCGCAAGACGCTCGGCGCGGTGCTGCCGGCGATCGCGCTGGCGGGCTACGCGGCGGGCGGTTCCATGCTGATGCTTCCGGCCCTGGGGCTGACCGGCTGGCTGCTCGCGCTGCCGGTCGCAGCGCTGCTGCGCGCGGGGGTGCTGCGCTGCCCCGTGTGCGGGGCCTGGGTGGCGCTGCGTCCGCTGCGCTCCGGCTCCTGCGCGCGCTGCAACGCGCGGCTGGAGCGGGTGCTTCGAGGGCCGCGCAGCGCCTACCCGCCCACGTTCCTCTGAGCGCCGGCGCTGCTAGGCTCCTGCGCCCTATGGAAGAGAACGCGCGCCTGGAAGCCCTGAAGCGGATGCCGCTGCTCGCCGGGTTGCCTCACGGAGACCTGGCGCTGATGGCCAAGCACGTGGAGGTGCAGCGCTACGAGACGGGCGCGGAGTTGATCAAGGAGGGCACCGCGGGCGCCACCGCCTTCTTCATCGTGGAGGGGCAGTGCGAGGTCCGCCGCCGCGTGGGGGCCAACAGCACGCGGCTCGCCTTCCTGGGCGCGGGCGAGTTCTTCGGCGAGCTCTCCATCGTCGACCCGGCGCCCCGCACCGCCACCGTGGTGGCGTACGAGCCGGTCACCGCGCTCACGCTCTCCGGCTACCACTTCCGCGCTGCGCTCCAGTCGAACCTGGCGATGGCGCTGCACCTGGTGAAGGTGCTCGCGGTGCGGCTGCGGCAGCTCGAGGACGAGTTCGCGCCCGCCATCCGCAAGAGCCCGGGCACCACCGACGCCGTAGGCTGATTACCCACAAGGCCGGCGCCGGTTTTTCCGGGTTACGCTCGCCCTCTCTCGAACGAGGGGGAGACGTGTCCCGGACTGCGCTGTCGCTCCTGGCGTTGTTGGCCCTCACCGGCTGCCGCGCCTGCGTGAACCTCGAGGCGGAGCGGCCCTACCCGTGCTCCCGGGACGCCGGGAGCGACGAGCTGCAGTGCCCCTCTGGCTGGACGTGCGGCCTGGAGGGGGCGTGCCACTCCAAGACCGCTGCCGCGGAGTACCTCTGCGCGCAAGACAGCGACTGCGTGGGCGCGAGCTGGCGCTGCGGGCCCGGCGGCCGCTGCGTGGACGCCACGCTGGATGCGCTGCAGCCCACGCCGGCGGGCGCGCAGTACCAGCCGGTGCGCGTGGGGCCCGCGGCGCTCGAGGCCATGCCGGACACGCTCGCCGTCTCGGACGACTTCGACGTGCTCGACAAGTGCGGGGACGTGGCCAGCGGCGGGGTGGCGTTCTCGTGGACGCAGGGGACCAAGCTGACCAAGCTGGTGCTCTCGAAGTACGCGCGGGTGCTGGTGCCGGACGCGGGCTTCCCGGACGGCGGTGGCGTCTGCTCCGGCGGACGGCTGGACTACCCGCCGGGGACGTCCACGCTGCAGGACCTCTCCGCGATCTCCCTCCCGGCCCCCGCGGTGGCGCTCGCGGAGTCCGGGCTCAAGAGCTACGCGCTGCTCGCCAGCGGCGCGCTCTGCACCTACGACTGGAGCCTGGGCGCCGGGCTCTCCGGCACCTGCGCGGACAACTACTTCGGCTTCGTCCCCACGCAGCTGCGCCTGAGCACCGCGACCGCGCCGCCGCTGCTCTTCGCCTTCAACGACACGCAGCTCTCGCTCGTCAACGTGAACGGCGGCGCGCCCACCGCCCCCAGGAGCATCAAGGGGGCGGACGGCGGGGTGGCCAACCTCTTCGACCTGATGTTCATCGGCGACGCGCGGGACGGCTTCATCTACGCGGGCACCTCCCGTGGGCTCTACGTGGCCGGGTACCAGCAAGGGGCCGTGCTGCCATTCGGGAGCGGCACCATGACCGACCCGTTCGGCCCCACTTCGCTCGGGGACTTGAGCTGTGACGAGCCGGCCGGAGAGCCCAAGCGGGACGTCATCCGCCTGCAGCAGACGCCCAACGGGGACACGCTGATCGCCACCACGGCTGACCCCAACGGCGCCATCGTCATCCACGTCCTCCGCCAGATGGTCTACACGTCCCCCTCCTGCCCCGCGCCGCCCGTGAGCTCGATGACGAAGAACACCTTCATTACGGGCTACACGCTGGGGGACCGCAAGCAGTGCAACGAGACCGAGGCGTCCGGGATCCACGCGGTGGAGCACCGCGCCGGCAACGGCGGGAGCGGCTACTTCCTGCGGCTGCACCTGCGCTGCGGCGCGCAGGGGGAGACGCAGCGGATCCTCGAATACGACAGCGACAACCCGGGCGATTCAACGGCGCTCGACCCCAGCCTCACCCCGTGGCTGCACCGCACCCAACGCTTGGCGATGGCCAACCCGCGCCGCTATGCGGGCGTCAATGCGCTCGGCCACGTCTATTGGAACCGCGGCGAGTTCGACTCCGACCTCGCGCTCTTCCTGGACCGGTTGCCGGAGGCGGTGGTGGGGGCCTCGAGCGCGGACTGGATCTTCCGCCTCCCGTCCGTGGCGGCGGGGGTGGGCGCGGTCTCCAGCGTGAAGGTGCTCAAGGAGACCAGCTTCGTGGCCAGCGCCGGCGGGCAGCTGGTGGCGGCGGACAAGGGAGATGCCCAGTTCCCCATCCTCAGCGGCGTGCAGGGCCGCCCGCGCTGGGCGGTGATGGAGCTGATCGCCGAGAAGCAGCTGCCGCCCTTCCTGATCGACTTCGGCGGCAACGTGCTCCCGGTGCCCTCCGGCTTCTACGGCCGCTTCCCCGTGGGGCTGCCCGCGCCGCGCCGCGCCGCGCTGGCCACCCGCGGTGACGGCACCGAGGTGGCGCTCGTCTCCTCCGGGGACGCGCTCTACGCGGTGGGGCCGCAGCGGGTGGAGATCACCGACCTCACCTCGGTGGGGCTGTTGCCGGAGGCGGTGATCCGGCTCGTCCCGCTCTCGCGCGGCACCATCACGTCCCTGGCGGCGCTCCCGCCCGGGGCGATGGCCGCCCCGTCCTACCTCCAGGGCTACCTGGTCGCCGCGTCGCGCCTCTTCCACTTCGAGGCGCGCAGCTCGGCGGTGTGGCGCGCGGACGAGGTCTTCCTGCCCGAGGGAGATCCGATCAAGGTCTTCGCGGACGGGAGCGCGGCGCGGGTGGGCATGGGCGATGGCCGCGTCTACGGCCTGCCCAGCCGGGCGCAGATCGCCCCGCCGCTGCCGGCGAGCGCGGTGCGCGCCTCGGACTACGCGCAGCTGTGCTCCCAGGTGTTCGCGCTCACCCGTGAAGGCGTCTACCGCCTCGCCGCCACCGCCGGCGCGGCGCAGGGCACCTGGACGCGCGTCCCCGCAGAGGACGCCTGGCTCTCCGCCGGCGGCGCCAAGCTGGACGAGGGGCTGCTCTACGCCGGGGAGAAGCAGCTCTTGGTGGTGAGCCCCAACGGGCGCGCCGTGCACATCGACTCGCTGGGGTGCCCATGAGCCGGCTTCTCCTCTGTGCCTGCCTCGCCGCGGCCGCCGCCGCGCTGGGCGCCACCAAGCCCGCCGCGAAGCCGCCCGAGCTGCCCATGCCGCCGCCTCCTCCCGCGCGGACGGCGCCGCCGCCTGCCCCGTCTCCGGTGGCCGCGCCGCCCCCCGCGAAAGGGCCCACCGGCAAGCCCCGCCTGGTGGTGCTGGAGCTCACCGCGGCCGGCGGCGTGGACCCGACCGTGGCCGGCGCCCTGGCGGAGACCATCACCATCACCGTCGCCCAGCGCGGCTTCTTCGACGTCGTCTCCACCAAGGACGTGCAGACGCTGCTGGGGATGGAGCGGCAGAAGCAGATGATGGGCTGCTCCGAGGACGGCCAGAGCTGCCTGGCGGAGCTCGCCGGAGCGATCGGCGCGCGCTTCGTGCTCTCAGGCTCGCTGGCGCGGCTGGGGGACGCGTACCAGCTCACGCTGCAGACGCTGGACTCGAGCAAGGCGCAGCCGCTGGGGCGCTCGGTGCGGATCGCCTCGTCGCTGGAGGCGCTGCGCGCGCAGCTGGCCTACTCGGTGGCGGAGGCCACCGGCACGCCGCTGCCTCCGCCGCCTTCCCGCGTGCTGCCGTACACGCTCATCGGCGCGGGCGCGGTGGCCATGTTGGCGGGTGGGCTCTTCGGCGTGCAGGCGATCACCCGCGAGGGGGCGATCAACCGCGAGCTGGAGAACCCCGCCGCGCTCGGCACGCTGCCGTCCTACCGGCAGGAGGTGGCGGCGATCGGCACCGGGAAGACCGCCTCGCTGGCGGCGCTCTGCGGCGGGGCCGCGTTGATCGGCCTGGGGCTGGTGCTCAACCCGCCCGAGGTGGTGAGCGAGCGCGGCGCCTCGGCGAGCCTGTTCCTCGGGCCGTCCGGCGTGGCCTTCGCCGGCGCGTGGTGAGCGCGCACCTCAGGGCGCGATGCGCAGGCGGGTGTGGTCCACGTCGAAGCTCTCGCCCGCCTTGCCCGGGTTGTTGACCCGGACGTGGAGGTCGAGAAAACCGCCCGGCGCGCCCACCGAGACGTACTCCACGCGCACCCGCTGCCAGGTCTGGGAGAGCGGCGTGGTCACCGCCGCCTCGCCCAGGCGGCTCCCCGAGCTGCTGTACTCCTTCACCTGCAGCTCCACCACGCTGGTGGCGCTCTCCGCGCGGACGAACGCCGCCCAGCAGTAGCGCAGGCCGGCGGGCGGGTCCTGCAGCCAGGAGGGCGAATCGTTGAGCGCGTACTCCTGATCATCCAGGCCCTGCACCCGGACGGCGAAGCCACCCGGGAGCGTGCTGGCGACCTTCGCGAGCGTGCCGTTGACGGTGCCCCAGCCGGTCAGCCCGTCAGCGTCGAAGTCGCCGTTGCCGATCAGGTTCGGCGCGTCCAGCAGCGCGGGGGCCTCGCAGGGGCCGGAGGCGCCCACCTGCTGGGACGGGTTCACGCACAGCCCGTCCAGGCACACCCGCTCGCCTGAGCACGGCACGGTGGAGGTGCAGCCGCGCACGCGCTCCTCCACCTCCACGGCGCAGCCGCCGAGCAGCGCGGCGCACAAGAGCAGGGAGAGGGAGGGGGAGCGCGACATCGGCGACCGCCACTTCACCGCAAGGATCGGCCAGCAAGCCAGCAGCTTCAGCGATCCAGCAGGTTCGCGCGCAGCTCGGTGGTGGCGCCGGCGCGGATCCGCACCTTGAAGTCGCGCTTCACGCCGAGCGCGTCGTTGCGCAGGGTGAGCACCTGCGCGCCCACGGGGAGCGTCACCGGCTCCACCAGCGGCGTGACGCCCAGCTTGGAGCCGCGCCAGTAGACGTCCGCCCAGGGCTTGGCGAAGACCTGCAGCTTGCCGCGCCCCGCCGCCTTGTGCGTGCCGGGCGGAGAGCCGGCGGTGGGCTCGGGCGCGGGCGTCCCTCGACTTCGCTCGGGAGGAGCGGAGCTGTCCGAGGACGCGGAGGGAGCGTGGGTGGGCTCGGGCGGAGGCGTCCCTCGACTTCGCTCGGGAGGAACGGAGCTGTCCGAGGATGCGGACGGTCGCAGCACCCAGAGCCCGCCTCCGCCGAGCAGGCAGAGCAGCAGCACGCCGCCCAGCCACGCCACGCGCGTGCTCGATTTCGCGCGGGCCGCGCCGAGCGGCGCCGTCCCACCAGCCGGCGCCGCGGCCGGCGCCGCGTCCCCCGGGGCGGTGGGCAAGGTGCTTCCGTCCCCGGAGTCGCCCGCACCGGTGAGCGCGCCGAGCGCCGGGCGGTCCAGCGCGGCCAGCTCCGCGGCGGCGGCCGTCTCCAGCGCGGCGATCATCTCCTGCGCGTCCGTGAAGCGCTGCGCGGGGTCCTTGGCGAGCGCGCGCAGCACCACCGCCTCCAGCGCGGCGCTCACCTCCGGCCGCAGCTTGGAGACGGAGGCGGGCGGCGTGTAGAGGATCTTGTAGAGCAGGCTCCCCTCGGTCTCGCCCTCGAACGGCACGCGCCCGGTGAGCAGCTCGTAGAGCACCACGCCCACGGCGTAGAGATCCGTCCGGGGAGAAGCGCTCCCGCCCTGCAGCTGATCCGGCGCGAGGTAGGGGAGCTTCCCCTTCACCGTCCCCGTCTTGGTGAGCGCCCCGGAGGTGCTGGCCCGGGCGATCCCGAAGTCCACCACCTTCACGCTCCCGGTGCGCGTGAGCAGCAGGTTCTCCGGCGTCACGTCCCGGTGGATGATCGGCAGCGGCTGCCCTCCGTGCACCAGCGCGTGCGCCGCATGCAGGCCCCGCAGCGCCTCGCGGACGATGTGGACCGCGGCGCCCACCGGGAGCTGCTCCTTTCGGGCGGCCAGCGCGCGCAGCACGCGACGGACGCTCTCTCCGCGCACCCGCTCCATCGCCAGGAAGTACGTGCCGCCCGCCTCACCCAGCTCGTACACCTGGACCACGTTGGGGTGCTCGACGAGCGCGGCCAGCCTCCCCTCGTTGAGGAACTGGCCGACGAAGGTCGCGTCCTCGGTGAGGTGCGGGAGCAGCCGCTTCACCACCACCTCGCGCACGAAGCCGCCCGGTCCGCGCTGGCGCGCCAGGTACACCTCGCCCATCCCGCCGCGGGCCAGGCGCTGCGTCAGCTCGTAGTTGCCCAGGTGCTCGGCCATGACCGCCTTGGCGGGCGATTGTAGTGCCGGGCGGGGTGATACGCTCCCGCGCCCCCGATGCCCCTCCGGCTCGTCATCGCCCTGCTCGCCGCTGGCCCGAACCCACACCTGCGCGCGGCGAAGGTCTTCTACGACGAGTTCCAGTTCTCCCGCTGTGTGCAGCAGCTGGAACAGGCCGCCCGCGCCCCCGCAACCGGGCCGGAGCTGGTGGAGATCGAGCTCTACGGCGGCCTGTGCCGCTACAACCTGGGCGACTTCAAGGGTTCGGACGAGCACTTCCGGATCGCCCTGCGGTTGGACCCCGAGGTGGCCCTCCCGCCGCTCACCAGCCCGAAGATCTCCGAGCGCTTCGAGCAGGCGCGCCTGGCCGCTCGCCCCCCGCCAGACGCGCCCACGCTCACGCCCCCGGCGCCCCCCGCCGCGCCGGAGCCGGCGCCCCAGCCGTTGCTCCCCGCTCCCGCGCAGGAGCCGGCGCCCGCCTCGGCGAAGGCGGGCCCGCTGCCGTTCCTCCTGGGAGGAGGCGGCGTGGCCTCGGCCGGGGCGGGGCTCCTGCTCGGCGTGCGCGCCAAGACCCTGGCGGCGCAGGCCAGCGCCGAGCCGCTGGACCTCCCCTCCGCGCAGCTCGCCCAGCAGGCGCGCGGCACCGCGGCGGCCGCCAACGTCGGCTACGCGGTGGGCGCGGGGCTCGCGGTGGCGGCGGTGATCGTCTACCTGCTGGAGACGCGATGAGCCGGCCCACCGAGCCGCTCGAGCCGCCCGGCCTGTTGCTGCGCAAGCGGGCCTCGCAGCCGGGGCTGGCGCTGCGCCACTACCGGCTGACGGTGGAGGCCGGGCCGGACGCGCCCGCCAGCGCCGTCGTCGAGGGGACCTTCACCGTCGGCACCGCGCCAGAGGCCTCGCTGCAGCTCACCGACGCCACGGTCTCGCGCCTCCACGTGGAGCTCGAGCCCCGCGCGGATGGCGTGCGGGTCAGGGACCTGGGCTCGCGCAACGGCCTCTTCCTCGGAGACACCCGCGTCCAGGAGGTGGTCGTCGACGGCAGCGCCGCGCTGGAGCTGGGGCGCACCACGCTGCGACTGACGGCGGTGGACGAGGACGTGGGCGCCGCACCGGAGCTGGGCGCGTTCGACGAGGCGGTGGGACACAGCACGCCCATGCGGCAGCTCTTCGGGCTCCTGGAGCGCGCCGCGCCCACCCGCTCCACCGTGCTCCTGCTCGGCGAGACCGGCACCGGCAAGACGTGGCTGGCGCGCGCGCTGCACCGCCGCTCGCGGCGCGCCGCCGGCCCGTTCGTCACGCTCGACTGCGGCGCGGTGGCGGCGGCGTTGATCGAGAGCGAGCTGTTTGGCCACGTGCGCGGCGCCTTCACCGGCGCGGTGGCGGATCGGCCCGGGGCCTTCCTCTCCGCGCACGGCGGCACCCTCTTCCTCGATGAGATCTCCGAGCTGCCGCTGGAGCTGCAGCCCAAGCTCCTGCGCGCGGTGGAGGCGCTGGAGATCCAACGGGTGGGGGACACGCGCGTGCAGAGCGTGGACGTCCGGCTGATCGCCGCCACCGCGAAAGATCTCCGCGCCGAGGTCCAGGCTGGCCGCTTCCGGGAAGACCTCTACTTCCGGCTCGCGGTGATCGAAGCCGTCGTTCCGCCGCTGCGACAGCGGCTGGAAGATCTCCCCCTCCTCGCCGAGCGCTTCATGCGCGAGCTGGGGCGCGAGGACGTGGCGCTCTCGCCGGCCCTCCTCGCCCGGCTGGGTGAGTACAGCTGGCCAGGCAACGTGCGCGAGCTGCGCAACGTGGTGGAGCGGGTGCTCAGCGGGGCGGTGGATCCGCTCCCGGTGGAGGCGCCGAAGCTGCCGGGCAAGGACCTCACCGCGCTCCCCTTCATGGAGGCCAAGGAGCGGCTGGTGGAGTCGTTCACGCGCGAGTACTTCGAGGCGCTGTTCGCCCGCCACGGCGGCAACGTCTCCAAGGTCGCGCGCGCCGCCGGTCTGGCGCGCCCCTACCTCTACCGACTCGCCGAGCGGTACGGGGTGAAGCTCAAGGAGTGACCGGTTCCAGGGCACCCGGTGTCAGCGCGTAGGGACAGGGCGCGCGCGCACTTTCCCCAGTGAATCCGGGGCCAACGCGCTCGCATCCTCCTTGCTCAGCAAGGGCCCATGTCCCGCTGGATGAGCCTGGCCGCCCTGCTCCTGTTGCCCGCCTGCACGGGTGATTCTTCGCTGGCGATCGTCGCGGAGAGAGAAGGCGGCGGCGAGCCCGGCTCCGGTGAGCTGCCCGCCGCCTGCGCGCTGCCTGGTCCCTCCCCGGGCGCCTCGCCCCTGCGGCGGCTGAGCCGGCTCGAGTACGACCGCACCGTGCGAGATCTGCTGGGAGACGCCAGCGCCCCCTCGCGCGCCTTCCCTTCGGACAACGCGGGCTTGGGCTTCGACAACGACGCCGAGGCGATGAACGTCACCGGGCTGCTGGCGGAGAAGTACCTCGAGGCCGCGGAGGCGCTGGCGCAGCGCGCCTCGCCCCAGGCGCTGGTGCCGTGCGACGTGTCCGCGGACGGCGAGGCGGGGTGCGCGCGCCGGTTCACCTCCGTGCTCGCGGTCCGCGCCTTTCGCCGCCCGCTCGCGGACGGGGAGCTCACGCGCCTGCTGGACGTCTACGCGGCGCTGAAGACCCAGGGCGCGGACCACGTGGGCGCGCTGCGCGGCGTCCTCACCGCGCTGCTCATCTCCCCGCGCTTCCTCTACCGGGTGGAGCTGGGGGCGCCGGCGCAGGACCTCGGCCCCCAGCGGGCCACCGGCTACGAGCGCGCCAGCCGCCTCTCCTACTTCCTCTGGAGCTCCATGCCGGATGACGCGCTCCTCGCCGCCGCGGGCGCAGGCGAGCTGGACACGCCTGACGGCGTGGCCACGCAGGCGCGCCGGCTCCTGGCGGATCCACGCGCGAAGGACGCCGTGGGCCACTTCCACGAGCAGTGGCTCCTGCTTGGCCGCCTCGACAGTGCCAGCAAGGACCCCGCCGTCTTCCCCGACTTCGAGGCGCTCCGGCCCTCCATGAAGGCGGAGACCGCCGCCTTCCTCGACCGCGCGTTCTGGCGTCCCGGCGCGAAGCTCGGCGAGCTCTTCACCTCCACGGAGTCGTTCGCGGACGGGCCGCTGGCGGCGTTCTACGGACTCCCCGCTCCAGCGGGGAGCGCTCTCGCCCCGGTCTCGCTGGCGGGCACCCCGCGCGTGGGGCTGCTCACGCAGGCCTCGCTCATGGCCGCGCTCGGCACCGCCACCGAGAGCTCGCCCATCCACCGGGGCAAGTTCGTGCGCGAGCAGCTGCTCTGCCAGCAGATGCCGTTCAGCTCGAGCGTAGGCCGTCAGGCCGGAGTCGGTGTGCCCAGCATGGGCACGGTCAGGAGGTGCAAGTCCTCTGGGAAGCAGGTCGTAGCGACCCAAGCAACTCGCAAGGTTTGTCGGCCGCGAGGCCGGGACTGAAAGAAGCGATAGCGAAGCCACGGCTCGA